>NZ_JAYMDW010000009.1:0-964 GCF_037027205.1 Thalassospira sp. CH_XMU1458 | reverse complement strand
ATCGACGAGGACACGGGTGCCCGTTCGATCCGCGATATCAAGGAACAGGACGTTTACATGGGCGACATGCCGCTCATGACCGAACACGGTACCTTTATCGTGAACGGCACCGAGCGTGTGATTGTTTCCCAGATGCACCGTTCGCCGGGCGTCTTCTTCGACCATGACAAGGGCAAGAGCCACAGCTCGGGCAAATATCTGTTTGCCGCACGTGTCATTCCGTATCGTGGTTCCTGGCTCGATTTCGAATTCGATGCCAAAGACATTCTTTACGTCCGTATCGACCGTCGCCGCAAACTGCCGGCGACCACGCTGCTTATGGCTCTTGAAAACGAAGAGTCCGAACGGCTGCGTGCACAGCGTGCCGAAGAAGGCCGCTCTGTCGATCCGTCGGAAATCGAAGGTCTGACCCCGGAAGAAATCCTCAACTATTACTATGAGTCGGCTGAATACCGCCGCACCAAGGATGGTTGGGTTACCGATTTCAGTGTCGAGCGTTACATTGGCCAGAAGCTTGTCTTCGATCTGATCGATGCCAAAAGCGGCGAAGTTGTTGCTGCGGCTGGTTCCAAGATCACCAAGCGTTCTGCTGGTAAAATCGCCGAACAGGGTGTCACCGAGATCCTCGTGCCCGAAGAGCAGCTTAACGGCTGGTTCATGGCTGATGACCTCATCGATGGTGAAACCGGCGAGATCCTGGCAGAAGCCGGCCACGAACTGACCGAGGAAGTGTTCGAGCAGCTGAAAGAATGGGGTGTTGATTCCGTTCGTCTGCTGATGATCGACCACAACCAGGTTGGTCCGTATCTGCGCAACACCATGGCGCTGGACAAGAACAGCAACCGCGAAGAAGCCCTTGTGGACATCTATCGCGTGATGCGTCCGGGCGAACCGCCGACCCTCGAGGGTGCGGAAGCCATGTTCAAGGGCCTGTTCTTCGATTCAGAGCGTTATGACCTTTCCG
>NZ_JAYMDW010000008.1:0-1394 GCF_037027205.1 Thalassospira sp. CH_XMU1458 | reverse complement strand
GGATGACATCGACGATGTTCGTGGCGTTAAGCCGAACACCGAAGACGAGCCGGATACCCGTCCGCTGACCGACGAAGCACCGTTCTCGGCTCTTGCGTTTAAGATCATGTCCGACCCGTTCGTCGGTTCCTTGACCTTCATTCGTATCTATTCCGGTGTTCTGGATGCCGGTTCGTATGTTCTGAACTCTGTTAAAGAGAAAAAAGAACGTATCGGCCGTATGCTTCTTATGCATTCAAACAACCGCGAAGAAATCAAATACGCATGCTCGGGCGACATCGTTGCTCTGGTTGGCATGAAGGACACCACCACTGGTGATACCCTTTGTGACCCGGCCAAGCCGATCATTCTCGAGCGTATGGAATTCCCGGATCCGGTTATCGAAATCGCTGTTGAGCCGAAATCGAAAGCCGACCAGGAAAAAATGGGTCTCGCCCTTGCACGTCTTGCACAGGAAGATCCGTCGTTCCGCGTTAAATCCGACCACGAATCCGGCCAGACCATCATTTCTGGTATGGGCGAACTTCACCTCGACATTCTTGTCGATCGTATGAAGCGTGAATTCAAAGTCGAAGCAAACGTCGGCGCGCCGCAGGTTGCTTACCGTGAGACGATCTCGAAAGAAGTCGATATCGACTACACCCACAAAAAACAGTCGGGTGGTTCGGGTCAGTTCGCACGTATCAAGTTGACCTTCACCCCGGGTGAACCGGGTTCGGGCTTCTCCTTCTCCGATACCGTTGTTGGCGGTAACGTTCCGAAGGAATACATCCCGGGCGTGCAGAAAGGTCTCGAAAGCTCGCTGCAGAGCGGTGTGATCGCAGGCTTCCCTGTAACCGACTTCTCTATCAAGTTGACGGACGGTGCATACCACGACGTTGACTCGAGCGTCATGGCCTTCGAAATCGCTGCTCGCGCAGCATTCCGCGAAGGTTTGGCAAAAGCTTCTCCGAAGCTGCTCGAGCCGATCATGAAGGTCGAGGTAGTGACCCCGGAAGAATACATGGGCGACATCATTGGCGACCTGAACAGCCGTCGTGGCCAGGTCCGTGACATGGACTCCCGTGGTATTGCACGCGTTGTTAACGCGTTCGTACCGCTGGCGAACATGTTCGGTTACGTCAACACGCTGCGCTCCATGTCCCAGGGCCGTGCCCAGTTCGTGATGCAGTTCGATCATTATGCCGACGTCCCGCAGGCAGTTGCGGACGAAGTCAAAGCCAAATCGGCCGGCTAAGGGCCAGCTAGAATAAACGGAGTTAGAAATGGCTAAAGAAAAGTTTGAGCGTACAAAACCGCACGTTAACGTTGGCACCATCGGCCACGTTGACCACGGTAAAACCACGCTGACCGCAGCAATCACCAAAGTTCTGGCAGAAGCCGGTGGCGCTTCG
>NZ_JAYMDW010000007.1:0-1526 GCF_037027205.1 Thalassospira sp. CH_XMU1458 | reverse complement strand
CTTGGCAATGCCTGCTGCCTTTTTCAGGAAGTAAGATGCCGGCGGGGTTTTGGTTACGAAAGAGAAGGAACGGTCGGAATAAACGGTGATGACGACCGGAATCGGCATACCAGGTTCCATCTGCTGGGTCGCTGCGTTGAACGCCTTGCAGAATTCCATGATATTCACGCCGCGCTGACCAAGAGCCGGGCCGACAGGCGGCGACGGGTTGGCTTTGCCGGCGGGAATCTGCAGCTTAAGATAGCCGTCGATTTTCTTCGCCATTAGGGTACCTCTTAAAGAAGCGCGCGGTACGGCCATGGCTGACCTCCCGCGCCTTGATTGCTGCCTGCGTATACAAGCAGCGACTTAAATTTTAAAGATCGTTTTTTTAAAGCTTCTCGACCTGGGTGTATTCCAGCTCGACCGGAGTTGAACGACCGAAGATCGAAACAGACACCTTCAGGCGTGCACGTTCTTCATCAACCCCTTCGACAATCCCGTTAAACGATGCAAACGGACCGTCGGAAACACGTACTTCCTCGCCGATATCGAATGCGATGGTCGGCTTCGGACGATCAACACCTTCCTGCACCTGATGCAGAATGTGCTGAGCTTCCTTTTCGGAAATCGGCATCGGCTTGCCACGGCTACCGAGGAAATCGGTAACCTTGGCGGTGTTTTTGACCAGATGCCAGCTTTCGTCAGTGAGATCCATCTTCAGCAGGACATAGCCCGGGAAGAACTTCCGCTCGGCATTGACCTTTGCGCCACGACGAACCTCGACAGTTTCTTCGGTCGGCACCAGAACTTCTTCGATCTCGCCTTCCAGGCCTTTCTTGATGGCCTGTTCGCGGATCGACTGGGCGACCTTTTTCTCAAAACCGGAGTGAACGTGCAAAACGTACCAGCGATGCGCCATAATCAACCCCCAACACCAAAGACCAGCTTAACACCCCATGCGAGGAGCTGATCGACAACAAAGAAGAAAACAGACGCAAGAGCAACCATCACGAAAACCATGATGGTCGAAACAGTCGTTTCCTTACGGGACGGCCACGAAACTTTTTTCGCTTCGGAGCGGACCTGCTGTACGAATTGTGCTGGCGACGTTTTAGCCATTGTCGGGGTTACACCGCTTTCTAATGCTTTATTTCACAACCCGGAAAAAGTGGCAGGAGAGGAGGGACTCGAACCCCCGACACTCGGTTTTGGAGACCGATGCTCTACCAACTGAGCTACACTCCTACAAGACATCAGAAAGTTGAAAAGCTTATCTTCTTCCTGACTAAATCCCGCCCGGGTGGCGGGGTGTGCGGGCGGGTTATAGCCGCCCGCACATCCAAGATCAAGCACTCAATCGTGCAAAATCTCAAAAATTATTCGATGATTTTCGCAACAACACCCGCACCGACGGTACGACCGCCTTCACGGATTGCGAAACGCAGACCTTCGTCCATTGCGATCGGGGCAATGAGAGTTGCGGTCATCTGAACGTTGTCGCCCGGCATAACCATTTCGGTGCCAGCCGGCAGCTCGATCGAACC
>NZ_JAYMDW010000006.1:0-2596 GCF_037027205.1 Thalassospira sp. CH_XMU1458 | reverse complement strand
AGCTGGTATCGGTCGCATCCGCGCTCATTCCGTTCCTTGAGAACGATGACGCGAACCGCGCACTGATGGGCTCGAACATGCAGCGTCAGGCGGTTCCGTTGATCCGCTCCGAGGCTCCGTATGTCGGGACCGGTATGGAAGTTCCGGTGGCACGTGATTCGGGTGCAACCTTGATCGCACGCCGTGATGGTGTTGTTGAATCCGTTGACGCGACCCGTATGGTCATTCGCGCAACTGGTGACATTGCTGCTTCGGAATCGGGTGTCGATATTTACACCCTGCTGAAATATCAGCGTTCCAACCAGGGCAGCTGCATCAACCAGCGTCCGCTGGTGAAAGTTGGCGATGTTGTCCAGAAAGGTGACATCATTTCGGATGGTCCGTGTACCGATATGGGTGAACTCGCCCTCGGCCGTAACGTGCTCGTCGCGTTCATGCCGTGGAACGGTTACAACTTCGAGGACTCCATCCTTCTGTCCGAACGTATTGCCCGCGATGACGTCTATACCTCGATCCACATCGAGGAATTCGAAGTCATGGCCCGCGATACCAAACTCGGTCAGGAAGAAATCACCCGTGATATTCCGAACGTCGGTGAAGAAGCGCTCAAAAACCTCGACGAGGCGGGCATTGTCTACATCGGTGCGGAAATCAAGCCGGGCGATATCCTTGTCGGTAAGGTAACGCCGAAGGGCGAAAGCCCGATGACGCCGGAAGAAAAACTTCTGCGCGCCATCTTCGGTGAAAAAGCATCTGACGTTCGCGATACCTCGCTTCGTGTCCCGCCGGGACAGTTCGGTACCATTGTTGAAGTCCGCGTGTTCTCACGTCGTGGCGTTGACAAGGACGAACGTGCTCTGGCGATCGAACGCGCAGAAATCGAACGTCTCGCACAGGACCGCGATGACGAACGCGCGATCCTCGAGCGTAACTTCTATGGTCGTTTGCAGAACCTTCTGGTTGGTCAGAAACTGGTCGATGGTCCGAAGGGCCTGACCGGCGAGTTGACCGAAGAAAGCCTGTCGGGCGTTGCCCGTGGTCTTTGGCGCCAGATCGCTGTTGCAGATGACAATGTCATGTCTGACATCGAAGCTCTGAAAAAGCAGTTCGAGGAATCGATTGCTGTTCTTCAGGCCCGCTTCGATGACAAGGTCGACAAACTGCAGGCCGGTGACGAATTGCCGCCGGGCGTGATGAAGATGGTCAAAGTCTTCGTTGCAGTTAAACGTAAAATGCAGCCGGGTGATAAAATGGCCGGCCGTCACGGGAACAAGGGTGTCGTATCGCGCATTATGCCGGTTGAAGACATGCCGCACCTCGAAGACGGTACGCCGGTCGATATCGTTTTGAACCCGCTGGGTGTTCCGTCGCGTATGAACGTCGGCCAGATCCTTGAAACCCACCTTGGTTGGGCGTCTCGTGGTCTGGGCGAACAGATCGGCGAACTCGTCGATGCTGTTGCCGATGGTCGTGGCGAGATGGATGACCTGCGCAGCAAGCTTAATGATGTCTACGAAGGCGAAGAATATATCGCCGGCATCAAAGAGCTTTCTGATGGCGAAGTCATTGAACTTGGTAACAACCTGCGTCGCGGCGTCCCGATGGCCACCCCGGTCTTCGACGGTGCCCGTGAGCCGGATGTTGTTCGTATGCTTGAAAAAGCAGGCCTTGATGGTTCTGGCCAGGTCGACCTCTATGACGGTCGTACCGGTGAGAAATTCCATCGCAAGGTGACAGTGGGCTATATCTACATGCTCAAACTGCACCACTTGGTCGACGACAAGATCCACGCACGTTCGATTGGTCCGTACTCTCTTGTTACCCAGCAGCCGCTGGGTGGTAAGGCGCAGTTCGGTGGCCAGCGTTTCGGGGAGATGGAAGTGTGGGCACTCGAAGCTTACGGTGCCGCTTACACCCTCCAGGAAATGCTTACGGTCAAGTCGGATGACGTTTCGGGCCGTACCAAGGTCTACGAAGCCATTGTTCGCGGCGAAGACACCTTCGAAGCCGGCATTCCGGAATCCTTTAACGTTCTCGTTAAAGAACTCCGTTCGCTTGGCCTCAATGTCGAGCTTGAGCAGAACGATTTCTAAGTGTTTGGCTGACAGGGGTGCCCATCCGGGCATCCCGGTCGCCAAATCGCATCTTTCGGCCTGAAATTGGCGAAACCCGGCGAGACCGGGCATAGCGGGAGAGCCTTTATGAACGAGTTGATGAAGATCTTCGGGCAGCCGCAGGGCACCCAGAGCTTCGATCAGATCCGGATTCAGATTGCCAGCCCGGAGCGTATCCGCTCCTGGTCGTTCGGCGAGATCAAGAAACCGGAAACCATCAACTACCGGACCTTCAAACCGGAGCGCGACGGCCTGTTCTGTGCGCGCATTTTTGGTCCGGTGAAGGACTACGAATGCTTGTGCGGCAAGTACAAGCGTATGAAGTATCGCGGCATTATCTGTGAGAAATGCGGCGTCGAAGTGACTCTGGCCAAAGTACGTCGTGAACGTATGGGCCATATCGAACTGGCGGCACCTGTTGCCCACATCTGGTTCATGAAGTCGCTGCCGAGCCGTCTGGGTCTGCTGCTGGACATGACGCT
>NZ_JAYMDW010000005.1:0-2627 GCF_037027205.1 Thalassospira sp. CH_XMU1458 | reverse complement strand
CCCGTTACTTCCTCTCGGTTGATGCTATTCTCTCGGTCGAGAACGGTCAGAAGGTCGCCGCTGGTGACGTGCTTGCGCGTATCCCGCGTGAAGGTTCGAAAACCCGTGACATTACCGGTGGTCTGCCGCGCGTTGCCGAGCTGTTCGAAGCCCGTAAACCGAAAGAACACGCGATTATCTCGGATATCCCGGGTCGCGTCGAATTCGGCAAGGACTACAAGAACAAGCGTCGCGTCGTGGTTCATCCGCTCGAAGACTCGGGTCTGACCGAACCGGTCGAATACCTGATCCCGAAAGGCAAGCACCTTGCCGTTCAGGAAGGCGACTTCGTCGAGCAGGGCGATCAGCTTCTCGATGGTTCACCGGTTCCGCACGACATTCTGCGTGTTATGGGCGTCCCGGCACTGGCAGATTACCTGGTCAACGAGATCCAGGAAGTCTACCGTCTGCAGGGCGTGAAGATTAACGACAAGCACATCGAAGTCATCGTACGTCAGATGCTGCAGAAAGTGGAAATCACCAAACCGGGTGACACCACGCTTCTGGTTGGCGAAATCATTGACCGCGTTGATTTTGATGCCGAAAACGAACGTGCTCTTAAAGAAGGCGGCGAATTGGCCGAAGGCGCACCGGTCCTCCAGGGGATCACCAAAGCCTCGCTCCAGACGCACTCCTTCATTTCGGCCGCGTCGTTCCAGGAAACCACGCGCGTTCTTACCGAGGCAGCTGTCTCGGGCAAAACCGATACGCTTATCGGTCTGAAAGAGAACGTCATCGTGGGTCGTCTGATCCCGGCTGGTACCGGTGCGGTGATGAACCGCTTCCGTGCACTGGCTGCCGAACGCGACAAAAATGTACAGATCGAAGCAGAAGAAGAAATCGGCGACAACTTTGGTCCGCAATCCGATACTGCTTCACTGCCGGCAGGCGAATAAGTTCGTCGCGTCAGACAGTTAAAAAGAATCAGAAACGAGCCGGACTCTTATCGACGCACCGGCTCGTTTCGGCGTTTGAAGCGCCAACTCGAAGGCCCAGAGGGTTTTGCTTGACGCAAAAGGGGCCCGTCACTAGTATGCGCCCACCGAATCTAGGGGGGTGCAACTGTGCCGGTGCCGTTTTGTGCGGTAGCGGGCGGTTTTCGCCCCCCATCGCTTGAGTGCGACTCTGACGGCCGTCGAGGCAGGAACTCCTGCTTTTATGGGCGTCCGCGCGTGTTTTTGTACTTGTACAAAGACGCGTGGTCGCTCGTCGTGCGTCGATAAGAGCAACGCCCTAGTGGCGTCCGTTAAAGTAAAAGGGAAAGTTAATGCCCACTATTAACCAGTTGATCCGCAAAAAGCGGACTCCGCGCACCCAGCGCGATATGGTTCCGGCACTGGAAGCATGCCCGCAGAAACGCGGCGTTTGCACCCGTGTCTATACCACTACCCCGAAGAAGCCGAACTCGGCACTTCGTAAGGTTGCTCGTGTTCGTTTGACCAATGGCTACGAAGTTACCTCTTACATCCCGGGTGAAGGCCACAACCTGCAAGAACACTCCGTCGTAATGATCCGCGGCGGCCGTGTAAAAGACTTGCCGGGTGTCCGTTACCACATCATTCGCGGTACCCTCGATACACAGGGTGTCAAAGACCGTAAACAGCGTCGTTCGAAATACGGCGCGAAGCGTCCGAAATAAGGAGCAGCTCAGATGTCACGTCGTCACGCTGCTGAAAAGCGCGAAGTTCTGCCTGACGCCAAATATGGCGATAAGGTTCTGACCAAGTTCATGAACGGTCTGATGCTGGATGGTAAAAAATCCGCAGCTGAAAAGATCGTTTATGGTGCCCTGGAAGTTATGGAAGGCAAGGGTGCAGACCCTGTTGCCCAGTTCCACGAAGCCATGGATAACGTGAAGCCGAACGTCGAAGTTCGTTCGCGCCGTGTTGGTGGTGCTACCTACCAGGTTCCGGTTGAAGTTCGTTCCGAGCGTCGTCAGGCTCTGGCCATTCGTTGGCTGGTTGACGCTGCGCGCAAACGTTCCGAGACCACCATGGTTGGTCGTCTTGCAGGCGAACTGATGGACGCAGCCAACAACCGTGGCTCGGCCGTCAAGAAACGCGAAGATACCCACCGTATGGCCGAAGCCAACAAGGCTTTCGCTCATTATCGCTGGTAACCCAGACCTCAGGATCAAGAGTCGATTATGGTACAACGTACTCCGATCTCTCGGTATCGCAATATTGGCATCATGGCACACATCGATGCTGGTAAAACCACGACAACCGAGCGAATTCTTTTCTACACCGGCAAGTCCTACAAGATCGGCGAAGTCCACGACGGCGCCGCGACCATGGACTGGATGGAACAGGAACAGGAACGCGGCATCACGATTACGTCTGCTGCAACTACCTGCTTCTGGAACGATCACCGTGTTAACATCATTGACACCCCGGGCCACGTTGACTTCACGATTGAAGTTGAACGTTCGCTCCGCGTTCTCGATGGTGCTTGCGCGGTCTTCGATGCCGTTTCCGGTGTTGAACCGCAGACCGAAACCGTTTGGCGCCAATGACAAACGGTATGCCCAGCACAGCGTGGGCCAAAATCACCTTTACATAGCCGACAAATGCCTGATTGAGCCCAAG
>NZ_JAYMDW010000004.1:0-238549 GCF_037027205.1 Thalassospira sp. CH_XMU1458 | reverse complement strand
TGTGCGTAGTGACGGTTCTCGGTCTCATACTCAACGTGCGCGGTCGAGATCGTGATACCACGAGCTTTCTCTTCCGGCGCTTTGTCGATCATGTTGTAGTCCTGGAACGAAGCGCCACCGGCTTCTGCCAGAACTTTGGTGATTGCTGCGGTCAGCGTGGTTTTACCGTGGTCAACGTGGCCGACGGTGCCAACGTTAACGTGCGGTTTTGTACGCTCAAACTTTTCCTTGGCCATTGCCCTCAGATCCTATTATCCGAACCAAAAAAACACGTAGTAACCCACCGCACGAGCCGACGGGTTGCATCATAAGAATATTGGAGCGGGTGAAGGGAATCGAACCCTCGTCGTAAGCTTGGAAGGCTTCTGCTCTACCATTGAGCTACACCCGCATATTTATGCTGCGAGCTCTCGCGAGGGCGAGAGAGTGGTGGAGGGGGCAGGATTCGAACCTGCGTAGACTAAGTCGGCGGATTTACAGTCCGCTGCATTTGACCGCTCTGCCACCCCTCCATCAGGGTCGTAACGCCATCCGGGTTTGACCCCGGCCTCGTTGCGGCGAGGGAGGGAATACGGCGAAGGCACCTACCCTGTCAACAGCAAAAAAAGCACGAAATCGTATTTCCTTTCCTATATGTTCGCCAAGTTTCGCCGATCAAACGAAGCAAACTGCATTCAGTCCCCTACGGCCCGGAGGTTTCCGCCATATGTCGCGTCGCAATAAATCCCGTTCAGGAAATCGTCATCAAGGTGACGGGGCGCCCGATGCCCTCCCGCAAGGCGATGAAAACCGTGAAGGCAATTCGCGCCGCGGACGAAAACGCGGCCGTGACGGTGGTGGATCGGGCGGCAATTCGCGCCTGATTCTATTTGGGCGTCACCCGGTGATGATGGCAATTGCCAATCCGCAGCGCACGATTCACAAAATCTGGGCCACCGAAAACACCCGTGATGAAGTCATGGCTGCCCTTGCCGACGCCGAGCGCGATGACATCGCGGTAGATTCGGCCGGACGCACCGACCTTGATGAAATGCTGCCGCCCGGCACCGTGCATCAGGGCATGGCCATGCATTGCGCCCCCCTGCCCCAGCTTTCCGTCGAAGAACTGATTGCCGATCACCGCGATTCTGAACAATGCACGGTTCTGATCCTTGATCAGGTGACCGACCCGCATAACGTTGGCGCGATCCTGCGCAGTGCGGCGGCATTTGGCGCATCAGCGGTTATCGTGCCCGACCGTCATGCCCCGCCTGAAACCGGCGTGCTTGCCAAATCGGCCAGCGGTGCGCTTGAAACAGTTCCCTATATCCATGCCGGGAACTTGAACCAGACGCTCGATAAGCTTAAGGGCGCGCATTTCTGGCTGGCGGGTATGGATGGCTATGCCGAACAGACATTGGCCGAAGCCAAACTTCATGGCCGTGTGGGTATTGTGATGGGATCAGAGGGTGAAGGGCTGCGCCGTCTGACGCGCGAAAGCTGCGACTTCCTGGTCAAGCTTCCGATGTCGGATCGCATCGAAAGCCTTAATGTTTCAAACGCAGCCGCCGTCGCGCTTTACGAGCTGTATCGCAAGTAGGCAACAGCGCGCCAGCATGGGCGTTTGAGGCGTTTTCACGGGATGTAAATTTCCGTGCTTCAAACTCTTGCAATCATCAGCGGCCCGGATTATGTTCGCGCCGCTCACGCCGGCATAGCTATAATTGGTAGAGCAGCTGATTTGTAATCAGAAGGTTGGGAGTTCGAGTCTCTCTGCCGGCACCACTCAAAGAAAACCCCGCAAGCCATCGGCTGCGGGGTTTTCTTTTGGCGTTACATCGAAATGCTATCTGGGCGGGCCTTCAAGGCGCACGATTTCATCAAGCCCGTCATCCCAGCTCGCCTTGCTGCCCATCATGATATGGGCGTTCGGGCGTATCGAGACAGGCGTTTCTAGGCTGCCTGCCGGGACGACCACCAGCTTGCCATCCATCTGCGTGTAGGGAACGGCCGAGCCGCAGTTTTTGCAAAACGCCTTTTGATGGCGCGTTTCGGGCACGGTGTAGGACTGGATGTGATCCTGGCCGTCGATCCAAAACAGCGTTGCCTTGCCTGAAAACAGATTGGCCGCATGGGCCGAGCCGGTGTCCTTTTGGCAATATTTGCAGTGGCACAGAAAGAACGCGTCAAAGTCACCCGTGATTTCGTAGCGCACAGCCCCACACAGACAGCCGCCGTGATGTTTATCAGCCATGACCATTCCCCTGCCCTAGCCGTCGCGTCTGGACGATGTGTAACGTTCCGAAACGTCGTAATAGTCATCAAAGCCGATGCGTTGGCGCAGGTCCGCCCAGCTCATCAGTTTGTCATCCCTCGGTTGGCCGACCTTCATGGTTTGCAGGCATTCGACCATCGCCTTCATGGCGGCCGCCATCAGCGAAAGTGGATAGGCCGCGATCTGATAGCCGATCTGTTTGAGTTCTTCGGGCGACAGGTCCGGGGTTTCGCCACCTTCAACGATATTGGCCATCTTGGGGCCGGGAAGTTCGGCACAGAGGGTGCGCATTTCATCGACGGATTTCGGGGCCTCAACAAACAGGATGTCGGCACCGAGTTCCTTGAACTTCGCGGCACGGTCAATCGCCTCGGTCAGGCCATGTTGATGACGGGCATCTGTGCGCGCCAGGATCAGGATATCCGCCCCGGCTTCACGGGCATCGACGGCGGCCTTGATGCGATCAAACGCCTCATCCCGGCCGACGACTTCCTTGCCCTTGGTATGGCCACAACGTTTGGGTGCCAGCTGATCTTCGATCATGACGGCCGCACAGCCTGCCTTGGCAAAGCCTGTGACAGTGCGCCTGACATTCATCGCATTGCCATAGCCGGTATCACCGTCGCCGATCACGGGGATCGATACCGCATCGGTGATGTTGCGCGCCTGATCAAGGACCTCGCCATAGGACATCAGGCCCAGATCAGGTTCGCCAATCCGTGCAGCAGAGGTCGCAAAGCCTGACATAAAGGTCAGACCGAATCCTTCCTGTTCGATCAGCTTGGCAGAAAGCGCATCAAAGCAGCAGGGCATCGTGATCAGATCACCGGTGGCAAGCAGTGCGCGCAGGGTATCGGCAGGTGATTTTACGTTACTCATCGGTCTTTACAGCTTGAAGGGAATATAAAGGGCGAGATCGTGCCAAACATACAAAAGGGCGGCACAAGCAAACATCAGCAGCAGGAAAGGTGCAACACCCCGGGCAACCTCGCCCAGTCTGGCCTTTGCCACCGACTGGATCACATAAAGGTTAAGTCCGACGGGTGGTGTAATCAGGGCACATTCGACCATGATCACCATATAAACACCAAACCAGATCGGATCGAATCCAAGGGCAAGGGCCGCTGGCAACAGAACTGGCGTCATGATCAGCACCATCGAAAGCGCTTCGAACACCAAACCCATTACCAGCAGAACCGCTGTGACAATCAGGATGAAGCCAAGTTCGGTATCGACCCCTTGGGTGATCATCACCGAGATGTCCTGCGGGATGCGATAAAGCGTGATCGCCTTGCCAAAGACCTTGGCCCCGGCAATGATCAGAATGATCGCAACCGTGGTTGCCATGGAATCGAACACCGCCTTTTTCAGCGCATCCCATGTCAGGACCCGCATGATCGGGCCGGTGATGATCAGGGCTGCGGCAAAGCCGATGGCCGCTGCCTCGGTCGGGGTGAAGGCCCCGGAATAGATGCCCGATATAATCAGCACGGCCAGAACAACCGAGGGAAGTGCGCGGATGGTGGCACGTTTGCGTTCGGCCCAGTCTTTTTTCGGTTCAAGTTCCTGCCCGCCCATGCGGGCATAAATCATCGAAAAGATGATAAAGAACACCAGAAGTGCTATGCCCGGTCCGATCCCCGCCAGAAACAGCGAGATCACCGATTCTTCGGTGACAAAGCCATAAATGATCATCGGGATCGATGGCGGGATCAGAATGCCAAGGGTTCCGCCCGCGGCCAACAATCCATAAACAAACCGCTTGTTATAGCCACGATTGATCATTTCCGGGATGGCAACGGTGCCGATGGTCGCCGCCGTCGCAACCGAGGAGCCGGAAATGGCGGCAAACACGCCACAAGACAGGATGGTCGCCACCGCAAGACCGCCCGGCCAATGGCCGACCCAGGCACTGACAGCGGCAAACAGGTCATTGCCGACACCGGCACGCAGCAGGATGTTTGACATCAAAAGGAACAGCGGTACGGCCAGCAGGATAAAACCATCAAGCGTGGACAAAACCGCCTGCGGTGCCATCAAGGGCGAAAAACCACCAAGGATCAGCATGGCAAGGCCGAGCCCGCCGAGCGCGAAGGCAACGGGCACACGCATCAGAAGCAATGCGAACATCGCAGCAAGGGTCAGGACGATGGTCATTCGTGCGCCCCTTTCGGAATATCCTTGCCGCGTGCAAGCCCGATAATCTCGATCACTGCCTGAATGGCAAGCAGCGCAAAGCCGATGGCGACCGGCAGTTCAGCAACCCATGCCGGAAGATCAAGCATGGTGCCGCTGGTGCGGCCACGCTCAAAGCTTTCATAAAAGATTTCCCAGCCCTTGATCGTCACCATCACCGAAAAGGCCAGAATGCAGGCCATGGCAATGATTTCGACAAGCCGCTGGACCTTGGGCGCGAGAAGACGGGTGATGGCATCCACCGAAATATGGCGGCGTGCGGCCAGTGCCCAGGGCATCCCCAAAAGCGATCCCCAGATCAGACACAGTTGGGAAAGCTCGGCCGCCCAGATGGTCGGGCGCACAAAGAAATACCGTGCCAGCACTTCGTAGGTCAGCATGCAGCCAGCAAGCACAAACAGGATGGCCGCGACCCACGCAAGAATAAGCGTCAATCGATCAAACATGATTTAAACAGTGCATGTTGGAAAACGGGGCGTCATCACCACACAGTATGGGCATTGGCCCGAATATGCGCGGTGATGACAACAAATCAAATTACGCCCCGGTCGGCGTCCACGGGCAATCATGCAGCGCATGGCGCATGGCACCCGACCGGTGGCGTCAAATCCTTAGAACTTCTGGGCGGCCTCGAAGACCTGCTTGCCAAGATCACCGGTATTGGCAAGGAATGCCTCGTAAACCGGTTTGGCAGCTTCGCGCCATGCAGCCATTTCTTCCGCCGTCGGGGTGTAAATGGTCATGCCGTTGGCTTTGGCTTCGGCAAATGCTTCTGCCTCGATTGTCGACATACGATCACGCACATCGTTCTCGGCATTGATGGCCGCGGTTGAAATGATGTCACGCTGCGCATCGGTCAGGCCGTTCCAGAAGTCGGTATTCACAACCACGATGAATTCGATATCGGCATCGTTGGTGGTGGTGACGGTGTCCATGACTTCCCAAAGCTGACGGGATTTCACACCCGACATGCCGGTCATGCCAACATCAACCGTGCCACGCTGATAGGCGATATACTGCTCGGACCCTGAAATCAGGGTCGGTGCACCACCGGCAGCGGAGATGAAATCACCCTGGGTTTTCGAGAACACGCGGACTTTCTGGCCTTTCAGACCGTCCGGGCCTTTGATCGGGCCACCGTTCGACAGCATAATCGACCCGCCGTAAGCCTGCCACCACAGAACCGTCGAACCGGTTTCAGCAATGGCTTCATCAAGCGGCGCACGTACCGGGGAATCCGGGGAAACGGCCTTACGAACCTTTTCTTCGGTGTCGAGCAGGAACGGCTGATAGAAGATATCAACCGCCGGGACGTCACCGACATAACGGGTCAATGACGCAACACCCATTTCAATCGCACCTGATCCAACCGCCGCAGGAACTTCCTTGTCCTTATAAAGTTGGGCTGAATCGTAGATCTGGACTTCGATATCGCCGTTTGATTTTTCCTCGACCTCGTTCTTGAACATCAGAAGGTTCTGACCGAGGTGGCTTTTCATCGGCAATTGCAGGGAAATACGCAATGTCAGGTCTGCGGCCTGAACGGTGCCGGAAAATCCGACGGCTGCCATCAGTGCGGCAGCAAGGGCAAATTTTTTCATGATGGACGTCCTCCGAGAACTTTTATTCTGTTTCTTTATTCAGGACGGCAAGGATGCGCCGATTTTTCGGCGGTGTTCAACATGTTTTGACTACGGCGAAACCCTGACCGGGCGGTTCACAGTGCGGCGCACACAGCACCAGAACTCAGCAAGCCGAAGACATACAGACGACAATCGCAGCCTTGATAACGGCACTGCGGTATTGAAATAATTTGCGATGGAAATATCCATGCGTCTCGTCTGGCATGCCAGAATGATCGTTCTGAATACAAAACCGGGAATCGCAAGCCGTTTCAAAACACTATCTGATAATGCGCTTATACATCACAGTGGTGCCGCTGAGTTTTTCGGAGTCCGGATCACGGGCAAAGTCCGGGATGACGCCGGTGGTCTCAAACCCGAGCGAGGTATAAAGAATCTCGGCCCTGTCGCCGGTTCGGGTATCAAGCGTCAGCAAGGTTCGCCCAAGTTCACGCGCGCGGTTTTCGGCCGCCTGCATCAACAGCCGGGCAATGCCGCGCCTGCGACAATCGGGGCGCACCATCAGTTTGCTGATATCGCCTCGATGGGCCTGATTGGGCATGGTGTCATAATCAAGCTGGACAGTGCCAACCACACGATCCTGATCAAGGGCAGCAAACAGGACCCGCTTTCCACCCTTAAGTGCCGGGATGGTTTTATCGCGCCAGAAGGCCGCGGCCTCGCTGACCGGGAAGGGTTCGATAAAGCCGATGCTGGCCCCGTCATGCACACAGGCGTGCAGCATATCGGCGAACTGATCGAGGCGTTCTGTAACCGCATCAGCATCAAGGGTAATGATGTCGAGATCGGGGGCGGTGTGCGGCGTCGATGGCATAACGGTTCTTTCGCTTAGTCGATGATAAACAGGTGATATTTCGCGCCCTGATCGCGGGGTGTTTGAAACACGTTGCCACCGCGCAATTGATAGCGCAGGCAATCACCCGCCTTGAGGTGATGGGTTTGGCCATCGACGTCCATCGAAAGCGCGCCAGACAGCATCACCAGATGATGTTCAAGCCCGTCACGCGGGGATCCGTCATATTCAATGCGCTGGTTCGGGCCGATTTCGACTTCGATCACCTCGCCCGATAATTGTTTGGATGTCGGGGAGACCAGCCGTCTTTGATAACCAGTATCGGGATCGGTCCAGACTTCCTGATCGGCACGCGCGACAAGTGGTGCAAAATCGTCTTCGACCATTTGCATCAGGCGTGACAGGGTGACGCCAAAAGCAACGCACAGCTTTCCCAGCACATTAGCGGTTGGGCTGACCTCGCCCTTTTCGATCCGCGACAGGCTAGCGCGACTGACCGCGCTTTTCTGTGCGAGTTCATCGAGCGACCAGCCGCGTTCTGCGCGCAAGGCGGCCAAGCGATGGGCCAGCCGGGTTTCAATTTGATATCCACTATTCATCATTTTAGGGAAAATATCCCATATATGGGAATTCTAAAACAAAAAAATAGTGTCCTTGTTAGTCCGGCAACTAAGACGATTACGACTTGTTTAGAGTAGAGTCTAAAGACAGTACCTGTGACACATTAAAGCACCATAGAAAAAACATTTCAAAAACCAAAACCTCCACGAAGGGTCGGAAAATCAACATTTTTTGGCTATTTTTCTATATCAACACCGACGCAACTTCATCGCACTATGCGTAAACATCGTCTTGCGAAATTGGTTCCTTATTCCCACGTCTGAATAACAGGGAGAATTGGCTTCTCAATTAAAGATTAGAACCTTTTCACCTGCCAAACCTTATCCCCCAACAAAAGAAAGAAGGAGAGACTGATGACCAAAAATCAAAGAGGCTCACCAAAAGGGACAAGCGACCCTTCTTCACAAAGGAGCAGCAGAGGAGCAGCACTTGAGTTGATAACAGCGACAATTCGCCTTCTACACGCAGTCGTCGCTGTTTTCTACAAGCCATAAAACCACTTGTTCTAGCGGTCACTGTTACCGCAGTGACCGCTTCTTGTACTGCCCCTCATACCACAGAAGTTGTCTGGAATTTGTTCCAAACGCAAGGCCAGCTAACAAAAAAACGGCATACTAGCCTTCCAAACTCATATTTAACTTTCATTGTCTGACTTCAAGAGGAAGGACGGTGAAACTTTCATCCAGTCATTATCCACAAAATAGCTCAGGTTTCGTCTGCACCTTCAAGATCAAAACCGGCACGGGTCCAGCTTTGAATGCCGCCTTTAAGGTTACTGACGGAGCAATCCACATGGGGCAGAACAGCATTGGCCGCCCCAAAGGAACGCTGACCGACGGCACAGACAAAGACCAGGTCGGTATCGCTTTCATCGGTCAGATCGACCAGGGCCGGAATATCGAAGTTCGAGGTCGGGATATTGATCGCGGTTTCAATATGGCCGGTTGCAAATTCCTCGGCTTCGCGGACATCAATAATGGTGACAGCTTCTTCGCCGATCAGTCGATCAAGTTCATGCGGTTCGATAAACTGTACGGTTTCGTCGCTCATTATTAAGTCCTTTGGTGGCTTTTGCGGCCCGATCCTGCCCACCTGTGATAGCTGTCGGCTTGCGGATTTTGCAAATGCAAAATATTTTTGTGCAAGGCTGTGGGAATGAAAGCGGCATCAAAGCTGGACGAGCGGTCACTTACATGTGAACATGAACACACGATTTTACGATGTTCGACAGAAGTATCGTCTTGCGAAATCAGTTCGTTATTCCCACGTCTGAAGAACAGGGCAAATTGCCTCGGCAGGCTCAAAGGTCACTTTGAAATTCATTCGACAGAAGCCTGCCCCGACACATTGATGGTCGGTTTGTTGGTCGCCGCAACGGGACCCAAAAAGAGTCTGATCAAGACTGCACTACGGCGCTGACGCCGCAACTGCACAATCGAATTTTCACACGTTTGGCAAGATCCGCCAGAGATTAACCGCGAACGCCATTTGTTAATTCATGACCGTCTGGCGGAGTCCCTTCACAGGAGACCTGCCGACGCCACCAGATCAGGATCGGGTTCGCCCCATCCGTGCAAAAGCAAAACGCAAAAATTGCGCAAAAACAGGATTGAGACAGGAAACGTAAGTTTGACAGTGCGATAACGTTTGAAAGGAGACCGCGCCATGGCTGAGAAGGATATCTTCGAGCTGTATGCGGAAGGCTATGACGGAAAGCAGGAAACTGAACTGACCATCCGCGACTACCTCAATTTGTGTCGCGAAGACCCAAGCGCCTATGCCTCTGCCGCTGAACGCATGATCAAAGCGATTGGCGAGCCGGAACTGATCGACACCTCGACAGACTCCCGACTTGGCCGCATTTTCCTGAACCGAACCATCAAACGTTATCCCGCCTTTGAAGATTTCTTTGGCATGGAAGAAACCATCGAGCGCATTGTCGGTTTCTTCAAATATGCCGCCCAGGGTTTGGAAGAACGCAAACAGGTTCTTTATCTTCTCGGCCCGGTTGGAGGGGGTAAAAGTTCCCTTGCCGAACGGCTGAAAGAGCTGATGGAACGTGAACCGATTTACGTTCTGAAGGCCGGCGATGAAATCAGCCCGGTTTTCGAAAGCCCCCTTGGCCTGTTTAACCCAGCCAAGATGGGCGATGCGATCGAGGACAAATACGGCATTCCCAAACGCCGCCTGACGGGCCTTATGTCACCATGGGCGGTCAAGCGCCTTGATGAGTTTGGCGGGGACCTCTCCAAGTTTTCGGTCGTTAAACTGATCCCGTCACGCCTGCGCCAAATTGCGATAGCCAAGACCGAACCGGGTGATGAGAACAACCAGGATATCTCGTCGCTTGTTGGTAAGGTCGATATCCGCAAGCTTGAATATTTCAGCCAGAACGACCCGGATGCCTATAGCTATTCCGGTGGCCTGAACCGCGCCAACCAGGGCATTCTTGAATTCGTCGAGATGTTCAAGGCGCCGATCAAGATGCTGCACCCGTTGCTGACCGCCACACAGGAAAGCAACTATATCGGCACGGAAAACCTGGGCGCCATTCCGTTCCAGGGGTTGATCCTTGCCCACTCGAACGAGGCAGAGTGGCAGACATTCAAAGCCAACAAAAACAACGAAGCCTTCATTGACCGTATTTCAGTGATCAAGGTGCCCTATTGCCTGCGCGTCACTGAAGAAACCATGATTTACGACAAGCTGTTGCAGGGATCAGAGCTTGAACATGGATCCTGTGCGCCGGGCACACTTAAAATGCTGGCGCAGTTTTCCGTGCTGTCGCGTCTGCAGGAACATGAGAACTCCAACCTCTATTCCAAGATGCGGGTCTATGACGGTGAGACATTGAAGGATGTCGATCCCAAGGCAAAATCCATGCAGGAATACCGCGATACCGCCGGTGTTGATGAAGGCATGGATGGCATTTCAACCCGCTTTGCCTTCAAGGTGCTGTCAGAAACCTTTAACCACGACACGCACGAGGTCGCGGCTGATCCGGTGCATCTGATGTATGTCCTTGAACAGGCGATCCGGCGCGAACAGTACCCGGAAGAACGCGAAAAGGCCTATATGGACTTCATCAAGTCCGAACTGGCCCCGCGCTATGCCGAGTTTATCGGGGCAGAAATCCAGAAGGCGTATCTGGAAAGCTATTCCGATTACGGTCAGAACCTGTTTGATCGTTATGTCGCCTATGCCGATGCCTGGATTGAAGATCAGGACTTCAAGGATCCCGATACCGGTCAGCTTCTTGATCGCAAGATCATTGATCAGGAACTGTCGAAAATCGAAAAGCCGGCGGGCATCGCCAATCCCAAGGATTTCCGTAACGAGGTCGTCAAGTTCGCCCTGCGTGCACGTGCCAATAACAAGGGCAAGAACCCGTCCTGGACGTCCTATGAGAAACTGCGCGATGTGATCGAGAAACGCATGTTCAGCCAGGTCGAGGACCTGCTGCCGGTGATTTCGTTCGGCTCGAAGAAAGACAGCGAGACCGAGAAGAAACACAACGAGTTCGTCAAACGCATGATCGATCGCAAATATACAGAACGCCAGACGCGTCGTCTGGTCGAATGGTACATGCGCGTCAATAAGGCCGGTTAAGCTCCCCCCTGTCTTTCCCGGCCCAACCGGGCGGCTTTGTCCCTTGTCCGCCCGGTTACCTCTTCGCCGCAGGATGTGGCCACGGCCCGTTTTATCCGGGTCACATCCTGCGGAACTTCAAGGCGCAAGCGACCTGCACAAAGCGCTTTTGAACCGTGCAAGGATGTGACTGCCCATGCTTTATATCGTTGACCGCCGCAAGAACCCGACCGGCAAAAGCCTTGGCAACCGGCAACGTTTCATGCGTCGCGCAAAGGCCCAGATCAAAAAGGCGGTTGAAAGCACCATCCGGTCGCGTGGCATTACCGATATCTCCAGCGGCGACCAGATCACCATTCCCGGCAAAACACTGAAGGAGCCGGGCTTTCACCACATGGGACGTGGCGGCAACCGCAATTATGTCCTGCCCGGCAACAAGAAATTCGTTCAGGGTGATCGCATTGCCCGCCCGCAAGGCGGCGATAGTGGTTCTGGCGGATCACAAGCCAGCCCCGATGGCGAGGGTGAAGATGAATTCCAGTTCACCCTGACCCGTGATGAATTCCTTGATATTTTCTTTGAAGACCTTGAACTGCCGGACCTTTTAAAAAAAAGCCTGAAGCAGACCACCGCGTTTCGAAATGCGCGCGCGGGCTTTTCGGTTGAAGGCACACCATCAAACCTTAGCCTTGTGCGCACCATGCGCAATTCGCTGGCCCGGCGCATCGGGCTGCGTCGCCCGAAAACGGCCGAGGTCCGCGAACTTGAAGAAAAGATCTCCGCCCTTCAGGCCAAGGCGGAAAAACGCCCGAATGGCAAGCTGACCAAAACTGACGAGGATACGCTTCATACCCTGCTGGCTGATCTTGAAGAAGCCAAACGGCGGATGAAGGCGATCCCGTTCATTGATCCGATTGATACGCGGTTTAACCAGTTTCAACAGATCCCCGATCCCAACACACAGGCCGTAATGTTCTGTTTGATGGATGTATCGGGATCGATGTCCGAACAGATGAAGGAACTGGCCAAGCGGTTCTTCATGTTGCTTCACCTGTTCCTGCATCGCAAATACGAACATGTCGAGGTGGTGTTTATCCGCCATACATCGCGCGCGGCCGAAGTTGATGAAGAAACCTTTTTCTATTCGCGCGAAACCGGCGGCACGATTGTTTCCACAGCACTCGAGGAAATGAAAAAGGTACTGGTGGATCGTTATCCCACTGATCAGTGGAACATCTATGCCGCGCAGGCATCCGATGGCGATAACTATTCCAATGACGGGGCGAAATGCACCGCCCTTCTGGCCCAGGACCTTTTGCCCAAGTGCCAGTATTACGCCTATATCGAAATCACTGACGAGCGCGAGGCCGAGATTTTTGCCGCCGCCGAGGGTGAAACCGCCCTTTGGAAATCCTACGCCCCGCTTGCCAGAGACAATCCGCGCTTTGCGCTTAAACGGGTAACCAAGGCAGCCGACATCTTCCCGGTATTTAGGGAACTGTTTGCCAAAAACCGTGCGGAGGCAGGCCGATGAGCTCCAAGACCAAATCCGCAGACAAATTGCTTTTCACCAGTGCCGACTGGGATTTCGAGACGTTGAAAGCGACCTATGACGCGATTGAGGATATCGCGCTTAATGAGCTTAAGCTTGATGTCTATCCCAATCAGGTCGAGGTGATCACGTCCGAGCAGATGCTGGATGCCTATTCATCGATCGGCATGCCGTTGATGTATCACCACTGGTCGTTTGGCAAACGCTTCGTGCGCGATGATGTCATGTATCGCAAGGGCTATCAGGGGCTGGCCTATGAGATCGTGATTAATTCCAACCCGTGCATTTCCTATGTGATGGAAGAAAACACCATCGTGATGCAGGCGCTGGTGATCGCCCATGCGGCGTTTGGCCATAACCATTTCTTCAAGAACAACTATCTGTTCAAGCAATGGACGGATGCCGACGGCATTCTGGATTATCTGCAATTTGCCAAAAGCTATATCGCCAAGTGCGAAGACCGATACGGCTTTGACGCGGTTGAACGTATTCTGGATGCGGCGCACGCCCTGATGGATCAGGGGGTGAACCGCTATTCCCGACCGGAAAAACCCAACTTGGCGGCCGAGCTAAAGCGTGAACGTGAACGCGCCAAATACGAAGACGAGACATACAACGATCTGTGGCGCACCCTGCCCCAGCCTGATCAGGGCGATCAGGACATGGACGAGCTTAAACGCAAGATGCGGGTCGAGGAACGCCGTGCACAGTTCGGCTTGCCGGAAGAAAACCTGCTTTATTTCCTCGAAAAGAATGCCCCGACCTTGCAAGCGTGGGAGCGTGAGATTTTGCGCATCGTGCGCAATATCGGGCAGTATTTCTATCCGCAGAAACAGACCAAGATGATGAATGAAGGCTGCGCGTGCTATGTGCATTACGCCATCATGAATAGTCTGTATGACAAGGGCCTGATTTCCGAGGGTGCTATGATGGAGTTCATCGACTACCATTCGCGCGTCGTGTTTCAGGCCGAATATGACGACCAACGCTATTCTGGTTTCAACCCCTATGCCCTTGGCTTTGCGATGATGCAGGACATCCACCGCATCTGTGTTGATCCGACCGAGGAAGACCATAAATGGTTCCCCGATATTGCCGGGAACAATGAACCGGTCGAGACCCTTAAGGAAGCGTGGGCGCATTACCGGGATGAAAGCTTTATCCTGCAATTCCTGTCGCCCAAGGTGATGCGCGACATGCGGATGTTCATGATTGATGATCTCAGTTCATCGCCGCACCTCGAAGTTGCCGCCATCCATGACGACAATGGTTATCGCAAGGTGCGCCGGTCCTTGGCGCGCATGCATGACATTTCTGTTCGTGAGCCCGACATGCAGGTGGTTGATGTCGATATCCGTGGCAACCGCCAGCTTTACATCCAGCATACCGAGCATGAAGGCATCCGCCTTGAAAAGTCGGAAGCGGAAATGACGCTGGGCTATATCGGGCAGCTGTGGGGCTATGGCGTTACCTTGCAGGCCGTCGACTATGAAAGCGGCGAAATCCTGCATGAGGTGAATTACACTCCGGATGATCTTGTCGGCAACTAGCCACGACCTTCCGACACAAAACAAAACCTTTGAAATCCGCGCCTGAAATGGGTGCGGATTTTTTATTTCGTGTTTGGAAATAGCCGGACCGATCAGGCGATGGATAATGATTTCATTAGGTTGCCTGTTATTCCCTCCGCCTGGACTTCCGTCTTCATCGAACCGTCATGCATTATCGAGCAACTCCGAATTGATAGATCGGTCAATTGCGGTACAATAGCGTTACGGGAGTTTGAAAGAATAATCGTTCCAAATCAGGCGTCTGTGACGGTTGGCACATCGCTTTGGCGGCCAAGCTTTTATCTTTCCGATGTAATCAGCCCCACCCTAATGGGGTACAAGAATAATACTGAGCATCTGCCGCGCCGGAGGACCGCATTCCGGCACGTTGAGGGAGACCACATTATGATCACGCGTCGCGGACTCTTGAAAGGGTCGGCTGCAGCGACCATTGCTGCAGGCATTGCGCCAATGCCCTGGCTTGTTTCGCCATCGAATGCGATGGAAACAATCGCAAGCCAATCCCCCATCGGCATTACAGACGATTTGCCCAACCCGATGGAAATCCATTCGGTTGATGGGCGCTTGAAAGCCGATTTCTTTATGGATGCCAGCGACTATTCGCTGCCAAGCGGACCTGCCAAGCTTCGCATTTTCAACGCATCCATTCCCGGTCCGACCATTCGCATGAAGCCCGGTGACACATTGGAACTGGCGTTTGAAAACCGCATGCCGCCCAACAAGGATGCCGGCGAGGACGTAGTCACGAATGTGCCCAACCGGTTTAACACCACCAACGTCCATTATCACGGCTTCCATGTCAGCCCGCGCGGCAACAGCGATAACGTCTATTTACAGATCGAACCGGGGCAGAGCTTTAACTATGTCGTGAAGTTGCCGGTTGATCACCCGGCGGGTAATTACTGGTATCACCCGCACCGCCACGGATCGGTTTCGGCACAGGTCGCATCGGGTGCGGCGGGCATGGCGATCATCGGCGGCACGCTTGACGAAGTCCCTGAAATCGCTGCTGCACTTGAACGCGTTCTTGTGCTTCAGGCACCAATCCCGGGCATTGACGGATTGCTGGAAAGTGAAAAGCCGATCTGGCCGCTGGATGCCGAACGCGACTTCCTTGTGAATGGTCAATACCGTCCGAAAATCTATATCCGCGAGGGCGAAGTTCAGCATTGGCGATTGCTGAACGCGGGCGATGCGCAGTTCATCCCGTTGCGCGCAGATGGCATGGAAATGCATCTGATTGGTCTGGATGGCAATCCGCTGCCCAAGGCCGAACAAACCGAAGAATTCCTGTTGGCACCGGGCAACCGCGCGAACCTTTTGATCAAGGGTGTTAAAACCGGCACCTATGCGCTGCGCCGCCCGGCCTTCATGCAGGGCAAGGCAAGCCTGCCCGAAGAACATCTTGCCGATATCATCGTGATTGCATCCGATGATCCGCGCGTTGGCAAGGATGTCAAATTCGGCAAATCAATTCCGACGGGTGATTTGCCCAAGAACGAGATTCTGACCGACATCACCGATGATGAAGTCACCAACCGGCGCAAGTTCGTTCTGGGTGTGAAGGATGTGTCAGGCTTCTTTGACGACACCGAATTTACCATCAACGGTCAGGGATTTGATCCAAGGCGTGATGACGTTGTCGCCAAGCTGGGCGCGGTCGAGGAATGGACGCTGATCAACACCACACCCTTCCCCCATCCATTGCATATCCACGTGAACCCGTTTCAGGTCGTCTCGATCAATGGTGAACCGGATACACGCAAACCCTGGATGGACACCATTGCCGTTCCGGCGGCGGGAACCGTGACATTCCGCACCCGCTTTGTCGATTTTACCGGCCGCTACGTTATGCATTGCCACATCCTGCCGCACGAAGACACCGGCATGATGATCAACGTCAATATCGAGGTATGATGATGCGATCCTTTGCACACACCGCCAGCTTCACCGCGGCCATCATGATCGCATGGTCCGCCTTTTCCGTGACAGATGCCAAGGCCGCTGATGCCAAACCCGATGCGATGCCAACCGCGGCTTCGCAGTGCCTTTCGTGTCACGGCACCAATGGCAACCCGGCCCTTAAGGATGTTCCGATCTTGTTGGGTCAACAGCCGCTTTATCTTGAAAACGCCATTCGCGCCTATCAGGAAGGTCGCCGCACCGGTGGTCAGGCGCTTGTCATGCATGAAATCGTCAAAGACCTGAGCGATGCGGACATCAAAGCCATCGCCACCTGGTTCGGAGGAACACAATAATGAAACGTCTTATGCTTCCTGCAATTGCCGGTCTGATGATGGCCGCCCCGATGATGCACGCATCGGCAGATGAGTTGATTTATCTGACCGATGACAAGGGCACCGAGATTTTCATGGATGCCGAATTTACCGGCCCCTATTTCGAACTGGCGAGCTATCTTGAAAGCGAACACATCCTGACGTTCTGTGGCCCGGCCAGTATTGCCGCGACCATGAACAGCCTGGGTGTCGAACGCCCGCAGCCCTATCGCCTGTATCCGTGGGGCCTGTTTACCCAGGAAACGGTGTTCACCCCGGAAAACCAGAAGGTCAAATCCTATGCCATGGTGGAGCATGACGGCCTGATCCTGAGCCAGATTGCCACCTTCTTTGAAAATCTGGGCGTGAAGGCCAAATACCACCACGCCAATAACTTTGATGAAGCATGGCTGCGCGACACCATCAAGGCTGCACTTGCCGACCCGAACATGCGACTGGTGGCGAACTATTCGCGCAAGCCGATCGGTCAGGTCGGTGGCGGGCATGTTTCGCCGATCGCCGCCTATGACGAGGATACCGACCGCGTACTCGTTCTTGATGTTGCCAAATACAAATACCCGCCGGTCTGGATGACCATCGAAGACCTGCGCACCGCCATGGCAACGATTGATAGCGGATCGAACAAGGCACGCGGCCTTGTCGTGGTAAGCAAATGAAGATTTCACGACGCGCCCTTTTAGGGTCAATCTCATTATTGCCACTGGCCCCCGCTGCCACCCGTGCACAGGCACTGGGCAGCAATGCGGTGTTCTATGACATTGTGCGTCAGATTGGCGGCATTCCCGATATTTCGGATCATCTTCTTGATGCCGCCAATGACGAGTTCCTTGCGACTTACGGTGCGGCGGCCCAGCGTGAATTCGTTTATGCGCTGCGTACCGGTGCGATTGCCGAACGCATCAAACAAGCCAGCCCGGCAATTCAGGAACAGGCCGCCTTCGTTGCCCGTCTGCTTTATACCGGCGAAGTGATGCGCGATGGTGCCTATAAGGCGATCTATTATCCCTGGTGCCTTGGTTGGAAATCCCTGACCTTTGCCACAGCACCCGGCACATGTGGCGGCCCGGCCTTTGGTCATTGGGCCCACCATCCGGTCACGGGGGATATGTGATGGAAGCAACCGTTGTCATTATCGGATCGGGCATGGCCGGATCGCATCTGGCCTATAGCCTTGTGCAAAAGGGCATTGATGTCATCATGCTCGAAGCAGGGCCGAAACGCTCCCGGGCCGAGAACCTGAAGACTTTCTATGAGAACCCGGTCAAGGGACCACAGTCGCCTTATCCGTCAGAGCCCTATGCCCCGCATCCCGAAGACGGGAAGTATAACGACTTCTACGTTCAGGGCGGACCCGATCAGTTTATCGGTGCGTATCTGCGTTTGTTTGGCGGCACGACCTGGCACTGGACCGGCTTTGCCGACCGGTTGCGTCCGCATGACTTTACCATGAAGTCGACCTATGGCGTATCACGCGATTGGCCGATCAATTACGACCTGCTGGTTCCCTATTACATCGAAGCTGAAAAACGCTGGGGTGTTGCGGGGGATCCGAATTATCCGTGGGGCGCCCCGCGCGATGGCGCCCCCTATCAGATGCCACCGATCCCGATGAGCTATATGGATCAGAAGGTTACCGAGGCACTGGATAAACTGGGTCTGCATTCAGCCCCGTTTTCCCATGCCCGCAATTCCGAGATTTACGACAAGCGCCCGGTTTGTTGCGGCAACAATACCTGTGTGCCGATCTGCCCGATTGGCGCGAAATATGACGCATCGGTTCACGCCCAAAAGGCCGAGGACCTTGGTGTCCGGGTTGAGACCGAAGCATTGGTCACCTTTGTCGAGGTCGGTGATGATCAAAAGATCAGCCGTGTGAGGGTCCGCAAACCGGACGGGTCGGAATTCTGGGTAACGGGGAGGTACTTTGCCGTTTGCTGCCATGCGATTGAAAACCCGCGTCTACTTTTGAACTCGGTACAGGACAATGCCCCCAAGGGTGTTGCCAACAGTTCCGATGCCGTCGGACGTAATCTTTTGACACAGGCCAACCAGGACAGCTGGGGCATGCTTGATGAGCAAATCTTCCCTTATCGCGGCCCACAGCAGACCGGTGGTCTGGTGGAACTGCGCGACGGTGAATTCCGATCCGATTATGCAGCCGTGGGCACCAGCTTCATGAATGACGGCTGGTCGGGGAATTCCGATGCGACCAATCTGGCGAAGGATCTGATTAAAAAGGGCATGGTTGGTCAGGAACTGGCCAATGCCATCAATGATCAGATTTCCCGGCATCTGCGGTTAAACAGCTCGGCCGAGGTTTTGGCGAACTGGAACAACCGGGTCGAGCTTGCCGATGAAAAGGACAGCTCGGGCATTCCGCGCCCGAAGGTGACCTTTACCCTTGATGACTACACAAAAAAGGGGTTGGCAAATGCGCTTGAGGTCAATCGCAAGATCTTTGCCAACCTTGGTGTGGCAGACATGCAAACCGATAAACCGTATCTGTCGAATGCGATTATTGGTGGAACCACCATCATGGGCTCGGACCCGAAAACATCGGTCGTGAACGCGGATCTTGTCGCGCATGATCACAGCAATCTTTATATTCTGGGATCAAGTTCGCATGTAACAACACCGGTCAATGCCCCGTCCTTGACCATTGCCGCACTGGCGATCCGTGCGGCTGATCATATGGCCGATGCATTGACCAAATGAATACACCACTCAAACAACTGATCCTGATCGAAACAGGGCTTCTTGCCCTGTTCGTTCTTCTCGGCAACGGAATGCGGTCTGTCGCAACCATGACCGTTTCCGTCTCCCAGGGTGAATTTGCAAGCTTCCTGAACATCTCGGTCGAACGCACCGATATCCTGATTGAAGTCCTGATTGGCGGTGCTGTCATGGCACTCGCCATCGCGCCCTTTGTGATCAACAGTCACACGGCGCGCAAGGTCTGCCTTGCCACCGCCATCCTTGCCAGTGCCAGCTATGCCGCTGTCGGGCTGACCATGCACTGGGACCCGGCTCTTTCCGTGCGCGAGATCATCGTTCTGGCCAGTTTCTGCATGGGTGGCTTTGCGATTTCGTTCTTTGCCCCGCTGGCACAGCTTGCGATTAGCCAGGCCAAGACGGATCGCGAAAAATCGATGCTGACGACGGTGTGGACCGCCGCCCAGCCGATGGCGTTTCTGATTGCGCCACAACTGGTTAAATATGTCGCCTTTGATGTCGGCACCGGGAATTACTTCCTGATCCTGGCCGTGATGCCTTTGCTTTTCTTGTTGATCATGCCGATGGTGATGGGCACCGCCGATGGGGCTGCCGCGTCAACAACCACTGGCAATAGCGGCACAAAACAGGCGCCGAACTGGAAACTGATCGGTCTGTTTCTTTCGGTTGTCATCATTTTTGAAGCATGGACAACCGCCAACAGCTTCCTTGGCGTGGAAAGCCTGACAGGGCTTGGCCTGATGTCGGTTTTCCTGGTTCTGTCGGCCGTTTTGTATTTCAGTGTGAAATCGGCACTGCCGCACGACACCAAATTGCCGTCTGATGCGATTTTCCTGTTGGTGGTGTTATTCATCCTCGAAATCCCGACCACCGGTGTTTACGACACCGCATATCTTGTGCGGCATCTGTGCTCGTCAGAATTGATTGATGATCGCGCGACCCTTGGCGCGGCCAGCCAGGTGATCATGGTGTTTGCCGCCGGGGCCCTGATTGCACGTAATCCGATCTGGCGCGAACGACTTTGGCTGCTTGCCATTCCGTGTCTGATCGTTGCATCGGTTGCGACGATATTTTACCCCTACCCCGCAACGGATGCCGCCCTGTTCTATTGGACCAAGATGCTTTCAAGCATCGGGATCGGGATTGCCACGACAATTGTGGTTAGTGCTGTGATCGCATCGGCCAATGGTAACAAGCTGATCACCCTGGCCCCGGCCTTCGTCATCATGTTTGGTACAGAAGTCGGGATCGAGATCCTTGAAATCACGTTCCAGATTTCAAAATTGGCGGGGCTTGGCGTCACAGCCGCCTATCAGATGGTTTTTGTCGTGCAGGTAAGTGCTGTGTTGTTGGCCACCACGCTCATGGCGTGGCGCTGGCTTGCACCGAAAACACAAAAAACTTCTGCCGCCTGACGCAGGGATTCCATCGTCATTGCTACGCGTGACGCCCGATAACGTACTTGCCGGGAATTCAGCCATTACAAAACTTTGCTAATTGAAGCCAAGCCCGAGTTTGTTCGCAATCCGGCACCCGTGACCCTTTCAAAGGCATCGGCAAGACACAATATCAATTGATGGTCGCCATGCTTATTTCTCCGGGGGCTCTAGGAGCAACAGATTGCAAAACCGCTTTTGGGTATTGCTGATATCTGCCGTCATGTTTTCATTTACCGCCCCACCCGCAAGGGGCGAAGAAATCGTGCGCATGGCCTTCCCGACCGGTGCGGTTGAGTTTTTCAAATACGAGTTCGGTGTTATCGAGCTTGCCCTTGAGCATGCCGATGGCGACTTCCGACTTGTGATCGAAGAATTTCCTACCATGACTCAGGCCCGCATCAGTTCCATGATGCTTGAAGGACAGGTCGATGTCATGTTCACCGGGTACAGCGTTGAGAGGGAAACAAAGTTTTTACAAGTCGACTTCCCGATGACGCGCGGTTTGTTGGGATATCGCATTTTCTTGACGCAGGCCGACAATCTGCCGACTCTGGAGAAGGTTGAGTCTCTTGAGCAACTGAAAAAGTTCTGCATCGGCACCGGATCAGATTGGCCCGATGCCAGCATTATGGAAAAAAACGGTTTCTGTGTAGATCGCGCACCACGTGACCAACTGTGGGCGATGCTGGCCAATAAGAGATTTGATCTTTTAAGCCGCGCCGTGCACGAAGGTTTCCGAGAAATCGATACGATCCGCCAACAGCACCCTGACGTCGTTCTCAGCACATCGACGGTTCTGGCTTATCCGTTTGATCTGTTTATTTATGTCAATCGCAACAATGAGCGATTGCATCGTATTTTGACCCAAGGGCTTTTACGCGCCTATCACACAGGCGATTTCATGCGCCATTTTTTGTCCAACCCGGATCTTCGCCATGCACTTGAAACGCTCCAAGCGCCGAACACACATATTCTGCGGATTGAGAATCCAGATATGAGTAAGAAGTCACGCGACATTGACCCGGCACTCTGGGAAAACATTGTGCAGCGGAAGTATGATGATGACTATGGCTATGAACCCCGGGATCAGATGTAAATCCGATATTTATCAACACGATATCCGATTTACTGCATATGCAGATTTTTCGTTCTCAAAACGGAATAATCTTATTTGGATCAGGCAATGATCCTTAATCGGTTTAATTTTCCAGCCAGTATCGGTGAATGTCGGCGCTGTTATGTTCTGTCATTTCCGGGTTACCAAGATCAATGATCCGCAAATCTGGATGGTCTTGCAGGAACCGGGTTGCATAGGCAATTCCGGGATGTGCCTGAAAATATTTGTCGATCGCGCCGTTTTCTGTCGCCGCCTGAAAGCCTTGTTCGATCAGGTCATGAAGGGGTTTGCTGTCGCGGCGAACATAAAAATAGAAGTCATACGGATAGCGCACCAGCAGGTTCTGATAAACCATCAGGCCATGTTGACTGATCAGGTTCATGACGCTCTTTGTTCTGAGCTCATGAAGTGCCAGGTGCATGACATCGAACCGTCCGTTTTCAAGCATGGTATAAAGATTGTGCCCCGGCCCACCAACCACACACAGACCAGCATGTTCGAGAATGAGGGTATCAACCCAGGAGCTCCCGGACCCGATGCAGACACTTTTCAAGTCATCCTGGCTTGCCACGTCATCAAGTGCTTCAAATGTGTCCTCACGGGTGATGAATAGCCGATATCCTTGCAACCCCCTGGTCAGGGGATAATCGATTTGCAGCAAATCAGCCTCAGCTTCACGGCTATACCCGGCAAGGAGAACATTGACCTGACCATCATCAAGCATGTTGAACATGCGCTTTTGCGACAGACCTTCCAGGGAAATAATTTCAAGGCTGTGATCACCGGGCGCGTATTGCAGTGCCAGTTCAAGCAAACCGGACTCAAACGCAAAATGCGTTTCGCGACCAGCCGGCAAGGGCAGTGTAAGTGTTTCGGCGGCAACGGGCCGAAACAGCATCACGGGAAGGACAACCAACCCGCACAAACATCTGAAAAATGAAACCATTCCGCCTACAACTATTCCCCGAAGTATCAGAAGCTTACCCTTGTTGTTTCAGGTGGGGATTGCTGCGTCTGGAAACACCCCTTCTGGTATGGAAACACCTGAATCAGAATTGAGTTTCATAGAAACCGCTGATCAGCAGCGTTCATTTTGTCGGTCCCGGTCGTTTCCTCTTGACGATTTGTTATGTTATATCATAACAACACATATCGAATATCAAACCCATTGCAAACCGGATCACCCACATGCCTTCCTTGCGCCGAGCCCTCCGTCACGTTCTTTTTGCCGCCCCGATCCTTGTTGCCGCCCCGCTGACCGCGGCCGCCCATGGCGACGATGCCCCGAAAGTCGTGACCTCGATCAAGCCGATCCACGGCATCACGAGTGCTATCATGAAAGACATCGGGGAGCCGGTTTTGCTGATCGATGGCGCATCTTCACCACATACCTATTCTTTGCGGCCGAGTGAGGCGCGTGCGCTAAACGATGCCGATCTGGTGATCTATGTTTCGCATGCGCTGGAAGGCTTCCTTGAAAAGCCGCTTGAAAGTCTTTCGGGCCATAGCCATCAGCTTGAACTGGTTTCCCTGTCGCAACTGTCACTGCGCAATATGCGCGAAGGCGGCACGTGGGAAGGTCACATGCATGATCATGAGGAGCATGACAATCACGACGACCATGCCCGAGATGATGACCATGATCACGACCACGAAGCCGAACACGATCAGGCGGCACATGATGATCATGATCACGACCATGTGGCCGAACATGAAAAACATGACGATGACGACCACCATGATGGCGTCGAACATCATGAACATGACGGTATCGACACGCATATCTGGATGGATCCGGCCAATGGCGCGGCCATCGCGATTGCCATCGCCGATGAACTGGCCGAGATTGACCCCGAACATGCCGACGACTATCGCGCAAACCTGCAGACACTACTTGCAAGCCTGACCAACCTTGGTAATGATCTCCGGGCAAAAGTTGCACCGGTCCAGGACAAGCCCTATGTGGTATTCCATGATGCCTACCAGTATCTCGAAGCCGGCCTTGGCCTGAACGCGGTCGGATCGATTACAGTTTCGCCAGATCAAAAGCCCGGAGCCAAACGCCTTCATGAAATCGAAGACAAAATCCATGATACCGGCGCTGTCTGCATATTTGCCGAACCGCAATTCCGCCCGGCAATCGTTCAGGCCGTCGTGTCTGACACTGGCATCCGGACCGGCACGCTTGACCCGCTTGGCTTTGACATTGCTGCGGGACCGACTGCCTATCAGGAAATTCTCGCACAAAATGTCGACGCACTTGTCGATTGCCTTGGCGACGCTTCGTAAGCGGACCGCAATGATTTTGGTTGCCGGCATGACGCTGCTGGCAACCGCCCCTTCGGCATTTGCGCATCCACATGTCTGGATCGACGCGAATGCCGAATTCGTTTTTGAGAACGACAAGATTACCGCCATTCGCGTGCGCTGGCTGTTTGACGATCTGTTTAGCATGACCATGATCGACGAGTTCGACAAAAACCACGACACGCGGTTCTTTGACGAAGAAAACACCGCCGTACACGACAATGCCTTTGCAGCCCTTTCCGAGTTTTCCTGGCTGACACATCTACGCAAGGACGAAGAACTGGTATCCTTTGCCGGTGCGACTGATTTTGTTGCCGATATCACCGATGACCGCCGGGTCAGCTATGACTTCAAGCTGATGCTCGAAACACCACTTGATCCGATCAAGGATGCCATCAGCCTGTCGGTCTATGATGCCGAATACTATATCGATGTCGCCTACACACAGGTCGATCCCGTCCTGTTTGCAGGGGCCAAAAACCTGTCCTGCCATTTCGAGATGAGCGAAGATGAAAAGAACCGCATCTATTTTGACCTGGTCGCGCCAATCCGTGCCGATGTTGTTTGCGCGGCCAAGGTGGCAGATAGCAGCAGTTCTGGTGGCCTTGCTCCTGGCGATTTCGTTCTCGTCGAGTAATCCGGCAGCCGCACAATCATCAAACCTTCTGGGTCGCGGGGCAGCTGATAGCTCCCAAAGTACCCCGGCACCCAACCCGGATGCCGATACCGCCGAAGACAGCATGATTGCCCTGCCCGACTGGCTTTCAGACCTTATTGGCCAGACGGTGGTCATCCAGACCAAACTCAACCGTGAAATCACCGCCACGCTGCGCGAAGCCAAGGACGGAGACAGCTTCTGGCCGGGCCTTGTCATTATTGCCCTGTCGTTTGGCTATGGTGTTTTTCACGCGGCGGGCCCCGGTCATGGCAAGATGATCACCACCACCTATTTCCTGTCGCGCGATGCCGGATGGAAACAGGGTGTGGCGATGGGTAGCCTGATTGCCACTGTTCAGGCGGTTTCGGCCATCGTCATGGTCGGTGGACTGACCCTGATCCTTAATCTGGGCCCGGCAGCGGTCACCAAGAACGGCCTGATCATGGAAGCGGTTTCATACGCCCTGATTGCCGCCTTGGGCGCAGTCATGGCGCTTCGCATCCTGCAAGGCCGCGATGATTGTTGCGATCACCACGGACCGGGCGAGCATCATCATGCACACACACATGCACATGATCATAGTCACGACCATGACCACAGCCACCACCTCACCCATCACGATGCCCCGGCTGTTCAATCCAACTGGCAGATGATCTCAACCGGTGTTGTCGCAGGTTTGCGCCCCTGCACCGGATCGATCCTTGTTCTGCTGTTTACCTTGGCCAATGGCATGTTTCTGATCGGGATTGGCGCTGCCTTTGCCATGGCGCTTGGGGTTGCGATTACCATCAGCCTGATCGGACTGGCCGCCATCGGCATTCGCACAGGCACTCAGTATCTGTTCAGCGTTTCGGAAACATCGTCGGGTATCATTCGCCGCACGGTCGGCTTTACCGGGGCTGCAATCATTACCCTGTTTGGTGTGATGCTGTTGCTGGCGTCGGCCCGCCAACTGGGCTGGTTGTAATCAGGATTTATAGGCCGCCGGGATGCTGTCTGACGCCTTGATCAGGGCATCCATCACCATGCGGACACCGGGCGAACGCCGCATATCAGGATGCACCACCAACCAGACCGGCTTGCTGAGTTCGGCCAGGCTGTCATCCGCCACCACTTCCAGTCGGTCATCTTCATCTGCCATATATCTCGGCAACAAACCCAGTCCGTGACCGGCGGCAACAAAGGCCTGCACCGTTGCGGTATCATCGGCCTTTATGCGTACTGGCAATTCTTTATCCAGCGTATCCCAAACCCAGCCTTGCTGATAATCACCGAATGTGTTGCGACCATCAGCACAAAATTCCCATTTTTCCTTGGGGACACGCTCTGTATAGCCCTTTGCCGCGTAAACCGCATAACGTAACTCGACCAGCTTTCTGACAATCAGGCCACTTTGATCAGGACGTACCATGCGCACAGCAACGTCCGCTTCACGCCGGGCCAGATTGGCAACGACGCTTGATCCCAGGATTTCATATTCAAGATTTTTCTGATCGCGCAGCAGTTCTGCCAAGCGCGGGGCAAACAGCAATCGTCCGGCACTTGGCGGGACCGCGATCTTGACAACACCATGAGCGGTTTCATCGCCGTGCGCCTGACGTTCGAACACCAAAACATCGTCTTCGATCCGCAACGCGGCAGGCATAAGATTTTCGCCAGCCTCGGTCAGTTTCCAGCCTGTTGCCAGCCGATCAAAAAGATGTGCACCAAGATCTGCTTCAAGGGCCTCGATCCTTCGCGAAACCGTTGTGTGGTCCTTGCCAAGACACCTTGCCGCACCGGACAAGGTTCCTTCCTTTGCCACCGCAACAAAGAAACGCAAATCATTCCAGTTCATTGGCTCCATCCCGGCACGGCTTTTAGAAATAGATAGCCTGCGCAACGCCGAAAACGATGCTTCGCCATTGCGCAAATCTGCACAACTGTAGCGCATTTTATCGGAATTCATTTGTGTTTTTGCGCATGGCAACCTTGTCGACATCACAAAGCCCACACGATCAAGGAGCATCAAAATGGCTGTCTTAAACCATATCAAATGTCATCCCGTCGTTGGTCCCCTGTCGAACACGTCATCGTCGGAGATACGCGCACAAAACCCCAGTTTCCCTGCCTCGCGCCGCCACACCACAGAGGGTTTGCATGCGATCATCCCGACGATCCTCGATACACTGATTACCGCATACAAGCACTATCAGGGTCGGAATGCGCTAAATAAGCTCAGCGATGATCAACTGCGTGACATCGGTCTTGAACGCACACGTGACGGATACGCAACACGCGACTGGTATTGATTTTCTTCAATACCGCCCCCCGAACATCAAAGCGGCCCCGGCTCCAAACAGAACCGTTGGCAATCGACACGCTTTGATGCTGCTAACTTGGGAATACGACTATTGCCAAGTTGGTCAATGCCTCCCTCAAGGCAGACAAAGGCCCCTGCAATGCGGGGGCCTTTTGTTCATAGTTCGAAATTGCTCGGACTTGAGTTTGTCGATAACGGTATTAGCTGTTTCTGCCAATAGGACGCCGGACATGAAAACAGCCCGCAAGGGGACACTTGCGGGCTGAAAACGATCTCGTCTATTTGGGCAAGATGGTCGTCTCTGCCCTACTGAGCAGATACAACTTTCATCACCAGTTTTCCGTCCTGCTTGATCGGGCCGTCTTCCTTGGCGCCCAGGGTGTATTCGAAGACGCCCGTTTTCATGCCACCGGCTTCGGAATGCACCATCAGCATCAACATTTCGCCGGACTTTACCGGTTCCTGCAGGATGGCGGATACATCCGTGTTTTCACCCTTTTTAAGCGGTGCATAGCCAACGACCGGTCCCGGCTTCATATCGCTGTTGGTGCGATGGACAACCAGCCAGCCGTTTTCGCCAGCCATGATTTTCGATGCGGTTACCACACCAGCCGAAACATCCTGATCCATGGCTTCGACCATCGGACCCATTGCGTTTGCCGCACCCGCACCACCGAATACAAAGCCGGCACTCAGCATCATTGCCGTGATTACGCCGGTTGCTTTTGCGGTTGCTTTGGCTTTGAAGGTCATGTGAAGTCTCCTTTGCTTTTGATCTGGAACGCGCTGTTTTCTGCGCTCGCTCATGTCGTGCGTTTCATCGCACACACAGAAGCTACGCAGCCAAATCAATCGGGTTTCAGCAAAGGTGATTTTTTTTACTGAGCAACGGAAATAAGGCGCCCATGGATCGCAGGACCGGTTGGCTGACCAGTTGGTGAACCGCCTTCGGGCTCAAGGCTGATGCCAAACGTTGCATTGCGCAACATGGCCGGATCAAACCCGCCAAGCTGCTTGGTTGTCGGATTGGCGATGTTTTCAAGCAGGCCAAGCGATTTCGGTTTCGGCCCGGTTTCCTCGGTCACAATCCAGAGCTGATAGGTCTTGCCTTCGGGTACGGTCGCCTCGACCGGTCGAATGGTGACTTCGCGGGTTTCAAGATCAACACTCATGACAAAGGCCGGTTGGGTGTCATCCCGGTGGAAGACGGCAACAAACTGCCCGTTCTGGACCGGGGAATTCAGATCACTTGAAAGCACAACCACAATCAGACTGGCCGCAATCGCCGCAGCCCCCAGCGCACCGGCACGCCAAACGGCCAGTCGACGTTTGAGTTTGGCGAATTCCACCACACCCGGCACGTGCTGGCTGGCGGCTTGGCGCGTGGCCTGTGCGGCACCTTCGATCCGGGCACGAATACCGGCAAACAGATCGCGCGACGGGGAAACCGCATCATAATGGGCATTCAACGGCGACAGGCGCGCTTCCCAGTCGGAAATCGCGCGATCAAGTTCGGGTTCCTGGCTGCGACGTGTTTCAACGGATTGGCGTTGTGCGGGCTCAAGAGTCCCCAACACATATTCCGCCGCCAACATGTCAATATCATCCCGGTCCGTCATGTTCCCAGGCATTCCTTTAATTGTCTCAGGCTGCGATGCAGCCATGTCTTGATCGTTCCGACCGGTTGGGCAAAGCGCTCTGCCAGTTCGGCGCGCGACCAGCCTTCGAGATAGGCCAGCTTTACAATTTGCTGGCGGTCGTCTTCGAGATCGTTCAGGCAATGGTCAAGCTGACGCATCTCGTCTGCAACCGCCATCTGGTCAAATGCAGAGTCCGACGATATCAGCGTTTCAATATCTGCATCCTCGATATCGGCTTCCGGGCGTTGCCGCCGGACGATATCAATCGCCCGGTTGCGGGCAATGGTTGCCATCCATGTGATGATCGAGGCACGACCGGGTTCGAAATCCCCCGCCTTTTGCCAGATACGCACATAGATGTCCTGAAGGGCGTCCTCGCTCTCGGCGCGATTTCTCAAGATACGCAGGACGATGCCGAAAAGTTTCGCTGATGTTGCATTATAAAGCTGTTCGAAGGCATCCGTATTGCCTTCGATCGACTGCCTCAGCAGGTTTTCCAAATCCCGGGTCGATGTCATACCCACCGCCACATGCATACAGCCCGCCAGACGTGCCGCTGTATGAAAGAAACAAATACGGGATCGCGCATGATCCCGAGCCATAAGTCATTACGCAGCCAAGTAGCAACCTGATCAATTTTATTTCAAAGAAAACAACGCGTAGGGTTGCCTTCCGGCATGTCAGGTTTGCCGCTCAGACCTGATATTCCTCGGCGATATTGTTAGCCGCCTTGATCAGGGCATCCATCACAAGACGCACGCCCGGCGATCGGCGCATATCCGGGTGCACCACCATCCACACACTTTCACGGCTGCGGCCTTCGACATCTGCGTGGATCAGTTCGAGTTCATCATCCCGATCACCAAAATAGCGCGGCAAAACGCCGACACCATGCCCGGCCGCAATGAACTGACGCACGGTTTCGGTGTCATCAGCGCGGAACCGACAGGGCAATTCACGATCAAGCACCGTGCGTACCCATTCCCGTTTGGACGCGCCATATGTGGTGTCCTCATAACCACAGAATTCCCAATCCATTTCCGGCACGCGATCCTTGTAACCAACCCCGCCATACAGCCCCACGCCCAGCTCAACCAGTTTGCGGGTTATCAGGCCCGGTTCACGCGGCGTGATCATGCGTACGGCGACATCGGCTTCGCGTCGCGCCAGATTGACGATATTGGCCGCGCCAATGATTTCGAATTCGAGTCCCTTATGCGCCTTGAGCAATCGGGCAAGGCGCGGCGCGAACAATACGCGCCCGGCAACCGGGGGCACGGAAATGCGCACAACCCCGTGGGCGGCTTCATCGCCCTTTGCCTGTCGCTCGAATGTCAGGGCTTCTTCTTCGACTCGTTCGGCCACAGGAACAAGGTTTCGACCCGCTGATGTCAGCTGCCACCCACGTGGCAATCGGTCAAAAAGTTTTGTGCCAAGATCACTTTCGAGCGCCTCGATCCGTCTCGCAACGGTGGTATGTTCTTTACGCAAACGTCGCGCTGCACCGGACAGGCTATTTTCTTCCGCAAGAACAAGGAAGTAGCGTAAATCATTCCAATTCATAGGCGTTATTTGGTCCCTTGGAATCTGTCAAAATCGTCGTGCATTTTTGCACAGTAGCTATGCAAAACAAAGTAGTTCCCGTTTTATTTCGCATATGACATTTTCCGCCCATCGAAAGGCAAATCAACCGTAGATCACAGGAGGCCATCATGGCACACACGGTTTCCGCTGCACCGCAATTCAATGCTGCTACCGACCCGTTCGCGAAACGCATGCCGTTCGGATCGCTTCTGAGCAAGATCGCCAACAAGATCGGTAAGGCACGTGCACCCAAAGCCGCGAGCTACGGTTGGGATTCACTGAGCCATGCTGAACTTGCCGACCTTGGTCTGCAGCGCAAATTCAACGGTTCGACCTGGTATGTTGACCGCATTTCGCGCTAAGGCGTGATCGGGCGCGGCACCGGTATCGCCGCATGGACGACCCTGATAGAAAAAGGGACCCAACCGGGTCCCTTTTTCGCATTTCGGCTTTGGCTACTGAGCCCAAAAATCTCAGCCGCGCAGCGCCTTGACCTTATCGGTGGCTTCCTGCGCAAGTTTGGTGATCTTGCCCCAGTCGCCTGCCTTGACCGCATCCTTGGGCGCAATCCACGAACCACCGACGGTGATGATGTTTGGCAGGGCCAGATAGTCGGCCAGATTGGACAGCGACACACCACCGGTCGGACAGAATGATACCTGCGGGATCGGACCGGAAATCGCTTTGAGCATCGAAACACCACCCTGCTGTTCAGCCGGGAAGAATTTCAGTGTGTCATAACCGTGATCAATCAGGTTCATGATTTCCGACGGCGTTCCGGCACCTGGAAGCAACGGGCACCCGGTATCCTTGGCCGCTTTCAGCAAACCTTCGGTATGGCCGGGCGACACGGCGAAGGCACAGCCGATCTCGGCCATGCGTTCCATCTGTTTGGCATTGATCACAGTGCCGGCACCGGTAATCGCATCGGGCACCTCGGCGATGATGCGCTTGATGCTTTCTTCGGCTGCGGACGAGCGCAGGGTGATTTCAAGTACCGGCAGACCGCCAGCGACAAGCGCCTTGGCCAGCGGCACGGCATCGTTGGCGTCTTCGATCACCAGAACCGGAACGACCGGTGCCTTGGACAGAATTTCACGCGATGAAAGGCTCATTAACTTTCCTCCAGGTTTCGATTACGCCGTTAAAATCTTGGCGCAACCGATCAGGGCCGGGTACTTCGCCGTCATCAGGCGCACCGGCACATCATTCATCAAATCACGGAACCGCCCCTTGGCGATCATGCGCTCCTTAAGCGCGCTTTTCTTCATGTAATCGGTAATGCGCGGGCCAATGCCGCCACCGATAAACACCCCGTCGAAGGCCCCAAGCGTCAAAACCAGATCCCCGGCGACACCGCCAAGGAACATGCAAAACCGTTCCAGCACCTTAAGACACAGGGCATCCCCATCCTTAAGGGCACCATCAACAACCTCGGCCGCTGTTTTGGGTGCGACTTCAAGCCCCTCAATCGCGGCAAGCGCCCGATAGAGGTTTTCAAGCCCCATGCCCGAAAGCACACGTTCGGCAGATACACGATCAAGTTCGCGGCCCAGGAATTTGACGATCTCGTAATCCAGATCATCAATCGCGGGCAGCGACACATGCCCGCCTTCACCCTGTATGGGCAACCATTTGCCTTCGTGTGGTAGCAGCCCCGATACACCAAGCCCGGTCCCTGCCCCGACCACAGCCAATGGCAAACCCGGACGCCCCGGACCATCAAACAGCGTGATCAGGTCTTCCTCGCCCAGATAGGGCACAGACATGGCAAGACCGGTAAAGTCATTGACCACCACCAGCCGATCGAGATTGAATTCGGCCTTGAGTGCCTCCTTGGAGAACACCCACGGATTATTGGTGAACTTGACCGTATCGGCCATGGCGGGGCATGCCACCGCCACAGCAAATTCACGCAAATCCGTGCAGTCGGTTTTCGCCATGAAGTCCCGCATGGCATCGCCGATGGTGGCATAGTCACGCACCGGCAATGTCATGGGTGTATAGGGATCGCCAGCCTCATCCAGCCAGGCAAAGCGGGCATTGGTCCCGCCAATATCACCAACCAGCTGCATTACGCGACTTCAGCCTCCCCCGGGAAGGCCGCAGAGGCGCCAAGTTCAGCCAGACCAACATGTTCGCGGAAGACACCAAACATCTCGCGGCCAAAGCCATCCTGATGTTCGGCCTTATGATCAAAGGTCGCAAAGTCACGCTTGGCCAATTCGGCGTCGGTGACATTGAGCAACAGCTCGCCAGTTTCGGCATCAAGACGGATGATATCGCCATCCTGAACCTTGGCGATCGGGCCGTTCATCATACCTTCCGGCGTCACGTGAATGGCGGCCGGGACCTTGCCCGATGCACCCGACATACGGCCATCGGTGACAAGGGCAACCTTGTAGCCAAGGTCTTGCAGAACACCTAGTGGCGGGGTCAGTTTGTGCAGTTCCGGCATGCCGTTGGCTTTCGGGCCCTGGAAGCGGACAACGCAAACCACATCACGATGCAGTTTGCCTTCCTTGAAGGCATCCATCATTTCTTCCTGCGATGTAAACACCGCCGCCGGTGCTTCGATCACGCGGTTTTCCGGCTTAACAGCCGAAACCTTGATCACGGAACGGCCAAGGTTGCCCGAAAGCATACGCAAACCACCATCGGCACTGAATGCCTTTTCGGTCGGACGCAGGATTTCTTCGTCATGGCTGGTTTCCGGCGCATCACGCCAGGAAAGCTTGCCATTATCCAGATACGGCTCGGTGCCATAGGCCGCCATGCCACCGGTATGAATCGTTTCAAGATCCGGGTGCAAAATACCGTTCTTGAGCAAATCGGAAATCACAAAGCCCATGCCGCCAGCCGCATGGAAGTGGTTCACATCGGCCTGCCCGTTCGGATAAACGCGGCAAAGCAACGGCACAATGCGCGACAGTTCATCGAAATCATCCCAGCGAAGCTCAATCCCAGCCGCACGTGCCATGGCTGGCAGATGCAGGGTATGGTTGGTCGAGCCACCGGTGGCGAGCAAGCCAACAATCCCGTTCACAAACGCCTTTTCATCAAGGATTTTGCCAATCGGGCGATAGTCATTGCCAAGCTTGGTGATGGCAAGCGCACGACGTGCGGCTTCTTCGGTCAGCGCATCGCGCAGATCGGTGTTCGGGTTAACGAACGCCGCCCCCGGAAGATGCAAGCCCATGACTTCCATCAGCATCTGATTGGAGTTTGCCGTGCCATAGAAGGTGCAGGTCCCCGGGCTGTGATAGGACGCGGTTTCGGCTTCAAGCAGTTCCTTGCGGCCAACTTTGCCCTGGGCATAAAGCTGACGGATGCGCGCCTTTTCATTATTCGGCAAGCCTGATGGCATCGGCCCGGCCGGGACAAACACCGCCGGGATATGGCCATAGGAAAGCGCGCCCATGACAAGACCCGGAACGATTTTATCGCAAACACCAAGGTAAAGGGCCGCATCAAACACATCATGCGACAGCGACACGGCTGTGGACATGGCAATGACATCGCGTGAGAAAAGCGACAGCTCCATACCCGGACGGCCTTGCGTCACGCCATCACACATGGCTGGAACACCGCCAGCAACCTGTGCGGTACCACCGGCCTCAAACACGGCCTTTTTGATACGGTCGGGATAAACACCCAACGGCTGATGGGCCGACAGCATATCGTTATAGGACGTGACGATACCAAGGTTCGCGCCGTCTTCGCCGTTAATGCGCTGCTTTTCCGCAGCCCCGCAACCGGCCGAGGCATGGGCAAGGTTGCCACATGACAGGGCGGAGCGATGCGGACGATCAGAGGCCGCTGCCTCGATCTTGGCAAGGTAGGCTTCGCGGGTTGGTTTGGAACGCTCGATAATGCGTTTTGTAATCTGTTCTATTTCACGTTTCATGGGGTTCAGCCTTTCGGGTTCTCGGCGCTCCACCACAGATCGACGGGGACATCGTTCTGTTGCAAGATTGCGCGAACCGGCATCTCTTCGATTTCCGTGCCGTTTTTCGCGGTTTCATAGGTCGACCATTTGGATTGTCCGGTAATATGGATGGCAATGTACCGGGAATTCAGGATGGCGGGCAAAGTCATGCTGATGCGCGGGACCGGGGATACGGTCGGGCGGGCAGCGGCGACCAGTTCGCCATGCTTGGGATAAAGCCCATTACCCAGGGCTTCGGGGGTTGAGGACGGGAAAAGCGATGCAGTATGACCATCATCCCCCATCCCCAAAAATACGATATCAAGCGGCCAGTGCATTTCCGTTCGCAAACGCGCGCTGACGGTTTCAACCGCGTCTTCCGGGCTGTTATCAGATGTCTTCAGCGACACAAAGCGGGCGTTCTGCGCTTCGTTGATAAACAGGTTATCGCGCACCAGCTTCTCATTGGACTGATCATCATCAAGCCCGACCCAGCGATCATCGCCAAGGGTGACAATCACCTTTGACCAGTCAAGGCGCGCCTGTGAAAGGGTTTGAAACAGCGGCTTTGGAAAGCGCCCACCGGCAACCGCAATGCTGGCGTGGCCGCGGGTTGCGATGGCAAATTCCAGACGATCAACGGTTTCCTTGACCATTGCCGCAAGCATTTCATCGCCGCTTTTGAATGTGCGTTCGTTTGTCATGTCTTCTTCCCGAAGTTGGGGTCATGGCGAGTTTGCGCAAGGCCCCGGCACATAAGTACCGGGGTGCACAATGCTAGAACCCGGCCTCTTCGTTCCAGGTCCGGCCATCGCGTTCGATCAGGGCGATGGCAGCAGACGGGCCCCACGTTCCGGCGGTGTATCCCTTGGGCGTGACATGATTGTTCTGCCACGCATCCTGAATGGCGTCGACCCACTGCCAGGCAATATCCTGTTCATCGCGGCGGACAAACAGGGTGTTGTTGCCATCAATCGCATCCAGCAAAAGACGCTCATAGGCATCCGGGCTGCGGCCGCCAAAGGCCTCGGCAAAGGACAGGTTCAATGCCGTCGGGCGCAGACGGACAAGCCCCGGCCCCGGGTTCTTGTTATTGAGCACAAGATGGATACCGTCATCCGGCTGCAGGCGCAGGACCAACTTGTTGGCCTGATAGTTGGTCATGGATTTTGCCAACGGGAAAATCTGGTGCGGGACGTCACGGAACTGAATGACGATTTCCGAATGACGTTTGGGCAACCGTTTGCCCGTACGCAGATAGAACGGAACGCCAGACCAGCGCCAGTTATCAAGTTCGGCCCGGATCGCAACAAAGGTTTCCGTGGTGCTGTCGGTGTTGGCACCTTCCTCTTCGAGGTAACCCGGCACTTCCTTGCCACCCACAGCGCCCTTGCGGTACTGGCCGCGCACGGTGGAGCTATCGATGTTGCTATCATTGATCGGCTGAAGCGCTTTGAGCACTTTGACCTTTTCATCGCGGACCGCGTCCTGATCAAGGACATAGGGCGGTTCCATCGCGACAAGGCACAAAAGCTGCAACATATGGTTCTGCACCATATCGCGCATGGCACCGGCATCGTCATAATAGGACCAGCGCCCCTCAACCCCGACTTCCTCGCCGACCGTGATCTGGACGTGATCGATATGCGCGCTGTTCCACAGCGGCTCGAACATCGCATTGGCAAAGCGCAGGATCATCAGGTTCTGCACCGTTTCCTTGCCAAGATAGTGGTCGATACGGAAAATCTGGTTTTCCTCGAACACTTCACCGATCTGGCCGTTGATTTCGCGGCAACTGTCAAGATCATGACCCAGCGGCTTTTCAAGCACGACACGGGAATTCGGCGTTACCAGACCGGCCTTTTTCAGATTAAAGGCCATGTCGGCAAACAGCGACGGACTGGTCGAGAAATAAAAGACGCGGTCGCGATCAGGCTGATCGGACAGCTTTTCATACAGGACCTTGAACCCGCTTTCATCACCGGCAGAAACCTGCACATAGGCGATGCGGCTGGCGAACTTCGCCCAGGTCTCGGGTTCGAATTCGCCTTTGGGAATGAATTTCTTCCCGGCTTCTTCCAGCTTGGCCCGGAAATCTTCGTCGCTATGTTCGCTGCGCGATGCGCCAAAGATGCGGGTCTCATCATCGAAACGCCCGGTGCGTTCCATTTCATACAGTGCGGGAAAAAGTTTACGTAACGCCAGATCTCCGGTCCCACCGAAAATCACGATATCCGCGATACGATGCTTAAGCCTTTGCCTTTGTTTCATTATGCCCTTAGCCTTCCAACGTTTCCTTCCCGTCGCCAAGGTGGGACCCTGGATCTTGCGATCCTGGCAGACAATCGGGGCACGGCCGATGCCGTGATGCAGAACCGGATTTTCCGATCCCGCCTGTTATTTGTCACCTGACAGGAATATGACACCCGTCTTGATGACCGATGGTCTGTCGCCAAACACCTGACGACCGGAGCATGACGTCCGGCCCTGCTGTGTCCTGATCAGCAAGGCTAATTCGCCACGATCCTTACGCGCACTGTTACACGATCCATGGGGGCAAGACCACTGCGATCACGCGCGATAGAAGACGTTTTACCGAAATCCGGTTTAACCGTAACAGTTTGTTGCAAAACCACTGCAATTACAGCCGGATTTCCTGCATTTTAGGACAGTTGAAACATCGTGCAACAATTTGATTCTGCCGACGCACCCGCCCGCACGATTGAAACAGTTTGGACGATTTGCATTTGGCGCACGGTTTGTTCCAAAAAACGATCTCTTGGACCGGTCCAATCGGCGTTTAATTCCCATCAACCAACGGGAACACAAAAGAACATTGAAACAAGACTCGCGCGGAATCGCTGTTTTCTGCGCCTTTGCGATCTCATTGGCACAAGAAAACCCGTTCTCGTTACTGTTCTTACCACAACAATGAGAACATTTGTGAACGAAATTTAATTTATATATATCATATACTTAATCTAAATTATCCTCGTTTGTTCCAATTTTGTTCTTGCGAGAACAAAATCAGAACAGTATGGTTTCCTCAGACAGATTGAGGAGGACACACCATGCTGAAACTGATCGAGAACCCGACCCGCTTAAACGAGCTTTGCAGCACAGTCGCTGTTGTCGGCAGCACAGGATTTTTCCTGTTTGTGATCGGACTTGGCATGGCACAGACCCTTCGCGGTCTTGTCTAGGAATTCCCAACACACGTTATTTGTGTTTCTGAGGCCCGGACCATAAGCCACCCAGCTTTTGTCCATCACGGGCGTCTGACCGGCAGGCAACCCCGCACCCAAACCCTGTCCCGCCTGTCGGTCAGACCTTCCCTACGCCCAGTCTTCCCCATGGGGCCTCATGGACCGCAATAATGCTTTCCGCATACTCCGCCTACTGGCGCCGCTATTTCCCCAATAGCGGCGCTTTTTTTTGGTTTGCACGTACCCGGTACCAGATTGACCCCACAAAAAACATGAGCCTTCCTCACATTTTCTCCGTCATTCGACCGCTAAGCTCCAACGTTACATGCCAAAAACTTTTTATTGCATCGCAACAGTTTACGCTGCATTGCAAAATTTCGCTCGACAAACCGGCAAAATTTCGTTTGAATCAGGGTGAAAAAAGATAATTCGTCATTTCCTCATACTTTATGGCTATTGCTTGTCTGCGGAACTCAAGTAGGCTTTGAAGCAACAATTGGATTTCAGAACGCTGATCCCCAGATATTGAGCAACGGGCGTCAGCTCGGCCAACGGAAATTATTCGTCCCGACCGGAATTCTGAAAAAGCCAGATTACGCGCGCAGGTACGCTGTGCGCGGATAAAACAGGGTGAAATGCCGTAAACCAGGTCGGTGGCCACTTAAACCTTTGTCGGTCACCTGGGAGTGAGAATAAATGCTGTATCACCTTTATGAATTGCAGCACGCCACAATAAGCCCGCTTCGCATGGCTGCTGATGCCAGCAAGAAGTGGCTGCGCAATCCGGCCAATCCAATGTCCTATACCCATCAGGGTCGGGCAGCGGCCGCTGCGTGTGACGTGTTCACGCATATTACCCATCGTTACGGCAAACCGGAATTCGGTCTGGACACGACGGTGATCAACGGTGAAACCGTGCCTGTCACCGAAGAAATCGTCCACAGCGAAGCTTTTTGCAACCTGTTGCATTTCAAGCGCGAAACCGACCATCTGAAAACACAGCCCGATGACCCGCGCCTGTTGATTGTGGCCCCGCTTTCCGGACACTTTTCAACACTTCTGCGCGGCACGGTCGAAGCACTCCTGCCCGATCATGATGTCTATATCACCGACTGGATTGACGCCCGTCTGGTGCCAGTCCATCTCGGCCATTTCGATCTGGATAGCTATATCGATTATCTGATGCGCTTCCTGCGCAAGCTTGGCCCGAACACCCACATGATGGCCGTTTGCCAGCCATCTGTTCCGGTGGTCGCTGCGGCGTCCCTGATGGCAGCGGGCAACGAAGCCTGCCAGCCGGCATCGATGACCCTGATGGGGGGCCCGATTGATACCCGCGAAAACCCGACCGAGGTCAACAAGTTCGCCAAGCAGCATACCCTTGACTGGTTTGAGCAGCATGTGATTTCGCATGTGCCCTTGCCGCATGCGGGTGTGATGCGCCGGGTGTACCCGGGCTTTATGCAGCTTGCAGGCTTCATGAGCATGAACTGGGATCGCCACGTTTCCGCCCATCACGACATGTTCAATCACCTTGTCGAAGGTGATGGCGAAAGTGCCGATGCCAAGCGTCATTTCTATCAGGAATATCTGGCGGTCATGGATATGACAGCCGAGTTTTATCTGCAGACGCTTAAGGTCGTGTTCCACGAACACAGCCTGCCCGAGGGTACGATGCGCTGGCAGGGCGTTCCGGTTGATCCATCCGCCATCACCAAAACGGCCCTTCTGACCGTTGAAGGTGAACGTGATGACATTACCGGCATGGGACAGACCCGTGCGGCCCACAAGCTGACCACCAATCTGCCTGACAATATGCGCATGCATCACCTTCAGCAGGGTGTCGGCCATTACGGCGTCTTTAATGGACGCCGCTGGCGTGAGCAGATCAGCCCGCGGATCAAGGAATTCATCCGCCGTCACGATCACGAAGGCAAAGGTGCGCGAAGCGCCCCCAATGTCACGCATATCAACGCGGCCGAATAACACCTAACCGCAACCATATCAAAAGCCGCCTGCATAAAAACAGGCGGCTTTTTTTGGTTTGATCGCAGTACTGCCAAAGACAAAAAGACACAGGTGAACCGCCCTTCACGGCAACGCGTAAAGTTTTAAACAGCAAAACAACGACTGAGCCCACCACCATGACCAGCTTGACGACATTTGACACTTTTCCAAAAGACAGCCTTGCCGTCGTCTGTGGCGCAACAGGCGGCATCGGAAAGGCCTTTGTCGATCATTTGCAGGCCAGCGGTCGGTTTTCCGGGGTGATTGCGCTTTCGCGAACCAGCAGCCCTGCCCTTGATTTTGATCGCCCGGAAACCGTCGCCGAATGTGCGGATTATGTCAAAACGCTTGGTGGCGAAGTGCGCCTGATCATTGATGCCACTGGCTATCTGCATGATGAAACCTTCCAGCCGGAAAAATCCCTGCGCCACATTGATGCCGACTACATGGCCAAGCAGTTTCAGATCAACGCGATTGGCCCGGCGCTTTTGATGAAGCATTTCTGCCCAATGCTGCCGCGGTCAGGCAAATCGGTGTTTGCCACCCTGTCGGCCAAGGTTGGAAGTATCGGGGATAATCGCATGGGGGGCTGGTATGGGTACCGTGCGGCCAAGGCAGCGCTTAATCAGTTGGTCAAATGCACCGCGATTGAAATCAGGCGGAACAAACGTGATTGCGTTTGCGTGGCCCTTCACCCCGGCACGGTCGATACCGGGCTTTCCGGCCCGTTTGCCAAATCCGGACTGAAAGTACAAAGCCCGGTCGAGGCGACGGCCAATATGCTGAACGTTATTGATCAGCTTGATGCCCAGCAATCGGGCGGGTTCTTTGCCTATGACGGTACAGAGCTGCCTTGGTGATGCGTGCTTAATCAAACAGCTTGGTCAGAAGGGCGTGCTGTAACAGGATTACGGTCTTGGCATCGCGGATACGACCATCAGCCATCATCGGAATGACGTCGTCAAAGCCGACCTCAAGCACATGGATATCCTCGCCCTCTTCATGCAGGCCGCCACCATCCCCTTCGCGGTGATCGCGGGTGACTTCGGCAATGAACAAATGCAGACGTTCGGTGACGGATCCCGGGCTCATGAACAGGTCAAAGACCTGGCGAGGTTTTCCGATCTTATAACCGGTTTCTTCTTCGACCTCGGCAATGATGGCTGCGGCCGGATCACGATCATCAAGCACACCCGCTGGCACTTCAATCAACATGCCGTCTTCGTTGCGATTGACAAAGCTTGGCAGGCGAAACTGTCGGGTGAGGATAACGGGACGGTCCGTGCGGTTATAAAGCAGGATACCCGCGCCATTGCCACGTTCATAAGCTTCGCGCGTCTGGCTTTGCCATGATCCATCTGATCGTTTCAGATCAAAGCTGACGCGATAAAGCCGATACCAGTTATCCGCCAGACATTCGATATCACTGACACGGACGTGATCCTGATCGGGAAGAGACCAACCTTTGGGCAGATCGAACATCATGACGTCACCGGACTAGCGTTTCAGAAAGGCAGACAGAGTCAAAAGGACCGCGTCGGGTTTCTCGGCATGCACCCAGTGGCCTGCGCCCTTGATGCTGGTAAAGGCCGCCTTGGGGAAAAGCGACTTGATGTGATCGCGGTCCTTGGGATCGACATAGTGCGAGTTCGCACCCGAAATAAACAGGACATCGCCATCATACTGATCGGCAAGCCCGTCCGTTGGCCAGCCGATGATATCGTCAAGATGATTGGCCATGGCATCAATATTGACCTGCCATGACATAGCACCCGTTTCCTTGTCTGTCGCGACATTCTGGGCAAGGAATTGACGCACGCCCTTTTCCGAAACACCGGAGGACAGGGCGTCTTCGACCTCGGCGCGGCGCGAAATAGCGGAAAAGTCGACATCGCGCATGGCGCTGATATAGCCGCTATAATCATGGTCATAGGAAACCGGGGCAATATCGACCACGACCAGATCGGCAACCAAACCGGCATCAGCCGACAGGGCAAGCACCATGGATGCCTTGCCGCCCATCGAATGCCCGACCAGATGCACCGGTTTATCGGATACCTCGCCGATCAGTTCGGCCAGGTCGGCCGCCATGGCCGGATAGGTCATTTCCGCGTCCCAGTCGGAGCGTCCGTGATTTCGCAAATCAGCGGTGACAACGTGATACTTTTCCGCCAGTCGCCGTGCGATGGCCGTCCAGTTGCGGGCCTGACCAAACAGGCCATGGACAATCACGATGGTGCCGTTGTCACGGTTTTCTTCGCCAAAGGCGTAATGGGCAAGTTTCATAAAGACCAACTTCTGCGCAATTCGAACGGGGTCGATCCCCCTTAATAGCGGTGCAAACTGCGAAGGTGAAGTGCCCAAACAAAAACACCTCCGCAACAACGAGATGCGGAGGCGTTTTTAAGCGTACCGGTTGAACGGTCGCAGGGTGTGGTCAGCCGCGCAATTACGCGCCAGCAGCAACACCACCATGGGGCTTGTTGTGTGCGCCAAACAGGGCACCAACTTTGCGTACCAGTGCAACAAGCATCTGACGCATAGCCTGTGCACGGAGATGTTCAGCTTCGCGCTGCAGGGCAACCAGGTCATAATCACGATACATTTTCATGTCCGTTTCCTCTTAAAAGCATCCGGCGTTGTTCCCGCCGGGGTTTCGCTGTGTGTTTCGTTAAACCCGGTGTACGCCTGTTTGATCATACCGACGAGAAGAGTTTTATCACCCCAAACATGCATTCAACGCATACCTATGATTAGCAATGAGATAATTTCGTCATGCATATTTCACATGTTTGTGCCATGACAAATAAGACGTTCGTTTTGCTCACATTTTCAGGTCTGGAAACCCTCAACATCCCACCAGACCTATGACGATCCTAATACGAAGATGCTCTGCCCGACGGTATTTCAAGTCCTGCGCAGAAGAAAAATCATCGAAAAATACTTGGTGCAGATCGATTTTTCGCCAAATGCGGTCAAAATTGCAGATATTTTCGCCAGAGTCACACCGCACAATTTTGCATAGCTCGCCCAAAAGCAGAAAACGGCAATACCCGGTCAGGATATTGCCGTTTTACGATCCGCCTATTCGCGTGTTCTTTACACGCCTTCAGATGCCGACTTAAGGGCGTAATTGAGGTATTTGGGCTCTAGATATTCCTCAAGCCCCCAATGACCGCCTTCGCGGCCCTGACCACTTTCCTTGACCCCGCCAAACGGCGCACCTTCGTGGCTGGTGGTGCCATCATTGATGCCAACCACCCCGACTTCCAGACGATCGGCAAGCCGTTGGATACGCCCGATATCGCGACTGTAGATATAAGAAGACAGTCCGGTGCGCACCCGATTGGCAAGTGTGATCACGTCATCCTCGGTGCCAAACCGATAGATCGGCGCCACCGGGGCAAACAATTCCTCGTCAAAGCAATCTGCATCATCGGGCACATCGGTCATCACCAGTGGACGGGTGAAAAAGCCTTCGTCGGGCAAGGCCGCACCATAAATCAGGTTTGCACCGCGCTTTTGGGCATCGGCGACAAGGCGTTCGACCTTCGCCACCGCCTGACGGTTGATCAGTGGCCCCAATTCCGTGCCGGGCACAAATCCATTGCCGATGGTCTGCGCCTTGCTGGCGGCAACGAACTTTTCGACAAAGGCATCATAGACACCGTCCTGGACGAAAATGCGGTTGGCACAAACGCAGGTCTGGCCGCTGTTGCGGAACTTTGAAATCATCGCGCCAGCAACGGCCGCATCAAGATCAGCATCGTCCATGACAATAAAGGGCGCATTGCCGCCGAGCTCCAGCGACAGCTTTTTCATCGTCGGCGCGCATTGTTCCATCAACCGTTTGCCCACCGAGGTTGAACCGGTGAAGGACAACATCCGAACACGCTGATCGCCCGTCAGGGCCTCGCCTATCGGGTGGGGCAAACCGGTCACGACGTTAAACACACCGGGCGGAAAACCGGCCTGTTCGGCAAGCTTGGCGGCTGCCAAGGCCGACAGCGGGGTATCCTCGGCCGGTTTGACAATCACGGTACAGCCCGCTGCCAATGCCGGCGCACATTTGCGCACCACCATGGTCAGCGGGAAGTTCCACGGCGTAATCGCCGCGACCACACCTACGGGATGTTTTTGCACAACAACGCGACGATCGCGCTGGGTTGCGGGCATGGTTTGGCCATAGGCGCGCTTGGCTTCTTCGCCATACCATTCGGCATAGGCAATCGCACCGACCACTTCGCGAAGCGCCTGATCAAGCGGTTTGCCCTGCTCAAGGGTAATCAGGGCAGCGAGGTCTTCTTGATGGGTTTCAAGCAAGTCACGCCAGCGGCGCAAGATATCTGCCCGTTCGCGTGCCAGCATGCGCGACCATGCCGGAAAGGCCGCGTGGGCAGCATCAATCGCCTGCCGGGCCTCCGATGTGCGCATAAATGGCACTGTGCCAATCACGTCCCCCTTGGCCGGGTCGATCACGTCCAGCGTTTCACGGCTGTCGGCCGCCCGCCATTCCCCATTGATATAAGCATGTTTGAGGTTCCAGTCGCGGATAAGGGCGCGTGCACGCGCGCGTCCCTCGCGAATAAGGGTCTCGTTGGCCTGCGGATCCGGGGCGGATGATGCGGAGGGTGAATTATTCCGGGTGGCAGCGGACATGGGCGGGACTTCCTTGGCACGCAATAACAAAAACTTTGGTGATCACGCGCTTGTGATTACAGTTTCGGGGGCACTGCTGGGACACTAAGCCTTGCGGCGGGCTAATGGCAATAACGTGCTTACATCTCAATATAAAAAACTAAACTGAACGCTGCACTCAGAGAGACACTTTAACGCGTTTTGGAGAGAGAACCCAAGATGAAGAAGCTCCTTTTTGCCGGTCTCCTCGGCACGATCATAACTGCAGGTGCCGCATTCCCGATGATGGCACAGGCCGATGAAGCATCCGACAACGCCGCGGTTGAAAACCGCAAGATGCTGATGGATGGCATCGGTGGCGCGATGGGCACACTTGGCTGCTATATGAAGGGTGAATGCACCCTGCCCGATCCGGTTCTGGCCAACTTGGCCAAGGGCATTGCGTTTTCAGCGGGGGCTGCCCCCACGGCGTTTGAGCCGCAAACCCCGGATGCGTCCGTCAAGACAACGGCAAGTGCCGATATCTGGACCAACTGGGATGATTTCGCTGGTCGCTTCCCGGAAATGCAGCAGGCTGCGCTTGCGCTGGCCGATGCCGTTGGCGACAAGGGCGCGATGGGCGCTGCGATGGGCAATCTTGGCAAGTCCTGCAAAGGTTGCCACGACGAGTTCCGCACCAAGTAAAAATTGATCTTGCGGCCACACCCGATCACGGGGTTTGCAGGTAAATCAAAAAGGCCAACGTTCAATCAAGGGAACGTTGGCCTTTGTCATTATTATCCGCAGCCCCGAACTAACCGCGCGCCAGCGTGACACCGCCCCACACCACAAGTGCACAGACAATCAGGATCACAATCCCCAGCACGGGTGACGCAAACCGGATGTTTGCAAAGCGCCCTGCCAGTTCGGCGGGCACTCGGCGGGTACCAATCACAATCGCCCGGATCAGGTTTTCGCGTTTGACGACCAGATAAAACAGGGCGGCAAATACATGCAGGCCGACGGCGGCATAGATCAGGTTGATGTTGGTGTGGTGAATCCAGTTCATGGTACTGGCAACGTCAGAACTGACATAAGCCACAAGCGGCCCGTCAAAGAACAGGAAGGTATCCTCGCTGGCAAACAGGCCAGATACCGCTTGCACCCCGACCAACACAATCATGACCAAAACCATTAATCCCCCGGCCGGGTTATGCCCGGCATAGGTCAGATCGGACATCGAACCTTTTGGCACTTTCTGCAAATATCCGAACACCCGACGTGGACCGGTCACGAAATCGGCAAAGCGGGCGTTTGAGCTGCCGACAAAGCCCCAGATGATGCGAAAGATCACAAGCGCCAGCACGCTGTAACCAGCGATGGCATGGATATCAATCATCACCTGTCGATTGCTCCACCAGGCCGTGACAATGGCAACGACAAGAGCCCAATGAAACAGGCGAACCGGGAAATCCCAAAGTTTGACTTTCTTTTCGTCTGCGGACGGGGTGCTCATCGGGTCTCTCTCTTTGCACGAACAGGGGTTATTCAATTGCGGAAAATATCGCACAGCAGTTTCCGTCAAGAAACTTAAAGACAGATCAATTTTCCATACCAGTACAAATTGCCCGCGGATGCCGGGTCAACCAACGGTTACCACATTACCGAAACCTAAAACTTTGCGAATTGGCAATTCTTTAATTGAAAATCATTCTCACAAGCAGTATCAATTGGCGGAAGCAAAGTGATCAGGGTCACAGTTCCTGTGCGCGTTCATTCTTTGAGCGTGACGGATTTTCACCTTGATCGAAGGGGCTTTTGCCCTTGGCTCACCATTCAGGGATAGATGGGAACTCCTATGAAGATCGCAAAGATTCTGGGTACGGCCGCACTGGTCACTACCCTTGGCGCGCAGGCATATGCCGCACCGGCCGCCAAAGACGTGCTGACCACTTATGCCGATATCGCGCATGCCGGTTACGAAGATTCACTGATCACCGCCAAGGAACTGCAGGCGGCGATTGATGAACTGGTTGCAAATCCGTCGGCCTCGACCTTTGATGCCGCGAAATCCGCATGGCTGGCGTCGCGCGCCCCCTATCAGCAGACCGAAGTTTACCGTTTCGGCAACGCGATTGTTGATGACTGGGAAGGCAAGGTTAATGCCTGGCCGCTTGATGAAGGTCTGATCGACTATGTCGAAACCGGCCTTTATGGCGAAGAAAGCGAAGAAAACCCGGCTTATACCGCCAATGTGATTGCCAACCCGACCCTGACCATTTCGGGCGAAACCATTGATGCCTCGACCATTGATGCAGCTTTGCTTGAAAGCCTGCATGAAATCGATGACGTCGAAGCCAACGTTGCCACCGGCTACCACGCGATTGAATTCCTTCTTTGGGGTCAGGACCTCAATGGGACCGATGCCGGTGCTGGTGAACGCAAATGGACCGACTATGCATCGGGTGATGCCTGCACCAATGGCAATTGCGACCGTCGTGGTGAATATCTTCAGGCGGCAGTTGATCTGATGGTTTCCGATCTTGAATGGATGACCGCGCAGTGGGCCGAAGGCGGCGAAGCACGCGAAACCGTTCTTGAAGGTGACGGCGTTCCGGGCCTGACCGCGATTGTGACCGGCATGGGTTCGCTTTCTTATGGCGAACTGGGCGGCGAGCGTACCAAGCTTGGCCTGCTGCTGCATGATCCCGAAGAAGAACATGACTGCTTCTCGGACAACACTCACAACAGCCACTTCTATGACGCGCTGGGCATCCAGAACGTTTACCTTGGCCGTTACACCCGTGTTGATGGTTCGGTTGTTGAAGGTCCGTCGCTTTCTGATCTGGTTGCGGCCAATGACGCGGCACTGGACACCGAACTGCGCGCCAAGCTGGCGGCATCGGTTGTTGCCGGTAAAGTCATGGTCACCCGCGCACAGGACGGCGAAGCCTTTGATCAGCTGATTGCCATGGGCAACGAAGATGGCAATGCCGTCGTTCAGGCCTTTGTTGATGCGCTTGTCGATCAGACCAAATCGATCGAACAGATCATCGCTGCGGTTGGCATTGACGGTATCGAGTTCGAAGGTTCTGACAGCCTCGACAACCCGGCTGCTGTCAACTAATCCTGATCATCAGGCAACTGCCTGACTGACTGTGAACGGCGGGGGATGAACTCTCCCGCCGTTTTGCTTTGACCCCGAACTAGAAGACTTCCATGAACCGTCCCGCACCAAGATCTTCGTTTTCACCTGCATTCTGCTTGGCGGCAATTGGCTTTCTCCTTGCGCCGATCGCCGTTAATGCACAGACCATCGGTGACCCGGCCCTGCCCGGCGGTGACACAAGCTGGATCGGCGCAAAGGGGCGCAATGCCTTCCTGCACCAATCAGCCAACATGAGCTTTGAAAAGCGGCTTGATTTCAAGCTGGGTGAAGCCCTTTTTCAAAGATTATGGGTCACCGCCCCGACCCGCACCAAGGCGGCAGATGGTTTGGGACCGCTATTTAATTCACGCGCCTGCAGCGGATGCCATATCCGCAATGGCCGCGGTCATCCGGTCGACGAAAATGATAGCGAGGCCGGGGCAACATCGATGTTGCTGCGCCTGTCCATCCCGCCGCAAACCGCCGATCAACTCCGCGATCATCTGGATGGCAAACTGGCCACCCTTCCCGACCCGGTTTACGGCGGCCAGTTTCAGGATTTCTCAATCCCCGGCATTCAGGCCGAGGGGCGGGTCAAGGTGACCTACACAACGACCGACGTTCTTTTGGCCGGGGGTGAAACGGTTACCTTGCGTAACCCAACCTATGAGATGATCGATCTGGCCTATGGGCCGCTTCATCCCGATATCATGGTGTCCCCGCGCCTTGCGCCGCCAATGATCGGGCTTGGGTTGCTGGAAGCCATTCCTGACAGCACCCTGATCGCGGCAAGTGATCCGCAGGATAAAGATGGCGATGGCATATCCGGGCGGTTTAATCAGGTCTGGGACATTTCCAAATCAGAAATGGCGATTGGCCGGTTTGGCTGGAAGGCCGGCATGCCGACCCTTGATCAGCAAAACCAGAATGCGTTCCAGTTTGATATCGGCCTTTCTACCCCGCTTTATCCAAATGCCAGCGGTGATTGCACGACTGCGCAAACGGATTGCATTACAGCACCCGATGGCAATGATGATGAGTTCGAGGGGCTGGAAGTCCATTCGGTCATGACCGATCTCGTGCTGTATTACGCGCGCAACATTGCCCCGCCGGCCCGCCCGAACGCCAATGATGCGGATGTTTTGGCGGGCGAAAAGATCTTTGACGCAATCGGCTGTTCATCCTGCCACACACCGCGTTACGCGTTACCCGAACGTGCCGACATGCCCGAACAGTCCGGGCAGATCATCTGGCCCTATACGGACTTGTTGCTCCATGACATGGGCGACGGTCTTGCTGATCATCGACCGGAGGCACAGGCATCGGGCACTGAATGGCGCACGCCACCGCTTTGGGGGATTGGCCGCGCGCAAGAGATTGATCCACGTGCCCGCTTCCTGCATGACGGCCGGGCAAGAACCATTCTTGAAGCGATCCTGTGGCATGGGGGCGAGGCTGCGCGCGCCCGCGAGGCAGTCACAAAGCTGCCACCGTCGGAGCGCAGTCAATTGTTGGCATTTCTAAAGTCATTGTGACGCGGTATATGTCGCAAGACCGAATACCAAACCAGATACCAAATCACGTGAAGATCGGGATAAGTCATATGTTCTGCAAACCGAGCTGGCGCACCTTGTTGCTTTCGACCACCACCGTTCTTGCTGTTGGTGTGATCAGCCCCGGTGCCCGTGCCGATATTCCCGATGAAAATTATCAGCCGGTTCTGTCGCACTTGCTGGGCACAGTGATGCCGCCGAGGCTTGATGACTTCTACGCGGCGACGGAAAATCTGACCAGCGAGTTCAAGGATTTCTGTTCAGACCCGGATAAGGGCGGACTTGAAGACACCCAAACCGCCTTTCACGCGGCGATGGATATCTGGCAGGAAATCCAGCCATGGCGCATGGGGCCGCTGGTTGCCAATGGCCGTGATCAGCATATCGAATACTGGCCGGACAAACACGGCACGGCCGCACGTCAGTTCCGCAAGCTGATGTTTGATAAACCAGCCGCCTATACCGATCCCGAAAAGCTTTCCGGCGCCAGTGCAGCACTTCAAGGCTTCCCGGCACTTGAGGAAGTCCTGTTTGCCGATGATCACGGCGATCAGATGATTGAGGCCAATGAAAATGGCGTGTTCCTGTGTCAGTACGGCACGGCAATTGCCACCAACCTTGGCACGCTTTCGGGCGAATTGCAGGACGAATGGCCGGAATTCGCCACCGCGATGGAAAATGCCGGACCGGACAGCATGGATTATCCCACCGCCAAGTTTGCCGCGACCGATCTCTATCGTGCCCTGCATGAAGGGCTTTTGATCATCTCAAGCCAGAAGCTTGCCCGTCCGCTTGGCGATGGCGAGGAGGACGCCAGTGCAGGCCGTGCGGAAAGCCCGATATCGGAACGATCCCTTCGTAATATCGAACATAACCTTATTGGACTGTTTGCCATCTATGACGGCACATGGGGGGATGTTGGTGAAGAAGGCAAAGGTCTGGCCTCCCTGATTGACAACAGCCTGCTGGATCGGTCGTTCAAGCTTAACTGGCAGACTGTTGGCGACACAGTGGCAGAGCTTCCGCCATCTGTTGCCGAGGTGCTGGAACAGCCCGATGGTTATACCGTGCTGTCCGACCTTAAGGGGCAGATTGATTTCCTGACCACGCTTGTTGAAAACGATGTCGGCGGCAATACCCAGCTTGGTGGCGGCTTTAACGCGCTGGATGGTGACTAGGGCTCAGACGGCAGGAGATCAAAGATGGCATATCAACGTCGCAGCTTCCTGAAACTCATGGGTATTGGTGGGGCCTTTACGCTTTTGCCAGTGGGCCTTGCCCGTGCGGCAACCACGCCACCCCCCGAAGACCGCGCAGTTTATATCTCCGCCAGTGCTGGAGATGATGGCGACTATTATGTCAGCGCGTTTAATGCGTCGGGCAAAATCCTGTTTGAGCAGCCCCTGCCCGGCCGTGGCCATGATATCGGCCTGCGCCCCAACCATGTTGATGTCGCAGCCGTCGAACGCCGTCCGGGGCTTTATGGCCTGATCCTTGATCGCCATACGGGGGATGTCCGCGCCAAACTGCATTGCCCGGAAGACCGCCGGTTTTATGGCCATGCCATCTATTCCAATGATGGCCGATATCTTTACATCACCGAAAACGACTTCGATCATGCCCGCGGCGTTGTTTCCGTCTGGGATGCCGAAGATGGCTATCGCCGGGTGGCGGAGTTCGACAGCTTTGGCACCGGTCCGCATGAATTGCATCTGATGCCGGATGGCGAACATCTGGTGATTGCCAATGGCGGATTGCACACCCATCCCGATCAGGACGGGCGTACGCCACTTAATATCAGCTCGATGCAACCCAACCTGTCGATCATTGATTGCCGGACGGGCAAGCTTGTTCATCAGGCGGCACTCAAACATGACTGGCACAAACTTTCGATCCGCCATCTTGATGTCGCATTGAATGGCACGATCGCCGCAGGCTTCCAGTATCAGGGCGATCTGACCGATCAGGTGCCACTGGTCGGTATCTGGCAACCGGGATCAGACATCCGGCCGATTGAGGCCCCGGATACAGTTCAGTACCGCATGCGGCAATATTGCGGGTCGGTGCGATTTGATACGTCGGGCCAGGTATTTGGCATTTCCTGTCCGCGTGGCGGGCTTGTGACCTTCTGGGATGCGCAAACCAATGACTTCCTGACCCATATCGCCGCGCCAGATGGATGCGGACTTGCCGCGACGGATCGGGCCGGTGAGTTTGTTGGCACCAGTGGCCTTGGCAATGGCTGGCGGATGGATGCGATTCGTCGCAAACGGGTGGAACTGCCCGACGATTCTTTGAAATCGCAGCATTGGGACAACCATTTACGGCGCATCATTGCCTGAACAAACCCGACGATAAAACCATTCAAAACCCGCACAAACACTGCGGGTTTTTCTATTTCCAACATCTGAATATCGCGGAAATCCGAGCATAAACACCCCGCTTAACCAACTGTTTTTGTCGGGATATTTATATCAGAAAGGCATCAACCAAAAGTTTTTCGCAAATGAGAACGATTTTCACTTGCGTCGGTGTTTTTTCTTACCTATAACGGGTCTCGACACAGCCCGCGAATGAAACCCATTCGCACTTGTCCCCAAGCGGCTTGTCTCTCAGACCTATGGGTCCTCTCTCCCCATAGGCCTCTCAAGGTGGAAAAGCGGTGGTTATCGATGCGGGAAACGATAGCCGCCGCTTTCTCTTTTCGGGCAAAGTTCCGCGACAACACCAAGACGCAAAAACAAAAACACCCGGACGATTGATCCGGGTGATGTGTTTATTGACCGGTGCCCTATTGGATCAGACGGTTTTGGAAAGCTTGTCGCCCGCTGTCTGAAGCACGTTTTTATAGAGATCATAGTTCTTACGTGCGTCGTCCTTGGGGGCGACGATACACAGTGTCGCCGAACAGATACCGCTTTGATTATAAACCGGTGCGGCAAAGCAATGGGTGAAGGTATCCACAATGCTGTCGAACGAGAAAAAGCGTTCGTCATGCGCACGGCGGATTTCGGCGATATAGGCATCAATATCCATTTGACGCCCGTCGGGCAGGATAAAGTCCTCAGCCGGGATCAGATCGCGGATTTCCTGATCACTCAGGTGCCCCAGCAAAAGCCGGCCAGACGCCGTCCACGGGATGGCAGTCCGTTCCCCAACATCAGCAGAAATGCGAAACGGGCGGCTGCCTTCGCGTTGCAGGGCGACGGTGTATTTGTTGCCATCAAGCATACAAAACTGGGAAGTTTCCTTGGTGCTTGCGGTGATTTCATCAAGCACGCCGGCCGCCTGCCGAGTCAGATCGAAATAATCACGATAAGCAAGGCCTAGGAAATAAACCCGCCGACCCAGAAAGACCGAGCCATTGGCATCGGTGACTTCGAGCATGCCATGCTCAATCAGCGTGCCAATCAGATCATAAACCGTCGAGGTCGGCGCCCCCAAAGCCTGGGCAATCTCGGCAGGACGCTGAGAGGTTCTGACATCGCGCAGATGGTCCAGAATATCGAACGCACGATCAATGCCGCGCGCGCGCTTTCGTATCTGCTGTTCTGCCATAAACCCCTCGCTTAACGTCTTAGCGCAATAATTGCAGACTGTTATGCCTTACGAAAGGCGATGCAGTCGACTTCTACTTTGCAGTCGACAACCATCGAGGACTGCACGCAGGCACGTGCCGGGGGATTTTCACCGAAATATTCCTCGAACACGCCATTGAACGACCAGAAATCGCGCGCATCATCAAGCCAGACACCGATACGCATGATGTCAACAGTGCTGTAACCGGCATCTTCAACAATCTTGATCATGTTTTCGATCGCAATGCGGGACTGTTCGACAATGCCGTTGCCGACAACTTCACCGTCACGCATAGGGGTCTGACCGGACACATAAAGCCAGCCATCGGCTTCGGTGGCCTTGGCAAATGGCAATGCCTTCTGACCGTTGCCCTTACCTTCGCCAACACCGTGTCTTTTAATGCTCATAAAAATATCTCCTGGTTCTTAAAATTCAGAATTTGCAAGGAAACCCTGCAAACGTTCAGTTTTCGGCGCACCGAAAATTTGTTCGGGCGTGCCTTCTTCGTGGATACGCCCCTGATGCATGAACACGACCTTGCTTGAAACATCGCGCGCAAACCGCATCTCGTGCGTCACAAGCAACATGGTCATGCCCTCATTCGCCAGATCACGAACAACTGCCAGCACCTCGGCCACCAGTTCGGGATCAAGTGCGGAAGTCACTTCGTCAAACAGCATGATTTGCGGGTTCATCGCGATGGCGCGCGCGATAGCTACGCGCTGTTGCTGGCCACCGGAAAGCTGGCCGGGATAGTGATCGCGACGCTGGCCCATACCGACGCGCTCAAGCCATTTTTCGGCAATCGCCCGTGCTTCGTCCTTCGGCATTTTCTTGGTCTTGATTAGGCCAAGCATCACGTTGCGTACGGCCGTCATGTGCGGGAAAAGATTGAACTGCTGAAAGGCCATGCCGGTCATGGCACGTTGACGGGCAATTTCACGTTCCGACAGCCGGCGACGCTGTCCGCCGTCCTGTTTATAGCCGATAGACTGACCTGCCAGTTCAATCGAGCCCTGCTCAAAATCTTCCAGAAGGTTCACACAGCGCAGAAGCGTGGTCTTGCCCGAACCGGACGATCCGATCAGCGAAACCACATCGCCCTGCTGCATGGTCAGGTCGATGCCCTTAAGCACTTCGACCTTGCCAAAGCTTTTATGAAGGCCGGAAATAGTCAAAATTGGGGACATGATTGCCTCTTTATGGGATCGAAATGCGGCGTTCGACGGCACGACCAGCCTGCTCGATCACGAAGTTCAAAAGGAAATAGACAAAGCCCGCAAAGAGATAGAACTCAAGGCTGAGATAGGTGCGCGAGATAACCTGCTGGGTGGCAAGCAGAAGCTCCACCACGCCAATGATCGAAAGCAGCGTCGATGCCTTGACGATCTCGGTCGCGGTATTGACCCAGGTTGGCAGGATCTGGCGTAAAGCCTGGGGCAGTAGCACATAAACAAAGGTTTGCCCGAATGTCAGGCCGACCGATTTGGCGGCTTCGGTCTGGCCTTGCGGAATGGCGGACAAAGCCCCGCGGACGATTTCGCCAACATGGGATGAACAAAACAGCGTCAGTGCCAAAACACCGGCCTGAAACGCCGTCAGGTCAAGACCGACAACCGAAAGGATGTAGAAGCAGGCCAAAATCAGAACGAAGACCGGAGTTCCGCGCAGAAAGTCGATATACAGCCGGACAACAAAGCGAAGCCACTTCGCGCCATATGTCATCGCCAAACCAACGAACACACCAAGGACTGATCCCAGAATAACCGAGGCAACCGAAATCAGGATTGTGTCACCCAGTCCCGAAAGCAGGCTTAGCCGCGCGTTCCACAATTCTGTCAGGAAAAGAGAGAAATTCATCTGATACCCCTTTAGCGTGGAACTGCAAGGCGCAGTTCAAGACGGCGCAGCAGAGCCGCAATCACATAACAGGCAACCACATAGATCATTGACGCGACCATCCACGTTTCAATCACACGGAAGCTCTCGACATTGATCTTGCGCGCATAAAAGGTCAGTTCCGGCACCGCGATGGCGGCGGCAAGGGAGGTGTCCTTGAACAGCGAAATGAAGTTGTTTGAAAGTGACGGCAGGACATTTCGAAACATCACCGGAATGATGATGTTGGTCTTGATCTTGAATTCCGTCAGACCAATCGCAAGGCCGGCTTCGCGCAGTCCCTTGGGCAACGCAACCAGACCGGATCGGAATACTTCGGCCAAATAGGCCCCGGCATAGATCGACAGCGTAAAGACAAAGGACGATATTTTGTCCAACGCGATACCCAGTTGCGGAAGCGCGAAATAGCAAAACAGAATAAGAACAAGGATCGGGGTATTGCGGATCGCGGAGACATAAGCCACCGCGATCCAGCGCAAGGTTCTGTGGCGCGAAAGCATCCCGAACGCCGCCAGAAGGCCGATCCCGCATCCAATCGCAATCGAGACAATGGCCAGAAACAGACCCAGCCCAAGCCCCTCTGCGAGGAGATCCCAGTTACGCCAGATGACGTCAAAGTTGAAATCGTAATTCAAAGCGGAATTCCCGAATGCTTGCGTTGATTACTTGTACTCGACAGGGAAGCCGATTTTCGGCGTTTCGAGCTCTTCACCAAACCAGGTTTTGAAGCTTTCAGCATAGAACGGGAATTCAACACCGGTCATGCCTTCATGCAGGACGGTATTGACGAAGTTCAACCAACGCTGATCGCCCGGTTTTACACCGCACGAATAGCTTTGCGGGTTCCAGGCATAGCCAGCATCCGTGTAACGATCCGGGTTCTGAACCATGAACCAACGAAGTGCAGACTGATCGGTTGCGGCGGCTTCGGCACGACCGGAATTAAGCGCCTGATACATCAGATCAACGCTGTCATACTGATCAACTTCCGCTTCTGGCAGGGCCGCGTGTACCATTTCTTCGGCATAGACGTTCTGCAGAACTGCGACGGTGACATCATCACCACCTTCTTTCAGCGCGTCATAATCGGCGTAGTCACCATTGGCCATCAGCAACAGACCAACACCTTCGCGATAGTAGGGAATGGTGAATTCGATCTGCTGGGCACGTTCAGCCGTGACCGTCATGAACTGGCAGGCCATATCGACCTTGTCGGTGACGAGGTTCGGAATACGAGCGTCGCCCGACTGCTGGACATACTCGATCTTGTCCGGGTCGCCAAACAGGGCCTTGGCCACAAGGCGGCCCATATCAACGTCAAAACCTTTGAGCTTGTTGTCTGAATCAACAAAGTGCCACGGCGGGTTGGTCGACCCGGTCCCAAGGACCAGATAGCCGCGATCAAGGACCTGCTGAAGTTTGCTTGTTTCCTGGGCGGATGCAGTGCCGAGTGCCGAAGCCGCCGTCGCGGTCATGACAGTTGCGACCGCCAGAGTTTTAAGAAATGCCATTTTTGTCTCCACTTTCAAATGAGCCACACATTCCTGGATCGTTTTTTGCTTTTCCGTTATAGCGGAATTAATACCGTTATTTCGGATTTACCCTAGCAGCGGCGTTCAAGATATGTCAATTTCGTTTTGCAAAAAGCTGAGAGCGCCAACCTCAAACCAATCAGGAACCAGCATGTTTGATACCCCTTGCCTTGTGATTGACCTCCCCGTCGTTGACGAAAACATTGCGCGTTTCCAAAACCTTGCCGATGCGGCGGGCCTTAAAACACGCCCGCATATCAAGACGCACAAACTGCCGTTTTTTGCCAAACGACAGATTGAGGCCGGGGCGATCGGCATCACCTGCCAGAAGACTGGTGAGGCCGAGGTTATGGTTGAGGGCGGACTCCGCGATATATTGCTGACCTACAACGTCATCGGTGATGCCAAACTTGATCGTCTGGCGGCACTGGCGCGCAAATGCACCCTGTCGGTCACCTGTGACAATCTGACCGTTGCCAAGGGGCTATCGGCGCGCTTTGCGGATGAAGAAACCGAGTTGACCGTTCTTGTGGAATGCGACACCGGTGCAGGACGGTGTGGTGTGCAAAGCCCGACTGATGCTGCCGAATTGGCATCAAGGATCAATGAGTTGCCCGGACTTCGATTTGGCGGGCTGATGACCTATCCGCCAATGGATCATGCAGAAAACGTCGACAAATGGTTGAGTGATGCCAAACAACGTCTCGAGGACGCCGGGCTACCTTGCCCGGTTGTTTCGACCGGTGGCACGCCAAATCTGGACGCCCTGCCCGCATTTGATCACGCAACTGAACACCGCGCCGGGACCTATATTTACAATGACCGTTCCCTGATTGCGCGCGGTGCATGTGGCGTTGAAAACTGTGCTGCGGTTGTTAAGACCACCGTGGTTTCCCGCCCGACGAAAACCCGTGCCATCATCGATGCAGGATCAAAGGCGCTGAGTTCCGACCTGCTGGGCCTTGAGGGCTTTGGCATGGTCCGCGAGGCACCGGATGCATCAATTGTTGGCCTGTCCGAAGAACACGGCATCATTGAGCTTGGTGACAGCGATTGGGACCCGGCAGTTGGTGACGTGATTTCGATTATCCCCAATCACATCTGCGTCGTGACCAATCTGTTTCCGACCGTCTGGATCAAGGATCAGAACGGCGAAATGATGGAAATGCCGGTCGCCGCACGCGGGATGCTGCGTTAATCCGCATCAGGGAGTTTTTTTTGATGTCTGTTGATGTCATTTGCATTGGCGAAGCCATGGGCGAGATTTCGTTCGACCCGGCAGGAAACGCCAGCGTCAAGGTTGGCGGTGATACGTTTAATACTGCGGTCTATCTTGGTCGCCTTGGGATCAAATGCGCCTTTGCCTCTGCCGTCGGCGAAGACCCGTTTGGTGAGCAGATCCGGTCCGTGCTGAAAGACAACCGGGTCAGTGATGCGTTCCTGATCAGCACGGATCAGGCAAATACCGGACTTTATTCCATCACCAACCGGGCGGACGGCGAACGATTTTTCCACTACTGGCGCAATCAGTCAGCCGCACGCCAAACCATGTCACTTGCTGACCAGGCATACCTGCAGGCGCTTGAAGATGCGCCGTGGCTGTATCTTTCAGGGATTAGCCTGCATGTGCTGGAAGACGACACCACGTGTCTGTTTCAGACCCTTCAGTCCCACAAAGACAAGGGTGGCAAGATCGCCTTTGATGGCAATTTCCGCCCCAAGCTTTGGTCTGGAAAGGAAGAACAGGCGCGCGAGACATACGCCCGCATCACCGCCCTTGCCGATGTCATGATGCCGACATTCGATGACGAACAGCTTCTTTGGGGTGATGAAACGGCGCAAGACACCGTGAACCGGATTGCCAAGCTGAGCCCTGCCCTGATTGTCGTCAAACAGGGGCAGCAAGGTTGCCTGCTTTATGAAGGTGGGGAAACTCACCATGTCCCGATCCCGGAACCGGTCACCCCGATTGACACGACGGCCGCCGGTGACAGCTTTAACGCGGGCTTCATGGCAGGCTTGCTCAAGGAACAGGACGGCGTGACAGCAACGCTTACCGGACACAAGCTTGCCAGCAAGGTCATCACCCATCGCGGAGCAATCATTCCAGCCGAGATGATGGCAGACCTTTAAGCAGCGAAACAAACCACTATCACAACACAAAGCCCGGCATCATGCCGGGCTTTGTTCATTATGGCCGATGTTCACCGTGTTCTATGCCTTGCGCAAGGCAATCAACAATCTTAGCGAGTTGATCGTCACCAGAACCGTCGCCCCGGTGTCGGCCAGAACAGCAAGCCAAAGACCGGTTAGACCGGTGATGGACGTAACCAGAAAGACCGCCTTAAGCCCCAATGCAATCGTGATGTTTTCACGGATCACCCGGCGTGCCGCACGCGACAGCTTCACCAGATTAACCACATCACCCAGCCGGTCCTTGACCGCCACCGCATCGGCGGCCTCAAGGGCGATATCCGTACCCCCGCCAATCGCGATACCAACATCGGCGGATTTCAGTGCCGGGGCATCGTTGATGCCATCCCCGACCATCGCCACCGGACCGGACCGTTTCGGATCAGCACGCAGTTCTGACAAGGCATTCAGTTTGTCTTCGGGCATCAGTTCGGCGCGATATTCCATGCCAAGCTCTGCGGCCATGCGCTTGGCAACCCGATCCGCATCGCCTGTTAACATCACAGGCGTGATGTTAAGCCTGTTAAGTTCGCCAAGTGCGTTCATCGCGTCACTGCGTGCAACGTCGCGCAAGGCCAGGGCACCGATTACCTGCCCGTCTTTCAGGATCACGACGGCAGTACTGCCTTCATCTTCTTGCGCGGTCAGCCAATCGCCAATTACGCCATCCGGCACGCCGTTCAGACGTTTGGCAGCCCCCACCTGATACAGTGCCCCGTCAATGCGTCCTTCGACACCGGCACCGGCAATGGTTCTGGCCTGTTCAACCACAGGCAGATCAAGATTGCGGTTTTCGGCGGCCGTGACGACAGCACGCGCAAGCGGGTGCGATGTGACGGCCTCAAGGGCTGCGGCAATCGTCAGAACACCATTCTCGCCATAGCCATCGGCTGTTTTGATTGCGCTTAGTTTCGGCTTGCCTTCGGTCAGCGTACCGGTTTTGTCAAATGCCATGGTGCGCACAGCCCCGATCAGCTCCAGCGCAGCCCCACCCTTGACCAGAAGACCGATCCTGGTCGCGCGTGCCAGGGCCGAGGTGACCGCCGCCGGTGTCGAGATCACCAGCGCACAAGGGCAGCCAATCAGAAGCAGGGCCAGACCGCGATAAATCCACTCTTCCCATGCCTGCCCGAACACCACCGGCGGGATCACGACCGTGGCGAGTGCGAGACCCATGATGATCGGGGTATAGATGCGGGCAAACTTGGCAACAAAGCGTTCGACAGGCGCCTTGTGCTTTTCGCTTTGCTCGACCAGCTCAATCACGCGGTCCAGCATGGTTTGGCCCGACGCACGGGTCACGCGAATGCGGACCGGACTGTCGGTGACAATCGCACCGGCAAAAACATCTGTGCCGGCGTCGCTATAGACCGGGACCGATTCACCCGTCAGGTGGCTGTTGTCGATCTCGGCCACACCACTTTCAATCACGCCATCAGATGGCACCCGTTCGCCCGGGCGGACTTCGATGATGTCGTCAATAACCAGATCACGCGGGGTCACGGTCTCAAAACCGGCATCTACAACACGCCGCGCCTGCTCCGGGGTAAGCTTCATCAAGGCCTGTACGCCGCTTCTGGCCCGTCCGGCCGCCACACCCTCAAGCCGCTCGCCAATGGCAAACAGCAAGACCACCATCCCGGCCTCAAGGCTTTCACCAATCGCCACTGCACCGATCACGGCAACCGACATCAGAAGCTCGATCGAAAACACCGCCCCGCTTTGCGCCAACCGCGCCGCCTTTTTCATCACAGGCAGCGCTGCCAACAGGGACGCCACCGACATGGCGTAAGGTGACGTCACCGGGAAAGTCGTACCAATCAGCCCGCCGAGTGCAAGGCAAATGGCGGCAAAGGCAATTTCGTCATTTTCCGACGACCATGGCGCGAAACGACGCAGAAGGCTCTGTTTAGATGCATTTTGCGCGTCATCTGCGGAATTCGATACCCCATCATTGGCGGTACTCGAGCCGCAACTGTTGCCAGCACAGCAAGACGATCCGCTTGCCTTTGCAGCCCCCGGGGCGTTCTTTTCCTGCGCCGGATATCCGAGCTTATTTAGGGTTTTGGTGATGTCTGAACGGGTTTCATCGTGGGCAGCATCAATGCCAAGCGTCACGGTTTCGCGCATCATCGATACATCGATGCATGAAACCCCCTCAAACTTGCCAAGGGCGGTTTCGATCTTGGCAACACATGACCCACAATCCATGCCAGTGACATGCCATTGGTAATGAACAATGTCCGTTTCATGGTTCTTGAGGATTTCCTGAAAGATGGAGGCATCATCTCCTTCGAGTGGCATCGGGGTAGAAATGCCTTGACCGTCATCGGAAAAACTTTGATGTGGTATTGCCTTAGCAAGAGCATTGACTAACGCTTCCCGGCATTGAGCACAGGAACCTACCGTCGGCATATCCGCCCATTTCGCGATGAAAGACATCCACAATCCCAAACAATCAAATTTCTATTCATATGTTAAGGTAAACGTATTTTGCAGGGTTGTCTCTGTCAAGAACATTCAAACAGGAATTTGAATGTTCTTGTTTCCAAACATCATATATTGAGGTCGTCAGGCATAGTCGTGGCGTGCCATCCATGCCTTCAGGTCTTCGGATATTGCGGCCTGTATATCACGATCACTCTCAGAGCGCCCGATATGCGCGGCATCACTCTTGACAAGCTGCGAATTGAATTCATTGGAAACATTGAGAAATTCGGCAAGCGTTTCCAGAGTTTTTTCTGGTTGCTCCACCAAATCCTCCATCCGCACCGTCAAGGTCAAATGCTCAGGCAAAGCCTCCATCAGCTTTTCAGCTGCCAGCAAGTTGGAACAGATATACTGCTCAGCTAATTTGACATCATTTGGGAACCAGACTTGCTTTACATAGGAGCTGATCGTATCGGCCGGTGACCGGATCATGTTGACAAACCGCATTTCCGGGAACAGTTCGGCAAGGAAATCTACCGCCAGAGAGTTCGATGGCGTATCATCGACCCAGCGCAGTTGCGATATAGTGCCGTAAAGATCGCACAGGAAGCCCCGTGCAATATCCAACAATTCTGCTCGCTCAAACTGCTTCGTCACAAAAAACGGTTTCAGTAGTCCATCTGTATCAACAATCCCGTTCTGATCGATATGCACAGCCAGTTTTTTGACGAGCTCGTTCACGCACTTGTCATAGTTGTTAATCCCAAAGCCCTGCGCTATCGCATGGACGGACCCACTTGCCTGAGGATTTTGTCGTTGCACATACTCAAACGCCTGATGAAATGATGCACCATGCTCGTTCATACGGTTTTGCACCTGCTGGTTTAACGCTACGTCGCGAAAAGCCAGATTACGAAGCTTTTGGGCCCGCGCGTAAAAATGCAGGATTGCGAAATGACGCCTCATCAAATCGGGTATGCCGGACAGGTCACGTATAAGATCGCGCAATCCCGCACGTTCGACAATGAGCTTGTTCTCGTGGACAGGCAGATTAAATGCGGGATGCGACCCGACTAAATCCCCCATGAGCGAGGTACCACTTCTACCGCTACCACCAACGAAAACAGGCAACGTCAATTGACTTTGGCTCATAATTTTCCTGCATGCTTGTTTTGAGGTGGCGCGAGACAAGAGTCATAGCATCCTCAATCATGTGTGACATGGGCAAAGGTATCGCGTACTACCCGCGAAATATGATCATCATCAATCTGATAAAGGATATGTCGCCCTCTACGCTCGGACGCGAGAATACGTTGGTCGCGCAAATGTCGCAAATGATGACTGCAAAGCGATTGCGACATATTCGTTGCCGCAGCCAACTCCGAAACAGTCTGGGGCTTTTCCATGCAGCGCAGGACAAGCTGAAGCCGCCCGGCATCCCCCAATAGGGAAAAGATTTTCGCTGCCGCCTCGACATCAGGCAAAGCCAAATCCGCGCCAACGGCCCGCGATGCGTCGCGTGTGACGGCCTCGCCCTGTTCCGTGCTCAGACCAAGTCGGGCAGCTGCATCACATTCCTGGCAATCATCAGGATCAGTTGCGGGAACGGGCGTGCGGGGTTTGGTTTTGCTTTCTGACATGGGGACTATTTTCCACGCCTGCCCGCACAAGGCAAGCGACACATAAAAATTCGCCTAAATCGCCGTCGCTCTCGGCAGGCCAGAAACAAACCGGATTGACTCATTTCGATAAATTATTCATGTTTTACATGAATTTTATAACTTGATTCGGAATTCCCCTATTCAGGAGCCCCACAGATGTCCTCCACCCAACACACTGATACGCTTAAGAATGTGCGCACCATCAGCACCCTTCTTTACTGGGCCTGCGCGATTGCCATCATTTTTCAGATCCTGGTCGTGCCACTGGTCTGGTACGCGCCAGGCTGGGTTGAAGCCAGCACAAGTCAAATGACCGTCAGCCTTGCCGATCTGCACGCGCTCTCGGGTTGGCAGAAATACGTCACCATGGCGGTGATGATGATCCCGTCACTTGTTTTGGCCTATGGCCTGTATCGCTTGCGCAAGATGTTTGGTGCCTTCGCTCATAACGCCATTTTCCAGACGGGCCCGATCCGCCACCTCAAGGCATTTGGTATTGCCCTTCTGGCGCAAACCCTGATCAAACCGCTAACCGGTGCTGCCACCTCGGTCCTTGCGACTTTCCACCGTCCGGCCGGTGAACGGGTTCTGTCGATCGGGTTGAGCAATGCCGAGGCCAGCACGCTGTTTCTCGGCGGGCTGATCATTGTCATTGCCTGGGTGCTTGGCGAAGCCGCCCGCATTCATGACGAAAATCGGAGTTTCGTCTGATGACCATTATCGTTCGGCTGGACGTCATGCTGGCCACCCGCAAGATGAAGTCCAAAGACCTCGCCGCCCGGATCGGGATTAGCGAACAAAACCTCTCGCTTTTGAAGTCCGGCAAAGTGCGAGGCGTGCGGTTTGAAACGCTATCGGCCATTTGCAAGGAGCTTGATTGTCAACCCGGCGACCTTTTGGAATTTCAACCCGATTAGTGACCGGCCAATGCAAGCGAGCAGAGCACGAGAACCATGGCATTTCGCCCGCTTTTACGACTTCATCCGATCCCCGGACGGGTCGCAGAACGGGTGTAGAGACGCCTGAGCACCAACCACTGTTCCAGCGACATCAATGCTGTAACTTGATGCCAGAATGTCGCCGGACGTCTCACCCGCGCATCCGATATAGCCCATCCCGACAGCAGCACCAAGATGATGGCCATAGGCCCCCGATGTCAGATGACCGACGATCTTGCCATCGCGCAGGATCGGTTCGTTATGGAACAAGAGTGGTTCCGGATCATTCAGGCGGAATTGCACTATCCGACGCGTCAAACCACTTTCACGCTTGGCAAGCACGGCATCCCGGCCAAAGAAATCCGACTTGTCGGTTTTAACAGCAAAACCAAGCCCGGCCTCAAGCACATGATCCTCACAGGTGATGTCATGACCAAAGTGACGAAAGCCCTTTTCGATCCGGCACCCATCCATCATATGCAAGCCACATAATTTCAGGCCATGGCCTTCGCCAGCCGCTAGCAGCGTTTCAAACACATGGGCAGCCATGTCGGTACTGACATAGATTTCCCAGCCCAGTTCCCCGACATAGGAAACACGATGGGCACGCGCGATCCCCATGCCGATTTCGATTTCCTGTGCCGTGCCAAACGGATTGGCCGCGTTTGAGAAATCGTTGGGCGATACGGAAGCCAACAGATCACGCGACTTCGGCCCCATAACGGCCAGAACCGCCTCACCCGCCGTGACATCAGTGATGACAACCATATGATCGTCAACATGGCGACGCATCCATGTCTCATCGGCCAGCCGCGTTGCCGCCGGTGTCACCACCAGATAAGCAAGCTCCGAAAGGCGTGTAATGGTTACGTCCGCCTCGATCCCGCCCCGCGCATTGAGGAACTGGGTATAGACGATCTTGCCAACCGGCACGTCCATCTCCCCACCGCTGACATGGTTCAGGAAGGCCGTCGCATCCGGGCCTTCAACCCGGATTTTGCCAAAGGACGACATGTCATAAAGGCCCACACCGGTTCGGATTGCCAGATGCTCTGCCTTGGCATTGTCAAACCAGTTGGGGCGTTTCCAGCTATATTCATATTCCGGTTTTTGACCGTCATTGGCGAACCAGTTTGCACGCTCCCAGCCTGCGAGCTCACCGAACACGGCGCCGTTCCTCGCCAGATGTTCATGCAGGGGCGAGCGACGAATGCCGCGTGATGTTGCTTTTTGCCGGAACGGATAATGATCGGCATACAGCAAGCCCAATGTTTCTGAAACACGTTCCGTCAGATAGGTCTTGTTGCCCTGAAATGGCTGCATGCGTGCGATATCGACATCGCCAAGATCGAACGGCTTTTCGCCGTCTTCCATCCATTGCGCCAACGCCATCCCGGCCCCACCGGCCGATTGAATACCGATGGAATTGAACCCGGCCGCGACCCAAACATTATCCATACCAGGCGCCAGACCAAGGTGATAGGCGTCATCGGGCGTAAAGCTTTCCGGGCCATTGAAAAAGGTATGAATACCGGTTTGGCCCAAAAGTGGCAGGCGATTGATCGCCATTTCAAGGATCGGTTCGAAATGCTCGAAATCGGGTGGCAGCTCATCAAACTCGAAGCTGTCGGGAATGCCCTCCATGCCCCATGGCTTGGCCTTGGGCTCGAACATTCCCAATAGGATCTTACCGGCATCTTCCTTGTAATAGGCGCACTCATCAGGCACGCGCAGAACCGGCAAATCACCCAGCTGTGGCACACTATCGGTGACGATATAATAATGCTCACAAGCATGTAACGGCACATTCACACCGGCCATCTTGCCAACATCGCGCGCCCACATGCCCGCACAGTTGACCACCATATCGCAGGCAATTTCGCCTTGATCACCATCCTCGGATTGCCAGGAAACGGCTGTAATACGCGATCCCTGTTTGCGCATACCGGTGACTTTGGTGCGGCTATGGATTTTCGCACCACGTTTGGTTGCACCGCGCGCCAGCGAAAGCGCGATATTCCCCGGATCACCCTGCCCATCCTTGGGCAAATACACGCCTGCTGTCACGCCATCCAGATTGACATGCGGATAGCGTTCCCCGATCTCGGCAGGTGAGATTTCTTCGATCTCCACCCCGAAGGCACGTGCCATCGCGGATTGGCGGAACAATTCTTCCTTCCGATCCTCCGTCAGGGCGACGGTGATGGCACCAACGCGCTTGAAACCTGTGGCGACCCCGGTTTCATCTTCAAGCGTGCCGTATAGTTCCTGGGAGTACTTGGCAAGACGGGTCATGTTGGCGGTTGCGCGCAACTGGGCAATCAGACCCGCCGCATGCCATGTCGTGCCGGATGTCAGTTCCTTGCGTTCGAGCAAGACAACATCTTTCCAGCCCAATTTGGTCAGATGATAGGCGACCGAACAGCCAATCACGCCACCGCCGATAATGACTACACGGGCCTTGTCCTGAATGTTTGCCAACGCCATAGCCCCTTATTCGAAATGCACTGAACTTCCCGGGACGGTCTCCTGATATGGTGGCATACCTGCTTACAACAACTGGATGCTCATATTGTTGTGCTGACGCTAGACAACAAGCTTGACGGCGACAAGGGGAGATGGAGCCAAAAGGTACTTTGGCTCCATAAAATCATACGATCTGGCACCACGAAATCGTTTACCACTCAGGGCTTAAAGGTCACCATGAATGATCTATTGCCTGTCCATAGAACGTAGATCATATAGTCCCATCAGACATCCGGTTTCCCAATGACTTACGAATTAACCATTCTGGTTCTCAACGCGCTGCTCTGCCTGGCTTTCCCATGGGCCTATAATTATGCCTACGCCAAGCAGCCCGGTGTTGGGGACAAACGCCTCATGGGCAACCGCGACGCCCTGCCCGAACGGACCGGCATGGCCGCACGCGGGGTACGCGCCCATCAGAACCATCTGGAAAACCTTGTTCCCTTTGCGATTATCGTACTGACTGCACATGTCATCGGTGTGTCCAATAGTGTGACCGTTGCCTGTGCGACCATTTTTCTCGCGGCGCGCATTGCACATGGCGGGCTTTATCTTGCGGGCATCACGCGCGTTCCGGGGATCAATGGCGTCCGCTCGATCGCCTATTTCGTCAGCCTGTTTTCGATGCTGGTTTACGCGTCCCAACTGTTTTTGGCCTAGGTCTAAGCGATGATTTACATCCTTGATTGATCGTGTGCTTGCCGGGCACTGCGAGTTTTGCCTTAATGAACGCCAATAATGCCGCGCACAAAGCAGCGGCAACAGGGAATGGTTCAGGAAAGGACGTTTTACATGACGCAGAAAGTCGCACTGGTCACCGGGGCCGCACGCGGGATCGGACTTGCTACCACCAAACTATTTATCGATCAGGGCTGGAAAGTCGCCATGATTGATCGCGACGGACCGGAACTTGATTCTGCGTCAAAAACCGTGTCGGATGTGGCCTCGGCCTTTGAATATGATGTCTCGGACGCCGCGCAGGTTGATCAGATGGTCAATGCTGTGCTTTCGGCCTTTGGACGGATCGATGCCGTCGTCAACAATGCCGGTGTTGCCGACTTCCTGCCGGTCGAGGAAACAAGCTTCGCGACCTGGCGCCGCATCATGGAAACCAACCTTGATGGTGTCTTTCTTGTCTCACAGGCGACCATACCAGCACTCAAGGAAACCAGAGGCGCGATTGTCAATATCGGCTCGATCTCCGGCCTTCGCGCATCAACGCTTCGTGTCGCCTATGGCACATCAAAAGCTGCGGTCATTCACATGACCAAACAACAGGCCGCCGAACTGGGGGAATATGGCATCCGCGCCAATTGCGTCTGCCCCGGCCCGGTCAAAACCAAACTCGCCATGGCCGTGCATTCGCCAGAAATTATCTCGGCCTATCTCGACGCGATGCCGCTGGGCCGCTATGGCACAGAAAACGAAATTGCCGAAGTCATCCATTTCCTGTGCTCCGACAAGGCAAGCTTTGTTACCGGCCAGATCGTTGCCGCCGATGGCGGGTTCGAAACAACCGGCGTTGGCCTACCCGCCCTTCGCAGAGAGTAAAGGTAATGATCCCATGCGCCCGCTTCGCCTGATCATCGCATTGACCGCCATATTGGCCCTGTCGTCATGCCTGACATTTAACTGGCAGCGCAGCGTGCAGCAGGCTTTGTCAAATGCGTGTAACTCCTCAGGCGATTGCGGGTCGGAGGGGCCGGGCTCGAACTAGCTCAAATGCAAAACGGCGCGCCCAGTGGACGCGCCGTTTGTTGGTTCCGGTATCGGAAAACCTATTCCCATTCAATCGTTCCGGGTGGCTTCGAGGTGAAGTCATAGGTCACACGGTTAATGCCGTTGACTTCATTTATGATCCGGTTGGCGATACGGCCAAGCAGTTCCGGCGGGAACGGGAAGAAGTCGGCGGTCATGCCGTCGGTTGAGGTCACTGCGCGGAGGGCACAGGCATAGTCATAGGTACGACCATCGCCCATCACGCCGACGGTACGGACCGGAAGCAACACGGCGAATGCCTGCCAGATCGCGTCATAAAGCCCGGCATTGCGGATTTCTTCGAGATAGATCGCATCAGCCTTGCGGAGCACATCAAGCTTTTCACGCGTGATTGGCTGGCCCGGGATACGGATCGCAAGGCCCGGTCCAGGGAACGGGTGACGTCCGACAAAGCTGTCAGGCAGGCCGAGTTCCCGGCCCAAATCACGAACTTCGTCCTTGAACAGTTCACGAAGCGGTTCCACCAGCTTCATGTTCATACGTTCCGGAAGACCGCCGACGTTGTGGTGTGACTTGATGGTGACCGACGGGCCACCGGTGAAGGACACACTTTCGATCACGTCAGGATAAAGCGTTCCCTGTGCCAGGAAGTCTGCACCACCGATTTTTTTGGCTTCTTGTTCGAACACTTCGATGAACAGACGGCCAATGGTTTTGCGTTTTACTTCCGGGTCGGTTTCGCCTTCGATGGCACCGATGAAGGTGTCGGACGCATCAACATGCACAAGCGGGATGTTGTAGTGATCGCGGAACAGGGTGACGACCTGGTCGGCCTCGCCCGAACGCATGAAGCCATGATCCACAAACACGCAGGTCAGCTGATCGCCAATCGCTTCGTGGATCAAAACCGCGGTGACGGAGCTGTCAACGCCACCCGAAAGACCACAGATGACTTTGCCATCGCCAACCTGTTTGCGGATCTTGTCGATCGCATCGTCTTTATAGGCATTCATGGTCCAGTCGCCAGAACATCCGGCAACACCATGGGTGAAGTTCTTGAGAAGCTGCGCACCATGCGGGGTGTGAACCACTTCCGGGTGGAACTGCACGGCATAGAATTTCTTGTCGTCATTGGCGATGGCGGCAAACGGTGCGCCTTCGGATTTACCAACAACGCGGAAACCATCAGGCAGCGCATCGACGCGGTCGCCGTGGCTCATCCAGACCTGTTCGCGGGCACCTTCGGCCCAGACACCTTTGAAAAGATCGCAATCTTCGATCACATCGACAAAGGCGCGACCGAATTCACGATGGTCAGAAGTCGCGACCTTGCCGCCCAGCTGATTGACCATGGTCTGCTGACCATAGCAAATACCCAGAACCGGCACGCCGAGCTCAAACACCTTTGCAGGTGCCGAGGGGGCCTTGTCCCAATGGACAGACGCCGGGCCACCCGAAAGAATCACGGCCTTGGGGGCATATTCATCCAGGAACGCGTCCGAGATGTTGTTAAAAGGATGGATCTCGCTATAGACACCGCTTTCGCGCACGCGACGTGCAATCAGCTGGGTGACCTGGGATCCGAAATCAATAATCAGCACGCGATCAGTCATCGGGCCGTATCTCCGTCGAAGATTGGGTTGCGCCGTACATACGCCAAACCATCGTGATGGGCAACCCGGCGCAGATGGTCCCCCAACGATGCATTCAAAAAACTTGTCTTGTTGTTACGGGTGTCGCGGTGCAATTGCGGCGGATTTGCGCGCAGAGCACCCCGAAAACCCCACAATTGGTCCCTTTTTTCCGCGCAATGGGCGCGCAGTATCTGAGCTAACGGAACGCGGGAAACACCGCGTCCAAGCACGAGCATCAAACGATTGATCAACGCAAGGGACACATCATCATGAGCACTTCCACCGGTAGCAAAATCGCCATGGCCGTCGCGGGCCTTATTCTGATTGCCGGCACAGCAACCGCAATCGCCATGACCCAGAAAGACGGTGGCACTAGCCTGCCGCTCATTGGCACCGAGGAAACCGCACCGGCGCAAAACGGCAAAGGCCTGATCCCTGATAGCGCCGAAGAAATCGTTCCGGGCATGAAAAACCTTGAGAACGGCGACGCATCCAAAGGAAGCGACGGTAGCGCAACTGGCAACGGCACCATCTTTGACGAGCCGGTACAGACCACCGAGTAACGCATAAGCGCGTTGACGGTTAAACAAAATCAGCCCTGCGAGCATCACTCGCAGGGCCTTTTGATTTGCAGGCAGAACAAGGGCGGTGTGAGGCTGGGATTGGGTTCCATATGCCATTACCGCCAGTGTCATTACTTTACCTTGCCTTTTGCGGTGCGTTCGAACACCGCAACAAAGAAACCATCCGTGCCATGGACGTTTGGCGACAAACGCAGCCACGGCTTGTCCTTGCCGCCCGGTACAGGCACTGATTTCGGCGCATCCGGCCAGATTTCATTAACCGGCACCGGTTTGAAATCCTTGCGATCGCGCATGAAGGTTTCGATCAGACGTTCGTTTTCCTCGGGCATGATCGAACAGGTCGCATAAATCAGGCGCCCACCCTTGGTGACCTTGGCGGCACCGGCCTTAAGGATTTTGCTTTGTTCAGCCATCAGGCCGCGCAGGTCACGCTGCCCAATCCGCCAGCGCAGTGCCGGATTACGACGCAGCGTCCCAAGGCCCGAGCACGGTACATCGAGCAACACCCGGTCAAAGAAGCCCGACTTGTTACGAAGCCAACTGTCACGTTCATCGGCGATGATGCGTTGTTGAATGCAATCGCCTGCCCCGGCACGACGTGCACGTTTGCGCGCATTGTCCAAACGACCGCCATGGGTGTCACAGGCAAGAATACGGCCCTTGCCGCGCATATCCGCAGCAAGACCAAGCGTCTTGCCGCCACCGCCCGCACACATATCCAAAATCGTCATGCCCGGCTTGGCGTCGACCAGATGAACACAAATCTGCGATGCTTCGTCCTGGATTTCGATCAGGCCGTCTTTGTAGGCGGCCGTGACCAGCATGTTCAAACCAAGAGGCAAACGAAGGCCATTGGGGGCATAGGGGGTGCGTTCGATATCCTTGATGCCATCAGCCTTCAGCGACTTGATCGCATCTTCAACACTACCGCGCAGGCGGTTCACGCGCAGATCAAGTTTGGCAGGCTGGTTATACGCCGCCATTTCGGCTGCAAGGTTTTCGTGATGCAGCTTCATCAGTTCGGTATAAAGCCATTTTGGCAATTCGGCCTTTACCGCACCGGGCTGCGCATCATGATCAAGTGTTTTGCCCGAAAGCTTGTTGATCAGATGCTTTTCATTGGGACGCAAAATGTCGGGGCAGAATTGTTCACCACAGAAACGGTCTTCGATTTCGCCGGTTGTCAAACCGTCATGCAACACCAGATCGGCGATCATGCGCGCACGACCGTCCTGGAACTGATAATCACATTCTGCCAGCCACCAGCCCAGACGGGCCTGATGACGGATCAGGTTATAGAAACGTTCGCTGATTTCACGACGATCCCCGCCGCCGATATACCGGCGTGATCCGAAATAGCCTGACACAACGCGGTCAGCGTCATCTCGGTTATGGGTCCAGCCATCGTAAAGTTCGATAACGGCTGCTATGCGGGCACCGGGTTTCAAAGCGTAAAATCCAACCTGTTTGCGGGTGAAAGACTGCTTCGCATATGGGAAGCAAACAATCACTCTACGATAAAAAAGCTGATGACGGCAGGAAGGCCTGCCGTCATCGGAATTTGAATGCGCCTCATATCATGGCAAAGACCATTCGCCAACAGCGTCAAACGCAAGGCTGGTCAGCCAATCAGCAGGCGCAAGTCCATCAGCCGCCCGGACGATAGTTCGGTGCTTCGCGGGTGATGGTCACGTCGTGCGCATGGCTTTCGCGCAGGCCCGCATTGGTGATGCGAACAAATTCCGCACGTTCGCGGAAGTCCGCAAGCGTTGCCGAACCGGTATAGCCCATAGATGCCTTAAGACCGCCAACCAGCTGATGGATGATCTGACCAGCCGGGCCTTTGTAAGGAACGCGGCCTTCGATGCCTTCGGGAACCAGTTTGAGGTTGTCCTGAACATCCTGCTGGAAATAACGGTCTGCCGAGCCACGTGCCATCGCACCAACCGAACCCATACCACGGTACGATTTGTACGAACGGCCCTGATACAGGATGACTTCACCCGGGGCTTCGTCAGTACCGGCCAGAAGCGATCCGACCATGCAAGTGCTGGCACCGGCTGCCATTGCCTTGGCAATGTCGCCCGAAAACTTGATGCCGCCATCCGCGATGATCGGAATATCAAGCTTGTGCGCCATTTCACCGCATTCAAGAACAGCGGTCAGCTGCGGCACGCCAACACCGGCAACGATACGGGTCGTACAAATTGATCCCGGGCCGATACCGACCTTGACCGCATCTGCACCGGCCTCTGCCAGTGCCTTGACGGCGTCTGCGGTGGCGACGTTACCGGCAATGATCTGGGTATCGCCAACCTGGGCCTTGATCTGCTCAACCGCCTTGATCACACCTGCCGAATGGCCGTGTGCGGTATCAATGACCAGAACGTCCACGCCTGCCTCAATCAGGGCAGCGGCGCGTTCAAAGCCGGCCTCACCGACACCGGTTGCGGCGGCAACGCGGAGGCGACCGCTTTCATCTTTACAAGCATTCGGGTGGAGTTTGGCTTTTTCGATGTCCTTGACCGTGATCAGGCCGGTGCAACGATAGGCTTCATCCACAACAAGCAGCTTTTCAATGCGGTGTTGGTGCAGAAGTTTCTTGGCTTCGGTGGTATCGACATTCTCGGTGACCGTGACCAGACCTTCGTGGGTCATCAGTTCGGAAACCGGCTGCGAACGGTTGGACGCAAAACGGACATCACGATTGGTCAGAATGCCAACCAGCTTGTTCGAACCACGTTCGACAACTGGAATACCGGAAATGTGGTTGGCATCCATCAGGTCGAGCGCATCGGCGAGCGTTTGATCGGGATGAATGGTGATCGGGTTGACGACCATACCCGATTCGAACTTTTTCACGCGGCGAACTTCTTCGGCCTGCTGTGCGATATCGAGGTTCTTGTGAATGACCCCCATGCCGCCATGCTGTGCCATGACAATCGCCATTGCACTTTCGGTAACGGTATCCATTGCCGAGGAAAGCAGCGGGATTCTGAGTTCAATATTCTTGGTAATGCGGGTGTTGGTCTGCACCTGAGCAGGCAGCACTTCTGATGCTGCGGGTTTGATCAATACGTCGTCAAACGTCAGGGCTTCGGCAATGCGGGTCATCTGGCCACCTCGTTAATCTGAGTTGGCGCGGAATTTATACACGTTATGCCCCAAATGCCAAGTTTTGTGCGCCCATAACAGCCCTGTGATTTTATTGATGCTTTATTTTGCGCATTCCGTTAGAAACTGGTCGATGGGGCTGCCGTCAGGCGAGCCCCTTTTTCATTTCCGCACATGCAAGCCTTGGAAACGCGGACCTAAAGGCTAAAGACAAACTGGTCGTAATCCATGCCAGCGTCATTCAGCAGGTCAGTGACCATCTTGATCCCGCGCGCCATACCTTCCTTGCGGTTGGCCTCCTTGGCCTCTTCTTCACACAGCGCCTTATAAAGCGGGATGACCTTTTCGACAGCATCACGACGCGGCACCCGGCGGTTGGAATGATATCCGATGATCTTGCCATCCGGACCGAAGCTTGGCGTGACATTGGCCAAGACCCAATAATGGTCACCATTGGCACTGCGATTGATCACATAGGCGAAAATCTCGCGCCCGGCCTCAATGGTTTGCCACAGCAGGGCAAAGACCGACCTTGGCATATCGGGATGGCGGATGATGCTGTGTGGCTGACCAAGGATATCGCGTTCACGGTATCCCGCGACACGCAGGAACGTGTCATTGGCATATGTAATCCTGCCCTTGAGATCGGTCTTTGAGACGATGATCTCATGCTCGTCAAAATGACGTTCCACCCCTGTCAGGCTAAGATTGTCCTGTTTCATCAGATAAACCCCACAAGCAATGGCCACCCCACATGGCCCGTTCCACCCGGAATGCAAGATTAACTTCTTGCCACCTTGATCATTAACGCCTTGGGCGCGATCAGGGTTTGATGTAACGCAACAATGCCTGAAGAATTATAACTATTCCAGTCTATCCCATTGTGGATATTGGAATAATTTATTGATGTCTATTCGATCGGCGACCAGTTGTCGTCTTCGCGGATTTCGGCATTCCTGATGTCGTCTTCGGCGTTGTTCTGGCCGCGGAAACCGGTTGCGATCAGATAGGCCTCCGGACTTTCGGGCCGCGATGCTGGCGGTTTGGCATGCTTGGTCACCCGGAAGTTCTTTTTGACACGGTCAAGAAGCTCGTTCTCGGTACCGCCCTTGAACACCTTGGCAATGAAAATACCGCCCGGCGCCAGGACTTCCTCGGCAAACAGCAATGCATGTTCGACCAGATCAATAATACGAATGTGGTCGGTCTGACGGTGGCCGGTGGTTTCCGGTGACATATCGGAAATCACGGCATCAACCGCGCCCTGCAATTCGTGCTTGATCATGTCCGGCGCCTTGGGATCAAGGAAATCGGCCTGCAAACAGGTCGCCCCCGAAATGCCTTCCCACTCAAGGATATCAAGGCCGACAACCTGACCCTTGCCATGTTTGGAGCCGACCATATCCACCGCCACCTGCGTCCAGCCGCCAGGGGCCGCACCAAGGTCAACAATGCGCATGCCCGGTTGCAGCAGATCAAACTGGTTGTTGATTTCAATCAGCTTGAAGGCCGCACGCGAACGATAGCCAAGACGTTTGGCTTCCTGCACATACGGGTCATTAAGTTGGCGATCAAGCCAGCGGGTCGAGGAAATCTTGCGCCCCTTGGCACTTTTTACACGCGTACGCAGGCCACGGCGTGCGCCGGTGTCGATGGCTGCAATGGCCGAACCCTTGCGGCGGCGCTGCCCGCCTTTTCCGCTGCGATTGTCGCTCATGATTTATCCTGAACTGAATTCTGTTTTGGCCAGACCTGCCGGGACATGGATGTCAACCGATCAGGAAGAAGCCGGAATATGCGACACTGTATGACGGCGTGCGTCGCATGGGTCAATAGCGTGGCCATCTGCGCGCATCAAATCGACCAGAATGCCTTCGCGAAGTCCGCGGTCGGCGACCTTAAGCGTCGCCAAAGGCCAGATATCACGAATCGCGGCAAAGATCGCCGCCCCGGCATCCATCAGTTCGGCGCGCTGATTGCCAATGCACGGATGACCCTTGCGTTTGTCCGATCCCATGCGCAGCAAAAGCTCGGTCACGCGTTCTGCGTCATCAAACCGCAGATCAGACCCATCGACCTTGTGACGTTCATACCGTTCAAGACCAAGTGCAATGCCACAGAATGTGGTGACGGTGCCCGATGTGCCAACCATCTGGACCTTGTCATCATCGAGCATGTCCGAGCAGCAATTGCGCTTGGCAAATTCTTCAAGACGCTGGCGGATTTCGGTGCGCATGGCTTCAAACCGTTCGCGGCGTTCCTCGACCGTGGCATAACGTTCGGTCAGGCACAGAACACCGCACGGCATGGACAGGGTTTCAATGCACTGGGTCTTGCCGGTCTTGTCGACCTTGATCCAGCAGATCTCCGTACTGCCACCACCGATATCAAACACCACCGCATAGGGACGTTCATCCAGAAGGGCCGAGCAGGCCTGAAGCGCCAGACGGCTTTCCTCATCCGGATTGATGATATCAAGCGAGATACCGGTTTCATCGAAAACGCGACGAACGAATTCATCACGATTGTTGGCAGTGCGGCAGGCCTCGGTCGCAACGGCACGAAGCTTTGCCCCCGGATGACGGCGCAGTTTTTTGGCACAGACCCGAAGCGCATCAATCGCCCGGTCCATCGCCGCCTCACACAGATAGCCCTTTTCACGCACGCCTTCGCCGAGGCGCACGACACGTGAAAAGGCATCAATCACCTTGAAGCCATCATTGCACGGGCGCGCGACCAGAAGCCGGCAGTTTGAACTGCCCAAATCAATCGCGGCATAAAGCGGGGCTGTAATGCAATCAACGATGCGCGATGATTTCGCGCCACCGTCGGGGACCTGAACGGCGGTTCCCGGTTGCGGCATGCCCGGTTTATCGGGGCCATCAAGCACGGCATGCCCGCCCATTGCAGCGCCGCCTGCCGGGCTGCTGCCCCTGTGCGAGTTGCTATGGGGGGATTGGTGCTTCACCGTTCGAAAACCTGCCTTCTGTTACGCGCATAATTTCTATATTGCGGATCATCATGATATTTATGTGACGATCTCGCGAATCAACTATATGAGTGTAACGACAATCCCCGGCAAGGCAAATCCCGTATGCGGTAATCGCATGGTTGACCAGATGGAAACAAAAAAGGGGTTGCCAAAACCGGGCGGGTTTTATACATAGCGGCCCACACCGCGCCGCACGTCGCGCACGGTGGACCAAGTTTTGTTGGGGAATAGGTTAACGGTAGACCTACGGACTCTGACTCCGTCAGTCCTGGTTCGAATCCAGGTTCCCCAGCCAGCCTTCGCCTACTAAAGTAGGCTACGGCTTGGCATGCCAAGTAGTCGCCCCACATTCATAAGCGGCGAAGGCTGACACGCCGAAGCTAAGCGGAGGCGGTCAATGGCGGACATGCAATATGTCTATATTCTTCAGAGTTTAAAGTTTCCCGAACGCTACTATATCGGCTGCACGCGAGATGTCGCAAAGCGTTTGTATCGCCATAACAACGAACCAAACAGCTCAGGCTCCAAGCATACAGCAAACTTTGGTCCATGGAAGATCATAAACACCTTTGGATTCGAAGACGCGAACAAGGCATTTGCTTTCGAGAAATACCTCAAAACAGGCTCTGGTAGAGCGTTCTGCAAAAGGCACTTTTAGGAATGGACCAGTTGCCGACAGAGTTTAAAGCATTCCGAGTTGAATGTATCTGGCTGAAACAATGCCATTTTACATTCGAACAAATGTTTGAAAGCGACCAACACACAGCTCAGCTATTACATGATACTGCGCCCTTGTTTTTCAACGACCTTAATCACATTCTGATTGAGTATATTTTTCTCCAAGTTTGCAAAATAACGGACCCTGCAACTGCAGGAAAAAGAAGCAATGTTACCTTGCCTTATCTCAATCAAAAACTGGAGCAACATCATTTATTCACAAACGAGATCAAAGAGTATTCCGATGAAATTCTGAGATACAGATCTCTTGTACAAACCGCACGTAATCGGCTTGTGTCTCATTTGGACATGGAAAGTGTTTTAGCCGCAGAAAGCCTCGGGCTACATCAGCCAGAAGACGTCGTTAATTTCTTTGAATGTCTGCAGAAATATTGTGATGCAGTGGGCAGAAATATCGGAGTTGGTCCTTTAGACTTTAGTCATCCTGGGTGTTCTGGTGATGTACTTGATCTGATACAGAAGCTTAAATTTGCCAAACAAAACTGCTAATGCTGGCAAAAATCTGAAGCTGCCCAGTACAGCTTGACAAGCGTATCCTGATCCATTACCAAACGGCTCCGCCACGTCTAGTACGCGCGAAACAAAGTTCTGTTGGGGAATAGGTTAACGGTAGACCTACGGACTCTGACTCCGTCAGTCCTGGTTCGAATCCAGGTTCCCCAGCCACTTTGCCCCAACCCTTCCACGACACTTTTCGACCAACCGCAATGTCGCTGAATTGCAGCGCGAACAGGTTCGATTTAAAGTGCCTGATCATTGATGGCATCTATTTTGGACGGAGACATCGCATGAAGAAGGTTTCTGGCGGCTGCCTGTGCGGTAAAATCCGCTTTGAGACAGGAAGTGAACCGCTTCGGGTCGGGCTGTGTCACTGTATGGATTGCCGCAAGCATCACGGGGCTCTGTTTCATGCCTCGGCCATTTTCCCGGAAACGGCGGTCGAGATCACTGGGAAGACCCAAAGTTATCAGGGGCGGCATTTCTGTCCTGATTGCGGATCGTCGGTGTTTTCATGCAGCGATGACGAGATCGAGCTTCATCTGGGCGCGATGGATGCCCCGGATCAGTTCATCCCGACCTATGAGCTCTGGACGATCCGGCGCGAAAAGTGGCTGCCGGAATTTCCTGTCAAACACCTTTATGAGCGCGACTGAACCATCAATCTCGGAGAAGCTGCCTAGTCACTTAAATGGCAAGGCGGTGATGTTTGATCGGGCTTGTCCGCATCAGCGGTGGCCTGCCCGTCAATATAGCGCGTCCCGTATTCGGTGATCAGCACATCGACAGGCACGTCATATTGATGCGGAAGAATGTTATCAAGCCGCGTGGCTTCTAGTCCGACACCAACCACCAGCGGCTTTCGCGTAAGCGTCGCCAGTGTCCGGTCAAAGAAACCACCGCCATATCCCAGACGGTACCCTGCCGGATCGAACCCGACCAATGGGGCCAGTAGCACATTTACAGTGACTTCCTTGCTGTTGGCCGGTTCGGGGATCCGCGCAAAGCCCGGCACCATTTCGGTACCCGGCGTCCAGTCATGAAAGATCATCGCCTGATCCTTGCCCGGAACCACCGGAAGGGCCGCCTTCCCACCTGATTTGATATGGGCCGTGATCACCGGACGCAGATCAATTTCGTTCTGGATTGGCCAATAAAAACCGATCGTTGCGGCGGGCCGATCCTTTAGGAAGGTCGCGAAATGACCACGGATTTGATCGGAGAGTTTTTGATGGGTTTGCGCATCAAGTCCGGCGCGCCAGCCAAGCAAAACCCGCCTGACTGCGTGGCGCCATTCCGACTGTGTGGTTGCATCACCGCCAACAGGTGCGGCAGGAAGATCAAGGATCATGAATGCCCGAAGAGTTTGCTGGTTTTATAAAAGTCACGCGTTCAGGCGACACAACCAAGCGGGCCCCAAAAACGCATAACGCGCCGGAAGGCCGGCGCGTTAACGGTTGTCAGCAAAGAAAGCTGCAAGCCAGATAGAAATTTAGAGAATGGCGAGTTCTTCTGCCGACATGCGGCCGTTGCGACCTTCAATCAGCTCAAACTGAATTTTCTGCCCTTCATCAAGTCCTTGCAGACCAGCACGCTGAACAGCGGTGATGTGCACGAATGCATCTTTGCCGCCCTCGTCCGGGGTGATGAAGCCATAACCCTTGGTCGCATTGAACCACTTAACCGTTCCGGTAGCCATATCCGTAGTCGTCCTTAGTTTAGTATGCGCATCCCCAAAGTCAGGAATGCATGAAAACAGTCCCTGCATTACACCGACCAAAAGCGCAACCACCATCAACCAGAGAGCGACCACACACTTGAAAGATGCACTGCATCGTTTCAATAATTACCCAATTTTCGGCTTAGTGCAATGGATTCATGCATGAAGTTCTTTTTTCGCTACCACGCGTAATCGACCATGTGACGCAGGTCACCATGCGGCACCTGCCCGGAACCAGACACACCCATAGATGAATCAAATTCCGAAACGAATTCCCGTAAAGGTTCTGTATCGCGGCAGATCAGCGAGATGTCGACGGTGATCACCGGGGGCAACTCGGCCTCGATGATATCGGTGCGACCAAACATGCGGATATTGGTGCTGTCACCTATGATCCCGGTCAGTCGCCCGGCCGCAAGCAGCTCGACAGCCTGTTCGAGACTTCCGAGATCATGCCAGACGATCTCGCCACGGATCGACAGACTCGGCCTTGGCAGATTGGCAAGGATTCCGATATCGACCTGCGGCAGGGTGCGGATATCGGCACCGATACGCTGGAACACGCGAAGTTCGAAGCGAACCTTGCTTTTTGAGGCAATGGTGTCTTCAAAACGTGCCGGGTGGGATGCAAGAATACAGTCGGTCAGCCCCGCATCAAGCGCATCGCGAAAACGGTTATAGGGAAAAACATCAAAGGCAACCGGACGCTGTTGCGCGCCAAGCAGGGTAATGAACCGCCGCTGACCGGGTAGAGCGTATTGGCTCCATTTGGTGTCAAACACGATATTGCTGGCAACGCGCACCGCGTCAGCCGCGTTCGCACCAAAAAAACCAAGACAACAGACAACAAAAAGCCCGACAAACAGGGCTGCTCGCATCGCTATTCGGCTGGTAACAAGGATCAATTAAACGCCCTGCCCTAGTGGTTATTACAGATGCCGTCACGCGCAAGCCGTTCCCGGGCAACATTCGACTAATAGCCATATAAGGTCGCCCGATCTGAATACCAGATAGTGGTAATAGAAAGACTGCCCCGCTCACTGTCAGGAAGGATGAAATGAAGTTCTTGCGCCAAATTGGGGCAGAAGGCCAGACAGCCTGAAAATGGATAAAATCAGCAGATTTTCATGGCAGGCAGAGTGATCATTCTACGATCCGGCGTCGTATATGCCAGTATCGACTTTTCGGGCGTCAAGCGCAAGACGCCGTTGTCACCTGACAATTAGAAAGCCATTTATTCGGGATGTCTGAATTTGTCATTGTCTGAGGGGTAGAAGTGCGTGACAAAGCCCCTTGCTTTAGACGATGATAGAGCAAGCCTAATATAAAAAGTATATCTTGCACCCAAATGTGCACGAGCACCCTAGAGCATCGGTTAGTAGCGATGCAGGGTCTAAGTTGGGACACGCTTGACTGAATGGATATGATATTCGGATCGGATAACAGGAAGTGACAGCGACAACCAAGATCGCAAACCCACGCGACATTGCGCATAACGTTATGGCGCTCGTCAACGAGCTCAACTTGCAGCCGACGCCACAGGTTTACCATGTTTTCTACAGCTACCTGACAGACGAGGTGCCCGAACTCAGTCAGTTGATCAAGGTCTTGATCCGCAATACGCAGGATCTTGATGAAGAGACTGTTTTCCGGATTTACCACAAGTACCTCGGCACCCACGCGATGCAACAGCATCTGAAGCAAGGGGTCGAGGGGCTGCAGTCTGCTGTCGAACGTGTCGAAATGGCGGTAACGTCGGTCATGCGGGAGACGGATACTTTCTGTGGCGATATCGAGGTCGCATCACAGCAGTTGCAGGCCTCGGACATCACATTGGAGGACGCACGGTCTGTCAGCCGTGGCTTGTCGGAAAGATCCAGCAAGGCGCGTGATACATACAGCTCCTTTAACGGCAGCCTTGAGGAATATCACAAGGAGGTTCTCAGGGTCCGTACCGAGCTTGAGCTTGTCCGCCGGGATGCCCTGACCGACACCTTGACCGGGATTGCCAACCGCAAGAATTTTGACACGTCGCTGCGCGACGCGGTGACGACAACGATGGAGTCCGGCGCGCCATTATCGCTTTTGATGATCGATATCGATCACTTCAAGGAGTTCAACGATAATTTCGGGCACCGTGCCGGTGACGGGGTCCTGAAGGCTGTGGCGCGGGTGCTGGTCAGTTCGACAAAGGGTGCAGACACCGTTGCCCGTTATGGTGGCGAAGAGTTTGCGATCATCCTGCCTGATACCGAGCTGGAGAACGCGGCAAAACTCGCCAACAAGCTGAGACAAAACGTGTCAAACCAACATATTATAAACAAAAAAACCGGCAAGGATTTCGGCAAGTTAACCGTTTCAATTGGCTTGACGGCTTATAATCTTGGAGAGAATATATTGGAGTTTGTGGACCGGGCGGACAAAGCTCTTTATATGGCAAAGCAGGAAGGTAGAAACACCTGCGTGATGCAATAGACAGGGCCCTAATGGAAAACACCAAATCAGGGCATCAATAAATGCATCTCTGAAAAAGAGATTTCGACGATAGAACCAAGATCCAACCAAGACACCGAGCTAACACACATGTCCGAATAGGCCAAAAGAGCAGAACCGATGACCTAACAATCGGACCTGCGATGTACAACATAGTAATGTGTTGCACCGGCTTTGCAGGGCGGAGAAGCAGATGAAGACACCCAATAGCGAACGTAAAATCGAGCTAGAACACAAGATTTTCAAAACGTTCGAAGAATGCCACTTTCAGAAGTCTGATATCTCAGACGAAGCTCTTTTTGTCCTGAAAATGGCAGAAGGATCGGTTGTGTCTTTGCCGCTTAAGGCGATTTGCCGTGAATTCGATATTGATCCGGAATCCAAGGATGGCGATCTGATCAGCCTGATCGACAAGTCGCTTAACTTTGTCAATGTCCTGCGCCCGGGCGACAACCTGCCGCTTGAAGTTCTGACCGGTGAAGCATCATGGGCTGTTGACGAAGATCACAAGGCGATTGCCTATAACCGTATTACCATGCAGTTGGTAACCTGGATGTCGGGGAGTGAAGAACTCATCACCGACCCGGACCAACTGATGCAGATCGCCGAGGATCCGAACACCAAAAAGAAGATCAACCAGGCTTTTGACGAAGTTGCCGAAAAGCTTGGGTTTGGCAAAGAAAACCGCGAAGAAGTCGTCAATCTTGTGCATCAGGTCGCTGATGAGTTGTCCTATATCGAGACGCTCCGCGTGAAGTATCGCAAGATCCTGATGGTGGACCGCAAGTTGCAGGACCTTCGCCGCATCTATGCACATGAAAAAGGTGTTCTGGAAACCGTTACCCAGGCCATCCGACTGCTTGACGACGCCAAAAAGAAATTCGAAACGACGTTTGACGAACTTGATGCCAATACCGGCGAAATCATGTCAGTTCTGCGTAACTTCACTTCGCAGCGCCAATATATCCGAAGCCAGCGTGATGACCTTTATAAACGTCTGCGCGCGTGGGAACCGCTGATCGAACAGTGGGAAGAACTTGAACTGGAGCGCGGTCCCAAGGCTGTCAATCTGGTCAAACAGACCTACCAGTTCCTAGCCCCGCGCTTCATGAAGGTCAAGCAATGGCTGCTGATGACCAAGGTGCAAGACGGTGTTTCCGAACAACACAGCTTCAAGAACGAAGACGAACGCATGGGCAAGCTCAAAGGCAAGATGATGCAGTGGTAGCCCTGCCCGCCGTGTTAGGGAATAGAAAAAAGGCGCGCTGTTCAAGCGCGCCTTTTGTGTTTCTAAGCTGCCTTGTCGACCTGACTTAGCGGGCCTTTTCACCGGTCATGGTGATTTTAAGCGCCACATGGTCATCCAGAACTGCAATCGACTTGGATGCATTTGCCGGCACCGGGACCTTGCGATCAATGCAATAGGCAATCATCGCAGCCGCAAGTTCTGCGCCTGCGGTTGGAACAATCAGCTTTTGACCTTCATCAGAAGTAACCGTCATACGCGCGATGACTTCCGGTTTGCGTTCCACCTCAAAGCTGCTGATCTGACCGGGCGGAAGCGCTTTGCCGGTGCGTCGACCATGGGCCAGAATTGCCTTGATCAGTTCGCCGTCCTCGAAAACGATACAGCGTATCTCGCGCATGGTCGGAAATCCTCAAAACAGTTGTTTGATTACATATTGTTATGATGAAACAACAAAACAAACATCAAATTCAGGCAACGCGTTGAAATAATGCCCAAAGCACGACCAAACGCCGCGAACGGCCACCAGATCAGCTACTTGCCAACCAGACGCCCACGCCGATCATCAATGTTCCGGCGACACGGTTGAGGATGCGCACGTTACCGCTTTTTTCAAGGAAGCGACGCAACGACCGCCCACCGGTGGCATACATCGTCATGCAGATCAGCTCGGTCACCAGAATGATCGCAACCAGCACCGAAAGCTGTGGCGCGATGGGATGCTGCAAACTGATAAATGGCGGAAGCAGGGAAATCATAAAGGCCCAGCCCTTGGGGTTGGCAATCGCGGTAACAAAGCCCTGTGCTGCCAGCCCGGCGGCTGTTGCTGTCTTGGCACCTTCGACTTCGCCGGAAATTGCCATGCGCCCGCGCGAACGCCACAACTGAATGCCGAGCCACGCCAGATAGGCCCCGCCGATATACTTAAACACCGCGAACACGGCCGGATACTGCAACATGATCGCCGCCACGCCTAGTGCCGAGGCAACCACAACAATGCCCACACCGATCAGTTCACCCACCATCATCCAGAGTGTGCGTTTCAGACCGATTGTCATGCCAAGGGTTAGCGCAAGTGTCATGCACATACCCGGCGTAATGGAGACAAAGAAGGCCGTGGGGATAAAGGCCCCGATCAACGACAAACTCAGCATAATGGTTCCTGTGGCTTGGATGGCGTTCCGCCCTGACCGTCACCATTGGGGGCGTGACGTCATCAGGGACGAAATCACTACCCGATTAGTCAAATTCCGACCAGTATCTTTTTGGTATGGCCGAAATGACATTTCGGCTGCTGTGTCGGACAGCACGAAAACAGCACAATGGCCCGAATATCGTAACAGAAACGCACATGCCAAACCCGGCCCCGCTAAATTCCACTCAAAAAACAGACCAAAAGGTACAAAAATTACTTGACCTGAAGGGGCCCGCCGACGAAATTGGGGACGTCGCCAGCAACAGCTGGCATTCAAAGCCAATTGATGAAGACCGATGACCGCAGACATTTGCAACATTGATGCATATGCCGACCGTGCCGAAGCCACCGCTTTGCGCGCGCTTGCGCTGTCTGCCCTCAACCTAATTTCCGGTCTCCTTGGTCTAGCAGAGCTAGGCGCTCTACGACTTACTCGCCCCTGAGCGAATCATGCCGGTCCGGATCACACGAATAGCTTGTCGATCCATTTACCGCAGCTCAGGGGAAAAAGTCGCGCCAGACGGCCCGCACTCCTTCCAGACAGAATTTACATACCGGGCAAAGACCCGTTTGATCAGGAAACAAGATAATGGCTAGTGCAAACGACAATCGCGTCATCATTTTCGACACCACTTTGCGTGATGGGGAACAGTCCCCGGGTGCATCGATGACGCTTGATGAAAAGCTGCGCGTGGCGCACGCACTGGCGGAACTGAAGGTTGATGTCATCGAAGCAGGCTTTGCCATCGCATCGAACGGCGACTTCCAGTCCGTCCATGAAATCGCCAAGCAGGTCAAAGGACCGACCATCTGTTCGCTGGCACGTGCCGCCAAGGGCGACATCGAACGCGCGGCAGAGGCATTGGAACCGGCTGAGAACAAGCGTATCCACACCTTCATCTCCACAAGCCCGCTGCATATGAAATACAAATTGCAGATGGAACCGGAACGCGTTCTGGAAAAGGTGATTGAAAGTGTGACACTGGCCCGCAAGTTCACCGACGATGTTGAATGGTCGGCAGAAGACGGTTCGCGTACCGAACATGACTTCCTGTGCCGTTGCGTCGAAGCGGCCATTGATGCCGGTGCGACCACCATCAACATCCCCGATACGGTTGGCTACACCACGCCGACCGAATATGCCGAACTGATGACCATGCTGTTTAACCGCGTGCCGAACATCGACAAGGCGATCCTGTCGGTTCACTGCCACAACGATTTGGGCATGGCGGTTGCCAACTCGATCTCGGCGGTCAATGCAGGGGCGCGTCAGATCGAATGCACGATCAATGGCCTCGGCGAACGTGCCGGTAACGCCGCACTCGAAGAAATCGTGATGGCGATCAACACCCGTAACGATGCCTTCCCGTTCACCACGGGCATTGATACCACCAAGATCATGAACGCATCGCGTCTGGTTTCCGCTGTTTCCGGCTTTGTCGTACAGCCAAACAAGGCCATCGTTGGCGCCAATGCGTTTGCCCATGAAAGCGGCATCCATCAGGACGGCTTCCTGAAGAATTCCGAAACCTATGAAATCATGAAGCCGGAATCGATTGGCTTGAACAAATCAAGCCTGGTCATGGGCAAGCACTCTGGTCGTCACGCGTTCAAGGAAAAGCTCAAGGAACTGGGCTTTACCGATTTGGGTGACAACGCGATTGAAGATGCGTTTGCACGCTTCAAGGACTTGGCCGACAAGAAAAAAGAAGTCTATGACGACGACATCGTCGCTCTGGTCGATGACGGCATGCGCGACAACGAACATATCAAGTTCGTTGGCCTGACCGTTACCTGTGGCTCCAAAGGCCCGCAGACTGCGGAACTGGAACTGACCGTCGACGGTGAAACCCGCACGGCCAAGACCACCGGCGATGGCCCGATTGATGCGACCTTTAACGCGATCAAGGAGATCTATCCGCATGACTGGCGCCTGAAGCTTTATCAGGTGCACGCCGTAACCGAGGGCACCGATGCCCAGGGAACGGTCACAGTCAAACTCGACGGCGAAGATCGCACGGTTGTCGGCAACGCATCGGATACCGATACCGTGGTTGCATCCTGCCTTGCCTATGTTACGGCAGTGAACAAGCTGATCGAAAAAAGCAAGAAAACCGCACCGGATGCGATGGCATCCTAAGCAAGGCTTATTGGTTTACATCTAAAGGGCGGCACCTATGCCGCCCTTTTCTTATGTGTGAATGGTGGCATGGCCAACGGTGTGATAGAATTTGGCACCCGTGAATGGAGTTGCCGATGGCCCCGCCAAGCAAAGCTCTGCGTGCGTTTTCATATGTTCTGATCGTTACGATTGCTGTGGCCCTGTCTGTTGGCACGGTCATAACTTCCACAAACGCGTTCGCACAAACGCCGACAATGCAGTCGGGTCAGCATGTCACCGTACCGTCACTGCCCTACCCCAAAAGCGGTTTGAGGCAACGCCTGATCGCCGCCGGGAAAGCCATACCTAGCGTTGATGAAAGCCTGCAAGCAGGTATTCCAGCAGTTTATTTCGAACCGGCTGCGGCCAATGGAAACGCAAAGCCACCTTATCCTGCCATCGTCGCCCTGCCCGACTGTGACAACCATTTTCCCGAAAAGTGGATCAAGATCCTGCGACAAAGCGGATACGCCGTACTTTTGATCTCACCACCTAACGCCCATCCGACGCAGGATTACTGTGGTGGCGGGGAACTTCAAACGCCGAAACACGGTCTGTCCTACTGGGCGTTCGATGCCATCAGCGCGCTTCATTACCTTGCCGGGGCAAAATCCATTGCGCCAGCAAACATTGCCGTCTTCGGTTATGGCTATGGTGCCGGCGCAGCTCAGCTAGCGATTTATCGCGATGGCCATGCCAAACACTACCAACACCGATTTAAGGCGCTCGTCGGGCTAAGACCGCAATGTATGTCGGAAATGGACAACTTTGTGCCCAGCCTGCTTGTGGCTGTCAAAAATGATCCATTTAACCCACCGGCATGGTGTGAATGGCGTATGGATCGCGACCTTTACAACGGGCGCGAACTCGTTCGGTTTGAAGTCGTTGAAAGCAGCGAAATGATTGAAAAACAAACGACTCGCACAACGTTGCAAATAGAAAACAGTCCGCTTGTAGTCTCACTGGTGACAGATTTCCTTTCTGCAATGGGCATCTCAGAAAATATAGGACGAAATTGAATTTCTCCGCCAAGACCATATTACTGATCATGTTTTTGATGCCTTATTTCAGGAAAATTACGCGCCTTAATTATTCCTCAATCCCCTGAGCAGATTATTCGTGCATCGGCTTATTCCTTACGCTATCAAAGCCGGTACATTCGCTTTTGAGATTTTACTTTTAACCGGGGCATAGGGCAGGAATGTTTTCCAAGCTTCTTGGGGTTTTATCCTCCGACATGGCGGTGGATCTGGGCACCGCGAACACACTGGTTTACGTTAAGGGACGAGGCATCGTTCTGAACGAACCATCCGTGGTGGCCATTACCGACGAAAAAGGCAAGAAACAGGTCCTTGCAGTTGGTGAAGAAGCCAAACAGATGCTCGGTCGTACCCCGGGGTATATTCAGGCGATCCGCCCGTTGCGAGACGGCGTTATTGCGGAATTCCACATCGCCGAGGAAATGATCAAGCACTTTATCCGCAAGGTCCATAACCGTCGCAACTTTGCCAGCCCGGAAGTCATCATCTGCGTACCGTCGGGTTCGACCGCAGTTGAACGCCGCGCCATTCAGGAAAGTGCAGAAAGTGCTGGCGCGCGTAAAGTCTGGCTGATTGACGAGCCGATGGCGGCTGCCATTGGTGCCGGCCTTCCGGTGACGGAACCGACCGGCTCCATGGTTGTCGATATCGGCGGTGGCACCACCGAGGTTGCCGTTCTCTCGCTGGGCGGTATCGTCTATGCGCGTTCGGTACGTGTCGGTGGTGACAAAATGGATGAAGCGATCATTGCTTACATCCGTCGCACTCATAACCTTCTGGTCGGCGAGAGCACCGCCGAACGCATCAAGAAGGAAATCGGTTCTGCCTGTGCACCGGATGACGGTGATGGCGCAACCGTTGAAATCCGCGGTCGTGACCTGATGAACGGCGTTCCGAAGGAACTGCTGATTTCTGAACGCCAGATCGCAGAAAGCCTTGCAGAGCCTGTTTCGGCAATCATCGAGGCGGTGAAAGTCGCCCTCGAACAGACCCCGCCGGAACTTGCTGCTGACATCGTGGACAAGGGTATTGTCCTGACCGGTGGCGGCGCGATGCTGGGCAACCTTGATTACGTTCTGCGCCACGCAACCGGTCTTCCGGTTTCGATTGCAGATGATCCGCTTTCCTGCGTTGCACTGGGTACCGGTCGCGCGCTGGAAGAGAAAAAGATGCTGCGCAACGTCCTGCACACAGCATACTGATAAAAAAGCGGCCTTGAATATCATCACCGGGTCGTATCCTTACTGGACGCGACTCGGTGATTTCGTTATGGTTGAATATCCCGCACGGGATGAAGAACAACCTTTTGGGAATTCGCGGGGAATACATTGGCACAGCATGGTGGTCCGCAGCAGCGTATCTTTTCGCCGTTACGCACGGCCCTTCACCGCTTCGCTTTCATACTGCTGATTTTATCGGCCTTTGGCCTGATGCTTCTGGGCAAGGCCGATACTGTTCTGATCGAGCGGATCCGCGCCGCGTCGGCTGATCTGGTGTCGCCGGTGATGAACGTCATTTCGCGCCCTGCGGCCAGCATCAACGAGCTGACCGACAAGATTTACAACCTCGCCCATCTTTACGAAGAAAACGAGCGCCTGCGCCGCGAAAACCAGCAACTGCTGGCCTGGCAGCAAGCCGCACGCAATCTTTCACATGAGAATGCCCGTCTTCGCGATCTGGCAAGCTACACCTCCCCGCCTGCCCTGCATCTGGTAACCTCCCGCGTGATTGCCGATATGGGCGGTGCCTATGCCCACAGTGTGATGATTTCCGCCGGATCGCGCGATGGCGTTGCCAAGGGGCAAGCCGTGATTTCGGACGAAGGCCTGATTGGCCGCGTTGCCGAGGCGGGGTATCAGGCGTCACGTGTTCTTCTGATCACCGATATCAACTCTCGTGTTCCGGTTGTTGTGGAAAATTCCCGCGACCGTGCATTTCTTTCCGGTGACAACACCAACCGCCCGCTCCTGACCTTCCTGACTGCGGATGCGGCCGTTGCACCGGGTGACCGTATTTTGACATCGGGCCATGGTGGTGCGTTCCCACCGGGCATTCCGATCGGGGTTGTCTCATCGGTTTCCGAAAATGCCGTTCGCGTCGCTCCGATGTTCCGCCGCCATCAACTGGAATATCTGCGGGTTGCTGATTACGGCCTTCAGGGCATCCTGAGCGATGACCGCATTCGCCAAAGCCAACCGTCCAACGATACAAACATAACTGAAGTATCGCCGGACCTGCCTGACGGCGTCGGCATTGTTCCTGCAGGCCCGACCGGTAATGACGGCACATCCCCCTCCACCAACGCGGCAGGGGAAGCCCAGTGAAACCCGGCGTCTGGCATCGACTGGACATTATTGCCCGCGGCCTTTTTCCTGCCTTCAGTGTTTTCGCTCTGTTGCTGATTAATCTTCTGCCGCTCAGCGTGCCGTTGTTATCAACCGCCTCACCGGCACTGGCACTGATGGCTGTGTTTTACTGGTCGGTGAACCGCCCTGACCTGCTGACGGCCGTTACAGCCTTCCTGCTGGGCCTGTTGCAGGATCTGTTGATGGGCTTGCCGCTTGGCGTCAGTTCGCTTGTGCTCGTGCTGGTGCAGACCGGATCGGCAAGTCAGGGGCGCTTTTTCCATAACAAGCCGTTCAGCGTGATGTGGTGGGGCTTTGCATTGGTGGCCATTCCGGCACTTTTGGTTCAGTGGCTGCTGAGTTCGGCCCTGATCGGTGCATTGTTGCCCTTCAAGGCAACCATGATCAGCTATGTGTTGACGGCTGCCTTGTTCCCGATTGTTGCCTGGGTTCTGGCGCGCGCACAAAATACCCTTTTGCGTTATGTCTAGGCTGCCATGCGCGATTGATGAACTGCGCAATATTGATGTTTTGGCAACGGCTACTAGCTATGATGGGGAAAGGCTGTTTTAATCCCCGATCAACCGGGATAAAACGGGCCAGAAATTGAACACTCGGCCTTGCGGCTACTGACGAAATACAGGTATCCAACGCCCATGTGGCATCGTGACTCAGACCGGTTCAGACTGTTTACCCGACGCGCCCTGATGCTGGGTGCGGGCAAGGGTGTATTGCTGACTGGTCTTGCCGCGCGCATGTACTACCTGCAGGTCCTTGAAAGCGACCGCTATCAGACGCTGGCCGATGAAAATCGTATCTCGCACCGCCTGCTGCCGCCGCCGCGTGGACTGGTCACCGACCGTTTCGGTGCGCCGCTTGCGGTAAACCGGCAGAATTATCACATCATGATCGTGCGCGAACAGACACCCGATGTCCGCCGCACGCTTGAAATCCTGGACCAGATCATCGAACTTGGCCCCGACACGATCGAGCGCGTTGAACGCGATGCAGCCCGTCGGCGTTCCTTTGTTCCGGTCACAGTGCGCGATAACCTGACATGGGATGAAGTCGCACGCGTCGGTGTAAATGCACCCGACCTGCCCGGCCTGATCATTGATGCCGGACGATCACGCGACTATCCCGAAGGACCGCACCTTGCGCATACACTGGGTTATGTTGCTGCCGTTTCTGAAAAGGAACTGACAGGCGATCCGCTTTTGGAATTGCCGGGCTTCACCATTGGCAAAAGCGGCGTTGAAAAGGTTTATGACTTGGCACTGCGCGGCACGGCTGGCACCAGCCAGGTCGAAGTCAACGCACTGGGTCGCGTCATTCGCGAACTGGAACGCGAAGAAGGTGACAGCGGCAACACGGTTGTCATGACGCTTGATCTCGAATTGCAGCGCTACACCAATCAGCGACTGTCGGATCAGGAAAGTGCCGCTGCGGTGGTTATGGACATCCATAATGGTGAAGTGCTCGCCCTGTCGTCGCACCCGGCCTATGACCCGAACGCCTTTACCAATGGCATTTCGCACAAGCTTTGGAACAGTCTGGTCAACAACCCGTATGCACCGCTTTCCAACAAGGCTGTGAACGGCACCTATGCGCCCGGTTCGACTTTCAAGATGTGCGTCGCACTTGCCGGACTGGAAGCAGGCATTATTTCGCCAAACCAGAAATTCTTCTGCAACGGGCATCTTGATCTCGGGAATGCGCGTTTCCACTGCTGGAAACGCGGCGGTCATGGCTGGATGAACATGCATGACTCAATCAAGCATTCCTGTGACGTCTATTACTACGAAATCTCCCAGAAAATCGGGATCGACCGCATTGCGGCCATGGCAAACAAGCTGGGCCTTGGCGAAGATACCGGCATTGACCTTCCCAACGAACGTAGCGGCCTGATCCCGACCAAGGACTGGAAGGAAATCCAGCTTGGCAAACGCTGGCAGGGTGGTGAAACGCTGATTGCGTCTATCGGGCAGGGATATGTTCTGGCAACGCCGTTGCAACTTTGCACGATGACTGCACGTCTGGCCTCGGGCAAGGCGGTGCGCCCGCACCTGACGCGTGACAATGTCACCCCAGAAGGCGTCACCAGCCGCCAGGCCGAAGAATTCCCGGAACTTCAGGTCAGTCGCGCCAACCTGGCCCGAATTCGTGATGCAATGAACGGTGTGACGAACGAATTGCGCGGCACAGGCCATGGCGCACGGATCGCCATCAAGGGCATGGAAATGGCTGGCAAAAGTGGTACCAGTCAGGTTCGCCGCATCACCATGCGCGAGCGCCAAACCACGGGCGTGCTTGATAACAATGACTTGCCGTGGAAATACCGTGACCACGCCCTGTTTGTTGCCTTTGCGCCGGTCGATAACCCGCGTTATGCCTGTTCAGTGGTGGTTGAACATGGTGGTGGTGGTTCGAGTGTTGCGGGCCCGATTGTCCGTGACCTGCTGCTAAAAGCGCAGGAACTGCAATCCGCGCGTCAGGGCATCTCGGCCGCCGACCAGCCCAATAGTGCAAACCTCCGGCGCAATCCGGCCCACAGCGATCAGGACGAGGGTTAAGCCATGGCAGGAAGCAGATTTCGCATTGGTGAAGACCCGGATTATGTACCGATCGGCCGCCGGTTGTTGTTGCTGAACTGGACGCTTGTTCTTTTGATCGCAGCCCTATCTGGCATCGGCTTTGCCATGCTCTATTCAGCGGCCAACGGATCACTGCAACCCTGGGCCGAACGCCAGATGATGCGTTTTGCCGTGGGTGCGGCACTGATGATCATCATCGCGGTAACCGATATACGCGTCTGGCTGAAGCTTGCCTATTTCTCGTATTTTGTTGCGCTCATTTTACTGGTAGCGGTCGAAATCAAGGGCGATATCGGCATGGGCGCGCAGCGCTGGATCAATCTGGGTTTCTTCCAGTTGCAGCCGTCTGAACTGATGAAAATCTCTTTGGTTCTGGCACTTGCACGGTATTTCCATGGTTTGACGACCGAAGATGTCGGTCGTATCCCGCTTTTGATTCCGCCGATTTTGATGGTTCTTGCGCCCTCTGCCCTAGTGCTACGCCAACCTGACCTTGGCACCACGTTGCTGCTGATTGCCGGGGGTGGTGTGATTTTCTGGCTGGCTGGGGTGCGCATCTGGAAGTTCGCGCTTGTTCTCGGCACGGCACTTGCGGCCATTCCGATTGGCTGGCAGTTCTTGCGCGAATATCAAAAGAACCGCGTTCTGACCTTCCTGAACCCGGAAAATGATCCGCTTGGTGCGGGCTATCACATTACGCAATCAAAGATCGCGCTTGGGTCTGGCGGGCTGTTTGGCAAAGGGTTCATGTTGGGTTCGCAAAGCCATCTTAACTTCCTGCCGGAAAAACAAACCGACTTTATCTTCACCATGCTGGGCGAAGAATTCGGCTTGGTCGGTGGCATGGCGTTGCTGGGCCTTTATGCGCTGGTAATCACCTATGGCTATGTCATCGCACTGCGCTGTCAGAACCAGTTTGGACGCCTTGTCGCCATCGGTGTGACCTCGACCTTCTTCCTTTACGTCTTTATCAACATCGCGATGGTGATGGGTCTGATCCCGGTGGTTGGCGTACCGTTGCCGCTTGTGTCTTATGGCGGCACGGTGATGATGACCATTCTGGTCAGCTTCGGGCTTTTGATGAGCGTATCAATCCACCGCGACATCCGGATTTCCCGACAGGGTAATGACGACGGCCGGAATTAAAGACACGCATTCCTGATGCACATGCATCCGGCGTCGCACCGGAATTATCCGATCAATCAAATGTCAGAGGGCAGCTGATCCTTGAATTCCGAAAGCGTGCTGAAGTCAGCCAGCTTGCATCGGTTACGCCCGGTTGCCTTGGCATCATAAAGTGCGTGATCCGCCAACGAGTACAATATCCCCGGGATATCGGTGTTTTCCGAGTTCCTCAGAACATCAAATTGCGCGGCAACGTCCGGATCAAACTCAGCCAAACCCTTTGCAGACGGCAAGCCCGACACCCCAAAGCTTGAGGTAAAGGAAAGTTTGCTGCCGCCATACTCGACACTGTTCTGCTCCAGGCCCTTGCGCAAACGTTCGGTGAGGATCATCGCCCCCTGCAATTCCTCCCCCGGCAGCAACACAGCGAACTCTTCACCGCCCATACGCGCCGGAATATCGATGGAGCGCAGTGTTGTTCTAAGTGTTTCTGCCAAGGCAACCAGAACCGCGTCACCGGCCTGATGACCATAGGTATCGTTCAGCGCCTTGAAACGGTCGATATCAAGAAGAATGAAGGATACAGGCGTATCCCTGCGCCGCCAGACGGCAACAGCGTCTTCCAACCTGCCCAGAAAGGCACGACGGTTAGGCAACCCGGTCAATGGATCCGTTGACGCAAGCACTTCAAGCTTTTGCATCGCGGAATTGAGTTCTTCTGTACGCTGTGCGACACGTTCTTCCAAAGTGATGTTCGCATTCTGCAGTTCGTCGCGGGCTCTGCGCAATTCCCCGACTTGCTTGCGGATCATTCCGAAAAGCCCGACCGTCACCGAACCAAGCAACTGAACTTCGTCGTCATGACGATGTTCCGGCGGCATCTGAAGCGGGCGACTATCGTCTGTCGGGTTCGCGTTAACGATATAGTTTCCAAGCCGTATCACGGGTCGTGAGAAAACGAAGTAGCTCATTGCCGCAAAACAAAGGGCCATCACCGCCGCCAAAATCATGGTCGCAAGGAACGACCACGAAAGACGCGTCATGTAGGCGTTCACATAAACCTGCGGATTAAGCTCAATCACCATCTCGCCAATGGTGGCGACAGGTTTTCGTTCGGGGTCGCGCACCGGAACAGTGATGGTTTGCAGCCCGCCAAACATCTTCTCGGCCCAGCGCGAGACTGGTATTTCGCCTGCGGGTCGTTTTAGTTCAAAAAAGATACCGTCATCGGCGTTGGTAAGAATAACGCGTGCAATGGACCGATTGTTGAGCATCCCGCGCACCATAATATTGGCCAGTTCGCGGTCGCGCTTGATCATGACTTCAGTCGCGACAGGCGCACTGGAGGAAAAGATACGCTGGTTGCTCTGCTGATAGACACCTTCGAGCCAGAGATAATCCTGATATCCGCGAATGGCGACGATGATGAGGCCAAGAGCAATTGCCAGGAAAAGAGAGTACTTTAACTGACGAGCCGCAATTGTGCTGCCCAATCGCATCCCGGCAAGATCATCAAAATGCTTTTCGTCTGGTTCTCGTGCCAAGCGTCTCGACCTTGTCTTTCTAAAGATTTACCGGATGATGGCTTTTGCTATTCACGCATGCCATCGCCGGGATGTAACACAAAGTTATACTCTGTGCCGAATGGGGAATTGGCAATACTAAAATCCTTAAAATCCAAGCTGTTCCAATCCCTGCTGCCCAGGACATCGACAAAGTGAGATATGTTTTCGCGTGTGATCGCCTCCATCCTGAAAAAGATTTCGGGATGATGGGAAAGAAATTCAACGCCATGAATGTAATCGTGCAGCAATACCATGACCCATGCGCCAGCAAAGAAGTGGCCCCCGTGGGTCATGGTCATCTTGCCGTCTGCGACGTTGCGCAAGCCCGCAGGTGACCAGTTCAGTCCACCGACAAAGACATCTTTCCCGGGTTTCCGCCCTGCTTTCTCCAGAGCCGCAATTGCACCCAGCGCAATATCATCATTGGCAGCCCAGACCGCATCGACGCATCCGCCCCGTCTAAGCCAGTTTTCTGTCTGACGGTATGCCTCATCGTATGACCAGTTTGCCACCAGACGACGCTGTTCGCGAAGAAGCGGAAAACGACTAAGCGCGTGGTCAAGTCCCTGCAGTCGCTGAAGCGAGGCTGGTGTCTTGCTGTCCCCGGCGATGGATAACAGGCATAGCGGCGCTGGTTGCCGATTTTCGGTTTGAAGACGTGCACTATCAATCAGGGACTTGGCGATGTCATAACCGGCACGCTCGTTGTCCGGCGTCAGGGAGAATATCCAGTGATCAAAATCCCTGCCCGGATAGCCATATGCGTTCTTTTGCTCTTTTGTCAGGTCATTGAGCAACATGATGACCGGGATGCCGCGTTCTTCTGCTTCCAGAACGATGCGCGTTCCCTGCTGATGTTCGTTAACGGCAATGATGTAATCAGGCGCGGGTTCAAGGGCAAAAACCTTCTGCGCACTTTCGATCATCATCTTGCTGTCGCGGTTGCTATCGAAAACGATCAGTTCATAGCCAAACTGATCTGAAGCCGCCTGCATGGTGTCGCGCACATCTTTCCAGAAACCGCGATCCCCATACCCCGGATTGATAAAGGCTACGCGTGTTGGAACGTCAGTGGCGTCATGCTCCGTCGCTTGTGGGGTCGCCAATGGCAGGCACCAAAGCACGATCACGAAAAGCAAAACCACCGCGCACGACTTCAAGCCAATTTTCTGTTCTCGCTCTTTTTGCTGCGGGCTACAGCGTCGGACTAAACAACCCACTTAGGCATACCTCGATCTATAATACATCGCTTCAAACCGGCAACGCGTGCATGCTTACGCCAAGCCACAGTTACAAACGGTGGCGGAAGCAACAGGCGACCTCCACCCCGACCGGCTAGTTATAATATACGATGGTATACAAACTTGACATCAGGATGGGAACCGGTTCTTTGCAAAATCGAGGTAAAATAAACGCGATATCAGCCGCCGGTTGATTGCGTACGCTTCAACGCTTCGACCAATTCCTTGTTCGACATGTTGGCCCGGTTCTGTATGCCTTTCTGCGCGGCCAAATGATAAAGATCATCTCGACGCCACTTGTCATAACTTGGCGCACCGTGAAGTCGCTGTGCAGAAGTTTCCTGATCTGTTTGCCCAGAAATTTTATTAAAGCTCGCCACTGTTGCCTCCATGTTGGGACGGTCACAAGCAGTCTTGGCACTGTGTACAGTGCTGGGGGATGAAAATCCGTTCTAGATTTCATGTAGGGGGAATTGACTGATTTTCTATTCCCCGGAACGCATTTTTCATCGCCAAACGGCGTAACAAACTGAGTAATCTCGCAAAAATAATGAAAAAGGCAGATCCAGTTGATCTGCCTTTGGGGTCACTCCCACTAATGAAGCAAAAGATAACAGCTATGGCGTGGCAAGGAGCGCGCGCATGGCGTCAACTGTCCGCTGTGTTATCTCGTCGAGTTCCTTGATCTTGTCATCAAGTGCTGGATCGAAATCACCTTCGAAACGCTCAAATGCCAATGCAGCTTCTGCAAGTTCGGGCGCCGCCATATTTCTGGCCATCCCCTTGATGGCGTGTCCAGACCGCGTGATACCATCAAGGTCCTTCGTAGCCGCAGCCTCGATCAGACGGGCGCGCTCTTCGTCGTAGGAGGCCGGGAGCAAATTCACCAGCAGCAATACCTGATCCTTGCCAAGGGCTTGGCACAACTCTTCAAAACGGGCGTTATCAATCAATTCCATCGACAAACCTTTCTGTGCAGCCTATGGCAGTATCACGTCTGGCACAACACCACTCAACCCGTACCAATGTCGGGGGCATTCCGGCTTTTACTGCATATGGTTAATCGTAGCACACGCGTCCACAACGTCATTTGCCCATTTAAGGGTTTCGGCATCCATTGACTGCATGTGACGGTATTTTTCAAACTGTTTGGCAATCAAGGCCAGACGTTCCAAAAACACCGGTGGATGATCAAGCCCCAACAACTGATCGGCAAGCGGATCAAAGGCGGCATTCTGAAATTCAAGTGACAGGCTGATCCTGGGTTCGCTGGCATACGGGCTTGCCCTTCCACCCCAATGATAAAGATCCTGTCGCCAGCCCATCACCGCACCAGGCTTGGCCGGAAGGGCGCGAATATCTTGAAGGCGGACCTCACCCGGTTCTGAAACCGGTGCCGGGTAACCTTTCTCGAAATTGCGGGGTAAGACATGCATACAGCCATTTTCAGGCGTGGCATTGCTCAGCGGCACCCAAAGAGAAAGGCTGATCAGCATCTCATCGCCAATCGTACTTTCACCCTGGTAATCGCGATGCGGTGGCCAGCCGCTTCCATCAGCATCGGGGTCGACATGCCACGCCCAGAAATGCGGCAAAAGCGCAATCCGATCGCCCAGAAAATGGGTCAGAAGCGGGCGTAACCAACGAAACACATCCCACGCTTCATCGTAAAGATATATCAGCGCGGGTGACAGGCCGTTGGCAACAAGCACTTCAATCCCGCGACGAAGTTTTTCAAGTTCGTCCGCCGGCAAAGCATCGTGGATCAGGAAATATCCCTCATCCCAAAACCGTTCAGAGAGCGCGCCCCCGTCAAAACCACCTTTATCGGCACCAATTTCCGAGATTTCGGTGCCCGGACCTACACCCTTGGAAATTGATAGTTGCGGGTTAAGCTTCTGCCATACCTGAATGTCTGTGGCATTTTGGGCTGTGATCATGGGAAAATGTCCGGTATTGAGGATGGCCGGACGATACGCAGCACTTTCCGCAATGGCAAGCGCGGAAACTTGATCCAAACCACAGACAGTTCACTTTCGATCAGGCTTGGCCCCATCATGACAAACAGCCATATCACGCCAAAACAACAACCGCCGATCAATCACGGTGGCGCAGTTGATCGGGCGGCAAGCAGATATGGCATTCCGACAAGCGACTGGTTGGATTTATCGACCGGTATCAACCCAATAGCCTACCCGGTTCCGAATATTGAAAACGCACACTGGCAACGCCTGCCACTCACCGCGGAGCTTGATGGCCTGAAAGCGGCAGCCAAGCAGTATTACAATCTGCCGACGACAGATCATCTCGTTTGCGCCCCAGGCACACAGGCCCTGATCCAGATGATGCCGTTCTGGCTGAAAGACCGAATGGCAGATCAGGCAACCGAAAACGTCCATGTCATGGGCCCGACATACGGCGAACATGAACGGTGCTGGCGACGTGCCGGGTACCACTGCCAATCCCATCAAACCGATCCGGCTGACAGGATTGCCAAGGCCACAGATATTCTGAGCACTGCCGAAACGGGAACAGTCATCATCCTGGTCAATCCCAACAACCCGGACGGGGCCATATTTGCCCCTGACGATATCTTCAAGCTGGGCAAACGTGCAGATGCACGCAATTGCTGGCTTGTGGTCGATGAGGCCTTTATGGATTGCCAACCGGACCAATCGGTTTGTTCGCGCATTGATCAGTTGCAAAACACCATTGTGTTGCGTTCATTTGGCAAGTTTTTCGGTCTTGCCGGGGCGCGACTTGGCTGTGCCGTCATGGATTGCAACCTTGCAACTGATCTTGAAAGCCGCGTTGGCCCATGGGCCATTCCCGGTCCGACCATGGTCGTGGGCGCGCAAGCTTTTTCCGATACGCAATGGCAGCAGCAAAGCCGAACACGTCTGACGGCAGACGCAGCGCGGCTTGATGATCTCATCACCAAGAACAGCAGACTGGTTCTATCTGGCGGCACCGATCTTTTCCGCTACTACGACGGCGCGGATTGTGTTGCCTTGGCAGATCACCTTGGACACCGGGGCATTCTGGTCCGGCTATTTGATCATGATGCAAACAAGGTTCGGCTTGGCCTGCCCGGAACTGATGCAGACTGGAAGCGCATTGAAGACGCGATGGCAGATTGGCACTGCGCAAACCGGTAAAATGACCTAAAGGCCGCTTTCTTCCCAGGATTGCTTTTTACGGTAGATTGTTGACGGGCTGACACCCAGGGCATCGGCTGCACGCGGGATGGACCCGCCACAACGCTCAATCGCCTCTTCGATTGCCTGCTTTTCAACCTGCCAAAGCGGCTTGATCTCGCCAAATCCGAGCCTTCCGGACCCGGATGCGGATGGCGACAATGCGGTTTGATCTTCGTCCCCAAAGTTGCCCCCTGCACCAGCACCAAGCAGTTGGTTGCTGCGCCCGGAATTATGGTTTTCGACAACCTTGCGCATTTGTCGGGCACCGGCAAGAAAGGCCAGCGCCTCCGGATCACCGGCCCAATGACGTCCGGGACCGCCCGGCTCGTTTGAGACGACCGGATGGGGTGGTGGGGCCTCAATCGTACCTGACCCGAACTGGTCACCGTCAGTGCCGCTATTGACCGGCCTTGGCACCATTGAAAGCGCCACCTCGGTCCCGTTATTGAGCACAACAATGTTACGGATGATATTTTGCAACTGGCGAATATTGCCCGGCCAGGAATACCTTGCAAACAGGGCGGAAACTTCGGGACTGAACCGTTCGAAATCGCGGCCTTCCTCGCGCGTGAAGCGTTGCAGGTAGAAATTGGCAATTTGCAGAATATCGTTATCGCGATCACGCAGGGGCGGCATGTGCAGCGGAATAACGTGCAAACGGTAATAAAGGTCTTCACGGAACCGACCGGAACGCACTTCTTCAAGTGGATCGCGGTTGGTCGCACAGACAAAACGCACATCAACTTTTTCTATCGAACTGCCGCCGACTTTCTGGAATGACCCGGTCTGGATAAACCGCAGAAGCTTGGTCTGCAGGTCCAGGTCCATTTCGCAAATCTCATCCAGAAACAGCGTGCCGCCATCCGCACGATGTGCTGCCCCTTCGCGGTCGGAAACAGCACCGGTAAACGCCCCTTTGACGTGACCGAAAATCTCGCTTTCCATAAGGTCTTTGGGAATGGCACCGCAGTTTAGCGGAATGAACGGATCCTTTGCCCGTTCCGAACGACGATGGATTGCCTCGGCGGCGAGTTCCTTACCGGTACCTGACTCACCGGTGATAAAGACAGTCGCACGGCTGGGGGCGGCATTTTCGATAATGCGATAGATATCACGCATGTTTTCCGACCCGCCGATGATGTCGAAATACATCTCGTCGGCATCGGGACTTTCCAGATCAATATCCGGGGCAGTCTGAAGGGCGGGTGCACCTTTGATCGCCTTGGTCACGGTGTCGCGTAACTTGTCTGCGGTGAAGGGTTTTAACAGGAAATCCCATGCCCCTTCGCGCATCGCCTCGACCGCGACATTGATCGACCCGTGGGCCGTTATAACAACAATTTTGCAATCCGGTGCGATTTGCGCGGCAGCGCGAAGAACCTCGCGCCCGTCCATGTCGGGCAAAATAAGATCAAGAACAAGGACATCCGGCGGATCATGGCGCAAACGTTCTATGGCGTTTGTGCCGCTGACGACGTGATCAACAACGTGACCATCGGCACGCAAGTAATCCTGATACACGCGCGCCAGCGACAGCGTATCTTCCACAATTACAATGCGTGCCTGCTCTGGCATTTTCTTGTTCTTATCCCGATATACCAATGTAGGTCAGCATACCGATAGTGTTGCTCATCTCACAACTACTAACATGTATTGCAGTCACTACCCAAACCATACACAATCAGATTAACGTTAAGAAAAGCATAGTCTTGGCCGGGTTTCCGCCACTGGCCAAACGCTTCAAGGAGAGTCCAGACTTGAATTACAAGACAGATTTCGCCAATGGAACAACCACAGTCGAAGTGACCGGTCGCTTCACATTCGGTGATCATTCGAGCTTTCGCAAACTGATCGAAGAAGTTCGCGGACATGGCTCATCGACGCTTGTTCTGGACATTTCCGGTGTCGATTTCATTGATTCTGCCGGTCTTGGCATGTTGCTGCTTGCCCGCGACGAGGGCGAAAAATCCAATACAAACGTCATCCTTCGTGGCGCACAGGGACAGGTCAAGCGCATGCTTGAAGTTGCCCGCTTTGATACCTTGTTCCAGCTGGAAAACTAATCAATGCCCGTTGGCCGAGATTCACGTGCAAAGTACTTGGTTGCCGTGCCGCACTCCGTCGCGCAAGACGACCTGTCAAAGCTTGTCGCTGGCATAAACCTGTGGGAAGCGACGGAAGCTGCAGCCAAATACATATCAGGGCAATCGCCCGAGGATTTTTCCAGCCAACGGCGTTTTTCATTTTGTATTTTGCCTTCACAGGTCGGTCGCGACTGGCTTGGCAGCCTGATCCGTCTGAATTGCGACACCTTTGTTGAATGTTTCCCCGAACTCGACCTTGGAGACTTGGCACCGCTGGTCGGTAAGAAATCACTGCCAAAACATGACCTGCTGGTCTGTCTTTCAACACGCAGCGCCTATCATTTACCGGTGGCGCGCAAATTTGTGACCAGCCTGCGGCATCGCGGCCTGATTGGTGATGGCGTCGCGTCCTCGGTTGAAATGGCCGTGCAGGAAGCATTCGCCAACTCGCTCATACATGGCAATCTGGAACTTGCAACCGGCGGCCATCTATCGATGGATCGCTTCAAGGAGCTCGGCGAAGAAACCGAACGCCGCCTTGCATCCGGCCATCATGGCGCCCGTGCAATTATCCTGACAGCGCGTCGGCGCAAAAATGGCCAAGTCGTTATCACCATCAATGATCAGGGCAACGGATTTTCACCGCCTGATGCAAAGGCAACCGCCCCGATTTCGCGTAAGGACACGACCTTTGGCCGCGGCCTCCCCCTGATCAGAAGCCTGTGTCACTCTGTGAATTTTCTGCGGGATGGCCGAACGATCGAACTGACTTTTGATGACAGTCAAAACACGACGGCGTTGGGTGACACGGCATTCCTCAATGATCTTGAAACGCACCTGACGACGTCGCCCGATGCACTGCGCATTGCACAGAACGCAACGATCCTGATTGCCGACGACACCCTCTTGTCGCGTGAAATCATTGCGTCCTATCTTCGGGCTGACGGGTTTACCAATCTGGTTTTTGCCAAGGATGGCGAAGATGCGATTGCCCAGATCAAGGCGCATAATCCCGATCTGATCATTCTTGATATCATCATGCCGAAACTGGATGGTTATGCCGTGTGCAAGGCCGTCCGTGCTGATCCTGCCTATGCAAAAACACCAATCATCGCCCAAACAGCGCTTGAAGAGAACGAAGGACGCACGCGCATTTTCGATGACGGGGCGACGGACCTTATCCTCAAACCGCTCAACAAGGCAGAACTGATCGCCCGCACCAAGATCCATCTCGAAAACCGGCTTTTGGTGCAGCAACTTCAGGCCTATCAGGCACGCACCCAGTCAGAACTGGAACTTGCGCGCAACATGCAGGAAAACCTGAACCCGACACCGGAACACTATCGTGGGGTCGGCATGGATTACGGCATGCGGATCAGTGCGACATTCCAGATGTCGTCCGAGCTCGGCGGCGATATGTGGGGGTTAGTACCAATTGATGCCCACCGGCTTGGCGTTTATATCGTTGATTTCGCGGGCCACGGGCTTGGTGCCGCACTCAACACCTTCCGCCTGCATTCTCTGATATGGTCCGAACAAGTCGACGATCAGACGCCGGAGGTGTATCTGCAGCGGCTTAATCGTCATCTCAAGGGGCTATTGCCTGTCGGGCAATATGCGACAATGCTGTATGGCATCGTTGATCGACAGAACAACACATTTGCCTATGCCAGTGCCGCCTGCACGTCACCTGTTCTGGGCAACACTGCGACCGGCGAGGCACGCTATCTTGATGGTTCGGGGGTGCCACTTGGTGTTATCAGGGACGCCCGCTATGAAACCCGCGAAGTCCCGTTCGACAAGGACAGTTTCCTGCTGCTTTACAGCGATGCACTGATCGAAACAACCTTGGACAATGGTCAGTTTCTCTGTGAGGCAGGCTTGCTTAAGATGTTGCAAGACACCGTTCTGGAAGGCGGTCGTGACATTGATCTTGCCGCACAGATTGCCGATCAGTTCATGGACCGTGCACCGGCAAAGCTTGATGATGATTTCACGATCGTTTCCCTGCAAGCAGCCAATATCCCGTCTGCTGGCTAGACACCTGCCGGATTAGGATACGCGGCCCCCGCGACCGATCGTGGACTGGATCAGGTCGCCAAACGGCTCGACATCACCCCATATGACCTGTGCATGGTCAAATGTCGGTTGCGGCCGGGTCTCGCAGTCATCATGCGAAACGGTATGCATACGGCTTGCGACCACGGTGCGTATCAGGTTGGCAAGCCCCTTGCGGGCACCCGCATGATCGGGTTCAGCGGCAAGAACAGCACCAAGCTGATCAAGTGCGCGCATCTTGTCCCGGCATCCCAGCAAATCAGCCGCAAGTACGCGCAACTCCCGCGCATCGGGGCGCAGGCTGATGGCGATTTCAAGATGTTCAAGCCCAAGGTCACGGCGGCCGGTCTGGATATAAACCCTTGTCAGGCCCAGATGGGTCGCCCCATCAAGATCATCAATCAGCAACGCCCGGCCAAACGCATTCAGCGCAAGATCACACAGACCAAGATCAAGCAGAACGTGGCCCAGCACACGAAGGCGGGCGGGCTGGTCGGGAAGACTGTCGATCAGACCGCGCAGACGGGCACGGATTTCCGGAGCGAGATCGATATCGCCCGTAATCGCCATTGCGGATGTTTGCAAAATCTCTGTCTGCGACGACATGGTCAACGGCCTCGTTCCCGCCAAAAATCGGGACCGGTGGTTGTGCCATTTCACAAAATACCGTTCCCGCTTTGGACAGAGTAGCGCCATCTGGTTGCAGGAAGATTAACCGAGTCGCAGCTTATCGCATCCAAGGGACTAGGTTTTCGGCACTTGGCCCGACGTCACTTGCCAACACCTTCGGCCAACGCATCAAGTTTGACTTCCCGAACCGGGCGGGCAAAGAAATACCCTTGCATCAGCCGCCCACCCAACGTGATGATCACATCGCGCTGGCTGTCGTTTTCGATCCCTTCCAGCACGCAATCAATGCCAAGGTTCTGGCACATATCAATCACCGTCTTGACGATACGGCGGCTGCGTTCGTTATGCGACAGCGGGGCGACAAAGCTGCGATCAACCTTGAGCACGTCAAATTCAAGTTCGTGGACATAACGCAGGCTGGAATAACCGATGCCGAAATCATCAAGGGCGATGCGCGCCCCATGATCGCGCAAATACCGGATGCTGGTCCGGGCGGCCTCAAAATCACGCAAGAACGCCGTTTCCGTGACTTCAAAGGTCAATCTTCCCGGGTCGATGCGATGCTTTTTGATCTCGTCAATCAGCCATTCGACCGTATCGGAAAGAACAATATCGCGCGCCGAGAGGTTAAACGATACGGGCAGGTTTTCCGGCCAGTCCTGCATATCGACCATCAGCTTTTCGAACAGAACCCGTGTCAGAAAACCGACTTGGCCGGTCTTTTCTGCCACTGGAAAGAACGTCCCTGGCGAAACCGCCCCCATCTGGGCACTTTCCCAACGCGCAAGCGCCTCAAGCGAGCTTACCTGCCCGGATCGAATGTCAAATACCGGTTGGTAATGCAGGCTGAGCTCAGTCGATAAATCCGCCTTGCGCAGCGCCTGTTCAATCTGGGAGTCATGGCGGATCAATGTTTCGTGGTGGGCGGCAAACAAAACCGCCTCGCCGCGCGCATTCTTTTTTGCATGATAAAGCGCAAAGTCAGCCCGCTCGAACAGGCCGTTCGGACTGCGCGCCACTGTGGGATAAGTCGCAAACCCCAGTGATGCCGAAACCTGCACGGTCACACCATTCAGCATAAACGGACGATTAAGCGCGTCACAAAGCTCCTTGCCTAGCGCAATCAGTTCGAGTGCATCGTCATAGCCCTTAAGCAGTAATCCGAACTCATCCCCACCCAAGCGCGCCAGAAGCGTATCGTTACCAAGCACTTTGCGAAGCCGCCTGCCCGCCTGCTGCAACAGTTCATCGCCCGACGGATGCCCGTGCACGTCATTGACCGGTTTGAAACCGTCCAGATCAATCATCGCCACCGCGAATGCTTCATTTTCGGCGGCGGCATTCACCGTATCTTCCAGCACGGAAAAAAAGGCCCGGCGGTTGGATAAACCGGTCAACGGATCAATCAGCGCCAATGCCTCGTTCTGGCGCGACAGTTCGATCATCGTCTGGTGCTGTGCTTCAAGATCATTCTGGGTCTGGATCAGGCCAGAAAAATTGGCATAAAAGCTTCGGATGATCTGAATGATCATCAATGACACAAGCGCCATATTGACCGCGATCGCGACATAAACTTCGTTGCCGCTGGTCCCGAAGAAGAACACGAAGGTGCCTAGCACAATCGCAACAACCAGCAATGCCGCGGGCGGGAAATTCACCAGACAGAAAATACAGCCAACAACCGTGATCGATATGAAATAGGCAACGTGGCCGCGCTGATAGGCGTCGCCATAATCAAACATCGTGATCGCCCAAAGGGTGAACAGGACGGATATCACCACCGCCAGCACCCTGATGCGCTTCAGATGTTTGATACAGACATCAACGTCATCAATATCAACGCGGGCCCGGTTCCAGGCAACCGCACGAAAAATACAAATGACACCGAGAACAATCACCGCATGGACTGTCATCCAGTCGGGTGCTGTTCCGTAATGGGTATAGGCAAGGGCGACTGCGTTGGCCAGCAGCAGCATATAAAGGACAGGTATCTGACGCGAAAGAGCACCAACCTGGGCGCGCAACAGTTCCGGCTTGTCTGTCCGAATTTTTAACGTGTCGGCAAAACCTTGCCAGAAACTACCGGCTGCCACTTGTCCCAGACCTAACGCGTTCTTTATCCCGAAAAAATACTATACAGGAAAAGTGCGGCCGAACATCACTGATTGCAAGCGGCGTCTAAATACACCTGCCCGGAATATCCCGGGATCTGTTTGTTTTGGCCAAGGTCTGGTTACAACTTGGCAGTTCGACCCTTGTGCGCCTGTGAACGGCGCGCAGCCGCAAGCGCCAAGGTGGCAAATTCAAGAAGTTGTTCTTCGTTATCAAGCCATTCACCGGGCACTTCAAAATAAGACAGGGTCACCGGCCTTCCCGACGGCACGGCAAATGGCTGCATCTCCATCGCATCAAAGCGGTCCTTGGTCTGCGCGTCTCCTTTGAGATACAGGACATCATCGGAAATGATCGCAAAGAAGGCACCGTCACAATAAAGCCCGACGGCGCCAAACATCCGTCTGGGCCTGATATGCCCCAAAGGTGCCAGCAGCTCTGACACCAGCATAACGAACTCGCTATCGACCGATGCCATTAAGGATCTCGCCTTCAACACCTTCGGAAATCAGATAATCACGCAATGACCGCCCCGGAACCGGGCGAAAGCGCGATGTCGATATTTCCATATGGGCAATCCGGTCGGCCCGAAAAACGCGAAAGGCCTCGCGCAATTCGCACCAGCTGGCCAGAAGCCACGTACTGCCAAAAAACAACATGCCAAGTGGCCAGACCCGGCGACGGGTATTGTCGCCCTTTGCATCGGTGTAATCGATATCAATCAGAAACCGTTCTCGGATGGCCCGCCTGAGGTCCGGCATCGAAATGGCAATCGGTTCCTGCGCAATTTCGGCAATCGCAATCGGAACACCACCAACCAGACCACGGATTTTTTCGGGCAACACGGCCTCGATCTTGGTCAGGGCATCACCGGCGGCACGCGCCATTTGCGGATCGGTCCAGCTTTGAACCATGCGGGCTGCGACAACAAGTGCCTCGATCTCGTCGGCATCAAACATAAGCGGCGGCAAGTCATACCCATCGCGCAGGATATAGCCCACGCCTGCCTCCCCCTCGACCGGAACACCCGATGCGGCAAGGTCGCGAATGTCGCGGTAAATGGTGCGTTCGGAAACTTCAAGTTCCTCGGCCAGGTCACATGCGCGGCACAGTTTGCGTCGGCGCAAGATTTGAACAAGGCGAAATAATCGGTCAGCCCGTCTCATGATCACTCCTTTGTCATCCTGCCCGAAAAATTATCATACCGCTCCTGACAGGCTCCTGTCAGGAGGGATGTGCAAACATTGACAAATCGGGACAGGATTAACCCCCAACGTCAGGAGCATGACGATGAAAGTCACCAACGTCTATCAGATCATCATCACCGAAAAATTCACCCAAAGCCGCGCCTTTTACAAAAAGCTCGGCTTCACACCGGTCTTTGACGGTGACTGGTATTGCCAGCTTGTCTGGCCGTCCGCACCATCCGTTCAGCTTGGCCTGATGAAGCAAGGTCACGAAACCCAGCCGCCTATGTTCCAGGCGGCCACCATCGGCGAAGGAACGGTTCTGACGCTGGAAGTCGAAGAAGCCCGCGATGCAGCAGATGAATTGCGCGAAGCCGGTTTTGAATTCGCCCTTGATCTTCGCGATGAGCCATGGGGCCAGCGCCATTTTGCCCTTCTTGATCCCAATGGCGTGCGCATCGACATCGCAAGTGCCACCGCCGAACTTTCCCCGGAATATGCCCAGCAGTTCAAGGAAACCGGCGAAGGTGTGCTTGCCTGACCTCCCTCGCGCACCAAGCCCCGCAAACCTTCTGCCAACGGCCCGCCAATATGGCGGGCCGTTCCCTCTAACCGAGCATCTTTGCAAACCGGGATATCGCCGTCGCGGCATCGGCGATGTTCTGGCTTTGGGTACGTCCGGAACTTTTGCGCGGCTTGAAGTCATGTTCGCCGTCTTCAACCCAGTGAAGCGCAATACGGTCCGAAAGCCCGTAACCCGCAATCTCATCCGGACTGCCAAACGGATCGCGCGTGCCATGACAGATCAGGCTCGGCGTTTTCAGGGTTTTAAGATGTTCTGTGCGCAGGTTTTCAGGCTTGCCCGGTGGATGAAACGGATAGCCAAGGCAGACAAGGCCGGCCACACCAAGGTCATCTGCCACCATGCTGGCGATCCGTCCGCCCATGGATTTTCCGCAGATGATCAACTTCTCTGGACCGCCGAGTGCGCGAACAACGTCGCAGTAATGGTCGATCAAAACCGGTGCCCGATCCGGCCCACGCTTTTTGCCATCAATTCGGCGTTTGGCCATATAGGGGAACTCAAAGCGTGCAACGCGCAGGCCCAACTTGGCCAGTTCGCCGGCCATTTCGTTCATGAACGGGCTATCCATAGCGGCCCCTGCCCCATGGGCCAGAACAATCGTTCGGGCAGCATCTTCATCGCCATCAAACTGAAACTGGATCGGATCGGTGCTCAAAACAGGCTCCCCACAGACTGCCGCATATTGCTTTACGTCATACAGAACCCGCCGATATTCTCCAAGTCAGACATGGCCTTCATTCGGCGGAATCACGCAAATACTCGCATCCATCGCACAAGCTGGCTATAATTGTGATCCCCACCTTGACGCCCCCCCACAGGCGTCAGCACGCCATCACATCGCGCCACCCGCGATCAGATGCCTTCCATAAATGACAAAGGCCGCATCGTGTCATCCGAACCAACGTCACCGATCATAAATCCCCCCAAAGAACGGCTTGGCCGTCTGCCGAAACCGGTTCAGTGGTTATTACTGATTTCGACCTCTGTCGTGTTTTCGGTTCTGCTCCATCATTGGCAAGTCCCGGCCTCACTTCTGGTGGGTCCGATGATCATCGGCATTCTGATGGGCACCAACGGCGCAACCATTGCCGCCCCCAAGCAACTTTATCTTGGCGCACAGTCGGTGTTGGGCGTGATGATCGGTGGTTCGATGACCATCGGGATTTTGACATCCTTTGCAACGGACTGGCCGATGATCCTTGGCGTTACCGGCATCACTTTGCTTGCCAGCAGTTTTTTGGGCTGGATCCTGTGTGTCAAACAGGTCCTGCCCGGAACCGCAGGCATCTGGGGATCAACGCCGGGTGCGGCATCGGCCATGGTGATCATGGCAGACGCCTTTGGCGCGGATGCAAGGCTTGTCGCCTTCATGCAGTATGTGCGTGTGGTGATCGTTGTCGGTGTCGCGTCCAGTGTCGCCAATTTCTGGGTTGATCCGGAAACGCTGGCGGCCATGGGCCCCCATGACTGGTTCCCGGCTTTTGACCCGGCCGGTTTTGCGCTGACACTCTGCCTGGTGGTTGCCTGCTGCTTTGTCGGTCAAAAAGTACGTCTGCCGTCCGGTCCGCTTCTGGTGCCGATCATTGTTACCATGATCCTGCATGTCAGCGGTTTTTTCGATGTCGTGCTGCCCGAATGGTTTCTCGGCCTGACCTATGCCATGATCGGCTGGGTAATCGGTTTGAAATTTACCCCGCCGGTCCTGCGCCACGCAGCACACGCACTTCCCAAAATCCTGTTATCGATCTTTGTTTTGATCGGCTTCTGTGCCGGGATTTCGGGGCTTTTGGTGTATTTCATGGATGTCGATCCACTGACCGCCTATCTCGCGACCAGCCCGGGCGGTCTTGATTCTGTTGCCATTATCGCGGCCAGTACGAATGTCGATCTGTCCTTCATCCTTGTGCTGCAGGCAACACGCTTTTTCATGGTACTGGCCTTTGGGCCGCCCCTGGCACGGCTGGTCGCCCGGCGCACCCCCATCACGTCGAAAATCGGATGAACGGATCAACCTAGGTCATTAGACGATACGTATCTTGCCAACAAACCCTTCGACGCGGGCGCTTAACTCTGCACCCTGTTTTTCAAGATCATGGGCAGCGTTTCCAAGCTCGCTTGATACGTGCTCACTGTGTTTGATCGCTGCGGTTATTTCCGAGACACCAACACCAACCAAACGGGAGTCTGCGACCGCGGCATCTACACATGATGCAACCGAAACGCAGGTTTCTGTTTGCTGATCGGCTTGTGTCGCTGTCGCCTCTGCCCGGTTCTGAAGATTATCCATCGCTACGGCAATCTGTTCGATATCGTTACCCGCTTTAGAAATAGCATTGAGTATTTCACTCATCCAGCGGGCGATATCCTCGGTCGCACCGGCAGACTGGCCTGCAAGCGCTTTGACCTCCTTGGCAACAATTGCAAACCCCTTGCCTGCCTCACCGACGCGCGCCGCCTCAATCGAGGCGTTCAAGCCCAGCATCTTGGTCTGCGCGGCGATGGCTGAAATGGAAGCCAGCATTTTCTCAGCATCGGCAGCACGATCTTGCAGTGCGGCAAATCCGGCGCGCATTTCGCGGGCCTGACTGCCCATATCATGGGTAATCTTGACGGTTTCGGACGCATCCGTACCAACGACGGCCAACGCATCCTTAAGGCTTTCCATCTGGTCTGCGACGTCTTCAATCCGTGAAATGGCCCGCCCGGTCGCATCATCAATGCCGCTACTGCATTTGCGGGTTTGATCTGTGCTCTCGGCCAAAACGTCAAGCGCACCGCGCATTTGACTGACAGCCGCCGCCACCATACCAACAGTTCCCTGAACTTGCGTCTCAAAGCTTGATGCCAGGGCCTCACGCGACCGAATGACGCGTTCACGTTCCAGCACACGCGCAACCTGCCCGCCAACAAACCCAAGAAGCTCAAGCATTTCATCGTCAAGCTGTGCTACGCCCGGACTAAAGAATTCAATGACGGCCTCTGTCTGCCCCTCCAGCTTGACTGGCAGGGCAAAACAGCCACGCAGCCCGTTTCTGGACGCCGCCGCAGCGCGCAAAAAGCCGTCTTTCACGGTGACATCGGCGATACACACAGGCGACCCCGTTGCCGCGACAGCGCCAATAAGGCCCTGCCCGATCGCAAACACAGTCTGTTCGGACTGGGTGCGAAATTCGGCAATGACACCTACCGCAATCGAAGAACTGATTGACCAGATACCTGCAGACGAAAGTTTGTCATTCACACGCAGATACGCATGCCCAACCGGCCACTGACAATAATTGCAGACTGCCGAAAGGATTTGGGTAACTGCCGTTTCCTTTTCTGCGGCCTCATCGGCAACAGCACTGACCGTCCGCAACAGCCGCAGGATGTCAGTCATGCTGGTTTTGCGATTGGGGCCGTTAAATTCAGGATCGTTTTCAGGGGAAATAGAGCGAATAAAACCAGCAAGCATTTGAATAACTCCGAGGCATAACCGTCTAGCGTCACCAAAAGACGCTGACAAAGTTGCGCAAGCCTCGTTGCCTGCCGATAAATCATTGGGTGAGTGGCGCCGTTGCCATCACGTGCATTACAATAACCTAAAGCTGCACACGCGAAAAGGATATTTCGCATGTGCAGCACACTTAATTGATGTTCATCAGATGGTGAAAATGTCCTGATTGAAAAACAGTCAGTTCGCGGGCCTAAATTCGTACGCGACGAAACACACCAGACGCCGTCATCACGCCAAGGATCACCAGAACCACCGCCAAAACCAGTGCCAAGTTGCCCGGTTCCCCCAACAGGATCACACCGCCAAGTGCTGTCAGGGCCGGTGTCATCGCGCCAAATGCGGACGCACCGGTCGATCCGATATGGCGCACGGCAAGGCCATAGGTAATCACGGCAACACATCCGGCCAGCAAACCCTGCGCTGTGAGCAACATCATGATGTCGCCAGCCGGCGCATCGCCAATCGTGGTGCCGGTAAACAGCGCAATAATCGCCATGATGACAAACGACCAGAAACCGACAAACGATGCGGCTTCGAGCGCGCCAAGGCCGCTTTGACGCATGGCATGGGTGTAGCACGCCCACATAAACGCCCCGGCCGAAACAAGGCCATAGCCCATCAGCATGTCATCACTGATCACACCGGCCGGTTTGAGCGCCACGAGGGAGGCCACGCCAATCACCACGGCGGCATAGCCAACAATGCGGACCTTGCCCGGACGTTCACCAAACAAAAGCATCGCAATCAGAACCGCCCACACGGCCATGACACCGGGCAAAAGAATGCCAACATGGCTTGCCGGGACAAACTCAAGGGCGCTTGCAACCATCAGGGTGTAAAACGCGCCGGAACCAACGATCATCAAAAGGCCATTGGTCATTGAAAGGCCCTTGGGCCAGATGCCTTTTCTTATCCAGATCGGGGCAAGCAGGACAAAAGGCACAACAAAACGCATCAGGCCAATATCAACAGCGGTAAAGCTTGACGTCATGGCATAGCGGGTGGCAATCAGCCAACCGGCCCAGATGCAAACCGTCGCAAGTGCGGCGGTCACACCAACCAGTCGGCTTTCCGTCGCACCGGTGGCAGAGAGCGCGGAAGTTTCAGACATAACAAGGCATCCAGTAAGGGTTTGATTTTGCCCAAATCAGAGCATTTCTTGCGCACCGCAGCAACCCCTTTGACCTGAGGTCAGCTATGCAAGATAAAAAAACGACGCGAGGTTTCCCCCGCGCCGTTTAAATATTCAGAGAACTGATTTCTGATCAGATGCCGAATTCGGCAAAGAAATCGTTGCCCTTGTCATCAATGACGATGAAGGCCGGGAAGTCTTCGACTTCGATCTTCCAGACGGCTTCCATGCCAAGTTCCGGATACTCGTGAACATCGACCTTCTTGATGCAATCCTGCGCCAGACGCGCGGCCGGACCACCGATGGAGCCAAGATAGAACCCGCCATACTTGGCACAGGCATCCTTGACCGCCTTTGAACGGTTACCCTTGGCCAGCATCACGAACGAGCCGCCAGCGGCCTGAAACTGTTCAACATAGGCATCCATACGGCCAGCCGTGGTCGGACCGAACGAACCCGAAGGCATGCCTTCCGGCGTTTTGGCCGGACCGGCATAATAAACCGGATGGTTTTTAAGGTATTCCGGCATTTCTTCGCCGGCATCAAGACGTTCCTTGATTTTGGCATGCGCGATGTCACGGGCCACAATCACGGTCCCGGTCAGCGACAGACGGGTTTTGACCGGATATTGCGACAGCTGCTTGCGGATTTCATCCATCGGACGGTTCAGGTCGACCTTGACCACTTCGTCATCAAGATGCTCGTCGGTGACCTGCGGCAGGTACTTCGCCGGATCATGTTCGAGATCCTCGATAAAGATACCGTCCTTGGTGATTTTACCCAGGATCTGACGGTCGGCCGAGCACGACACACCCAGACCAACCGGGCAGCTTGCACCATGACGCGGCAGACGGATAACACGCACATCGTGGCAGAAATACTTGCCGCCGAACTGCGCGCCGATGCCCATTTCGCGGGTCATCTCAAGGATATTCTGTTCCCATTCCAGATCGCGATAGGCCTGACCATGATCGCCACCTTCGGTCGGAAGGTTATCGTAATAACGGGCTGACGCCATTTTCACGGTCTTAAGGCACGCTTCCGCCGACGTACCGCCAATGACAACCGCCAGATGGTATGGCGGGCAGGCAGAGGTCCCAAGCGTGCGGATTTTTTCATCCAAAAACTTGCGCAGGCTTTCGGGGTTCAGAAGTGCCTTGGTTTGCTGGAACAGGAAGGTCTTGTTGGCCGACCCGCCACCCTTGGCCATGAACATGAATTTGTATTCATCGCCCTTGGTCGCATAGAGATCAATCTGCGCCGGAAGGTTCGAGCCGGTGTTCTTTTCCTCGAACATATTTTTCGGCGACACCTGCGAGAAGCGCAGATTGTGTTTCTGATAGGCCTGCCAGATGCCCTTTGACAGGGCTTCTTCATCGGAACCATCGGTGATGACCTTGCCACCGCGCTTGCCCATGACGATGGCCGTACCGGTATCCTGACACATCGGCAAAACGCCGCCCGATGCGATGGAGGCATTCTTCAAAAGATCCATCGCCACGAACTTGTCATTCGGGGTGGCTTCTTCGTCATCAAGGATTTTGCGCAACTGTTCGAGATGCCCCGGACGCAAAAGGTGCGAGCAATCAAAGAAAGCCTGAAGGGTCAGTTTCTCGATCGCCTCAGGCTCGACTTTCAAATAGGTCTCGCCATTGACGTCAACGGTCGAAACACCCTCGTCCCCGATCTTGCGGTAAGGGGTGGTGTCCTTCCCCTGCTCAAACATGGGTTTATAGACAAAATCACTCATCGGAAGGTTCTCGTCTCTCTCAAAAACAAGGTGGGTTTGTTCTTTGTGTGGCTGGTTTTAGCGCCAAATGGATCAAATTGCCACGATACATTAGCGTAATACGCCCTGCCCCGGACGCGGGAAACATCAACGGGGATCAGGCAAAGAAAAAGGGCGGATCAAGCCCGCCCTGTAAATCTTCTATTTCTTGCGGAACGCATCAAGTGCGATGACCTCGCCGGTTTCATTGGCATCCGGCTTAGGTTTTTTGCGCGATTTGGATGGCTCGGTCACGAGCGTCGGCGCACCGTCTTCGCCCTCAATCAGATCGGCATCGAGATCATCATCTTCATCATAGTCGAAATCTGCGTCATCCATTTCTTCTTCGACGCTGAATGTCAGCATGAAGTTGGCGGACGGATCGACAAAGGCCAGCATCGCGTCATAGGGCACAACAACCGTGGTCGGCATGCCATCAAAGCTCATTCCGACCGAGAAGTGATCATCTTCGGATTTCAGATCCCAGAACCGGTGTTGCAAGACAACCGTGATGTTGTCTGGATGCGCCTTGCGCTGACTTTCAGGCAGGGCCACACCGGGATGGTTGGTCTGGAACGTGATGTAATAGTGATGCTCTCCGAAAAGGCCCTCTTCGGCCACACGCGCGAGGATATCTTTCACCACACCGCGCAGCGCCTGGTCGACCATAAGATCGTAGCGGAATTCTTCCGGTTCTTGCATCAGTAATCCTGTATCTGGCGGAACCACCGGCAATGTCCAGCGCGTCCCGTCATTGTCATATAGCATCTCTGCACGCCAATTACATCTTGGCGTGTTTGATAATCACTCTATTCATAACGAAGCGGGAAAGAAATACAAGAGTGGGGCGTTCTGTTGCTAGGTGCCCCGTCCCCCACCAAATTACCGCTCCCGGCAACCGGAATTTCGCTTTGGTGCTAGTACCGCTTAGGCGGCAACAGCAACCGGAGCATTGTTGTCGTTTGCATTTACAAACATTGGCCCGATGCGGTGGTACCATGCCGAGCGCCCACATTGACTTTTACTGCTCACGTCGATCCTATTTCGGCCCCACGAAGATTGTCTGAGTCGGACAACCGATAAATTTGGTGGAGCCGCCGGGTACCGCCCCCGGGTCCGTAAAGCCTATTCTGTCACGCAGTTTAGCGCCGTAGTCGGGTTGCCCCGACAGCCCCTATATAGGGCAAATGCCCCCCTTTTCACAAGGGGAATCGGGAAAACTTTTTTTGATTTTTGCGGGAACATTTCGGGCTCCGGCAAAGTCCGATAGCCCGTTTTAGGCGATATCACACCCGACGAAAGGTATCTGGGTAATCGATCACAAGCCCCATATCATCGATCTCAAGCTCTGCTGAGAAATTGCGAAACAGCCCCTCATAGCGGTATCGCAGATCCGGGATCAGACAGGTGTAACGCTGTGGCGCACTACGTGGCAGGAAATCCCCCTCTATCTGGCTTGGAAGCGGGACATAGGCCGCCGAGATTTCCCGTGCTTCGCCCTCGGCCAGTTTTAATCGCTTGATCGGAAGCATGTTTGTCGCGGGCGTTATGCCGATATCGACATCAAAGCACCCCGCCAAAGACGGCAATTCCCGCTTTGCAATGCAGTCAAACCAGTTTCCCTTGCCATCCGAAGTCACATGCATCTGCGCCCCGCCGACATAGCTTACCTTGACCTCGCGTGTCGCGAACGCGGCATCCGTCACCACAAGGTAAGACCCGCCATAATGACCATGTCGCGTCCCGACCACGACTCCTTCAAGCTCTATCCCGTCCGGATCAGACTGACAGACACAGTGCTCAAGACCGTTTCCATCCCAATCAACCCACTGAACAGTTTTTTGCAAAATCAACACTCCCATACGGCAAACGCGCCCAAAATTCAGATAGTTGAGTATATCCACTGTTCCCAAGTTTACCTGACCACTCCTGACACCTCCTGTCAGCAGAAACGGTTCAAATAACGGTCCGGCAAAGATCGGATGGCGTCGCTTGCCCGTGACCATCGACCTGACTATGCTGCGACAAAAGTGATTCTTAAAATGCAGGACTGAGCATGCAGCAATATCTTGATCTGATGCGTCTGGTGCGTGACACCGGCACGCGCAAGGAAGACCGGACGGGTACTGGCACGGTTTCGATCTTTGGTCACCAGATGCGCTTTGACCTTTCCAAGGGCTTCCCGCTGGTCACCACCAAAAAGCTGCATCTGAAGTCGATCATTCATGAATTGCTGTGGTTCCTTGATGGCGACACCAACGTCAAATACCTGCAGGATAATGGTGTGCGCATCTGGAACGAATGGGCCGATGAAAATGGCGACCTTGGCCCGGTTTATGGTGGTCAGTGGCGTTCCTGGCGCGGGGCCAATGGCGAGACCATCGACCAGATCACCGGCCTGATTGACCAGATCAAAAACAATCCCGATTCCCGCCGCCTGATCGTGTCGGCCTGGAACGTTGCCGATGTGCCCAACATGGCCTTGCCACCGTGTCACTGCCTGTTCCAGTTCTATGTGGCTGATGGCAAATTGTCCTGCCAGCTCTATCAGCGCAGTGCGGATATTTTCCTGGGTGTGCCGTTCAACATTGCGTCCTATGCGCTTCTGACCATGATGATTGCGCAGGTCTGTGATCTGGACGTGGGTGATTTTGTCCATACGCTTGGCGATGCGCATCTTTACACCAATCACCTTGATCAGGTCGAAGAACAGCTGTCGCGTGATACCCGCCCGCTTCCGACCATGAAGATCAACCCGGCCGTCAAATCGATCTTTGATTTCAAGTATGATGATTTCGAACTGACCGGCTATGACCCGCATCCGCACATTGCCGGCAAGGTTGCTGTCTAATGACGGGTCCGAAGATTGAACGGGTTGCCGTGGTTGCGGCGGCCGCCAATGGCGCGATTGGCAAGGATGGCTGGATGCCGTGGGAACTGCCCGAAGACCTCAAACGGTTCAAGGCACTGACCCTTGGCAAACCGATGATCATCGGGCGCGTAACGTTCGAGGCGATCGGTCGTCCTCTTCCCAAACGCACATCGATTGTTGTCACCCGCGACACCGACTGGTCCTTTGACCACGAAAATGTGAGGGTTTGTCACACTATCGAAGAAGCCATTGAATTGGCGGACGAAATCGCCGTGCGGGATGGCGTCAATGAAGTGATCATTGGCGGGGGTGCGCAGATCTATCACCTCGCCCTGCCCTTTACGACACGCTATGAGCTGACCGAAGTCCATGCGGAGATCGAAGGCGACACTTTCCTTGATCCGCTGCCCGCCGATCAATGGCGTGAAACCAAGCGTCAGAAAATCGATAATCCAGACGGCCCGGATTATAGCTTTGTCACGCTGGATCGGATCGCGTCGTAACCCCAAGATTACGGGCAAATCACAAGCTCTTATTGATTTTGCGGCGCAGTCGGCCCATCTTCAAAGCAATTACAGAACATTCGTTCCAAAGTACGGATCTGATCGAAGGAACTGCCAATGCCACGGCCACGTGCGTTTGATGAAGAAAGCGTTCTTGATAACGCCATGAACATCTTCTGGAGCAAGGGGTTTGAAGCGACCTCTATTCAGGATCTGGTCAATGAAACCGGCCTGAACCGGGCGAGCATGTATGCCAGCTTTGGCGACAAGAAGGCGCTGTTCCTGCGCGTCCTTGATCATTACAGCCAGAAAATCAGCACTGAACGCTTTGCCGATCTGCGCAACATCGAAGATGGTCGCGCCGCGATTGAAAAGACATTCCGTGACGCGGCCAAAACCGGCACCGCAGAAGGACGGCACAAAGGCTGCCTGATGGTCAATTCAGGTATGGAGCTTGCCCCGCACGATCCGGAAACCGCCGCCATCGCCCATCAGGCATTCCGCCGGGCCGAGGATACCTTTGCCGCCGCACTGAACCGCGCAATTGGTCAGGGCAAAATTGCCAAAGGCAAGAATGTCCGCGCCCTTGCGCGCTTTTTGGCTGGCTCGTTTCAGGGCGTGCAACTGATGTCGCGCCGTGGTGCGGATCAGGAAACCTTGAACGACTATTGCGAAACCATTCTGGCCGCACTCGACTAAACCTGCGCGATTTTTCGTAACCGTTTCTGGTTGCGCATTGTCCTGCACTCCTTAATAGTCACGCGCTTGTTTCAATGCCCGCACATCGGGTGCAAAAGCCGGATATATCATGATACGCAGCGACACGTTCTGGGACTCGGCCGCCGACAAATACGCCCGCAAACCAATCGGCAACGAAGCCGCCTATGCGCAAACCCTTGATCGCACGCGCGCCTATCTTTCCCCGGACCAGAACGTGCTTGAAATCGGGTGTGGCACCGGCACCACGGCCCTGAAACTTGCCCATAGTGTCGGGCATCTGACGGCCACCGATATTTCCGCACGCATGATCGAAATAGCCCAGGGCAAGGCCAAAGATCAGGCGACCAACAATGTCACCTTTGCCCAAAAGACGATTGATGATATCGCCCAAGGGTCAGAGCGCTTTGACGTGGTGCTTGGCTTTAACATCCTGCATTTGCTTGATCAGCCCGAAGACGCCATTTCGACCCTGCACAAGGTCATCAAACCGGGTGGCATGTTCATTACCAAAACACCATGCCTTGGTGAAAAGCTTTGGTATCTCAAGCCCCTCATCTGGGTCATGCAGAAACTTGGCAAGGCGCCGCGCGTTCACTTTCTGAATTATGCCCGCCTTGAGGGCATGATCCAATCTGGCGGGTTTGAGGTGATCGAAACCGGCTCCTATCCGGCCAGCACCGGGTCACGCTTCATCGTCGCCAAACGGGTTTAACGACACATCCGCACCAAGGCGTTCCCATCACGGTTCAGTGATGGCAGTTCTTTATTGTTGATTTATAGAATGATCGTTCCATAATTGATCTCAATTACACCTGACCCAAGTCATGAGGAACGAAATGTCTGCAATTACCCCGCTGATGCCGCGCCAGAAGGTGCCATCCCTGTCCGTACCGCTTGTTGGTGGCGGCAAATGGTCGCTTGCCGACCAAAGCCCGGAAAACTTCACCATGGTTGTTTTCTATCGCGGCCTGCATTGCCCGATCTGTGGCAAGTACCTGAAGGACCTTGATACCAAGCTTGCTGACTTTGCCAAGCGCGGTGTGAACGTCGTTGTCGTCTCGTCCGATGGCGAAGATCGCGCGACCGAAGCCAAGGCGAAGTGGGAACTTGAGAACGTTGATCTTGGCTATGGCCTTGATCTTGATAACGCACGCGAGTGGGGGCTTTATATCTCGACCTCGAACGGTGTGACGTCGAGTGGCTACGAAGAACCGGCCGTTTTCTCGGAACCTGGTCTGTTTCTGGTGCGTCCGGATGGCACGCTTTATTTCGGCACCGTCCAGACCATGCCGTTTGCCCGCCCGGCGTTCGATCAGATCCTTGGCGCGCTTGATTTCGTGATTGCCAAAAACTATCCGGCACGCGGCGAAGTGATTGATCATACAAATCCCTAAACCCACGACCAAAAGCCGATAAAATGCCAAAGGGCTGGTTCCAAAGCGCAGGAACCGGCCCTTTTATTCCTCATACAATTGGATCGGTACGATCAACCCGCCATTGCAGCGGCAAAATGCGGTGCATCCAGTTCCTGTGCACGCTGATAGGCTGGGCGGGCATCAATCCGGGCGATGTAGGCCTCGAATTCCGGATATTTCGGCAGAATGCCGAACATGCAGCCAAACCGAATGGTCGAACCAAAAACCACATCAACGGTGGTGAAACTCTTCCCCATCAGCCACGGGTCGGCCTTGCCAACTAAATCGACCAGAATGGGCACCAGCGTTTCCCAGTCGCGATAGGAATTCTGACTGCTGTCTTCTGCCGTGTACTGGCGCACACGGTCGATCATGGCAGGTTCGATGGTAGACGGTGAAAAGAACAACCAGCGCAGATATTCACCGCGTTTCGGATCATCCAATGCCGGGGCCAGACCTGCCTCGGGATACAGATCGGCCAGATAGCAGCAAATGGCGGCAGCCTCGGTTATAATCGTGTCGCCATGTGTGATGGTTGGCACCTTGCCAAGCGGATTGAGGGCCAGAAATTTTGGCGTTTGCCCTTCCCCGCCCCGGATGTCGACAAGTTTGACATCAAACGGAATGCCAAGTTCCTGCAACATCCAATGTACTGTACCGCTGCGTGATGGTACGGCGTGATAAAAGGTCAAGTTCCGCTGTGATGGCATTCTAAAGGCTCCTGCATTTGCACGTGTGATTATGTTTGAAATCCGGCGGCAATTTCCCCTTGTTTCCCAACAATGTAAACCACACGACAGACAGGTTCCTGACAGCTGTATGTCAGCAGGATGTCGGTCCTCGAACTGACCACGACATCACATCAGCAGCATTTTATTATATTTAATATCCCTTAATAAAATCACCCCTGAGTTGTATAATGACACCCAAGACGATCCAAAGAAGGTCGCCCGGCATCACATCACACAGGGGACTTCACATGGCCAAACGCAGACTGATTGTATTTTTCGACGGCACCTGGCAGGAGCCCGCCAACACACCCGAACCGACCAACGTCGTCAAACTTCTGCGTGCGGTGCCGAGCAGCGACAAGGATGTTTCGCAGATCGTGTTCTATGATCGCGGGGTCGGGACTGGGGGCAACATTAACAAACTTGTTGGTGGCGCCTTTGGCAGCGGCTTGCAGGAGAACGTCATTGATGGCTATCGTTTTTTGGCCAACAATTACCAAAAGGGCGATGAAATCTACATTTTTGGGTTTTCGCGCGGCGCCTTTACCGCGCGCAGTCTGGCCGGACTGATCGGTTTGTGCGGTCTTTTGACTCCGCCTTATCTCGGCCATCCACTTCAAAAGGATGTAGCGAGTATTGTCGGTTCCGACCTGTCATCTGAGGAAAAGAAAGCTCGCGTCGACGCATTACCGGTCAAAGCCCAGAAGGACATACCCATCGAATGTGTTGCCGTATGGGATACCGTTGGTTCGCTCGGCATCCCAGGCGATTGGGGGCGTTTGGTTATCCCCAAGAACTATCATTTTCATGACGTGGAACTGGGCAAGCACATTCGCGTCGCATTGCATGCAATGGCAATTGATGAAAAACGCAGCGCCTTCTCTCCGACCTTGTGGGTTAAGAAGATCGGCGAAGCGCCGCCCCAAAACCAGATTGTCGAACAAGTCTGGTTCCCCGGTGTCCATAGCAATGTCGGTGGATCTTATGATGATTGCGGACTTTCAGATATCCCACTTGACTGGATGGCAAAGCGGGTAGCCAAGCATACCGGTCTCAAGCTTGATAATGCGGCGCTCAAATCACAGATTTCACCAGCCGTTGATGGACGTGGTTACGAAAGCCGGACCAAGATGTACTTTTCATCACACTTCTATCCCTACCAGCGGCTGATCAATCAGATCGCGCCAGAAGGAAAAGGCTATCTTGATAAATTGCGTCTAAAATGCCCGAAACTTGATCGCCGCAACATCATTCCCAAAGGTCTTGAGACGATTAATGAGGCCATTCATGTGAGTGCGTTGGAACGCTGGAACATCTCGACCGGTGTTCTCCACGATAACTCAGACGAAGGATCAATCGAACGTATCCTTTATCGCCCATCGAACCTGAATGCGGTGCTTAAGGCCCATTATGCTGGCAAACACACGCCCAACATCATCAACTGGAGCGGCGCGACCATGCGCAAGGACATTCCATGGCCTGACCAGTCGACCCTGGAATAATTAGCGGATCAATCGTCGCTATCTGATCTCCTGCGCGGGCGTAGTACAATCCACGCCGCGACAAGTGTCAGCAATGCCAAGCCAAACCATGTCAGCGCATAGGTCAGGTGGTTATTGGGGAAGCGAATTTTGGTCAGGCCACCCAATGGCAGCTTGGCCGGGTTTTCTGCCCCGTCACCGTCGATGAAATATGGCGCGACATTAGTGGCATCCAGCCCCCGCTTGGTCGCCATCGCCTTTACATCGCGTGAATACCAGCGTTCTTCAGATGCCACGTTATCACGGATGAAGGTGCCGACCGGTTCGTTGATGCGAAGCAGGCCGGTGACAGTAACCTCGCCCTCGACCATGCCTTCAGCCCGCGTATCCGGGGCACGCTTTTCGGTTGGCACGAAACCACGGTTGATCATAACAATCGTGCCGTCACCGCGTATCAGCGGTGTCAGAACCCAATAACCCGCACCGTAATCAGTGGCGGTATAGACCTGACTTTCAAGATCGTTGCGATAGGTGCCCGTCACACTGACCTTGCGATATTCATCGCGTGCGCGGGTTACATTTTCCCAGTCATCACGCGTGGGTGCGGCAACCGCATCGCCATGCACACGCGCATCGACCCGTTCGATCAGATCAAGCTTCCAGGCCCGACGTTCGACCTGCCAATACCCAAGGGCACAGAACCCGGAAAACAGGATAGCCGCCAGCATCACGACAACAATTCGGGTTGTCATGGAGGGGCCCTTTTTGGGGTTATCGGTCGCTTGGGCAGAAACGTGGTCGTCGGACATGCCGGGTTCTTTCAAATGGCGGTATCTTGGCGTTTAAACAAAAAGGGCGCGATCCCCCTAAAGGTATCGCGCCCCCTTCACATATCAAGCAGTCCCTAGCCGAAGCTCGGGATCATGTCGTGATCCATCTGCGGCATCATGTTGGTATTCAGGTGATACATCACCCACAGCGATCCGGCGATGGCAATTGCCACGATCACAAGGGTAAAGATCAGCGCCAGGAAGTTCCAGCCACCTTCGGATTTGGTGTTCATGTGCAGGAAATAGACCATGTGAACCACGATCTGAATCACACCAAGCCCCATCACCCAAAGGGCGGTTGCGACCTTGCTGTCCAGAACACCATCCATGACAAGCCAGAACGGGATCGCGGTCAGAATGACCGACAGGACAAACCCGATCACATAGCTTTTGTAGGTGCCATGTGAGGCCCCACCATCATGATGGTCATCATGTGCGTGTGAATGTGCGCTCATCCCAGAACTCCCAGCAGATAAACAACGGAGAAGACACCGATCCAGACGACGTCAAGGAAGTGCCAGAACATCGACAGGCACATCAGACGACGCTTGTTCTCGACGATCAGGCCGCGCTGGGCGACCTGAACCATCAGGGTCACAAGCCAGATGATGCCAAACGTCACGTGCAGACCGTGGGTCGCCACCAGCGTATAGAACGCCGACAGGAAACCACTGCGCATCGGGGTCGCACCCAGACTCCAGAGGTGATGGAACTCATAAATTTCCAGCCCCACGAAGGCGATACCAAACAGACCGGTAATCGCCAGCCACAACTGGGTGCCTGCGACATTGCCCTTTTCCATCGCCAGCATGGCAAAGCCATAGGTGATGGACGAGAACAGCAGCATGGACGTGTTGATCGCGACCAGTTCAAGGTCGAACAGATCCGCCGGTGCGGGACCAGCAGCATAGTTCTGACCAAGAACGGCATAGGTTGCAAACAGGATCGCAAAGATGAGGCAATCGCTCATCAGATAGATCCAGAAGCCAAGCATCGTCCCCGTTTCCGGGTGATGCTCTTCTTTCAGGTAGAAGACCGGCGCTTCGGTCTGAGAGGCAGTTGTATTCGCCATTGTCATTCCCTTACGCCTGCTGTTTTGCCAGAAGGGCGGTACGTTCTTCTTCGGTCTTCACAACTTCGGATGCCGGGATGTGATAATCGCGGTCATAGTTGAAGGTGTGAGCAATGGAACCGGCAATCAGAACGATGAAGCTTGCCGCAACAAGCCACCAGATATGCCAGACCAGTGCAAAGCCAAGAACGAGCGAGATCGCAGCCAGGATAAAGCCAGCGCCGGTGTTTTTCGGCATATGGATATCCAGGAAGCCCGACGTCGGACGGACGTAACCACGTTTCTTCATGTCAGCCCAGGCGTCCAGATCATGAACAACCGGGGTGAAGGCGAAGTTGTAGGCCGGGGGCGGCGAGGACGTCGACCATTCCAGCGTACGACCACCCCACGGGTCACCGGTTTCATCACGCAGCTTGTCGCGTTTGATCACCGCAACAACGATTGACATGATGAACGAACCGATACCACCGGCAATCAGAAGCGCACCAAAGGCCGCAATGATGAACCAGATCTGAAGCGACGGATCGTCAAACTGGCTCATACGGCGGGTAACGCCCATCAGGCCAAGAACATAAAGCGGCATGAAGGCAAAGTAGAAACCAATCGTCCACAGCCAGAAGGACATCTTGCCCCAGAACTCATCGAGCTTGAAGCCGAATGCTTTCGGGAACCAGTAAACGATACCGGCAAACATCCCGAAGACCACACCACCGATAATCACGTTATGGAAGTGGGCAATCAGGAACAGGCTGTTATGGAGCACGAAGTCAGCCGGCGGAACGGCAAGCATAACACCGGTCATGCCACCGATCACAAAGGTCAGCATGAAACCAATGGTCCACAGCATCGGGACATCAAAGCTGATGCGGCCCTTATACATGGTGAACAGCCAGTTGAAGACCTTGGCCCCCGTCGGGATCGAGATGATCATCGTGGTGATACCAAAGAAGGCGTTCACACTTGCACCCGACCCCATGGTGAAGAAGTGGTGCAGCCAGACGATGTAGGACAGGATGGTAATAACCACGGTGGCATAAACCATCGAGCTGTAACCAAACAGACGCTTGCGGCAGAAGGTCGACACAACTTCGGAAAACACACCAAACGCCGGCAGGATCAGGATGTACACTTCCGGGTGACCCCAGATCCAGATCAGGTTGATGTACATCATGGCGTTACCGCCAAGATCGTTGGTGAAGAAGTTGGTGTCTGCGTAACGGTCAAGACCGAGCAGAACCAGAACCGCGGTCAGAACCGGGAAGGCTGCAACAATTAGGATGTTGGTGCAAAGCGCTGTCCAGGTAAAGACCGGCATCTTCATCATCGACATGCCCGGTGCGCGCATCTTTACGATGGTCACAATCAGGTTCACACCCGAAAGAAGCGTACCGACACCGGCAATCTGCAAGGCCCAGATATAGTAATCAACCCCGACCCCCGGACTGTAGACAATGTCAGACAGCGGCGGATAGGCCAGCCAACCGGTCATTGCGAATTCGCCGACGAACAGCGACGCCATGATCAGCGCGGCACCACAGGTGGTCATCCAGAAGCTGAAATTGTTGAGGAACGGGAAGGCAACGTCGCGCGCACCGATCTGCAGCGGCACAACGAAGTTCATCAGACCGGTCACCAGTGGCATCGCAACGAAGAAGATCATGATCACGCCATGGGCGGTAAAGATCTGGTCGTAGTGGTGCGGCGGAAGGAAACCTTCGGCACCGTTGAATGCGATGGCTTGCTGGGCACGCATCATGAGGGCATCGGCAAAGCCACGCAGAAGCATGATAATTGCCAGAATGATGTACATGATGCCGATCTTTTTATGGTCGATCGACGTGATCCACTCGCGCCAGAGGTATCCCCACAGACGGAAGTAGGTCAGACCACCGACAACGGCGATGCCACCCACAACCACACCCAGAAACGTCACAAGAATGATCGGATCATGGAGAAACGGGAAGGAGTCGAGGGACAGCCGGCCAAATATAAAATGTAAAAGGTCCGGATTGGAGAACATCGGATTACTCTTCTTTCAAATGCAGAATGGCACCGCAACCGATGCCGAAACTGCGAAGGGCCGGTTGGCATTCACCAACCGGCACTGCTTTTAGAACCCTGTCGAAACACCTGCGGGTGCAACACTCATCGCGCGCGAGACCGGCCCGTTGTCAAACAACGGAAGGTTCGCGATTTCGCCAGACAAGCCACCTTCCGGGGTGGTGCACAGCGTCGCAACGAACGACTTGCTATCAGGCAACGGCTGGCTGCCGCGCATCTGCGGAACGTCATAGGTCAGTGACATGACGTTGTAGACACCGGCAAGACCGCCACCGCCATTTTCGTCAATGTGCATCATCTCGTTCATGCACATTTTCGACTGGTCAACGCACATGTTGAGAATGGCCTGATAGAGTTCCGGGTCCACAGAGCTGTAATAGCGGACCGGTTCCTTCACACTCGGCTTTTCAAGTTCGAGATATTGCGAACGGCCCAGGAAGTTCTCGTCGGACTTCACATCATTGACCCAGGCATCAAAGCCGTCCTGGCTCAGACCATGGAACTTGAAGCGCATGTGAGAGAAGCCCTCACCGCTATAGTTCCCGGAGAACCCGTCATACACGCCTTCTTCGTTGATCACGGCATGGAGCTTGGTTTCCATACCCGCCATCGAATAGATCTGCCCTGCAAGGGCCGGAATGAAGAACGAGTTCATGATGCCCGAAGATGTAATCTTGAACTGGATCGGCGTATCAACAGGAGCTGCAAGCTCGTTGACCGTCGCAATGCCCTGTTCCGGGTAGATGAACAACCATTTCCAATCGAGGGAAACGACTTCAACCACCATCGGCTCATGATCTTTGGGCAATGGACGTTCAGCATCAATACGGTCGAGCGGACGATACGGATCAAGCGTATGGGTCGTGACCCAGGTAATCGCCCCAAGAGCAATAATGATCACCAGCGGCGCGGACCAGATGACAACTTCCAGCTTGGTGGAATGGTGCCATTCGGGATCGTATTCAGCATCCTTGTTACCCTGGCGGTATTTCCAGGCAAAGAATACCGTCAGTGCCATGACCGGAACGATGATCAGCAACATCAGGATGGTCGAAACGATAATGAGGTCGGCCTGCTGGGACGCAATATCACCCGATGGATCGATCACAACCAGGTTGCAACCGGCCAGAAGCGAGAACATCGAGGTCAAGGCGACGCCACGTACAAGTTTTGAAAGCATGCGCTTCATACTTCCTCAGTCTCTGGAAGATGTTCTCACAGACAACCATATGCCTGCGAGCCGCATAGCGACCCACCAAAGATCGCCACGCGTCGTACCCTGCCGCACACGCATATAGGAATTATAATTCCAGACATCCACGGAAAGGGCACAAAGAAAGCAATTTTTTTTCAAAAAAATGCCAAATCGGAAATTCGCGGGAATTGCTATAGCTGCGTTGCAGCAATGTCAAGCTACCCGCGGCGCATAGCAGGGTCGTAATGACAATTATCATTCGGATGTAAACCACGCGTTGTGCGGTGCATCACAATAATTGACACTGACGTTTGCAATTCACATGTCTATAATTAGACTCGATCCAAAGTCGTATCGTTCTTTGATCCGAATTTGTGATCCAATCAAAAGCAGTTAGGGCCAAAAGGCCCGACCAGTGAATAAGGGAGAACGGCGTGACCCAAACAACAGAACACTACGCGACCGCCACCTCTTCGGGTTTGGAACGCGATGCGCGGCATCACAATGCCGACGCCACCAATGATCCGGGACAAATCGCGCTTGGCGTGATCATCGGCCGGACATCAGAGTTTTTTGACTTCTTCGTCTATTGCATCGCATCGGTACTGGTTTTTCCACAATTGCTGTTTCCGGGTGAGACCGCACTCATGGGCACCATGTATTCGTTTGCCATCTTCTCTCTGGCCTTTATCGCCCGCCCTGTCGGGTCGCTTGTCTTTATGACCGTTGACCGGCAATACGGACGCGGCGTGAAACTGACGATTGCCATGTTCCTGCTGGGCGGTTCAACCGCTGCGATGGCATTCCTGCCAAGTACGGCTTCGGCCGGGATCCTTGCGATTTACCTTCTGTGTGCCTTCCGGTTCTTGCAGGGTCTTGCATGGGGTGGCGCATGGGATGGTCTGGCGTCGCTTCTGGCCCTCAATGCACCCGATAACCGCAAGGGCTGGTACGCGATGATCCCGCAGCTGGGCGCGCCGCTTGGCTTCATGCTGGCATCTTCGCTGTTTGCTTATTTGCTACTCACACTTCATCCCGACGACTTCCTGGCCTTTGGCTGGCGCTATGCGTTCTTCGTTGCCTTTGCAATCAACGTTGTTGCGCTGTTTGCCCGCCTGCGTCTGGTGGCAACGTCCGAATTCGGCCATCTGCTTGACAAGAACGAGCTTGAGGCGGCCCGTGTCATCGACACGCTCAAACATAATGGTCGTACCGTTGTGCTGGGTGCGCTGGTCCCGATGGTCAGCTACGCGCTGTTCCATCTGGTAACGGTGTTTGCGCTGACTTGGGTCTATCTTTATGCCAATGGCAATCCGGGGCAGTTCCTGCTGACCCAGGGTGTTGGCGCGGTGCTGTGTGCCTTTGGCATCATTGCATCGGGCTTTATTGCCGATCAGCTCGGCCGTCGTCGTTTGCTTGGTTACAGTGCCGGGATCATCCTGCTGGGTGCGATCCTGACACCGCTGCTTTACACCTATAACATCATCAATGAAGGCATGATTGTTCTGGGTGGCTTTGCGGTTCTTGGCCTGTGCTTTGGTCAGGCGGCCGGTACGCTGGCATCGAACTTCAAGCGTGAATACCGCTACACTGGATCGGCCCTGACATCTGACCTTGCATGGTTGCTAGGCGCTGGTTTCGCGCCGCTGATCGCACTTTACCTGTGTGACAAGTTCGGTCTGGCCGGTGTTGGTGCCTACCTGCTTTCGGGCGCGGTTGTAACCCTGCTGGTGTTGCAATTCAACAAGCAGTTCGGGGCAAAAACCACCGACTGATTGTAAAGACATACGCATCAAAGCAAACACCCCGGCCAGATTGGCCGGGGTGTTTTCGTTTGCAGATCCGTTTCGTCGGCTTATGAGTAGTTCGACGGGAACATGGCGCGTTTTGCGTCTTCGTCCATTTCCGTCTTAAAGGTGTGGTCCTTGCCAACCTCGCGCGCACTGACCGCTGCCGGCAGGCGATTGATCGCATCAAACCAGCGTTTGATGTTGGGATACTTGTCCCAGACATCCGGGTTCTTGTGCACGAACGGGGCCTTGTCGATCCAGCCCCAGGCCGAGATATCAACAATCGTCATTTCATCGCCGACGATGAACTGGCGACCTTCCATATGGTCTTCCAGCACCTGATAGTGGCGGGCGATCTCGTTGCGATAACGGTTTACGCCATAGTCACTGCCCTCAGGTGCAACATGCTGGAAATGCACTGCCTGCCCAGAAAACGGACCCAGACCGGTGGCAATAAACATCAACCACGACAGGAACTCACCGCGATCTTCAGGCTTACCCAGGAACTTGCCGGACTTTTCGGCGAGATACAGCAGGATCGCGTTTGAATCAAACACGCGCACTTCCTTGCCCCCCGGCCCGTCAGTATCGACGATCGCCGGAACCTTGCCATTCGGGTTGATCGCGCGGAAGGCCGGGTCATGCTGCTGACCTTTACGGGTATCAACCGGCAGGACCTCATACGGCAAACCGGATGCCTCAAGCATCATCGAGATTTTCTGCGGGTTTGGGGTCGGATGGTAATAGAAGCGGATCATGACACGTCTCCTTGCCTGGCATCGCCGTTACACAATGGCGTGACCGGCTCTTGCATTTTGGAATGATCGTTTTAAATTGACCGATAACAACCTGATTGGCAAGCTTCGATTATCGAATTCGCCATCACGAATAGTTTAAAGGAGCCTTTGGCCCATGATTGATCTGTACTACTGGCCAACCCCGAACGGCCATAAAATCACACTGTTCCTCGAAGAAGCCGGACTGGACTACAAGATCGTGCCGGTCAATATCGGCACCGGCGATCAGTTCAAACCGGAATTCTTGGCCTTTTCACCCAACAACCGCATGCCCGCGATCATCGATCACGATCCGGCCGATGGTGGTGAGGCCATTACGGTGTTTGAGTCTGGCGCCATCTTGCAATATCTGGCCGAGAAAACCGGAAAGTTCATCCCGACCGATGTGCGCGGACGCAAGACCGTGATGGAATGGCTGTTCTGGCAGATGGGTGGGCTTGGCCCGATGGCCGGTCAGAACCATCATTTCGGCACCTACGCGCCGGAAAAGATCCCGTATGCGATCACCCGTTATGTCAACGAGACCAACCGTCTTTATGGCGTTCTGAACAAGCGTCTCGAGGGCCGCAAATTCATTGCCGGTGATGACTACACGATTGCGGATATGGCCTGCTATCCATGGATAGTCAGCCACGAAAAGCAGCAGCAGGACCTGAATGAATTCCCGAACCTGAAACGCTGGTTCGAAGCCATACAATCCCGTCCGGCAACGATTGCCGCCTATAAGGCGGGCGAAGGTCTGCGCGCTGGCGAAATGAGTGAAGAAGACAAAAAGATCCTGTTTGGTCAGACGGCAAAAAGCACCCAGAAATCCTGACCAGATGAACCAAGCCACAAGATCATGAAAAACCGCCAGCCCTGTTACAGGACTGGCGGTTCTGTTTTGCGCGATCGTCTCAGGCTTAGGCGTTACGCACTTCGGCAAGGAACGATTCAACTGCTTCGTTCAGAACAGCTGCCTGACGTCCAAGACCCTCGGCAAGGCCAAGCACCTCGCCCGAAAGCTTTTCGGCGTCATTTGCTGCCGTCGACACGCCCGAGATATTTTCAGATACATCGCGGCTGCCGTGTGATGCCTGTTCAACGTTGCGCGCGATTTCCTGGGTTGCGGCCCCCTGCTCTTCAACAGCGGACGCGATTGTCGTCGTCGCCCCGTCAAGGCTTCGGATGGTTTCGGCAATCTCGGCAATCGCGTTAACGGCATTGGATGTGGCGACCTGGATGTCGCTGACCTGGGAGCGGATATCCTCGGTTGCCTTTGCCGTCTGGTTTGCAAGGTTCTTGACCTCGTTGGCAACCACGGCAAAGCCCTTGCCCGCATCACCGGCACGTGCGGCCTCGATCGTTGCGTTCAGGGCCAGAAGGTTCGTCTGTTCGGCAATGTCGGTGATCAGCGAGACAACTTCACCGATCTGGTTTGCCGCCTCTGCCAGCAATTCGATTTTCTGGTGCGTTTCTTCCGAGGTTTGAACGGCACCTTTGGCGATGGTTGCGGACTGTGCGACCTGATTGCTGATTTCGGCAATAGACGTGCTCAGTTCCTCAGCCGCCGAGGCAACTGTTTCCACGTTAGTCGACATTTCCTGCGATGCTGCCGAAACAACCGTTGAACGTTCGCCGACCTGCTTGGAGGTATCGGTCATCGCATTGGCAGAGCTTTGCATATTGCCCGATGCCTCGATCACCTGGGCGACAACTTGCCCGACACTGGCTTCGAAACTGTCGGCCATTTTGCGAAGGGCCGCACGCTTGTCTTCTTCGGCGATGCGTTCCTGCTCTTCACGCTGGGTGCGCATTTCTTCCATTTCGATGGTTTTCGATTTGAAGATATCCATCGCACGCGCCAGATCGCCGATCTCGCTTTTCTGGTGGGTGTAATTGACTTCGATATTGTGATCGCCCTGCGACAGACGCAGCATGTTTTCCGAAATATCGAAAAGCGGGCGGGTAATGCCGCGACTGATCATCAACGAGACGCCAACAACCGCGACCAGGATCGCCAAGGCAACACCACCCATCACCAGCATGATTTGCATGAAAACAGCGTTTACATCATCGATGTAAATACCGGTGGCGACGATCCAGCCCCATGGCTTGAAATCCTTGACGAATGAAAGCTTCGGACGAAGATCATCCGAATTCGGCACCTTGTAGGTGTAGTCGACAAAACCCTCGCCCTTCTCTTCGGCGACGCGCACGAACTCGCGATAAAGGAATTTGCCCGATCCATCGACATTGTCGGTCAGATTTTTGCCGACAAGATCCTTCTTAATGTCATGGATCAGAAGAACCGGCGTGTGATCAAACACAAAGAAATAGTTCTTCTCATCATAACGAAGGGATGCAACAGCGCCTTTGGCGGCATTTTGCGCCTCTTCGGTGGTCATTTCGCCGGACTGTTCCAGCGCATGATAATGACCAATCAAATTGATTGTGGATTCAACAAGGTTTTTCGTTTTTGTTTTACGGTCTTCAAGCATGTTTTGGCGCAATTCGGTCAGACCGAACGCCCCGACCAGCAACACCGCAAGAACCGCGCCCGCGACAATAATCAGCATACGTGTGCCGATTTTCACCGAACTCAGTGACAACATGGCATTCCCCTTCCCCTTGGATATTCCTTGCCAAGGTAGCGGCAAGGTTTTCTTGTTTTAGAACCACTTCATAAACACTGAAGTCGGCAGCCCGTGACCATGTCACAAATCATCATACCAATTGAATCGCATATATTATGCATTATCTCTTTGCTGTGACGGCCGTCACAGCTGCTTGCCATTTCAGCTTGGCATCCGATAATCTTCCTATCGCTATCCGGGCACACCAACGCACGATAAGACGCCCCAAACAAGTGATCTGCAGTGCGCCGTTTGACGTAGCCATTTCAGTGATTTACATAATTTCTCAGCATCATGGCCAAAGGACATCTCATGCGCCCACTTCGCACAATCCTGTTGGCCCTGATCCCGGCAAGCCTGCTTGCGGCCTGTGCATTCCCGCCGGAAAACGCGCTTTATGATCAGTCACCCGATATCCCGCCCTACATGCAGGATAATTTCGAGGATTACGTATCTGAAACGCGTGACTGGATCGCCTCCCATCGGGTTTTTCTGACCGATGACCACGAAATGGAGATTGCGCGCAATATTCCATTTGAAGTTCGGCCAGAACCAATGGACGCAAATAAGCCCAGCCGTGGGGTTTTGTTCGTTCATGGTCTGGGATCAAGTCCGTGGTACTTCCACGATATTGCAGTGGCAATGGCAAAGGATGGCTGGCTTGCGCGGTCGATGTTGCTGCCCGGCCACGGCACCCGCCCGGGGGATCTCAGCCTGCCCAATTATGATGACTGGACTGGATCGGTCGCGCATCAGGTTGCGCTCCTGGAGCGCGAGGTGGATGAAGTCTGGCTGGGCGGGTTTTCAACCGGCGGCAACCTTGTCACCAGCTATGCTGCGCGAAACCCGGACATTGACGGGCTTTTGCTGTTTTCGCCGGGCATCGAGCCGGGCAGTGACCTGTTGTTCCTGACACCACTGGTCCAGTATCTGTGGGATTGGGTCGATGCCGATCCGGAAGACAACGTGATCAACTATCAGTCCCTGTCGACCAAGGCATCGGCACTTTATTACCGCAGCGTCACCGACGTTAATGATGCGCTTGACGCAAAGCCGTTTGACCGCCCCGCTCTTGTTACCATGAGCGCGGATGACAGTGTGCTCGATCCAATAGCAATGCTTCGTCGCTTTGAGACGCATTTCACCAACCCGGCTTCACGCCTGGTCTGGTATGATGAAGTCAATGCACCAAGCAACGACAGCCGGATTGAGAACCTCAACAGCAATCTGCCCGATCAACAGATCAGCAGTTTCTCACATCTGAGCGCGCTGTTCTCGCCCGACAATCCGTATTACGGTGCAAAGGGAAGCTTTGTCTTCATCGAGAACGGCCAGGAAGACATCGAACGACCAGCGGATCGCGAACTGCTCTGGCGCAGTGCATGGGGATATATGGAGCCGGGCAAGTATCATGCCCGCCTGACCTGGAACCCCTATTTTGATGCGTTGATCGACGCAATCGGCGACGTCACCAACTAGGCCAAAGGACCCGTCAACACCATGACCAACAGCGAACAGGAAACGATGAGTGCAGGGCACATTCATCACCCCAACCATCGCACCCGTGTCTTTGCCCTGATTGCGTTTATAGTGTTGTGTCTGATCATATCGGCATTTGGTGGGGCGGTGACAGCCACCAGCGTCAATGACTGGTATGCGGCACTGAACAAGCCGTTCTTCCGTCCACCCAACTGGGTTTTCGGCCCGGTATGGACCGTCATTTATTTCATGATCGCCTTTAGCGGCTGGCGCGCCTGGCTTAAGGTGGGCATCGCCAATGCCAAAGGCGCCTTTGGCCTTTATGCAGGCCAGTTGACGCTTAACCTTGCATGGTCGTTTTTGTTCTTTGGCGCTCAGTCGCCCCTGCTTGGACTGATTGATATCGTCATCCTGCTTGGCCTGATCATCGCCAACATGGTTGCGTTCTGGAAGATTGACCGTCTGGCCGGGATGCTATTGGTGCCCTACGCCCTTTGGGTGGCTTTTGCCACCCTGCTCAATGCCGCGATCTGGCAGCTTAATTAACTGCTTGGTTCTGCGGCGACATCAATTGCCGTTTCCTTGGCCGCACGATCACTCTTGGGCTCCGAAGCTTCGGTTGTCTGCGCAACACTATCCATGCCCAAGCGACCGATGGAGGGCAAACGCAGTGCCGGACGGTTGAAATCAATCCCGAAGTTCAGACCCAACAGGTTAAGCTCGATCCCCTCTTCCAGACCAAGTGACATACCGAGAACGCCCAGCAAGTTCGCCTGCACGCCCTGCCCGCTTGAAGAAAGCCCAACCGGATTGGTGATCGGGCGATAATCCTTGCCGATCGCATTGGCCGGCATATCAAGGTTAAGCCCCGGCACTTCACGGCCGATATGGGCGATGAAAGTGTTGCTGTTCGGGCCCGGATAACTGCGATATTCGCGCGGGAACGGATAGGATTTGATCGCCTGTTCGATTTCGGGGATCAGCTTTTCGGCCGCCTCGCCCCGATGAGCCGCCAGGAGTTCCGGCTTCGAGCCATACCAAAGACCATCCGGGATCGCGTAATTCTGGCGCACGACATTGCCACTGCCCCACCCCACCACGTCATAGCGGGTGTATCGGGTTTCACCGGCACGCTTATAGATGATCCATGGATGAACCGCGAAATAGGCGCGCCAGCCAAATGTTTCAGCCGCCATCACCATGACAATCGCCTGATCCCGGTTGGCAACCGCATCAGGCGCCACACCCGAAGAATGGCGCGGCGCATTGCGCCACGTATAGCGTTCCTTGGCTTTTTCACCCGGTGGGTCTTCTGCCAGGCTGATGCCAAACGGCAGAACAAGAACGGCCAAAAGACCAAGAAACAGGGTTTTGCCTTTACGCAAGGTCGATCCAATCAAACTAACAGGTCATGACTTTATTGTTACGGTTAAAGCAGACAAGTAGGATCAAAAAAAGGCAACGCAACCTTCTATCCTGAGGGGAATCCATCTGTATTCCGCCTGAGGCGGCCAACGCGGGCCTAAGGCCAGGCAGCAAAAGTATTATCGCGCACACGCTCGTGCGCGCGCCGCAACCGGCGATAGGCGCCGGGTGCCTCCCCCATATAACGTTTGAAAAACCGGCTGAAATAAGCCGGATCGCGAAAGCCCAAACCATAGGCAATCTGCGCCACACCAAGCGGGGATTGCTCCAGACGCATGCAGGCCTCGCGCAGGACACGTTCATGGATAATCGTTAAGGGCGGCTTGCCGGTTGCGCGCAACACAGCAGACCCCAATCTGCGTTCGCTGACACCAAGGGCCTTTGCATAATCTGCAACATTCCAATGTTCGCGAAAATGCAGCTCCAGCACCTGCAAAAATCGCTGAAAGGTGATCGAGCCCGGCCCGTGCTGGTTGCGTTGTGCCATCACGCCTTCTGCCAGACGCAGAACCATGGTCAAAATGATCTGTAAATGCGCGCCAACCACAAGACTGGCACCAAGTGCATTGCCCATCAGCTCAGACCGGATGGCTTCAAAGCTGCGCTCAAGCAACACCAGATTTCCAAGGCCCTCTTGCAGAGTAACATTATGGACGGTGTCCGCAGCAAAGCGCAAAGGCAAGCCACCGCCAGCAGAATTACCACCGGCGATCCCGCTGCCATCACCGCAATGGCGCGCCACCAGATCATCCGCAACTGACAGCAAATAGCCATTGCTGCCAGCACTCACGCCAAAGCGCTGCGTTTCGCCCAACGGCAACCAAACGAGCGCTGGGGCCTTGCAGGTTATCGTTCCCTGACGCAAACCAACCTCGGCTCGACCACCAAGCAACAATATGGCATGGCAACGGTCCCGACGTGCCTGATCATTCATGACCCAGGTCTGGGTCGATAATGGATGATCAAAACGGTCCATAACCGCATGAGTGGTTACGGGAAGCAGATCTTCGAACGGGTTATCGGAAAGCTCAACGGCGCTTGAGACCGGAATCTGACGGGAAGGTTGATCGGTCATGCCTTTTTGTCACACATCTATTCCAAATGGTTATATGTAAAAATGTACAATTTTTTGTCCTAAATTGTCAATTTCAGCATCTTTACATTAGAAACGTTCCATCGCTTACTAGAAACACGGTCAAAGAAACCGTCACAAGCAACAATACATACAAAGAATGCGTTCCTATTATTTTGCATCTGCGAACTAATAGGCGGGAGGTTACGCCGGAGATTTACTTCACACTGTGAAGTAAGTAACACTAAATCTTTGCCTAAACTCCTGAAACTACGCGCAAACGGGAAAACCGTCTCTGCAAAAGAGATCAGGAGGAAAAGCATGCAAATTTCAGCGAAACTGCGCTTCGCGACCATTGCAGCGGCCACAACCGCCGTCATGAGTACCGCGACGCTGTTTGGGGCCAATGCCCAGGAAACATTTCGTATTGGCTATGCCATTTCGAAAACCGGTCCGGGTGCACCGGGCGCGGCCACCAGCACAATTCCGAACTACGAAATGTGGGTTAAGGAAATCAATGATGCCGGTGGCCTTAAGATCGGCGACAAGCAGCTTCCGATTGAAGTTGTCGAATATGATGACCGATCCAGCTCGGAAGAAGCGGTACGCGCGATTGAACGCCTGATCAACCAGGACAAGGTTGATTTCATCCTCTCCCCCTGGGGCACGGGTATCAACCTTGCAGTAGCACCAATCCTTGACCGCGCGGGCTACGCCCACCTTGCGGGCACGGCCGTGACCGACAAGGCACCCCAACTGTCGCAGCGCTGGAAAAACTCTTACTGGCTGCTGGGTACTGGTGAACAATATGCCGTTGGACTGGCTGAATTTCTTAAGGGACTTAAGGACGAAGGCAAAATCAACGACAAGGTTGCCATGATCGCCGTTGCTGACGGATTTGGCATCGAGCTTTCCAAGGCTGGTCGCGAGGCCCTTGAAGATCGTGATTTCGATCTCGTCTATGACAAGACTTATCCGCTGGGTTCCCAGGATCTGGCAACCATCGTCAATGATATCAAATCGCTTGGCGCGGACACCTTTGTTGCCTTCTCTTACCCGCCCGGCACGCTTGGCTTGACCGAACAGTCTCGCGTTCTGGGCTTTAATCCCAAGGTATTCTATGCCGGTGTTGGTACCGCCTTCCCGCTTTACAAAAACCGCTTTGGCGATAATGCCGAAGGTGTCGTCAGCCTTGGCGGCGCAAGCGAGGACGATCCCAAAATTGCCGATTACATCAAACGCCATGTCGCCTTTGCCGAGCGTGAGCCGGATCGTTGGGCATCGATCGTGAACTGGGCGACACTGCAGTCCTTGCAGCAGGCCATCGAGCGTGCCGGCACGACCGACCGCGAAGCGATCAATGCCGAACTGGCCAAAGGCGGTTTTGACACCATTCTTGGCACCTACAAGCCGGGCGATCAGACGTTCTGGCAGGTTGGTCAGTGGCAGGGTGGCAAGTTTGTCGGCCTCGCACCGACCAGCATGGAGGGCGCTGCAGAACTTGTCTTCCCGAAACCTGAGTGGAAAGCCGCGCAGTAAGCGCGCCACATAAGGACGTCGGGGTTCCTAAGCCAACAGAACTCCCGGGAATCCCGACGCCCCTTTTGGATGGAATTAATGTTTAGCTACGCAATTTTTTCCGGGATTACTCTTGGCGGGATGTACGCCCTTGTTGCCATGGGGCTGACCCTGCAATATGGCGTTTCGCGCATCATGAATCTCGCCTATGGCGAGTTGGTGATTGTCGCGTCATTTATTGCCTTTGTTTTCATGACCTCGCTTGGTGTCAATCCGATTGCCGGTCTGTTGATCATCATTCCGGCAAGCTTTGCCCTGAACTGGGTGATTTATCGCATCCTGCTGACCCCGCTGGTCGCACGCGCAAAGAACCGCGGCATGCTTGAAGTCGACAGCATCCTGGCTACCTTTGGCCTGCTGTTTATCGTTCAGGGCGTGCTGCTGGTCTGGTTTGGTGGCAATTATTACAGCTATGATTTCCTCAACAACGCCGTTGACATCTTTGGGGCAACGATTGCAGCAAACCGGCTTGTCGCACTTGGTTTCGCAGTTGTCATCGGACTGGGTTTCTATCTGATCCTGACCCGCACCCGGATGGGCACGGCCCTTCGTGCGGTCGCTGTTGACCCGACCTCTGCCCGTCTGGTGGCAATTGATGTCAATTTTGCATCCTGCTTTGCTTTCGCCCTTGGTGGTGCTATGGCCGCTGTTGGTGGTGTTCTGGTCAGTATGTTTCTGACTTTCTCCACCTCGATGGGTGTTGTCTTTACCATGAAAGCATTGATCGTTGTGATCATGGGCGGGGTTGGCAATATGTTGGGCGCGCTGATTGCGGGCCTCATCCTTGGTGTCGCGGAAAGCCTGGTCGCGACCTATATCGATCCGGGCCTGACCATCGCCGTGACCTATGTGATCTTCCTGCTGGTCTTGCTGATCAAGCCTTCCGGCCTGTTCGGGAGGGCCGCGTCATGAGCATCCTGAAACCCGACTTTATCAAGCCTGTAGGCCTTGGTGCGGTGATCTTTGCAGCTCTTGCCTTCCTGCCGTCACTCGTCGACAGCTATTACATGTCGCTTGGCATCAGTATTGTCAGCTTTGCGGTTCTGGCAACCGCATGGTCGATGTTCTCTGGACCGACACGATATATATCGCTTGCGACCGTGGTGTTCTTTGGCATTGGTGCCTATACGGTGGCAGTTCTGGGTGAAGTTCTGCCCTTCCCGCTGGTGCTCGTTTGTGCCGGGCTTGCGGGCACCGTGATTGCCCTTCTGGTTGGCTTTTCCACCCTGCGTCTGGCAGGTGTGTATTTCGTGATCTTTACCTTTGGCCTGACCGAACTGGTGCGCCAAGTCGTCAGTTGGTACGAGGTCAATGTCACCCGCGAAATGGGCCGCTATGTCTTTCTTGATATCACCCAGAACGACATTTACTGGCAGCTGCTTGCCCTGTTTGCGGTTCTTCTGCTGACCGGCTTCATTCTGGGCCGTTCGCGTCTTGGCTTTGCGCTGCGCATCATTGGCGAGGACGAAACCGTTGCCAAGCATTGCGGCATTGATGTCACGCGTGTGAAAGTCGCGCTGTTTGTTCTGTCTGCCCTGTTCATGACCCTGACCGGGGCCATCATGGCACCGCGCTGGACCTATATTGATCCGGTCATTGCCTTTAACCCGATGCTGTCGTTCCAGGTTGTCATCATGGCACTGCTTGGCGGACCACGTCGCCTGCTGGGCCCTCTGCTTGGCGTTGTCCCATTGACCCTTCTGTTTGAAATCCTGACCGCGAACTTCCCGAACCATTTCAGCATCCTGCTTGGCTGCGTGTTCTTGGTAATTGTCTATCTTCTGCCGGGCGGGGTTGTCGATTTGTATGAAAAATACAGCGCCCCCAAAAAGCGCGTACTTGCAACCGAACAAAACGCCAAACCCGGGGGGAACGCAGCATGACGAATGAAATCCTTTTGTCGATTTCAGGTCTGCAGAAGGCCTTTGGCGGCCTGATTGCCGTCAATCAGATGCAGTTCGATGTCCATGGAGGCGAAATCCTTGGCTTGCTTGGCCCCAACGGATCGGGCAAGACCACGGTGATGAACCTGATTTCAGGTGCCCTTCAGGCGAATGAAGGCAAGATTGTCATCAGCGGCAAGGATATCACCAATCTCCCTGCCCACAAAATCAGCCATTCCGGCATTGCGCGGACTTTCCAGTTGGTGCGTGTTTTACCCGATCTTGATTGCGTGGAAAATATCGAAGCGGGTCTTGCCTACCGGACCAAGCCGCTCTGGGGTGATGCCGCGCATGCCGCTGCACTTGAATTGCTTGAACGGATCGGGCTTGCCAAACAGGCCCATACGCCCGCAGGCGATCTGACCTATATCGATCAGAAACGCCTTGAACTGGGACGGGCACTTGCCCTGCAACCGAAACTTCTGTTGCTTGACGAATGGCTGGCCGGATTGAACCCGTCCGAATTGCAGGATGGTATCGCCCTTGTTCGCAAGCTCAAGAACGAAGGGCTTACGATCATCATGGTCGAACATGTCATGGATGCGATCAGAAGTCTGTGTGATCGTTGTGTGGTAATGAATGCCGGGGCCAAGATTGCCGATGGCACCCCCGACGAAGTTCTTTCTGACCCCGAAGTCGTCCGCGCCTATCTGGGAGACAGCCATGCTTGATATCAAAAAACTGTCTGTGTCCTATGGCAAGCACACAGCCCTTCGCGAAGTCGACCTTGCTGTCGACCGTGGCGAAATCGTTGTCATGCTGGGCGCCAATGGTGCAGGTAAAAGCAGCCTGCTTAAGGCCTGCGCAGGTCTGGTGCCGGCCCACGTTAACACGCGTATCACCCTATCTGGCAGTGAGCTGACCGAACTTTCCGCCCATAAGATCGTTGAGGCGGGACTTGCCCTTGTCCCGGAAGGGCGCGGCATTTTCGGAGAATTGACAGTGCGTGAAAATCTTGCGCTTGGTGCCTTTGCCAAACGTGCAAGGGCAGCTGAACAGCAAAATCTTGATCGCGTGATTGATTTGTTCCCCAAACTTGCTGAACGACTTAATCAAGCGGCTCGCACCATGAGTGGTGGCGAACAGCAGATGGTGGCCATCGGCCGCGCGCTTATGTCCAATCCCGATATTCTTTTGCTTGATGAACCGTCTTTGGGGTTGTCACCAATCATGACCGGGGAATTATTCAAGGCCCTTGCGGCCATTCGCAAAACAGGCGTTGGTGTGCTTCTGGTCGAACAGAATGCCCACCAGTCCCTCGCCATATCAGATCGAGGTTATCTGATCGAAAACGGGGCCATTACCGGGCAAAATACTGCCAAGGCCCTGCAATCCGACCCAGCTGTGCAGAAGGCATTTCTTGGCCTTGGGGCCGCGTGATGCAGTCTTTCGCCAAGGCACAGCAAACTACAAGAAAGTCAGGAGAAACGTCATGAACGACACCAAATTGTTGATCAATAATCAGGACGTCAATGCGTCCAACAACCGCACTTTTGAACGCAAGAACCCGGTCACCGGCGAAGTCGCGACTGTCGCAGCAGCCGCCAATGCCGCCGATGCCCGCAAGGCCGCCGATGCAGCAGCCGCGGCCTTTCCGGAATGGTCGAAAATGGGTCCGGGCGCACGGCGCAAGATCCTGCTTAAGGCCGCCGACATCATGGAAGCCAAAGGCGATCAGTTCGGTCAGCTGGTTCTTGATGAAACCGGCAGCACGCGCATGTGGGGTGGATTTAACGCCCATCTTGCCGCCAATATGCTGCGTGAAGCCGGTGGCATGACGACGCAAATTCAGGGCGATGTCATTCCGTCTGACACGCCGGGCCTGATGGCTATGGGCATTCGTCAGCCGGTTGGTGTTGTTCTGGGTATTGCGCCCTGGAACGCCCCGGTAATTCTTGGCACCCGCGCGATTGCCATGCCGCTTGCCTGTGGCAACACCGTCATCCTCAAGGCGTCTGAACTGTGCCCGGCCCTGCATCGCCTGATCGGGGATTGCCTGGTTGAAGCCGGTGCGCCTGAAGGTGTTGTCAACGTTGTGACCAACGCGCCTGAAGATGCGCCGGAAATCGTTGAAACCCTGATTGCCCATCCGGCCGTGCGCCGCATCAACTTTACCGGTTCAACCCGCGTTGGGCGCATCATCGCCAAGCTTGCGGCGGAACACCTGAAACCGGTTCTGCTTGAACTAGGTGGCAAGGCACCATTCCTTGTTCTGGATGACGCCGACCTTGATGAAGCGGTCAATGGTGCGGCCTTTGGCGCCTATATGAATCAGGGCCAGATTTGCATGTCGACCGAACGCCTGATCGTTGACAATGCGGTTGCCGATGACTTTGTCGCCAAACTGGCGGCCAAGGCGAAAACACTCACCGCTGGTGACCCGGCCAAGGCCGAAAACATCCTTGGTGGTGTTGTCAGTGTCGAGGCGGTCAATCGCATCGAGGAACTGGTCGAAGACGCCGTTTCCAAGGGTGCGAAACTGGTTGCCGGTTCGGGCAAGGCCAAGGACGGCGTTCTGATGGATGCCACCCTGCTTGATCACGTCACCCCGGCAATGAAGATCTATTCCGAGGAAAGCTTTGGCCCGATCTGTGTCGTCATTCGTGCAGGCGACCAGGACGAGGCCGTTCGCATCGCCAATGACAGCGAATATGGCCTGTCTTCTGCGGTCTTCTCGACCAACATTCCGCGTGCCATGGAAGTTGCCAAACGCATTGAAAGCGGCATCTGCCACATCAACAGCCCGACCGTTCAGGACGAGGCACAGATGCCGTTTGGCGGTGTGAAGTCGTCCGGCTATGGCCGCTTCGGTTCACAGGCATCGATTGATGAATTCACCGAAATGCGCTGGATCACGATCCAGAGCGGCAAACGCCACTACCCGTTCTAAGACCAAACGAACACAAGGCCGTTGCGCAGCATCCGCGCGGCCTTAATGGAATTAAAAGATACGCAGGGGGGAAGCCTGATTTCGTGAGAACTGTTCCCTCACCAAATCAGGACCTGTGTGCAGGCCGTCAGATTTTCATCTGGCGGCCTGCGTCTTTTTGGAAAATGAAGTGATCTGATCAGCCGCGCAGAACGGCCTGCACCAGAACTTCCAACGCGCTTGAAAACTTCGATCGGTCTTTCTGGGTAAAGGCGGCATTGCGCCCCTGCTCGCCGGTGACTTCGCGCATGTGGGCGGCAATTTCACGGCCCGCTAAGGCATTGCCAATATTGGCCTCGGTAAATTCCTGACCGTTGGCTTTCAGGACCCGCGCACCGATTTCAATCCCGCGCGATGCCAGCGGAATATCATTGGTGATGATCACATCACGTTCGCGCGCGTTTTCCGCAATCCAGTCATCGGCGGCATCGGGTTCCGGCGGGACAATAACGATTCTGATCAACGGATTACGCGACGGGCGAATGCCGCCGTTTGATACCATGATCATCTCGATCCGGTGGCGTTCGGCCACACGTTCGCACTCCGCCTTCACCGGGCAGGCATCGGCATCAACAAACAAACGTGGGCGGGTATTTTCAGTATTTTCGTTCATGGCGCGATAATCGCCGGGACGCGATCAAAGTCAAGCCATCATGAACCCTGCCCGACCGGCGCAGAATGCTTTGCATCGCGCATGACCGCCAAAACCACCGCCCCGACAAAGGCAAACGCACAGGCCATCAAAACGGTCGTCTGGAAATCAAAGGCACTGGCCACCACCCCGGTCAAAAGATTGCCGATCAGGCCCCCGACAAACAGCGTACTGACATAGTAACTGGTCGCAACACCGGGCTGATCGGGGGCGAAGTTTTGAACGAACGTCATGCTGATACCGGCAAAGATACCGTAATAAAGCCCATCAATCGCGGCGAGTGCCAACACATCGACAAGTGTAGTGGCGTGATAAATCAGGCCAAAGAACACCGCCCCCAGAAGGGCCGCGATCAACATGCCTTTGCGTTCGCCCACCCGTTTGATCAGCGTTGCGCAGAAATAGATCACCACCACTTCAACAAAGCATTTCACCGTTAAGGCAAATCCCGCCGAGGACGCGACCAGCCCCAACTCGGTTGAGAAATAAAGCGGCATTGCCGAAACAAACACCACATTGGCCGCCCCAATGAAAAATACCGGCACACAGGCAGACAACAGGCCAAAGTTGAACGGTACTTTCTGCCCGGTTTTCAGGCTATTGGGATGATGGGTTTTAAATGCGCCCGGCACAATCACCAAACAGGTGACAAACCAGATCGCAGCAAGCCCCGCAATTGCGTAATAGGTCGGCGCAAAACCATAGACGCCATAAAAGGACAAGGACGCCGCCGGCCCCACCATCCAGCCAAGCGATGTCTGGATGCGAAGGAAGCCGTTGAACTTGACGACATCGCGCCCGGTCTGTTCGGCAAACAGGCGCCCGAACGAATACATCACCGAAAGCGCACCGGACCCGATACCAAGCAGGATCGATGCAATGCCAAGATAAACCCAGTAAATCTGAAACAGACCCAGCAGGGTCATACCAATGCCAAAGCACAGAATACTGGTCACCAGCAGGAACTTGACGGGTATGGCCCGATCAATCGCGCGACCAAATGTGCGGTTTACAATCAGGGTCACACACACCTGAACAATCGCCACCAGACTAAGCTTCCAGGGTGCTTGCCCCAAACCTTCGACAACATAAAGCCCGGCCAGGGGTGCCGCACTCGACGAGGCAAAAGCCCCAACGAGGAGTAAGCCAAGCACAAGAAACGGATAGCGATCCAGAACCGTCATGATTGGCGACAGCCCGGCCTTTTGGCCAGCCCCAACATCGCTTACGCCGTTACCTGCCCCATCACCCTGCATCGAAACCGTCCCCTAAGCTGTCATGGCATCACGGGAACCGTTCTAGCGCTTCAACCTGAAATCGTTAAACATTTCCGCGCCTTGCGCATCAGATGTCATAAAAGCATCACGAACGACGCGACATGGATCAGGCAAGACCGCCAACGAAACTTGAAAGTTCTGGCGTTTTTGGATTGGAAAAGACTTCTTCCGGGTCGCCAGTTTCATGAATGCGGCCCTGATGCATAAAGACCAGCTTGTCGCAGACTTCACGCGCAAAACGCATTTCGTGTGTGACCATGACAAGCGTCATGCCTTCTTCGGCCAGTTGGCGGACAACCGCCAGCACCTCGTTGACCAGTTCGGGATCAAGTGCCGATGTCACTTCGTCACACAAAAGAACCTTTGGCTTCATCGCCAATGCACGGGCGATCGCCACACGCTGTTGCTGCCCGCCCGACAATTGATCGGGGTAATGCATCATCTTGTCCGCCAAGCCGACCTTGGCCAGCATTTCCTCAGCGATTTGTTTGGCCTCGGCCTTGGATTGCTTTTTGACGACCTGCGGGGATAGCATGACGTTTTCAAGGGCCGTGTAATGCGGGAACAGGTTGAACTGTTGAAACACCATGCCGACCTGAAGCCGAAGGCCAAGCAGATCCGCATCACGGTCGCTGATCTTTTTGCCGTCAACAATGATCACACCATCGTCAATGACCTCAAGCCCGTTGATTGTGCGCAACAGCGTGCTTTTGCCCGATCCGCTTTTACCGATCAGGGCAATAACCTGCCCCTCGTCGATTGAAAGATCAATGCCCTTGAGAACTTCGAGCTCGCCAAAGCTTTTGTGGATGGCATGTAATTCAACGAGCGACATGGCGGAACTTTCCTTCGAGGTGGCGGGCAAAAAGCGATAGCGGATAACAAATCAGGAAATACATCACCGCCACACAGCCATAGACCGTAAACGGTTCATAGGTGGCATTGGTGATCATGGTCCCGGCCTTGGTCAGTTCAACAAAGCCGATAATTGATGCCACGGCTGTTCCCTTGACCACCTGAACCGAAAAGCCCACCGTTGGTGGGACGGCAATGCGAAGCGCCTGCGGCAAAACGATATAGCGCATCTGTTGGGTAAAATTCATGCCAAGGCTTGCCGATGCTTCCCATTGACCCTTGCCAATCGATTCAACACATCCGCGCCAGATTTCGGTCAGAAACGCACTGGTAAACAATGTCAGGCCAAGGGTCGCCGCCACCCATGGCGACACATCAAGCCCGATCAGTGGCAAGCCGAAAAACACAATGAATAACTGCATCAAAAGCGGCGTGCCCTGAAACAGTTCGACATAACCACGCACCAGTCGGATCACCCACGGATTGCCAGCCGTGCGCACCATCAAAAGCAACAAGCCAACCAGCCCGCCAAGCACAAAGGCCGTAAGCGACAGCAACACCGTCCAGCGCGCGGCAAGCAACAGGTTATAAACAATATCCCACAGGGAAAATTCAGACATGACGCCGCCGTTCAAACAGGAAGTTACCGAGAACCTTCAAGCCCATCCGAAGCAGGATCGACATCACAAGATACAAACCCGTCACCACGAAATAGACCTCAAACGCCCGGAAATTAAGCGCCTGGATATAGTTCGCGCCGAATGTCAGTTCCTCGGCCGCGATCTGCGAACAGACCGATGATCCCAGCATGACAATCACAATCTGACTGGACAGGGCCGGCCAGATTTTCTTGAGCGCGGGTAAAATCACGACATAGCGGAAAATTTGCACCCGGTTCATTGCAAGACTTTGGGCTGCTTCGATCTGGCCTTGCGGGATGGCCTGAATGCCAGCCCGGATAATCTCGGTTGAATAGGCACCAAGATTGACGATCATCGCCAAAACAGCCGCCTGAAACTCCGTCAGCTTCACGCCAAGTGCGGGAAGCCCGAAGAAGATAAAGAAGAGTTGCACCAGAAACGGCGTGTTGCGGATCAGCTCCACATACACGCCGACAATCTGGCTGATCACCGGGGCGCGCGACGCACGCGCCCACGCCCCCATGATCCCGAGCCCGACGCCAACCACAGCACCGATGACTGTTAACTCCGTGGTCAGAATGACCCCGTCAAACAGCAGTTGCCAATGCGGCACGATGGCCCCGAAATCGAATTTATATGCCATTGATCTATAACGATCCTGTCAGTCAGCCAAAAAGCCTAGAGTTTTTCCGGAAGCGGAATACCAAGCCACTTTTCGGCAATCGCATTCAAACGACCATCGGCGATTGAAGCGGCAATGATCTCATTGACCTTGGCCATGAGTTCCGGCTCATCCTTGTTCAGGCCGACATAGCAGGGGGAGTTTTTGATCAGGAATTTCGGCTCCGGCTTGCGCGGCGGGTCGCGTTCGATGATGGCGGCTGCCGTCACGTTCCCAGTCGCGATCAGATCTACCTGACCCGACAGGAAGGCCGAAATCGTGCCGTTATTGTCTTCGTAGCGTTTGATATCAACGTCAGACGGCGCAATCTTGGTCAGTTCAAGATCTTCGATCGCACCACGGGTTACGCCAACCGACATACCCGCAAGGTCGGCTGCCTTTTCGACCGAAAAATCAGCCGGGCCAAAGACGCCGTTATAGAACGGTGCATAGGGATCACTAAAATCGATCACCTTTTCACGGTCCGGGTTCTTGCCAAGGCTGGAAATAACCAGATCGACCTTGCCGGTGTTGAGATATGGGATGCGGTTGCTCGAGGTGACCGGTACCAGTTCAAGCTTTACACCAAGCTCTTCGGCAATCAGGGCCGCCATATCAATGTCATAGCCCTTTGGCTGCATATCGGTCCCGACCGAACCGAATGGCGGAAAGTCCTGCGGCACGGCAACCTTGAGAACACCGGCCTCGGAGATGCTGTCGAGCGCGCTGGCCGACGCTGCCCCAAGCGGAGCGGCAAGCATTGCCACCGCAGCAATCGCAGTTTTGAAGAATTGTTTCATGAGCCTCTACCCGTCTGTCTAATCGTTTCTGAAATTATGTGCGTTATTTTTAGCCTGATTTTGACGCTGCACATTTTTTGATCTTTTGTCTATGAATAATTTTTTCTTCAGCGTAAATTCAGCATGTGATTGATCATAATCCTTTAAAAATCAGCATTTTTTGAATATCAAAACCCATTTAACTGGTCTGACCAGATGCGGGACAATATATGACACGCAGTGAAACCACCCCGGAACGCGCCGCACGTGACATTCGGAACCTGATAAAAAACAAGGGCCTAAAGGCAGGTGACTCGCTGCCAGCCCAGCGCAATCTGGCGAGCGAACTGGGCATCAGTCGCACCAGCCTGCGCGAAGCTCTTGCCACACTCGAAGCGCTTGGACTGATCCACATCCACGCCGGAAAAGGCGTATACATTACCGATCGCCAGAACTTGCCGCCGATTGGTCAGGACCGAAATCGCCAGGCCGGACAGGTTTATCAGTTCCGACTTGCGATCGAGCCCTATGTTGCCGGCCTTGCGGCCCAGATGCGCAGCAAGGATCACCTCGATGCGCTTGAGACCAGCATCACCGATATGCGAAACGCGTTAGAGACAGACGACCTGATTGCCGCCGCCACCGCCGATACGGAATTTCATGAAGTTCTTCTTTTGGCGTCAGGCAATCCGATGTTTGCCAAGGCCATGCATCCCGCAGCCCAGATCATTCACGAGAACCAGATGCTGCCCTTTGCCAACGCCAAGGCGATTGCCGCCCCGCTTGCCGAACATGAACAGGTCTTGCGCTATGTGCGTGAACACAATCCATCCGGCGCGCGCGATGCCATGCATTTCCATGTCCTGAGTGCTGCCACCCGCGCCAAGATCGCCTTCTTGCGACCTTAAGCACAACATTCGGGCAAAACAAAACCCCCACCCGGTTTCCCGGATGGGGGTTTCGTTAATACGGTGCCCTTCACAAGGAAGGACAAGCCGAATTAGGCAGCGGTCAGATCATCTGCCGAAACGCGGCCCGAACGTGAGTCGGTGCGCAGTTCGTAGTTGATTTTGTCGCCTTCCTGCGGGTGGCCCATGCCAGCGCGTTCAACGGCGCTGATGTGCAGGAATACGTCATTTCCGCCTTCGTCCGGCTGAATGAAACCAAAACCTTTAGTTGCGTTGAACCATTTAACGGTACCAGTTGCCATCTTTAGATCTCCTATCGAGTATTGATTGGCGTTTCGACACACCCCGCGTGGGTGCGCCTATAGGGGTTTGAAAAACAATCAGGCGCGTTCACGCCTCGGCTGTTTTCCAGAAGTGTTTTCGCGGCCCGCACCACCCGGCTGCCCGCCGGACTGTGCGCCACGATGATTGCGATTGCGGTTTACACCGCCGCGCTTGCCTTGCGGTCCGGTATTTCGGGCACTATTGCTCCCGTTACCAGTCGCGCGGCGTTCCTCGGCACTGCCCATAAAGGACAAACCGGAAGAAATTGAATTGTCAGCTTTCGCCCCGTCGCGACGATTTCCATTGGAATCAACGCGTTTCGTCGGGCGCTTGCCACCATCATTCTGACGGGGGCCATTTTCAGGGTTCCCGCCACGACCATTGGCAGGTTTCGACTTCAGGCCACCCTTGTAACGGCTTTTGGATTTCTCCAGCGCCGGGTTCGAAGGGGCCTTGTCAGCCGATGCTCTTGAAGCATTGTCTGCGCCATCGCGGCTTTGGGTCGTTTGTTTACGGGCATCGTCACGATCACGACGCGGCGCAGAAGTGCGCGCATCACTGCGATCCGAACGATCATTGCGGGCATTCCGGCCATTGGCCGGGCGACCACCGCGACCATTGCCGCCCGATGCACCACGTCCGCCATTTCCGCGCGACTGACCGCCACCATTGCCACCACTAGTGCGGCGGCCACGGTTGCTTTCACGCGCTTCGTCGGAAAGTGCTTCCTGCTCGGCTGCGGCCTTTGCATCACGGCGATCAATCACCGGAATGCTTTGGCGGGTCGTTTTTTCGATATCGCGCAGCAGACCACGTTCTTCTTCATCACAAAACGCAATTGCCGATCCGCTGGCACCACCGCGGGCCGTACGGCCGATACGGTGAACATAGCTTTCGGGCACGTTCGGGAGTTCGAAGTTCACAACGTGGGTCACGCTATCGACGTCAATACCGCGCGCGGCGATATCGGTTGCGACAAGCACGTTGATCTGACCATCCTTGAAGGCGTTCAGAGCACGTTCACGCTGGTTCTGGCTTTTGTTGCCATGAATGGCAGCCGCGCTGATTTTATTGGCTTCAAGATGGCGCGCGACACGGTCGGCACCGCGCTTGGTCCGGGTAAAGACCAGGGTGCGCTTGAAAGCCGGATTATCAAGAAGCTCTGCCAGCAGCTGACGCTTGCGCGTGCGTTCGATCAAATAGACCGACTGTTCGACACGTTCCTGGGTGGTGGCAACCGGGGTTACCGACACCTTGACAGGATCAGACAGCATGTCCCCTGCCAGCTGACCAATCTGGGTCGGCATGGTGGCAGAGAAAAACAGGTTCTGGCGATCACGCGGCAACATCTTGATGATGCGCTTGATCGGCGGCAAGAAGCCAAGATCAAGCATGTGGTCGGCTTCATCAAGCACCACCACTTCAACATGTTTAAGGCTGAGCTTGCCGCTATCAACATGGTCGAGCAAACGACCAGGTGTTGCGACAAGAACCTCGACGCCGGGGGTTATTGCCTTGATCTGCGGACCAGGGGCAACACCACCAACAACGACAGCCGTGCGCACATTGAGAAAGCGGCCATAGGCACGGAAACTTTCGCCAATCTGGGCGGCAAGTTCACGCGTCGGCGCAAGAACAAGTACACGGCATGCCCCTTTGGGCGTGCGGGTTTGGGATTTGGAAAGGCGGTCAAGGATCGGCAATGCGAACGCTGCCGTCTTGCCGGTACCGGTCTGTGCGATACCAAGTAGGTCCTTACCGTCTAGAAGAGAGGGAATGGATTGTGCCTGGATCGGGGTCGGCGCGTCGTAGCCTTCTTGGGCAAGCGCGCGAAGGACCGGCTCGGCGAGGCCGAGTTCGGAAAACTGGGTCAAATAAGGGTAACTCGTAAATTGGAGGCTGCAGACAGCTGGGACTTCGCCCGGTGAAAATTAGTAATCAGGTCTGCGCCTTGCAGTTCTGGAAGCACCCGCGTAGCTGGATACTTCAATGCGTTCTTGGGTTAACCACTCGACAGTAGGGGCGTTAATTCCCCTCTACGCTTCTGGAGCGATCAAATAACAGCCACACCATGCGCAGAGTTTTATCCCCTTGTCAAACAGCTTATTTTTGACAGCCCCGCGTTTTACGCACAACGGCACAGCAGAATTGCGCTGCCATGCCGTTGTGATTTCAAATGCATACTGCCTTTGGCGACATCAATACGCCGCACACGGGTTCCCTGCCCCGCACGGATTATAGGCCGCACACGGATTGCTGGCAGCACATGGGTTACTTGCCGCTGGCGCGCACGGAGACGCAGCACAGGGCGACGCAGCACACGGGTTATAAGCGGCACACGGATTTCCTGCCGCACATGAGTTGGAAGCGCCGCACGGATTGAATGCGGCGCAGGGATTGGCGCTGCATGGTGCAGCGGCGCAAGGGTTAGCCGATCGCACACCACAGGGATTAAAACCACCGCACGGACTGGAAGGACTGCAAGGGTTTCCTGCCGCACACGGGTTGTAGGCCGCACACGGATTGGCACCACACGGGCTTGCGGCACAAGGATTATAGCCTGCACCACATGGATTCGCACTGCACGGGTTGTAGCCAGCCGCGCACGGGTTGGCTGAACACGGGTTTGCCGCACATGGGTTCGCAGCACACGGGTTCGCCCCACAGGGATTTGCACCGCAAGGATTGGCAGCGCACGGATTACTGCCGGCCGCCGGAAGTTTGGCCGGGGCCGGATTGGCAACGGCCGGGATGTTTGCGGTGTGGCTGTAGTGATCAAGCGCAACAGCACCGGTTGCCGCAAGGAAGACCGCACCAAACAGGAGTGTGTTTTTCTCGCTCATTTCCGGAAACCATCCATTCCAAAGACAGGACGCAATGCAATGCCGATCCAACTGCCGGCAAAGGCCAGCACAAACCACAGCCAACCATGCACACTGCCCGAGGCGATCCCGCTAAAGAACGCGCCGATATTGCAACCAAACGCCAGACGCGCACCATACCCCATCAAAAGCCCGCCAATGGCGGCCGCGATAAGGGAGGCAACCGGAACAGAAACCCTGGGTGCGAACTTGCCGGCAAGGGCCGCGGCAAATGCTGCCCCGATCACGATGCCGAAATTCATCACCGACGTATTATCCTGCAGGACCGAATTGCCAAGCGCACGCGCCGGACTAGCCCAGTTCCAGAATTCCCAGGTTTCAACCGGAATCCCAATGACCTGCGCGATCTTTGCACCCCAAAGGCCAAAGCCAAAAGTGATTGACCACGGATGGCCCGCAATCAGAAGCGTCGCAACATTAAGCCCGGCCAAAAGCAGGCCGGTCCAGATCATCGGCCATGGGCCATGGATGAAACGTGCCACACCTTCGCGCGGTGCCGTTGAAACAACTTCCAAACCGCCATGGGCGCGCTTTTCAACCCAAATGGTCAGCAACGCCACCAGCGCAAGGCCACCAAAGGTCACGGCAAGCCCGCCACCAATGCCATATTCACGCCCAAGGCTCATCGGCGGCAAGGAGGGCAGCTCAAGCCACATCGGCAGATGGGCCGTGCCGATCACCGCACCGATAATAAAGAAGACAAGCGTGACCAGCATGCGCGCACTGCCACCGCCAACGGTGAACAACGTGCCGGAGCCACAGCCCCCACCAAGCTGCATGCCAAGCCCAAACAGAAACGCCCCGATCAGCACCGACATGCCGACAGGCGCAACCGCCCCAACGACCGATCCGCCAAACGGATTGCCAAGCGCCAGCAACGGGATAAAGGCCGCCGCCGCAACCCCGATCATCAGAAGTTGCGCACGCAAGGCACGGCCGCGCTTTTCAACAGAAAAGCGGCGCCAACCGCCGGTGAACCCAAAGGACGCATGATAAAGCGCAATGCCAAGCAATCCGCCAAGGCCATAAAGCACGGCCTGTTTAAGATCGACGGCCTGCGAAATTGCGATACCGACAAGGACAAACAGGACAGCGGTGATGGCAGCCGGTCCTTTGTCAAAGGTGAAACCCGGTGTTGCCGGATTTGCTTTTAGGGTCGTCTCAGACATGGTGAGGCTCAATAACCTGAAATCAGATATCTAAATGAAAACGGAACCGGCTGCCCGGTTCCGTCCAGAATGTTCGCGGCTTGGTGGAAGCCGTATGGTCATCCGGTTATTCCGGGATCACCATTTCACGGTTCGGATCCGCCGCCCATTCGGTCATGGAGCCATCATACATCGCCGTGTTCTTGTTGCCCATCACTTCGGAAAGGCCAAACCATGCGACCGATGCCCAGTGACCGGTGTTGCAATAGGTGATTTCCTTGCTGTCCTTGGAAACACCCGCATCTGCCACAAGGTTTTCGATCACGTCAGCGGCAACAAAGGCACCATCCTGATCGTTATAAAACTTTGACTGCGGAATGTTTTTCGCCCCCGGAACGGCACCCGGACGGGCAACAACGCCGCTTTTTGCTTCGCCCTTGAACTGCGAAACCGGACGGGCATCGACAAGTGCAACACCCTCTGCCCGCGCCTTGGCAACATCATCGGCGGTCGCAACAAGTTCAGGACGGAAATTGGCATTAAAGGCAACGGCCTTTGGCACGACCGGATCGGTCGAGACTTCCTTGCCCGCGGCAAGCCAGGCGCGCTGACCACCATCAAGAATGGTGACCGCGTCATGACCAAGCACCTTGAAGGTCCAGTAAACCCGGGTGGCAGAACCGAAGTCCGAGCTGTTCTGGCCGGCCGGAACGACGACAACCTGTTTGTCATTGTCGATGCCAAGTGCACCGATGCGTTTGGAAATCACATCAACCGGCGGCAGCATGCCAACCACATCATTGACCTTGGCCCGCCAGCCAAACTTGCCATAGGGCGCAAAGACGGCACCCGGAATGTGGCCAGATTCATAAGGGTTGCCGTCCTTGGTCAGCGAGCGGATATCAACAACAACCATCGACGGGTTATCAAGATTGTCCGCAACCCAGTTGGCATCAACCAGCGGCTTTTCGGTAAGACGTTCCGCCTGCGCAGCACTGCCCGCAAAGGCAAAAGTGACCGCCGCAACGGCAGAAAGGATAAGGGAACGCATGGGGCTGTCTCCAATGATCAATTCATCATGATTTTGTGCAATATACCTAATTCATCACAAATAAATGTCAATACAATCCATATTACATTTATGGTTTGTATTAATGGCTGACAGCACAATAATCTACGTGCCGCGCAATTCAGAACGAAGGGCTTTAGCGATTAAGTCTGATCAAGGCCGAAGATTATTGAGATAGCGGGCAAATTCGCGCGCAAATGAATCCTGGGTTTCCAGATTGCGCAAGGCGGGCGGGCGGGTCAGGAACCCGTGCAGGGCGGCAATGATGAATTCCGCAACGGCCGAGGGTTCGATATCGGTACGGACGGTTTTGTCGAACTGCGCCTTGCCGATGCGGGACGCAAGCCCGCGCCGCCAATAACGGTAAACACCATCAATACGTTTGCGCAGGCTTTCATCAAGTTCACCGGCACCGGATGCCAGACGCGCCAGGGGGCATCCGCCGGCCAGCATTGCCGGTGCATTTTCGCTACCCAACCGATCCACCTGCCCCATCAACACGGGCAATATATCTTCTGCCCCTTCAAGGTCGTCCAACCAGACCTCGTCAACATAGCCCGGCAGGCATTCCTCGATGACGGCGTTGATCAGGTTGGCCTTGCCGGAAAAGTGGTGATAAAGCGCACCTTTCGTACAGCCGCTTTGTTCAAGGATGTTGCTGATTGACGCCCCGCCGAACCCGGCCCGGCGGATTTCACCAAACGCCGCGTCCAGAAGCTTCTGACGGGTGGCATCCGGATTGCGGATCCGTTTGGGAACGAGTGCTGTTTCGGACGCACCATCAAGCTCCATGCTTTCGCCGACTTCAAGCACATCATCGTCATGACCTTCATCAGGACGTGAAATGCGGGAAAGGGCGGCAGAGAAGCTGAATGGTTCTTTTGACATCGCGCCGTTCTGTTTTTTTGATTTGAACCGGGGATCGGAACCCGTAACTTTCAGGTTCCACTGTTTTTTTCGTGCCGTCAATCATACTGGTGTTTAGTCAAAACATCTGCATGGGGACGAACATCACGCAGCCCCTTGCAATTCAGTGCAAAGCGTACTCTATTGTTCGGCCATGCCCTTTCGGGCGAGCCCCAAACATCCGTTGGATCGAAGATGCAGCTTGATTCCATCGCCTTCGTTGCAGCCGAAACCAAAATCGCACAGGATGCGATGTATCGGCTAAAACACAGATACGGCCACATTGCGCCCGACAAGGCCGACGTGATCGTAGCCCTTGGCGGCGACGGGTTCATGCTCGAAACCCTGCACCGCTATATGGGCCGCAAGGTGCCGATCTATGGCATGAACCGGGGCACGGTCGGATTTCTGATGAATGAATTCCGCGAAATGAATTTGACCGACCGCATCGCAGAGGCCCAGACGGTCGAGCTTCACCCGCTTCAGATGGAAGCCCACACTGTTTCGGGCGAAAGCCTGTGTGCGCTGGCGATCAACGAAGTGTCGCTATTGCGTGAAACCCGTCAGGCCGCCAAATTGCGCATCAAGGTCGATGGCGTCGAACGCTTGGCCGAACTGGTTTGCGATGGCGCGCTTGTCTGTACGCCGGCCGGCAGTACGGCCTATAACCTGTCGGCACATGGTCCGATCCTGCCGATGGGAAGCGGATTGCTCGCGCTCACACCGATCAGTCCGTTTCGCCCGCGTCGCTGGCGTGGCGCGCTTTTGCCCCATGGCGCAGAAGTCGTTTTCCAGATCGAGAACCCCGAAAAGCGCCCGGTATCCGCCGTTGCCGACTATACCGAGGTTCGCGATGTCTCGAGCGTGAAAATCCGCGAAGACCGCAGTATGAAAATCAAGCTGCTGTTTGATCCGGAACACAATCTTGAAGAACGTATCCTCAAGGAACAATTCGTCGAATGACCACCGCCGCACTTGCCCCGTCAGAAAATACCATTGAATGGTGCCGCAAACTGATCCGCCACCAATCCGTCAGCATGACGCCCAATCTGGCACTGATTGACGAGGTGAAGGCATTCCTGGACGGTTTGGGCTATGACATGCTGGTTGTGCGCGACCCGACCGATACCAAGGCCAATCTTTATGCCACCATCGGCCCGGACGTTGCGGGTGGCGTGATCCTGTCAGGCCACAGTGACGTGGTCCCGACAGAGGGCCAGAACTGGGCATCCGATCCGTACGAGATTGATATCCGCGACGACAAGCTTTATGGCCGCGGATCGTGCGACATGAAGGGTTTTCTCGCCTGCCTTCTGGCCAAGGCGGAAACCTTTAAGAACGCCAACCTTCGGGTGCCAATCCATCTGGCTTTCACCTATGACGAGGAAGTCGGCTGTCTGGGTGTGCCAAGCCTGGTCGAGGCGATCAACAATCTGCCACACAAACCGGCCATGTGCATCGTCGGTGAGCCGACTGAAATGAAGGTCATCACCCAGCACAAGGGCAAGTTTTCCGCGCGCGCACATTTCACCGGTCGTTCCGGGCACTCGTCGTTGCCGCGCGAAGGGGTCAATGCGGTTGAATTTGCCGCCGAACTGGTGGTGTTCCTGCGTAAGCTTGGCCACGAATGCCGCGAAAACGGCCCGCATGATGACGAGTTTGAGCCAAACCACACCACCTTCCATACCGGTGTGATCAAGGGCGGTACGCAGCTCAACATCATTCCGCAGAATTGCTTTGTCGATTTCGAATTCCGCAATCTGCCCAACGATGACCGCGAAGCGCTTAAAGCCAAGATTTACGATTACATCGAAAATACCCTTCAGCCCGAAATGCGCGAGATTTACGACGATGTCGGCATCGAGGTTGAAGTGATTTCCGATATGCCGGGCCTTGCCACCGGCGATGACGAAGAAGTAACCAAACTTGTCATGGCGCTCACGGGTGCCAACACCACCGGCAAGGTCAGCTTCGGCACAGAGGCCGGCGCATTTTCGGCCCTTGGCGATATCCCGACCGTGGTCTGTGGCCCGGGCAGTATCGAACAGGCCCACAAGCCCGACGAATTCATCGAGCTTGATCAGTTGGGCCGTTGCGAAGTGTTCCTCGACAAACTTCTGGCTGTATTGGTCAAGTAACCGAACGCGCGAAAATCCCACTTTTTGGCCGGTACTTCATCCCGGTACTTTATGAAGTAGATCGTTTGAATGCCGTGGCACCGGCATCAAGGATCAATTCGCGCGTTACGACATCATCGACAAGCCGGGCCAAGGTTATTGTACCGACAAGCAAGGCAAGTTTTTCGTATCCTTCCTGCTTGTCATCCCCATCCGCAAGCAATGCCGCAACCCGATCAACGCTGGCTGCGGCCTCTTTCTTTGCCGCGCCATCGCCACGTCCAAGCTCCGCACCCAGTGCGGCAATCGGACAGCCTGTCCCCCTGCTTTCAACATGCTCCTGTGACAGGTATGTCGCGACGTACCTTTTGCGCGCCTCTTCCCGAGCGCCTTCGGTTTCAGGAACGTCCATTGCCCCAACCGATCTGTCGACCGCTTCCAGAAACGCGGCGCGAACCAGTTCGTCCTTGTTGGCGAAATGGCGATAGAACCCGCCATGAGTCATCCCGGCTGCTGTCATGACATCTGCCACACTGGTTGCTTCAACACCGTTCTCACGGATAAGGCGTGCGGCCGCATCAAGAATGCGTTTGCGGGATTTCTTTTTTTCCGCTTCGGAAACACGCGGCATAGCGAACTCTCAAATTCGGGATTGACATTATAGATTTCGTATATCATCTAAATAAAAAGATGACAATCATCATCTATAATGGCGCGTGATAGCAAACGTAACCGTTGCGGCACCAAGACAGACAGCGCGCAACGGTTTCTGACGTTCGGAATAATTTGCTGGCATGCACCACAACAAAACGGAGTTACCAAAACCATGTTCGGTTTTTATGAGTTCTATGTGCATGCATTCGGGATCGGCATTCCACTTCTTGCTGTCGCGATTGCCAGCATGGGTGCATTTCGCGCTTCCCTGACAGCCAATCAAATCGCTGTATTTGTGACTGCCTCTGCAGTTGTCCTTGGGGCGTGGTTTGCTGTTGCCCTCCCGTTCTCTCGGTCGGGGGTTTTCAATGTCCCCGCCGAAATTGGCGACCCGCCCTATGTCCTGATGTTTCTGTTCGGCGGCGCGACCCTGATCTGGGGCCTTGCGTGGCTGACACCGCTTGGCAGACGCATCACCGAAGCCACACCCCTGAGTGCAATCGCCGCGTTTCAAATCCCGCGCATCATGGGTGGACTGTTCCTGATCGGATGGATCGTCGGGGATATTCCAGCACTGTTTGCTTTGCCTGCGGGACTGGGGGACATTCTTGCCGGGATTGCCGGATGGCAAGCAAGTCGGGCACTTGCCAAAGGGGAACCGAATGCAAGATCCCTTCTGGCGCGCGCGATCTTCATCGGGATCGCCGATTTCTTCTTTGCTGTCCTGTTTGGGATTATTACGTCACCGGGATTTGCCCATCTTTATGCACTGGATGCACCAAACATCATCAATGCCTATCCGCTTGCAATGTTCCCGGCGTTTTTCGTTCCGATTTTTCTTGGCTTCCATTTCATCGCAATCTCCCGACTACGTCAGGAATCTGCAACGGAATCAAAAGCGCACGCCTGACCGCGCGCAAATAAATTGATCACACCACAAACGGGCGGAGCACTTAAATGCTCCGCCCCTACCGTGTTTTGTTTGAACCGAAACGCCGATGAACGAACACACCCCCGCGATGTCCATTCAAGGGTGGCAGAACTCTGCGGCCATATGTTGCAATTCATCCCACAGGGTGCTCGCAAAGCTGCGCAAAACAATAAGCTCGAAACTGTCATCCGCAGTACGGGTGATCATTGCGCCGATATGCCCGATCTGGGTCATGGCCGACCTACCAATTGCAAACATCTCTGGCGATAGATCAACCATGGTGCCCTTGGCCAACACGATCCGCGATGAAGCGCCGGAAAGCACCATGCGTAATCGCCCATGCGTCTGATCGGCCAGTGCAAATTCGCTGGGTAACCCCGCCTGAATTTCTGTCAGCCGGTCAGAAGAAACATCCGCATCCCCCACCCATAACCACTGATTTGGCGCGGATTTGCGCAAATCGGTGCCGAGATCCGGAGCGTTTTTTGTGATTGCCTTGCTTAAGGCAGCTTCATCGCTTTTGGCATCGCCCAGCACATGGATCACAAAGCCACCTGTCACCGGGACGAGATTGATCGATGCACCCGCGCCCGTCGCGACGTGGGGCGGAAATGCGCTACGGATTTCGATTGGATAATCACGCATGGAGCTTCTCATTTTCCGGGTCGACAAAGGCAGGATTGCACAGGATGCCGGTGACAGTTGTTCCGGCCAGTCCATTCCAGATGACCACTTCCTCACCAACGCGGCTCGGGCCGTTTTTCACCAGCGCCAAGCCAATCGCATGACCCAATGTCGGTGAATGACACATCGAGGTGACATAACCCTGATCATTGGCAAGACTGACGTCATCCCCGGGATTAAGAATGTGCGATCCGGTGGCGAACTTGTCAGACGGTGATTTCGGTTTGATGCCAACAAGTGCTGGGCGATCTGGATCGACCAGCCCTTCGCGCAGGTTCATGACCCGGCCGATGAAATCATCCTTCCTGGCTGACACCATCCTGCCCATGCCCAGATCGGCTGCCGTCACCGTACCGTTGATTTCTGCGTGGGTGACATGGCCCTTTTCGATCCGCATGACGCCAAGCGCCTCGGTCCCGTATGGCGTGATACCGAATTCTTCCCCGGCAACCATGATCGCATCAGCAACGCTTTCGCCATATCCGGCTGGCACCGCGATTTCATAGGCGAGCTCGCCCGAGAACGAAATTCGGAACAACCGGCCCTTCAGACGTCCACCAAACATCGATACTTCGCGCGCCGCCAAAAACGGGAAGGCCTCGTTCGAAATATCGTCATCAATGATTTTGGACAGAACATCACGTGATTTGGGTCCGGCAATTGCCATCTGCGCCCACTGATCGGTTGCCGATGCCATACGCACATCCAATTCCGGCCACAGCACCTGCGCACAGAATTCCAGATGGGTCAAAACCCCGGCGGCAAGCGCGGTTGTCGTCGTCATGAAGTAATGATTTCCGCCAAGGCAACTGGTCGTGCCGTCATCATACACAAAGCCATCCTCGCGCAGCATGATGCCATAGCGCGCCTTGCCCACCGGCAGCTTCAGGAAAGCATTGCAATAAACCCGGTTCAGGAATTCTGCCGCATCGGCGCCAAAAACCTCGATCTTGCCAAGGGTCGACACATCACAGATACCGACCTTGGTTCGCACGGTATTGACTTCACGATCCACGCTATCACGCCAAAAGGTCTCGCCATCCTTGGGGAACCAGCTGGATCGGTACCAAAGCCCGGTTTCTACGAACTTTGCACCATTGCGCTCTGCCCAACCATGCAGCGGTGATTTGCGCACCGGCTGAAAATCCATTCCCTTGGATGCGCCGACCAGCGCACCAAACGATACCGGCGTGTAGAACGGGCGGAAGGTGGTGGTGCCGATTTCACCGGGCGAAACACCTTTATTCTCGGCCAGAATGCCAATGGCATTCACATTCGATGTCTTGCCCTGATCGGTCGCCATGCCGTTGGTGGTATAGCGTTTGGCAAGTTCGACATGATCATAGCCTTCGCGCATGGCGAGCGTGATGTCAGACGCCGCAACGTCATTCTGAAAATCGACAAAGGCCTTACCCTTACTTGATGCCACCCGCCAGACCGGCTGAATAGGGTCGACTTTTTCCTCGCTCTGTTCGACACCCGGAAGTGATGCGGCCTCGCCCATCACACCAAGTTCCGCCAACGCCTTGACCGCGGCAACACCGCCGTCGGCGAAACAGGTCGCAATACCGGCTTTTCCGGTAACCGCCCCGCACGGCGTCATGCCATCGGTATTTTCCGGAGGCATGAAACCGACATGCGCGTCTGACCAGACAGGTTTGCCACCGCGATGACAGGCCAGATGCACAATCGGGCTATACCCGCCTGATACGCCAAGGGCATCCACCTCGATAACTTCATCACGGCCATCATCATGGCGCACCGTGATCGACTTGATCGCCTTGCGACCCGCAGTATCGCGCACCATCGCACCGGCAATCAGGCGTGCCTTACCGTCATAATCAATATTTGGGCAGGTGCGCGGATCAATAATCGCGGCGACCTCGATACCACGTGCCTCAAGATCAATCGCGGTTTGATAGGCCTGACTGTTATTGGCAAACAATGCCACCCGTTTGCCCGGTGCCACGCCATAGGCATTCAAATAGGTGCGCATGGCACCCGCCATCATGACACCCGGGCGGTCATTGCCACCAAAGACAATCGGGCGTTCTTCCGCCCCGGTCGCCAGCACCACCTGTCGGGCGACAATCCGCCACAGGCGTTCCATGGCGCGATGGGGGTTGATCTCGTTCTCTGGCAGATGCTTCTGCACCCGTTCGACCGCGCCAAATACCTGATCGTCATAGGCGGCAAAAACGGTGGTGCGTTTCTTGATCTCGACATTGGGAAGGGCGTGCAATTCGCCAATGATATCGGCAAGCACCGCGTCGGCCGGCTTCCCACCCACCGGGCTTCCCTCGGCGATTAAACCGCCGCCAAGTTGCGCCCCTTCATCGGCAATGATCACGCGCGCCCCGGCCCGACCAGCTGTAAGCGCCGCCGCAAGCCCAGCTGGCCCCGCCCCGATCACCAAAAGATCACAATGCGCCCAGCATTTTTCGTAATAGCCGGGATCGGGATCATAGCTTGCCCGCCCCAAACCGGCAGCCTTGCGGATCAGTGGCTCATAGACCTTTTCCCAGAAGGCAGCCGGCCACATGAAGGTCTTGTAATAGAACCCGGCCCCCAAAAGCGGCCCAAGCAACCCATTGGCCGCCCCGATATCAAATTTGACATTCGGCCAGCAGTTCTGCGATCGCGCCTCAAGCCCGTCAAATAGTTCTGCCATGGTCGCACGGGTATTGGGATCGCGCCGCCCGTCCCGCCCGATGGTCAGGAGCGCGTTGGGTTCCGCCGCCCCGGCGGTCAGGATGCCGCGCGGGCGGTGATACTTGAAACTGCGCCCGACCAGTTGCTTGCCATTGGCCAACAGGCTTGATGCAACCGTATCGCCACCAAAACCACTGAGCGCCTCGCCATTAAAGGTAAAGCGGCGCACATCATTGCGATCAATCAGGGTGCCGCCATCAATCCGGAAACTGGTCATGCCCCGGCCTCCGTTTTGAGGGTACTTGCATCAACCACATCAGACGTTTCGTGGGTAAGGGTATTGCGCGTCAACACCAGCCAGCGACGACACCCGCCCGCATGATGCCAGTATTCGCGATGTTCACCGCGCGGGTTATCGCGCAGGTAAACATGATCAAACCAAAGGGCTTCATCCGCACCGGCATTTGGGCGCGGGGTGGCGACTTCGCCGCGGATTGTGAATTCCTCGCGTGGGCGCAAACCGCAATGAGGACATTTGACAAGACTACTCATTTCCAAATTTCCTCAATGCAGGTTGGCCTGGGCGCCAACGCCCTTTTCATCCAGAAGATACCCGCGTGCAAAGCGGTCCATACGAAACGCGGTTGCGGTTTCATGCGGCGCATCGGTCGCCAGCAAATGGGCAAAGCAATATCCCGATGCCGGGGTCGCCTTGAACCCGCCATAACACCAGCCGCCATTGAAATAGAGATTGCCAAGATGGGTACGATCCATGATCGGCGATCCATCCATGCTCATATCCATGATCCCGCCCCAACTGCGCAGGATCCGCACCCGCGACAGTGCGGGGATCATCGCCATGCCGGCCTCGGCCACATGTTCCACGCACGCTAGGTTTCCGCGCTGGGCGTAGGAGTTATAACCTTCGATATCCCCGCCAAACACCAGCCCGCCCTTATCGGATTGCGACACATAAAAATGCCCCGCACCAAAGGTGACCACGGTATCGATGAACGGTTTCAATCCTTCGGACACAAAGGCCTGCAAGGCGTGGCTTTCAATCGGCAGGCGCATATCGACCATTTTCGCGACATGGCTTGAACTGCCGGCCACCGCCATGGCGAGCTTGTTACACGTGATCGCGCCCCGTGTGGTTTGAACCCCGGTGATTTGATCACCATCGCGGTCAATGCCGGTGACTTCGCAATTCTGGATGATATCAACGCCGTTCTGATCGGCCCCGCGCGCAAAGCCCCACGCAACAGCATCATGGCGTACCGTGCCGCCGCGCGCCTGCATCAGGCCGCCCATAATCGGGAAGCGGGCATTTTCATAATCCAGAAATGGCAGCTTTTCACGCAGCTGATCACGGTTAAGAAGTTCCGCATCCACCCCGTGCAGGCGCATGGCATTGCCCCTGCGCGTGTAGGCATCGCGCTGGGCATCGGAATGAAACAGATTGATCACGCCACGCTGGGACACCATGGCGTTGAAATTGAAATCCTGTTCAAGGCCTTCCCACAGCTTCATCGAAAATTCGTAGAACGGGTTGTTGCCTTCAAGCAGGTAGTTGGATCGAATGATTGTCGTATTCCGCCCGATATTTCCCGATCCAAGATAGCCCTTTTCAAGCACGGCAACATTGCGCACGCCAAAGACCTTGGAAAGGTAATAGGCGGTTGCCAATCCATGCCCGCCACCGCCGATGATGATGACATCGTAATGCGGTTTCGGGTCCGGGTTGCGCCAGGCCGGCTTCCAGTTCTTGTTCTTGGAAAACGCATTGCCAAGCAATGACAGGGCTGAATAACGCATCATCGATCTTTCGCTGTTGCCCACATCGGGTACCTAGCAATCTTGACAGAGGTGCGAATTGCAGCTTGTCTATTAAAGACATCCAATAACACAAATGCGACATCGCGATATTATTGTCGCCCAACGCAGGATACCGGCGTCATGAGCTCAGACACCCAAAACAGAACAACACGCACCCCGCGTACCGGGCAACTTGACGCCAAACCGGTTCCGGCCACCCAGCATATCGGTTTCATGTTGCTGCCCGATTTTGCGTTGATGTCTTATGCCTCGGCGATTGAGCCCCTGCGCGCCGCCAACCTTCTGGCGGGTCAGCCGATCTACAAGGTTTTGAATTATTCGGCGGCAGGCGGAAACGTTTTGTCGTCTTCCGGCACCATGGTTCCGACCACCCCGCTGTCGCAGGCCCCGACCAGTTTGCACACCCTGTTTATCTGTGCCGGTGGACATCCGTCGCAATGGCAGGCACCGGGCATGCTTGGCAATTTGCGCAAACTGGCACGCTGGGGTGTGCGCATGGGCGGTATATCCAGTGGGGCTTATGTTCTGGCCGCCGCCGGGCTTCTGGGGCAGCGTCAATTCACCATTCACTGGGAACATGCCCCTGCCCTGATCGAAGCCTTTCCGGATCTGGAACCCCAACGCGCACGGTTTGTCATTGACGGGGATCGCATCACCTGCGGCGGCGGGGTGGCACCGCTTGACATGATGCATGCCATGATCGCCGAAAACCTTGGGGCGGATTTCGCAACCCGGGTGTCGGACTGGTACCTGCATACGCAAGTCGGACAATCGGGCGGCCCACAGCGGGCATCGCTTGCCGAACGCTATAACGTGCATCATGCCGGATTGCTTCGGGTTCTGGAAAAGATGGAAACCACCATCGAAGATCCGAAAAGCCGCGACGAAATGGCGCGCTTTGCCAGGCTTTCAACCCGGCAGCTTGATCGCCTGTTTGACCAGCATCTTGGCAAGTCGTTTCTTGAAACCTATCGCCAGGTCCGGCTTGAACATGCCCGCAAGCTTTTGACGCAAAGTGCCCTGACCATTTCCGAGATCGCCTTTGCCACCGGCTTTTCCAACAGCAGCCATTTTTCACGCAGCTACAAAGATGCTTATGGCGTGAAGCCAAGCGAAGCGCGCGGTCTCTGACCCGAACCCTCTCCACATCAAAAACCCAACCCAAAGATGCATTTCCCACCCCGGGAAATAGACGGAATCGGCACGACTCCGACGATCTGCATATTTGATATGCATTGAATTTTAGCGTCTATTTTTTGTTCAAATTTTCTCTTGATCGATTCTATATTTTTTTAGATCATTGATTTTCCTGTAATTTTTGCGACGCACAATAAAAAACACATTTGCGCTTGTTCACTACAGGGAATTGAATTTTAATAAAAGGAATGTCCATCGGGGGGCATTTTGTGATGGAGAGACTAAAATGGAACAATCCGTACCAGAGTTGATGGCGAGGCTGGACAGCCTTGAAGCATCGCTCAGCATGGCAACGACCATCAATTCCGAAGTATTCTATTGGTGGTGTACTGCACTGATGCTTGCAATTCACGCAGGCTTCCTTGCGTATGAAATGGGTGCATCGCGTGCGAAGAACGCACTGGCATCCGGTATGAAAAACCTGATCGCTTTCGCATTCCTGATCCCGGCCTTCTATTATATCGGCTGGTGGATCTATCTTGCGTTCCCGACCGGCTTCACCATTTCCGACGGTTCCGAGGCAGGACTGCCCTGGAGCGAATATATGGGTCCGAACTTGACGGATAACGCGTCGGGTATTTTCTATGCGGCCTTCACGCTGTTTGCAGCAACCACCGCCTCGATCATGTCGGGCTCGGTGATCGAACGTATCCGTATTTCCGGCTTCACCATCCTCGCCCTGTTCCTCGGCGCTGTTGTCTGGGTCTTCGGCGCATCCTGGGGCTGGCACCCGGATGGTTGGCTCACCACCGAGTGGGGCCTGCATGACGTTGGTGCGGCGGGTGCCGTTCACACTATCGCTGGCTTCTTCACCCTTGGTGTTCTGATCAACCTCGGCCCGCGTATCGGTCGCTTCAATGCCGATGGTTCGGTCAACAACATCGACGGTCACAACATGCCGATGTCGCTGATTGGCCTGATGCTCATTGTTATGGGCTTCTTCGGCTTCCTTGGCGGCTGCATCATCTATACCGGCGATACCTGGATGACCATTTACAACACCCCGGCAACCCTGTCGGCATTCGCATTCAACACCCTGATGGGCGTTGCAGGCGGCATGATCGGTGCGTATCTCGTCACCCGTGATCCGTTCTGGATGATGTCTGGTGCCCTGATCGGTGTTATTTCGTCTGCACCGGCACTTGACCTTTACTATCCGGGTCTTGCCTTCCTCGTCAGCTTCGGCGGCGGTTGCGTCATGCCGAAACTCAACGACATCCTTGTCGAGAAATTCAAGATCGACGATGCGGTCGGCGCGGTTGCCGTCCACGGCTTTGGCGGTGTCTGGGGTCTGGTCATGGCCGGTATCTTTGCGTCTGGCTACCAGAACGTTGCCGGTCCGGAGATCTCGTTTGTTGGTCAGCTTTCAAGTGCTGTCGTCTTCATGATCCTTGGCTTCGCACCGGGTTACGTTCTGTCCCTGGTGCTGAAGCTTGTTGGTCTGCTGCGTGTGTCTGAACAGGCAGAAGTGGCTGGCCTTGACAAGGCAGAAGTACCGGTCCGCGCATATCCGGAAAGCACCGTTCCGGCAGCGTTTACCAACGATCCGACTTCGCCGACCCCGGCTGAGTAAGATCGTTCTGACACATCGAAACAAGGAAACTGAAACATGAACACAGCTCCGATTACCAGTTGGGAAGGTGCAGAGGCTTACTTCACCTTTGCTGACAAACCGGCTCTGCTCGTGGCGCTTACGCTTGTTGGTGTTGGCGTGTGCATCTGGACCATCGCCTCGATGGCCATTCACGAGAACAAAGCATACAAAGACATGTAATCTGATTGATGCAACGCAATACAATGACGCCCTGAACCCTTGGGTTATTGCTTTGCTCAACCGACACAGCGAGAGGCCAGTGTCAAAACTGGCCTCTCTGCCTTTTCCCGATAAAGTAAAAACACCAAATACCCCTCAGGCCCGCCGCTTTCAGATCATTCACCGCACACGAGGCCACAATGATCGACCTTGCCCGAACACCGGAAACCTATCCGCACGCTGTCCGCGCTGCTCGTCCCAGTCGCATCATCAATGCCGGACGCACCGCGATGGCGCGCAATCGCGAACGCTATGAAATTCCCGGACGGGCCGCGATCATGATTTCGGTGCGCGAGGGCGATCAACTCGCACTGCGCAATTGTGAAGGCATGCAATCGGTCGAGCTGATCGGCCTGACACCATCTGGCGCCGCACGGCCCGAAATTTTTGAACCTTTGGCACATGGCGCGCCAAAAGGTCTGATGGATCTACTGTCTGATCCGTTTGATGACAGCCTGACGCGCTTTGCCAAGACCTTGCGCAAACGCGATATCAAACTTGAAACCTGTCTTGCCCACAGGCTTTTTGGCAATGCCAGCCCACCCGGTGATACGGTCGAACTGACCATCCAGCTTGACGGGTTTGCCATCATTGCCACCCCGGCACCGCTGATGCGGATCGATGCGCATAATACCGCAACACCGATCACAGCCCTGATCAAACGCGCCCATCATTCTGATACCTACAGCTTCGCCCTGCCCGATCCGTTGGCAGATCCGGTTGTGGATTTACGCGTGCATTCCGCCACTGCCGAGGCTTATGAAATCAAGGCAGGCGACTACATCCAGATTCTCGATGTTGATGGACGGCAATGCACCGATTTTCAGTGTTTTGATGCGCGCAAACTTGATCGCGGCATTCAGAACCCGCTGGATGTGACCACCACACGCACATTGATGGGCCATGCCTATCCGATGCCGGGCCTGCACGGAAAATACTATGATCAGGACATGGATCCACTGGTCGAGGTCATTCAGGACACCTGCGGGCGTCATGATGCCTTTGCCATGGCCTGTGCGGCAAAATATTACGATGATATCGGCTATCCCGGTCATGTGAACTGCACGGACAATTTCAACGCGGCCCTTGCCAAACATGGCGTTGATCCGCGGGCGGGCTGGATGGCGATCAATTTCTTTTTCAATACCGGTATTGATGATCACGGCGTGATGTATGCCGATCAGCCCTGGTCGCGTCCCGGCGATTATGTGCTGTTGCGCGCAATGACCGACCTTGTCTGTGTGTCATCGGCCTGCCCGGATGACACGTCCGCGGCCAATGCCTGGAAACCGACCGACATCCATATCCGAAGTTACGATGGTGCTGAAAAATTCAGCCACGCCGTTGCCTGGCGCCCGACTGCAGAGGCCGAAGCAAAAATGACCAAAGAAACCGCCTTCCACCCGCGTTTAAGCGAACTGACCCGCAACTTCGTCGAATATAAGGGTTTCTGGCTGGCCCATGAATATACCGGCCACGGCATGATCGAAGAATATTATGCCTGCCGGGAAAAGGCCGTGGTCATTGATTTGTCTGCCTTGCGCAAGTTTGAAATCACCGGCCCGGACAGCGAAGCGCTGATGCAATATTGCCTGACGCGCAATGTCAAAAAACTTGGCATCGGACAGGTCGTCTATTCCGCGATGTGCTATCCGCACGGCGGGATGATTGATGACGGCACGTTGTTACGTCTGGGGCAGGATAATTTCCGCTGGATTTGCGGCGATGATTACAGTGGTGTTTGGCTGCGTGAACAGGCCGAAAAGCTTGGCCTTCAGGTCCTGATCCGCTCATCGACCGATCAGATGCACAACATCGCCGTTCAGGGCCCCAAAAGCCGCGATATCCTGCGCGAAGTCATCTGGACTCCGCCGCACCAGCCTTCCATAGATGAAGTCGACTGGTTCAAATTCACCATTGGCCGGATTGGTGACGCCAAAGGCGCGCCTGCGGTCGTGTCCCGCACCGGCTACACCGGCGAACTTGGTTATGAAGTCTGGTGCCAGCCCAAAGACGCCCTCACCGTCTTTGATGCCATTTGGGAGGCTGGCAAACCACACGGCCTGACGCCGATGGGGCTAGGAGCCCTTGATATGGTGCGGATTGAAGCCGGATTGATCTTTGCCGATTATGAATTTTCCGATCAGACCGATCCGTTCGAAGCCGGGATCGGCTTTACCGTGCCGCTTAAATCCAAGGAAGATGACTTTATCGGCCGTGATGCCCTGATCCGGCGCAAGGAACATCCATCGCACAAACTGGTTGGGATCGAGATTGATGGCAATGTCACCGTCGGCCATGGCGATTGCGTCCATATAGGACGTGCGCAGATCGGCGTGATCACCAGTGCGGTGCGATCGCCCGTTCTGGGCAAGAATATCGCGCTGGCGCGGGTTGATATCGCGCACGCCGATATCGGCACCGAGGTCGAAATTGGCAAGCTTGACGGCCATATGGTCCGCCTGCCCGCCATCATCACCGCCTTCCCGCATTATGATCCCAAAAAGGAAAAGCCGCGGTCCTGAAACCCGCGGCTTATGCCCCCAAAAGAAACCCCGCAGCCATATCGACTGTGGGGGTGACTGCGAGTTTGGTTAAGGGAGACGGCGGGCTTGCGCCCGCTTCTTTGAAAGTCCTGAAAGTTCGGCTGCCTATTCGGCAGCCGTTTTCTTTTCAACCTGCAAATAGGCTTCAAGGCTGTCATCAAGCTCGTCCAGCCAAGGTGTGTGATGGGCAGGTGACATATTGCCCGTCATCAGCGAGCGGTACGACTTGTTGCGATAGCCCATGATGTCGTCGGCCTTGTCATGTTCCCATTCCTCGAAGGTCTTGTTCACCCCTTCAATATCGAACATCGGATAGTCCGTCATCTCGATCAGATGGGCGGTGTAATCGCCCTGGAACCAGATCATGTCGTGATCGTCCTTAAGACCTTCTTCGCGATCCCGCCAGGCTTTGCTGTCGGCCTTCATCTCATCCTTGGATGGCAAGGGAATGCGGCCCATGATCACATCACGGGCAAACCAAGCCTGCGCATCAAACATGTTGAAGGTATAGAACTGGTCCTGCATGCCGAGATACATCATCTTCGGATTTTCTTCCCAGACGACACCTTTATAAAGACCAAGCGGCCACAGGCGGTTATCTGTCTTCAGACGCAGATCATCGGTCAGGAACGGGAAGTGGTGCTGATAGCCGGTGCACAGAATGATCGCATCGACGTCGCGTGATGAGCCATCCTTGAAATAGGCCGTATTGCCATCAACCTTGGTCAGAAGCGGGACCTCGGCCCAGTTATCGGGCCAGTCAAAGCCGATCGGGTTGGTGCGGTGGCTGACCGTCACCGACTTGCAGCCATACTTGTAACATTGCGATCCGATATCCTCGGCCGAATAGGACGTACCGATGATCAGGATATCCTTGCCCTTGAATTCCAATGCATCGCGGAAATCATGGGCATGCAAAACACGCCCGCCAAAGGTATCAAATCCGGGGAATTCCGGCACATTCGGGGTCGAGAAATGACCATTGGCAACAATGACATGATCAAATTCCTCGGTCGAAACCACATCATTTTTCAGATCGTGCGCGGTCACCAGAAATGTTTGGCTTTCTTCATCAAACTCGACACTGCGGACCGGGGTTCTGAAACGCACCCACGGGCGGACATTGGCCTTTTCAACGCGGCCCTTGATGTAATCCCAGATCACCGCACGCGGCGGATAGGATGCGATGGGTTTACCGAAATGTTCCTCAAACGTGTAATCGGCAAATTCCAGGCATTCCTTGGGCCCGTTCGACCACAAATAGCGATACATTGATCCGTGGATCGGTTCGCCATATTCATCAAGACCGGTGCGCCAGGTGTAGTTCCACAAACCACCCCAGTCTTCCTGACGTTCAAAACACACAATCTCGGGGATTTCGGCCCCTTTGGCGGCAGCAGATTGAAATGCACGCATCTGCGCCATGCCTGACGGACCGGCGCCAATAATCGCAACACGAAGTGTCATAGCCTTAAATCCCCAATAAAAGCGTTGTGCCGTTTATGCGTCTCCTCTGCCCGGCTTATGCCGGTTCGTTCTTTGTTAATCGGGGAAGATCCCCGGTGACGTCGGCGCCCCGTCGTCAAATTGTGAAAGCCACTCGACCAGGATCGGGTGGTAGCGTGACAGCCCCTTGTAATCGACAAGTTCGGGCCGCAAATCACGCATGACACGATGCAGGCGACGGCCCCATTTCGGCTGGGTCACCACTTCGTTCATCGCCATCAAATAAGTCCGGATCGGAAACAGGATCGCGTTGGATCGCGGCAAGCGCCAAAACGTCTGAAGCTCCACACGCAGATGGACTTTTTCGCCGATATTTTCCGGCGTCACAGTCATGCGGTCCGGGCCCCATTTGGGATAGTTTTCCGGGCTGGTATCGAGACGCGGATTAACCGTCAGCGTCCAGTTCAGGCGCCGCGATGGTTGCCCCTGTGGCAGGGTCAAAAGGAATTTCAGCGCACGCTGGAACACACCCAGTTCGTGGGCCAACGGCACAGGCGCATGCCATTCAAAGAAATTCATGCCAATGTCGAAATCAAGCGACCAGTCGGCTTGGGCTGTAATGATCCCGGCATCCATCCAAAGATTGCCATCGTGCTGATCAAGGATGGCGTGATCGCCTTGTACCTGACGTCCGATATATTCCATCGGGTGGCAGGGCAGTGTCGAACTGTCGCCAAAGGTAAAGGTATCGTCGATCTGAAGCGGTTTGTTGATCCAGTGCCAGCGATCCCCATCCATGGTCAGTCTGAACAGATCGGGATAATCGCGCGCCTTGGATACCATCACGAGTTCAAGGAAATCCCACCCGGCGGTTTCCATGTGCGGCAGGGCCTGACACCGACCGGGGTCATCTGCCAGAACAAGGGCGCGGTCCTTCATTTCCGCGACATAATGTTCATCAACATCAAACGCATTTTCAAACGGGCTGCCGGCACGCGCAGCATGATGCGGTTCGATATTGGTCGAATACATATATTCGTCTTCCGGGAACGGGAACGGAAAACGCGGGATGTTTGACGGGCTGTTGGCGTAGGTGAAATCACCGCGGAAGCTCTCGTCCTTAAACTGGATGGTCATGACTGAAATCCCCCTTACAGATCAAGTTCAAGGCGTTTGCCACGGAACCGCGAAACACAGGGCATGATCCGTTGTTTTGCCGCGCGCTGTTCTTCATCAAGCCAGTGGTCGTTGTGCATGATCTCGCCGTCGCAGGCGACAACCACCGTTTCGCACTGACCACACGCCCCGCCCCGGCACATGCAATTGATCGGGGTCCCGGATGCCTCGACCGCTTCAAGCAGGCTTTGTTCTGCACCCACGGTGATATCAATCCCGGCCTTGGCCAGATGCACATCAAAGGGTTCGCCAACCGGCGGAGCAAGGAAGTGTTCGAAATGAACGTGTGCTGCGGGCCAGCCAAGACTTGTCGCGGTTTGGACCACCCGTTCGATCATGCCCTTTGGGCCGCAGACATAGACATGCGTCCCAAGGGGCTGATTGGATAAAAGCGTTTCCAAATCAACACTTTCGCCCTGATCATCGCAATAGCACGACACGTGATCACCAAAACGATCAGCAAGGCTGTCCATATAGGCCGCCTGAGATGCTGATCGCGCGGCATAGTGCAGTTCAAACGGCACGCCGAGCTTATCGGCCTGGGCCATTTGCGCGATGAACGGCGTAATGCCGATGCCGCCCGCAATCATCAAGTGCTTTCGCGCCCGCAGATCCAACGCGAACAGATTGACCGGGGCAGAGATTTTCATCTGCATGCCAGGTCGCACCTGTTCATGCATGAATTTCGATCCACCGCGCCCGGTATCGTCACGGCGCACCGAGATCGCATATTGGTCGCGCTCGAACGGGGAACTCATCAGCGAATAGGGATTTTTGCGTTTCGTGCCGTCATCAAGCATTTCGACAACGATATGTGCCCCACCCGAAAAGGCGGGCAGTTCATCACCATTCACATGCTTGAATTCGAACCGTTTGATGATCGGGTTGACCTCGACCACGTTGCTGACAACCACCGGAATCAAATGATCGGACGCACTCATTTGAACACCTCCTTGATTTCGATTTCTACAGACGGGTCTTCGGCATTGATACAGACACCCTGAAACGCCGCCAGACGACGGGAATAGTGATCACGCACGAGCAACAGCAAATCACAAGACGGACATTTGACCGGCTGGGTGGTGACCTCCTCGATCATGGTTTTGCAGTGAACACACTGAACGCGCCGCGCCAGACTACCGCGATGCTCACACTGCACGGCGGTGTGATCGAGGCCGCATGCCTCGCCCTTGGCAACGCCCTGCCCCACAAGGCCCTCGGTCCCGGCGAGATAAAGCTGGCTGCCCATCTTGGCATCCGATAGCCAGTCGCCGAGTTTTGCGACGGCTTCTTCGATGGTCGGGAAATGTCCGAACCGCTTGGCACCCAGCGCATAAAGCGACGTGATAAGCGCGGCTTCACCCGGGGTCGGCACATACAGGATATGCACCTTATCCATCATGTCGCGCGGCAGTTCCTGCACGACCCGGATAACGCATTCGGCACCAGATGCATCGGCCAGAAAATAATGCGCCAGACCGGGCACGATTTTAAGCGTGCCATAGGTCGGACGGGAAAGAATGCTTTCTTCGATAAGACTCTCAGACATGGTAGCGGGTCCCATTCTGTCAGAAACCTCAAGGATCAGGTGCTTGATCCGGGGGCCTCTGACAGCCCCCGGTCGTTTGCTTAACCCTTGGCTGTTCTTTTCAATTTTTTGGGGTCGTCAAATGGCATGGTATGGGCCATTCCGCCGAGCATGCCTTTTTCACCCGTCACTTCGAGCTTCACACCCTGTTCGGCGCAATCGACCGCCAGACGGGCGATGGCCATGGTCTGATCCTTAAGCGGTGAATACATCGCACAGGTAACGACACCGACCTTGGCCCCGTCCTTGAACACTTCGGCCCCTTCGGCCGGGACTTCCTTGCCATCAAACAGGATGCCAAAGATCTTGAAGCGTTCCTTGCCTTTCAGACGATAATGTTCCTCGGCACCGCGGAAGCCGGTCTTGCCCGGGCTGACGGTGAAATCAAGGCCAAGCTCCCACAGGGTATCGCCCGGCCCTTCGTTTTCGAACGGATACATCTGCGAGTTATCATAAGGGTAAAACAGCAGGTAGCTTTCAACACGCAGCATATCAAGCGTGGTAAAGCGGGTCGGGATGATGCCTATATCCTTGCCCTCGGCAACGATGCGATCCCAGATCATCCCGGCATCCTGCCCACGACAGAAAATCTCATAGCCGCGTTCACCGGTATAGCCGGTGCGCGAAATCATTACTGGTGCGCCAAACAGCTGCGTCTGGGTGTGATGGAAATAGGGCAGATCGCGAATACCCGGCACATATTCCGCCAGATAATCGACCGCAAGCGGCCCTTGCAGAGACAAATCATGAAGGTTGTCATCAAAACGAACCGACACATCACGGCCCATGGCCGCCTTGGTCAGTTCTTCATGCCCGGTGCCCGATCCGTGCACCACCATCCATGAATTCGGCCCCATGCGATAAATCACGCAATCATCGGTAAACTTGCCCTGATCATTAAGCATGCAGGCATAGACCGATTTGCCGGGATAGATTTTTTCGACATTGCGCGTGGTGGCATAGTCGATCACGTGGGATGCATGCGCGCCGGTGATATGAACCTTTTTCAGGCCTGAAACATCCATGATCCCGGCCTTGGTGCGGATCGCGATATATTCCTCGTCCCAATCCTTGTCATAGGTCCAGGCGGTGCCCATACCGCTCCAGTCTTCAAGATTGGAACCAAGCGCGCGATGCCGATCGGCAAGGGCTGAAAATCTCCAGCTTGCAGTCATAGTGATGGCCTCCTGATATGATTGCCTTTGCGCACAATCAGCGCGCTATTATCGGCTTATTTTGTTCCATATTTTGGCGACATCTTGTTCGCGAACGCAATAATTATTTTTCATATTATTCAATTTTTATTCCTTAAAGGCTATTTTCTACGGCATTGCAGCAACTTCCATCCCCACCCCTCATATCGCCTTTCCGGAAATTTATTTTCCCTGGAGTTGATAAATATTTCCTGCCAGTGTAAGTCATGCCTATGGCGTATTGCCGACCAATAAGGGTAAAAGCCCGGGCACATACGACCGATAAAAAAGCAGGCCGCATCAAGTGGCCGTTCGAGGAAACCAGAAACGAGCGGACCCGCACCGGGACAAAACCGGTGACGGAGGACAAGCCAGCATGGCAAATGGCAAATAGCAAAACAACACAAGCACCGCATACCACCGCCAATAGCGAGCAAGGATCAGGCATGGACACCAAGAGCAAACCCGCCGCCCTCACCCAGGACCCGCACGCACTCCGTGAACCCAAGGAAAACAATCTGGAAATTGCCATCGGCCATGAAGTCCGAGCGCTCCGCAAGAAGCTTGGCATTACGATTTCCGATCTGGCGTCGGCAACCGGAATTTCGATGGGGATGCTTTCCAAGATCGAAAACGGCGTGACCTCGCCGTCGCTGACCTCGCTTCAGGCACTGGCAAGTGCGCTGGGTGTGCCGGTTACCGATTTCTTCCGCCGTTATGAAGAACCGCGCAATGCTGTGTTCGTGAAATCCGGCGAAGGTGTTGCGATTGAACGCCGCGGCACGCGCGCGGGCCATGAATATAACCTGCTGGGCCATATTGATAACAACACCAGCGGTGTCGTGGTCGAACCCTATTTGCTAACGCTTACCGAGGAGTCGAGCAGCTTCCCCGCCTTCCAGCATGAAGGTATGGAATTCATCTATATGCTTGAGGGTGAAGTCCGTTACCGCCATGGCGATCAGCTGTACTACATGAAAGAAGGCGACAGCCTATTCTTTGATGCCGATGCCCGCCACGGACCGGAAGAACTTCTTTCATTTCCAATACGTTACCTATCGATCATCTGCTATCCTGCCCGGGGATAAGCATTCACTCCGGTGAAAGCATCAATTCACTGAGAAGAAATTTTTATTCTTCATAGTTGATTCCGCATTCGCGAACAGGTAGTCTCCGTTTCAGAAACAGAATGGAGACTGTCCTGCCATGTGCGGCATTGTTGGTTTATTCCTTAAAGATAAAAGTCTGGAACCACAGCTCGGCGCGTTGTTGTCTGAAATGCTGGTGACCATGACCGACCGTGGCCCCGATAGTGCGGGCATCGCAATTTATGGCGCAGATCAGAATGATCTGGTCAAACTCACGATCCAGTCTCCGGAACCGGAAACAGATTTTGCCGGACTGACCGAAGACCTGCGCAAAGCCGGGATCAAAAACGCATCCATCCTGCCCAAAAACACCCATGCGGTGATCACGGTTTCAAGCGATCAGATCGATGCAACACGAAGCGCACTTGAAGACCTTCGTCAGAATGTCCGCGTCATGGGAACGGGCACGGCGATGGAGATTTACAAGGAAGTCGGCCTGCCCAAGGACGTGCTTGAACGCTTCAAGATTTCAGACATGAGCGGCACCCACGGGATCGGCCATACCCGCATGGCAACCGAAAGTGCGGTGACGACCCTTGGTGCGCACCCGTTTTCGACCGGTTCGGACCAATGCCTTGTCCATAACGGTTCGCTGTCGAACCATAACAACCTTCGCCGTGAACTGACCCGCGAAGGTATTCGCCTTGAAACCCAAAACGACTCAGAGGTCGCAGCCGCCTATCTGACCGGCGAAATGGCCAAGGGCAAAAACCTGGGCGAGGCCCTGACAAGTGCGCTTGATGACCTTGATGGGTTCTTCACCTTTGTGGTTGGCACCAAATCGGGCTTTGGCGTTGTGCGTGATCCGATTGCCTGCAAACCGGCCGTGATGGCGGAAACCGATGCCTATGTCGCGTTCGGGTCCGAATACCGCGCACTGGTCAACCTGCCGGGCATCGAAGACGCCCGCGTGTGGGAGCCGGAACCGGCCACGGTTTATTTCTGGGAACACTGATTAACACGAACCCTGTCGGCTGCTGCGCTGCGCGCGCCGACCCGACTGCACTTACCCTGCAGTCCTATGAGGAAGGAACACAAATGCCAGTGTTTGATCTTGCAACCACCGAACTGCGCGCGCTCAATCAGGCGCTTCATGCGCTTGATAAAAGTGGTGTGCCTGAGGATTTCGAAATCACCAATCCGCGCGGCGCACATGCCGTGGCTGTCGGCATCGACGCACCGGTCAATGTCACGATTAATGGCAGCGTCGGTTATTACTGTGCGGGCATGAACGAACAGGCCACTGTCACGGTCAATGGCAATGCCGGCCCGGGTGTGGCCGAAAACATGATGTCGGGCAAAGTCGTGATCAAGGGCGATGCCAGCCAGTATGCCGGGGCCACCGCACATGGCGGGTTGCTGGTGATCGAAGGCAACGCGTCTTCACGTTGCGGCATTTCGATGAAAGGTGTCGATATCGTCGTTAAGGGCAATATCGGCCATATGTCGGCCTTCATGGCGCAGTCGGGCAACCTTGTTGTTCTGGGTGACGCCGGTGATGCGCTGGGTGATTCGCTTTATGAAGCACGCCTTTTCGTGCGCGGCACGGTCAAAAGCCTCGGTGCCGATTGCGAGAAAAAGGAAATGCGGGCGGAACATATCGAGCTTCTGACCAAGCTTCTTGCAGATGCAGGCATCACGGATGTGAAGCCCGAGGAATTCACGCGATATGGCTCGGCCAGAACGCTTTACAACTTCAGTGTCGATAATTTCGACGCCTATTGATGCGGCACGCTGAAAGCTGCGCAGCACCCCAAAATTGCGCATTTCAGCCCAAAGACAGGATCAGACCATGACCTACAAAAATCCCGTTACGACGCCGCGTAAATCGGCAACCTTTGATGACTACACCCTTTCGGAAATCCGCCGCGCAGCCGCGACCGGCATTTATGACATCCGCGGTGGTGGCGCGAAACGCCGGGTCCCGCATTTCGATGACTTGCTGTTCCTTGGCGCATCGATGTCGCGCTATCCGCTCGAAGGCTACCGGGAAAAATGCGAAACCGCTGTCACGCTGGGCACCCGTTTTGCCAAGAAACCGATTGAGCTTAAAATTCCGATCACCATTGCCGGTATGAGCTTTGGCTCGCTTTCCGGTCCGGCCAAGGAGGCGCTTGGACGCGGTGCATCGGCGGCGGGCACATCGACCACGACAGGCGATGGCGGCATGACCGAGGAAGAGCGCGGCCATTCCACACAGCTTGTTTATCAATACTTGCCGTCACGTTACGGCATGAACCCGCGCGATCTGAAACGTGCCGATGCGATTGAAATCGTTATTGGTCAGGGCGCGAAACCGGGCGGCGGCGGCATGTTGCTGGGCCAGAAGATCTCGGACCGTGTGGCCGAAATGCGCAACCTGCCGATGGGCATTGATCAGCGATCCGCCTGCCGTCACCCGGACTGGACCGGCCCTGACGATCTTGAGATCAAAATTCAGGAAATCCGCGAAATCACCGACTGGGAAAAGCCGATCTTCATCAAGGTCGGTGGCGCACGCCCTTATTATGACGTGGCTCTTGCGGTCAAGGCCGGTGCCGATGTGATCGTGCTGGATGGCATGCAGGGTGGCACAGCCGCGACCCAGGAAGTCTTTATTGAACATGTCGGTCAGCCGACCCTTGCCTGCATTCGCCCGGCGGTAAAAGCATTGCAAGACATGGGCATGCACCGCAAAGTACAGCTGATCGTTTCGGGTGGCATCCGCAACGGAGCGGACGTTGCCAAGGCGCTCGCCCTTGGTGCGGATGCGGTTTCCATCGGGACCGCGGCCCTGGTTGCGATTGGTGACAACGACCCGAAATGGGAAGCAGAATATAACGAACTTGGCACCACCGCTGGTGCCTATGATGACTGGCATGAAGGTCGTGATCCCGCAGGCATCACGACACAGGATGCCGACCTGATGAAGCGGGTTGACCCGATTGCCGCCGGACGGCGACTGGCCAACTATCTGAAGGTCATGACCCTTGAAGCGCAAACAATTGCGCGCGCCTGCGGCAAAAATCATGTGCACAACCTCGAACCCGAGGATCTCTGCGCACTGAATATCGAAGCGGCTGCCATGGCTGGTGTACCGCTTGCCGGAACCAACTGGGTTCCGGGTCAGGGAGGATTCTAGAACAGCTAACCTACCACCGGACCGGGTGCGCCCCAAGGCGTGCCCGGGGAACCGATGGTTATTGATAAAATTCGTCAGGGGACTTCGATGACCAAGGATCTATCAGCCTTTGCCCGGGAACGCGGCATCAAATACTTCATGATCAGCTTTACCGACCTGTTTGGCGGTCAGCGCGCCAAACTTGTCCCGACCCAGGCAATTGCCGACATGCAGGAAGAAGGTGCAGGCTTTGCAGGTTTCGCCACCTGGCTTGACCTGAGCCCGGCCCACCCCGACATGTTCGCCATTCCTGATCCTAGCTCTGTCATCCAGTTGCCTTGGAAACCGGAAGTCGCCTGGGTTGCCGCCGATTGCATCATGGAAGGCACACCGGTCGAACAGGCCCCGCGCAACGTTTTGAAAGCCCAGATTGCCAAGGCCGCCGAACTTGGCCTCAATGTCAAAACCGGGGTTGAGGCGGAGTTTTTCCTTGTCACTACTGATGGATCGGAAATTTCTGATCCGGCCGATACGGCGGAAAAACCCTGTTACGACCAACAGGCGGTCATGCGCCGTTATGACGTGATTGCCGAGATTTGCGATTACATGCTTGAACTCGGCTGGGGTGCGTATCAGAACGATCATGAAGACGCCAATGGCCAGTTTGAAATGAACTGGGAATTCGATGACGCGCTTAAAACCGCCGACAAGCATTCCTTTTTCAAGTTCATGGTCAAATCAATCGCCGAAAAGCACGGCCTTCGCGCGACCTTTATGCCCAAACCCTTCCCGGGCCTGACCGGCAATGGCTGCCACTGCCACGTATCAGTCTGGGATAATGACGGCGCCAATGCCTTTGCCGATAATGACATGCCATTTGGCCTGTCAGCGAAGGGCAAGCATTTCCTTGGCGGCATCATGAAGCATGCCTCTGCCATGGCGGTGATCACCAACCCGACGGTCAATTCCTATAAGCGTATCAATGCACCGCGCACCATGTCGGGTGCGACCTGGGCCCCGAACACCGTGACCTGGACGGGCAACAACCGCACACACATGGTCCGCGTTCCGGGGCCTGGGCGCTTTGAACTGCGCCTGCCAGACGGGGCAACCAACCCCTATCTTCTTCAGGCCGTGATCATTGCGGCCGGTCTTGATGGCATGGCAACCAATGCCGATCCGGGACCGCATTACGATATCGACATGTACAAGGAAGGGCATTCGATCAAGGATGCACCGCGTCTGCCACTGAACCTGCTCGATGCCCTGCGTGAAATGGGCTCTAACGAAGAGCTCCAGCTTGCGATGGGCAAGGAATTCTCAAGTGCCTATCTCAAACTCAAACAAACCGAGTGGAATTCTTACGTTTCTCACTTTTCCCGCTGGGAACGTGAGAACACACTTGATATTTAATGCTTCTGCCCGGCCTTATCTCATTCCCCGATGGACGGGGCCGGGCAATTTTTGATTATTCCAAACGAGAAAGCCAGACGCGATGAAAAGCTACGTTCTGACTGTTTCCTGCGATTCTCAGCGCGGGGTGGTTGCTGCTATTTCGACCTATTTGGCAGATAACGGCTGTAACATTACCGATAGCTCCCAGTTTGACGACCAAGAAACCGGCTTGTTCTTTATGCGGGTTGCCTTCGTCAGCGAAGAAGGTGTTGATCAGGAAACCCTGATTGCAGGCTTTGAGGGTCCGGCAGCAGAACTTGGCATGAAGTACGAAATCCATGACAGCTCCGAGAAGATGAAGGTTCTTCTGATGGTGTCGCGGTTTGGTCATTGCCTGAACGATCTGCTGTATCGTTGGAAAATCGGGGCACTTCCGATTGATATCGTTGGCGTGGTGTCAAACCATCTTGATTATCAGAAGGTTGTCGTTAATCACGATATTCCCTTCCACCACATCCCGGTTACCAAGGAAAACAAGCCCGAAGCCGAGAAAAAGCTTCTTGATGTTGTTTCTGACTATAATGTCGAGCTGATCGTTCTGGCCCGCTACATGCAGGTCCTCTCTGACAGCCTGTGCAAGAAAATGAGTGGCAAGATCATCAATATCCACCATTCCTTCCTGCCAAGCTTCAAGGGTGCCAACCCGTATCAACAGGCCTATGTGCGCGGGGTCAAACTGATTGGCGCAACAGCGCATTATGTCACCGCCGACCTTGATGAAGGTCCGATCATCGAACAGGACATTGCGCGCATTACCCATGCCCAGAACTCGGCCGATTATGTGTCGATTGGCCGCGATGTCGAAAGCCAGGTGCTGGCGCGTGCGGTGCATGCCCATATCCATCATCGTTCGTTCATCAACGGCAACCGCACCATCGTCTTCCCGCCAAGCCCGGGAAGCTACGCATCGGAGCGGATGGGTTAAATTTAGCACCTCCAACAATCAAAAACGCCCCGGCCAATACGGCACGGGGCGTTTTGCATTTTGGTGTGAAACCCTTGCGGCTTAGCACCAAGATTTGGTTGCGCGACGATCGACGGCACGGGGCACAATACCGCGAGCGGCATTGCCAATCCCGTCAAGCACGTTGCTTGCGGCGATATCACACTGGCGATCGGCCATGCGTTTGAACCGTGCATCAAAGACCGGCTTGCGATCCGCAATGTCGCGGGGATCGGATGCGACCTCTTCCCCACGTTTGAATGCCTCGGGATCGAGCCAATCCAGCGTTAGCCCGGTCAGATCAAGACGCAGCACATCGCCATCCTTAAGATAACCGATTGCACCACCTGTAAAGGCCTCCGGCACCATATGACCGATACAGGCCCCCTTGGTGACCCCGGAATAACGTCCATCGGTGATCAGCATGGATGATGCTTCGAGAATGCGGTGATGGCGCAAGTTCTGCGACGGCGAAAACATTTCCGGCATGCCATAGGCTTCCGGTCCCTGCCCGCCGATGACAAACGCAAAGGACAGATGACCCTGTTCGAACATGTCCTTTGGCGTATCCATATCGACACGATTTCCGCCATTGCGACGCACGACTGCGGCAATCAGTTCCTCGTCAACGCCATCGGTTTCAATCAGACGCGTAATCAAATCGGGCGAAGCAAAGTCGGCATTACAGACATGTTCATTTTCGTAATAGCGCACGATGAAGACATGATCATCAAAGTGCGACAATAACCGGTCGCTCATACCCGATGTCTTGACCGCACAATTTTCAAAGAAACTGCCGGTGATGACATCAACGCCTGAACGCTGTCTGACCGGGTTGGCACGAATGACCGATGCATCGCCCAGCGACAGATCAACCGGATTTTCAAGATTGGCAATGCGTTCCGCCCAGGTTTTTCCGAGGATGGTTGGCGCATCAAGATCCATCGCCACGCCGAGATCGGCCAGAATGCGATAGATGCTTTCCATACCGCGGTTTTTGCCTTCGGCCATTTGCTGAGCCAAGACAAAAGTGTCGCGGTTTTCCGTCAGGCTGTGGGCGAAAATTTCCGGCACCGGGGTTTTGGTGCGCACATCCTGATAATCATCAATCGAGATATCAAAACCGGCATAGCGCATCATGAATGGCAAATGCAAAAGCATGTTGCTGCTCGATCCCGTGGCATTATGAACACGCACGAAATTGGCGAAGTTGGCCTTCAGCAAATTGCCAATCGCATATTCCGGCTTGTTGAAAACGCCAAACAGGGCATCGATCCCGGCGGCCACGGCCTCGAACGGCGGAACATCGGTCAGCAATTCCAGTTCCGGCGGGGTCAGGCCGAAGGCCGCCAACATGGTGCGCGATGAATTGCCCGTGCCGTTAAAGGCACAAATGCCGCCCTTGGAATCACAGGTCGCTGTTGCGAGCTCATCCAGAACCCGACGTTCAAGCGCCCCGTCGATAATCCCCAGAAGGCGGGCACGTTCGAGCAATCCTGCAAATGCCTCGTCCGAGGTGCATTGCAGGATATAGCGCATGTTTTCGCGGATATCGGCGCCCAGGTCATCATGCCCCGCGGCATCGGAGTCAGCGGCGATTTTATCCAGCAGACGACGCGTGCCTTCGGGAATTTCGCCGCCTTTTAGAACATGCGACGGTGCAAAGACTGCCCAGACCGGCGCCTGATCGCCGCGCCAGGCGCGTGCATGATCGGCCGCTGCCAGCCCCGCCACCACAGCGGCAGGCGACTTGTCGCAGCCGGCAATCACATAGGCCGCATGATAACTGTGGCCTTCAAAGGTGATATTGACTGCCGCCGCCGTATGGTTGCGCGACGCCAGTGAATAGCTTTGCCCGATATTGTTTTGCGCCGTGCCATCGCAAATCACCGGCACATGGAACAGGAACGGAACCCCGCCCATTTCCCAAATGCGCAGTGCCGCCATCAGCGCCTGCGGACGATCCAGAAGATGGGCCGGATGATCAGGTGCGCCGGCAATGATTGCGATGCGCGGGCGGTTTTCCACCAGACGCCCGACCACGTCCTTGATTTCGGGAACGGCAAAATTGCGACCACTGGCAACGACCGGGTTTTCGTTCACAGCATCACGCAGCAACCGGACGACTGTGATCGGCTGGTTGGCGAGACCCTGGATGCAGTCGCGATACGGGTTGGCTTTTTCATCGATGATGATTGGCTGATCAGAGAGATTTGCAGGCGACATATACTGTTTTTTCCAAGTTCGAGCAGTGGTCTCGGGGCGAGCAGCGGTCTTGGCACCCGTCGAAACACACGATCAGACGATGCCGCCATCCACGATGAAGTTCTGTGATGAACAGGCCGACGAAACATCAGATGCCAGGAAAAGAACCATCTGTGCAACATCATCCCCCACCAGCCGGCGTTTGACGCATTGCTGCTCCTGAATGCGTTCTTCATCCTCGGGAGAAATCCAAAGATCAAGCTGGCGCTGTGTCATGATGCAGCCCGGCGTCACCGCATTGACGCGAATGCCATATTCACCCCAGTCCCGGGCAAGCGCGCGCGTCAGTCCGATAATACCGGCCTTTGCGGTCTCGTACGTTACCAGATCCGGCAGGCCCATCATATAACTCACAGAACTGAAATTGATAATACTTCCGCACCGTTTTTCCTTCATGCCCGGTGCGACTGCCTGGGCACAAAAGAAATGATGGTTCAGGTTCACATCCAGACCATCACGCCATTTGTCAGGACTGATATCTTCGGGCGAATGCCGATCATCGCGCGCTGCATTGTTTACCAGAACGTCAATCGGACCAATCGCAACCGACATGTCGCGAACCGCATCGGAAATGGATGATTGGTTGCGCAAATCAAGCGATTTGTAGACCGGGGTTACGCCGTGCTCTTCCTTTATGGAGGCGATCAGTTTTTGCGCGGCGGCATCATCGATATCGAAGAACCCGACCCGCGCCCCCTGCGCACAGAATGCGCGCACGATCGAGGCGCCAATCCCGGATGCACCGCCGGTTACAAGCACGGATTTACCGTCAATGTCGTGATAACTCGCTGTCATAACGTTCCCTGTCTCTTTTAATATTATTTTAGGTGAACAAATTAAATGCTGCAGCGCACCACACTATAAACACCGCCAATTCAACCCTTAATCGCAAAACGCGATATAAAAATGCGTGAAAAGCGATGAATTTAATTTATTCACTAAAAAATATTTGACAGGACGCCTTCTTCACGTCAACATTTTTTCGATAACAAAAATAAATGTCACCAGAAGACACATTTATTCAGGGAAGAAACCGATGAAAAAACTCCTATCAACGGCCATGTTGGCCGGAACCGTTCTGCTGTCTGCAAATGCCTTTGCTGCTGATCTGACTGTTGGTGTCAGCTGGTCGAACTTCCAGGAAGAACGCTGGAAAACCGATGAAGCTGCCATCAAGGCTGCTCTGGATGCTGCGGGGGCTGAGTACATCAGCGCCGATGCCCAAAGCAATCCGTCCAAACAGCTTTCCGATATCGAAAGCCTGATCGCACGTGGTGCCGATGCCCTGATCGTCCTGGCACAGGACTCAGCATCAATTGGCCCGGCTGTCGAGAAGGCCCTCAACGAAGGCATTCCGGTCGTTGGCTATGACCGCCTGATCGAAGACTCGAACGCCTATTACATTACGTTCAACAACAAGGAAGTTGGCCGCCTTCAGGCCGAAGCCGTTTTTGCCGAACAACCGAAAGGCAACTACGTCTTCATCAAAGGCGCACCGACCGACCCGAACGCCAACATTCTGCACGAAGGACAACTTGAAATCCTGCAGAAGGCAATTGACGCGGGCGACATCAAAGTTGTTGGCGAAGCCTATACCGACAGCTGGCAGCCAGCGATTGCGCAGCGGAACATGGAACAGTTCCTGACGGCTGCGGATAACAAGGTTGATGCCGTTGTCGCATCCAACGACGGCACCGCCGGTGGTGTTGTTGCAGCACTGTCTGCACAGGGCATGCAGGGCATTCCTGTATCGGGTCAGGACGGCGATCACGCCGCATTGAACCGTGTTGCACTTGGAACCCAGACGGTTTCGGTCTGGAAAGATGCCCGTCTTCTTGGCAAACGTGCGGCTGAGATCGCCGTTGAACTCGCCAAGGGCGCCAAGCTTGACGAGGTTGACGGTACCGAAGATTGGCAGAGCCCGAATGGTGTGACCATGAAGTCTTACTTCCTTGATCCGGTTGCGATCACCCAGAACAAACTTGATCTGGTGATTGATGCTGGCTGGGTATCCAAAGACGTGGTTTGCCAGGGCGTAACCAACAGCAAGGTTGCGGCCTGCAACTAGGCCAACCTGTTTCCTCCGACCTTGCATAAACCCGGGGCCGACTGCATTTCACGCATCGCGCAGATATCGCAGTTCGGCCCCGCTGCTTTACGAGCTTTTTCATGTCACGACTACTTTCGAAAATGGAAGTCGACCGTCGTCTGGTTGGCCTCGCCGTTGTCCTGCTGATTATCTGGGTGGGTTTTGACATTGCCTCGGGCGGTCGCTTTATCACGCCCCGAAACATCTTTAACCTGTCGGTTCAGACTGCCTCTGTGGCGGTGATGGCGTGCGGCATGGTCCTGATCATTGTCACCCGCCATATCGACCTTTCGGTCGGGGCCGTCCTGGGCGTTCTGGCCATGATCATGGGGGTCGTTCAGACCGATGTCCTGCCGCAGTTTCTTGATTACAACCATCCCATGACCTGGGTGCTGACGCTGTTGGTTGGCATTGTTGTCGGCGGCCTGATCGGCTCCATTCAAGGGGTGGCAGTCGGTTATCTTGGCGTCCCGGCATTCATCGTGACACTTGGCGGGCTTTTGGTCTGGCGCGGATCGGCGTGGTGGGTCACACAAGGGCGCACGGTTGCCCCGCTTGATCAGAATTACATTCTGCTGGGCGGCGGCATCGAAGGAACGATTGGCGCGACCTGGAGCTGGGTCGTTGCCCTGATCGCCATTCTTGCAATCATATACGCCGCGATCATGGAACGCCGTCGTCGCCTGTCCTTCGAATTTCCGGTCAAACCGATTTGGGCCGAATACACCAACACGATTATCAAGGCTGGCTTGGTCCTGATTGTTGTCGCGACACTGAATGCCTATCACCTGCCAACGCGCGCGGCAGAACGCCTTTTGGAAAACAAGGGCATTCCGGTCACACCAGAAAACCTTGAAATTTCGCACGGCATTCCGATCCCGCTTCTAATTGTTGCGCTTGTCGCGATCATCCTGACCATCGCGGTTAAACGCACCCGTTTCGGGCGCTATGTCTTTGCCATTGGCGGCAACCCGCAGGCGGCCGAACTGGCCGGGATCAACGTCAAACGCATGACGGTGGCGGTCTTTGCCCTGATGGGTGTGCTTTGTGCGATCAGTGCGGCGATTTCATCGGCCCGCCTGCAATCAGCCGGCAACGATCTGGGCACGCTTGACGAACTTCGCGTGATTGCAGCCGTGGTCATTGGCGGCACGTCGCTTGCCGGTGGACTTGGGACGATCTATGGCGCGCTGATCGGGGCGCTGGTGATGCAAAGCCTGCAAAGCGGCATGGCGCTTTTAGGGGTCGATACCTCGTTGCAAAGCATCGTCATCGGCCTGGTTCTTGTCGTCGCCGTCTTTAGCGACAAGTATTTCCATCGCCGTTACAGCGACCCGACCGCGTAAGGAGATCCGTGATGACTGATCCAAACATGACCAAAGATCCGCTGGTCGAAATGCAAGATATCCATATCAGCTTTGGCGGGGTAAAGGCTGTCGATGGCGTATCCATTGATCTATATCCCGGCGAAGTGGTTGGCGTTCTGGGCCATAACGGTGCTGGCAAATCAACGCTGATCAAAATTCTTTCGGGTGCCTATCAGGCCGATAGCGGCCAGATCATTGTTGATGGCAAGGAAGCCAAGATCGAGAACGCGCGTGACGCACGCGACAACAATATCGAAACGATCTATCAGAACCTGGCACTTGCCGACAATCTTGATGCCGCCCAGAACCTGTTTCTGGGACGTGAAATCACTGACAAGTTCGGGTTTCTTGACGATGCCGCCATGGAACACAAGGCGCGTGAAGTCCTTCATCGCCTGAACCCGAATTTCAAAAAGTTCACCTCCCCCGTATCGGCCCTTTCGGGCGGGCAGCGCCAGTCGGTTGCGATTGCACGTGCCCTTCTGTTTGAAGCACGCGTGTTGATCATGGATGAACCCTGTGCGGCCCTTGGCGTTCATGAAACAAAGATGGTCGGTGAACTGATTGACCAATTAAAGCGTGACGGTTTGGGTATTTTGTTGATTAGCCACGATCTTCATGATGTGTTTGACCTTTCTGACCGGTTGCATGTCATGAAGAACGGAAAACTGGTTGGCAGCGTTAGAACCGAAGATGTCACACATGACGACGTACTTGGGATGATCATTCTGGGCAAAATGCCCGAGCACCTTCTGCATCTGGCGGGCCCCGGCGCAACCAATGCAACGGGTGCCGCGAATAGCACCACCCACAGATAAACAAGCGAGACACCGAGATGACCACAGGCTTCCCCATCAACGCCCAAGACATCCTGCCCGATGACGCAAGTAATGCCGTCCTGATCGGGCGCATCTGGGACCCGCGCGTCTCCGGACCGACACCGGTGCTTCTTGATGGTGAAACGCTGCGCGATATCAGCAGTGTCGCACCGACCGTCAGCGAAATCCTTGAACTTGATGACGCTCTGGCAAAGCTTTCAAATCCGGCAAGCTTCCCGACTGTCGCCACCCTAAGTGATATTCTGGACCAGTCCCGTCCGGGGGCCGATGAAAACACCCCTCACCTTCTGTCCCCCAATGATCTGCAGGCGATCAAGGCAAGCGGTGTGACCTTTGTGGCAAGCCTCCTTGAACGCGTGATCGAGGAACAGGCACGCGGTGACTCAAGTAAAGCCGATCAGATCCGCACCGAAATCACCGGCATTATCGGTGATGACCTCTCACAGATCGAACCGGGCTCGCAAAAGGCCGCCGATATCAAAACCGTGCTGCTCGAAAAAGGCGCGTGGTCGCAATATCTTGAAGTCGGCATTGGTCCGGATGCGGAAATCTTTACCAAGGCGCCGGTCATGTCGGCTGTCGGGCATGGTGCGCATGTCGGCCTGCACCCGATTTCAACCTGGAACAACCCGGAACCGGAAGTGGTTCTGACCGTGACGTCAAAGGGCAAGATCGTCGGTGCCACACTTGGCAATGACGTCAACCTGCGCGATGTCGAGGGGCGCTCTGCCCTGTTGCTCGGCAAGGCAAAGGACAATAACGCATCCTGTGCGATTGGCCCGTTCATCCGCCTGTTTGACGGCAAGTTCACGTTGGAAACTGTCAAATCGGCAGATATCGCCATGGCCGTTGATGGACCAGAGGGATATCACCTGGATGCGGTCAGCTCCATGAGCCAGATCAGCCGCACACCCGAAAGCCTTGTTTCACAGGCGATCGGCAAACATCACCAATATCCGGATGGCATCATGCTGTTCCTTGGAACGATGTTTGCCCCGACCGATGACCGGGGTGGTGCGGGCAAGGGCTTTACCCATGAAATGGGCGACCTTGTCAGCATCTCGACACCAAGCCTTGGCAAACTGGTCAATCAGGTCGACCGATCAGATGCCATTAAACCCTGGACGTTCGGGATCAGCGCGTTGATGAACAACCTTGCGCGTCGCGGATTGCTCTGAGCGCTGGCACATATAAATTGCCCGAACGGGCATGTTAACAAGGATACTGATCAACCACATGATGCGCCGTACAGAAAGCGAAACACCGCGCCAGCCCTCCCAGACGGCGATCTTGCGCTATCTGCGCATGCATGGCCCCGCTGCGCGCATTGATATCGGTACGGCAACCGGACTAAGCCCTGCGACTGTCACGTCGCTAACCGCCGACTTGATGGCGCAGGGTTTGGTGAAGGAAAGCGAAGGCAGTAACAATAACGGCACCGCGAACGGCAATGGGACTGGCAACGGGACCGGCACCACGCGTGGTCGTCCCAAGGTCTTGCTGGATCTGGTGCCGAATGCGGCCTGCGTCATCGGGGTCAAAATCACCATCAATCTGATCGAAATTGCGCTGGGCAATTTCAAGGGCGAGATTGAACGCAGCATCGAACACTGCATCAATACCCGCGACCTTGGCGCAGAAGAACTCACCAGAACCCTGATTGCGTTGATTGACCGGTTTCTTGAAAAGAACCGCGATTTCTGCATCCATCCACCCGCGGGCATCAGCATCGCCATTCAAGGGGTAACAGACAGCAACAGCGGCGAGATCATATGGTCGCCAGCGCTCCGCCACCGCCACATACCCCTGGTTAAATCACTCAGCGAGCGATATGGCAGTGCTGTTCAGATGTCGAACGACGCAAACTGCATCGCAACGGCGATCTCGCAAAATACCAACCTGCATAATGACGGCGACTTTGCCGTGATCATGCTGGGCTACGGGATCGGTATGGGACTGGTTCTGAATGGCAAGGTCTATAACGGTGATTTTGGGACTGCTGCGGAATTCGGCCATACCAAATACCAACCCGATGGGCCGCTGTGCAATTGCGGCCGACGTGGGTGTCTTGAGGCCTATATCGGGGACTATGCCATTCTGCGTGATGCACGCGGCGTGATTGACCTGCCCGATACCAATAACCTGCACCCCAGCGAAGACCAGATGATGGATCTGGTTGCCCGCGCCCGCCGCGGCGATACCGGTCTTGCCGAACTGTTCCGCCATGCTGGCAAGGTTCTGGGATATGGCATCGCCAACCTGATTGCCCTTTTGGGGCCCAAGCAGATTTTCATTACCGGATCGGGTGCCAGGGCATTCGACATGATGGAACCGGAACTCAGGCGCGGTCTGGACGAGGCACAGGTACCGGAACTCAGCCGAAACCCGACCATCACCTATCTTCCGTGGGACAAGGATCTGGCCCTTCAAGGGGCGATTGGCCAAAGCTTGTTACGGCATGATGAAAACATGTTTCAGGCCACCGCAACAGTCCGGGACTAACAAATCCGGGATTAACAAAAAAGCCGCCCAAATGGGCGGCTTTTTCGTTTCAGCAAAGCTGTCGCGAAGAGATATCGCTTAGGCGATGTCTTTGGGCAGAACATCGGTCGGGATGTTCTGATAGCAGACCGGACGCAGGAAGCGACGGATGGCCATGGTCCCGACAGAAGTCGCCCCGAAGTTGGTCGATGCCGGGTATGGCCCGCCATGAACCATGGTGTCGGATACTTCCACACCGGTCGGGAAACCGTTGGCCAGAACGCGGCCAGCCTTGTGTTCAAGGATCGGCAGAAGCGAACGGGCATCTGCCGCGTCGGCTGCATCAAGGTGCAGCGTGCAGGTCAACTGACCTTCAAGCGATTTGGCGATCTTGCGCATTTCGGCAACGTCCTTGACGCGAACGACAAGGCCGAGCGGACCAAAGACTTCTTCGCCAAGTTCATGGTTGGCAAGCCAGTTTTCACCGGTGGTCTCAAACAGATACGGCGTCGCATTGCGCAGATCACAAGACGTGGTCAGAACTTCTTTGACACCCGAAGTCGCCGCGACACGCTTGGCACCGGCGCGATAGGTTTCTGCCATACCATCGGTCAGCATGGTTTGCGGACCAACACCCGCAAGACCTTCCTTGGCGGCGGCAACGAATGCATCGGCATCCGGGCCTTCGATCACAACTGCGATCCCCGGATTGGTGCAGAACTGGCCGGCACCCATGGTCAGCGACCCTGCCCAGCCTTTGCCGATTTCCGCACCACGTGCCTTAACAGCGGCCGGCAGCAGGAACATCGGGTTGACCGAACCAAGTTCGCCAAAGAACGGGATCGGCTCCGGACGGGCAGCACACAGATCATAAAGCGCACGGCCACCGCCAAGCGATCCGGTAAAGCCAACCGCCTTGATCAACGGATGCTGCACCAGGCTTTGGCCAACGTCACGTTTGCCGCCCTGGATCAGGCTGAATACGCCCGGGTGAACACCGCATTTCTTGATCGCGGCATCAATCGCCTGGGCAACGATTTCACCGGTACCCGGATGTGCCGAGTGGCCCTTGACCACGACCGGGCAACCAGCAGCCAGTGCCGATGCGGTATCACCACCCGCGACCGAGAAGGCCAGCGGGAAGTTGGACGCACCAAATACCGCAACCGGGCCAATCGGACGCTGCATCAGACGCAGGTCAGGACGCGGCAGCGGCGCACGATCCGGAAGAGCTTCGTCATAACGACGATCCAGATATTCGCCATCAAGGATGTGACTGGCAAACAGGCGAAGCTGACCGACGGTACGGCCGCGCTCACCCTGAAGGCGTGCTTCGGGCAGACCGGTTTCCTGGGTACCGATTTCGGTGATTTCATCGCCACGCGCATCGATTTCATCAGCAATGGTATTGATGAATTTCGCGCGCTCTTCGCGGGTTGAATAGCCGTAAGTCCAAAAGGCTTCTTCGGCGGCCTTTGCGGCCTGATCAACTAGGGCGGGCGTGCCAACCGGGAAGGTATTAGCCGGGCCGTGGGCCGGCTCGGACTGGAAGGTCGTCTCGCCAGCGACCCATTCACCGGCAATCAGATGTTTTCCTGTCAGGGTATAAGACATTTCAATCGATCCTCTGGAATGCGTGGATAGGGGTAAATTGATTACATGAAGGTCAACGTAACCGCGATTTTACTGACTTGCCAGCCATTCCTCATACTTTTTGCGATTCTCTTCTTTGGTGCAGGGATAAAGTCCGATAATTGACGCCCCGTTGGCCACCTGTTCGATCACAAAGGCCTCGTAACTTTCCATGCCTGCACAGGCATCGGCGATCTCGTCCGCCAGATGTGCGGGGATCACCATGACCCCGTCCGTATCGCCAACAAGAACATCACCCGGGAAGACGGCAACATCGCCACACGCGATCGGAACGTTGATATCAAGCGCTTCGTGCTTGGTCAGGTTGGTCGGGGCTGACGGACCGGCAAAGTAGGCTGGCATGTCAAGCTCACCGATCCCTTCGGCATCACGGAAACCGGCGTCTGACACGATCCCGGCACCACCGCGTACAGCAAGACGGGTAACAAGGATCGACCCGGCAGATGCCGCAGACGCATCCTTGCGACCATCCATCACCAGAACATGACCCGGCGGGCAGGTTTCGATCGCAACACGTTGCGGATGGTCTTCGTTGCGGAACACCTCGATCGGGTTGCGGTCTTCGCGTGCGGGGATATAGCGCAGCGTGAAGGCCTGCCCGACCATGTTTTTCTTTTTCGGTGCCACGGGCCGGACACCCTGAATGAACTGGTTGCGCAGGCCCCGCTTGTAAAGCTGGGTGGCAACAGACGCCGTCGAGGTGCGCATCAGTTTTTCGCGCGTGGCATCAGACAATACATATTCCGTCATGGTCGGTGTCCTTAGAAAATGTCAGGTTCGCCGGCAGTTTTGCCGAAATCGGTTTCAAGGAAGTCAAAATCGCAGCCCTGATCGGCCTGGGTCACATGGCGCGAGAACAGGTAGCCATAACCACGTTCGAAACGCGGTTCCGGCGGTGTCAGGGCCTTGCGCCGCGCTTCAAGCTCTTCTTCAGAGACGAGCATATCAAGCGAGCGATTTGGCAGATCAAGGCGGACCGTATCGCCATTTTTCAGAAGTGCGAGTGGCCCGCCGATATAGCTTTCCGGGCTGACATGCAGAACACACGCGCCGTAAGACGTGCCAGACATGCGGGCATCGGAAATCCGCAACATGTCACGATGGCCCTGCTTGATCAGCGCCTTGGGGATCGGCAACATGCCCCATTCCGGGAAACCGGGACCGCCTTGCGGACCGGCATTGCGCAGAACCATCACATGATCAGGCGTAATATCGAGGTTCTCGTCATCAACCGCCTTTTTCATTTCCGGATAGCTGTCAAACACCAGTGCCGGGCCTTCATGGACATGGTATTTCGGATCACAGGCAGCCGGCTTGATCACCGCACCGTTCGGGCAGAGATTGCCTTTCAGCACAGCGAGCGAGCCTTCCTTATAGACCGGATTATCAAGCGGTCGGATGACATCGTCATTATAGACCACCGCGCCTTCAAGGTTTTCACCAAGGGTCTTGCCAGTCACCGTCATGCAACTGGTGTCCAGACGATCTTCCATCTGCTTCATCAGGGCGCGCAGGCCCCCGGCATAGAAGAAGTCCTCCATCAGGTAATCCTTGCCCGATGGCCGGACATTGGCGATCAGCGGCGTGGTGCGGCCAAGCTCATCAAGGTCTTCAAGCTTAAGACCAACACCGGCACGTTTGGCCATCGCGATCAGATGCACCACGGCATTGGTGGAACAACCGGTTGCCATGGCGACAATGGCAGCGTTTCGGCAGGATGCATCGGTGATGATCTGATCAGGTGTCAGGTCTTCCCACACCATCTCAACAATCCGGCGTCCGCAATCAGCCGACATGCGCTGATGACCACTATCGACGGCCGGGATCGATGACGCACCCGGCAAGGTCAGCCCCATTGAATCGGCAATCGCCGTCATGGTCGATGCGGTGCCCATGGTCATGCAGGTCCCGGCCGACCGGGCAATACCGCCCTGAATACCAAGCCATTCTTCATCGCTGATATTACCCGCGCGACGTTCATCCCAGTATTTCCAGGCGTCAGAGCCCGACCCAAGGATTTTGCCCGCATAGTTACCGCGCAACATCGGCCCGGCAGGCAGATAGATCATCGGCACACCGGCCGAAATCGCGCCCATCACCAGACCCGGCGTGGTCTTGTCGCAGCCGCCCATCAGAACCACACCATCAAGCGGGTGGGACCGAATCATTTCCTCGGTCTCCATGGCAAGCAGGTTGCGATAAAGCATCGAGGTCGGCTTGGTGAAGCTTTCATCAACTGAAAGCGACGGCAGTTCGACGGCAAAACCACCCGCCTGCGCAACACCACGTTTCACATCAACGACACGTTCGCGGAAATGCGAATGACAGGTATTGAGTTCCGACCAGGTATTCAGGACACCGATGATTGGCTTGTCGCGAAAATCATCTTCGGAATAGCCAAGCTGCATCATCCGTGATCGATGGCCAAATGTCCGCAGATCGTCGGGGGCGAACCAGCGTGCCGATCTCAGGTCCTGAGGCTGTTTCTTACTCATTGTCTTATCCTCGGAATGTAAAACGCGACCATGCTTGCAACGGGCGGCACTCAGAAAGGCGATCTCCGGTCTTGGACGCAAACGCCGTGGCCTGAGGATTTCCGCCGCCGCTGACAGGCACAGAAAGATATTCACTTTTGTCTGTTTGATATAGTAATATATTAGTGCATGTCGGGCAAGACGCCTGTATACAAATTGTGTGACCAGAAATGAATTGCGGGAACATCATGGTCGAGAACCTGTTGAAAGACGCACCGATCGCCAAAAAGCGCCTGCCCAAACTCAAACGTGGCTCGGCAAGCACGCAGCTCCATGATTCTTTGCGCAAGCGCATCATCGATCTGGAACTTGCGCCGGGCCAATACCTGTCACGGGCCGAAATCGCCGAAGAATACGGGGTCAGCCAGACACCGGTCCGCGATGCGTTGCTTAAGCTTGAAGAAGAAGGCCTTGTTGATACCTTCCCGCAATCCAAGACCGAGGTTTCGCGCATTGATGTCGAGCAAGCCCTGGAAACCCAGTTCCTGCGTCTGTCGGTCGAGCTGGAGGTCACCCGCCGTCTCGCCAATGCCAAAGACCCTGCCCTGACTGTCAAAGCGCACTCCATCCTTGCTCAGCAAAATGCGGTCAGTGCCGCAAACGATCTTGATACCTTTGGCAAGCTTGATCGCGATTTCCATTACGCGCTCTATGAGGCTGCCGGTGTCGCCCAACTTTATGGCGTTGTCGAAGCCAGGTCAGGCCACATTGACCGCCTGCGCAAGCTTAACCTGCCCGACCCGGGAAAATCGGCATCCATCCTTGATTGTCATGCGCGTATTCTGGCCGCGATTGACAAGGGTGACGCCGAGACCGCCTGCGAAGTCGTTCGCGAACATCTGATGGGGACCCTTGCCACCGTCGATGCTATCCGCGAACGCCATCCGTCCTTCTTCTAGGACGGCGCAGTTACCCAAAGGCGGCCTAACCGATCAGGCCGTTTCCCTTCATGAAGCCTGTAAGCTTTTCCTCTTGGGCCTTGGTCAGCGGCCAAGCAGACGGCGGGCGGGTGGGGCCACAATCATCACCGAGTAATTTCAGGGCTGCCTTCACACCGGTCACGTTGGTGCCGTTCATTTCCTCGGCCCGGACTTCTTCAAAGGCCTTCATTTCCGCGATCAACTGCCGCGCCTTGGCATAGTCGCTGGCCTCAAGGGCGGCGTGAATGGCCATGGACCGTTCCGGCCAAACGTTAATCAGGCCAGATGTAAATCCACGTGCGCCAACAGCATAAAATGCCGGTGCCCAGGTTTCCGCAAGCCCCCCGACCCAGACGATATCCGGATCGCAGGCCTGAATTGCCTCGGCCAGCTTCATCGGGTTTGGCGTTGCCCATTTAACGCCAGCAACACCTTCGACCGCGCACAGTTCCGTAATGGCCTTGGTGCCAATGGCATCGTTGCGCAGATACAGCATCATCGGCAAACCACCAGACGCATCGGCAATCCGTTTGATGTAGTCGACAACACCGCGCGGGGCGACAAACGGGTCTGGCGGCTGATGGATCATCAAGGCCTCTGCCCCGGCTTCGGCCGATGCCTTGGCAAGCGCGCAGGCATCACGCACACCCCGGCCAATCCCGGCCAGCATCGGGGCACGACCATCCAGCATTTCAGCGACCGACTTCGCCATCAAGATCGCCTCGTCGGTGGTCAGGGCATAAAATTCGCCGGTATTGCCATTCACAACCGGGAAATGGACCCCCGCGGCCAGCGCACGATCAATCACCGGCACGAGCTTCTTGGGCGCGACATCGCCATTGTCATCATAGGGCGTGACAAGAATGCCCGAAATCCCCGACAAAACGGCGCGCAATTCAGTTTTTGAAAGTGCCATGGTTTCCTTATCCCCGTGCCGTGGCCCGCGCGCAGCAGATCAAATATCCGACTGACCGGCGGGACCATCTTGTAATATTTAATTACATCTTGAATAACAAGTATGCGGGGATATGGCAATTCCAATTATGCGCTTAAGACACCGGAAAGCGCGGTTCAGGCAGACGTGTACAATTACACCTGTGTTGCAAACAGGTGATCATCAGAAAATTACAAGCTGGGAAAAAGCTGCTTGCAGGTCAGGCAAAGCGGCGAAACAGACCACGCCGTTCGCGGCAGATCATGGTCAAACCGGCCTTGCGCGCAAGGTTCACCGCCGTCAATGTCGGGCCCGAAAGGGTTACAAGTCCGCCCACCCCGAATTGCACGGTCTTGGTGACAATTTCATAGGAGCAACGACTGGTCATCAGAATGAACCCGCCGGTCGGATCGATCCCCTGTCGCGCCACAGCACCAAGCACCTTATCAAGCGCATTGTGGCGACCGATATCTTCACGGACCAGAACGATGTTACCGCTACCATCAACAAAGGCGCTGGCATGTAGCAACCCACCGCCTTCGCGATTGCGGGTCTGATATTCCGGAAGCGCGTCAATCGCCCGCAAGACGACATCCTGCGTCATGTTGGATGGCGTGACCGTCCCGATCTTGTCCATGGCAACAGCTTCAAGCGATTGCACACCACACAATCCGCAACCCGACCGGCCTTCGAGTGTCCGTTGACGGTCGGCAAGACGATCAAAGACATCTTCATGCAGATCAGCCTCGATCACATAACCCTGCAAGGTCTTGCGCACGTCACGCAGCGTGATCTGGGAAATGTCATCGGCAATGCCTTCGGACAGGGCAAAGCCGACCATGAAGTCTTCAAGATCATGCGGCGACACCATCATCACCGCATGAGAATGACCATTAAACGTCAAAGCAGCCGGGACTTCCGGCTGCAACATGATCGGCGCGTCATCATTACCATCATCGCCTGACACGGCACGTGCAAGATCAACGTCGCGCCCTTCCAGAATGCGATTTTCCGATGGCTTGGCCATCATGCGGTTTCCTTGACCTTCCGGATTTTCGGGGCGGCCTTGATCACCAAAGGATGGAAGTCGGCCTTGCCTTCGGCGATCATGTCAAACAGCTGCTTGCGCATGCGCGGTTCCCAGAAATCGCTGATATGGTTGGCAACACCATCAACGCCCTCGCCCTCGGGCTGGGATTTGAAGAAGGTCGCGATCTGATTGGCCATATAGACAAGTTTGTCGGGTGCCATTGCGGTTCACTCTTTGACTGTAAACTTTGTATTCAAGCAGGAGAGCCAGACATCATGCCAAGGGAGTATAGCACAATGTCTGGCTCGTTATCCTATTCGGCGGCATCAACACGCGGTTTGATCCGGCGTGACTGTTCGGCCTGACGATCATATTCGACCTGCCATTCGGTCGGGCCATTGGATGGCGAAACCTGAACCGCGGTAACCTTGTATTCCGGGCAGTTTGTCGCCCAGTCGGTATAGTCGGTGGTGATCACGTTGGCCTGTGTGCCCGGATGGTGGAAGGTTGTGTAAACCACACCCGGTGCGACACGGTCGGTAATGGTGGCACGAAGGGATGTCTCACCCGACCGGGATGCCAGACGGATCCAGTCGCCTTCGCGAATGCCACGCTGTTCGGCATCGTGCGGATGGATTTCCAGCAAGTCTTCCTTATGCCAGGTGGTGTTTTCCGTGCGGCGGGTTTGTGCCCCGACATTATACTGGCTGAGAATTCGTCCCGTCGTCAGCAGAAGCGGGAAGCGCGGGCCGGTACGTTCGTCGGTTGCGACATATTCTGTGACAACAAACTTGCCCTTGCCGCGAACAAAGCCATCGATATGCATGACCGGGGTCCCTTCGGGCGCCTTGTCATTACACGGCCACTGGACCGAGCCCTTTTCTTCCAGCAGGTCATAGCTGACTTTGGCAAAGCTTGGCGTGGTTTTGGCGATTTCATCCATGACCTGCGACGGATGGGTGTAGTTCCAGTCAAGACCCATCGCACGGGCCAGGTTCTGGGTGACTTCCCAATCGGCAAAGCCATTAAGCGGTGTCATCACCTTGCGCACGCGGTTAATGCGGCGTTCGGCGTTGGTGAAGGTCCCGTCCTTTTCAAGGAAGGTCGACCCCGGCAGGAACACATGCGCGTAGTTGGCGGTTTCATTAAGGAACAGGTCATGGACGACCACACATTCCATTGCCGCCAGACCGGCCGCGACATGTTTGGTATCCGGGTCAGACTGAAGAATATCTTCGCCCTGAATATAGATGCCCTTGAATGTGCCTTCGACAGCCGCATCGAGCATATTGGGGATACGAAGACCCGGCTCGTCATCCAGTTTGACGCCCCAGATATCTTCGAAAATATCGCGGGTGGCACTGTCCTGAATATGGCGATAGCCCGGCAGTTCATGCGGGAACGACCCCATATCGCACGAACCCTGCACGTTGTTCTGACCACGCAGCGGGTTCACACCCACACCCGGACGACCGATATTGCCGGTCGCCATGGCAAGGTTGGCAATCGCCATCACGGTGGTTGAACCCTGGCTGTGTTCCGTGACACCCAGACCGTAATAGATCGCGCCATTGCCGCCGGTGGCAAAGGTGCGTGCGGCCTTGCGCATGGTTTCCGCGTCCACGCCGATCATATCGGCGATGGCTTCGGGGCTGTGTTTCGGATCGGAAACAAAGGCTGCCCAATCCTGGAATTCATCCCAGTCGCACCGTTCACGCACGAACGCCTCGTCAAACAGGCCTTCGGTGACGATGACATGGGCAAGCGATGTCAAAACCGCAACGTTGGTGCCCGGGCGCAGCGGGATATGGGCGACCGCCTCGATATGCGGGGAACGGACAAGGTCAATCCGGCGCGGATCAATCACGATCAATTTCGCCCCCTGACGCAGACGCTTTTTCAAGCGCGAGGCAAAGACAGGATGGCCATCGGTCGGGTTGGCGCCAATCAGGATGACAACATCGGTATGTTCGACAGAATCAAAATCCTGCGTCCCGGCCGAGGTACCAAACGTGGTTTTGAGGCCATAACCGGTCGGCGAGTGGCAAACACGGGCACAGGTATCGACGTTGTTATTGCCAAACCCGGCACGGATCAGTTTTTGAACAAGGAAAGTTTCCTCGTTGGTGCAACGTGACGAGGTAATCCCGCCCAGCGCGCCCTTGCCGTATTTGGCCTGAATGCCCTTGAACTTGTCGGCGGTAAAGCGAAGCGCTTCTTCCCAGCTGACTTCCTGCCAGGGTTCATCGACGCTTTCGCGAATCATCGGGTTGAGGATGCGGTCCTTGTGATTGGCATAGCCATAGGCAAAGCGCCCCTTCACACAGGAATGTCCCCGGTTGGCCTTGCCATCCTTATATGGGACCATACGGACAAGTTCTTCGCCGCGCATTTCCGCCTTGAACGAGCAACCCACCCCGCAATAAGCACAGGTGGTGACAACGGAGTGTTCCGGCTGGCCGATCTCAATGACCGATTTTTCCTGAAGCGTTGCCGTCGGGCAGGCCTGCACACAGGCACCGCACGATACGCATTCGGAATCCAGGAAGTTTTCATGCATGCCCGGCGACACGCGGGATTCAAAGCCACGACCTTCGATGGTCAGCGCAAAGGTGCCCTGCACTTCTTCGCAAGCCCGCACACAGCGCGAACAAACAATGCATTTCGACGGGTCATAGGTGAAATACGGGTTGGTTTCATCCTTGACCATGTAGCGCGGATTTTCTTCGCCGTTCTGGCGGACCTGAACGTGGTTTTCACCCTCATAGCCATAACGCACATCACGCAGGCCAACCGCACCGGCCATATCCTGCAATTCGCAGTCGCCATTGGCGGCACAGGTCAGGCAATCAAGCGGATGGTCAGAGATATAAAGCTCCATCACGCCTTTGCGGATTTTCTTAAGCCGTTCGGTCTGGGTATGGACAACCATGCCGTCAGCGGCCGGCGTCGTGCAGGATGCCGGTGTGCCGTTGCGGCCTTCGACCTCAACCAGACACAGGCGGCACGACCCGAACGCATCAACCATATCGGTTGCGCACAGTTTCGGCACCTGAATGCCGGCCTCCATGGAGGCCCGCATCACAGAGGTGCCTTCAGGCACGGTAATGTCCTTGCCATCAATGGTCAGGGTTAACGTCTTTTCGGACTTCTTGGCGGGGGTTCCGTAGTCAACTTCTTTGATCAAGGACATCGTTTCACTCCGCAGCTATATCAAGCGCGCGTGGCTTGAAGTCATCAGGGAAATGAGTCAGTGCACTGAGGACCGGATACGGGGTAAAGCCGCCCAGTGCGCACAGCGATCCGAACTTCATGGTCTCACACAGATCACGCAGCAGCTCGATCTGCAATTCAGGCTCCTCACCGCGTTCAAGCTTGTCGACCACTTCGGTCCCGCGTACAGAGCCAATACGGCACGGCGTACATTTGCCGCACGATTCAATCGCACAGAATTCCATGGCAAAGCGGGCCTGCTTCATCATGTCGACCGTGTCATCAAACACGACAACACCGGCATGGCCGATCAGGCCATCACGCTTGGCGAATTCTTCGTAGTCAAACGGCGTATCAAACAGTTCCTTGGGGAAATAGGCCCCCAAAGGACCACCGACCTGAACCGCCTTGACCGGACGCCCTGTGGCCGTCCCACCGCCAATTTGTTCGACAATTTCACCAAGGCTCAGACCAAAGCCGACTTCATAAAGCCCGCCATGTTTGACGTTTCCGGCAATCTGGATCGGGATGGTGCCGCGCGACCGGCCCATGCCATAATCGCGATAATATTCCGCACCCTTTTCCAGAATGACCGGCACAGAGCACAGCGAAATCACGTTATTGACGACAGTTGGTCGACCAAGGAAGCCTTCAAGGGCGGGCAATGGTGGCTTGGCACGGACAACACCGCGCTTGCCTTCCATGCTGTTAAGAAGCGATGTTTCTTCGCCACAGACATAGGCGCCCGCACCCATGCGGACTTCCATATCGAACGCCTTGCCAGATCCAAGGACGTTATCGCCCAGAACACCGGCGGCACGGGCGACATTGATAGCCTCGTTCATGACGTCAATCGCGGTCGGGTATTCCGAACGGGTATAGACATAGCCCTTGGTCGCGCCAGTGGCGAGACCGGCAATGATCATGCCTTCGATCAGAACAAACGGTTCGCCTTCCATGATCATGCGATCGGCAAAGGTCCCGCTGTCGCCTTCGTCGGCATTACAGACGATGTATTTTTGATCGGCTGGCGCTTCGCGGACGGTATTCCATTTGATGCCCGTCGGGAAACCGGCACCACCGCGCCCGCGCAGGCCGCTATCTGTGACGGCCTTGACGATTTGTTCGTCTGTCATCTTAAGTGCGTTTTCAAGCCCCGTAAGGCCATCATTGGCGCGGTAATCGTCAAGCGATACCGGATCAACAATGCCGCAGCGCTGGAACGTCAGGCGCGACTGGCTTTTGAGGAACGGGATTTCCTGGGTGCGGCCGAGATACAGCTTGTGTGGGCCGCCAGTCAGGAAGTCGGCCTCAAACAATGCGTCGATATCATCGGTGCTGACCGGGCCATAGGCGACACGCCCGCGCGGGGTTTCGACCTCGACCATGGGTTCCAGCCAATACATGCCAAACGAGCCGTTGCGCACGATCTTGACATCCGAACCGGCCTTCGATGCCTTGGCGGCAATCGCGGCTGCAACGTCATCGGCCCCCAGTGCAACAGAACCGGAATCAAGTGGAACGTAAACCTTGATGCTCATGACCCCACCTTTTGAAGAATGCGATCCGCACTGACGCGACCAACAACCTTGCCATCAATCATTGCGGCTGGCGCACAGGCACAGAGACCAAGGCAAAAAACCGGTTCCAGCGTGATCTTGCGATCGGCGGTGGTTTGAGACCAGTCGACTTTCAAATGACGACGGATCTGATCACCAAGGGCATCAGCCCCCATCGCCTGACAGGCTTCGGCCCGGCAGATCTTGATGACATGCTTGCCGGCCTTTTCTTCGCGGAAGTCATGATAGAAGCTTGCCACCCCGTGGACTTCCGCCCGGCTGAGGTTCAGCTTCTTAGCAATTGTCTGAAGCGCGCCATCGGGGATATAGCCAAATTCTTCCTGCACCTCGTGCAGAATTGGCAATAACGGTCCTTCCAAAGTGATCAACTGATCACAAATGGCAGCGACGCGGACATTCTGGTCCTCGGTCGTTTCCGACATGCAAGCCTCTCTCTCAAGCATGTTATCAAATTCTTGTTTATTATGAACATTGTCGGGCATTGTCCCGACCTGTTCAATAAAGCCATCCCGTTACGCGATAGCGAAAACCTATCAAGCGGTTTGCAGCTCCGATATTCGGGCGGCTTCTTTCAAAAGTGCCGAAACCACAGGGGTCGCAGGTTCGCGTTTTGCCGCGATCAGGCCAACCGTGTGGGTCGCATCCGGTTCAATGATCGGGATTGATTTGACCCGGTCGCGCATCCCGAAACTTTCGACCATTTTTTCCGGCATGATGCTGGCCCAGTTGCCGGTTTGCACATGGGTAAACAGCGCAATCATGGAATCGCTTTCAAGCGTCGCACTGACCTTTGCCCCGACGGCATCAAGATGCTGATCAATGATGCGGCGGTTCTGCATATCAGGCGTCAAAAGACAAAGCGGCAATTTGGCGGCCTCGTGCCAAGTGATTGTATCTCGCCCGGCCAGATCATCCATGTTGGACGTCACCAGATGATAGCGTTCGCGATACAGCGGAATGGCGGCGACACGCCCCAAGGGTTCGTTATCAAGATAGGTAATCCCGGCATCAATGCGAAGATCATCAAGCAATGCCTGAATTTCGACCGAGGTCCGCGACAGGATGGCAAAGCTGACATCGGGGTGCTTTTCGCGAAACGGTGTGGTCAGTTCATGGACCATCGCAAGGGCCGTCGGAATGACGGCAATCTGTACCTGCCCGGTCAGGCCAAAGCGCATGGCGCGCATTTCATCGCGCATGGAACGGGTACTGCCGACGATATGGCGCGCCCATTCCAGAACCCGTTCGCCTTCGGGTGTCAGCCCCTGATAGCGCGACCCCCGTTTGACCAGCACGACGCCAAGATGATCTTCAAGCTGGCGCAAGGCGCTTGAAAGGGTTGGCTGGGTCACGCCGCAATGTTCGGCAGCATGGCCAAAATGCTGCTCGCGGGCGAGAACCATAAACATTTCGAGTTTATCAATCATGGCGTATCCGGCATCGCAAGGCGGATGCTTTTTATGGCGGTGATCGCGATCCTGTTTTCGGGTCGCGTTATTATTGACTGAACACTCTACGTCGCGGGGAAGTGTTCTGGTTGCAGGATAACCGATTACCCCTTCGGGCATAAAGGTTATTCCTGCAACAGAACGCAGATCCGGGCCGGATGAACAGAGCCCGGATCTGCCCCTGACGCTTTGGCATGATGTCCCACTCATGCCCGGTTTTGCTGGAAAGTGGCACCGGCAAAACGGGCGCTGGCCATGGGTATGTTGGCCAGCGCCCCTGGTCAGGTTAGGCCTTGGACGGAGCCTCGCTTCCGCCAGCTTGCTGCGTTTCCATGTGATGCTTTTCATGGATCGGGCTGACCAGTTTGTTGGCAACCAGCGCAATCGCAAGCAAAGCCGCCATGGCATACATGGTGGTGTTATAGAGGCTTGAGGTCGGATCAACCGTCCCCGCGGGTGCGATTTCCATCAGACGCCCGATGGTCACTGTTTTGGCCGCAACCAATTGATCAAGCTGGGCAATACCGGCACCGAACTTTTCCTGGAAGGCAGCCGGGTCGACCTTTGAGGCCAGATCCTTGATCGAACTTGTGACCGAGGCCTGACGCAACTGGGTGATGGCAAGCGGACCAAGAACACCGGCTGTGCTCCATGCGGTCAGAAGACGACCATGGATGCCACCGACGTATTTGGTGCCAAAGATATCGGCAAGATAGGCCGGAATGGTTGCAAAGCCACCGCCATACATCGTGAAGATGATCATGGTTGCGGCATAGAACATGACAAGCCATGTCACAGCCGGATTGATGCTGACCTGTTCTGCGGCAAACGGGATCGACAGATAAAGCGCGATACCAAGAATAAAGAAGCAGTAATAGGTGTTCTTGCGCCCGATATAATCAGACATCGACGCCCAGAAGAAACGACCGCACATGTTAAAGACCGAAATCATGAACACATAGGTCGCCGCAAAGGCAGAGTTCACAACCAGTGGCAAGGTCGTGCCAAAGATTTCCGTCATCATGGTTTTGGCAACACCAATCACCCCGATGCCCGCTGTCACGTTAAAGCACAGCACAATCCACAGCAGATAGAATTGCGGGGTTTTAAGCGCCTGATCAATGTGAACGTTGGCATGCGTGATCATGCGTTTGGACGCGGCATCGGCGGTCGGCGGCGTCCAGCCAGCCGGAAGCCAGCCTTCGCGCGGCACGCGATAGGAAAAGGCCGCAATAACCATCACGATGAAATAGGCAACACCAAGCGTAAAGAAGGTCGCAGCCGCACCGGTGTTACCGGTTCCGACAACATAAACGCCCTCTTCGATGGGCACAGGGGCCGAGGCAACCTGTGCGGCACCAGCAACCACGACTTCAACCATCTGGCCTCCGACTTCGGCCATACGTTTGCCGCCCTCGGTCACAAGGTTTACGGCACTTTCCGGGCCGAGATATTCCGGCACCTTATAGAACGCCGACAGCAGGCCTTCCTTGATCGGGGTTGCGATCATCGCACCGCCGCCAAAGCCCATGATCGCCATGCCGGTCGCCATACCACGGCGGTCGGGGAACCATCGAATAAGCGTTGATACCGGCGAAACATAGCCAAGACCAAGACCACAGCCGCCAAGCGCGCCATAGCCGAGATACACCAGCCAAAGCTGGTGGGTCATGATGCCAAGGCCACCGATGATAAAACCACCACCCCAACAAAAGGCGGCAACGACGCCGACCATACGCGGGCCGACCTCTTCAAGCCACTTGCCGCCAAATGCCGCCGCAAGGCCAAGGAAGACGATGGCAACAGAGAAAATCCAGACAACGGATTGCAGGCCCCAGTCACCGGAGCTAGCACTGACCACGCCAAATTCCTTGATCAGTGGCGGGTTGAAGATGCTCCAGGCATAGACGGAGCCAATACACAAATGAATAGCAATGGATGCTGGTGGCACTTTCCAGCGATTGAAATCGTCACCAGCGACGATGTGTTCTTTTTTGAGCTTGTCAAACATAGCGATGTTGTCCTCCCGGTCTTTGGATTTTCCTTGCCCTTCCCCGTCGCACAATTGGTCATGGTGCAGGGCAAACACGGTTAAATCCGGAACTCTCAACATCGCAATCGCCATGCCATTGCATAACAAGCGCCGTTTTCTGTCATTCTTCCAAACTGAAATGGACTGCTGCAGCGCACACGCATGGACAAAATGTCCATATCTTTTTTCACGCATAACGTGCAAATGGACAAAATGTCCACTCGCAACCGCAGCAATTTCAATGCGATGCCCCAACGCGCGTTCCGGGTTTGGACAGGATTGTGGGGGATTGAAAAATCACGCTTCGATAACCCTTTTCATTGCGCGTACCGCTTTAGTAAGAAAGGGCGATGAGCCTGTTACCATCCGCTTACCCGCGAAGGACGCATATGAGCGACATCATCACAGACAGATTGATCATCAGACCCTTTGTTGAAGCTGATGCCGCAGAACTGTTCGAGTACATTTCCAACCCGCGCGTAAACTGCTTTATGGATGACAAAGTCACAACGCTGGCACAGGCGAAGGCAAAGGCCCGGAAACGTGCAAACGATAAGACGTGTCTTGCGGTCTGCCTGAAAGAAACAGGAGCCTTAATTGGTGAACTGTTGCTTCATCACGATGGCCCCGAACAAGCCGACACCTATTCCGTCGGCTGGAACTTCAACGAAAAGGTTGAAGGCAAGGGATATGCCAGTGAAAGCGCACATGCCTTGTTTGAGCATCTATTCACACAGCGCGACGCAAGAAGGCTTTATGCCTATGTCGAGGACAACAATTTTAAATCGCAGAAGCTGTGCGAGAAACTTGGCATGCGCAAAGAGGCTTGCTTTGATGAGTTTATTTCGTTTGTTAACAACCCGGACGGCACACCCAAATACGAAAATACTTTTTTGTATGCCATTCTGAAAAAGGAATGGCTGCGATAACACCTGCTACTCATCAGCTTCGGGCAGCCAGATCATGAATGTGGTGCCCTCTCCGAGTTTGCTTTCCACTTCAAGCCCGCCACCCTGCCGATCAATCAGGGTCTTGGTAATCGACAGGCCAAGCCCCGTCCCTTCGCGCCGTTTCGTGGTATAGAACGGATCAAAGATACGGTTCAGGACCTCAGCATCCATACCCGATCCGGTATCGCGCACCGTGATCAGAATACCCGGGACGCCATCGCGGTCCTGATCAATATCGGTCAGGGTCAGCGTCCCGCGCTCGGACATGGCGTGCAGGGCATTGACCATCAGATTGACCAGAACCTGTTGCAACTCGGTCCGGTTCATCAGAACCAGCCGGGTTGAATGATGTTCGCGCACGACGTCGATATCGGCCCGGCTAAGCAGATGGGCGACCAGCGGCATGCAATCGTCAATCACCTCGGCAACGCTATGGCGTTCGACATATCCGGCATATTCTTCGGGCTTGGCGAATTGCAGAAGTTTGGTCACGATCAGATTGATGCGATTGACCTGTTCATCAATAAGGCGGAATTCGGTATCCCCCAATCTGGCATGTTCGCCCAACAAATCGCGAAGGACATCCAGGTTGCCCTGAAGCACGGCCACCGGATTGTTGATTTCATGCGCCACCCCGGCGGTGATTTCCCCAATGGCCGCAAGCTTTTCTGACATGATCAATTGTCTTGTGGTGGCTTCGAGCTGACGGTTGGCTTCGCGCAGTTCGCTGGTGCGGGCATCGACGCGTTCGTTCAGCTGATCGTTCCAGGCGCGCAAACGTTTATCGCGTTCCTGCACCTGATCCAGAAGGTCATCAAGATGGTCGGCCACAAGGGCAATCTCGTCCTGTACCTGATCAATATTGGTTCTGGCTGACAGATCGCCGTTTTCAACCCGACCAATGGTATTGGCCATGCGTTCCAGCGGTTTGAAAATACCCCGCGCCCAGCGCAGGAAGATCGGCACCGACAGGGCTGCGACAAACAAAAACGCCCCGATCAGGATTAGCAGGCTTTCATATTTGGTTTGGGCAAACGGGGCTTCAAGAAACCCGACATACAGCATGCCAACCCGTTTGCCATAGCTGTCCTTGATCGGCTCATACGCCGATATATACCAGTCATTGACGACAAAGGCGCGATCAAGCCAGACTTGGCCGTCTTCAAGGACAGTTTTGCGCACCGCACTTGATACCCGCGTGCCCAAGGCGCGACGATCGGCGAACAGGCGGACATTGGTGCTGACCCGCACATCATCAAGGAAAAGGGTCGCCGTTCCCTGACTGCCTTCGGGCAGGCTGCTTTGGCGATAGACAAGATCGTTGATCGTATCGATGAAAGCCAAATTCTGGTTGAGCAAAATACCCCCGACCAAGGCGGCATTTTGCCCGTTTGGCAATTCAACATGACTTGCCGAATGTACAACCATGCCCCGCGTTTCGGCATTGCGTGTCGAGGGCACGGCATTGGGCGTATCAATCAGATCCAGATGGGCGCGTTCGGCCAGATCGGGCGAAATCGCCGCCAACTCGCTGTTGCTGAAAATATCGATGCTGGTCATCGATTGCCCGCGCAAGGCACTGTCGATCACCGGCCAGTCGGCATCGGGTTGGTCGGAACCTGTGCCACCCGGCGCGGGTGACAGATAGAGGAAATCAAGGCCAAGCTTGCTTTGACGTTCAGAAAGCAGGCGGTCGACCTCTGCAACATCACCCTTGGCAAGCACTTCGCGAAAGGCAACCGATTGGCCAAGTGCCTGAATCTGTTCGCCGGTATTTTCAAGGATATGCGTGAAGTATTGATGGGCAATCGTCAGATCACCACTGACCTTTGATGTTAACAGTGCATCGAACTTGGTATTCCACCGCACCATCATCACGCCAAGCAACAATGGCAGGATCACAAGCGTCGGCAAAAGCGCAATCGCCAGCAATTTGAAACGAACAGATCGTGTTCTTTTGGCGGGGGGCTTGGTGGCGCCCGACAATGACGCGTCGGTCATTCCTGTTCCCAGCTTGCGCATTTGCGATCGATGGTCTTGCGTGATACCCCCAACCGTCTGGCGGCTTCGTTGCGATTGCCATTGGTCTTGTGCAACATCGCCAGAATGTGACGCCGTTCCATCTCATCAAGCGTTTCATCACGGTCGACCTGCGATCCCTGATCGGCAAGTTCATCGCGGAATTCCGCCGGGAACTTGCCAAGAATAAGTGTCCGTTCAATCAGGTTGCGCAATTCACGCACATTGCCCGGCCAGTCATAGCGTGTCAGCCCGGCACGCACAGCCGCATCCATTGGCACGGCACGTACGCCAAGCTGCTTGGACAGTTTGGTCATGAACAGTTCAGCCAGCTCAAGGACATCATCCCCGCGGGCCGAAAGTGGTGGCATTTCGATATGCATGACATTGATGCGATAAAACAGATCAGCGCGGAAACGCCCGGCGTCGACTTCGGCCTCAAGATCGGCATTGGTGGCAAAGATAAAACGCAAATCAACAGGTGCTTCGCGTTCAGAACCCACCGGGCGGACACGGCGACTTTCGATTGCGCGCAAAAGCTTGCTTTGGGTCGCCAGCGACAATTCACCAACTTCGTCAAGAAACAGGGTGCCGCCCTGCGCATGCATGAAAAGCCCGTCACGTGCGGATTGCGCGCCGGTAAAGGCCCCTTTGACGTGACCAAACAATTCCGCCTCGATCATCTCAGACGGAATGGCGGCACAGTTAATCGGGACGAACGGCTTTTCGGCGCGGTCAGAAAGCGCATGCAGCGAGCGTGCGGTGACTTCCTTGCCCGTGCCACTTTCCCCGGAAATCAGAATGGATGTCGGAAGGGGTGCCACGCGGGCGATGGTTTCACGGATTTCCTGAATTTGCGGCGAATAGCCAATCAGCTTGTCGCGCAGCAACACATGATCGGACGTTGCGCGCAATTCGTGGCGCAGCACATGGTTTTCACGGCGCAACCGCATCCGATCCAGACAGCGCGCCACCGCGTTCAAAATCTGGTTGGAGCGAAATGGCTTCAGGACAAAGTCGACCGCACCGGCACGCAGCGCCTTGATCGCGGTATCAAGATCGGCATAGGCCGTCATCAGGATGGCGTCAGAGAAGAAGCCGATTTCGCGCTGTTCGGTTAGCCATTCCACCCCGCTTTTGCCGGGCATGATGTTATCAAGGATGACGACATCAAAGTGGTGCTGGTCAAGAAGGGCTGTGGCTTCTTCGCAATCGGCGGCTTCTTCGACGCGCTTGGCACGTGGCCCCAGGGTACGGACAAGGAAATTGCGCATGCCCGGTTCGTCATCGACGATCAGGATGGATGCCTTTTCAAGCCACGGCCCAAATTCGGGCCCCGGCCCGCCATGGTTTGCGTCATTGCCGACAGGTGGCGCTGCCCCATCTGACGCGCCCAGAACGGTCGATCTCATGATGTCCCTCCGATGAAACATGCTTTTTATTTTTTTAAAAGCTTAGTTCAGCGGAAAGAGAAAAGCAAAACCGTTGGTGAGGGTTAGCTCATTCTAACGCAGAAGTTACCTTCACCAACGGATGTGCAAAATATGGGATCAAGCTTGCTTGCGATGAATGGCAAATGGCGACCAGCTTTGGCTGACCGGCATGACTTCCAGCGAGTTGACATTCACATGTGCTGGCAAGTTCGCCACCCAGAAAATGCTTTCGGCAATGTCTTCGGGCTGGATCGGGTCGGCACCGCTGTAAAGCTTGTCATAGGCTTCCTTGTTGCCGCCAGTACGGACCAGCGTGAATTCGCTTTCACAAAGGCCCGGCTCGATCGAGGTGACGCGAACGCCCGTCCCCGCAAGGTCACAGCGAATACCCAGTGAGAATTGCTGAACGAACGCCTTGGTCGCGCCATAGACATTCCCGCCCGGATAAGGCCAGTTCGATGCGATGGAGGCCAGATTAACAATCGCCCCTTTTCGTTCGATCAGCTTATCAAGCAGGATACGGGTAATGGCGACCAGCCCCTTGGTATTGGTATCAATCATCGTCATCCAGTCTGACAGATTGCATTCCTGTGCCGGACCGGTGCCAAGCGCCAAACCGGCATTGTTAACCAGAAGATCGATCTCGGCGAAGTCGGCCGGAAGGCTGTTAATTGCGTTCCGGGTTGCATCAGCATCCTGAATATCAAAGCAAAGTGCATGGGCAACCGATGCCCCACCGAGTTCATCGACAAGCGCGTCAAGCCGTTCGGCACGCCTGCCGGTTACGATGACTTTCCAGCCTTCCTTGACAAAACGCCGGGCCGTTGCCGCGCCAAAGCCAGAAGTTGCGCCGGTAATGAGTGCTGTTTTGGTCATGGGGAACTCCGGTGGTGTGAGTAGATGGTAAATGTCTTACAGACCAAGTGCGATGGTCTGCGCGAAACCGATAATGGCAATAAGAACGAGGCTGATGGCACAAACACGCCGCCAGGTGGTTGCCGACATGCGCCGATAGATCATCTCGCCGGGGAAATAGGCGATCATGGCAATCACCAGCAGCGGCAAGACAAGTGCGATGAAATCATCGGGCAACATGCCCGCGGCCGCCCGGGTGATAAATCCCAGCACATCGACCGCGCCGAAATAAATCGCAAGCGTGTTGCGCACCCGGACATCTTGCGTGCCACCGGCCAAAAGCCAGGCCGCAACCAACGGGCCGCCAACGGCAAATCCCGACATCAGAATACCGACCGAACAGGCCAGCAGTGCCCCGATAACAAAATGTCCCATCCATTTTGGCGGATGGTGCAACATGGCAACCAGTGCCGCCACCGCAATTGCAAGGTTGGTGGCAATCCGGATGGTCTGATCATCCAGTGCAAAGGCGACATACGGGCCAAGCACCGCCCCGAAAAGTCCAAAACTCAGCAGGATCGAACAGGCCCGCCAGTCGACCTTGGCCCGATCAAAATCACGCAGGATCAAGCCGGTCAGTACAATATCAATGATCAGGATGATTGGCGTTGCCGTTGCCGGGGCCAGCAAGCTTGAAAGACCAAGTGCTGCCAGCAATGCAAAGCCAAATCCGGTGACGCCACGAAACAGGGCGGCAACCGCGACAACCATACCAGACAAGATCAGTTCCATGGAATTCCTCGTTGTTACAGACCTGAATTACGCCACTGATGGCGTCGACAATAGAGCCACATCGTCCCTTTTGATGGAGCCACATAGCGATCTGGACCCAAATATTATCGAGTTCTGGCACTAACGCCATGCGAGGGGACGGGTTTAGCTAGCAGCATAATATTTCCGCCCCACACTCTTGCCGACAGGAGCCAGCATGAACGTGTCCGTCAAGCCGAACATGACCAACCATTGGATGCCTTTCACCAACAACCGTCTGTTTCATGAAGAACCGCAGATGTTTGCCAAGGCAGAAGGTGTGAAATACTGGACCCCGGAAGGCCGTGAAATTCTGGATGGTTCGTCGGGTCTGTTTTGCTGTGCGGCCGGGCATGGACGCCCGGAAATCGCCGATGCGGTTTATAAACAGCTGAGCACGCTGGATTATTCACCGCATTTCCAGCGCGCGGCCCCCGTGTCGTTTGAATTTGCCGAAAAGCTGGCCGGTATCCTGCCAGACGGGCTTGATCGTGTGTTCTTTGCCGGATCAGGTTCCGAGGCGGTTGATACCGCAATGAAGATGTGCCTCGCCTATCACCGTGCGACCGGCAATGCGCAGCGCACCCGTTTTGTATCGCGGGCATGGGGCTATCACGGGGTGAACCTTGGCGGTACGTCGCTTGCAGGCATGGTCAATAACCGTCGTGATTTTTCCGGGATTACCTGTGATGTCGTGCATATGCGTCACACATGGACCGAAGAACAAAAATTCACCCGCGGCCAGCCGGAAACCGATGCCGATCTGGCCAACGATCTTGAAGAAATCTGCAAGACCTATGGCGGCGATACGATTGCTGCGGTCTTTGTCGAACCGATTGCCGGATCGATTGGCACCATCGTGCCGCCCAAAGGCTATCTCGAAAAGCTTCGCGCGATTTGCGACAAATACGGCATCCTGCTGGTATTTGATGAAGTGATTACCGGTTTTGGCCGAACAGGTTCTGCTTTCGCCTCCCAGGCATTCGCAGTCAAGCCGGACCTGATCACCATGGCCAAGGCACTGACCAACGGCGCTATTCCCATGAGTGCCGTTGCCACCAGTGCCGAAATTCAGGCGGCTGTCTTTGACGCCGCCGGCGATGCGGACCGCCCGGAATTCTTCCATGGCTATACCTATTCCGCCCATCCGGTGGCCTGTGCCGCCGGGATCGCAGCCCTTGATATCTATGCCAAGGACAAACTGTTTGAACGTGCCAACGAATTGTCTTCGCACTTCCTTGATGGTGTGTTTGGCCTGCGCAACCTGCCCCATGTCAGCGATCTTCGCGGCTATGGCATGATGTCGGGTATCCAACTGACCCCCGGTGATGCGCCGGGTGCAAAAGGCAGTTGGGCACAGCGTGCACTGTTTGACGAAGGCCTGCACGTCAAGGCGACCGGCGATGCGATCATTTTCGCGCCCGCCTTCGTCAGCACCGAACAGGATATCGACGATATGGTAGCCATCCTGCAGAAGGTACTTGGTTCGCCGATCTAATCTGCTTTGCCGGGCACAGATGCCGATCTCGGGGGAGTGGGGTCGGGATGAAGGGATCGCCATGCAGTTTACTGTGCGGCGGTCCCTTTCCTGTTTTCAGCAATCACCGCCATGATGGCATTGCGCAACTGAGTGATGCCGGGCGCAATCTGATCGCGCTCAATCACGGCAAACCCCAGTCTGAGGCGATCACGCGGTGCGCGGTCGGGATCACAATAATGCACATCGCCCGGCTCGACCAAAACCCCGCGTTTAGCGGCTTCGCGATGGACGGCCCAAGCATCGATATTGTCGGGCAGTTTAACCCAAACTGCTGACCCGCCCGTGGTCGGGGTGACATTCAATTCGGGTAGTTGCCGGGAAATTTCGTTTTGCATCAATTGCCACTTTTCCGACAGGCGATCACGCGTCCGGCGCAGGTGTGAGTCCAGATGACCTTCGCCGATGAACAACGCCATGGCGCGCTGATCCTGCGCGGATGGGTGGCGGTAATTCAGGCGACGCAGCGCACGCAATTCCTTGATCAGTTCACTGTCGGCAAGGATGTAACCAATCCGCAAGCCGGGGAACATCAGCTTGGTCAGACTGCCGATATAGATGATATGGCCGGAATTATCGTAGCTTTTAAGGGCCGCGCGCTGATGACCAAGGTAATTCAGCTCATGCTCGTAATCATCTTCAACCAGGATGAAGTCATCCTTGCGCGCCCGTTCAACAAGCTGAAGACGGCGATCCAGTGACATGGTCACACTGGTGGGGCATTGGTGCGATGGCGTGGTGTAGACCATATCGCAGTTCGACAGCACGGATGAGTTGGCAAGACCGTCGCTATCAATCGGAAGCGGGCAGATTTCAGCCCCCGTGGAGGCAAAGATATTGCGCGCATCCACATAGCCCGGGTCTTCGACGCCAACTGTCCTGCCCCGCCCTGCCAGAAGCTGCCCGACAAGAAACAGCGCGTTTTGCGCACCGATGGTAATCAGCAACTGTTCCGGATGGGCGCGCAAACCGCGATGGGGCAGAATGCGAGTAATGATCTGCTCGAGAAGTTGCGGGTCATCCATATCGACCTGATCACCAACCCAGCTTTGCGAATGGGCAAGCGACCCGGCCAGCCGCATGGAATCGCGCCAGCGCGAAATGGTGGTTTTGTCAGGTGAGACCTGTCCGTAAATGAACGGATAGGGAAAATCGCGCCAGTTGGCCGGTTTGACGATGTTACGCGCCTCGGTCGGGCGGAACTGCAAATGGCGTCGCCACAAATCAGGATCGCGTTCCTTGGTAAACAGCGAAGCGGTGCGCGTATCCACACTCAGGCGCAGTTGCTGGCGAATATATTGCTCATTGACGAAATGCCCGCGCCGCCAGACGGCTGTCAGATATCCATCATCGAGCAGGCGTTGATAAACCAGCACCACCGTATTGCGTGACACCTTAAGGGCGGACGCCAGATCGCGGGTCGACGGCAAGGGTTCATGCGACGGCAACCGACCTTCAAGAATCGCATCGACGAGGCCCTGATGCAGCTGTTGCTGCAGGGTTTGACCAGCAATTGCCGGATCCTCAAGTCGAATGTCGAGCATCGGTTATGCCCCTTTTATTCGGCACTGCAGCACGTTAACCGGCGTGGCACCATAGTTTTTGCCTTGTGGCTCTATTACTAGAGTAACCGGCAGATATACCATTTTGTCAATGCGATAAAGCAGGAACAAGAACCGCGATCATAATGCGGTCGGTTCAGGGAAGTTATGTCCACCAGGGAGGCGCATGGTGCGCCGCACATAAGGGAAAAATCCCTGCTATCAGGAGACATACGGATGACCAAGTTCACTTCCGGCCCGAAACTTAACCGGCGCACACTTCTTAAAGGTTCGCTTGCCGCCGGTTCGGCACTTGCAATGCCTGCAATTATCAGCAGAAAAGCACTCGCATCCTCTGGCGAAATCAACATTCTGATGTGGTCTGATTATCTGCCAGAGACGTTCCTCAAATCGTTTACCGATGCAACGGGCATCAAGGTGAACTACACCGGCATCGGCTCGAACGAGGAAATCATCAACAAGATGAAGGCTTCCAAAGGTCGCGGTTTTGATATCGTATCGCCGACCAACAACCGTGCCCTTCAGTGGAAGGCACTGGAACTGCTTCAACCGTTTGACATGTCCAAAGTCGCCATTGAGGCCGTGAACCCGGCAATGGCCAAGATCGGCAGCACCGATTGGGCGTTTGAGGCTGGCTCCACCTATTGGCTGCCACATATCTGGGGCACCGAAGGCATGGCGTGGCGTACCGATATGTTCCAGCCAGAAGGCATGTTCCCGTCCTACGGCGATGTCTGGTCCGAAGCCAATGCCGGCAAAACCATGGGCCGCGCGCATTCCATGATGCTGGGTGCAGGTCTTTACATGGAAACCACGGGCAAACTGGCCCCGGGTTCGGTCTGGAAGGCCTACACCTCCGAAGAAGAAATGCGCCCGGTCTGGGAAAAGATCACCGAATGGTGCATTGCGCGTAAAGGCAACATCAAACTGATCTGGAACGATGCCGACACCCAGAAGAACGGTCTTCTGAACGAAGGCGTCATTGTTGGCCAGACCTGGGATGGCCCGCCGCTTGCACTTAAAACGGCTGGCGAACCGGTCATGTATCGTGCCCCGAAAGAAGGTGCGCTGGCATGGGTCGATGGCCTTGCCCTGCCGACCGGTGCCGAAAACATCGAACAGGCTTATGAGTTCATCAAATATGCCTACATGCCGGAACTGGCAGGTGAGGCAATTGACCATCACGGTTACAACTCCCCGGTTCTGGGTGCCGACAAGTTCGCTGGCGAAGCCTATGCCAAGAACTTTGCAGATGCCTATCCGGGCGAAGCATTGGCCAACCTCAACCCTTGGCCGTCCGAACCACAGTGGTATGCCGACATGCGTACTGAATATGTGAACCGCTTCGAAAGCGCCTGATTCCGATCTTTGGGGCGGCACGACTTTGCGCGTGTCGCCCTTTTTGGGTTTCCAGGGATATGATCCTAGGGCCGATCCATTTCAAACAACAATAATTCCGGTATCGCCTGTGTTTACGGGCGGACGGGCTTTGACGTTTTCAGGGGGTTGTCAGTTCTATGACCAAAGAAATTTCGCTTGAGCATGTCTGGGTAGAGTTCGGCGAATTCACCGCTGTCCATAAAGCAAATCTGAACATCGCGGGTGGCGAGTTCTTTTCATTTCTCGGCCCATCAGGTTGTGGCAAGACAACGCTTTTGCGCTGCATTTCCGGTTTTCAGGAACCGACACGCGGCAAGGTTAAAATCGGTGGTCAGGACATGCGTGGCGTTGGCCCGAACAAACGCCCCACCGCCCTTATTTTCCAGAACCTTGCCCTTTTCCCGCTTCGCTCGGTCGCTGATAACATCGCCTTCCCGCTTGAAGTGCGCGGTGTCGACAAGAAAACCCGGCGCAAACGTGCCGATGAATTGCTTGAACTGATTGCTCTGCCCGGTCAGGGCGACAAAAAAGTCAGCGAACTTTCCGGTGGTCAGAAACAACGTGTGGCGATTGCCCGCGCCCTTGCGGTTGAGCCTGACATTCTTCTTCTTGATGAACCGTTATCGGCCCTTGATCTTAAACTGCGTCAACACATGCGCACCGAATTGCGCGCCATTCAAAAACAAGTCGGTTTGACCTTTATCTACATCACCCACGATCAGGGTGAGGCACTGACCATGTCAGACCGCATTGCCGTGATGAACAAGGGCAAGATCGAACAGATCGGCGATGGCAAGGCGATCTATGATCACCCGACGACAAGCTTTGTCGCGTCATTTGTCGGTGAAAACAATGTGCTTGATGGCACGGTTTTGTCCAACGACGGCAAGGTGATGAAAATCGATGCGGGTCTTGGCACCCCCTTTACGGTCGAAAACCATCCGGCGGGCGGCCCTGCCTTGGCGCCCGGGGATGCGTGTCATCTGTTCGTGCGTCCCGAAGCGCTTCGGCTTTCGAAAGACGATAGTGCAATCAATCAGTTCGAAACCAACTTCGTTACCGAAGAGTTCGAAGGCAATATGCGCCATATCGTGATGAATGCGAGTGGCACGGACCTTAAGCTTTCGCTGATCAATGATGGCACCAACGCGATTGATGCCAATACCCCGGTCAAACTCGATTTCGCACCGGAAATGGGCATTGCGCTCAAACCGGGCGAATTGGCCAGCGCGTAAGGGGGCCCGTATCATGCGTGATCTTTTTTACGACCTTGTCAGACGCAACGGGATGGCTGTCTCGATCTATCTGATGCTTGCGGTCAGCCTTTGGGTGTTCATTCTGATCATCCTGCCGCAACTGACCATGCTGGATTATTCGTTCCGCTTTAACCTGCCACCGGCCAAGATTGGCGGCCCCGAAGACGTTTATACCCTTGAGCAATATCGCTATTTCTTCCAGGGAAGTGGCGCGTCCGACGGGTTAAATACCCTTGATATCGGCATCCTGTTCAAAACGCTGCTTGCGGCTGTGTTTGTCACAGTGTTCGATTTGATCATCTGTTATCCGGTGGCCTTTGTGCTGGCGAAATCATCGACCGGTGCCAAGGCGCGCTTGCTGGTACTGGCGCTTATCGTGCCGTACTGGATCAACGAAATCCTGCGTGCCTTTGCGTTTCGTATTCTGTTTGGCGCCACGGGTGTGATCAATGAAACCGGCATGGGGCTTGGCCTTTGGGATACGCCAATTGACTTTATCCGCCAGGACGTCGCGCTCTATGCCGGGTTGGCTTATGCCTACATCCTTTTGATGATCTTCCCGCTTTATAACGCGATTGAAAGCCTTGATCGTAACCAGATCGAAGCCGCGCGTGACATGGGCGCCAACTGGTGGCAGGTCCATGCCAAGGTTGTCATTCCCTATGCCAAGCCGGGCATTGCATCGGGCATGACGATGGTCTTCATGCTGACATCCGGCGCCCTTGCTGCACCGCAGATTTTGGGAGGCCCATCGAACCTGTGGTTCACGCAGCTAGTCTATCAATGGTTTAACTCCGGCGGCAACTGGCCGCGTGGGTCGGCCTATGCGATGGTTCTGCTGATTGTCTGTATCGCGCTTGTCCTGCTGGTGATGCGCCTGTTCAAGGTATCGATCGGGGAGATCAAACAATGAGGATGAAATCCCCGACTGCATTGATCCCCGGTCTGTATTTGACCCTGTTCTTTGCCTATTTGTTCGGACCGTTGATCATTATGGTGATCACCGCGTTCAACTCATCGACCTTCCCGCGCGTATCGCCGTGGGAGTGTTTTACCACCGACTGGTTTGGCAAGCTTGCCAGCGATGACAAGCTTCTTTCCGGGCTTGGTAATTCGCTTTTGATCGGGGTGGGCGTTGTTTGTGTTGCCATTCCAATCGGACTGGCAGCCGCAATCACACTGTCACAGGTTGGGCCCAAATTACGCGCAGCCCTTTATACGATCTTCATTGCGCCCATTCTCGTACCCGGCGTTGTCATCGGTCTTTCGACCCTGATTTTCTGGGACAGGATCGGCACCCTTTTCAATGCACCGTATGAGAGCTTCTTTTATGACGGAACGTTCCTGACCATCTTTGGTCAGGTGACCTTCATCGCCGCTTATTCGATGCTTGTGTTCCTGTCACGTATCCAGCGGTTTGACACCACGCTTACCGAAGCGGCCCTTGATATGGGGGCCACGCCAACACAGGCGTTTGTCAAAGTGCTTTTGCCCTTCATGGCACCGGCGATTGGTTCGGCGACGGTTCTTGCGTTTCTGGCATCGCTTGAAAACTACAACACCACCGTGTTTACGATTGTTTCAAGCAGCACCTTCACCACGGTTCTGTCATCGAAGGTGCGGTATGGTCTTGACCCGTCAATCTCGGCCGTGGCGGTGATTATTATCGCCATCACGCTCATCGGTGCGATCATTTATGAATGCCGCAATCGCTATTACACCAAGGGCTGGGCCCATGTGATTGCCGAACGTCCGGCTTTGAAGATCGCGACCCATCCAGGAACGGTGGCCGTGATTTTGGGGGTTCTGACACTTGCCGCGGTTCTGTTTATCCAGAACCATGATTCCAGTGTCTGCACGGCGCAAGTCCTTGAAGAAAAGCGCGCCCTGCAACAGCAGTTGATGGAACAGCAATCGATCAACACACCACAACAGGCTGTGCCAGCCCCGACCATGCCCAACCTTGGCCCGCTTGGCGGTGATGAGGGCGGTGCATCGGCACCAAGCCCGTTTGGCAACAACATCTTCTCGCCCGAGAACCTCGGAACCAGTGCCCGGGAAGGCAATTAAAAATCACCTTCCGGCAAGCTGATCAACAAAAAGGGCAGCACGTGATGTGCTGCCCTTTTTTGTTCCGTCATGTCCTAATGCTTGATCAGGATGGGATGGCGGCGGTTGCTTCGATCTCGACCAGAGCTTCGTCTTCGACGAGTTCCTTGACCACAACCATGGTCATCGCCGGGAAATGCTTGCCAAGAACGCGCTGATAGGCCTGCCCGACTTCGCGCTGATGGGCGAGATATTCCTTTTTATCCGTGACATACCAGGTCAGTCGGGCAATGTGTTCGGGCTTGCCACCAGCGGCTTCCAGAACGGCAACAATGTTTTTAAGCGCCTGTTCCATCTGGCCGACAAAATCCTTGGCAACAAAGACCTGATCTTCGTTCCAGCCAATCTGGCCACCGATGTAAAGTCGGGCACCATCGGCCAAGACGCCGTTGGCATATCCCTTGGGCTGTTTCCATCCGTCCGGCTGAATGATTTTATGCATTGTTTTCTACCACTTGATTGATTTCTTTTTCGATTTTGGCACGCAAATCATCTGGCCATGCCACTGACTTTCCGGCCCCGTGTTTCGTAAAGACCAGGGTGACCGTTGTTTTCAGGCGTTGCTCGGCACCTGATCGTGCGGTGATTTCCAGCTCTAAACTGGAACGTCCGATCCGGGTCGGGATCAGACAGAATTCCAAAACATCGCCAAGCTTGCTTGGCGCAGTAAACGCGACACTGAGTGCCGCTGTCGGCACGGCAACCTTCATCGGGCCATGCATGGTCGGAAACCCGAACCCGATGACCTGATCAAACCATTCCTCGACCGTGGCATTCACCATCTCGAAATAGCGGGGATAGAAAACAATCCCCGCCGGATCGCAATGTTGGAACAGAACCTTCTGCTGATAGGTGAATGCCCCCATATCAGACCCCCAGATACCGGTCAGCCAGATCGTCGGTCAGTTCATTCACCGCCCCACTCCAGGCCGTGATGCCCTTTTCGACAATCACATAGCGATCAGCGACACCCGAAAGTTCCTTAAGCGACTTGTCGACCACAAGGATAGTCAGCCCCGATTGTTTAAGCTGATTGATCGCCGCCCAGATTTCCTGACGCACGACGGGGGCCAGTCCCTCGGTTGCTTCATCAAGGATCAGCAAACGTGGGTTGGTCATCAGCGCCCGGCCAATCGCCAGCATCTGTTGCTCGCCCCCCGAAAGGGTCATGGCCTTTTGATCACGGCGTTCGGCCAGACGCGGGAACAGTCCCGCCACACGATCAAAATCCCATTCGCCCGGGCGGGCAGCAGCAATCAGGTTTTCGGTTACGCTAAGCTGGGCAAAGCACCGGCGTCCTTCGGGCACCAGACCAAGACCAAGGCGGGCCGCCTTGTGCGATGGCATCTTCGCCAGATCCTGCCCGGCAAAATGGATCGAACCATCACGATGTTCCATCATGCGACAGATGGTTTTGATCGTGGTGGTTTTGCCCATGCCGTTACGGCCCATAAGGGCGACGGCCTCGCCTTCGTTGAGGGACAAATCAATGCCAAACAGGGCCTGCGATGCGCCATAAAACGCGGTAACGCCACTAAGTTCGAGAAGTGCAGTCATATCAGGCTTCCTCCCCGAGATAGGCACGTTTGACATCATCATTGCCGCGGATTTCGTCCACCGTGCCGGTGGCAATGATCCGGCCATACACCAGAACCGAAATCCGGTCTGCGAGCGCAAAGACCGCATCCATGTCATGTTCGACCAGAAGGATCGGTGCCTGTCCGCGCAATCCATCAAGGAAACCGGTCAGGCGTTTGGAGCCCTCTGGCCCCATGCCGGCCATCGGTTCATCAAGCAGAAATGCCTTGGGTTCAAGTGCAAGGGCGACGGCCATTTCAAGCTGGCGACGTTCGCCGTGTGAGATGTCGGCTGCACGCATTTGCACACGATCTGCCAAGCCAACCCGTTCAAGCTGTGCCATCGCTGGATCAACCAGCGACTTGTCACCCAGAACCGGCTTGAAGAAGCGAAACACCTTGCCGCTAACCGATTGGCGCGCCAGCATCACGTTTTGCAGGACCGAGAATTCCGGCATCAGGGACGATACCTGAAACGTTCGGGCCAGCCCCATGCGGGATCGCGCCACCGCATCAAGCGCGTTGATGTTCTGACCGTTGAAATGGATATCGCCGCGGTCAGATTTAATCTCGCCCGCGATCTGTTTGATCAGGGTGGATTTACCTGCTCCGTTCGGACCGATCAGGGCGTGAATTTCGCCCGCTCGCAAATCAAGCGTGACGCTGTCACTGGCCAGAAGTGACCCGAACTGCTTGGTGACATCGGAAAGCGAAAGAATGGCATCAGACATGTTTACGCTCCCCCGCCAGAACACCGACAAGTCCACCGCGCGCAAACAGCACGACCAGAAGCAGCAACACGCCCAGCGGCAACTGCCAGAATTCCCAGACACCCCCCAGAAGATGTTCCAGAATGATGTAAAGGGCCGCACCGGCAAGCGGACCAAACAAACGCCCGACCCCGCCCAGAATGACAAACACCATGATTTCACCTGACATGTGCCAGGACAGCATTGTCGGGCTGACAAAGCGGTTGAGGTCGGCATAAAGCGCACCGGCAAGGGCGGTGATCATCGCCGAAATCACAAAGGCAACCAGCCGAATGCGAAACGGCGCAATACCAACCGCCGTCATGCGTTGCGCGTTCTGACGCGCCCCCTGAAGGGCAAGACCGAAGCGCGAGCGGATCAGAACGGCCGAGAACACCATCGCAATCGCCAGCATCACGGCACAAAGCGCGAAGAAGCTGATCGGATCAAGGGTGTTGATCCCCGGGAAGCCATTGCGCACATAGATCGACAACCCGTCTTCCCCACCATAAGCTGGCCAGGAGATTGCGAAGTAATAGATCATCTGCGCAAAGGCCAGCGTGATCATGATGAAATAGACCCCGCTGGTGCGCAGCGTGATCGCCCCGATCACCAGCGCAACAAGTGCCGAGACCACAAGGGCAACAATCCAGATGACGATCATCTGGGTTGTACCTTCGATCAGGAACGGGCTTTCCATGATCGGTTCATAGTTTAGCGCATGGCTGGCAAGAATACCGGCAGCGTAACCGCCAATACCAAAGAACGCCGCATGCCCGAACGACACAAGCCCACCATAGCCCAGCACAAGGTTAAGCCCGACACCGGCCATGGCAAAGATCGCGACCTTTGTGGCCAGGGTGATGATAAATGGTTCATCCATGCCAAGCGCGATCAGCGGAACGGTGATGAGCGCAATCGCAAGGATGGAATTAATCAGAAACTCGCGGTTCATGGTCATCAGGAAGTCGCCCCGAACAGACCGCTTGGCCGCAGGAACAGAACCAGCGCCATCACGATATAAATCAACATGGATGCCAGTGCCGAGCCAATCGCCGTGGCACTTGACGGATCAAGGAAGGTCGCAAAAGCATGCGGCAACAGGAAGCGCCCCATCGTATCGGTAAACCCAACCAGCAACGAGCCGACCAACGCGCCTTTAATGGAGCCGATGCCGCCAATGACGATCACGACAAAGGCCAAAATCAGAACCGGTTCGCCCATGCCAACCTGAACCGATTGTGTCGTGCCAACAAAGGCACCGGCAAGCCCGGCCAACGCAGCCCCAAGGGCAAAGACAATGGTGTAAAGACGATCAATATCGACACCAAGGGCCGCGATCATGCCACGGTCAGCCTCGCCCGCGCGGATGCGGATGCCAAGACGGGTTTTGCCGATCAACAGGAACAACCCGACCGCAACAGCAAGCCCGGCGACAATAATAGCCAAACGGAATAGCGGGTATTGCGATCCGCCCGGCAAGATAACAGTGCCGGTCAGGAAATCAGGCACGCTTAAAAACAGCGGGAAGGATCCGAAAATCCAGCGGGTGCCTTCGGAAAATATCAAAATAAGCGCAAAAGTCGCCAGAACCTGATCAAGGTGATCACGGTTATAAAGACGGCGGATAATCAACATTTCGACCAGTGCACCGGCAATGGAAGCCGCCATCAGACTGGCGACAAGCCCCAGCCAGAAAGACCCGGTCCATGCAGCCACAGCCGCACAGGCAAACGCACCAATCATATAAAGGGAGCCATGGGCAAGGTTAATCAGCCCCATCACGCCGAAAACCAGCGTCAGCCCCGATGCCATCAAAAACAGCATCACCCCGGACTGAAGGCCGTTTAACAGCTGCTCCAGAAAAAGAGAAAACATTATTGGAAACTCCGTCACAAGGTGGTCGGGGGCCAATTACAAATTCGAAACCGGCCCCCGGCCTCTTGTCAGCTCTTTATTACATCGAGCATTCCGACGCATAGGCGTCAGAGTGATCCGTCAGCGCCGTACCAATGATCTTGTTGGTCAGCACATCGCCTTCTTTGACGACTTCACGGACATACAGATCCTGGATCGGATGCTGGTTCGGACCGAAAGTGAACTTGCCGCGCACGGAATTGAAATCAGCCGCACGCAGGGCTTCACGGAAGGCATCCTTGTCCGAAATGCTTGCCTTATCCATCGCCGACAGCAGCAGATTGGCGGTATCGAAGCCAAACGATGCATAGAGCGACGGCAGACGACCATATTCAGCCTGGAAGGTCTCAACGAAAGCCGCGTTGGTCGGATTGTCGATATCTTTCGACCAGTTCGAGGTGTTTTTCACACCAAGTGCTGCGTCACCAACGGCACCGAGGATGCCCTGATCCATCGAGAAGGCCGGACCAATCAGCGGCTTGTCGACGCCAGACTGGGCATACTGCTTCATGAACGCGATGCCCATGCCGCCCGGCAGGAAGAAGAATACATGATCCGCATCTGATGCACGAATTTGTGCAATTTCAGCTGCGTAGTCGGTTTGGCCAAGCTTGGTGTAAACTTCGTTGGTGATATCGCCAAAGAAGAAGCGCTTGAAGCCGGTCAGTGAATCTTTACCTGCCGGATAGTTCGGGGCAAGGATGAACGCCTTTTCATAACCCGCACTCGAAGCATAGCCACCAGCGGCTTCATGCAGGTTGTCGTTCTGATAGGATACGCTGAAATAGTTCTTGTTGCAGCCCTTGCCTGCCAGCTGCGACGGTGCCGCGTTAACCGACATGTAGATCTTGTCCTGAGCCACAGCAGACGGCACAACCGCCATCGCAAGGTTCGACCAGATGATACCTGTCAGAACATCAACCTTGTCCTGCTGGATCATTTTATCGGCCAGCTGAACCGCGATATCCGGTTTGCGCTGATCGTCTTCGATTACGACTTCAAGATCAGGATTGTTTGCCTGTTTGACAGCAAGCATAAAGCCGTCACGTGCATCAATACCAAGCCCTGCACCACCGCCAGAAAGTGTGGTGATCATACCCACCTTGACCGGCTCTGCCTGCGCAGCTCCGGCTGCAAGCAAAGCAGCAGCTGCTGCGATGGTTGTCTTAATACCCTTCATTTAAGCCTCCGTGTTTATACAATTTTTCATTTAGCAACACGTTGATCCCGCGACATTTATGTCTTTATGCGCCACGGTTTTAGTGAACCTGATGCCTGCCCCTGATTTTGCAGTATTTGCATCCGGTCCGTCCATCCTCAAAGCGCGGTTCGTACCCGCCAGAGTTCCGGAAACAGTTCTACTTCCAACATTTTCTTCAGGTAACTGACGCCTCCCGTGCCGCCAGTGCCACGCTTGAACCCGATCACGCGTTCGACCGTCGTGACATGGTTAAAGCGCCATCGCCGGAAATAGTCTTCGAAATCGACCAGCTTTTCCGCCAATTCATAAAGCGACCAGTATCTGCCCGGATCGCTGTAAACCTTTTGCCAGGCGGCAATCACCGCATCATCAGGCAAATAGGGTGCCGACACATCACGGTTCAGAACGTCTGCTGGCACATCAATTCCATCCTCTGCATTCAGCAAGCAAAGGGCTTCGTCATAAAGGCTTGGTGTTGCCAGCTCCGCCTTGAGCATTTCGGTGATGTCTTCGCGGTGCGCATGCGGGCGCAACATCGCGTGGTTGCGATTGCCCAGCATGAATTCGATCAGGCGATATTGATAGGACTGGAAGCCTGATGACGGGCCAAGCGCATCGCGAAACGTGGTGTAATCGCTTGGCGTCATGGTGCGCAGGACATCCCATGCGTTGTTCAGCTGTTCGAAAATGCGCGACACACGCGCCAGCATCTTAAACGCCGGGCGCAGATCGCCGCCATGGATCGCCTTGCGGGCCGCACTGATTTCGCGAATGGCAAGCTTCATCCAAAGCTCGGATGTCTGGTGCTGAATGATGAAAAGCATTTCATCATGGGCATCGGACTGCGGGTGCTGAGCCGTCAGGATCGCATCAAGTGACAGATAATCCCCATAGGACATCTGATCGGAGAAATCCGTGCGCGCACCTTCCGTGCTTGGATCATATGGCGAGGTCTGCTTTGCCATCTCAGGTCACCGCGTTGCGTTTGTGGAACTCCGGCTTGTCCCAAGCACGCGTTTCCATGATTTCAGCCAAAATCTTCACCGCACCATCAACATCACCCTTGTCGATATAAAGCGGGGTAAAACCAAAACGGATCACATCCGGTGCGCGGAAGTCACCAATCACACCGCGCGCAATCAAGGCCTGCATAACGGCATAGCCCTGATCAAACTTGAACGACACCTGCGATCCACGTTGTTCGGGATGGCGCGGGCTTGCCAGCTCCAACATCGGACAATTTGCCTCGACCCCGGCGATGAATTGTTCACACAGCTCGATACTGCGTTTGCGGATATCGACCATGTCAACGCCGTCCCATGCCTTCATGGCTTCTTCCAACACGGTCATCTGAATGACCGGCGGGGTACCAACACGCATGCGCGACACATCCGGTGCCGGGGTGTAATCGGGATCAAAGGCGAAGGGTGCTGCGTGCCCCAACCAGCCCGAAAGTGCCGGACGGGCAGATTTTGCATGATCCGGGCGGACATAGATAAAGGCCGGTGCACCGGGACCACCATTCAGATACTTGTAGGTACAGCCTACCGCGAAATCGGCATTGCATACCGCCAAATCAACCGGCACAGCCCCGGCCGAATGCGCCAAATCCCAAATCACCAACGCACCAGCGGCATGCGCCAGATCGGTAAGGAGTTTCATGTCGTGCATGCGGCCCGTCCGGTAATCCACCTGGGTCAGCATCAGCACAGCCAGATCCTCGTTAATCAGGCTTTCGACATCTTCCGGGTTCGGTGTTTTCAACACATGACCACGATCAAGCGACTTGATCAGGCCGTCCGCCATGTAAAGATCGGTCGGGAAGTTGCCATTATCAGAAACGATCACCTTGCGATCCGGGCGCATTTCAAGCGCACTTGCGAGTGCCTGATAGACCTTGATCGACAGGGTATCGCCCATCACCACAGTACCGGGTGCCGCCCCGATCAAACGCGCGACAAGATTGCCGACACGTTCGGGTTGCTCCATCCATTTGGCATCGTTCCAGCCACGGATCAGCATTTCCCCCCATTCCTGTTCGATCATCTCCTTAGCACGGTTGGCCGCCGTTTTCGGCAGCACGCCAAGCGAGTTCCCATCAAGGTAAATCACACCTTCCGGGATATGGAACAGGGATTTGGTGGCGGCAAAGTCGGTCATGCAGACGGTTCCTGTTTCAGTCTGAAGCGCTGGATTTTTCCAGTCGCGGTTTTTGGCAATGCCTCGATAAAGACGACGGAGCGCGGATATTTAAACGGCGCGATGGTCGCTTTTACATGATCCTGAAGCGCTTTGGCCATCTCGGGCGTTGGATCGAACCCTTCGGCCAGGACAATATGCGCCTGAACGATCGTTCCGCGTTCCTCGTCGGGCGCGCCAACAACCGCACATTCCGCCACCGAAGCATGTGCTAACAACGCCGCCTCGACCTCTGGCCCGGCGATGTTATAGCCCGACGACACAATCATATCGTCGTTGCGTGCCGCGAAATGATAGTAGCCGTCTTCATCAACAAAGAACGCATCCCCCGTCAGGTTCCAGCCATCGCGGACATACACGCTCTGACGCACGTCATCCAGATAACGACATCCCGTGGGACCACGCACCGCAAGGCGCCCGACGGTTCCGACCGGTACTTCGTTCATTTTGTCATCGACAATCTTGGCTTCGTATCCGGTTACCGGCCGACCTGTACAGGCCGGATGGCTGTCACCGAACCGGTTGGAAATAAAGATATGGAGCATCTCGGTCGCACCGATGCCATCAAGCATCGGCTTGCCGGTTTTTGCCATCCACGCTTCATAGACCGGGACTGGCAGGGTTTCACCGGCCGAAACAGCGGCGCGCAGCGATGACAGATCAGCACCATCTTCCATGGCTGATAACATCACGCGGTACGCAGTCGGTGCGGTAAAGCAGACCGTTGCCTTATAGGTTTCGATGATTTCGATCATATTGGGCGGCGATGCCTTTTCAAGCAAGGTCGCGGTCGCCCCGAACCGCAGCGGAAAGATCGCAAGCCCGCCAAGCCCGAATGTAAAGGCCAGCGGCGGGGAGCCGACAAACACGTCATCAGGGGTGACATTCAGCACTTCCTTGGCATAGCCATCGGCAATGATCAAAAGATCCCGGTGGAAATGCATGGTTGCCTTCGGACTGCCGGTGGTGCCCGATGTAAAGCCAAGCAAGGCAACATCATCGCGCCCGGTCTTGACCGCTTCGAATTTGACCGATTTGGTCAGGGCAATGCGATCAAGCTCCGCGTCATGATTGGCCGTACCATCAAAGCCGATCACCTTTTTAAGGAACTTGCTGTCCTTTGCACACGCCACCAGTTCATCCGTCAGGCGGGTATCGCACAGGGCAAATTCGATCTCGGCCTTGTCAACGATCTGGCCCAACTCACCGGCACGCAGCATCGGCATGGTATTGACCACAACCGCACCGGCCTTGGTTGCCGCCAGCCAACAGGCTACCATCGCCGGGTTATTGGCCGACCGGATCAGGATGCGATTACCGGGTTTGACACCGTAATCCTCAGCCAATGCATGGGCGATCCGGTTGGTCCAGTCTGCCAGTTCCTTATAGGTACGCTGGCGTCCATTGCCGATCAGGGCTGTGTTATCGCCAAATCCCTGTTCGACCATCTTGTCGGTCAGTTCGACCCCGGCATTCAGATATTCGGGATAATCAAACCCATCCAGATTGATATCCGGCCATTCTGCAAACGGGGGCAACTTGTCCCGTGTGAAGCTATCGGTATGTGCGGTTGGTCCGAGCATTGTGAAGTCCCTGATACAGCCATTATTACGCCAGCGTTTGCCGTGCGATGATTATTTTCTGGACGTCGGATGCGCCTTCATAAATGCGAAGGGCGCGAATTTCCCGGTAAAGCGATTCAACGATGTGCCCGCTGCGCACACCATCGCCGCCATGAATTTGCACCGCCTTATCAATGACGGTTTGTGCATGATCGGTTGAATAAAGTTTGGCCATCGCCGCCTCGCGACTAACCCGCGGCGCCCCACTATCCTTAAGCCAGGCGGCGCGATAAACCAGAAGGGCCGAGGCATCGATATCAAGCGCCATGTCCGCGACATGCCCCTGAACCATCTGCAAATCAAAAAGCGGCGCACCAAACAGTTCGCGTTCCTGAACGCGGGTGATGGTTTCATCAAGCGCGCGACGGGCAAAGCCAAGGGCGGCTGCGGCAACGGTCGATCGGAAAACATCCAAAACCGACATCGCGATCTTGAACCCATCCCCTCCCTTGCCCATCAGGGCGGATGCCGGAATACGGCAATCGGTAAATTTCAAACGTGCCAACGGATGCGGCGCGATGGTGTGAAGGCGTTCCGCGATTTCAAAGCCGGGCACGTTCGCCGGAACGATGAAGGCCGAAAGACCCTTGGCCCCGGGGGCTTCGCCGGTGCGGGCAAAGACGCAATAGAAATCGGCAATGCCACCGTTTGATATCCAGGTTTTTTCACCGTTCAGGACGAAGTCATCACCATCACGCTTTGCCTCAAGCGCGATATTGGCAACGTCGGAGCCCGATTGCGGTTCGGTCAGCGCAAAGGCGGCAATCGCCTTACCGGAACGTACTTTTGGCAACCAGTTATCTTTCTGGTCGTTTGTTCCGAACAAGGAGATTGCGCCACTCCCCAACCCTTGCATCGCAAAAGAAAAATCAGCAAGCCCGTCATAACGCGCCAGTGTTTCACGGATCAGGCAAAGCGATCTGACATCAAGCTTTGATCCCGCGTCAGCCGGATCAATCGCGGCATGACGCAACCAGTCGCCACTGGCCAGACGTGCGACAAGATCGCGACAGGCCGCATCGACATCTTCGTGATTGATACCCTTGATGTTGGCCGCGGCCCAATCATCAAGCTTTGTCGCCAGTTCACGATGGCGGTCTTCAAAGAATGGCCAATCAAGATAGGTCTTATCTGCCATCAGTCGCCCTCGAAAACCGGTTTTTCCTTGGCAACGAATGCCTTGTAGGCGCGATTGAAATCCTCGGTCTGCATGCAGATCGCCTGCGCCTGTGCTTCGGCCTCGATCGCCTGCTCGATCGACATATTCCATTCCTGGGCCAGCATGGTTTTGGTCATCATGTGACCAAAGTTCGGGCCTTGGGAAATGCGGGTTGCAAGGGCAATCGCCTCTGCCTCAAGCAGCTCCGCTTCGACCAAACGATTATAAAAGCCCCAACGTTCGCCTTCCTCTGCCGACATGGATCGGCCGGTATAAAGAAGCTCAGCCGCGCGGCCCTGTCCGATGATGCGCGGCAGGATGGCGCACGCGCCCATGTCACATCCGGCAAGCCCGACCCGGGTAAACAGGAACGCGGTTTTCGATGCCGCCGTCGCCAGTCGCAAATCAGATGCCATGGCAATGATCGCCCCCGCACCGACACAAACACCATCAACCGCCGCAATCACCGGCTTGCCACAGCCAATGATCGCCTTGACCAGATCACCGGTCATGCGGGTGAATTCAAGAAGGCCTTTCATGTCCTTGTCGATCAGCGGGCCGATGATGTCATGCACATCCCCGCCAGAGCAGAAATTGCCCCCGTTCGAGCCAAACACGACCGCCTTGACGTCATCGGCATAGACCAGATCGCGGAATGTATCGCGAAGCTCGGCATAACTTTCAAAGGTTAGCGGGTTCTTGCGATCCGGGCGATCAAGCGAAATGACCGCAACGTCGCCTTCCATGCGCCAGTTGAAATGTTTGGGCGTGATGTTTGCCATCTTAGTCATGGTGGGGCGCCTCGTTATGATGGGAAATGTTGCGCAGGATGCGGATCAGGGCATCGGCATCGCCAGACGACAAATCGGAAAACAGATCCGAAACCCAACCTTCATGCACCAACGCACGTTCAGCGAAATCTTTTTCACCGGCCTTGGTCAGACGCACAATTGATGCCCGGCGATCATTTTCGACCGGCATGCGAACAACCAATCCCTCTGCCACCAGACGATCAACGATCCCGGTGACATTGCCGTTTGATACCATCAGAGACTTTGAAAGCTCGCTCATGCGCATGCCATCGCGTTCGCGATAAAGGGCGGCCAGCACGTCAAAGCGCGGCAGGGTCGATCCGAACTCAAGGCGCATCTTTTCACGCAACTCGCCCTCGATCTTGCGCGATACCTTCAGGATTTGCAGCCAGGCGCGTAAACGTGCCTTCGACAGATCAGACGTCTCATTTCCTGCCCGTTCGGAAAGTGCTTCGGATTTGTTCATGTTCATACTTCTCCTCCCGAAACGGAAATCGTCTGTCCCGTTATCGATGCCGCCTTGGGGCTGCAAAGCCACATGACGGTTTCAGCAACCTCTTCAGGCTGAATGAACCGGTTTTGCGGATTGATTTTGGCAAGGCTTGCGCGCGCGGCATCCTTGCTCATGCCGGTTTTGGCAACGATGTTTTCAACCGACTTTGCCAACATCGGCGTTTCCATGAAGCCCGGGCAAACCGCATTGATCGTGATCGGGCTGGTGGCAAGCTCGGCTGCCATACCCTTGACCATGCCCACAACGCCATGTTTTGCCGCACAATAAGCCGTAACATAGGCATAGCCCTTGAGCCCCGCTGTCGATGCGATTGAAATCAGCCGCCCCGGCTTGGTCTTATCCATCGCGGCCAATCCTTCACGGAACGTCAAAAACGTCCCGGTCAGATTGACATCCATGGTCCGCTGCCAAAGATCGACCGATGTTTTGCCAATCGGTGCACTTTCAGCCATCCCTGCATTGGCGATCACCAGATCGGGGGTGCCGACCACATCGACCATGGTCGTGAACATATCTTGTACTGATGTTTCATCGGTGACATCGGCCACGATGGCAGTGATGTTTTCATATTCAGCAACTTCGGCCAGCACATCTGATCGCCGTCCGGATACCACAACCTTCACCCCGGCATCGGCAAGCATCCTGGCCATCACGGCCCCGACACCGGAACCGCCGCCGGTGATCAATGCGTTATGAACGGCAAGATCGGCCATCGGTGCTTATACCTTTCCGGTCATGGTTTCAGCCCGCTCGGCAAGACGGCACATCTGATCACGCCCGGCATAGTATGGCGCCGGCCAGTTTTCTGTGCGGTTGCCAAGGCTGGCTGCCTGATGCAGCGTCCAATACGGATTGGCAAGATGCGGTCGCGCCAGACAAACAAGGTCGGCACGCCCGGCCATCAGGATCGAATTGACGTGATCGGCCTCATAGATATTGCCAACCGCCATGGTCGGAATACCGGCTTCATTGCGGATACGGTCGGAAAACGGCGTCTGGAACATACGGCCATAAACAGGTTTGGCATCCGTTGTCGTTTGCCCTGCCGATACGTCACAAATATCGACATCATTGGCCTTAAGCATTTTGGAGATCTCAACCGCCTCTTCGGGCGTAATCCCCGCATCACCGACCCAGTCATTGGCCGAAATACGCACCGACATCGGCTTATTCTTGGGCCATGCCGCACGAACGGCATTGATGACCTCAAGCGGATAACGCATCCGGTTTTCAAGCGACCCACCATATTCGTCATCGCGAATATTGCTGACCGGGCTGATGAAACAGGACAGAAGATAGCCATGCGCGGCATGAACCTCGATCATGTCAAAGCCTGCACGATCGGCCATTTTGGCAGATGCAACAAACTGATCACGAACCATATCCATGTCTTCACGCGTCATGGCCTTGGGCACCGCATTGCGGTCCGACCATGCGATGGCAGATGCCGACATCAGCGGCCAGTTGCCATCCTTTAACGGTGCATCCATTTCTTCCCAACCGAGCTGGGTCGAGCCCTTGCGCCCGGAATGACCGATCTGCATGCAGACCTTGGCATCCGTCTCGGCATGAATGAAATCTGTAATCCGCGTCCAGGCCTTCTCTTGGCTGACATCATACGCACCCGGGCAGCCCGGCGTGATGCGGCCTTCCGGCGAGACACAGGTCATTTCGGTATAAACCAACCCTGCCCCGCCTTTTGCGCGCTCGGCGTAATGCACCAGATGCCAGTCGGTCGGGCAGCCATCAACCGCCTTGTACTGTGCCATCGGAGACACAACGACGCGGTTCTTAAGCGACATGTCGCGCAACTGATAGGGCACAAACATCGGATGACGCACCGGTGCACTTTCCGGAAGACCCGCCTGAGTCTGGAACCATTTTTCCGCACCTTCAAGCCATTTGGCATCGCGCAGGCGCAGGTTTTCATGACTGATGCGCTGCGATCTGGTCAGAAGCGAATAGGTAAACTGGGTCGGATCAAAATCGAAATAGCGTTCGATTTCTTCAAACCACTCCATCGAGTTGCGTGCAGCCGACTGCAGACGCAGGACCTCAAGACGGCGCTCGTCTTCGTATTTGCCAAAGGCGGACTTAAGGTCACCTTCGGAATGCAGGTAGTTGGCCAGCGCAATCGCGCTTTCAAGCGCAAGCTTGGTCCCCGACCCGATGGAAAAATGCGCTGTTGCCGCCGCATCGCCCATCAGAACGATGTTTTCATGTGACCAGCTTTTGCACAGAACGCGCGGGAAGCTCAGCCAGGCCGAACCACGAATATGATGCGCATTGCTGATCAGATTGTGACCGCCCAGATGATCCTTGAAGATATCCTCGCAAGTCGCAATCGACTCTTCCTTGGACATCTCGCCAAAACCATAGGCATTCCAGGTTTCCTGCGTGCATTCGACAATGAAGGTCGCGGTTTCGTCATCAAACTGATAGGCGTGCGCCCAGACCCAACCCTTGTCGGTTTCCTCAAAGATAAAGGTAAAGGCATCATCGAATTTCTGATGCGTACCCAGCCAGACGAACTTGCATTTGCGGGTATCGATATCAGGCTGGAAATGTTCGGCAAATTCCGTGCGGGTTCTGGAATTCAGGCCGTCACTGGCAACGACAAGATCAAATTCCTTGGCGTAATGCGCGGCACTTTCGGCCTCGGTCTCAAACCGAAGCTCAACACCAAGTTCGCGTGCCCGATCTTGTAACAAGATCAGAAGCTTTTTGCGGCCGATGCCGCAGAACCCGTGACCGGTGGAAATTGTCTTTTCGCCCCGATACTGAACCGCAACGTCATCCCAATAGGAAAAGTTGGCGCGAATGGCCTCGGCACTTTTGGTGTCATTCTCGGCCAGATTGTCCAGCGTCTCGTCAGACAGCACCACGCCCCAGCCAAATGTGTCATCAGGCTTGTTGCGTTCAATCACAACAACCTCATGCGCGGGGTCGCGCAATTTCATCGAGATTGCAAAATAAAGCCCCGCAGGACCGCCACCCAGACAAGCTACTCTCACCAGCTTTTCCCTTCCTGATTTGTTTGGTTGTTTCGGGAAACTGATAAAACGGTACGCCTCGTTTTATTTTATTTCAAGCACAAATATTTTAAGTTTGAAATATCTACGGATTTGCCTAGAATTTGATCCATAACCAGAATGCACCAGACAGGTGCTGCACGAAATTTCAGGGAACCGACAATGATTACCGACTGGGATGATGCTTATGCCAATGGCGATTACATTGCCGATGCCGCAACCTATCCGGAACTTTGGGCGACCCAGTCGGCAAAGTTTCGCGACGAGCTGAGTGGCGACAATCGCGCCCGGCTTGACATCGCCTATGGCAACGCCCCCCGCGAAAAATACGATCTTTTCCTCCCGGCCGGCACGCCAAAGGGCTTGGTCGTGTTCGTGCATGGTGGCTACTGGAAGGCGTTTGACAAATCCAGTTGGTCGCATCTGGCGAATGGTGCCGTGACCAAGGGATGGGCTGTCTGCATGCCAAGCTACACACTCGCCCCTGATGCGCGCCTTTCCGACATTACCCGCCAGATCGGGGCTGCAATCACCCATGCCGCGGACCAGATTGCAGGTCCGCTCCGCATCACGGGGCATTCGGCTGGCGGCCATCTGGTTAGCCGCATGGTCAGCCACACGTCACCGCTTTCGTCCTCCATTCTGGCACGGATCGAAAACACGGTTTCCATTTCCGGCCTTCATGATCTTCGCCCGCTGCTGAGGACCTCGATGAACGATACCCTCGGACTGGACGCGGCCGAAGCCGAACATGAAAGTGCTGCCCTTCTGAAGCCCGCGTTATCGTGCTCGATCACCTGCTGGGTCGGGGCGGATGAACGTCCGGAATTTGTTCGCCAGAACGATCTGCTGGCCAATATCTGGACCGGCCTTGGCGCCCGCACGCGAAGTGTGCATGCCCCGGACAAACATCATTTCAATGTGATTGCCGATCTCGCCAACCCGGATTCCGATCTCGTTGCCTGTCTGCTTTCCCCCATCAGTGCAGAGGACGCATAAAATGTCGACCGTCACACTGACACTTGAAAACGCCATTGCGGTTATCACCGTCAACAACCCGCCAATTAACGCGACCAGCCACGTTGTGCGCAGCGGGATCGTCGATGCCCTCGATCAGATTGATGCCAATGATGACATCCGCGCCGCGATCCTGATTTGCGACGGCAAGACCTTCATTGCCGGTGCCGATGTCAGCGAGTTTGGCCAACCGCCAAAGGCGCCGATCCTGCCCGACGTGATCAAACGCATAGAGGCCGCAACCAAACCGGTCATCGCCGCCATTCATGGTCACGCTCTTGGTGGTGGACTGGAAGTGGCCCTTGGTTGTCATTACCGCATTGCCGATAGCACCGCCAAACTTGGCCTGCCGGAAGTCAACCTCGGCCTGATCCCGGGGGCTGGTGGCACGGTCCGCTTGCCACGACTTGTCCCGGTCGCAGAGGCCATCTCGATGATTACCAGCGGCAAACCGGTTTCGGCCACCAAGGCCAACGAGATCGGCTTGCTTGATGCGATTACCCACGGTGCCTTGGGCGATGCCGCACGCGACTTTGCCAAAACCATCCTCAGTCGTGAAACACCGGCATCGCTTCTTGCCCGTGATCCCATTGCTGCGCCGAGCTCTGCGCAATGGGATGACATAACATCCGCGACGAAAAAGAAGGCCCGTGGTCAGGTCGCCCCGCTTGCGGCCATCTCCGCCATCCGAAATGGTATCGAACACGGCCCGGATGCAGGCCTTGATTTTGAACGCGAAAAATTCATCGAACTGCGTGACAGCGATCAGTCAAAGGCGCTGCGTCACATCTTCTTTGCCGAACGCTCTGTTGCCAAACTGCCCGAACTCAAGGGTGTCGAACCGAACCCGATCCGCCAGGTCGGTGTGATTGGCGGCGGCATCATGGGGGCTGGCATTGCCACTGCATCCCTGCTCGCGGGCTTTGATGTCACGATCATCGAACGCGATGAAGCTGCCTGTGACAATGGCCGTGCGACGGTTGAAAAACACCTTGCCGGCAGCCTCAAGCGCGGCCTGATCAGCCAAGATCGTTTTGATGCTCTGATGGCGTCCTTTTCGACCAGCATTGATTACGCTGCCTTGTCTGATGCCGATCTGGTGGTCGAGGCTGTGTTTGAAGATATGGCCGTCAAACATGATGTCTTTGGCAAACTAGGCCTCCATTGCAAAGCCGATGCGGTGCTTGCGTCCAACACATCCTATCTCGACATCAATGAAATTGCCGCGCGCAGCGTTAATCCGCGGCGCGTAATTGGTCTGCATTTCTTCTCACCCGCCCATATCATGAAGCTGCTTGAGGTTGTCCGAACCGACAAGGCCGACGCCAAAAGCCTCGCGACCGCATTCGAGTTCGCCCGCGCCCTTGGCAAGATTGCGGTACCGTGCGGGGTCTGCGATGGCTTTATTGGCAACCGGATCATGTCGGCTTATCGCAAGCATTGTGAATATATGCTCGAAGACGGCGCACTGCCTCATCAAATTGATGCCGCGATGGTTGAATTCGGCTTCCCGATGGGCCTGTTTGCCATGCAGGATATGGCGGGCCTTGAGATTTCCTGGGCCACCCGCAAACGCCTCGCCCCGTTCCGCGATCCGTCAGAACGTTATGTCGCTTTGGGGGATTACCTTTGCGAGATGGGACGTTTTGGCAAAAAGAACGGCCTTGGCTGGTATCGTTACGATGAACACGGCAAGGCTCAGCCTGATCCGGAGGTCGATGCATTGGTGATCGCCGAATCAGAGAAAAAGGGCATTACCCGGCGTGATTTCACCAGCACGGAAATTATGAATGTCATCCTGACCGCCATGCGGAATGAAGGCGACAAGATCATGTCAGAAGGGATCGCCACCAGTGCTGATGCCATCGATGTTGTCATGGTCAATGGGTACGGCTTCCCGAGGCATAAGGGTGGGCCGATATTTATGACGGTATCTGACTAAGCGGTGCAACAGTATGCGTAATTCATTATCAGAAGACCTCGCCTCCAGTTTTTAGACATTTCGTCAGCGTGAAGACCGGTCTCTTTGACAGCCTGACCACAGAGGTGACTAATGCAGTTGGGCCTGATAAAAGCGTCCACTTGGAGAACCAAAAACAACCAAAATTCTTGATTGCAGCACTCAAACAGCAAGCCTTGTGAAGGAATTGGACCGTTGAAGCCAGATGTCAGCTTTGTCGCAACATTTTATAACAAAGAAGATTTCATCCCCAATGTACTGAGCGCGATTTTTGCTCAAAAAGACGTCGGAGACTGTGAATACATCTTCATCGACGACGGCTCGACGGATAATAGCCTTGCTGTTTTAGAAGAATGTTCAAATAATCGCGACAACGTAAAGATCATCACCCAGAAAAACGCTGGCCCCGCGATCGCAACCAATGTCGGCATTGACGCAGCAACACGTCCCTTTATCAAGTTTTGCGACGGTGATGACATTCTCCATCCTCGCGCGACCATAGAACTTTATAAGGCACTAAAGCAGTTCGATGTCGGGCTCGCGTGGAGCTTGGGCGAGGTCGTTTCCGCGAACTCCGAGAAGATGGATGCACCAGACCTACCATTGTCAGACGAAAAACCACAGCTCCTGGCTAATCCAATCGAGCGCGCCCTCAAACTGGCAATTTTCAACCTGACGTGTGTTCTCGCCAAGACAGAAACAGTTCGTGCTGCAGGCGGATGTGACCCGCGCGTCTTTATTCAAGATTATTCTTTCACGCTGCGCCTCGCAAACCAGACAGACTTTGTCCTTGTTCCAAGCATTCTGAATTGGTGCCCAACCGTCGAAAAGACCAACAACCGTGCTTCCGCGTTGGCTGGAGGATCTCAGGTTCTCCATGACCTCAATGCTGCACTTGCATATTTCATCTACGACCATCCCAATATGGATACAAATGTTCGTACCAAAATGCTTCAACGCGCGACAAGCCGCGCTTGGACATGGGTGAAACGACAAGAAAACGCGACCGTGTTTTCTAAAGAATTTTGTCGGTATCTTAACGCTAAGATTTTCCCAAACATCGGAAGTGCCTTTGACCGCACACTAGCCACTTGTGCTTCTTTCCGCCCTGACCGCGGGGTACGCATTCCGCCGACCGCAAAGGGTTGAGCTCATTTGGTTTCTGACCCAAGACTAAAACGACAAACCCCGCCAATGGCGGGGTTTGTCGTTTTGGTTGCGGGGGCAGGATTAGTCTGCGCCCTATGGGCTCCGCCAGCTCCGGCCATTGGCCTTCGCAAAGAACCTGCAAACAGGCATTGGCCTGTTTGCGATGTTCCAATCCGTATGCACCCGGCAAGCGAACATTAAAAAGCCCGCCACAAGGGCGAGCTTTTTAATGTTGGTTGCGGGGGCAGGATTTGAACCTGCGACCTTCAGGTTATGAGCCTGACGAGCTACCGGGCTGCTCCACCCCGCGTCAGTGGGTGTATTCTGTTTAGGCGCTGGGCTTTAAACAGATAACGCCGCTCATGTTTGAAGCGGCGTTGGATGTTTGGGAGTGTATATAGGGAATATGTTGCTGTATTTGGAAGGCCCGGCGGTGACCTACTCTCCCGTGCCTTAAGACAAAGTACCATCGGCGCAGGCTGGTTTC
>NZ_JAYMDW010000003.1:0-1014027 GCF_037027205.1 Thalassospira sp. CH_XMU1458 | reverse complement strand
TCCGCGTCGCCGTCTCGTTGGCGCCGCACCCCGTCGGTGGAGGCGGGTTATAGGCCCCACTCCCAAAACTGTCAAACACCTTTTTGCAAAAAAATGACAGAAATGTCGTTACGCAAAATTTTTGCGCGAAACCATATATAGGTTTCGCTTTTATGACCTGCAAGGGGCCCAAAACCCGAAAATCGGGGGTCGCTTCGATTGCCCTGCGCGAGAATGCCGATAAGATGTTCGCGCAAGTTTTTACCCGCCACAGAATCACCTGCGCCAAAAGCAGCAAATAATCCGGATCAACGCCCATGCAAGATGATAAAACACCCCCGAGATCGCAAAGTGATTCGGAAATCATGCGCTCTTACCCCCATCAATCAGCTCCGATTGAGGTGATCGACATGCATACTGGCGGTGAGCCGCTGCGAATCATTACGTCCGGTTACCCCGATATTCCCGGCGCGGACATTCTGGCCAAGCGCCGCTATGCCAGAGACCACCTTGATCATCTGCGGCGCTTTTTAATGTTCGAGCCGCGCGGTCACTACGACATGTATGGCGCGATCCTGGTCGCACCCAGCCTGCCCGATGCCGACCTTGCGGTTCTGTTCATTCATAATGAAGGATATTCGACCATGTGCGGCCATGCGATTCTGGCCCTTGGTCGCTATGCGATTGATTATGGTCTGGTCAAAGCAGTCGAACCGATCACCACAGTCAATATTGAATGCCCCTGTGGTCTGGTGCGCGCCGAGGTCGAGGTGCATGAGGGCAAAACCGGTAAGGTCCGGTTTTCATCGGTGCCATCGTTTATGTTTGCCAGTGATGTTTCCTTACGTCTTCCCGACGGAACAGCGTTTAAAACCGATATCGGATATGGCGGCGCCTTTTATGCCATTCTGGATGCCGGGCAATTTGATATTGCCATCACACCGGAAAATGCCCGCCAACTGACGCGTCTGGCAGAGGCGATTTGCCAAGCGGTGAATGACAGCGTCACGCTGGCCCATCCCGATCATGACGATCTGGCCTTTTTATATGGGGCGATCCTGACCGACGGACGCGATGCGTTTGAGGCATCTGCGACACGTAATATATGTGTGTTTGCCAAAAATCAGGTCGACCGCAGCCCGACGGGATCAGGTGTCAGCGCCCGCCTTGCCATTCAACACGCCAAGGGACTGATTGCACCGGGCGATATCCGCGTGTTTGAAAGCGTGATCGGATCAAGCTTTGAAGGATCGGTCGAAGCCACAACGAACTGCGGTCCGCATCAGGCCATCATCGCCTCGGTCACGGGCAAGGCGCATTATAGTGGCAAGGCCAGTTTCTGGCTTGAAGAAGACGATGTAATCGGGCGGGGTTTTATTGTTGGCCGAGTTCAATAAGACAGAAACAGAAAAGGGATGCCATCAGCATCCCTTTTTACGTTTCAGACTTGGTCGGACTTGGTTCGCCTATTCACGCGCCTTGCGCAGGCAGTCCATCAGGCTGTCGGCCGAACTTTGAATGTGGTTGGCGAGAAGCTCGACGGCTTCTTCGACATTCCCGGCCTTGCAGGCGTCAAATATCTGATGGTGTTCGCGCTCGGCCCGGTCGGTTGCGCCGGAAAGGGCCAGCTGTGCCTGGGTAAAGCGCACGGTGTTGTTACCGATCATGCGGACAATCTCGAGCGTCTTGGGACGGTTCGATGCGCGGTAAAGCCGATCGTGGAATTCGCGATTGAGCTCCCCCCACTTGGAAACATCGCCGGATCGGAACGCCTCGTCATAGACCATCAGGATATCTTCGACCGATTTCAGGTCCGCCGGGGTCAGACGCGGGACGGCATGACGCAGAAGATCACATTCAAGCAGCTTGCGGACTTCAAACAGTTCCTCAATCTCGTCAAGCGAGAGCTGCGAGACAATCGCGCCCTTGTGCGGCTGGAACGAGACGAGCCCTTCGGCATCAAGGCGCTGCAGGGCTTCACGAACCGGAATGCGCGAGACATTATATTCACCCGCGATGGCATCCTGTCGCAATTGATAGCCGGCAGGGAAATCGCCGGTCAGAATACGTGCACGAAGATCTTCGGTCACCTGATCGGTGATGGTACGGCGGGTAAATCGCGGTGATGCGGTCATTTCAGCTCTTTTATGGTGTTACCCCGACGCGACATGGCATGCTGATCAATCGGGCAAAGTTCCATCCGACAGAATCTGTCAGTTTTGCTATTCATAGCGTTGGGTCAAACAAGTCGCAATACAATTGCCTACTGTATTAGCAGCCAAACTTCGCCGATATACGACAAAGGGGGCATGAAGCCCCCTTTGTGTGATCGACAGCACTTTGCCTATTTGACAATGAAGCCATGGGCATAGGGATCGCGATCATCAATGAAGATGGTGTTGTAGCCATGCTTGCGCGCCCAGCCTTCAATCCCCGGCACTACGGCATCAAATTCACCGACCTTGGTTTTCTCGACCACCGACACCCGGAACTGTGATCCGATGATGCTTTCATGGACCAATTCATGCTCGGGATCCCACTGCCCCTTGGCAACCAGTTGGGCGAGACGGGCCGAGGAGCCAGTCCCACATGGCGAGCGATCAATACCCTTGTCACCATAAAACACCGCATTGCGATGTGTGCTGTCGGGTTGGGTCGGCTTGCCAGTCCACTGGATGTGCGACAGGCCCTTGATGTCGGGATAAAGCGGATGCACGAATTCGTTCTGTTCGTTCAGGCGACGGCGGAGTTCCGGGCTGATGCGTTGCAGATCACCGGCCGAAAAATCGGCCATGTCGCGATAGTTTTCCTGCGGTTCGACAATCGCATAGAAATTACCGCCATAGGCAACATCGACCTTGATCGGACCAAGATCGGGGCAATCGACTTCGATATCGGTTTTATAAAGGAACGACGGCACGTTGGTGAGCTTGACCGATTCAACGTAATCGCCAACTTGTTTATATTCGGCAATGACGAGGCCCGCCGGTGTTTCAAGGCGCAGGCGGCCGGGGGTTTTGGGTTTCACCAACCCTTCCTCGATCGCCATGGTGACAGTACCGATCGTGCCATGGCCACACATCGGCAGGCAGCCAGACGTTTCAATAAACAGCACCGCGACGTCATAGTCATCCGAGGTCGGGTCATAAAGGATCGATCCCGACATCACATCATGGCCGCGCGGCTCAAACATCAGCCCGGTACGGATCCAGTCATACTCATGAAGAAAATGCGCACGCTTTTCAAGCATGGTCGCACCGTCAAGCTTGGGACCACCTCCGGCAACCAGACGCACCGGGTTGCCACAGGTATGACCGTCGACACAAAAGAAACTGCTTTTCGCCATGGAGGGGGCCCTAGATGCTATAGAAACGAGAGAAACGATTAATGCGATACGGGGTCATATCGACCGGCGTTTTGCCCGTTGCCATCAGATCGGCAACCAGACGCCCGGTCGTGGCCCCAAGTGTTAAGCCAAGATGCCCGTGCCCGAAGGCAAAATAGGCATTCGCATGATGCGGGCTTTTGGAAATGACCGGGGTTGAATCCGGCATGGAGGGACGGAAGCCCATCCATTCCGTACCGCCTTCGGCACTAAGTTTGGGCAGGACTTCCTTGCCCTTGGCAAACAGCGCCTTGGCACGTTCGTAGTTGGGCGCGGCCAGAAGCCCCCCAAGCTCGACAGCCCCACCAACACGAATGCCCATTTCAAGCGGGCTTAAAACAAAGCTGTCATCGGCACAGACAATCATGCGCGACAGTTTGGCATCGTGATAGGGCACGGTGGTGTTATAGCCGCGTTCGGTATCAAGCGGCACCGGCGAGCCCAACCGCTTGGCCAGCGTCTTTGACCAGGCACCGCAGGCGACAACCACATGATCAAACGTGATCATGTCGCCAGCATCGGTGGTGGCAGCACGCGGTTTGCCGTCGCGGAAGACAAAATTGGTGACATCGGCGGTCTCGAACTTGCCGCCACGATCGAGGAAATGCTTGAAAATGCCGGTGGTGATTTTGAACGGATCAAGGACATGGCCCCAGTCTTCTTCCATCACGCCACAGGCAAAGATCGGCGCCAGATCCGGTTCGATATCGCGCACTTCATCACGGGTCAGATCGCGCAGCTTGATACCGTTACGCCGACGCAGATCAATGGCATATTCGGCCGCCTGACGAGACGCATTGCTGCGATACACCGCCATCGCACCATGTTTTTTGAAAACCGCATCCGCAAGGCCAGCTTCCTTAAGGACCGGGTCGTAATCATCCCATGCGCGGTTGAGCAAGGTCGCCATATTGGTTGCGATCTGTTCGACCCGTTGCTTTCTGCTGGATGCCAGAAACATCAACAACCAGGGCATCATTTTTGGCAAATAGCCCCAGCGCACCGAAAGCGGGCCCAACGGGTCCATCAACCAACCGGGCACGTTTTTAAGCACGCCCGGCATGGCAACCGGCGCGCATTCAGAAACCGCAACGCCGCCGGCATTGCCAAAGGATGCGCCCATGCCCGGTTCGCCGCGATCAAGAATTGTGACGTCATAGCCCTTATCAAGTAGCGCCAACCCGACATTGGCCCCGACAATACCCGCACCAATCACAACGACCTTTTGACCGGCGGCGGTATCGGATGGCGTAGCGGTTTTGGCTGATGTCATTTTGGGGCCTCTCGAATTTCGACGATGCGTATTTTGGTGCTTCTGAGCAGCAAACAGATAGCAGGAAGCTCCCCCGCGAGATAGGCGGAGGAGCTCACTGTTTCATCAAATACCGTCTCAATGCAATCACGGTGTTGCGCGATATGCATCCTGATTGCAAAGGACTGCCGATCAAAGAGACGGGCGGGTATCGATGGCTTTCTGGATGGTGGCCTTGATGGTTTCAAGCTCTTCACCAACCAGCGGCAGACGCGGTGCACGGACGTGCGGTTTGCCAACGCCGGTCATTTCCTGGGCAAGCTTGATGTACTGAACCAGCTTGGCATGGACATCCATGTGCAGAACCGGGGTGAACCAGCGATAGATTTCAAGCGCTTCGGTGTATTTGCCTTCCGACAGCAGCTTCCAGAGCGCGACCGATTCTTTCGGGAAGGCATCGGTGAAACCGGAAATCCAGCCAACAGCACCGAGAACCTGCGTTTCCATGACAAGGTCATCCATGCCGCAGAACAGAACAAAACGATCACCACAGGCATTATAGATGTCGGTAATACGACGCGGATCGCCCGAGCTTTCCTTGATCGCGACAAGGTTTTTGACATCGGCAAGCTGGTTGAACTCTTCGGGCTTGATGTCGATGCGATAGGCACCCGGGTTGTTATATATCATGATCGGCAGCTTGGTCGCGCCCGCGACCGTGCGGAAATGTTCGATATTTTCGCGCGGGTCAGCGGTATAGACCATGCCCGGCAGAAGCATCAGGCCATCAGCACCGAGCTTTTCGCATTCCTGAACATAGCGGATGGCCGCACGGGTCGAATTTTCGGCCACACCGGACAGGACCGGGATGCGGCCCTTGGTAACTTCGACGGCCAGTTTCAGAACGGCGATTTTTTCGTCCGGCTCAAGGGCGGTGTTTTCACCAACCGAACCCAGCATGACGAGGCCATCGACACCGGCCGTGATCAGGTCTTCGATCTGTTTGGCGGTCATATCGAAATCGATCGAACCGTCTTCGTTCATCTGGGTGGCAACGGCGGGGAAAACGCCAGTCCAGTTTACCTGCATAGAAAGAAACCTCCTGTTATGGCAGCACGGTAACATACCGGCGCCTTTAAGCATCACAGCCCCGATCAACGGCGACCGCATTCAATTCATGTATATTGTATACAAAACTAAAAATCACGATGCAACGGGATTTTTTTCGAACAGAAAAAGGGTCCGGAAACGGACCCTTTCGATGCGATAAATCTGACACGGACAGTCAAGCGTCTTCACGCTGTCGCAGTGGCCTTTGCTGAATGATTTGCCTCCGTGGCCTCATCACCTGTCACGAAGGCAAGGGTCTGGGCAATGATGACGCTATCGCAAAGGTCGCGCTCTACTAGCTCTCGGGCGGCCTTGCCATACGCCTTCCGCCGAGTGTCGTCTTCCATCAGTTCTTCGATCGCACCGGCGAGTGCTGTGCTGTCACGCAAAGGAACAAGAACTCCGTTCTCGCCATGGCGCACGATCTCTCGACAACCGGGCACATCGGTTGCCACCATGGCAAGTCCGCTTGCAGCCGCCTCAAGCAAGGACTTAGGCAAGCCTTCGCGCCAGGACGGCAATACCGCAAGATCGGACTCACGCAGGAGTTTGCCGATGTCTGATCGTTTGCCCAGCCATTCAACCAGACCTTCCGACTGCCAGCTTTGCAAATCTTGCTTGCTGGCGCTATCGGGATTGGCCGGATCTACGTCACCGACCAAGACAAGGCGGTAATCGCGTTTGCGCGATTTCAGAATGCGCGCAGCCTCAATCAGTTCACCAAGCCCCTTGGACCAGAGCATGCGCGCGACAAAAATCGCTGATTTGGGCTCGGACGTTTTCTCCCCTGCCGGGCTAAAGGCCGAGATATCAACACCGGATCCACGGATCAGTGCCAGACACCTTTCCTTATAGCCAAGCCTCTTCATCAAGGCATAGTCATCCGCATTCTGCACGATCACCCGGATCGATGGGCAAAGCGCGTAAAAGCGCAGCAACAATGAAACGATCTGACGCAAGATCTTTGTTTTTGCCCCATCTGAGACAAACAGGAAGCCAAGACCTGTAACCATGTTAACCGACCGCTTTGCACCGACCAGAATCCCCGCAAATGAAGATAGAACCACGCACTGGATCGCCACATTGACGATAACATCGGGATTTTCACGCCGGATCAAACAAGCCAGCGCTGTAATGGTTTTGAGGGATTTGAGCGGGCTTAGGCCACCGCGCGCAATCGGCACATGGACCAGGCGAAAACCTTCCTTGCGTAAGCCCTCAGTCGCAGCAGCCGTGTTGCAGGCAACGACAACATCATCCCCACGCACCAATGCGGCACGCCCCAAAACGATCCTGTGCGAAACAAAGGACCAGTCTTCAGCACAGACGATCAGGGTTTTACGACGCTTCACGGTGGCGTCCTTAACAAGAAGTCGCTCACGCCTTAGGAAGGCCAACGTAAATGTCAGCATCACCACACCAAACCACCACGAGGTCCAGAATGAGTAATTGAACAACCCGGCAAACCAGTAGGACGCCATCATCATCAACGTCAATCCACCTTTGACAATTCCGTTGTGGCGCACATCCTTAAAACCGGTGAGTCCGATCATTAAAACGAGCGGGACAACCACCGCCAATCCAAGTGCGCCAGCTTCCAACCAGATTTCCATAAACCAGCTATGGGGATGCCCCGGCAAAACAGATTGCGTTGAGCTACCCGCCAATTCATTCGCACCCGGCACCCAAGGTGCCGCGTTAATCCCATAGCCGATAAGCGGATGGTCAAAGACATGGCTAAAGGTAAACTGCCAGATCATTTGTCGATGTACATCAACAAGCCATATTGGCAGATAAGGCTCAAATCCACGCAGGTCGGACATATTACCTGTCACGTCGCCGAGCCAGGAAAGCGCGATCACGACCAATATTCCAATTGCAGCGGCGATAGCCACTTGCACCAGACGCGAACGAATCAGAAATACTGCACAAAAACCAATCGCGCCGCACGCAGCCAGCATTGCGGCAACGTTTGCTCTGCCATGGGAAACCTCGAGAATCGGCACAATCGCGACGGCAATTGCGAGCGAGAAAAACCGGCTTGCATTCTTCCGATCAACCGCATCGAAAACCAAGATCATCGCACCAAAGATCAGGAAACTGCCCACAGGTTTCAAGCGCCGAGTAATGTCAAAATCGAAATCGGGTTCTCGTAGCGCTTTAAGCGACAGGACTTCTGGTTGAACCAAGATCGCAAGCAGGCAATAGCTAACGAGTATCCAGGTGGCATAAATACAAGCATCCCATGCCAGTTTGGCTTTGGGCTCGATCAGACGCATCAAGTACCAGATGCCCGCAACCATCGCGAAACGTCCAAGCCAGGTGCCCAGCGACTTCTCTGGCACGACAGAAAAGCTTGCCGAAATCAGAAACACAATCAGTGTGGCAACAACCAGCCCGCCAATTGGCGTTGCGATATCACGGCGCATTTTGCGCCATGCTTCACCATGATCAGCAGACACAACCGCACAGATCAGTGACAGTCCAAGACCAATCCCGAGAGCCGCCCGACCAAAAAAGAACAAGGGTGCCGAAATGCCAAACAAAATGGCAGCGATGCCGAGCATTGTATCGCGCCAATGCCGGGTCGAGACGGTCTGTTGCATGATGGGCGGTTCCAAATTGAAGTCTGTCACCTTGCTAAACGCGCGGCGCTTTCGCGTCAATCATCATTGCAAGAACGCGTCGACCAGTTGGCACGACATATGGTTTAATCATCATCATAATTTTCAACCAATTAAACTTGAGGGCGATGATGACGGAGATGAAGGCTTTGTTGCGCTCTCCCGGTGAACGCAAACTTGCGCTGGCCAATTGCCCCATCCCGGCACCGGGCAAAAATGCTGTCCTTGTCAAAACGGCCTACTCTGTCATCAGTCCCGGAACTGAATTCACTCAAGCTAACCAGACGCACGCATCCCTGTTGCAAAAGGCGTGGCAGCGGCCAGATCTGGTCGCGCTGACGTTCAAGCATCTGAAATCGGAAGGCTTTGGGAGAATGCGTGCGCGTGTTGAAAACCGTCTGGGGCGTCCGATCCCGATGGGCTATTGCGCTGTCGGGCGGATCGAAGCCACGGGCGAGAATGTTACGGACCTCAAAGCTGGCCAACGTGTTGCGATTGCGGGGATGGGGCAGGCCAATCATGCCGAGTGGAATCAGGTTTCGGTTAACCTTGCCTGCCCGGTTCCGGATGAAGTTCCCGACCGCAAGGCTGTGTTTGCAACATTGTATGCCTTGGCCTTGCATGCGCTTCGACAGGGAGAGACGTCAGTTGGCGATCAGGTCGCTGTTATCGGGGCGGGTTTGATTGGGCAGCTTGTCGCTGACACAGCACGGGCTGCCGGTGCGTTGGTGACCGTGATCGAGCCGGACCTTGCACGCCGCAAGATTGCAACCAGAAAAGGCCGTGCCAATGGTTTTGCCAAGGCGAGCGCTGCACCGCGAAGCGGATTTGACAGCGTATTTATCTGTGCACCGGGCAAGGGAAACCATCGATTGATCGACGACGCCGCCCGCCTTTGTCGTGACCGGGGCACAATCATATGCGTTGGCGATGTGACGCCGAATGGTCGGCGCAAGACGTTGTATGAAAAGGAAATCACCATTCGGCAGGTCCGGTCCTATGGGCCGGGGCGTTATGACCCCAATTATGAACAGCGCGGCGAAGATTATCCGCTTGGTCATGTGCGCTGGACGATCAAGCGGAACATGCAGGCCGCCCTTGATCTGATGGCAGATGGACGCCTTGATCCAACACCATTGATCACGTCCGAGATTGATTTTGCGGACATCGCAGATCATTTCGCCAACGGACAAGATCCGAAACAGCTGGCGACACTGGTGCGATATAGACGCGCGGATAACGCCGCCCTAAAGCCCCCTGCGCCGTCGGTGCGGACATCCGTGCTGACACATGACCATGTCCGGGTCGGACTGATCGGGACGGGCAGCTATCTCGGCGGCGGTTTATTACCCCTGTTGCGAAAGCACCCGAAAGTCGAAATCACGGCCTGCTGTTCTCGAAGCGGGTTGGCGACGGTTGCGCTGTCAAAGAAGATTGACGGGCTTCGCATGTTTGGCGGGGCGGATGAGCTGCTTGAGGATCAAAGTGTCAACAGCGTTATCATCACCACGCGCCATGACAGTCACGCTGAATTGGCAGCAAAGTCAATCGCGGCCGGGAAGCATGTCTGGCTGGAAAAACCCATCGCCATTGATCGCGCAGGTCTGGATTTGCTGCGAGAGGCTACTGATCGCGCACCGCGACACATCTTCATGGTCGGGCATAATCGGCGTTATGCGCCGATTGCAGCGAAACTGCGCGAAGCGTTGTCAACTGGCGTAAAACAATTTCACTACCGGGTTCGCATCACGCCGCTTCCAACCGATCACTGGCTTCATCATTCGGATCAGGGCGGACGCACGATTGGCGAGATCAGTCATTTTATTGATCTGATTATGAGCCTGGCCGATAGCGAGCTGATTGAGCTCAATTGTCACTGGATTGATCGCGCGGCGGGCGACATCATCTGGCAGCTGCGTTTTGCCGATGGATCAATGGGCGAGGTCACTTACTTGCACGGCAGTCGGGGCGAACCCAAGGAAGTGCTTGAGGTGACGGCGCCGAATTTCTCGGCCAGCCTGTTTGACTGGAAAAAACTTCGGGTGAATGGCCGGATCGTAACACGCAACTGGTTTGGGCAGGACAAGGGTCAGGCGGCTGCGATAGAGGCCTTTGCGGGTGCAGTTACAAGTGGCGAGCGCCCTGCCCTGATGCCAAGCATTGAAGACGAGATTGATCTGATGGCGCGTATCCTGATGGCTGCCAACACAACCACCGCCCAAACACCAAATTAAAGCAGCCCGGCATACAGGATCAGAAGCGGCAAGGTCAGCATACTGATGATGGTGGTCAGCAAGATCGTCGTGGATGAACGATCAATGCAAACATTATAACTGCCCGCGACAATCGCGACATTGGCCCCGCTTGGCAGTGCAGCCACCAATGTGACGATCATCAGCCAAAGCGGCGGCAGATCGAAAATGAAATGCCCAACCGAAAACACCAGAAGCGGCTGGACAAACATCTTGGCCGTAGTACACAGCAAACTGGCACTGAGGTTACCGCGCACCGACTGCCCGTAAAGCCCGGCCCCGACCAGCAAAAGTGCGATGGTCGGCCCCGCCGTGCGGAACCGTTCAAGCGTGCCATCGACCATTTCGGGCATGCGGATTTCAAACAGCGATGCCAGAACGCCAAGCACAATCGCCGCAATGATCGGGTTTCTGGCCACACGCACGATGCTGCGAAATACATTGGACAACCAATGACCGTCGCCACCGCGGCTGCCCTCAACAATCAGAATTGTCATCCCCATCAGGGTGACTGGATGGATCGACAGCACGATCAAAAGCGGCACCAGGCCTTCTTCGCCGTAAACCGCCTGTACAAGCGGGATACCGAGAAGAACGATGTTGGAAAAGACGCCGCCCATCGCGGTGACGGCCGCTTCATCGGTTTTGGCACTCAGCCAAAGCTTGGCGATTATAAATACCAGCGCGAAGTTCAACAGCACGCCGGAATAATAACTGCCCCAAAGCCGCAGATCGAAATGCGCGCTGATGTCGGATTGTGACAGGGTCTGAAACAGCATCGCCGGGATAAAGGCATTCATGGCAAGCTTGGCCAGAAACGGAATGCCTTCACGCTTGATGATCTTGATGTGCGTAAGAAGAAAACCGCACAGGATCGTCAAAAAGACCGGTCCAACTTTTCCGACGATCAGATCAAGCATGTTTCCCCCAAAGGCGAGAATGAGCACCAAAGCCCAGAGCAGCGCAACAGATCGGGTAAACCACGTCGGTCACGCATAAAGAAAGGACAGCATCATTGACGCTGTCCTTTGATAGTACAAATCATTTCGCGGACTTACCAGCCCCGCACCGCAATTCCATTGGCAAGGCAGCCATGCGTATCAGTCACTTGGCGCTGTTTGCACGCGCTTGACCGCATCTTTCCAGCCATCAAGCAATCCCTGACGGCGGCCCGGTTCGATATCGGGCTCGAAGCTGGCATCGAGGTGCCATTTCTCGGAAATATGATCGAGATCGCGGTAAATACCGGCCTGCAATCCGGCAAAGTATGCCGCCCCCAGTGCTGTGGTTTCGGTGACTTCGGGGCGTTCAACCGAAATACCCAACACGTCTGAAAGCATCTGACACATCCAGTCATTGGCAACCATGCCGCCATCAACCCGAACCGCCTTGGGCGACACGCCATCGGCCGCCATGGCTTCGAACAGATCAAATGTCTGATAACAAACGCTTTCGAGTGCAGCCCGCACGAACTCGCGCGGGCCGGTATCACGGGTCAGGCCGAAAATCGCCCCGCGGGCATCCGGGTCCCAATAGGGTGCGCCAAGTCCGGTAAAGGCCGGGACAAGGTAAACACCGTGATTGTCATCAAGCGATTTGGCCAACCCTTCTGTTTCGGCCGCCGACTTGATGATACCAAGACCGTCGCGCAGCCATTGAACCGCCGCCCCGGCCACAAAGATGGCACCTTCAATGGCGTAGCTTGTTTTGCCATTGATGCGATAGCCAACCGTGGTCAGAAGCCGGTGCTGCGATGTTACCGCCTCATCGCCGGTATTCAGGATAACAAAGCAGCCCGTGCCATAGGTACTTTTGATATCGCCCGGCTCAAAGCAGCACTGACCGAATGCAGCTGCCTGCTGATCACCCGCCATGCCCATCACCGGGATTTCCGCGCCAAACAGATCGGCATCTGTTACCCCGAAATCAGCCGCACAGTCCTTGACATCGGGCAGCATGTTGCGCGGAACGCGGAAGATTTTGCAAAGCTCGTCATCCCAGGCGTTTTCGCGAATGTTGAACAGGTTGGTGCGGGCCGCATTGGTCGCATCGGTTGCGTGCGACTTGCCACCGGTCAGACGCCACAACAGGAAACTGTCGACCGTCCCAAAGGCCAGATCGCCCTGATCAGCGCGTGCACGCGCGCCGGAAACATGATCAAGGATCCACGCAACCTTCGTGGCCGAGAAATACGGATCAATCAACAGACCGGACTTGGCATTGACCGCCTGTTCAAGCTTGGGATCACGCTTTTTAAGATCATGACACAGTGCCGCTGTGCGGCGATCCTGCCAGACAATCGCGTTATAGATCGCCTTGCCGGTCTTGCGATCCCAGACAACGGTGGTTTCACGCTGGTTGGTGATGCCAATTGCGGCGACCTTGGCGATATCAACCCGCGCCAATGCCTCCTTGCAGACGGCGACCACGGTGCCCCACAAATCTTCCGGGTCATGTTCGACCCAGCCACTATTGGGGAAATGTTGCGGGAATTCCTGCTGGGCGACGGAAACGGAGCGGCCGTTTTCATCAAAGACAATGGCGCGTGAGCTTGTCGTTCCCTGATCGATGGCAAGGATATAGCGCGTTTCTGACATGTTTGTTTTCCTCCCGAGCCGGCAGGTTTCCTGCCATCCGACCCTGCATACATTGATGCGTTGCGGCCCGTCCACATGACGATGCCATTGGTTTTATCGCTCTATTTAGAAAAAAATCGCGGCAAAAAACAATTCGTTTTCGAAAATTTTTCTGTGCAATGCGTTCATACCTCTGATTTACAAGGGAATTTTCAAACCGGTCTTGCTGACCAAACAGGCGGGAAAAACGTGCCCGCTTAGCACGGCACAGGGTTTGCAACGAAAACAGAAGAATGAATTTCAACCGGCATCTTTTTCCCCATGGAGGTTTCTGATGGGATTGTATGAAACGTTGGCTGCTGTCACCAACACCGCACAAAGCGCCAAAAGTGCGGCCAGTTTCCGCCAGACCATTTCATCGAACACCGTCCCGCTTCCCGAAAAGAAGAAGGAAGAAAATGCCGAGCTGGCCTATATCCGCGAACATGGTTTCACGACCTATGTGAAGGAAATTGAGGAACGCAAGATCGAAGAATTGCGTGCGAAGATCCTGCAAAGCATGGGCCTTGATGAAGAGAAACTGGCCGAAATGGATGCTGATGATCGCCAGGCCATCGAAAAGGTCATTGCCGATGCCATCGAGCAGCGCCTGAACGGTAACAGCGTTGCCGAGGCCGAACTTGGCAAATCAGCCGACGGGGATGAAACCGCCGATGAGCGCCGCGACCGTCTGCAGGCGCGGATCGCGTTTAACCCGAACATGTTTGATGTGTTTACCGAATTGCAGTCCGAACTGCCAAGCGGCTCGTCGCAGTCGATTACCGGCAAGCAGGACGAACAGGATGAAGCCTCTGGCGCACGCAAGAAAAACATCTTTGATGTCTGAATGCGGGCCTTGTGGCTTTCAATACAAAAGGGCGCTGCGAGTTGCAGCGCCCTTTTTCTTTTCTGACTTTTGGTATGCCTTCTGGGGGGATAAGCGTTATTCGTCAACGCCGCCCATGCAGACATATTTGACTTCGAGGTAGTCCTCGACACCGTATTTCGATCCTTCACGGCCGACACCGGATTGTTTGACGCCACCAAACGGTGCCACCTCGGTCGAGATGATGCCCGTATTGACCCCGACAATCCCGCTTTCAAGGCCTTCGGCCAGTTTCCAGATCCGGTTGATGTCACGCGAATAGAAGTAGGATGCCAGACCGAACTCGGAATCATTGGCCATCTCAAGTACTTCGTCATCGGTTTTGAAGCGGATCAGCGGTGCCATCGGGCCAAAGGTTTCCTCGCGGAAGACGGTCATTTCGCGGGTAGCATCGGCAATCACGGTCGGCTGGAAGAACGAGCCGCCCTTTTCGTGACGCTTGCCACCCGTCAGGATACGCCCCCCCTTGGCAACCGCATCGGCAATCTGGCTTTCGACCTTTTCGACGGCCTTTTCCGTGATCAGCGGTCCGATCACAACGCCTTCGTCCGCACCATTACCAACGGTCATTTTGGCAACCTTGGCGGCATATTTCTCGGCGAACTCGTCATAGATTGCATCATGGACGAACAGACGGTTGGCACAGACACAGGTCTGGCCGGCGTTGCGGTATTTGGACGCAATCGCACCTTCGACCGCCGCATCGATATCGGCATCTTCACAGACGATAAACGGCGCATTGCCGCCAAGCTCCAGGCTGACCTTTTTGACGGTATCGGAACACTGGCGCATCAACAAACGCCCAATCGCGGTCGAACCGGTAAAGGTCAGTTTGCGGACCTTGGCATTTTCGGTCATTTCCGCACCGATCACCGGCGCATCACCGGTAACGATGGACAACAGCCCCTTGGGCAGACCGGCACGTTCGGCCAAAATGGCCATGGCAAGGGCGGAATACGGTGTTTCCATCGCCGGTTTGACCACCATTGCACAGCCAACGGCCAATGCCGGGGCGGCTTTGCGGGTGATCATCGCGGTCGGGAAGTTCCATGGCGTGATGGCGGCACACACACCAATCGGTTCTTTGAGAACCATCACACGGCGACCTTCGGCAAAGGTCGGGATCACATCGCCATAGACGCGTTTGGCTTCTTCGGCAAACCACTGCAGGAAAGATGAGCCATAGGCGATCTCGCCCTTGGCCTCGGTCAATGGTTTACCCTGCTCTGCCGTCATCAGGGCGGCGAGGTCATCCTGATTTTCCATCATCAGGTCGTACCATTTCATCAGGATGCCCGCACGTTCCTTGGCGGTGCGCTTTTTCCAAAGCTTCTGCGCCTTTTCGGCGACATCAATGGCATGCGCAACTTCATCACGGCCAAGAACCGGCACGGTGCCAAGCACTTCACCGGTTGCAGGGTTGGTTACCTCGGCGGTTTTCCCGTCTGGGGCATCGACCCATTCCCCGCCGACATAGGCCTGCTGGGTGAAAAGACTGGGGTCTTTAAGCGAAATCATTTGAGTGCCTCCGGAAAGCATTATTGGGAGCGACATGATCGCATTCTGGTCTTTATCTAGTCTGCTCCGTGGTGGATGCCACATTTTTGCGGGATATTTACCCAATAGCAATCGCAAACCGGGGCCGAGGCCTGCTTTGCTAGAAGATTTCATCAAAGAACAGCCAATCACCGCCGATTAGCAGAACCTGCGATATTTGCGCAAAAAAGCGGGAACAACAGTGTTGCTCCCGCCATGGCCAGTCATCGCGTTATTGTGTTATGCGCCAACACACACCTAGTTCGACAGTGTCCCGAAATAGCCCGACTGATAATCAATCGGCAGAAACCGGTCATGAAGCTGTTTGAAGGTTTCATCGGGATCGATATCTGCAAACAGTTCGGGGTGAAACCATTTGGCCATCTGCTGAATGGCGACGAACTGATAGGGGCTGTTGTAAAACTGATGCCAGACCGCATGAAATGCGTTGGTCTTTTGCGCCTTGATGCCGAGATAAGCCGGGCGTGTCGGATAGAATTTCAGTTTTTCAACGATTTCGTCCGGGTCGGCACCCGGACCAACTGGAACCCATTTGCCGCCCGGCACATAGACATCCCACATCGCGCTGGTGACAATGATGTGGTCCGGATCGGAAACAATGACCTGTTCGGCATTGATCTGCCCGAAAGTGCCAGGGATCAGATCCTTGGCAATATTGTCGCCACCGGCCATTTCAACCATCGCACCGAAATTGCCATCGCCAAATGAATGGCAACAATCCTCGTAAAACCCGGCGGCACGATCGATGAATACCTTTGGACGTTCCGGTTTCACACTGGCCAGACGATCAGTGATTTTTGCGATTTCCTCAGCACGGAACGCGATAAATTCCTCGGCACGGTCTTCCTTGCCAAACAGTTTTCCGAACAAACGTATGGAGGGTTCGGTATTGACTTCCGGGCTGTTACGAAAATCGACATAGACCACAGGGATATCAAGGGCTCCAAGCTTTTCGATATAGGCGGCTTCTTCCACCGCGCGCTTGGTTTCAAGATTGAGGAAAACGATATCAGGCTTTTGCGCAATCGTGGTTTCGATATCAATCAGGCTTTGCTCCAGCCCCTCGAAGGCCGGGATATCGGCAAATGCGGGGAATTTCGAAAGATAGGCCTGATAGGTCGCCGGATCGGCTTCGATCAGGTCCTTGCGCCAACCGACAATGCGCGCCGCCGGATTTTCGCGATCAAGGGCGGCAATGATGTAAAGCTGGCGACCCTCGCCAAGGATGGCACGTTTTATCGGGACATTGACCGCAACTTCGCGCCCGGCGATATCGGTTACCGTGATGGTTTCGGCCTGTGCTGGCATCGGCCCAATCAGAACCAAAACCATAAACACAAGCATCTGTGAAAGTTTACGCATCCTCGTTTTACTCCCCTGATAGCTCAGTCGGATTTGTCGTACGACCGACACCAACCCGCGTCACAGCGGTCAGCACCAAGCCGACGAAATAGACAAAACCGACGAGAAAATAGATGTTTGAAAGCCCGGAAACCTGCGCGAACCAGCCGCCAATTGCGATCCCGGCAATCGATGAAAACTGGGCTGTGCTTTGCGCCAGTCCCAGCAAATATCCCTGCTGATGATCAGACGCGCTGCGTGACACCAGTGCGGTCAAAACCGGCGTGGTCGCACCCAAAAGCGTTCCCCACAGGAAATACATCGCGGCAAAAACAGTGACCGATCCGGTCAGCCCGGCCGTCACGGTCACGACAATGCATCCGGCAATCACCAGACACATGCGCCCCAGAACGTTTTGCGCGGAGCGTCCTTCGAAATAGCGCGCCCAAAGAGACGCCGTTGCGACAAAGCCCAGTGCCAACAGGCCATAACACAGGCCAACAACCCAGTTGCCGACATCAAAAGTGTGCAGGACATAAATCGGAAACGGCGATTGCGTCACCATTCGGCCAAGCAATAGAACGCCGATGATCGTCAGCAAGGAAATGACCTGTGGCGATCGCACGATGCTCGGCTTGGTATCCGGTCTGTCACCTGTCTTAGGCCGCACCGGAGCGGCGACAGTCGGAAGCAACACCCAAACCGAAATCATGCAGAGTGCACACAGGATGGCCGCCGAAAAGTTGATCCAAAAGAAGCTGGCAAGATCAAGGATCACACCACCAAACAACGCCCCGCACAGCGAACCGAGATTGGTCGATACCTGCAAATAGGCAAACAGCTTTGCCCGCCGTGCCGGGCTTTCGATGCTGACCCCGTACGCCTGGGCCGGTGCGATATATCCGGCACAGGCCCCTTGCAAAAACCGTAAGATCAGGATCGAAAAAACGTCACCAGAAAAGGCCAATGCAAGCTGGGTCGCGGCCAAGCCAAAAAGGGCCCGTATCATCATCGCCTTGTGGCCGAACCGATCCCCGACCCGTCCCCAAAACGTGCTGGTCAACATGATGCCCAGCATCGGCCCGACATAAACGCCGATGCTGGCGAGTGTGAACAGATCATCTGAACTGGTGAGCGAACGCAGATGAACGGGCCAGAACGGCCCGCTCATCTCCATGGCACCCATCGACACCAGTTGCAGGACAAACAGGAGATGGATTTTCCTGTTTGTTCCAATCACGTATCCGGTCACATCAGAAGTCCGCGGTTAGCGACAACAGTGCTGTTCGCGGAGCGCCCAACGAGACGAAGCGCCACTGGTTCACACCCGAATAGTAACTTTCATCGGTGACGTTCTGAACCGTCGCCCGAATGGTTACGGGGGTGTCGTAAAGTTCAGTCTTGTAACGCGCACCGATATCAAGCGTGGTCCATTCCGGAATGTCTTGAGTATTGGCGGTATCGACAAATTGCGACGATGTGTGTGTGACCGTACTGCTTAGTGTCAGACCATCGACAAACGGGGTGTCCCATTCGCCAACAAGATTGATCTGCATTTCAGGCGTTCCAACCGGCCGCTTGCCCAAGTCATCTGCGTTGACGGCTTTGCTGATTTCCGATTCAAGGAACATCACACCACCAAGCAGCCGAATATCATCCGTCACCTGGCCAAAGACATTAAGCTCGATACCACGGTTTCGCTGTTCGTTATCGGCAGTAAAGATATTGGTGCCGTCATCGGTATCACCGTCCGGCTGCGTGATCTGGAAGGCAGAGATGGAACCGCCAATATTCCCGAAATCAAGTTTGATGCCTGTTTCAATCTGCTTGGCGACATAAGGTGCCATCGCTTCGCCCGCGTTGGCGGCACTGCTGGGTGCAATATCGCCCTGATTGAGGCCCTCGATATAGTTGGCGTAAACCGACACAGTTTCAGTCGGCTTAACAACGATGCCTGCCATCGGACTGATTTCGCTGTCGTCATAGGAGCTGCTAACAACACCGCTGCTGTAATTATCAACAGCAATGCTTTGATGACGCGTCCCAAGGGTGACGAGAACCGTTTCATCAAGGAAGGACAGCGTATCGGCCAATGCAAAGCCGGTTAGTTCCGATGCAGATGTTTTGGGCTTGCTGGCCGGGGCACTGACGGCAATCGGCGCAACCGCAGCCGTGGTGTAAATGTTGGCCGACGGGTTGGATCCGGCATTGCTGATGCCCTGACGAAGTTCGTCTTCATACCGCGTGGCCTGAAGCGAGATCTTGTGCTTGACCTCACCCGTTTCAAATTCACCCCTGACACCTGTACTGGCCGACCAGCGGTCGGTCTGGAAGCGGCGATAGGAAAGACCGTCATCAATATAGTCACCGGCCGCATTCTGAACTGTCGGCGTGCCAAACAGGCGATCAAGTTCCGTGCGCCCGCCGCCAAAGCTGGCAAAGACCGTAACGTTATTAAACAGGTCGTATTCCGCCTGAACCATGCCAGAGCGATCAACTGCATCCGACCATTCCCAATCCTGAATGAGGTTGGTGGAACCATCAGGCGCGTCGGGAATGGCAAAGCCGGAATTGAAACGCAGTTCACGTGCAGGCGCATCGAGGTTTTCACGCTGATCAATCAGGTCAACCGATGCCCGGAAACGATCCCCCTCGTAATCAAGGGCCAGCGCACCAAGGGATGCTTCACGTGTCTGCCGATCCAGATACGTATCGCCATTGTGATAACCACCGTTAAAGCGAACGCCAAACTCATCATTGGCCCCGAAGCGGCGGCTGAAATCAATGTCGCCGCCAGCTTGTTCACCGCGACCGTAATCAACGCTTGTCCGTGTCAGGTCCTTTTCACCGGCCCGCTTGGGCACGATATTGATCGCCCCACCAACAGCACCGGTGGGCGACATGCCGTTTAGCAACGCATTGGGACCTTTGACGACTTCGATCCGCTCTGCCAAACCGGACATCACGCGATAGGTTGGCGCCACCCCATAGGCACCGTTGAACGATACTTCGCCGGTATTAAACAGATTAACGCCAAAACCACGGATCTGATAGGTATCGAGGTTGGCCGTTTCGGCATTCGGCGCACGCACAGACGGGTCATTTTGCAGAACATCCGCGATGGTTTCCGCCTGCTGATCGGCGATATAGTCGCTGGTGTAGCTCGTAATACTGACCGGAGCATCCATGATGTCGGTATTGCCGAGCATGCCCAGTCGTCCGCCGGTTGCCACCTGCCCGCCAGCATAGGCCGGGGCAAGATCGGATTGTGCACCGGTGGCCTCGACAATCACCGGATCGGTAACCATTTCGCCGCTGGCATTACTCTGCGTGCTTGCGTCGGTAATGATCAGCGAACGGCTGCCGATTGCGCGATAGGATAAATCCGTTCCGCGAAGAAGCATTTCGATTGCGCCCGGGACAGAAAACTCGCCGCGAATTTCGCGCGGTTCGGTGATTTCCGGCAGATCGATGGTATAGGCGATACTCCAGCCGGAAACATCGCCAATCTGGCTGATACCCTCGGCGATTGACGTGACACTAAGATCAAAGCTGTAAAGTGCTTGCGCGACTTCGACCTGTTTGCCCGGCACGGTTTGAGTGTTGGTTTCCGCCGCCATCAAACCGGTCGGCAGACCGATTGAGGACGTCATCAACAATGCCGAGATCAGGATATTCTTTTTTGATTTTGCCTGCTTGGAATACAAATTCCCGCTCCATTCTGAGATTGGTTTTTCAGGCAGGTCCCCCTGCACCTAGAAAAACAAACGAGCGGGAAAATAGACTCCTCACATGAGGAAGCACTTTTTTTGCGAATTTTTCGCAATCTTAATAAATAATGGTCAACCAAGGTGATGTTTTGATCACCGATCCACCCACCGCAACGGCAAGCGTTTCAAGGGATCTGGCAACATCATTGGTCGGAAAACTGCCCGAAACGGTTTTGTTTCCGATATCGCCCAAAACCATCAGACGGCCCGGTGCGAAGTTATCAAGACGCGCAACCAGATCATCCAGACGCACGTTCTGAACACTCAGACGCCCATGCATCCAACTTTGCACGGATGCAATATCGTCGGCCTCCTTGGCGTGTAGCCCGCCAGCCCCGACTGCCACCGCATCCCCTGGACCAAGCATAACGCTGCCTGTATCGGCCCCGGTCGACACCCGAACAGCACCCTCTTCAACGCCGACCCGTGTGTCTTGCGTTAGGTGATCAACATTAAAGCGCGTCCCAACCACTTCGACTGTTGCCATACCGGCCCGAACCCGGAAGCTGTCTCCATCGCGATGCATGACATCAAAAAATGCCTGACCACGCAAAAGTTCGACATCCCGTTTCCCGTTTTCAAAATCGATGGCAATCGCACTGTTGGCGGCAAGAAAAACCACGGATCCATCCGACAACCGCATCTCGGTTACCACCGCGGCATCGGTAACAATGTCAGCCTGAAGATTTTCCAGGGCATCGGGGTTAAGAAAGGCAACCATCGCCAATACCGCCACCGCCGCCGCACATGACGTCACAGTCCGTAGCGGAGAGAACCAGTCAAGCATCCTTTGCCAAACTGGCACCTGCCCGGCGTCTCTGACTGCAATGCGGCGGGCTGGCTCTTCGACCTGCGCCCAAAGAACACGCATCTGATCATAGGCAAGGCGGTTGCCTGTGTCGGCATTGAGCCAAGCATCAAATTCTTGCTCCTGCGAGGCCGTCAGCGCCCCACCTGCACGCTTTACGTGCCAAAGGGCTGCTTCGTCCTTTTGCGCCTCGGTCAGTTTAACGTCGCCTTGCATTGATCTGTTATCGGTCCACACGGTACTGGCTGTTATGCGATTTCTATAACGAATAAACGGCTGAGAACAAAATATCCTCATGCCGTTTGGCTCAAACTTTTCAATCTGTATCCCGATAGGCTTCAAGGCGTTGCTGGCAATGGCGCATGGTGCGTGCAAGTTGCTTTTCCACTGCGCTGACAGATATTCCGTATTTCTGCGCCAGTTTTGCGTTTGAAACCCCTTCGACCCGATGCAAAACAAACATCTCGCGCGCCTTGGGGGACAGTTCCAGCAAGGCCCGATCCAGTGCCGAGAGGGCCTGACGCGACTGGGCATGATCGTGCGGGGATGATGTTTCTCTCTGCCATAGCTGAACGGGCAAGATCCGGCGCATGAGCCCTGTGCGCCCCGCTGTGCTGCGATGATGATCAATCACGGCATTGCGCACAGACGCATAAAGAACCTTGACGTTTTCTTCGTCCGTGCCGTGATCCCCCGAAAGCAACAGTCTGGCATAGACGTCCTGAACAATTTCATCCGCCGTCTCACGGTCACCGATACGACGATTGGCCATCGAGACCAGTTGCCGACGGTGGTCCTCAAACAGTTTTGAGAGCGTGTTCTGCCAGGGCTTCATATTTGGATCATCTGCTGTCGCTTGGTCACGCTTTGTCGCGAATTGTCGCGTCGGGCCACAATGCGATTTCCGATCACACGGCAACCCGGAAGCGCAAGCTAACAACAATGATAATCATTTTCAATCGCAAAAGAGTTTTGATATTCAGCCCCGCATATTTGGCGGCTTTCATCGCTTATTTTTTCAGTTTCAACCGATTCCAATGGATTTTCCGCCCTGATTGCAAACGAAAGAAACAAAGATTTGCCTGCTGCCCAACAAGGGAATTGTTCAATCCTCCAATGATTACAATCTGTTACATTTCAGAAATTCAGTTTCGTTAATGAAAATTCCAAACAGCCATAATTTTCGCTTGCAATTATTTTGGGGCGTTCGTAACGTTTGTGAAAGAACAGAATGGCAGTTGAGAACAGCTGTCACAAATAAGAGCAATTGGGGAGGAATCGGTTGCTCACTCCAAAAACATATGACATCGCCATTATTGGTGGTGGGATCAATGGCACGGGCATTGCGCGTGACGCGTCAGGTCGTGGGCTAAGCGTCTATCTGTGTGAAAAGGATGACCTTGCCAGCGCGACCTCGTCGGCCAGCACAAAGCTGATCCATGGTGGCCTGCGGTATCTTGAACATTATGAATTCCGCCTTGTGCGTGAAGCGCTGATTGAGCGCGAAGTTCTGCTGCGTGCCGCCCCGCACATCATCTGGCCGCTTCGCTTTGTCCTGCCCCACGTCAAGGGTCTGCGCCCGGCATGGATGATCCGGCTTGGCCTGTTTTTGTATGACCATCTTGGCGGTCGTGAAAAACTGCCCGGGTCCGAGGGCATCAAGCTTGCCACCCACCCGGCCGGTGCGCCATTGGTCAAGGGAATGGACAAGGCATTTGTCTATTCCGATTGCTGGGTTCAGGATGCGCGCCTTGTGGTGCTGAACGCCATGGATGCTCGTGATCGCGGGGCCGATATCGAAACCCGCACCGAATGTGTATCGGCCAAACGCGAAAATGGCCTTTGGACCGTGACACTGCGCAATATCGACGACGGGTCGGAAAAAACCATTCAGGCCAAATCACTGGTCAATGCCGCAGGTCCCTGGTGTGCCGAGCTTCTTGAAAAACGGGTTGAGGCCAAGAAGAAACAAGGCATTCGTATGGTTCAGGGCAGCCACATCGTGGTGCCAAAACTGTTTGACCATGACTATTGCTATATCTTCCAGAATCCGGACGGGCGGATTGTTTTTGCCATCCCCTATGAGCAGGACTTTACCCTGATCGGCACGACCGATCGTGATTACAAAGGCGATCCGGCCAAGGTCGCGATCAGCGCAGATGAAACCAAATATCTTTGCGAACTTGCCAATACCTACTTCGAAAAGAAAATCACCACCGATGACGTTGTCTGGGCCTATTCCGGTGTCCGTCCGCTGTATGGCGATGGCAGCGAAGACGCATCCCAGGTAACCCGCGATTATGTTCTGGAAATTGACCGGGGCGAAAATGCCGATAATGGTGCGCCGCTTCTAAACATCTATGGCGGCAAGATCACCACCTATCGCAAGCTTGCGGAATCAGCGATGAGCAAGCTTTGCCCGCTACTTGGCAGCAACGATACAAGATGGACCGCGGACAAACCGCTTCCGGGCGGCGATATCCCCGATGCGGATTTCGAACGCTATCTTACTGCGATGCACAAGAAGTTTCCCTGGATTGCACAAGCACAGCTATACCGTTACGTGCAAAACTACGGCACACTCACCAATATGATCATTGGCGATGCCAGCGATCTGAAAGGGCTTGGAAAGCACTTCGGTGACGACGTATACGAGTGCGAATTGCGCTATCTGGTGGATCACGAATGGGCCAGAACGGCCGATGATATTTTGTGGCGCCGCTCCAAACTGGGGCTGCACCTTTCGGATGAGACGCGTAATGCCATTGTCCAATGGTTCAAAACCGAACCGACATCAAAAAACACCGTGAAAGCGGGCGAAGGAAACAGTGGAAAATGACCCTTACGCTTGAAAACATAACCAAGACCGTGGGTGGGGAGACCCATATCGACGATGTGTCGATGACGCTCGAACCGGGATCGTTCAACGTCCTTTTGGGGCGGACACTTGCCGGGAAGACGACGCTGATGCGGATTATGGCGGGGCTTGAGCCGCCGACCAAGGGCCGCATCCTTGTTGATAATGCTGATGTAACCGGCATGGCCGTGCAGAAACGCAATGTCGCCATGGTCTATCAGCAATTCATCAACTATCCGTCGATGAACGTGTTTGACAACATCGCATCCCCCCTGAAATTGCAGGGCGTTGATAAGGCAGAAATCGAAAAGCGTGTGCGTTCGACAGCCGAACTCATGCATATCGAACATCTGCTTGATCGCCTGCCACAGGAACTTTCCGGTGGTCAGCAGCAACGTACCGCCATGGCACGCGCCATGGTCAAGGATTGCAAGTTGCTGCTGCTTGACGAACCGCTGGTCAACCTGGATTACAAGCTGCGCGAAGAACTGCGCGAAGAGATCCCCAACCTTTTGGCCGAGCGCGACACCATTGTCGTCTATGCCACGACCGAGCCGATGGAAGCATTGTTGCTGGGTGGCAAGTGCGCGGTGATGCATGAAGGCCGGATGACCCAGTTTGGTCCGACGACCGAGGTTTATCACAACCCGGCCTCGGTCAAGACCGGCCTGATCTTTTCCGATCCGCCGATCAACCTTGTTGAAGCCGAAGTCCGCGATGGCGCGATCTTTATGAAAAGCGGCCATCAGGTGCCGCTGAAAGGGCATCTGGCGAACCTGTCCAATGGCGATTACACCCTTGGCATTCGCGCCAACCACCTGTCGGTTGATCCGACCGGGGATGACACGATCGCGATGCAGGGACAGGTCGAACTGGCCGAAATCACCGGTTCGGAAACCTTTGTCCACGTCCATTTCAATGATGTGTCCTGGGTGATCCAGGAAGAAGGCGTTCACAATCCGCGCCTTGGCGAAGCAACCCAGTTCTATGTCGATCCGACACGCCTGTTTGCCTTTGATGCGAATGGTGCGCTCGTGGCCGCCCCGCCGGTCGAAATTTCAAACGGCAAAGCGGCGTGAGGGAAGAGTAAGAAAATGGCACGTATTGATCTTAAAAGCCTTGCGCATTCCTACTTCCCCGATCCGAAAACGGACGAGGACTATGCCCTGCGTCGCATGGAGCATGTCTGGGAAGATGGCGGTGCTTATGCCCTGTTGGGCCCGTCGGGTTGCGGCAAGACGACTTTGCTGAACATCATCTCCGGCCTTCTGACCCCGTCACATGGGCAGGTCCTGTTTGATGGCAAGGATGTCACAAGCCTTGCCCCGGAAGAGCGCAACATCGCACAGGTTTTCCAGTTCCCGGTGATCTATGACACCATGACGGTCTATGACAACCTGGCCTTCCCGCTGCGCAATCGCGGCATTGATGAAAAGCGCGTTGATGCCCGTGTGCGTGAAATTGCCGGCATGCTGGATCTGACCGGTAAGCTCAAGCAAAAGGCGCGCGGCCTTGGTGCGGATGAAAAACAGACGATCTCGCTGGGGCGTGGTCTGGTGCGTGACGATGTTTCGGCCATTCTGTTTGACGAACCGCTGACGGTGATTGACCCGCATCTGAAATGGGTTCTGCGCCGCAAGCTTAAAGAAATTCACAACAAGCTGCGCCCGACCATGGTGTATGTCACCCATGATCAGGTCGAGGCCCTTACCTTTGCTGACAAGGTTGTCGTCATGTATGGCGGCAAGGTCGTGCAGCTGGGCACCCCGCAGGAACTGTTTGAAAATCCGGCCCATACCTTTGTCGGTTACTTCATCGGAAGCCCCGGCATGAACATTATGGATTGCAAGATCGATGATGGTGCGGCCTGGGTTGATGGTCAGCGGATCGGTCTTTCGGACCGTCACCTTGAAGCCGTTTCCAAACAGACCGGCAAGCTTGAACTCGGCATTCGTCCCGAATTCCTGACCCTTGAAACCGGCAACGCCGACAAGGGATCAGACGGGATCGAAGTTAACATCACCAAGGTCGAAGACCTTGGCCAGTTCAAGATCGCGACCACCCGGTTCGGCGCATCTGAAATCAAGGTCAAGCTCGGCGAAGACGAACAGGTTGTCGGCCAGTCCGGCATTCTGCGCTTTGCGCCGGAATGGACCAAGCTTTACGCCGACAGTCAGTTGGTCGCGTAAGGGGGGATGGGGAAATGAACAAGATTACCAACAACAAGGCCTGGTTCCTCGTCCTGCCAGTGTTCTTTATCGTCGCCATCAGCGCGATCATTCCGCTGATGACGGTTGTGAACTATTCGGTTCAGGACATTTTCGATCCGCAGACGCGTTTCTTTGTCGGTACCGAATGGTTTGAACAGGTTCTGGGCGACAGTCGCCTGCATGATGCGCTGCTGCGTCAGATCATCTACACCCTTTCGGTTCTATTCATCGAAATTCCGCTGGGCATTGCGGTTGCACTGACCCTGCCGCGCAAGGGCTGGGGCGTTTCGGCATCGATGGTGCTGCTTGCCTTGCCGCTGCTTATTCCATGGAACGTGGTTGGCACCATCTGGCAGATCTTTGGCCGTGCAGACATTGGTCTGGGTGGCTATGTCATCAATCTGATGGGCATTGATTACAACTATGCCCAGAACCCGATGGACGCGTGGATCACGGTGCTTGTCATGGATGTCTGGCACTGGACAAGCCTGATTGTGCTGCTGTGCTATGCCGGTTTGCGGTCAATCCCGGATGCCTATTATCAGGCGGCCAAGATTGACGGTGCATCGCGCTGGGCCGTGTTCCGCTTCATTCAGTTGCCGAAGATGCAGTCGGTTCTCGTGATCGGTGTCCTGCTGCGCTTTATGGACAGCTTCATGATCTATACCGAACCGTTCGTCCTGACAGGGGGCGGTCCGGGTAACGCAACCACCTTCCTCAGCCAGTTCCTGACCCGGATGGCAGTCGGTCAGTTTGACCTTGGTCCTGCTGCGGCCTTCTCGCTGGTCTACTTCCTGATCATTCTGTTGGTTTGCTGGGTTTTCTATACCGTCGTGATGAACGCCGGAAAGCAGGGGGAACAATAAAATGCAGTTCCAGAAACGACATATCGGACTTCTTCTTTATATCCTGTTCCTGTTGGTTCCGATCTATTGGCTGTTCAACATGTCAATCAAGACCAATACGGAAATCCTGGGCGCAATGACCCTGTTCCCGGACAATCCGACATTGGCCAACTACGCAACCATCCTGACCGATCCGGCATGGTACACGGGTTATATCAACTCGATGATCTATGTCGGTATCAACGTGGTGATCTCGCTCGTGGTCGCCCTGCCCGCGGCTTATGCCTTTTCGCGGTTCAACTTTACCGGCGACAAGCATCTGTTCTTCTGGCTTCTGACCAACCGTATGGCACCGCCGGCCGTGTTCCTGTTACCGTTCTTCCAGCTTTATTCAAGTGTCGGCCTGTTTGACACCCATATCGCTGTGGCACTCGCACACTGCCTGTTTAACGTGCCGCTGGCCGTCTGGATCCTTGAAGGTTTCATGTCGGGCATTCCAAAGGAAATCGATGAAACCGCCTATATCGACGGTTATTCGTTCCCGCGGTTCTTTGCCACGATCTTCTTGCCGCTGATCAGGTCCGGCATCGGTGTGACCGCGTTCTTCTGCTTTATGTTCAGCTGGGTTGAACTGCTGCTGGCGCGCACACTGACCTCGGTCGAGGCCAAGCCGATTGCCGCCACCATGACCCGTACCGTTTCGGCATCGGGCCTTGATTGGGGCGTTCTGGCGGCTGCGGGTGTTTTAACAATCGTCCCGGGCGCCTTGGTGATCTGGTTCGTTCGCAACTACATCGCCAAAGGTTTCGCGATGGGTCGCGTGTAATCGGAAAACAGGAGGAATATCAAAATGGCATGGATGGCCTGGACCCCGATTACCGCCGCGTTCTTTGGTTGCATCTTTTTGATGCTGATCGGGATGGGAATTTGGCAGGCGGTTTCACCGACCGTTCCGCGGCGTGGCTTTTTGCCACTGACCACCACACGCGGTGATCGCCTGTTTATCAGTTTGCTTGGAGCCGCCTATATCCATCTCGGCTGGCTGGCATTTACCGATGCCGCCCTTTGGATCGGTTCCATCATCGCACTTGTCTGGCTCGTCATTGTGATGCGCTGGGGTTAACAACCAAAACGGTACCGCGTCCTGCAGCGGTGCCGTTTTCGAACGAATTCATCACGGTGGGCTGTCCGTCTTCCCCCAGCGTCGATGACCGGGTTTACCGGATGAGCAATAAGGAAGACGACCAGGGAGAAAACGACATGATCGTTAAAGCCAAAGGTGCCAAAAGCGTTGTTAAAGGCAGCGCCGTTGCAGTCGCCCTTGGTCTTGCTGTGCTGGCGAACCCGGCCATGGCAGATCAATATACCGACGCGGCGAAAAAATGGATCGACAGCGAGTTCCAGCCGTCGAGCCTGAGCAAAGACGCCCAGATGGCCGAACTGGAATGGTTCATCAAAGCAGCTGAACCGTTCCGCGGCATGGACATCAACGTGGTGTCTGAAACCATCACCACGCACGAATATGAGTCCAAGGTCCTGGCAAAGGCCTTCTCGGAAATCACCGGGATCAACCTGACCCATGACCTGATCGGCGAAGGCGATGTCATCGAAAAACTGCAGACCCAAATGCAGTCGAACCGCAACATCTATGACGCCTTCATCAATGACTCGGACCTGATCGGGACCCACGCGCGTTATGACGCGGTTGTGCCGCTGACCGACTGGATGGCGGGCGAAGGTTCGGACGTTACCTCTCCGACCCTGGATCTGGACGACTTCATCGGTCTGTCCTTCACCACCGGTCCGGATGGCAAGCTTTATCAGCTTCCTGACCAGCAGTTCGCGAACCTTTACTGGTTCCGTTATGACTGGTTCCAGCGTGAAGACCTGCAAAAGCAGTTCAAGGACAAGTACGGCTATGACCTGGGCGTTCCGGTCAACTGGTCGGCTTATCAGGACATCGCCGAATTCTTCACCAATGACGTTGGTGAGATCGATGGCCAGAAAGTCTATGGCCACATGGATTACGGCAAAAAAGACCCGTCACTGGGTTGGCGCTTCACCGATGCGTGGCTTTCCATGGCTGGCGCTGGCGACAAGGGCATCCCGAACGGCCTTCCGGTCGACGAATGGGGTATCCGTGTTGAAGGTTGCTCGCCTGCTGGCTCAAGCGTGACCCGTGGTGGTGCCGCAAACGGCCCGGCAGCGGTTTATGCCCTGACCAAATATATCGACTGGCTCAAGGCTTATGCCCCGCCAGAAGCAGCCGGCATGACCTTTGGTGAAGCTGGTCCGGTTCCGGCACAGGGCCAGATCGCACAGCAGATCTTCTGGTACACCGCCTTTACCGCCGACATGGCGAAAAAAGGTACTCCGGTTGTGAACGAAGACGGCACGCCGAAATGGCGTATGGCCCCGTCGCCGCACGGCCCGTACTGGGAAGAAGGCATGAAGCTTGGTTATCAGGATGTGGGTTCCTGGACTCTGATGAAGTCCACCCCGGTTGAGCGCCGCAAAGCTGCATGGCTCTATGCACAGTTCACCACCTCGAAAACCGTATCGCTGAAAAAGACCCTGACTGGTCTGACACCGATCCGTCAGTCTGACCTGGATACCCAGGAAATGACCGATATCGCTCCGAACTGGGGTGGTCTGGTCGAGTTCTATCGTTCGCCGGCCCGTGTTCAGTGGTCGCCGACCGGTACCAACGTTCCGGATTATCCGAAACTGGCGCAGCTATGGTGGCAGAACGTTGCCGAAGCTGTAACCGGCGAACGGACCCCGCAGGAAGCCATGGACAACCTTGCGACTTCCATGGACCGTGTGATGGAGCGTCTTGAGCGTGCAGGCATCGGTGGTGAATGCGCACCGAAGCTGAACGAAGAACGTGATGCCCAGTACTGGTTCGACCAGCCGGGCGCACCGAAACCGAAACTTGCCAACGAAAAACCGCAGGGTGAGACCGTCAAATATGACGATCTGATCGCGGAATGGCGTGCAGCCCAGTAATTCGGGCTACACTACTGGGGGTGTCGGGGGTGATTTTTTCACCCCCGACCGTCCCACCCGATTTTCCAATAGAATTCATATTTCCGACGCGTATTCCGTTAAGTCATAAAAACCCAAGAAGTCCGTAAAAAGGATGCACATTTCCCAAAAAGGGAATTGTCTGCCCAAAGAAAAAACAAAGGGCCAGACAGGGAGGAAACAGTGAATACCGCCATCAAAAAACGTCGCGCGGGCCTTGGCATTCAAGGTCGGCTTATGGCTTCTTTTGCCTTGATTCTGGTTCTGGCCGGGATTTCATCGGCCGTGTCATGGGTATCTTTTGGCAGCAATCGCGATCTTGTCGCTGATATCACGACCAACAGCCTGCCCTCGATCATCCGTCAGATGGAACTGGCGACGAACGGTGTTGGCCTTGCCGCACAAGCCCCCGTGCTTGCCGCGTCACGGGATGCCGAAGAACTGGCAGCAACCGAGGCCCGCCTTGATCAACTTGTTGCCAATGCACGGGCCAGACTTCAGGAAATCACCGAAGCCAATCCGGATTCCATCATTATTGACCTTGCCGCCCGGAACGTCGGCGCAGGTGAGGGTGAACGTGAAGGGGCCAACGCACCCGCGGTTGCCGATGGCACGGAGAGCACTGGTGGCTCCGAAGCACAAAGCGCTGATGCGCAAACCACTGCGCCAGAGCCGGAACTTGTCGATGCCATTTCCATTCTAAGAGAGCATCTTGATAACATCGTCACCGGGCGTGAACACCTTCATGAACTGACCACCAGACGCCTTGAGATTGAAAAGCTGCGCGGTGATCTGACCCTTGATATGGTCTTTGCCTATAGCGACCTGTCAGAGTTCCTGAGCCCGTTGGTCGAGGTCGTTGATATTGATGTCGATCGCGGTATATCGCGCGTCGCCAATGGCAACACCGACGCAGCAGAAAAGCTTGGAGAGACCATCGGCTTTTCACAGCTGATTGCCGAAATCCGCGCCAATGTGAACCTTGCCTTTGGCATGCTGACCGCCGCCATCGCCGTGCCCGAGGGCGAGGCCATGGATGAAGTCCGCAGTCAATGGAGCTGGGCGGAGCTGCGCATTACCGATGCGCTTGAAGAACTGCCAGACAATGATGACGGAAAGCGTATCCGTGAACTTGCCAATGCCCTTCTGGCCTTTGGCAAAGGCAGCAACAGTGTCTTTGATCTGCGCGAGGCAGAATGGGACAACCAGTATGAAACGGAACAAACCCTTGATGCCACACTGGCAACCGCCGAGGCGCTGTCACACGCCATCGCGTTGATGGTCGACACCAAGCGCACCGAGGTTGACGCCAACGCCAGCGAAGCCCTTTCAAAGGTCGAATGGGATCAACAGGTCATTGCGATCATCGGGATTTCTGTTCTGTTGATATCGCTTCTGATCATGCTGTTTTATGTGCGCGGCAACCTGATCAAGCGTCTTCTGCGCGTGATTGACGGAATGCGCAAGGTTGCCAACGGCGATCTTTCGACCGAAGTCAACGATACCGGCCGGGATGAAATTGGCCGAATGGCCGAAATCCTCGGACAGTTCCGTGAAACCAGCCTTGCCGCACAACAGGCCGAAGAAAAAGTTGCCCGCGAACGCGAACAGGCTGAACACGAACGGCGGCGCGCAATGCTTGATCTGGCTGATGCGTTTGAAACGTCAATCCTGCAAGTCGCCCAGGACGTCGCGCACGAGGCAGAAAACATCCAGACCACATCCGATCAGGTCCGTGATCGGGCACAGGTGGCCTCGACCAATGCCACCGGTGTTGCTGGCGCGTCCGAGGAAATATCGATCAATATGGCATCGGTATCGGATGCCACACAGTCGCTTTCGGATCGGGTGCGCGATACCGGGCATCGGGCGCAAAAGTCGGTTGGTGCCGCCACCAGTGCGGTCGAAGCTGCCCAACGGACAAATGCCACCATGCATGAACTTGAAACCGGTGCGCAGGAAATCGGCGAGATCCTGAACCTTATTCAGGACATTGCAGCCCAGACCAATCTGTTGGCGCTGAATGCAACGATTGAAGCCGCCCGTGCCGGTGAAGCTGGCAAAGGGTTTGCGGTTGTCGCACAGGAAGTCAAAAACCTTGCCAACCAGACCGGAACGGCCACCGACCGCATTGCCCAGCGCATCAACGAAATCCAGTCGACCACCGGGGTTGCCGTCAAGGCCATCGCCGAAATTCGAGACAGCATCACCGGCATCCATGAAACCGTGGGCGAAATGTCGGACGCTGTATCCGAGCAGCAGGAATTCGTTGCTGAAATCGCCAGCAACGTCGAACAATCCGCAACAGCTGCCAGCGAGATGAATGGCACGATTACGCAGGTCAGCGCCGCAGCAGATGACAACCTTGCCGCGGTTGACGGCCTGCTTGATGCGACAGGTCGCCTTCGCAACCAGTCCGATGATCTGGGCAATCGGGTTCGTGACTTCCTGCGCACCATCCGTTCGGAACAGCCCCAAACGACATCCCGCAATCAACCAGAAGAAGTTGCCTCCCTGCGATGAAAGCAAACTGCCAGGACAGGCCATCAGGTCTGTTCTGGCACATTTTTTTTCGCCCGCCTGGCACAGAAATGTTAGACAAGACACCATGAAAAACATCATCGCCCGTTCAGCAAAACCATCCTGTTTGAAAGCCACACGCGTTGGTGCTCTGGCACTTGCCACGGTGATTACCTCGATGATCGCCCTGGGTTCAGCCCCGGTGTTGGCATCGTCGGCCCTTGATGACGGCATCAAGGCCTATCGCCACGGGGAATTTGAAAAGTCGGCCGGTATTTTCTCATCGCTGGCAGACAACGGTGATGCCACCGCGCAATATCTTCTGTCCTGCCAGACCATCAATGGCGTTGGCGTTACTGCCAACGAAGATGCAGGCTGGATGCTGATGGAACAGGCATCAGATAACAACAACCCAAATGCCAGCGTTGTCATGGCTAGGCGTCTCGAGGCGATGGGCGGTGACAAAGACAAAATTCGCGGCCTCTATATTGCCGCCGCCCAAAAGAACAACACGCAGGCAATGCTTTGGCTGGCCCTTGATGCGCTTGATCGCGGCGATGCGGCACAGGCCGAAGCCCACCTTAAACAGGCGTGGGAACTTGGTGATCCACGTGCGGCGACACTTCTTGCCAACCGCTTTGCCAAAAGCGATGTCGATCGCCTGACATATTTGCGCCGTGCTGCCCAACACGGCGAAATGCGTGCGGCCGCCTACCTTGCCGAAGAAGCCCGCACGGTCGATGACAAGGCCGAAGCCGTTGGCTGGTGCGCTATTGCGACCGGCATGCCAGGTCATAACGAAGATGTCGACTGGAAAACCATCGGTGATGCGGTCGAAAAGAACTGCGGCCAGTTTGACAAGGACCTGTCGCCCAAAGACCGCGCGATCAACCGCGAACGCGTCGATCATTTTCTGTCCGAGTTCTTCAAGAACTACGAACCGTGGCAGCCTTGGCGGGCCTGCGCGGTTGATTAATCCTGCGTAGATACAGCGCTGGCAAGCGCACTGTTGATCAGCTTCAGATCATCTGGCGTATTGACGTTGGTAAACGGTTCCAACCCGTAAACCCTATCTTCAAACACCACCCGCGGCGCACCCAGCGCCTGCAACGGACCGCGTACCCGCCGATCATCGGACGCCAGCAGATCGGCAATCACCGGGGCCGCATCGCGGTGCCAGATGCTTGAAAGGTAATGGTCGCGGTCTGCGTGACTGGCAAAGGCCGCCTTCGCCCCGGCATCCTCGGCTGCGGCCTGCAAACGCCCCACCATATCAAGCGGCACAATCGGGCAATCGACGGGAAACGTCACCAGCCAATCGATACCGTCCGGCAAGGCTAACAGACCACCCAGAATACCGCCCAGTGGCCCCTGCCCCGGTTTGGGCGCATCACCAACCACCAGCAGGCGGTAATCCATAAACGCCTCAGTCCCGGCATTGGATGAAATCATCACCTGATCGCATTGGGCTTGGGCAACATCAATCACCCGCCCGATCAGGCTTTTGCCCCCGACCTCGCGAAACGCCTTGTTCCCGCCCATACGTCGTGCCTCGCCCCCGGCGAGAACAAGGCCAAGGGTTGGGACATGTTGGGATTGGGGCGTGTTCACGATAAGACCAAACCTTTGAAGGGGGCGAATAATCAGGCGCCCTCATCATAATCCAGTGCGTCAACCGTTGCATCTGTCGTCTTGTCACGAACGCGTTTTCTAAAGCCGCGCCCTAATGCTGCACTGCGTCATTTTTACATTGTCGCCCTACAGGCATTGATTTAGAGTGATTAAAGACTTTGCGACTTCCGCCTTGATGCCGGACGACCGGTATTCCTGATCCGATCAATGGGGACGGCCCCGCAAGACAGGAGGCCCCCATGGCCTGGACAGCGTTGGTTATTGCCGGATTTCTCGAAATTTGCTGGGCGATTGGCCTGAAATACACCGAAGGCTTCACCAAGCCTATCCCTAGTGCCTTGACCATTGCCGCGATCGCCGCCAGCTTCTGGCTACTTTCAATCGCCATGCGCACCATCCCGATCGGAACGGCCTATGCAATCTGGACCGGCATCGGTGCCGCCGGTGCGGTGATCTTTGGCATCATCATGGTCGGCGAACCCGCCAACCCCGGACGATTGGTCGCTATCGCGCTGATCCTTTCCGGGATCGTGATGCTGAAATTGTTCAGTCCGAGCTAACCCTTCGTACGTAAAAAAAGCCAAACGGCAGATAGACGAACGGCGCAGCCTGTGACTGCGCCGTTGATTTCCATTGTTTAGCTGGCCGCACGTCGTTCAAATTTGCGATTGCCGAGATACACCAAAACCATCGCACCCAGCAGCAAGGCAATTGCCGCCCATCGCTTCGGGTCCAATGCAATCTGATCATTCCCGAGCCATGCAAAATTATCGATCAGCAAACTCATTGCAAGCTGTCCGGAAATCACAGCAACCGTAGCAGCAGCAATACCAACACGTGGCACGGCAAACACCATTACCACAATATAGCAGACGCCAAAAAAGGCGCCTGTCAGCTGCCACTTGGGGGCGTCAAGCAATGTCAGTTCCTGCGGCGGCTGAACAAACAGTACCAGTAAGATACTGATTACAGCGCCAAGAACAAATGTCAGCCAAGCGGTGCCCAACACGCCCGCAGCCGCCCCAAGCCGCCCGTTCACAGATGATTGCACCGACAGCGCACAGCCACCGAGCAACGCGATAAGAATAACAAAAAACGTAACCATCAGTCACCTCAGTGGATAAGCCAGAGTGCCAACGCAATCAGGATCAATGCGCCAAACCGATAACGATCTACCGGTTGCTTTTGCACACCAAAGGCGCCGTAATGATCCAACAACAGACTTGCGCCGAGTTGTCCAAACAGGATTGCAACCATTGTTGCGCCAACACCGATAATCGGCGTGGTGGTGGTAATGACAACGACATAAACCGGACCTAAAACACCACCCGTCAACATCCAGCGCGGTTGCGCAAACAATTGTGGCAAAGACCGATTGCGGGCGAACACCAGCGCCAGTGACAACAGCAAACTACCAACCAGAAAAATGCACAGGGTCGCGGACATGTGTCCGACATTCTCACCCAACGGCCCGAGTAGCCCTGCCTCGACAGACAGCCCCATGCCCGCTGCAAACACGATGAGCAATATCAATATCTGCTTCATTTCAAACTCCGTTAACTTGCAACGGAACATACTTTGCACCAAACTGGGCAACAATTACCCGAATTTGGAAATTACTTTTGCAAAATGAGCAAAGATATCACCCTTCAGGCGCTACGCCTTTTTATTGATGTGGCAACACAGGGCAGTTTCAGTGACGTTGCCCGTCGGCGCGGCCTGCCGACATCTTCCGTGTCACGCCATATCAATGCGTTGGAAACCCGCTTGGGGCACAAACTCCTTGTGCGCAATACCCGTGCTGTCAGATTGACCGACGCCGGAACCCGATACGTGCATGAAGTTCGCGAAATTCTGGCCGCTCTCGATATTGCCAGCGACGCGGTCAGGGGCAATGCCACCACACCGCAGGGAAGGTTGCACATCAACGCACCCGTCGCATTTGGCCGCCATCACATTGCGCCCCATCTTGCCGAGTTCCAGCACCGGTTTCCCGGAATCGAAGTTGACCTGACCCTGACAGACGCCTTTATCGACCCGATTTCAGAAGGGGCCGATGTGGTCATACGCATCGGGACACTTCGTGATTCCAGCCTTGTCAGTCGAAAACTTGCCGCGCAGCGCTACGTCGCTGTGAGTGCGGCGTCATATCTCGAGCAACATGGCGCACCACCAACCCCCGACGCGCTCGCCGACCACAATTGCCTTGTTTACAAGGGGGCAAACGGGGAAATGCCATGGCTCTTTCGCAAGGGAAATGAGCCTTTCCGACCCTATAGGGTAAAGGGTTCACTACGCAGCAATGATGCCGACAGCCTTATTACCGCAGCACGTCAGGGACAGGGGATTATTCTGTTCCCGACATGGCTTTTACACGAGCACATCCGCCAAAAACATCTCTTGCCGATCCTGACCGACTGGCAAGCAGAAGCCTATACGATAAACGATGCCATTCATCTTCTGTTTCCGGAGAACCGAATGCGTTCGCCCAAGGTAACTGTCTTTCTGGACTTTCTTTCGGAAGCTACGGGAAAACCGCCCTACTGGGATCGCCTGGCCTTATCGTAAGCCCGTTGGTCACGCAAATATTGCTGCGCCTGGACTATGTTTTGCCAACCTTGGTGAGCCCATGTTGCAAACAGAAAAACGGGGCAACCGATGGCTGCCCCGTTTTTGATGGATCGTGCTCGATTGGCTTAGACGCCAGCCGGAATACCGCTGCGTTCAACTTTGCGCGGGGATGTGATTTCTTTCCATTTGGAAAGCGCCTTGTTGACGGCCGGATACGGTTCGCGGGCGATGAATTCGCCGTCGCCGCATTTGGCAAGAACCACACCTTCCTCTGCGGCAATGCGGCCGCGGCTGAGTGTGTAGCGCGGCAGGCCGGTAACCTCTATGCCTTCAAACACGTTGTAGTCAATTGCCGACTGCTGGTGTTTGGCAGTGATGGTTTTCGACGCCTTCGGATCCCAGACCACAAGATCGGCATCCGCCCCGACAAGGATCGCCCCCTTGCGCGGATAGATGTTGAGGATCTTGGCAATGTTTGTCGAGGTCACGGCCACGAACTCGTTCGGGGTCAGACGGCCGGTGCCAACGCCATAGGTCCAAAGAAGCGGCATGCGGTCTTCAAGACCACCGGTCCCGTTCGGGATCTTGGTGAAGTCGCCAACGCCCATGCGCTTCTGTTCGGTCGTGAACGCACAGTGGTCAGTCGCTACAACCTGCAGGCTGCCCGATGCCAGACCATTCCACAGGCCATCCTGATGTTCCTTGCTGCGGAACGGCGGGGACATGACGCGACGTGCGGCGTGATCCCAGTCGGCGTTTTTATATTCGCTGTCATCAAGAATAAGGTGCTGGATCAGCGGTTCACCAAAGACGCGTTTGCCGTTGGCACGTGCGCGACGGATGGCCTCATGCGCCGGTTCGCACGATACATGCACGATATAAAGCGGCACATTGGCCATATCGGCAATCATGATCGCACGGTTACATGCCTCGCCCTCGACATCGACAGGGCGCGAATAAGCGTGGGCCTCGGGCCCGTTATTGCCTTCGGCCAGCAATTTCTGCTGAAGGGTGGCAACCACGTCACCGTTTTCAGCATGTACCAGCGGCATCGCGCCCAGTTCCGAACAGCGCGAGAAGGATGCGAACATTTCGTCATCATCGACCATCAAGGCACCCTTGTAGGCCATGAAGTGCTTAAACGTGTTGATGCCCTTTTCCTGAACGATGGTCTTCATTTCATCAAAGACCTGCTCGCTCCACCAGGTGACGGCCATGTGGAAGGAATAGTCGCACACCGCCTTGGAGGATTTGTTATCCCAGGCCTGCAATGCTTCGAGCAGCGACTGGTTCGGGGCCGGCAGGCAGAAATCGACAACCATGGTCGTGCCACCGGCAACGGCGGCCTTGGTGCCGCTTTCGAAATCGTCTTCGGAATAGGTGCCCATAAAGGGCATTTCCATATGGGTATGCGGATCAATCCCGCCGGGCATCACATAGCAGCCGTCGGCCTCGATCACCTTGTCCCCGGTCAGGTTGTCCCCGATGGCGGCAATCTTGCCGTCTTCGATCAGAATATCGGATTTGTAGGTCAGGTCGGCGGTAACGATGGTTCCGCCACGAATAACCATGGACATGGGTGGCTCCTTGTCTGTCTGAGTGGCGAAAAGTTGCGGGCCATCCCGGCATTTCGCCCGTTATCTCCAAACACCCCCGAGGGTATTCAATCAGTCGTCATAGTCCTGGAAGTCATCCCGTCCGGCGAAGCCAAAACCCCGCCGGACGGATAAAAGTCACAAGATGGAAGATTACATCTTGTCGGTCACGGCGTGGGTCCAGGCACCTTCCGGTTCCTTGGTGATCACCGGATCGGAACCACCCGAAAGCAGGCTGTCAACGGTACGCTGATAGGCTGCTTCATCGAGAACCGCAGAATCACCAAGCAGTTTGGCGATTTCGGTCATCATGCGGACCTGGTGTTTTTCAGTCTGGGCACCGGTCATGTCGTTATCAAGAACGATCATCGCGGCGTCTTCCGGGTTTTCCTTGGCCCAGTTCCAGCCCTTCATGCTGGCTGCAACAAAGCGCGACATTTTGTCGACGAATGCCGGATCCGAAAGGTTGTCTTCAAGAACATAAAGACCGTCTTCAAGGGTTGCGACACCCTGATCTTCGTATTTGAAAACCTTAAGGTCATCAGCCGGGATACCGGCATCAATCACCTGCCAGTATTCGTTATAGGTCATGGTTGAGACGCAATCGGCCTGCTTCTGGATCAGCGGATCAACGTTGAAGCCCTGCTTAAGCACGGTCACGCCGTTTTCGCCGCCATCGGTCGGAATGCCGAGTTTCGACATCCAGCTCAGGAACGGATATTCGTTACCGAAGAACCAGACACCAAGGGTACGACCCGGGAAGTCATCCGGGCTTTCGATACCGGTTTCCTTCAGGCAGGTCAGCATCATGCCCGATTTGGCAAACGGCTGTGCGATGTTCACCAGCGGCACACCCTTTTCGCGCGATGCAAGGGCGGATGGCATCCAGTCGATGATCACATCCGCACCACCACCGGCAATCACCTGCGGCGGGGCAACGTCCGGACCACCCGGATTGATGGTCACATCAAGGTCGGCTTCTTCGTAGAAACCTTTGTCGAGTGCCACATAGTAGCCTGCAAACTGGGCCTGTGTGACCCATTTAAGCTGCAGGGTTACCTCGTCTGCTGCCATCGCCGAAAACGATGCCAACCCGAAACTCAACCCCATAGCAGTCGAAATAAACTTATTCATTCGTCGATGTCTCCTCAGGTTGTAGTCAAGTCCTCCCGACGGGTCGTCTTGTTTTGTGCCTTTAATGGCGACGTACCCGGAATGACGGATGCCATGACGTTGCTTTTCTCTCGATATAAGCCACGGCTCCGTAGAAGGCGGTCCCCGCGAGGGCCGCCAATGCGATTTCCGCCCAGACCATGTCGATATTCATCCGCCCGACCTCGGTCGAGATGCGGAAGCCCATACCAACAATCGGGGTGCCGAAAAATTCGGCGACGATTGCGCCAATCAGCGCAAGCGTGGAATTGATTTTAAGTGCGTTGAAAACAAACGGCATGGCGGCCGGCAAACACAGTCTGAACAGCGTTGACCAATAGCCCGACGCGTATGTCGCCATCAGGTCCTTTTCAAGCTTTCCGGCGGCATTCAACCCGGTCACGGTATTCACCAGCATCGGGAAGAAGGTCATGATCACGATCACGGCCGCCTTCGATTGCCAGTCAAAGCCAAACCACATCACCATGATCGGCGCGACCCCGATGATTGGCAGGGCCGAGACCATATTGCCCAGTGGCAAAAGACCACGTTTGAGGAACGGCACACGATCCACCGCAATCGCAACGATAAAGGCCGAACCACAGCCCATGACATAGCCGCTCAGCACCGCCTTCACAAAGGTCTGGTGGAAGTCGGCTGCCAGAATGTCGGTGGAATTGACAAAACGTTCGCCAATCATGCTGGGCGGCGGCAACAGAACCTGTGGCACGCCAAAGCCCGAAACCACGACTTCCCAGACAAACAGAAGCCACACCCCAAAGGCCACCGGCACGACGAAGTTCGCCAGATGCTGTTTGGTGCGATCAAGGCTGTGGAAGTTGGCAATCACATCAATCCCGCGCCAGACAAAAGCCCAAAGCGAAAGAATGAACAACCAGAACCCCGGCCCGGCATAGCCAGCAACACCGTAATCATACAGAACACTGATCGCCTGCCAGCAGCCAAATACCGCAATCGCCAGAATGACCATACCAGCGGTGACGGAACCGACACCAAGCCAGGTAAAGGCCGACCCGGCAATCACACACAGCGCCATGGCAACGGCAAGACCGGGAATATCCCCGACAAAGGCAACCTGTTTGCCGGTATCGCTATCCACACCCGCCAACGGGAAGATCAGCGCCAGCAAGGCCGCAATCGCCGCGACGAGACAGAACTTGTCCAATTTCGTCCAGGTCATGACTTCACCCCCATCCGCACAAGGACCCTGCGTTCACACCAGCCAACAATCACCACAAGGATGGCGGCCACAAACGCCGCGGTCAGAAGCGCCGACCAGATTTGAATGGTCTGTCCGTAATAGGAGCCCGCCAGCAAACGTGCACCAAGCCCCGCCTGCGCACCGGTCGGCAATTCACCGACGATGGCACCGACCAGACTGATCGCAATCGCAACCTTCAGGCTGGCAAACAGATATGGCATGGCCGACGGCAGGCGAAGCTGCCAGAAGGTCTGCCATTTCGAGGCATTATAGGTCCGCATCAGATCAAGCTGGATCACTTGCGGGGAACGCAGGCCTTTCACCATGCTGATCGTGACCGGGAAGAAACACAAATAGGTCGAAATGACCGCCTTTGGCACCAGTCCCTTGATCCCGATGGCGCCCAGAACAACGATGATCATCGGCGCGATGGCAAGGATCGGAATGGTTTGCGATGAAATCACCCACGGCATCAGGCTTTTTTCAAGCGTCATGACATGGACAATCCCCACCGCCAGCAACACACCAAGCAGCGTGCCAATTCCAAACCCAAGAAGGGTCGAGGAAAGCGTTACCCAGCTGTGATAGACCAGCGAGCGTTTGGACGTGATCTTGATGGCAAAGATGGTGTGATACATCTCGACTGCCACCTGATGCGGGGCGGGCAGGATCGGGCGATCTTGCGCCAGCGTATCTTCGATCAGCTGGCCCGTAGTCCAGGTCTGGTCAGCACGGTTGTAACGGTCAATCTGGGTCGGCGCGTTCATGAAAACCGCCCCGACATACCACAAAACAAGAAGGGCGATCAGAACAACGCAAACCGGCCCGGTCTGGCCTGACATCATGCGTGTCCAGGTCGATTGTCCGCCAACGGACCCGGTCATGGCAGCAGTGTTACTCGTCATTGCTGTGCCCCGCACGCAGCCCTTCCCGCACCCGATGCGCAATCTCGAGGAATTCCGGCGTTTCGCGGATATCCAGTGTGCGGTCTTTCGGGAATTCGGTTTCGATCACATCAATGATCCGCCCCGGACGCGGTGACATCACCACAATCTTGGATGACAGATACACCGCCTCGGGGATGGAGTGGGTGACGAACGCCACCGTCTTGTTGGTCCGCGCCCACAATTTCAAAAGCTGCTCATTGAGGTGATCGCGCACGATTTCATCAAGCGCACCAAATGGTTCATCCATCAACAGCAGGTCGGCGTCGAACGACAGGGCACGCGCGATTGATGCACGTTGCTGCATGCCGCCTGACAGCTGCCATGGGAATTTCTTTTCAAAACCATTGAGCTCGACCAGTTTCAGGGCCTCCTGGGCGCGCTTGACGCGCTCTTCCTTGGAGATTTCCATGATTTCGAGCGGCAAGGTCACGTTGCGTTCGATCGAACGCCACGGCAACAGGGCCGGTGCCTGAAACACATAGCCATAAGCACGCTTTTCACGCGCTTCGTGCGGCGTCACACCATTGATCGAAATCTCGCCGCCGGTGGCTTGTTCAAGGTCGGCGATCACGCGCAAAAGTGTGGTTTTGCCGCAACCCGACGGGCCGATAAAGGAAACAAAATCGCCTTCCTCGATGGTCAGATCGACATCGGAAAGGGCGTAAACGGGACCGTCTGCCGTCTGAAAGGTCAGCGACAGTTTCTTGATATCAACAACTGCTTTTTTCGATGCGGGCATCTCAGCAACATTATTGACGACTTGTTTTAGCGTCATGGGGTTTCCCCTGATCGTATGTCTCTCTCAGAACCAAAAGCGTCTCTTTTGGCACAGTCGATGGAAGCCTCCCTCAGGGACGTTGCCCTGAACCTTGTCGACATTGATCAAACGCATAAAGCCTTTGCCCGGTCGTTGCCGGGAACGGGGAATGATACCCCACCTGTCGATCAAGGCAAAACAGCGAGCAGCGCTTTGACCGCTCGCCGGTATCATGAAATCAGTTCCCGTCCGTCAGACGGGTATAGGTCGACGGGCGACGGTCGCGGAAGAATTGCCAGTTGTCGCGAATTTCGCGCACCATCGACATATCCATGTCATGGACCAGCAATTCGTCATTATCGCGCGATGCCTGTGCTTCGATTTCGCCGCGTGGATTGACGAAATAGCTTTGACCGTAAAACTCGCCAATATCCCATGGCTGTTCGCGGCCGACCCGGTTGATCGCGCCGATAAAGCACCCATTGGCCACAGCCGATGCCGGCTGTTCGAGTTTCCAGATATATTCCGACACCCCTGCGACCGTGGCCGACGGGTTGACGATATACTCCGCGCCATTAAGCGCCAAGGCACGCCAGCCTTCCGGGAAGTGGCGGTCATAGCAGATATAAACGCCAAGTTTGCAATACTGGGTATCAAAGACCGGCCAGTTCGATACGCCGGGCTTGAAGAAGAACTTCTCCCAGAAACCGGCGACATGCGGGATGTGGGTTTTGCGGTATTTGCCAAGATAGGTACCGTCGGCGTCAATCACGGCAGCGGTGTTGTAATAAACACCAGTGATGTCTTCCTCGTAGATCGGAACAACGATCACCATTTTGTATTTGGCGGCCAACTCACACATCAGCTGTGTGGTCGGGCCATCAGGGATTTTTTCTGCGGCCGCGTACCATTTCTTGTCCTGGCTCGGACAGAAATAGGGCTGGGTGAATACTTCCTGAAAGCACAGAACCTGCACACCTTTTTTGCCCGCCTCTTCGATATAGGGCAGGTGCGCGTCGATCATGGCCTTGCGGATTTCTTCGGGGGACTGATCTGTTGAACCCTTAAGGCTCATTTGAATCAGGCCACCTCTCAGCTTTGACATCCGAGATACCTCCTTGATCTGATATTTTTATGTCCTTGCCACTTTTGTGGTCTGACGGACTTATGCCCAAACGCGCCCCAAGAACCCTGTTTGTTTTTTTACGGGTTCGTTCCCAGACGGGACGCGATCAGAAAAATCGCGAAACAGATGTTTCCTCCGTGGCGTTGCAGACCCGTTTGTTTTTGGTGGTTCTGCAAGCCGGGTGTCCCCTGCCCGATTGCGCAGGCAGGGAACGAAAATCGTAATCCTAGTCGATCTCTTTAAGCACTTCGCGCAATGTGCCAAACAGCTGATCAATATGTGATTTTTCAAGGATCAGCGGCGGCGACAGCGCAATGATATCACCCGTGGTGCGGATCAGAATGCCCTTCTCAAATGCCTTGAGGAAGGCATTGAACGCACGCTTGGTCGGGAAGCCTTCAATCGGTTCCAGCTCGATCGCACCGATCAGGCCAAGGTTACGGACATCCTTGACCAGTGGCAGGTCGATCAGGCTGTGCACCGCATCTTCCCAATACTGACCAAGTTCCTTGCCCTTGGAATACAGACCTTCTTCTTCATAGGTCTCAAGCGTTGCCATGGCGGCCGCACAGGCAACCGGGTTGCCCGAATAGGTGTAGCCATGGAACAGCTCGATCATGTTTTCCGGGCCGGTCATGAAGGCATCATGGATTTCGTCGGTGGCAAACACCGCACCCATCGGGATGGTGCCGTTGGTCAGGCCCTTGGCGGTCGTGACCAGATCCGGCTGAACGCCAAAGTAATCAACCGCAAACGGTGCGCCAAGGCGACCGAAACCGGTGATGACCTCATCAAAGATCAACAAGATGCCATGCTTGGTGCAGATCTCGCGCAGGCGTTCCAGATAGCCCTTCGGCGGGATCAGAACACCAGTGGAACCTGCAACCGGTTCGACAATCACGGCTGCGATGGTCGACGGATCATGCAGTGCGCAGATGCGTTCCAGATCTTCGGCAAGGTAGGCGCCATGTTCGGGCATACCGCGGGTAACACCGTTTTCGTCCGGCAGGTAAGTGTGACGCATATGGTCCACACCGCCCAGCATCTGGCCGAATGTTTTGCGGTTACCCGAAATACCACCGACAGAAATGCCGCCAAAGTTCACACCGTGATAGCCGCGTTCGCGACCGATCAGGCGGGTCCGCTGTCCATCGCCGCGTGCACGGTGATAGGCCAGTGCGATTTTAAGCGCGGTTTCAACCGACTCAGAACCGGAGTTGGTATAGAAAACGTGGTTGAGATTGCCCGGCATCAACTGTGCCAGACGGCTGGCAAGTTCGAACGCCTTGGGATGGCCCATCTGGAATGCCGGGGCATAATCCAGTTCGTCCATCTGTGCCTTGACCGCTTCAACGATTTTCGGACGCTTGTGACCAGCGTTGCAGCACCAAAGGCCTGCGGTGCCATCAAGGATGTCGCGGTTATCGTCGGTTTTGTAATACATGCCATCGGCCGAAACCAGCATACGCGGGGTCTGCTTGAACTGACGGTTGGCAGTAAAGGGCATCCAGAACGCCGAAAGATCGTTCGGACGGCTAATTTTCGTGGTGGCTGTCATCAAAAGGTCTCCCGTACCTTTTCAAGTTCTTCCCTCGACCGGTTCGGTGGCGAGCCACCGTGCACCGGCATCTGATATTCTTCATCCCGTTTTCGCGAAAAGGTATCTGGCCAAATGACCAAAATGTCGCACATTCGTTTTCCGGGACGGCCCGACCTGTTGCGGGCACACAAACGTCGTTAGCATGAGACATGCCCACGCACTAGCGCTTTAATACCACCGCGGAACTGTTTCGAATATTCGACTGTCAAACACCATTTCGGCGACCCTGATTTTTATTTACGGCGTCTATTTTGTGTTTATCTTTCATCGGTACTGTTCGATATTTCGGACAAAACCGACTCTTGACCATGGCTTGGAACGACGCGCATAAAAAGTTTCTTTTTGATATTTGCAGTAGAGGTTATTTTAACCTGACCAAACGGTCAAGATAAATGACGCGATTTAGACAGCACGATTGAGATCCATCAAAATCGGCGCGAAACGGGACACAAAAATGAGCACAAAACCCGCAGTAAACGGCGCACACAAGGCCGCGATCCGACAGGAAAACGAAGAACAGATTCTGGCCGCTGCCGAACGGGTCTTTGCCGATTTCGGGTTCAAGGGGGCGACCACCGCGCGGATTGCCGAAATCGCCAATGTTCCAAAGGCCAATGTGCATTACTATTTCAGCACCAAAGAGGCCCTGTATCGCCGCATCATGGAAGATGTTTGCGACCACTGGCTCGAAGCGGCAATGACGTTCGATAACAGTGCCGACCCCGCCTTCATTCTGCGCGGTTATATCGAGGCCAAGATGGATTTGTCGCGCGTGCGTCCATACGGGTCGCGTCTTTGGGCACATGAAATCATCCGTGGGGCCAAATTCTCGTCGGAATATATCTCGACCACGGTGAAAAGCTGGCTCGATAGCCGTGTGGAAGTCATTAGGGGCTGGATTGACGAGGGCAAGATGGATGATGTCGAACCCCATACCCTGATGTACATGATCTTTGCCACCACCCAGCACTATGCCGACTTTGGCCGCCAGATCGAGATTTTCAACAATGACAAGCCACTGACCGACGCACAGTTTGCCGAGGCCAAGGAAAATGTCGTGCGCATCATATTGAAGGGTGTCGGCCTCGACTGATCCCCCGTTTGGGGACCTGACTGCGGCCGACGTCACCACTTCTGTATAGTTGTATCGGATTATCCGGGGACCAATTTTAGTTATTCCTGATAATCACGATGTTTGCAGACAATAATGCTGTGTATCGGACCATCACTTCGCGCTGTTTGTGGTTGTATTTCCGCCGTCCTGATCGGCGGATCTGCGTCCCTGATGACATTCCCGGCAGCTGCCGAAAACGCAATTTTAGCCCAGACACAGAACACCCCGCCTGCCAGTAATTGCAGGAAGCTGTCGGTTGGCGGCGCAGATGGCTGGGAGCCGATCACCTATATCCGTGATGATGGCCAACAGACCGGACTTGCGATCGACATTTTGCAGGATTACGCCAACCGTCACGATTTGAAGCTTGATCTCAATCTCGACATTCCCTGGACACGCGCCATTCAGATGCTCAGCAAGGGTGAACTGGATGTGATTGCCGGGGCCTATTTCACCCACGAGCGCGATCAGGTCCACTTTTATAGCGCGCCGTTCGCCAATGACGACATCATGGTCTTTCAACGCAACGACAATCGTTTTCCGGTTGTCGAACTGAGCGACCTGATCGGGTATGACGGTGCGCGTCCGCAAGGTGGCAGTTATGGCGATTATATCGACCGCTTTGCCGAGCAACGGCTGAACATGATCTTCTCCCCCACCGGCAATCGCATCTTTGACGTCCTGATGAATGGGCGGGTCGATTATGTGATGCTGGGGCGCTTTGACGGGCTGACCAATATCTATCGCGACAATCTGATCGACGACATCTTCGTGGTCGAACCACCGATTGACAGCAACAAAGTCCACTTCATGTTTTCACGCAAAAGCCCCTGCATGGGCCATGTCAGAAACCTGAATATCCTGATCGAACAGCTTGCCGAAGACGGAACGCTTGATCAGTGGACAGAGAACCATCTTCTTGATGTGTCCGAAGGGGCGAGTTAACGGCGGCGTGTTGCCACCATAACAAAAAAGCAGGGCGTTATATGCGCCCTGCTTTGCGTTTGGTCACCGCGAAATGCATGGACCTATTTTTGCATCACCGTTTCATCGGCCTTGGCCAGAACCGCATGCAGCAGTACCTGCCCCCCGGCATCCGACCAGTGTTTATGCACTTCTTCGATCTCGTTATGGGAAATGCCATCGACACACGGGATGAAAATCATCGCCGTCGGGCAGACTTGTGCCAGATAACACGCATCATGCCCAGCGCCCGAGACGATTTCACGCGCAGAGAACCCGCCAAGTTCGGCCCCCAAGCGTACCGCGTCGACACAGGATTTATCGAACGGCACCGGTGCGTAATAAAAGATCTGCTCAAGCTCGGTTTGAAGGCCGATCTCCTTGGCAATCTTGTCGACACCTTCGCGCAATGCCTTGTCCATATCGGCCAGAACCGCATCATCGGGATGGCGGAAATCGACGGTAAAGAACACCTCGCCCGGGATGACGTTGCGCGAGTTCGGATGTATTTGCATCATACCGACCGTCGCACAGGCAAGCGGGGAGCGATCCAGACCGATCTTGTTGACCAGATCAACCACGCGTGCCGCACCAAGCAATGCATCCTTACGCGTCTTCATCGGGGTCGGGCCGGCATGGGCTTCGACACCGGTGAACTTGATTTCATACCACCGCTGGCCCTGGGCATCGGTGACAATGCCGATATCCTTGCCTTCATCTTCAAGGATCGGGCCCTGTTCGATATGGGCTTCGAAATAGGCCCCCATCGGATGGGCATCAATGGTCGCCTCGTCCGGCCCCATATAGCCGATCCGCTCCAACTCCTCGCCCATGGTTTTGCCATCAACATCCGCACGGGAATGACCGTATTCAAGGTCAAACACCTTCGCAAAGACGCCAGATGCCACCATGGCCGGGGCAAAGCGCGAGCCTTCCTCGTTCGTCCAGCAAACGACTTCAAGCGGCGCTTCGGTTTCGTATTTGGCTTCATTAAGCGTACGGATCACTTCAAGACCCGAAAGCACCCCATAAACGCCGTCATACTTGCCACCCGTTGGCTGGCTATCAAGGTGGCTTCCCATCACCACCGGCGGCAGATCCGGGTTACGGCCTTCGCGGCGGGCAAAGATATTGCCCATCTTGTCGATCCGGATCGAGCAGCCCTCTGCCTTGCACCAGTCGATGAACAGATCACGGCTTTCACGGTCAAGATCGGTCAGCGCCAGACGGCAAACGCCGTCCTTTGCGGTTTTGCCGATCTTGGCCATTTCCATCAGGCTATCCCAAAGGCGGTCACCATCAATTGACAGGTTACGTACACTGGGTTGAGCAGTCATTCGTCAGTCCTTTTGGTTTTGGTGGCGTTTGCGCGGATGGCTCATTCAGCAGCCACGCGCATGGGATTAAGCGGATGTTCCGGCCAGGTCATCGGCGGCTTGTCGGTCTTGACCGGTTCCATGGTGATGCAATCCGGGACCGGGCAGATGTGATAGCAAAGGTTACAACCAACACATTCCTCATCGACCACTTCAAACAGACGGCCGCCTTCGGGCTTGTCGGTCATGGTGATTGCCTGGTGCGAGGTATCTTCACACGCGATGTGGCAACGACCGCACTCGATGCAGTTATCCGGGTTGATCACCGCCTTGGTGTCGAAGTTCATGTTAAGCTCGTTCCAGTCGGAAACCTGCGGAACGGCAGCACGGGTGAACTGTTCGACACTGGTGTAGCCCTTGTCATCCATCCACTGGCTCATACCGTCAATCAGGTCATCGACCACGCGGAAGCCATAGATCATCGCAGCTGTACAAACCTGAACGGCGTTGGAACCAAGCGCCATGAATTCAACGGCATCTTTCCAGGTGGTGATGCCACCGATACCGGAAATTTCAAGATCGCGGGTTTCAGGCGTGCGGGCGATTTCAGCAACCATGTTCAGCGCAATCGGCTTGACCGCCGATCCGCAATAACCGCCATGCGTGCCCTTGCCGTCAACAACCGGCTCCGGGATCATGTTGTCGATATCGACCGACACGATGGAGTTCACGGTGTTAATCAGCGATACGGCATCCGCCCCGCCCTTGAGCGCTGCTTCGGCTGACCACAGGATGTTGGTGATGTTCGGGGTCAGTTTGGTAAAGACCGGAATATCGACCGCGTCCTTGACCCAACGGGTGACCTGTTCGACCATTTCCGGCACCTGACCGATGGCCGACCCCATGCCGCGTTCGCACATGCCGTGCGGGCACCCAAGGTTAAGCTCCAGACCATGCACACCGCTTTCGGCGATCTGCTGGGCCAGGTCCTTCCAGGCGCGTTCCTCGATCGGGGCCATCATCGATCCGATGATGACGTGATCCGGATACTCTTTCCGGCATTCGCGGATTTCCTGAAGGTTGGTGGCAAGCGGACGGTCGGAAATCAGCTCGATATTGTTGATCCCCAGCAGACGGCGGTTCTGGTCATGGTGCGCGCCATAGCGCGAGGACACGTTGACCACGGGCGGATCGATGCCCAGCGTCTTCCAGACAACCCCGCCCCAGCCTGCTTCAAAGGCGCGAACAACGTTGTATTTCTTGTCCGTTGGCGGCGCGGAGGCCAGCCAGAACGGGTTTAGCGAATCAATACCGGCGATTTTGCAGCTTAGATCAGCCATTTTCTCTCTCCCTTTGGCTAGCGTTTCACGCGGATTTCAGGAATGCATCAATGGCGATGGCGGCCTGTTTGCCGTCTTCGACCGACTGAACAGTCAGGTCTTCGCCACTCTTGATGCAGTCCCCACCGGCGAACACGCCCGGGGCGGTTGTCTGATAGTTTTTATCGACCACGATCTTGCCACCGGTGATCTCCATCCCGGCAAGGTCATCGGTTTTGATTTTCTGTCCGATGGCCTTCAAAATCTGGTCTGCACGCACTTCAAAGGTTTCGCCTGTGCCAACAAGTTTGCCACTGGCATCAAGTTCGGTTTTTTCGAACTCCATACCCATCAGCTTGCCATTGGCCTTGATTGCAACCGGCTTTGCCCAGTAACGCACAACAACGCCGTTGGTTTTGGCCAAATCCTGTTCGAACTCGGTCGCGGACATGTTTTCCGCACCCCGGCGATAAACAAGGGTCACTTCCTCAGCGCCCAGACGCTTGGCCTGTACCGCGGCATCGATTGCGGTGTTGCCACCGCCGATGACGATCACGTTGTTGCCAACCGGCATGTCGGATTTCGGTTCGGTCTGACGCAGTTTTTCGATGAAATTGATTGCATCATCAACGCCCGGGAAATCTTCGCCCTTAAGGCCAAGATCATTGGTCGAACCAAGGCCGACACCAACGAAGACGGCGTCGTATTTTGCCTTGAGGTCGGCAACGTTGATGTCCTTGCCAAGCACCTTGTTATATTCGATTTCAATCCCGCCAATGCCCAGAAGGAATTCAACTTCGCGCTGGGCGAAATCGTTGGTCATCTTATAAGCAGCCAGACCATATTCATTAAGCCCGCCCGGTTTCGGCTTGGCTTCGAACACGACAACGTCGTGGCCCAGCATCGCCGCACGGTGCGCGCATGAAAGGCCCGCCGGGCCGGCACCGACAACGGCAATGGTCTTGCCGGTTTTTGGCGCACGTTTGAACGGATGGGGCAAATCGCGCGCCATCAGATGATCAACCGCGTATCGTTGCAGGCTGCCGATCTCAACGGCGGTATCTTCGGCGACGTTACGAACGCAGGCCTCTTCGCACAGCACTTCGGTCGGGCAAGCCCGCGCACAGGTGCCGCCCATGATGTTGGCCGACAAAATGGTCTTTGCCGCCCCGTCCGGGTTGCCGGTGCTGATTTTCCGAATGAAGGATGGAATATCGATTGATGTCGGGCATGCGGTCACGCATGGCGCGTCATAGCAATACAGGCAGCGGTTGCTTTCCGCCATCGCCTGAAGCGTGGAATAGGCCGGATGCAGATCGGAAAAGCCGTCATCTGCGTCATTGTGACCAGCACCGCCATGAACGGCACCGGATTTTGAAGCTTGCTTGGCCTGCAAGGTGGTCATTTGTTTGTCTCCCTGCCAAAAAGGCGTCCTCTCCTGACGTCATCGAGAGACAAAACAAGAATGACATTACAATCGACCGCGGGCCAAAAATGATCGCAGCTATCGCGCGATCAGAATGCAATTATGGCGTTACGTGGACGGGCGGGCCCGACCAACTCAGGGTCTCTCGTACTGACATTCTTGGCGTATCCGTTCAGGCAATGCTGAACTGTTTCCCAGTATTTGATCTGCCGTGTGGTTATAGTTTCGGGGTTATCCCCGGTTGATACACGTGCAGATGCCTCTCTCTGACGGATACAGCATGTCCAATCCTGATCATTTGGTCAAGATTAAAAATCCGAATTCTTGGTTGGGTCGCAAAACACCTGCATCCACGCCGAAAAACCGGGGCCCGGCACCATCATATCCACATCGGATAGCAGCCCATTGGACATCCGGTATGTCCCTGATTTGGCAACATTTTGTGCTGGCTTTATTTAGACAAACTAAAGTAACGTCATCGGACAAACCCACTTCGGAAAGCCTTCGATGACCCTTGTAAACGATGCCACCGACACCCTGCCTGACCGTCAACCGTCGGTGCGTGCCGTTGCCATGCCGTCTGATACCAACCCGACCGGGGATATCTTTGGCGGCTGGTTGATGTCGCAAATGGACCTTGCCGCCGGAACCGCGGCCGCACGCCGGGCCAAGGGCAGAACCGCAACCGTCTTTGTCGACAGCATGTCGTTCCTGCGTCCGGTCCATGTCGGCGATGAAGTGTCGTTCTTCACCGAAATCATCCATGTCGGGCGCACATCCCTTCGCATCCATGTCCAGGCCTGGCGCCAGACCCGCTTTGAAGAAACATCCGATAAGGTGACCGAAGGTATCTTTACCTTTGTCGCGCTCGATGAGGCTGGTCGCCCCCGCCCGCTTGACCCCGATCCGGAAGACGCCTTGTCAGAGGCGTGATCAAGTCTCCGGGTCAAACATCCGAGCCAAGCAACGGACTTTGCAGATACGCCACAAGCAATTCACCGACCGCGACGAAGCTGTCGATATGAGCACGTTCATGCCCGTGCGATGCATCCAGCCCGAAACAGATCAATGATCCGCGCGCGTCATAGCCAGCTTCAATCCCGGCGGCCACGTCGCTTCGGTAAAACTTGAACACATCGCGGGAATGCTCAATGCCGTTTGCTTCGCACAGATCAAGCAAATGGCGATTAAGCTTGCGATCAAACGGGCCGGACATGTCCTTCATCGCAATGGTCACGCCATACTCGCTGGTGTTCTGCCCCGGTGCGAAGGTGCCGTTATCAACTGCCACCAGTTCGGCAATATCATCATCAAGAATATGTGGCGCGCCATGACCGACTTCTTCGGCAATGGTAAACAGGATTTTGCAATCGACCGGCAAGGATACCTTTCCCGTCACAAGCGCACGGACAGCCGCCAGAACAGCCGCCACACCCGCCTTGTCATCAAGATGGCGCGACACGACAAAGCCGCTGTCGGTAAATTCGGCATTGGTATCAATCGCAACCATATCCCCGACATTGATGCCAACGGCGCGCACGTCATCTCCGTTTGACACCCGCGCATCCAGACGCAGCTCAAGCTGTTCCCATGTAACCGGCTGGCTTTCGATTTCGGTGTTATAGGTATGGCCTGATGCCTTGATCGTCAGGATCGTGCCGCGTGTTGTTTTGCCGTTATCGGAATAGACCGTCACGCGCGCCCCTTCGGCAAAGCGCGAAGACCAATGCCCGATCATGGCGACTTCCAGTCGGCCATTATCCTTGATCTGTTTGACCATCGCGCCGAGCGTATCAAGATGGGCTGCGACCGCACGGTCGGATCCCTTGGCCTGACCCGGAATGACAGCCCGGATCGCCCCCCGCCGGGTCAGTTCAAACGATATTCCCATATCGCGCAACTCGTCACAGACGAAGTCCACGGCGCGCTCGGTCATGCCCGTCGGGCTGTCAATCGTCAGAAGCCTTGCCAGAACCGCACTGAGATATTGTCGATCAATATGGGTTTCAGACATGATACCCGTCCTTAAATTCCTAGATAATGTCGGCTCAAAGATCAGTGTTTGGTTGCGATACCCGAAAGCGCGCGCAATTCGGCACTGGGTGACAAGTCACGCGGCAGATCGATATTGCCCGACCGGAAAAAGCGGTTTTCGACCACCGCTTCCTGTTCTTCCATCAAACGTTGGGCGGCACACATGTGTTGATAGGTAACCGCACGCGCCGTTTCACCATCGCCCTTGCGAAGCGCTTCGATCAGGCGGAACTGATAGTTGCGCCCCGTTTCGCGCAGTTCGGTGTTGGGTTGATCATAAATCTTTTTGCAGACCGTCAAATTCATCAGCAAATCGATCATGAACCGGCAGATAAATGACAACAGCGGATTGGGGCAAAGCTCCACCAGAACCAGATGGAATTCCAGTTCCTTGATGCGTTGGCGTCGCGCTTCCTCGATCGAGGTCGGATGGCTTGCATACCATGTCATGACCTCTTCAAGCCTTTCAAAATCGTCCTCTTCCAGATGACCGATACAGGCCGCGGCCATTTCCGGTTCCAGCAAGATCCGAAGCTCGTAAATGTCGCGGATCGTCAGATCCTTGAAAAAGAAGTAATTGGCCAGAAGTTCGACCGCGCGTCCCTCGGACACGGTATCGATAAACGCCCCGCCGCCCGGTCCGGTCCGGGTTGCGATAATCCCCTGCGTTTCCATTGATTTCAGAGCTTCGCGCACGGTCCCCTTGGATGCGCCCAACAGTGTAATCAGTTCCGCTTCCTGTGGCAGACGCTCGCCCGGACGCAGCCCCGTTTGCGCGATATAGTCTTTCAGCGCGTCGGCAATGATATCGGAACGTTTACGCTCTCGCTTGCGCGGGCGTGTGGTCAGTTCCAAGTCCTGTTTCGGCCCCTTGATCGGGTTTTTTGTCATTTGTTTTTCCCTGTCGCGCCCAAACGCATTCCGGCCCCTATTCTATCCTTTTTCAGGACCTTGTCACCGGATTGAGCGGATGCAGACATGCCGCATCGTGGTTATCCAAGCCGTATTGTGCATCCGGGACGGTGGCAACACAATCATCCTGGGCCCGCGGGCAGCGTGGCGCAAAGGCACAGCCCGGCGGCGGGGCCAGCGGATCGGGCAATTCGGCACTGGCATCTTCGACCGTAAGGCCGCGTTTACCCGGTACTGGCGCACTATCAAGCAACAACCGGGTATAGGGATGCTGCGGCTTTTCAAACAATGCCCGTCCCGGCGCCTGTTCAACGACCCGGCCGAAATACATCACGGCCACCCGGTCACTGACTGCTTGGACCACGGAAAGGTCATGACTGATAAACACATAGGTCAGGCCAAATTGCGCCTTGAGTTCCGCCAGAAGGTTCAAAACCTGCGCCTGCACAGACACATCAAGTGCCGAGACCGGTTCATCAAGCACAATGATTTCCGGTTCTGCCGCAAGGGCGCGCGCAATGCCGATGCGCTGGGCCTGCCCGCCGGAAAACTCATGCGGGTAACGATCAAGAAATTCCGGACGCAGATTGACCGCATCCATCAATTCCTTCATCCGCTTATCGAGCGCATCGCCCGAAAGACCACGCAAATGACGCAAGGGGGCCGCCAGCGTTTCACGGACCAGCCTGCGCGGATTAAGCGAGCTGATCGGATCCTGAAAGACATACTGGATGCGCTTGGACAAGGCGTGGCGATCCTGGGCGATCAGATCATTCATATCCGATCCGGTCAGGGTAATATTGCCCTCTGTCGGGCGATCCAGCCCGACCAGCATGCGGGCCAGTGTTGACTTGCCACAACCTGATTCCCCGACAATGCCCAATGTTTCACCCTTGCGCACCGCCACATCAATGCCGCGCACGGCATAGACCATGGGTTTCGGCCCGCCCAAAATCGTGCGGCCGCCGCCAAAGGTGCGCACAAGGTCGCTGGTTTGCAAAACGACGTCAGACGTCTCAGACATTTGCCGCCTCCATCGGTTTGATACAGCGCACACCATGGCCGTCGCCCAAATCATCAAAGCTGATCTCACCAACCCGGCATTTATCCTCTGCCCGTTCGCAGCGATCAGCAAAGGCACACCCGGCTGGCAGGTTGTTAACGGCCGGTGGCAATCCCGGAATAGCCGCAGTGCGACGGTCCGGCTCACCCAGACGCGGCACGCAGTCAATCAGACGCTTGGTATAGGGATGCGCCGGATGGCCAAGAACCTGTTCGGTCGTGCCCATTTCAACAATGCGTCCGGCATACATCACCGCCACCCGGTCACAAATTTCCGACACCACACCAAAATCATGGGTGATGAACAGGACCGAAGTCCCGTGATCGGTGCGCAAATTGTTCATCAATTTCAAAATCTGCGCCTGCACGGTGACATCAAGGGCCGTCGTCGGTTCATCGGCGATGATAAGTTGCGGCTCATTGGCAAGGGCCATGGCAATGCCGACACGCTGGCGCATACCGCCCGAAAGTTGATGGGGATAGTTTTCCGCCCGGCGTTCCGGGTTGGGAATACGCACCATGCCCAAAAGCTTAACCGCCTTGGCCCAGGCATCCTTGTAGCTCATGGCGTTATGGGCGCGGATCGCCTCGACCAGCTGATCGCCAATGGAAAACAGCGGATGCAGCGTTGAAAGCGGATCCTGGAATACATAGGCCGCCTTGCCACCGCGAATGTCGCGGACCTCGCGTTCGGACATGTCAAACACGTCCTTGCCATCAAACATCACCCGGCCCCCGGCAATCGTGCCGGGTGGCGATGCCACAAGCCCCAAAAGCGAAAGTGCGGTTACCGATTTGCCGGACCCGGACTCGCCCACCAGACCAACGCATTCATTCTTGCCGACCGAGAAACTGACACCACCCACGGCCTTGTAGGTGTCATCTCCCAGAACGAATTCGGTGCGAAGTTCGTCAACGGCCAGAACGGTGTCATCGTCAACCGGATGACCTGTGCCCTCGTCGCTGCGATCAATCTTGGTCATGGGCGCCGGACGTGCGAGCGCGCCCGATTTCAAACGCGGATCAAGCACATCACGGATGCCATCACCCAGCAAGTTGATGCTCATCACCAGAATAAAGATCATCGCACCGGGAATGGCCGAAAGGTGCTGGGCGGTCGTGATCAGTTTGCGCCCCTCGCCCAGCATGGAGCCAAGGTCGGCCTGTGGCGGCTGCGCACCAAGCCCCAAAAAGCTCAAACCTGCCGTCTCAAGGATCATCCAGCCGACCGTGGTCGAAATCGTAATCACGATCACCGGCATGACATTTGGCAGGATTTCCGTCACCAAGATACGGATATGCCCCTTGCCAGACAGCTTGGCGGCATCAACGAATTCACGATGCGCAATACCCACCGTCACACCGCGAATGTTCCGCGCAAAGAACGGAATATTGACGACCGCAATCGCATAAAGCGCATTCATCAGACCCGGTCCAAGGGCTGCGACAATCGCCAGTGCCAGAAGGATATAGGGAAAGGCCATCAACATATCGATGCCGCGCATCATGATGTTGTCTGTCCGCCCGCCGAAATAGCCCGACACAATCCCGATGGTCGATCCGAACAGGGCCGCCACCAGGGATGCCGAGATCCCGACCGCAAGACTGACCCGTGTGCCCCAAAGCAAACGCGACAAGAGATCACGTCCCAAATGATCCGTGCCCAGAAAATGCCCCTCCGAGAAAGGCGGCAACAAACGTTGCGCCGGGTCGGTCACATCCGGATCGGGCAGCGGAAGGATCGGCGTGATCAAGACAAGCGCGATGACAAGGGCAAGGATCGCAGCCCCCATCAGGGCCAGCTGATTACGCGCCAAAAGCTTAAACGCCGAGGGCCGCGCAGAACGCTTTTTGGCTTTGATATCCGGTGCTGTTGCTGTGTTGCTGGTCATGCCTTCACCCTCGGATCAAGCAGATGCTGCAACACATCGGCAAACAGATTGAAAAGAACATAGCTGCCCGCGACCAGAACCACGCCTCCCTGTACAAGCAGGATATCACGGGTCGAAATCGCATTGACCAGCATGCGACCAATTCCGGGCCACTGGAACACGGTTTCAATATAAACCGCCCCGCCCAGAACAAAGCCCGCCTGCACCCCGATCACCGGAATGACATTCACCAGTGCTGCCTTGAAGGCATGGCGATAAATCACACGGTTTTCATCAAGCCCCTTGGCGCGCGCGGTGCGAATGAAATCCTGACGCAGGACTTCAAGCATGTTCGATCGGGTCAACCGGGCAATAATCCCGGTTGCCACCACGGCAAGCGTGACCGACGGTAAAATCAAATGGCGGATCAGATCGGGCAAATCCCCACCACCATAAATCGCATACATGCCGCTGACCGGAAGCCACCGCAATTCAACGGCAAAGAACATCATCAATAAAAGACCCAGCCAGAAACTGGGCACGGAAATGCCAATCAGGACCGCAAAGGTCAGCGCCTTGTCCGCCCAGCCATATTGACGCACGGCGGAAATTACCCCGGTCAAAAGGCCAAAAATGGTACAGAGAACAAGCGACGTACCCGCAAGGATCAGGGTCGCGCCAAACCGTTCAAGGATTTCATCCAGAACTGGTCGGTTCAGGCTATAGGATCGCCCGAAATCGCCCTGAAGCATATTTGTCAGCCAGATCCAGTATTGTTCGACCATGGTTTTGTCCAAACCAAGATCGGCACGCAACTTCTCGACATTATCCGGCGTGGCATAGGATCCAAGGATCGCCAATGCCGGATCGCCGGGGATCATCGACATAATCAAAAATACGATCACGGTCAGGCCCAGTAAAACCGGCACCATCAGGATCAATCGACGTAAAATATAGACGTGCATGGCAAGGCTCGTCTGGCTATGTGCGGGAAATGGGATTTAAAGCAAAAATGCCGGGGCTGGCAGGCCATGCCCCGGCATTGATGTATCAGATCAGTTCTTTACGACATCATCAAGCAGCAGGAAGAAGGACGGCTGCAATTTGAAACCATCCACCATCGTGCTTGAAACCGCATTCTGTTTCCAGTTTGCGATAAAGGCCCAAGGTGCATCGTCATAGACGATTTCCTGCATCTCGCGATACAGCTTGGCACGTTCGGCCTGATCGGTCGAAGAGCGGGCTGCTTCAAGAAGCTTGTCCACTTCCGGGTTGGAATAGTACCCCGAATTGAAGCCACCCTTGTCCGGCCATGCATCGGTGCGCAGTGCCAGATATGGCAGGGTGTCGGGATCGTTGGTCATCCATGCCATTTCTGCCATGTCCGCCTTGCCTTCAAGACCCGGGTTCACCTTGCCAAGGAAGGTGTTCCATTCGTAGGTCTCGATTGCAACCGTCAAGCCAACCTGTGCCAGATCCGCCTGAATAGCTGCCCCCATCGGAACCGGATCAAGCATGCCCGAGCCGCCTTCGGTGACATAGAAGGTAACTTCTGCCCCTTCGGCACCGGCTTCCTTGATCAGCTGTTTGGCCTTTTCAACGTCATGCGGATAAGGCTGGAGCTGCTCGTTATAGGCCCATGCAAAGGCAGGCGGGGTGGGACCCGATGCGATTTCAGCCGTCCCCTGCAGGACGTTTTCCACCAATGCCTTTTTATCAATGGCATAGTTGATCGCCTGACGGACTTTCTTGTCCTGGAACGGGCCTTCTTTCAGATTGAGGATCAGGAACCACAAGTGCGGGCCTGCCTGTTCATAGACGCTGAAGTTATTGTCGCCCGCAAGCTGGGTCAGGCTGTCTGGCGGGACTTCGACCATCAGGTCAATACCGCCAGCCATCAATTCAGCCACACGGGTGTTAGCATCCGTAATCGGACGGAACACAACTGCTTCAAGCTTGGCAGGATCTTCCCAGTAATCGTCGTTGCGTACGACAACCACCTTGGCGTTGCTTTCCCATTCGGCAAATTTGAACGGACCGGTGCCCACCGGGCTGCGGCCAAAGTCTGCCCCGTTTTCCGCAACAGCCGTCGGCGAAACAATCAGGCCGGTCGGATAGGCAAGGTTGGACAGGAACGGCGCATAAGGTGCGTTCAGCTGGAACTTGACGGTCAGGTCATCGACGACTTCGACCTCTTCCACCGCGCTAAAGAAGAAGGCAAGCGGGAAAGGACCGGTGTCATGTTCAGGATGATTTTCATCAAGCATGCGGTCAAAATTGTATTTGACCGCCTCGGCATTGAATGGTGTGCCGTCATGGAAGGTCACATCATCCCGCAGATTGAAAGTGTAAACCGTGCCGTCATCTGAGATCGTCCAGCTTTCTGCAAGGGCGGGCTCGGCTTCGAGCGTGCCGTCCTTGTAGCGGACCAGACCATCATAAACATTCATCAGAATGCGGAAATCATTCACGGCGGTCACTGCCGCCGGATCAAGTGATTTGGGCTCTGCAATCTGACCGACCACCAGGACACCCGGTGGCGTCTGGGCTTCGGCCGGGCCGAAACCGATTGCGGAAACCGCAAGGGTTGCTGCTGCAAGCACCCCTTTAAACAGGCTTTTCATTCAAGCCTCCCATGTTGAAACCTTCCTGTTACCCCCGGCTCATACCGAACCGACCGACAACGCACCGTATGTGAGGTGTTCTTTTTGATTGGACGTTTCCTGAATTCCGAACCCGTTGTCGATGCTTTCGGATGTCACGGTTGCAAAACCTATTTATAATGATAAATTCGAATTCGGCAATTATTTATCATGATAAATTTAGGACAGCACATTCAACAAGCTGTCTGACAGGCGGGAAACATGACCTTCACAATCGTCGCCAGAGACCCGAAAACCAATGCACTTGGCATCGCCAGCGCAACGGGAAATCTGGCCGTTGGCGGGTTTGTCCCGCATATTGCGCCGGGTATTGGTGCCATCGCCACACAGGGTTTCTCGACCAATTTTTGGTACGGCATCAATGGTCTGGCACTGCTTGAACAAGGAAAATCTGCGGAGTCGGTCCGAGAAAAACTGACCGGCGATGACGATGGTCGCAATTGGCGACAATTGATCGTCCTTGACCAGACTGGTGAAACGGCTGTCTGGACGGGGGATAAAAACCGATCAGAAACCGCCGATATCACCGAGCGTGATTTGGCGATTGCCGGAAATATGCTGGCCCACAGCAATGTACCCGATGCCATGCGTGAAAAGTTCACCATGATGCGCAAGGCACAAGAGCCATTTGAAAAATGCATTCTCGAAGCGCTCGTCGCAGGTTTCAAGGCCGGGGGTGATGTGCGTGGCACAACATCGGCAGTGATCAAGGTCATGACGCCAAACCGCCTGCCCCTTGATCTGCGTGTTGATGATCATTCTGATCCCGTGCACGAACTGATGCGCCTGTATGGCAAAACACAGGACCCGGAATACCGTTACTTCTTTGATCGTCTGCCGACGCCTGACAAACCTCACCAATACTAGAACCAGGGCAAAAATCGCCATGCTTGGCCAACTGATCTTTGACCGCCTTGAAGAGGCCGCCATCCACAGCCAACCCGGTCCGGGTGTTACCCGTCTGTTCTTGAGTGACGAACACCGCGCCGTCACGCCGCTGATCCGCGATTGGATGACCAGGGCGGGCCTTGTCAGTGAAATTGACGCCGCAGGCAATATTGTCGGGCGTGATCAAAAGGCGCTGGATGGCGCGCCTACCCTGATTATGGGATCCCATCAGGACACTGTTGTTTCAGGCGGAAAATATGACGGAATGCTGGGCGTTGCCCTGCCAATTGCGGTGATCGAACAACTCAATAAATCAGGGATCGACTTGCCCTTCGGCATCGAAATTGTCGCCTTTGGCGATGAAGAAGGTACGCGCTTTCAATCAACACTCGTCGGTTCTCGGGCGCTGGCGGGCAAACATGACCCGAAATCGCTGGAGGCCACCGATGATAAAGGCATCTCTGTTGCCGATGCCTTGCGCGCATTTGGCTGTAGGCCCGAAGATATCGCAGGCCTCAAACGTGACAAGGCCAATGTACTGGGCTTTATCGAAACCCATATCGAACAGGGCCCGGTTCTTGAAAAACGTGATCTGCCCGTTGGCGTTGTTACCGCACTGACCGGCATTGAACGCCACCGCATCCGTATTCAGGGCAAGGCCAGCCATGCGGGAACAACCCCGATGAATGACCGACACGATGCCTTGGTGGCAGCCGCCGATGTCATCCATCAGGTAGAAGGCATCTGTTCGATGACCGATGGCATGGTCGGTGTCGTCGGCAAGATCGAAGTCAGCCCGAATGCCGTCAATGTCATTCCCGATCATGTCGATCTGACCATCGAACTGCGCGCACCTAAACGGATCGTTCGGGTCAATGGTCGCGGACAAATCCTGTCGGCACTGCCCAATATCGCGACCAATCGCCGTGTGGAAATATCGGCCGACCTGACCTATGAGGCCGAAGGCGTGCCGTGCGCCAACTGGATCATGGATGGGCTGGGTCAGGCAATTGGTGAACAGGGCATAAAACCCTTTCGGCTGTTTAGCGGGGCTGGCCATGACGGACTTGCCATGCATGACCTGTGCGACATTGGCATGTTGTTTGTGCGGTGTCGCGACGGGCTAAGCCACCATCCCGACGAAGCCGTCACGCCCGAGGATATCAATGTTGCCGCCCGCGTTTTGATCGACTTCCTGCAAATGGTCGGCCCTATCAAAGGAATTTCTGGCACAGAAACGGCCTGATCAATCCGGTCGACCCACTTTTTTTAAGCGTTCATACAAAACATTCCCGCGCGCGCCGAAAAATTCGGCGCGTTTTATTTTGTTTGGGCGGCAAATAACACGCCAAAACAGAACATCTTATTTTTATATATCAACTTTTTGGCGAATTTGTTTCAGTTTTATGTATCATTCCCCGATGTCGTTTCACTTGGCGCTGGAAATGAAATTCGGGGGAACCGTCGTGTGCTGGTGTCAGGGATTAGGGGCAGGATCTATTAATTTGGTTTGAATGGCAGTGCTTATATTTGTGAAATCCAAGGAAAAGCCCGCTGGGCGGGTTGGTATCCCGCTCAAGGGATTTGACGCGGGAGTTCGCAAATATAAGCACTGTCCTTCGGATCGACCGAATTTGCACGGGCTACTTTGTCGCAAAAACTTGAAAGATATATATCTTCCTGCGTTTTCGCTTCGCGTATCCGCTCAAATTTGGTCGACCATTCGAAACAAATTAATAGGTCCTGCCCCTAAAGCGACATGGTACAGGCCGACACCTGTATTGCGAGAGGAAGTGGGAGAGTCTTATCCGACATTTCAGTCTCTGATCAGGAGAAGCACATGACCGATCAGCCAATTCTTGTGGGCTATGACGGAACAGATGCAGCACAGCGTGCCGTGGAATTCGCGGGCAAACGCGCAACAGCCGAAGGCTGCGCCATTCATCTGGTTTACGTTCTTGAATGGTCCCCCTACAGCTTCCTGTCGACACAGGAACTTGAAGAACGCCATCAAAGGCGAACAGAAGAACTGTCGCGGGCGGAGGAAACCCTCAAGCCCGCGTTGGACGCGCTTAACAAACTTAAAATACCGGTAACTTCGGAAGTCCGCTACGGCCATTCCGGCGAATTGATCTGCAAGATCGCCGAAGACAAAGGCGCCTGTCAGATCATCGTCGGCAGGAAGGGTGGATCGACATTGAGCGCGCGGCTGCTGGGCAGTTTGCCGCTTACCCTGGTTCAGGCATCGCCTGTTCCGGTCACTGTCGTTCCGTAAGGCAATCACGAAGTTAAACCGGAGAACCATCATGTTCTGGAAAAAGACAGCAGCGGCCAGCGCCGTTGCAATGATATCGGCCACCCTGCCGCAAATCGCACTTGCGCAGGAAGTCGGCCTTGATGAAAGAATCAATCAGGCGATCGCACCGATTTCTAACGTGATTGCCGGCACCATGTTCTATTCCGTGCCGATTGCCGGCACAGAATTTCCCCTTATTGTCGGCTGGCTTGTTGTTGCCGCCACCATTTTCACGCTTTATTTCGGCTTTGTTCAGTTCCGTCGCTTCGGCCATGCCATTGCGCTGGTCAAGGGCGACTATTCCCACCCCGAAGATGCTGGTGAAGTTTCCCACTTTCAGGCCCTTGCCACCGCCCTTTCGGGCACGGTCGGGCTTGGCAATATTGCCGGTGTCGCCGTTGCGGTTTCCATCGGTGGACCGGGGGCCACATTCTGGATGATCCTGGCCGGACTTTTGGGCATGGCATCGAAATTCACCGAATGTACGCTGGGCGTTAAATACCGGAACGAATATGAAGACGGCCGCGTTTCGGGTGGCCCGATGTATTACCTGTCAAAGGGCATGGCTGAAAAAGGCAAACCCGGATTGGGCAAGGTCTTGGCCGTGGTCTTTTCGATCTGCTGTATTGGTGGCGCTGTTGGCGGCGGCAATATGTTTCAGGCCAATCAGGCCTTCCAGCAGGTGGTCAATGTCACCGGCGGGGAAAACAGCTTCCTTGCCGGGTCGGGCTGGTTGTTTGGCCTGATCATGGCAATCATTGTTGGCGTCGTGATCATTGGCGGCATCAAATCCATCGCCAAGGTGACCGAAAAGATCGTCCCGCTTATGGCAGTGATTTACGTCACCGCCGGCATGATCATTATCTTGTCCAACATCACCATGGTCGGCGATGCCTTTGCCCAGATCTTTGTCGGTGCGTTTACCGGTGCCGGTGTTGCCGGCGGTGTGATCGGTGCGCTGATCCAGGGCTTTAAACGTGCAGCGTTTTCGAACGAAGCCGGCATTGGCTCAGCCGCCATCGCCCACGCAGCCGTCCGCACCAAGGAACCGGTGACAGAGGGCTATGTCGCCCTTCTTGAACCGTTCATTGATACGGTGGTGATCTGCACCATGACCGCCCTTGTGATTACCATCAGTGGCGAGTTGAATTCTGGTCTGACCGGGGTTGAGCTGACCTCGGCCGCGTTTGCATCGGCCTTTACCTGGTTCCCGCTGATCCTGGCACTGGCGGTTGTGCTGTTTGCCTTTTCGACCATGCTGTCTTGGTCCTATTACGGGCTTAAAAGCTGGACCTATCTGGTCGGTGAAGGCAAGGGCAAGGAGATCATTTTCAAACTGTTCTTCTGCCTGTGCGTGATCGTTGGGGCGTCCATGAGCCTCGGTCCCGTGATTGATTTCTCGGACTCCATGATCTTTGCCATGGCGATCCCCAACATCATCGGCCTTTATTTCCTGATGCCGGTGGTGCGCGGTGAGGTCAAACAATACTGGGCCAAGATCGAAAGCGGCGAGATCAAAAAGGTCAAGTAAGCCAAAACTTTGAAACGATTCCAAACACCCCTGCCCCTTGGCGGGGGTGTTTTGGTTGGCGCCCTGCAAGCCCGACATGGCAGCTCATCACGGCCTTAGCTATGCAAGGCTTGCGAAATATGCGATTTTAATCGGCACAGGCAGCAGGCTGTGATAGAAGCCGCGCCAGAGAGATTTCCCGCAGACGACCAAATAGAAAAGACCCGCAAGTGATGAGTAATCAATCGCGCCGTTCCGAATTGCTGATGCCCGCAGGCTCGCTCGAAAAGCTGAAAGTTGCTGTGCTCTATGGCGCAGACGCCGTTTACATGGGCACGCCGGACCTGTCGCTGCGCGTTAAAAGCCAGATGTCACTTGATGACGTAGTGGAGGGCATCGACTTTGCCCACAGCCATGGTGTGCGCGTTTACCTCACACTGAACCTGTTTTCGCATAACAAGGACATCGACAAGCTGCCGGAATATGTCGATACCGTGCGCAAGGTCCGCCCGGATGGCCTGATCGTGGCCGATCCGGGTGTATTCATGTTTGTCCGCGAACATGCGCCGGAACTTGATTTGCATGTCTCGACACAGGCAAACGTGTGCTCGTGGCAAAGCGTGAAATTCTGGCAGAGCATCGGTGCCAAGCTGGTCGTTCTGGGGCGTGAAGTTTCCTATGAGGAACTGACGGAAATCCGCGAAAAATGCCAGGACATCAAGATCGAGGCCTTTGTGCATGGCTCGATGTGCATGACCTATTCCGGTCGGTGCCTGCTGTCGAACTTCATGGCCGAACGCGGTGCGAACCAAGGGGCCTGTGCCAACAGCTGCCGCTGGAAATACAAAGTCCACATGAAGCTTAAGGACGGCACGGTCAAGGAACTCAAACTGACCGAGGAAAACCTCGAGATGTTTGACTTCTTCCTGGAAGAAGACATGCGTCCGGGCGAGCTGATGGAAATTCAGGAAGACGAGCGTGGATCCTACATCCTGAACTCGCGCGATCTGTGCATCATGCCGAAGCTTGAAGATTATCTGAAAATCGGTGTCGACAGCCTCAAGGTCGAAGGGCGCGGCAAAAGCCCGTATTACGCTGGCCTCGTTGCGCGCGCCTACCGCATGGCGATTGATGACTGGTACAAGGATCCGGAAAATTGGTCGGCCGAAGAATATATGAAGGAACTGGCGACCATTCCGAACCGGGGCTATACGCTGGCCTTCCATGACGGGCGCCTGACCAATTATGCGCACGGCTATGACAGCAACACCAATGTGTCGGATTGGGAATTTGCCGGAATGATCGAGGAAGTCGAAGACGACGCCTTTATCATGTCGGTCAAAAACCGCATGTTGCCCGGTGACGTGATCGAAATCGTGCCGCCGCGTACGCGCCAGACGATCTTCATCCGCATGTATGAATTCATCGATGCCAAAACCGGCAAGGTCGGCGAAGCGGTCCATGCCAACACCCATCCGCGCATCCGCCTGCCATTCAGCCTGTTTGAACAGGAAGACCCGGAATTCCTGAAACGTGAAATCCTGCCGATGACCATCGTGCGCAAGGAAAAGGCCCTGTCCGAAGACGAATGGCAACGCCTGAAACTTGATCAGGAAGGCCACAAGATTGAAATGGGCAAGGGCAACGAAGAACGCTATGACGCGAAACGCGAAGCGCTCCAGACCGCCCTTGATGACCGCCAAAAGGAACGTTCGTTCCGCACCCCGCGCGTTGGCACCAAGGGGTGCTGTGGCCGGGGTTGCAATGGCTGCCTGATCTTCTGGCATGATGAAAGCTACGCCAAGGCGCGCGAAATTCTTGCCAAACGCAAACAGGGCGAAATGCTGGAAAAAGACGGCAAGACGATTGCCGCGGAGTAACCGGTTTCCGTGAAATCGTCATTCCCGCGAAGGCGGGAATCCATGATGCGATCCATCGGCCACAGATTCCGGGTCTGCGCTTTGCTCCGCCCGGAATGACAAGTGTAATAATAAAATGGCAGCATTCGATTTCGATGCTGCCGTTTTTTATTGGATTACTTGATAGCACGTTCGGCCTGCTCCTCAAGCCGATCAATCCGGCGAAGCGCAAACCAGCCCAGCACAAGAAACACAATCAGCAAGATCGGGCTGAGCATCGCAAGATTTTGTTCAACCAGTTCGGACATCCCCGCCCCCAGGCTATGGCCAAGCCCATAGTAAAGCCCGACCCAAAGCAGCACCGATGCGATACTAAGTGGCAGGAAACGGATGAACGACATCGAGCTCATGCCGACCGGGAACACCCCAAACGATCGCACCCCATGCGGATAGCGACAGAGCAGGATATAGGCGACACCATAATGCTCAAACAATCGCAGGGTCTTGCCCATCCAGTCTGACAGGGATTTGGGCAGCTTGCGGACAATCGCATCGCCGTATTTTCGCGCAAGGCCAAAGCGCAGCACATCGCCAACAAGGCCGCCAGCGATCATTGATGTAACCGCCGGCACAATCATCAGGCTTTCGGCCGCCACCAGCATGCCGGCAAATACCGGCAGGATGCTGGATTTGCTGACGCAATAGGTGAAGATCAGGATATAGACCAGATCCTGATGATCCTGAATCCACAGATTAATCGTCTCAAACACGGCACGTCCGCCTGCACTTATTGGATGGTGGTTCGCCTTCTAGGCCAATCCGGACACACTTGAAAGTGTGCCCGATCACAGTTGCGGTGATTACGCCAGTTCAAACCGGATCGACTGCGCACCTTCCCAAAGCGTCATCTTGCCAAGCTTTTCTAGGTCTTCGAGATTGCTGGTGACCGTGATGAAATGGTTGCCGGCAAGCTGGCCGACCTTGGAGGCGAAATGCACCCCGCCATAGGCCAGCAGGATTTCGGTTTCACTGATGCCCCCGGGATAGAGGATGATCTGTCCCGGTGCCGGGAAGCTGGTGTGGTTTTCATAATCAACACCGAACTGATAATCGCCGAGTGGCATCCACACCCCCTCGCCGCTCCAGCGGACATGGACCGCCTTGCTTTCAAACGGCATGCGATCAAGGAACGCCTTGCAGGTATGCGGCGCCTTTTCGATTTCGAGCACCGCGTCAAAGGTGAAGGGACCGGCGGTAATTTTGATATTGGACATGATGTTTCCTATGAAATCAGGATGACCCACCCCAGCGACAACGCCAGACTGATCAATGTAACGGGCACGCCAAGGCGCGCATAATCGATAAATGAAATCACCGTTCCGGCCTTTGCGGCCTGCTCAACGGCAATGATATTGGCAACCGAGCCAACAATCAGGAAGTTGCCCGACAATGTCGAAAAAATCGCCAGCGCATGCAACATTTCCGTGCTCCATTCCGGACCGAGTGAGAGCAACATCATCACCAGCGGCACATTGCCAATCGTATTGGACCCGGCCAGCGACACACCGGCCAGAACACCCGGATGATGGATTTGCAACGTGATCAGAACATCGCGAAACAGGCTGGCGATCACGTCATTTTGCGCCATCGCGCCAGTGACGATAAACAACCCGCAAAACAGCGCCAGCAAATGCCAGTCAACCCGCCCCAGAACCTGATCGGTCGACAGGCGACGGCTGAGCAGCAAGGCCCCCACCACCAGAAGCGACCAAAGCGCACGGTCTTCGACAAAGACAAAAATCGCGATCACGGCGATGGTCGCCAAAACCGCCTTGGTCAGGATGGTTTTATCAAGCGGACGAACCGGTTGATCGATTGATCGCGCATTTGCGTTTGCGCCCGTCCCGGCAGAATATGTTTGCCTGCGCATCATCGGGCTTCGCAAAATCACGACATAGACCACGCCAAGTGCCAGGAGTGCAGGCACAGCACAGGCCAGAACAAAGCCGATAAAATCAAGATTGCCAAACTCGGCAATCATCAGATTTTGCGGATTGCCAATCAGGGTGGCTGCCGATCCGGCATTGGCAGCACACGCCACCGCAATCACATAGGGTTTGGGATCAAGCCCGCGCGCAATCACCCCGGTAATCAAAACCGGCGTCACTGCCCAGACGACAACATCATTGGTCAAAAAGGCCGATAGCACCCCGCACATCACAATCACACCGGCCAGCAACCCGCCCGGCCCGCATTTGAGCGCGGTGATCCGATGTCCGATCCAATCAAAAAAGCCGCTTGCCGCATATTGTGACGACAGCACCATCAATGTCAGCAACACCGCAAGGGTGGCAAAATCAATCGACGCCAGTGCGCCATCGCGGTCAACCGCCCCACTGATCAGCAAGGTCACCGCGCCAAAAACGGCAATGCCGGTGCGGTTGATCGCAAGCCACGGCCAACGCCCCAGCGCCATGCCGATATAGACCAGAACAAAAACAACGGCGATCAGCCAATTCATAAAATGCCCCCATGACCACGGCGACTGCCGGGTTTCGAATAATGGCTACAGCGCCGCCGGGAAACGGTCAATCGGCATGATATTCACGTTCGGGTTATGCGCAAATTGCAATGCCCCATACCGAAATGCGCCAACTGAATTTCTTGCAAACCCCGAACGCGGCCATTTGAGCCATTTTGTGCGTTGCGACATCAGTTCTTCGACGATCCTGCGATTGTTTCATGACAAAACGGGTGAAAATTTCACTTGCGCGGAAAAAGCAACGGGCGTACATGCGGACTTGCCCAAAGTCGCACGTGCCTGTGGTGGTCCTGCTTACTGGAACCCGTAGGACTTACTTAAAGCAACGACGGTGTAGGGCTTTTTTGGTCTCAGGTGGCGTCCAAATCCACCGACACTAAAGAGGCACACCATCATTGCCCACGTGCGGAACGGGAACTCCCCATTCCATAGCGAGGCAGACTTAACTTCGCAGTTCCGGTTGGCCCCGGGGCTAAACAGCACGCAAGTAGTCCGCGTCATTGCGCCTCCACCGCGCACACGCATCAGGTACATGCACGCTGCCATATCGTGGAATGGGAGAACGCCCCAATGGCAACTCAGCGTATTATTGATTTTCTCGCACAGAACCGCCCGGAAGGCCCTTGCCTTGTTGTTGACCTCGACGTTGTTCAGCGCAACTACGAGACCTTTACCCGTGCCCTGCCGAGCTCGCGCATTTTCTATGCCGTCAAAGCAAACCCGGCACCGGAAGTTCTGAGCCTGCTTGCCGATCTTGGCAGCAACTTTGACACTGCATCCGTCCCGGAAATCGAAATGGCGATGGCCGCAGGTGCAAGCCCGGACCGCATTTCGTTTGGTAACACCATCAAAAAAGAACGCGACATTGCGCGCGCTTTTGAACTCGGTGTGCGCCTCTATGCTGTTGATTGCGTCGAAGAAGTCGAAAAAATTGCCCGTGTCGCACCGGGTGCGCAGGTTTTCTGCCGCATTCTGACCGACGGCGTTGGCGCAGAATGGCCGCTGTCGCGCAAATTCGGTTGCGCACCTTCCATGGCGCTCGAAGTTCTTCAGCATGCCCATCACATGGGTCTGGATGCCTATGGCGTGTCCTTCCACGTCGGGTCGCAGCAGTGCAACCTTGACGCCTGGGACACTGCGCTTTCCGAAGCATCCTCGATCTTCCGTACCCTGGCGGAAAAAGGCATTCACCTTCGCATGGTCAATATGGGTGGGGGCTTCCCGACCCGTTACCTGCGCGACATTCCGGCAACCGAAGCATACGGTGCGGCAATTGTTGATGCGCTTCACAACCACTTTGGCAACCACATGCCCGAAACCATTATCGAACCGGGCCGTGGCATGGTGGGTGATGCCGGCGTGATCAAAGCCGAGGTTGTTCTGATTTCGCGCAAGCATGCCGATGATCCGGTGCGCTGGGTTTACCTTGATATCGGTAAATTCGGTGGCCTTGCCGAAACCATGGACGAAGCGATCCGCTATCCGATCACCACGATCCATGATGGCGGCGAAGTTGCCCCGTGCGTTCTGGCTGGCCCGACCTGTGATTCGGCTGACGTGCTGTATGAAAAGACCCCGTATGACCTGCCGGTCTCTTTGACCATCGGTGACGAGGTTCTGATCGAAGCAACCGGTGCCTATACCACCACTTATGCATCTGTGGCGTTCAACGGCTTCTCGCCGCTTGCCGCCTATATCATCTGACCCCATTCGGGAAAGATAGGCCAATGATCACAATTGATCGCGAAGGCGCATATTCGCACATTGAACGCGAAAAGCTGCTTGATCGCGTAATGGGTCAGGCGCGGTTTCAGAAATCGTCTGAAATCCTGCGCCGTAATCGGCTTCCGGCGGACGGTCTTGCGTTTGTCGCCCACGACGGCAAACAAATGATCGGCACCGTCCGGTTGTGGAATGTCAATGCTGGCGATGCAGGGGATGCATTGCTGCTCGGCCCGCTTGCCGTCGACAAGATCTATAGCGGGTCCGGCGTGGGTGCCGGTCTGGTTTATGCCGCCCTTAATGCGGCACAGGCTAGCGGTCACCGTTCGGTTCTTCTGGTGGGGGATCCGGACTACTACGCACGCTTTGGCTTCCATGCGGCCCCCGCAAGCGGGCTTTTGATGCCCGGCCATTTTGACCGTCACCGGTTCCAGGCGGTCCATCTTGGCAACGGCGATGGCTTAAGTGGTTCAACCGGTATGCTGCGTGCGACCGGGGCCATGGTCCACTAAGACATCAAAGCGATACGACAAAAAAATCCCGGCCCGGGTTTCCCCGGCCGGGATTTTTGTTATCCGACCTTTGTCGATCAGATCAGCAGGTCTTTTCCGACAACCAGCCGATAAACACGCCATTCTGTTCAAGGCGTTCATGGGCAAAGCATTCGCCGCCGGGATAGGCGCTATTGGCCGGGGTGTAGCGCACAATGTCTTCGCCGGGCAGAATGTTGGTCGTGGTTTCGACCTGTTCGGTATGGGCGGTGCCCATGCCATCAGACGTCACAAGACAATCATAACGCCCGCCATTGCCATTGATGGTGCGGACACCGACCATGCCATGATCCATCGGCCAGGCTTTCAGCACCGACACCAGATCACCGGGGTTTTTGGCAAGGCAGGCGGTGATGGCAGGCATCATGTCATCGAAATAGCGCGTCCAGATGCCATCGCCCTGTCTTTTAAGCTCAGCAACCGAGACCACCGGGAAATCACCCGGTGCAAGGGCAAGGCTTGCGGCCTCGACCGGCATGGATGAAACCGCACAATGGAAATCGCCCGACGGCGTTGTCCAGATTGCATCAGCCCCCTTGCCCCGCAATTCGTACATGTCGTTGCCATAACCATATCCCGAACCGGTCGGCATCTGTGCCAGACTGATCGGTTCGCGTCCGCGCATTTCGACAATGGCGCGCTCCGCGTCATGATCAAATGTTACGGCAAAGCGGCTTTGATCATTGCAGATAAACAGTTCCGGGCCGGTCATCGGATCCGGGGTGCTGTTAAGCTGGCTTAACATCGCCTCGATCCGGCTGAGCGCCACCTTGCTTTGCGATAATGCCCCGCTGATTTCATGTTCATCGGGCTGGCTGGATGTGCCGTTGACGGTTTTGGTACCACTGGAAAAGCGCCCCTGGGCGAAATCAAGTGTCAGGGTGTAATGCAGCGGTGCGTCGCTTTGCTCCCCGCCGTAATTGACCCGTTTGGCGTCCTCGGCAAAGCGCAGCAATTGACCATTGCGGTAATAGAGTTTGACGTCGCTTGATCCGTAATCACCAAGATCGCGATGCTCATCAACAAGAAGCGGTTCGCCATCCGTCGTGACATAGGCCTTATAGGTCACGGTGTGGTCCGATGCGGAATACTGGCCGGGAATGACACGCATGTCGGCCAGTTTGGCCTCGATCGCGGCGATGTCGTCAGGGACATCCGATCCATCGCCGTTGCGCGCACCGTCACCCTGAACGCGCGGCACCTGGCGAACGACGATATCAACGTCGCTTGGCGCACCACGGGTCAGGACCGGGTAGCTTTGATCATTGCGAAACAGAAGATCGCCATTGGCATTGACGATTTTGGCTTCCACCGCATAGCTGTGCTTGGGTTCGATATCATCAAGATCATAGGGCAGGATGAAAACCATCGGCGGATTTGCCACCGGCTGGCGCAGCGATGCGATTTCCACCGATGGCGCGTCAGCACGCGAGACATCAAGCAACCGCACGACAAGGAAGGTATTGTCCGGCGAAAGTGCGATCCGTTCACGGTAACTGACCGATCCGGTGACGCTGTTGCTTGGTGATTGCAGGGCGGCACAGCCCGACAATATTGCGACCACGCCAAAGGCAATAAGCGCCCTTGCCCACATGGTTGCGGCGGTAACAGGTTTCATTTTAACCCCGGCTTGCTCGTATTTTTGGTGATGTATTCTGCCACCACATAATGGTGACGCCAAACATACTGAAAACCAAGGCCAAAAATGGGCAAATCGCGCCAGTTGCCCGAATTAGGGCACCCAAGGGGCTGTTTGGCGCGATTTGTGTGTAAGGCGATGCAATCCTGACGAAAAAAGCCTAGCCGGCAAACGGATGGCACAATTGGCCGGCAACCTCGGTGCGGATCGACAACAGCGCGCCTTCAAGTGGATTTCCATTGTCTTCCAACCCGACCGCGGCCGAAGTGATGTAAAGTGTCTTGAGGTCCGGGCCACCAAACACGCAACTGGTCGGCTGGGTCACCGGCAGTTCGATGATACGATCAACACTGCCATCCGGCGCAAACCGGATCAGACATCCCCCGCCCCAACGCGCATTCCAGATATATCCATCGGCATCCATCGCCGAGCCATCCATATTGCCGCGATCCTGCGGGCCAAAGAACACCTTGGGATTGGATGGCACGCCAGTTTTCATGTCAAAGTCATAGACATTGAGCGTATTGGTGATGGTATCGCCAAAGAACATCTTTGTGCCATCGGCCGACCATAACAGCGTGTTGGAAATGCCGATATTCTCGCCAAAACGCGATGTCTCGCCGTCCGCCATGACACAGTTCAGCGTCCCGGTCGAAATAGTGACCGGCAGGTCTTCGCCATTCGGCCCGATATTGTTTTGCATGGTCCCGATCCAGAAACGGCCCATCGGATCGACCCGGCTTTCATTTGATCGGTTGCCCGGATGATCGCCATCGGGGGCGACAAACGGGGTGGTTTTGCCACTGTCGGGATCCAGAAAGGCCAACCCGTCGGCAAGGGCTACCAGAAGCCCGCCCTTTTGCCGCGGCACGATGGCAGCAACCGGCTGATCAAACACCCAGCTACGCGATCCACCGTCATCAGGGCGGAGCGCATAGGCCGTCTTTCCGACGATATCGACCCAGTACAGAACGCCATCTTCGGCATCCCAATGCGGGCCTTCCCCCAGTGTGCATCGCAGATTTGGCAAAACGGTTTTTACGTTAGACATGGGTTCTCCCTGATCACGGCGCGTCTGTTTTGGCGCCTTGTAATTGTATGACCATTCTTATCGCGGCAAACCGCCCGATGCGATCAAAATTATAAGCTTTCATTGCTAACCGGAATGATGCCCGCTGAAAAGTAATTTTATATGATGATTGGATGGGCTGCTTTAATTTTTCTCAGACTGCAATCGCAACTCGGTTGCATTTAGAGAAAGTAATTGATAAGCATTCTCAGACTTTATAGCGCGCCTGCTTGCCGCGATCCGGCGATGGCGCAGTTTCCATTTCCCGGCGCATGAGTTTCCGTCCATGATCGACCTGAAAGACGTCGCTTTCAAAAGTGATGGCAAAAAGCCAAAGACGCTGCTTGAGGACATCACGGTCGGCTTTCCGACCGGGGCGTTCAGCGCGATTGTCGGCCATAACGGATCGGGCAAAAGTACGCTGATCAAACTTCTGGCGCGCAAAAACAAACCGGCATCCGGGGCCATCGCACTGGACGGACAGGACCTTGCCGATCATGGCACGCGCGATTTCGCCCGCAAAGTGGCTTACCTTCCGCAAAACCCGGTTGTGCCGCCGCATTTGAGCGTGCGCGAACTGGTGGCCTTTGGCCGCTATCCGTGGCGCGGGGCGTTTGGGCGGTATCGTGACGAAGACCACGCCAAGATCGATCGGGCGATGGAACTAACCCAGGTGACGGAATTTTCCGACCGGCTGGTCGCAAGCCTTTCGGGCGGGGAGCGCCAGCGGGTCTGGCTTGCCATGTTGCTGGCCCAGGATGCGCCAGTGCTGCTGCTTGATGAGCCGACCTCGGCCCTTGATGTCGGTCATCAGCGCGACATTTTGCAACTGGTCGCCAACCTTAAGGATCAGAACAATCTGACCGTCATTGCCGTTTTGCACGACATCGACATGGTCGGGCGTTTTGCCGATCATATTCTGGCACTGCGCGGCGGGCGCACCTGCTGGCAGGGCACGCCGCACGATTTCATGAATGGCGATACGCTGCGCGATATTTTCCAGACCGATATCGACGTCATCAAACTCAGCAACCCGGACCGCTTCATAAGCTATGTCGCCTAGCTGCTTGCGCACGTCTCCACATCAACAGGGATCAGGGAAGTCATGATATCAAAACCTTGGATTGGCAGCATTGCGGCGCGCCTTGTTCTTGTCGCCGGAACGCTTGGCGCATGTGTCACGGCCCAGCCCGTCATGGCCGGGGAAACCTTTACCCATGAGTTGGGTGAGATCAGCCTTGATACCCACCCGACCCGCTTTGCGGTTTCCAACTGGGCCCTGACGGAAAGCCTGATCGCGCTGGGCATTGATCCGGTGGCGATCCCGGAAGCCGAAGGATACCGTGCATGGGTGGTGGAACCCAAACTGCCCGAAAGCTTCACCGACCTTGGCACCCGCCGGGAGCCGAACTTTGAAGCCCTTCGCGATGCCAAGCCGGACGCCATCCTGATCAGTACTGATGTCGCCATGGCGCATGAAAAACTGTCTGGCTATGCGCCGACACTCGTTTATTCGATCTATAATACCGGCAGTGATGAGCCCGCGATTGACCGGGCCGAGACCCTGTTGCGCAATGTCGCCAAACTGGCTGGTAAGCCGGACGCCGCCGAGGATGTGATTGCATCGGTCAACGCCCGGATTGAGGCCGCCGCCAAGCGCATCCGCGATCACGTCGGCGATGATGCGAAATTCGCTGTTGTTCGTATTCTTGATGAGTCGCATTTCCGCATTCATGGCAAGACATCGCTGTTTGGCTCCGTGCTTGGTCGCATGGGATTTGCCAATGCGTGGGACGGGGATGTGAATGGCTGGGCATTTCATAATGGCGATGTGTCCGATCTGGCCAAAATGGGTGATGTACAGTTCGCCTATGTCGAGCCGATTGCACCGACCACGCGCGAAACCCTGTTTAATTCTGCGATCTGGAAGGCCATGCCGTTTGCGCGCAACGACCACGTCCATGCCATCCCGGCAAGCTGGACCTTTGGCGGGGTATTGTCCGCGGCACGCTTTGCCGAATTGCTGGCCGATGCGGTTACGGGTACCGACACCGCCGCAAACGGTTCGTAAGGGACACCTGGCATGAACATCCTTCGCGCGCTTGTTTGTCCGGTTTTGCTGTGTGTTGCCCTGATCGGTGCAAATGCGTCAACCGCCATCGCCGACCCGATCGAGATCGAACATGAACGTGGCACTTTGCGCCTTGATACCCCGGCCACGCGGGTGGCGACCATCAACTGGGCCTTTACCGAAAGCGTCATTGCCCTTGGCCTTGATCCGGTCGCCATTGCCGACCCGCAAGATTACCTCGACTGGGTTGCCAAGCCGGATCTTCCAGACAGCTTCGTTGACCTTGGCCAGCGTTCATCGCCCAATCTGGAAGCCCTTCGTGCGTCAAATCCGGATCTGATCATTTCCGTGCCCGATCTCGGAATGTCTTATGAAAAACTGGCCGAAATTGCGCCGGTTCTGGAACTGCAGTTGTTTGATGGCAAGCGCCCCGCCTTTGAAACCGCGCGCGAGGTGTTTGGCAAAATCGCCAAGGCCACCGGGCGCGAGGAAGAGGCCAAAGCATATCTCGCCGATATTGATCAGGAACTGATCAAGTATGGCGACCGCATCAAAACCGCCATCGGGCCCGATCAGACAATCAACGTTGTGTTCTTCTTTGATGAAAGCAATGTCGGGATCTTTGCCGATATCTCGCTGCCCGGTTCGGTGATGACGGCAATGGGCGTGCCGGTCGCCTATGACGGGGAGGTCAACAAGTGGGGCTTTGGCCGCGGCGGGTTGGAGGTCCTCGCCCCCTATGCCAGGGAAACGCTGGTCTATACCAATCCGGTGCCCGACGTTGTGCTTGATAAACTTCTGAATTCCCCGATCTGGAAGGTGATGGACTTCACCCGCAACAACCGGGTTTATGAATTACCGGTGGTCTGGGCCTATGGCGGGGTGCCCTCCGGGCTTCGTTTTGCCAAACTCCTGACCGAGACCATTGAAAACGGCCCGCAACAATGAGCAATGAGGCACTTCACGGTTCACGCAGGTCCGGCTTTCCCGGGACGCTGTCCATTCCGGCAATCCTGACAGGCATTCTGGGGCTGTTGACCCTTGCCGTGCTGGTAATTGATTTCTGGCCGTATCTTGCCGGTGGACAGGCAACACAGGCCCTGTTCAGCCCGGATGAAACCGATTTTGACCAGATCCTTTTTCATTACAGCATCCTGCCGCGCCTTGCGATGGCGTTTCTGTGTGGTGCGGGTCTGGCCTTGGCCGGGGCTGCAATCCAGACGGTTTTGCGCAATCCGTTGGCATCACCCACGACCCTTGGCGTCGGGGCGGGCGTTGAATTTGCCCTGACCCTGTTTGTCCTGCTGGCCCCGGCATCGCTTGCCATGTTTCAGGAGGCCTTTGCCCTTGCCGGGGGTCTGATTGCGCTCGGTGCGGTCTATCTGATTGCCGCCAATCGCGGTAACGCAACACTTTGGCTCATTCTCGCCGGGATGATCGTCAATCTGCTGTTGCAGTCGGGATCGCAAATTATCCTGCTGTTTAACGAGCAATATCTGCAATCGATCTTCATGTGGGGGGCCGGTGATCTGGCCCAGAACGGCTGGGAGGATACGCAGTTTGTCTGGCCGCGTGTGCTGATTGGCATGATTGCCATTCTGGTCCTGTCGCGCCCGCTTGATCTTCTGGCCCTTGGCGATGACACGGCGAGTTCTCTGGGCGCGAAGGTAACGGTTCTTAGACTGCTGATCCTTGGTCTTGCCGTTTTCATCACGGCATCGGTGATTTCGGCAGCCGGCATGATCGGCTTTGTCGGGCTTGCCATCCCGGCGGCCCTGCGGATTGCCGGTTTGTCACGGTCGCGCGACTTGATGATCTATTCGGTTTTCACCGGCGGCTTTGCCCTTGTCTTGATTGATTTTCTGGTGCGCCAGTTTAACGAATTTGGCGGCGATCCCTTGCCGACCGGGGCTGCCACCGCGCTATTTGGCGCGCCGTTCATCATTTTCATGTTGCGCAAGGCGCGCATCATGCCCGGCAGTCAAAGCGACGATCAGCACAGCGATCAACAGATCGTCTCCAAAACCGCCCTTTCGATTGCGCTTTCTCTCAGCCTTGTCATCGGTGTGGTGTTTTCATTGTTCGTCTCGCTGGATGGCAATGGTTTTGTTGTTCTGGGCTGGCAGGATATCAGTCTTGATATCCTGATCGGGCGTGCAGAGCGCACCTTTGCCGCGATGATTTGCGGCGCCGCCCTTGCGGTTTCGGGCACGCTTATTCAGCGTGTCGGGCGTAACCCGCTGGCAAGCCCGGAAATCACCGGGGTCAGTTCGGCCACCGCACTCGCCATGATCATGGCACTGGCGATTTTCGGTTTCGGACAACGTGCGGAATTGATGGTGATAGGGGCCGCGGGCGGGATTGCATCGCTTTTCGTCTTGCTTGCCCTTTGTCGCAAATTCACCCACGCGCCGCATTACATGTTACTCAACGGTCTTGCGATGACGGCCATTCTCGGCGCGATTGTCCGCATTGTTCTGACCCGCGGCGGCACGCAGACATCAATGCTGATGTCCTGGCTGGCAGGCACCACCTATTTCACCAATATGGACGAGGTAATGATTGTCGCCGCCGTCACCGGTGTGCTTCTGGTGGTGGCGGTTGCACTTCGCCGTCCGCTGGAACTGGCATCGCTTGGCACGGATCAATCAGTATCGTTGGGTCTTGGGATTTCCGGCTTTCAGTTTGCCATGATGCTGCTTGCTGCCATTCTGGCGGCAAGCGCGACGCTTCTGGTCGGGCCGCTCAGCTTCGTTGGGTTGATGGCACCGCATCTGGCACGTGTTGCGGGATACCGCCTTTCGGGTGGTCATTTGCTGGGCGCTGTTCTGATCGGGGTTAATGTCATGATGGTGGCCGAATGGCTGGCGCGTAACATGATTTATCCGGCACAACTGCCGACCGGCCTGATCGCCGCCCTGATCGGGACGAGCTATTTCCTGATCCTTGCGGTTCGCAAACGGTGATCACAGGCGTCATGGCATTTCATGACTCCTGTCGAAATCTGGTCTGTTAGCGTTAGCCGTTTGGCGGGATGTAGTCGCCGTCAAACTTCAACAGATCATCCTTGATGTCATACCAGTCGGGCTTCGACGCTGTATGGATATGCACGGATGGGCGAATTTTCGGATCATCATCAAGGGCGGATGCCGCCACAACGTAAATGTCGCCCGAAGACAAATCACCAAGCGATGTGCCGCATTCCTTGCAAAAGCAGCGGTCAAACTTTGCGTCCGGCCCCTTATAGCGACCAATCACCTCTTCACCGGTCAGCATATGAAGATCATCCGCCTTGCCAATCACCACAGCGGAAAAAACGCCCGCCGCCTTGCGGCAGCGCGAGCAGTGACAATAGCTCAGCGATGATGGTTCGCCGGAAATTTCGAACGTAACCTTGCCGCACAGGCAGCTTCCCTTGATCATTTTTAAATCCTGTTATGTGATGCCTTTTAAAAAGAACATAACATGAACATTTATCACATTCCAACCCCGGATCCGTATTCAGTTCGCCCGATCCGTTAGTGGTCCGACGGCGGCCAATCACGGGCAAGGGCAAATGCGGCATCCAGCGTCGCAACATGTTTGACGGGGAATGGCAGCATTCGGGCAAAGTTGCTTTGTTGCGGGTCCTCTTCATCGTGACGGTGAACCGCGCCATCGCCATGATGGTGCCCCTCATCGACGCGGATCAGGCCCTTGGCAAAGACGTTCAACCGGTCGCGGTTTTGCTTGAACCAGATGGCCGCCTGTTTGCGGATTTCGTGATCCTGATCGGCAAATCCCGCCACGCGGAAAATCAGAATGGCCGGATCGCGGCGGGCGGCCAGTGCCTCAAGTGCGGCAAGATAGGCCTTACCATCCGCATCACTTTGCCGATCAATCATTTCAAACAGGACGATGTCCGGGGCGGGGTTGCTTGATCGAAACATACTGGTTTCCTTTACGCGCAAGAGCCCGGCGGAAAACCGCCGGGCCGTTGGATGGGTCCATCAGATGCAGGTGCCGTCATCAGAATTCGCGGCGATACCCCATCGTCACGGTGCGGCCATGACCGGCAACCGAATAGCCACGCAGTGCGGTTGCCGCCGGATTTTCGTAGCTGGTATCAAGGATGTTTTCGATCCCGAAGCACGCCGTGCCGCCCAGCAGCGGATAGTTGCCCGACAGGTTGAAAACAAGGCTTGGCTTGATCTTGGCATCTTCGATCTTGTAACGGCCCGCCGTATAGGTCCCGTCAAAGCGCATGTTCAGGTCGCCCCAGACGTAGCTGTCGACATAACCGGTAAAGCGTAACGGCGACGGGATGCGGTTGTTGGGAAGCCAGCTATCAAGATCACCGTCTTCGTTGGTGTCATAACGGCCTTCAACATAGGACGCCAATGCCCCGACATAGGTATCATCCGAGATGTAATATTCGCCGGTCAGCTCCGCCCCGATGATGCGTTCCTTTTCCTGGCTGAGCTTGTTTTTCGAGGAATCATAGTTATCACCGCGCTCATTGGTGCTCATATAGATCGCACCGGTAGAGCGGAAATCGGTTCCGTCATAGCGTGCCGCCACCTCATAGGTTTTGACCTTGGAGGCCTCGACATCAATGTCATTGAAGTTAAGTGGGATGGACGTGCCACTCAGTCCGGCGCGACGGGTATAGGCGCCAACATCCGGAACAGAGAAACCTTCGCTATAGCTAAGTGACGTATCAATGCGATCCGTCCAGTGCACCACGGCCGAGGCATTGTAGGTCACGGCGTCATAGGTCGTTTCGCCGCCGGTGAAGGCCGCAGCGGCAAGGATCTGCTGCGGAGTTCCACCGTTGTATCGCATATAGCTCGGACGGGTGAAATCCTTGACCGTCAGATCATATTCCTCGTAACGCACACCACCGGACAGGTCGACATACTTTGTCACAGGTGCTGAAAGCTGGGCAAAGATGGCGTGACCCTCCTGCTCCATCGGGGCGCCGATATCCCGCCCGCTGACGGTTTCATATTTAACATCGTCAAAGGTCAGATCCCCACCCCAGGTCAAGGTCAGCCCCTCATAGGCGGCATCAAGGTTGGTGTCGGTCGATAGCTTCACGCCATACTTGACGGTATCGATAACCGATTGCCCCAACGGATCTTCAATCGCACCGTTACTGGCAAGCGAAACAAGGCCGGGATTATGCGACGCGTTATATTCAGCACGTGCGGCCTGCTTGTAACTGTCATTGTAAAACAGCTTCAGATCACCAACACCGATCTTACCAAAATCAAACTCGTAACCGCCGGTGAAATACTGGCTTTCATCTTCAAGCGGTTGCGCCAGATAGGGGCTGTCATAATTGACCGACACCGGGTCGGTCGAAAGGTCGGCATAGTATTCGATATCCTGACGGAACCGCACGACTTCCGAGGACAGAAACACCCGATGGCCTTCGGCAAGAGTGACACCGGCCTTGCCGAAAACATTGAGGTCTTCGGCGTTATCAAACCCGCCCTGCCCCAGCATCGCATCTGATGGCACCTGATTGCCATAACCGTCATAGGCATTGCCGGTTTTCGAACCGGTGATGCTGGCCGCCAGATCGACGGCGCCAAAACCACCACTGCCCGAAAGGGTCAACGACGGCGAGAAGCTTTCCCCGATATCATCGGTGTAGCTTTTGACATGGCCATCAACGACAAAGACGTTTTTGCCGACTTCACCGGTCTTGGTGATGATATTGATCGTCGCCCCCGTCGCGCCATCCCCGTTCATCGCGTTCGAGCCCGGAATGACTTCGATGCTTTCGACTTGCTGGATGTCGATCATCGAAAGGATACGACTGCTGTTGCGTAGCGGCGTGTTGCGAGCGATCCCGTCAACAAGGACCTGCACATCACGACCACGGAAGGTTTCGGTGCTGGAGATCAGGCTTTGATCATCAAACATGAAGCCCGGCACATTGTTGCGAATAACATTGGTGATGTCGCTGCTTTTGGCCGACTGGGCTTCGATCTGATCAGGGCCGATCACCACGACCGACGGCGACATGGTGGCAATTGATCTGCGCGAACGGGTGGCAGTCACGACAACCTCAGGCAAGGTGACCTTGCTCTGTGTGTCGCTTGTGGTGGTTGTGACTGGTTTGATGATGACGCTGTCTTCAGAGACAAATTCATACCTGTAACCACTGCCCGACAGAAGGTTTTGAAGGGCCTCGCCGGCGGACATGTCGGCGGTCAGCGCACCACTTTCGATGCCCGAAAGATCCCCCTGCACAACAAGCTGCAAACCAAACTGATCGGCAACCTGATCAAGGGCGGTGCGCAGATCCCCTGCGGCAACCGCAACCGGCTGCGCAGTATCAGATGCGGTTTGTGCCATGGCCTGTGGGACCGATGTGATCATCAGTGTGGCAAACAGGGCTGTGCTGCCCACAAGGCGAGACATTCCGAATTTTCTGGTTTCCCCAAAAGTCACGATATTCAAGTTCGAACCCCTTCGCATGAGAATAATAATGCAAATCACTATCACCTTCATGACGAACACCGCCGCGAAATGAGGAGGTGAAATTTTCTATTTTTTTGAAATTATTCTGAAACCGCCCGGAACAATGTGGTCCGTCAGGCCATAGGCCGCCAGAATGGCACCATAGGCCCCGTCCGGTTTGGTCAGATCGAAACTGCCCGAAACCGTAATATCACCCAAGCGCGGATCGCGCACGAAGCTGATACCCTCCATCAAGGGCGAAAGACGGGCGAACAGTTCGTCAATCGGCATGTCATTGACCACCCAGCGACCATCGCGCCACGCGCCAACCCGATCCAGTGCCACCATACCGTAATGCATGTCGCCACCTGCATCCTGCCAGGATGCCCGACCGGCAGTCAGGCGGGCGAGTTTTGCGGTGCGGCTTTCAAGATCGACCGTGCCTTCAGAAACCTCAACCCGGACATGGCCACCCCATTTCGAGGCGCTGAACGCCGTGCCAACCGCCGTTGCCGTCAGTTTGTTAAGATGGATGCGAAGCGGTCGTGTGCTGTCCTTGGCGACTTCGATGAATACACCGCCTTCAAGGACGGTCAAATCACGGTACTGATCGCCATAGGCCAAGGCAACCCGTGTGCCCGGCTCCATCCAGATGCGCGATCCGTCAGACAGTTCATGAACTTCACCGACAACATCGGGATTGCTGGCCGCGATCAGATCGGCATCAGGTTGAAACGCGGAATAACCCCACAGCCCCACCAGCAACAAAATGGTGAAAACCGCCAACATCGGGCGGGCGCGGCGTTTGGCTGATCGCATGCCCGGCAGGCGACTGTTGCCGCCTTCAAGCGCGCCAAATCGTTCAAGGTCACGCCGAACAGCTTCGCTATCAAAGCCAGTGTCATGATCTGGCTTGCGCGATCCGCTCGAATGGTCTTCATCGTCTGAAAATTCTGCTGCGGCGATTTCCATGCCCTGCCATGTCTGACGCGCCCGGATCAGGCGGGCAGGGTTTTTCGGATCCGCCGCCTGCCAGCGTTCAAAGGCAACTTCTTCAGCGGCACTTAGTTGCACATCATCAAGGCGCACAGCCCAGTAATCGGCAATATCGTCATTGCTTCGGCAGTCGTCGGGATAGCGGAATTCGGTCATGGTAGTGTCGTTACCCGGCTTCTGACGGAGGGGGCTGTTGTATGTTTGACGAACGGGCCGTGCAAAAGAGGATGTTTAATTTTCATGGCGCGCCAGCACCTGTTTGCAATGTCCGAGCGCCTGACGCAAATGCTTTTCGACCATATTGCGACTGATACCAAGTTGTTCGGCCACTTCCACGGTATTCAGATGATCGCGCTTGCACAGCAAGAATACCTCGCGACAGCGTGGCGGCAGATCATCAATCGCGCGTCGGATGATCTCAAGTCGCTGACGATCTGAACTGATCTGTTCGGGGGTGACGGACTGGCTGCCGGCGCCATCCATCTCGCTGATCTCGGTCGGGTCGGTGAATTCAACCGGATTGCGATTGTGACGACGCAAGGCATCAATCGCCAGATTGGTCGCCATGCGCATCAGGAATGCTGGCGGATTGGCGATTTCATCCGGATCGATATTCCGGTGGCGCAATTGCACATAAAGATCCTGCAACACATCCTGACTTTCGTCGCGCGCCGGCAGATATTTCTGCACCTGTCGCAACAAACGGTCATGATATTGCTGATAAAGAGTATCCCAGGAACGGTCACAGACCGCCATAGCTGCACATCCAGAATTCGATAATGATAACAGTTATCATTTTCATTTATGCTTATAAGCAATCCTGACCATGCGTCAATTCAAAAAGCATAGACCTCTTCGACCATTCCCCGTAGGAAAGTCCCGGGTTTGAAAGCCAGCATCGCATACGAAGATCTTGCTGCGTTCGCTACACAACAACTGCCGATTTAAGCCCCAACTCTGTGACGGACCTATTCCAATGACAGAATGCGAGTCCCGGCACAGAAACCCCACATGCGGTCTCAGAGCGGCATTGCTTCGCACTCTGTTCATCGAAAATAACCGCTCAAAACCTACTCTAAAGAATAGGGTCATGCTGTTTATCTGTCGTATAAATTAGATTTCGCTCGACAAGAGGATATTTTACTTATAGTTGTTACTGTAGCTTTATCACTAATTGCGAACTTTACACGTAGTAAACCATCGCCACTTTCCAGGTAGGAAATCCAATGGCACTCAACATTATATCCAACTATGCGGCAAATGTTGCGCATCGCAACTTGTCTGCTTCTGACGAGATGGCGACCCGTTCGCTGTCGAAACTGTCTTCTGGTACCCGTGTTGTTTCTGCACGTGACGATGCCGCTTCCATGGCCATCGGTGCGCGTTTGAATGCAACCACACAGGCTCTCAAAACCGCAACCGTCAACGTTGGCCAGGCCAACTCAATGCTCCAGATCGCCGATGGCGGTATGGCAACCATTGATGATGTTCTCGTTCGCATGAAGACCCTGGCTGTCCAGGCATCGTCTGGCAACCTGTCCGACACCGAGCGCGGCTTCCTTAATGACGAATTCGTCCAACTGCGTGACGAGATCGACCGGATCGCATCCTCGACCAACTTCAATGGTATTCAGCTGCTTGGCGATGGGGGTGATGTTGCAATCAATCTCACACCTGCCACCAACAATGAAGCGCTCACGCCCGCTTTCGGTTTTGACCGGTTCGCGATCACGGACAACAATTACTGGGCACAGGACGCAGCTGCAGATGGTGTCGACGATAACGGTTTAGAGATAAGAATTAACGAAGGTTCCGGCGAGCAGGTCATCATGACTGTACTTACCGCGATTGATGGCTCTATCGAGCGGACCCAGTCAATTGATATCACCGATTTTGCCGCGACCGGCGGGTCACGATCCATTGCTGCTGGCGAGAACACGGTGCTCAATTTTGATGAGCTGGGTCTTTCAATTACGGTAAACACCAACTTCTCCGACACCGTTGATTATGTTAGGGCTGGTACCGCAGGTTCCAATGATTTCGGCTTTGGTTCGGTTAACACCGATTTCATGGGAACTGGCGTCGACACATCCGCCGGTCAGCTCTTTTTCATGGAAGAGGACTCGGGCCAGCAGCTTTCCGACACAATTGAGTTCCAGGTCGGTGGCGGCAACACCGCCAATGATCGTCTTTCGATTAATTTGAGCGCAGTTGATTCTGCGGTACTGGGATCATCTGGTATCGGTCAGGAAACGCTCGAGGATCTGGGTGCTAATGCGATTAACACTGCTGCTGGCGCCCAGAACGCAGTCGAAGTCGTAACGCGTGCGATTGACGACTTGCAGCGCGCCCGTGCCGCAATCGGTACCTCCCAGAACCGTCTGGACTTTGCCGCCCAGAACCTTGCATCGACGCAGGAAAATACGGAATCGGCGCGTTCCACCCTGCTTGATCTGGATGTTGCCGCCGAAATGACGGCCTTTACATCCAAACAGATTCTGGTTCAGTCCGGTGTTGCCATGCTGGCCCAAGCCAACCAGATGCCGCAAAACCTGCTGCGGTTGCTGCAAGGCTAACGGACCAAATCCGACAAACTTTTTGACGTGCCTACCTGTTGCAACAATGGCCCGAACGAAAATCGTTCGGGCCATTGATTTTAGGCGGATCTAAGATCGAAAGACGATCCTGTATCAGTCTTCAAAATGGCCCTTGGCGGCAAAACCACCGCCCTGATAAATCACAGCCGGGTCTTTGCGATCTTCGGGCGGGAAAGCAGCCTCGATCTCGGCACGGAACTGTTCGGAGCTGTCTTGCGGTTTCCAGCCAAGGAAGTCCGCGTGATCATTGCTCCACCATTTCGATTTGTTGTCCGACACCCCGTACATCACGAGATTGCCGGTCATCGGGGCGTTAAAGATCGCCTTCATCAACGAGATAAAATCACGCGGGCTCATCCAGGTGGACAGCATCCGGCGATCCTTTGGATTTTCAAAACAGGACCCAATGCGCACCGAGACGGTTTCAACATCGAACTTGTCGAAATAGTAGCTCGCCATCGCCTCGCCGTAACATTTCGTCACGCCATAAAGGCTATCGGGGCGCTGTGCGGATGTGTCATCAAGCTTGGTCGTGCGTTTGTGAAAACCAATCGCATGGTTGGAGCTGGCAAACATGATGCGCTTGACGCCGTTCTGACGCGCGCCTTCATAAAGGTTATAGGTGCCCGCAAGATTGGCCTGAAGCAGGTCATCAAAGGCGGCCTCGATTGAAATGCCGCCAAGATGAATGATGCCATCGACATCCTTGGTCAGCTCGATCACGGCCGCACGATCCGACAGATCGCATTGCACGACTTCTTCGTTTGGGCCAGCCGGGTCCATTGGGGAAATGTCAGACAGGCGAATGACATCGGCATAGCCCTTAAGCCCTTCGCGGCAGATCTTGCCAAGGTTTCCACCGGCACCGGTGATCAGCAAACGTTTCATAATTATCCTCTTTGGTATCACTCTTTGCCCGCGATTAACTGCCAAACACAAGGTTCGGAAGCGTCAATGAAATCGCAGGAATATAGGTTGTCAGCAAAAGGGCTGTCAGGATCGCCAGATAAAACGGCCAGATCGTCTGAACGGCCTTTTCGATTTTCACCCCGCCAATCGCGCAGCCAACAAACAGGCACGATCCCACAGGCGGTGTACACAGGCCAAGGCCCAAATTCATCATCAAAACCATGCCGAACTGGATCGGGTCCATTCCAAACTGCATGGCAAGCGGCAGGAAGATCGGCGTGCAAATCAGGATGAGCGCCGCCATATCCATGATCATCCCGGCAACCAACAACATGACATTGATCAGCAACAACACCATGATCGGATTATCGGTAATGCCAGTGATCGCATCAGCAAGGGCATCGGGCACCTGATAGAACGCCAGCATGTAACCATAGGCGGACGCGCAACCAACCAGCAGCATCACAAGTGCGGTCGTCTTGGCCGATTGTTTGACCGCAGCAATAAAACCGGCCCAGCTCAGCTCACGATAAACCAACCCGGTAATGATCAGGGCATAGGCCACACCGATCGCCCCTGATTCGGTTACGGTGAACACACCGCTCAAGACACCCCCGACAATAATGACAGCGGTAAAGAAGCCCGGAACTGCGCGGACCGCCGTGCGCCAAACCACTGCCCAACCCGGGAACGGTTCCGCCGGATAGCCGTGCTTGATCGCAACCAGCCAGGTCGCAAGCCCCAACAGCAGGCACATGATAATGCCCGGGACCACACCGGCCATGAACAGTTTGGAGATCGAAATGCCGCCACCGGCCGCCACCGCATAGAGGATCATGTTGTGACTGGGCGGGATCATGATCCCGGCAATTGATGAGGTCACGGTGACGTTGACCGCATAGTCCGCGCGGTAACCTTCCTTTTTCATCACCGGGATCAGGATCGAGCCAAGCGCCGATGTATCGGCCACGGCGGAACCGGAAATGCCGCCAAACAGCATCGATGAAAACACGTTCACAATGCCAAGGCCGCCGCGGCGACTGCCGACAAGGGCGGTCGCAAATTGTACCAATCGGGTCGCGATCCCGCCGTGAAGCATCAATTCACCGGCAAAAATAAAGAACGGAATGGCCAGAAGCGAAAAGGCCGAGATCCCCGATCCGATACGCTGAAACGCAATCAGGGTCGGAAGGCCTTCGACAAAGAACGCACCAAGGGCGGCAATGCCAAGTGCGATGGCAACGGGCATGCCAATCAGAATACCAATGGCAAACACGCCCAGAAGAATGGTCATGCCCATGTTATTTCACGTCCTCATTCAAAAGATCATCATGGTAAATGCGGGCCCGGGAAATGGTTTTCCACCGCGCCGCGATCTTGAGGATATGAACCACGCTGTAAAACATGATCCCGGCCCCGCATACCGCCATCGGCACGGACCGCAAGCCATCTGAAATATGAATGATCGGCATGGTCTTGGCCCAGTTAAACGCAACCAGATCCATCGCCCCGATCAGCATCCAATAGCCAAACCACGCCGACGCGCCATACCCAATGGCCGCAACAATGGCGGCCATTTTCGGCGGCAATGCATCGCGGAAAAAGGAAACGGAAAGGTGGCTGTTGTCGCGGATGCCAGCAGCTGCGACCGGAAAGGTAATCAGCACAATCAGAATAAGCGAAACCTGTTCGACCCAGGTCGGTGTTTCATTGAGGACATAACGCCCGAACACCAGCCAGGCGAAACTCGGGATCAGTGCGACAAGGGCCAAACCACCAATCAGGTTCAGCACCCCGGCAATCCCACCGCCCAAGCGATCAATCACATTAACAAAACGAGAAAACATCTACGCGCTACCAGAAACAGATATACGACGAATATACTAAGCGCAGCCAAAAAGAAGGGCGACGATATTATCGCCGCCCTTCAGATATTTAAGGCCTTATTTCTGCGCGTCCTGGATCGCCTTGACCAGATCGGCAAGATCCGGGTTGGCTTTCAGGAAGTTGTCATAGACCGGCTGCATGGCATCCTGGAAAGCCTGCTTGTCGGCGATCTCGTTGACTTCGATGCCTGCGGCAATCACTTTTTCCTTGGACTGCTCTGCACGATCGGCCCATGCGGCACGCTGTACGGTAACGGACGCTTCAGCTGCTTCGTGGACGATTTTCTTTTCCTCGTCCGACAGGCTGTCATAAAGCGCCTTGTTCATGCACAGGCATTCCGGAAGGATCAGGTGCTGGGTGACGGAATAGTATTTCGCCGCCTCAAAATGGCCGGAGCTGTCATAAGACGGATAGTTGTTTTCCGCACCGTCAATCACGCCGGTTTTCAGCGACTGATAGACCGAGCTATAGGCCATCGGTGTCGCGTTACCGCCAAGCGCATCAACCATCTGAACATAAAGATCGTTGCTCATGACGCGGAATTTCAAACCGTCAAGGTCCGCCGGGGTATTGATCGGACGCTTGGAGTTGTAGAACGAACGCGCACCAGAGTCATACCAACCGAGCGGCTGCAAGCCAGCTTCAATCAGGCCATCGGCGATCTGCTGACCAGCCGGGCCATCCATGACGTCATGCATGGCATCGACACTTTTGAAGATGAAAGGCAGTGAGACAACGTTGGCTTCGGGGGCGACTTCACCCAGCGGGCCAAGGTTGAAAACAGCCCAGTCGAGGCCACCCAGACGAACCTGCTGGATCGCATCAGGCTGATCGCCCAGAACGCCGCCGTGGTAAACCTTGGCTTCCAGATCGCCACCGGACTTTTCATTGATCAGCTTGGCGAATTCTTCCATGCCGGTCGAAACCGGGTATTCCGGCGGATGAATGTTCCAGCCGCGCCATTCCTTGGCCTGCGCACCGGATGCCAGCGCCACCGATACGGCAGCCGCTGCAATCGTTAGCGTTGTGGTTTTGATAAACTTGTTCATTTCAGGTCCTCCCAGACAATCTGTTGTCTATTTCATTGAAGCATTTTGCCCTTTTGGGTCTTGTTCTTATCATTTAATCCTACAATTCAGCACTTGTAAACATAACTGTAAGATTTGTTAACAACTAAGTTGCGAACGGCATCAAATTCCCGATCACCGATTGCAGCTTTAGCGTCCCATTCTGCCTCCCCGGCAGGCGAACCTGCCGGGAAATAACAAGTCATATGTCGCGTTGGCGACCCGCCGTCAGGCAGCGCGAAGGGCCCCGTCGCCATAGGCCTTGCGGATCACATCGGCCAGCATGTCATGTTCCGCATCGGTCAAGTCGGTCAGCGGACTGCGCACCGGGCCGGTATCGCGCCCGATCACGCGCATGCCCGCCTTGACGATGGAAACGGCGTAGCCCTTTCCGCGATTGCGGATATCAAGGTACGGATAGAAAAATTCGGTCAGGGCGCGGCTCATTGCGGCGTCATCATCGCGGCCGAGCGCGTCATAGAAATCAAGCGCCTGTTGCGGCAGGAAGTTGAAGATCGCCGATGAATAGGTCGTCACACCAGCTGCCTTGTATGCCTTGGCAAAAACCTCGGCTGTCGGCATGCCGCCGATATAGGACAGGCGATCCCCGATCACGGTGCAAACCTTGGTGACCATTTCGATATTGCCATGGCCGTCCTTGAACCCGACCAGGTTCGGGCAGACATCACACAGCTTGGCGAGTGTTTCGGCCGTAATGATCGAATTGTCGCGGTTATAGACAATCACCCCGATATCAACCGCATCACACACCGCCTTCACGCGGGCAAACAGGCCTTCCTGTTCGGCACCGACCAGATATTGCGGCAACAGCAAAAGACCATCCGCACCGGCGTCCTCGCAGGCCTTGGCAAGTTCAACCGCCATGGCCGTGCCATATCCACACCCGGCGATGATCGGGGTATCGCCCGCAACTTCCTTGGCCGCACGCACGGTTTCGACCACCTCGGCCGGGGTCAGGGAAAAGAATTCCCCGGTGCCACCGGCGGCAAACAGGGCGGTTGCCGGATATTGCGACAGCCAGCCGACATGCGTGCGATAGGTCACAAGATCAAGCGCGCCTTCGGCATCAAAAGGCGTCACCGGAAAAGAAAGCAACCCGGCGCCAATCGCCTTTTTCATCTCTAGATAGTGCATCAAGCGTCCCTAATGTCTGAATACGTCAAATAACTATGACGATTCTATAAATTCATCATATCACTTTGTCAAACATAATACTCAGACTTTTTGAAATCGCCATAAACCGCAGAAAACATGGGTTTCTTGATCATTCCGACAATGTACGACTTTGGAATGAATCAGGAAGATCTGGTTGATTTCACCGAATCGCGGCAATTGGTATGATGACTTTGGCAACAAAGCCCGCTAGGCTCTGGCTACCAAATCAATTGCCACAAACAAGAAGACCGGGAATGACTGATATCACTGCCGCCAGCCGCATCCTTGCCGATGCCTTCACCACCCACACCCTGATTGATCCCCTGCCTGCTGACATTGCGCCCAAAACCTTTGAGGAGGCCTATGCCATTCAGGACGCCACCCTTGCCGAAGTCGGCATTGCGCAGGCAGGCTGGAAGCTTGCAGTTGCGACCCGTGCAGCACAGGAAAAGATCGGTGCGGATGGCCCTCTGGTGGGGCCGTTGCTTGCGGGCCGTATTCTTGGCGATGGCGCGACACTGACTACCAAGGACATCCATTTCCCCAATATCGAGGCGGAAATCGCGGTTGTCATGGACAGCACCCCTGCCCCGGATGCGACATCGAGCGATATCCTTGATCATATCAGAAGCATGCATCTGGCAATCGAGATTGCCGACCGCCGCTATCACGAAAAGCAAGGTCCGATCCAGACTTTGGCGGACCTGAATTCAACCAGTCACTTCATCCTGGGGGCTGAAATTGACGGTTGGCGCGATCTTGGCTTTATCGGCGGCAAAGTCACCACCAAAAGTGACGGTGAAGTCCTTGCCAGCAATGATGATCCAGACGCCTGGCCAGAGATCTTTGGCGGGCTGGAATATCTGGTCGGGTTCCTTGCCAAGCGTGGCAAAAGCCTTAAGGCAGGTGATGTGATCACCACCGGCGCCTGCGCCCTTCCGACCATTACACCGCATGGCAAGATCGAGGCGATCTTTGAGGGGCTTGGTACTGTGACGGCTGAAATCAAAAAGGTCTGATCAAACCGACCCCAAAGAAAAAGGCCATGCAGATTTCCCAGCATGGCCTTTTTGGTTTAGCGGGGTTGCGCGCGTCGCTCGCTATTTTCGCGGAACTTGGTCACCGGCACACCGGGCACTTCAACGCGCAGCTTGACCAGCTTCCCGGCATGCGGGAACTCAGCGCGTTTTTCAGGGCTATAGCCTTCCTGATGGCTGGTGACATACAGCGTCTTCATGTCCGGCCCGCCAAAGCACGGCATGGTCGGATTGGGCATTGGCATCGGGATTGATTTCAAAAGCGTCCCGTCCGGGGCAAAGCGGTTAAGGTTGCCTGCCGACACACCCGCCGACCAATAGCATCCTTCGGCATCCACAGCGCCGCCATCGGGACGGCCAAGCCGATCATCGAGATCAAGATAACGCGTGCAGTTGGAAATATTGCCGGTGGCAACATCGAAATCCCAGCGATTGACCCACGGCCCGCGCGAGTCCGAGTGATACATTTTCGATCCGTCACCGGACCAGGCAATACCGTTGGAAATCTTGAAACCGGTTGCCTTTTCCTCAATCTTGCCATCGGTCGTAATGCGATAGAGCGAGGCAATTGGCATCTTTTCAGGATTGTCATCCATGGTGCCGACCCAGAACGCGCCATCCGGGCCGATCTTGCCATCATTGGTGCGGCTGTTGATCCCGTCTTCAATGCGACACAGCGGCGCACGCGCATCGGTTTTTGGATCAAGGAAAAGAATGTCCTTACGCAGGGCCACGATAATGCGGCCCTGATCGGTCAGCCCGAAACAGCCAAGCTCGCTGTCAAAGGTCCATGTTTTGCGAAGGCCCGTGGCAACATCAAGCGCGTGCAGTTTGCAATTAAGGATGTCTGTCCAGTAAAGCCGATTGTTGGCCGCATCCCAATTGGGGCATTCCGCCAAAGTGAAAGTCTCATCACTGAGAATTTCCGGCTGATACATTACACCACCGGTCATCGCACACTCCCAAATTCATATGATTAATTTTTGTTGTGTCTGGTTTGCCAGTCCGGGGCCCTGTTCGTCAACAGGATTTGTGCCCGCTCCTGCGCGTATCCGTCAGGCCGGGCAGCACATCTGATTACTTGTCGCGGGCGTGATCGGTGACGCGTTGGCGGGCCTGATGCAGGTGATAGCGCATCATCAATTCGGCACTATTGCCATCATGACCAAGGATCGCATCATAGATCTGACGGTGTTCGGAAAGCACCTTTTGCGCACGTTCGGCCGAGCCACCACGCGTGATATTCAGCGCCACACGCATGGATTTCGACATCACTTCATGCAGGGAATTAAGGATGGTCACGAAAATCTCGTTGCCGCTGGCACGGGCAATCGCCATGTGAAAGGCCAGATCGGCCTTGTCGGCAATATCACCGGCCGATACCCCGTCTTCGAGCAGTTTAAGCGCATTTTCAATTTCGCGATGATGGCGGGGGCTGGCGCGTTCGGCAGCCATGCGGGCCGTTGTGCCCTCAATCGCGGAACGTGCCTCAAAGCAACGTAGAAGCCCGGCGACATCACTCACACCGCCAAACTCGATCAGGCCTTGTGGCGGGCGCTTTTTAACAAACGACCCGACCCCTTGGCGGGCATAGACCAGTCCATCGGATTGCAGTTTGCGCAACGCTTCGCGCACAACCGGGCGCGACACGCCAAAGGACGCACAGATTTCATTTTCCGAGGGCAGCTTGGCACCTTCGGCAAGGTTGCCCGAGATGATCTGTTCAAGGATCTGACCATAAAGCTGATCGGCAAGCTTTTCGCGCTTCTGAACCCTTAAAAGCAATTCCGACATCCGTCCCCCGGACTTGTTATCTTGTAAAACTTACTTGTAAGTTTTTATCGATAAACTTCTGGTCGGTAAAGCCTTTGCCGATCTGCCCGTCGTTTCGGATCAATCCACCAGCGAATAGTCGCGGTTGCCCGGTTTGCCGAAAACCTCGTCCTCGTCGACCAAGCCGTTATCGGGTGTCTCAAGCAAGGTCGGAATCAGCGTCATGGTCCCGGTCAGCGTCTGGTTGTTATCAAGCACGACAAGATCGCCGAGTTCCTTGAATTCCGGACGGTTATGAACGTTTGGAACGTGGGAGACCGGCTCGACACAGAATGTCTTGCCGTCTTCGGGGATATAGAATTGCACGTTTGAAAGGCTGTCGCTTGCCAGCATCTTCACACTGTAACCGGCATCCTGCCAGACCATATCGGCTTCAAGGTGCCAACCGGCATAATGGGCATCAAGCGCCAGGTTATGGCGGATCATGCGACCATCGGAAAAATCGCGTCCCAGATCAATCACCGTGCGCGCGGTCGGCAGCATATCCTCGTCGGTTGCGAAACTGTCAGAGGCGATAAAGGCGACCGAAACGTCTTCGCCGCCCGGGAACCAGGGGTGCAGACCAATACCATAGGGCATCGGTGTTCGGCCCAGATGGCGCACACCGATTTCGATGGTCACATCCCCCTCGGTGACCTTGATTTCCTGCCAGGCGACATAGACAAAGCCACTTTGCGGATCGTCATGTTTGTGATTGAAGCGCAGCGTATCAACAGTCGGACGTTCGATCTGCCATTCCGAGGATCGGCCAAAGCCGTGAATGGCATGCGGGCTTGGCGGGCGGTTGGCCGGAACCTTGACGATGCGGCCATCAAACTCGAACTCGGCAAAGGCCAGTCGGTTGGCAAACGGCACCATCGGGAAACAACCCAAATTTGACGGATTGCCCGATGCAATCGCCTCCGGGGTTACCGGACGCAACAAATTGATAATCCCTTTGCCATCCGGACGGATCCAGTCAATCCGCGATATTGCCCCACCTTCTGGGACAATTCCGATCTGAAAAGGACCACTGTTCCAACGGTATTCAGGTTCGCCTTTTTTGGCCATTCCTGTGTGCCTCAAATCCAACCAAAATCATATGATGACTTTACAGAACCACTATCGTTCGATTAATTGAAGATGGTAACTGCAATGGCGCAAACAAAGATTAACGCCAACCTGCCATTTTTATATCCGGTTGTTTTACACCGGAATTATCGGATACGCAAAATGAACAAGCCACGTGTGCCGGCCGCCCCGCGCAAAGTATCACTGACCGAAAAGGTCATTGCCAGCCTGCGCCAAGAGATCGAAAGCGGCCAACGCGAACCCGGAAGCAAATTGCCGACCGAACCGGTTCTGACCGAACAGTTTGGCGTCAGCCGCACCGTGATCCGCGAAGCAATTGCCGCCCTTAAGGCCGACGGGTTGCTGGAACCGCGTCAGGGTGCCGGGGTGTTTGTTCTGTCACCGCAAACGCGGGCCAATGATAAATCGATCTTTGCGGTTGATTACGCGCAGGTGTCCGACGTTCTCGAAATTCTTGAACTGCGCATGGCGGTCGAGATCGAGGCGGCCGGGCTTGCCTGCACTCGAGCCTCTGTCGCGCAGCAAACCAAGATTTACGAGGCGATGGCCAAGATGGAACGCGCCCTTGAAAAGGGCGAACCGACCGAACAAGCCGATTTCGAATTTCACAGCGCGATTGCATCCGCCACCAACAATCGCCGCTTTGCCGAGTTTCTTGAACATCTGGGCGATAAAACCATCCCGCGCGCGCAATTGCGCCGTCGCCCGCCAGAGGCCGAAGACCAAAAGGCCTATATGCAGATGATCACCGGTGAACATCGCCGGATTTATGATGCGATTGCCGCGCGCGACGAAGATACTGCCCGCAAGGCGATGCGCGATCACCTCAGCCAAAGCCAGACCCGCTATCAGAAACTTCTGACCCAGCGGTAAGCGGCGCTAAACCGCAAGCGCCTGTGCGAGGATCGCCATGTCGGAAATAACAATGTCAGCACCGGCGTCATAAAGTCGCTGGCTGGCGGTTTGGGGATCATCGGCATAATGACCACCGCCGACAAAGCCGATGCATTTCATGCCCGCCGCCCGTGCCGCCGTCACCCCGGCAACAGAATCCTCGATCACGATGGCATCACCCGGGACATATCCCATGGCATCGGCCGCATGCAGGAAAAGGTCCGGGGCCGGCTTGCCGTTTTCAACGAAATCCGCACTATACACACGCCCGTCAAACCAAGGGCCAAGGCCCGTGACCTGCATGGTTTTTTCAAGCCGTTCGACAGAACTGCTTGATGAAATGCAAAAGGCAATATCGCGTGCCTGAAGGACGGTCAGGACGGTTTCGATCCCCTCAATCTTGGTCAGGTCGCGGTCATAGCGGTCAAACAGCATTTTATAGTAATACGGTTTGAATTCCGCACTGACATCGCACCCCGTTTGGGTTTTGATATATTCAATCGGTGCGGAACTTGATCGTCCGGTAAATCGGTCCGATACGTCGCGCAGACTGAGCGGCGCGTTAAAATGGTCCAGCACATCGACAAGCGTTGCCAGCGAGATCGGTTCGCTATTGACCAGAACGCCGTCACAGTCAAACAGGACAACACGACAGGCGTCAAACAGACCTTGGATCTCTGATGCTGACGTTACGATACCGGTCCCGACATCATCGGCCGGGCCTTGGACATTGTTTCCTCGGGCCATGTTGAACCTGGCTTGTGTGATTTATGTTATCGCTACAGCGTAGCTAAGAGATAAGTTCAGCGTCAACAAAAATGAACATTTGACCAATTAATGAACTTTTGATCAACTCAGGCAAAATTGAGCCCAAAACAGACGAAACAACAGCCCAAACAAAAGATCACCCGGCATCGGAGAACCCCCGAAAAGCCAGGGGATATGCGGAGGAGTACCCGATCATGAGTCCCACTTACCCCTGTTTTGTCGGTGTCGATGTCGGCACCGGAAGTGCGCGCGCCGGCGTGTTTGACGCCAATGGCAAATTGCTGGGCAGTGCCGCACACGCGATTGCGATGAACCGCCCGAAACCCGATTTCGTCGAACAGGATTCCGAGAATATCTGGCAGTCGGTCTGCCAGTCGGTGCGGGATGCCATGGCCAAATCAGGGGTCCCTGCACAAAAGGTCGCCGCCATCGGGTTTGATGCCACATGCTCGCTCGTGATCCGCGATCAGGATAATAAACCATTGGGTGTCACCCCCAATGGTGCGGACAACTGGGATGTGATTGTCTGGATGGATCACCGGGCCGTGCGCGAGGCCGAGGAATGCACCGCCACCGGCGCCAAGGTGCTGGAATATATCGGCGGGACCATGTCGCCCGAAATGGAAATCCCCAAATTGATGTGGCTGAAACGCCATCACAATGCCGCCTGGCAGAAAATGGGGGCGGCGTATGATCTGGCAGATTTCCTGTCATTCCGCGCGACCGGCAGCAACGCCCGGTCCTGCTGCACGGTGACGTGCAAATGGACCTACCTTGCCCATCAGGATGAACCATGGGATCGCGATTTCCTTAAAGCCATCGACATGGAAGACCTGAACGACAAGATCAACATGCATGACAGTGCGCTTGCAGTTGGCGAGCTGATCGGATCCCTTTCCGAACAGGGGGCTTCCGACCTTGGCCTGACGACTGATTGCGTGGTGGGTGCGGGACTGATTGATGCCCATGCCGGGGCGCTCGGCACACTTGGCGAATATCTGGATGGCAACCTTGATCAGCACTTTGCGATGATCGCGGGGACATCGACCTGCCATATGGCGCTATCAAAGGAACCACGCTTTATCAAGGGTGTCTGGGGTCCCTATTTTGGGGCGATTGCCCCGAACCTTTGGCTCAATGAAGGCGGGCAGTCGGCGACCGGTGCGTTGCTGGATCACATCGTTGCCATGCATCCGTTTTCCCATGACATGGGCCGGGATGCCCACAAGCTTGCCGGTGAAAAATTGATGCCGATGATGGCGGAAAAACCCGATCTGGCGCCGCGCCTGCATGTTCTGCCCGATTTCCATGGCAACCGATCGCCACTGGCCGATCCGGAGGCCCTTGGCGTGATTTCCGGCCTGACACTCGATCAAAGCGAGGAAAGCTTCCTGAAGCTTTACTGGGCCACCGCGTGCGCGATTGCCTATGGCACGCGCCATATCATCGATGCGATGAATGATACCGGCTATGACATCACCCACATTCACCTGAGCGGCGGCCATACCGCCAGCAAGGTACTGGTGAAACTCTATGCCGATGTCACCGGCTGTACGGTTGTGATGTCTGACTGCGAGGAGCCGGTTCTTCTGGGATCGGCGATGCTGGCCGCAGGTGCGCTTGATGCAAAAGGTGGCCTTGCCCGGGCCGCACGCCAGATGGCCGGCAAGGAAACCACCCATGCGCCCGACCCGTCAGCCAAGGCAGATCATGATCGTCGATACGCGATTTTCCATCAGATGCACGCCCATCGTCAGAGCCTTGATAGCATGAGCAAAACCTGATTTTTGCCTGCCCAATAGTGCGATATCTACGCCGTTCGTGCGGGTTTGGCGCGGCGCACCCTATCCAAAAGGCGCTTGACCTTATTGGGGGTTGCGGTCAAAACAAAAGGGCCGATGCAAACGCATCGGCCCTTTCTTTCGCACGCGCAACGGCGGGGTCGGGGGATCATGCAGAAATTTAAATTCTGCACCGTCACGGCGCGATGCCGTTTAAGGCCAGCCTTTTGATCAAGGCTGGCCTTAAATTTTATTCAGCCGGATGTTCGTGGGCCGCCTGGACTTCGTCCTTTTTCTTCCGGTTCTTGGCAAAGGTGCCAACAATCAGAACAAAGAACAGCGGCACGAAGAAGATCGCAAGCACGGTTGCGGCAATCATCCCGCCCATCACACCGGTACCCACGGCCACACGGGCCCCGGCACCGGCACCGGTCGAAATTGCCAACGGCACGACACCAAGGGTAAAGGCCATCGACGTCATGATGATCGGACGCAGACGCTGACGGGCGGCCTCGACTGTTGCCTCAAGAAGCCCCATGCCCTGGTCATAAAGTTCGCGGGCGAACTCGACAATCAGGATGGCGTTCTTGGCCGACAAACCAATCGTGGTCAGGATGGCCACCTGGAAATAGACGTCATCAGGCAGGCCACGCAGCATCGCTGCGATCACCGCACCAAGGACGCCCAGCGGCACGACCATCATCACCGAAATCGGAATGGCCCAGCTTTCATAAAGCGCTGCCAGACACAGGAAGACGACGATCATCGACAGGGCATACAATGCCGGTCCCTGCTCGCCCGCTTCGCGTTCCTCATAGGACAGTCCCTGCCATTCAAGGCCGATACCCCCCGGAAGCTTGTTTACCAGTTCCTGCATTGCGTTCATCGCGTCACCCGATGCCACACCCGGGGCGGCAGAGCCCTGAATGTTGAGCGAGGACAGACCGTTGAAGCGTTCCAGACGCGGAGAACCATATGTCCATTCACTTGTCGAGACAGCCGAAATCGGCACCATCTCGCCCATCTGGTTGCGGACATACCAGTAATCCATGTCTTCGGGCATCATGCGGTATTTGGCATCTGCCTGCATATAGACGCGCTTGACCCGGCCGTTTTCGATGAAGTCGTTGACGTAGCTTGAGCCCCAGGCCGCTGCCAATGTCTGGTTGATGTCAGCAATGCTCACGCCAAGGGCGCTTGCCTTTTCCTGATCAATATTGACGTTCAGCTGCGGGGTATCATTCAGGCCGTTCGGGCGCACACCGACAAGACGCGGGTCCTGTGATGCCATGCCCAACAGCTGGTTGCGGGCCGCAATCAGGGCATCGTGACCAATGCCACCACGATCCACAAGCTGCAGGTCAAAGCCGTTTGCGGTACCAAGTTCGATAATCGCCGGTGGTGCAAAGGCAAAGACCATGGCTTCGCGGATACCCGCAAACGCGCCATAGGCACGGCCAATCACCGCATCAACCGATTGATCAGGACGGGTACGTTCAGACCAGTCTTTCAGGTTCACGAACGCAATACCGGCGTTCTGGCCACTCCCGGCGAACGAGAAGCCGGCAACTGTGAACAGACCATCGATGTTTTCCGCCTCGTTCTCCATGAAGTGTGTTTCAAGCTTCTTGAGAACATCAACGGTGCGTTCCTGAGACGCGCCAGCCGGAAGCTGAACCATGGCAAACATGATGCCCTGGTCTTCTTCTGGCAGGAACGATCCCGGCAGACGGCCAAACAGCGCAATCAGCGCCGCGACAAGAATGCCGTAGACGAACAGATAGCGCCATTTGCGGTTCACGACATGGCCAACACTGCCTTGATAGAAGTTGTTGGTCTTGTCAAACCCGCGGTTAAACCAGCCAAACGGGCCTTTCTTCTTGCTCGGATCTTCGTGACCGGGCTTGAGCATGGTCGCGCAAAGTGCCGGGGTCAGAACAATCGCCACAACCACCGAAAGCGCCATGGCCGAAACGATCGTGACCGAGAACTGGCGATAAATCGCCCCGGTAGACCCGGCAAAGAACGCCATCGGCACAAACACGGCTGACAGCACCAGGGCAATACCAATCAGCGCGCCAGTAATCTGGCCCATCGATTTCCGCGTTGCTTCGCGTGGCGGAAGACCGTCTTCGTGCATCACACGTTCGACGTTTTCAACCACAACAATCGCGTCATCGACCAGAAGGCCGATGGCCAGCACCATGGCAAACATGGTCAGCGTGTTGATCGAATAGCCAAAGGCCGCAAGGATCCCGAAGGTGCCGAGCAAGACAACCGGCACGGCAATCGTCGGAATAAGCGTTGCCCGCCAGTTTTGCAGGAACAGGAACATCACCAGGAAGACGAGGACAATCGCCTCAAACAGGGTATGGACCACTTCCTCGATCGACACTTCGACAAACGGCGTCGTGTCATAGGGATAGACGATCTCGATGCCTTGCGGGAAGAACGGTTTCAGTTCTGCCAGACGGGCCTTGACCGCATCTGCGGTATCAAGCGCATTGGCACCGGTGGCAAGGTTGATGCCGATACCGGTTGCAGACTGCGCATTGTAACGCCCAACGATGTTATAGCTTTCGCCTCCGATCTCGATGCGGGCAACATCGCCAAGACGCACCTGCGATCCGTCGGTTTCGACCCTTAGCAGGATGTTGGAAAATTCATCGACCGTCTGAAGTTTGCTTTGCGCGGTGATGGTTGCGTTGATCTGCTGACCGTCAATCGACGGCGCGCCGCCAATCTGACCGGCGGTGACTTCGGTGTTTTGTGCCTCGATGGCATTGTTAACATCCATCACCGTCAGGTTATAGGACAGCATCTTGTTCGGATCGAGCCAGATGCGCATCGCGTGCTGCGCACCGAACACCTGAACCGAACCAACACCGTTCACACGGGCAATCGGGTCTTCCACCGACGAAACGACGAAGTCCGAGAGGTCTTCGGCATCCATCGATCCGTCTGCCGAGACAAAGCCGACAACCATCAGGAACGAGCCACTGGACTTGCTGACGGTCACACCCTGCTGCTGCACTTCGGTCGGAAGCGACGACATGGCAGCCTGCAGTTTGTTCTGCACCTGAACCTGGGCGATGTCCGGATTGGCTTCGGGCTCAAAGGTCAGGGTCACTGTTGCCTGACCGTTCCCCGAAGACGTCGAGGACATATAACGCAGGTAATCAAGCCCGTTCATCTGTTGTTCGATCACCTGGGTGACCGTGTTTTCAACAGTTTGGGCCGATGCCCCCGGATAGGTTGCCTCGATCTCGACCGATGGCGGTGCAATCGACGGATACTGTTCGATTGGCAACTGCCAAAGCGAAAGTCCCCCCGCCAACATGATCACCAGGGCGACAACCCAGGCGAAGACGGGGCGATCAATAAAGAATTTTGCCATTGAATAAGTCCTTATTCGGCGGCTTTGGCGGTTTCAACGGGCTGCGGCGCAACCGGGGCACCCGGTCCGATACGCTGGAGGCCATCAACAATGACTTGCGCGCCATCTTCGATACCGGCCGTCACCAGCCAATCCTGTCCCTGCGACTGCTCAATCGTCAGATCCTTGGAGGCCACTTTGCCATCCTCGACGACATAGGCATAAGCCGAGCCATCCGGGCGGCGCATTACCGCTTTTTGCGGCACAAGGAATGCGTCTTCAAGATGCCCCTGACGGACCTGACCGCGGACAAACATACCGGGCAGAAGCGTGCCATCCGGGTTCGGGAAGACAACGCGCAACCGCACCGTGCCGGTGGTTTCATTCACCGTCACATCGGAGAACTGCAAGGTGCCCTTGTGCGGATATTCTTCACCGGTGGCATCTATGATCAGGGAAACCTCGATCTGGCCTTCCTCGATACCCTTGATGCGACCATTGCGGATGGCTTCCTTGATCTTCAGCAACCGGCCACCGGCCTGGGTCACATCGACATAGATCGGATCAAGCTGGGTGATCGTGGTGAGTTTTGCCGACTGATTGGCAGTCACAAGCGCACCTTCGGAATAATCCGACGAGCCGATCTGACCGGAAATCGGTGCGGTAACCGTGGTGTAGGCGAGATTAATGCGCGCCTGTTCAAGTTCTGCGCGCGCCGCAGCAACCGCTGCCTTTGCCTGTGCCTCAGCGGCGACTGCATCGTCATAGGTTTGCTGGCTGACGGCCTGCGACTTGATCAGCGGGTCATAGCGCGACCGCGTCTTGGTCGTCTGATCAAGGGTTGCGCGCTGACGGGTCAGTTCGGCCTGGGCGGCATCAACCCGCGCAAGGTAAACTTCCTGATCAATCATATAAAGCTGCTGACCGGCTTCAACAAACGCACCCTCGGTGAAGTTGCGTTCCTTGATAATGCCATCGACCTGCGGGCGGATGTCTGCCTGACGGAAGGCAACGGTACGACCGGGCATTTCCTCGACCAGGCCAACAGTCTGCGCGTTCAGCGTCACGGTACCGACCGGGGTCGCCTGTGGCTGTTGCTGGGCGGCTGCCTGTTGGTCGCCTTCGCTCTGCTCGCTGCAGGCGGCTACAAGCACGACAAGCGCTGCCATACCAGCGAATTTCAAACAAGATCGCATGGACAAAATGCTTATTCCTTCTAAGTCCGCGCAAAGCTGTGTGGTGTGCGCTTTGCCATTGCTTTTATAAATACTGTACGGTACAGTACACATTGTGCGCTGCACGATCAAGAGCCAAAAACAGCAGAGCCAAGAAAGATGAGTGAAACGCCCGAAAAGCTTGAAAAACAACATTCTCGCGGTACTGCACGCCGTCGTGCAATGATGGATGCTGCATGGGCGTTATTGCTTGAACGTGGCTTTGCTGGCGTGACCCTCAATGACGTGATTTCAAAATCTGGCGGGTCGCGCACAACCCTGTACGAAGCGTTTGGCGGAAAGGATGGTTTGCTGGCTGCGGTCATGACCGAGCAATGCAAAGAATTCTCAGCCGAACTGCATATTTCACTGGAAACCGATCTCCCTCCCCGTGATGCCCTTACGGACTTCGGCACGAAACTGGCCCAAAAGATTGTAACCGAGGAAGTCGCCCGCTTCACCCAGATTCTGTATTCCGAAGGCCAGTATTTTCTACCCTTGATCGAGAAATTCTTTGAAGTTGGCCCCGACAGCACACGCAAGCACCTTGCCGATTACCTTTCAAGGCAACAAAAGCTTGGCAATATGATCATCGACGACCCGGAACATTCGGCTGAGATGTTTGAATCCATGGTCATCGGTGACTGGCTGTCACGCATCATGAAACACAATCCGCGCCCGCCAATGACCGATCAGCAGATTGCTGAACGTGTTGCCCGCGCGGTTGAAACCTTCCTGTGTGGTGTCGCAACACCAGAAGCGCGCGACAAGTTCGACTGTGCGAACAAATAACCTCCCCCTTCGTCGTCGCTGACCGGCTTTATAGCCAGCCCCTCCTGACAGCATCCTGTCAGGTGTGACCGATCGTGGCGAAATTCCCCAAGGGTGACCTGCATCACACCTGAATTACTTTGCCCTAACATTACCAAATTTGGGGTAAACTCTGGCCTGCGTTACCAACAGAAGGCGTATTTCCCCCTTCTGGCAAGCAAAAGGATCCCGTCATGCAGTTGCGAAAGGCACTTACCGGCTTTGGCGTTCTGGCAATTTCGATTGCCGGCCTGACCACCCGTGCCGACGCTATTTCCGTCGAAGATGCCCGGACGGCCGTTGATGCGATCCTGATGCAATCGGGCATTTCCGCGACCGAGGTCGATGCCCGCCCCATCGACGGCGATGCGGTCGAACTGGTTTATGACGCGGTTTCCCTTGATCTCAGCGGCTATTCCAGCCCGCGCCAACTCGCGATGGATGACGTTCTGGTCACGGTGCGCGATACCGATAGTGCCAATCAGGTTGATCTTGATGTCAAACTGCCCACACAGGCCAAAATGCTGGCCGAGGCAACCACGGATCAACGTGACCTGACGCTGCGCAATGCTGGCGGTTATCTGCGCTGGGATACCGCACGCAATGTGCCGGTTACCTTTGACGGATTTGCCGATTTTCTCGTCGGCGATGAACCGGTTTCGCGCAAGCACTGGCTGATCAATGGCCTGATCATTCAATGGTTGCCGGAAATGGCCAAGATCGCCTGGCAGGCGGCCGAGTGGACGGGCCCGAACCGTGAAAAGCGCGGCTCCATCAAATCGGCGAGCTTCACGCTTTATCCTGATAAAGACGGCGCAACCCATCTTGATTATTCCCATGATGGTTTGTGGCTGCCAAGCCTTCTGCAGCCGCGCACGGTGCGGGTCAAAAGCAGCAGTACCGGCCTGCCCTGGTCGGATGCCCAACCGATCATTGCAAAGGGTTTTAACGATATCCTGACCGGCACCGCCCCGCGCTTTGCCCGCCGCCAAATCGGCGATGCGCTGTGGAAAAAGGCCGCCCAGAACGGTGCGCCGGTCAAGGTTGATGAATTCTATGTTGAATCCCGGGGGCTCGAGGCGCTTGGATCTGGCGAATTCTTGGCCCAGGCTGCGGCACGTTATGGCTTCACCGGTGATTTTGATTTCAGACTTCTGGGTCAGGAAAAGCTGGTCGATCTTTTGGGAACGCCAGACAACCCGACAATCCTTGGCGCGCTTGTGCCCTTTGCCGTGAACGGCCTTGCCGCCGGACGCCCGGGACCACAAGGTACCACCGAATATGATGGGCAGCTGCTGCCCGATGGGCGGGTTGTGGTCAACGGACTGACGGTCTTTCGAACAGCCGACGGCAGCTAGGGTTTTACACCCCGTCCCGACACAACAAAACGGCCGCCCATCATTAAGACGGGCGGCCGCTTCTGTTTAAAGGCTTCGCGTTACCAGCTGTATTTCAGGGTCGCCAGAACCGTACGACCTTCACCGTAATAACGACTGCCGAATGTGTTTGAAGAAACATATTCCCGATCAAGCAGGTTGGTGGCGTTCACGGACAGACTGACGTCATCTGTCACGGCATAGTTGATGGCTGCATCAAACACGCTGTTTGACGGCAGGGTTTCGGTATTGCCGTCATTGCGCTGACGTTCACCGACAAAACGTACACCACTGCCAAGGGTCAAATCGCCAAGCGCGCCCTGCCCCGGAATAGTGTAGTCAAGCCAAGCTGAAGCCTGATGCTCGGGCACGTTTGCCGGGCGGTTGCCAATATTTGCCGCCGTCAAGTCATCCTTGATTTCGGCATCAAGGTAGGTATAGGCCAGCGTCATGTTCGTCTGCTCACCCAGCGACATTTTACCTTCAAGCTCAAGCCCGCGGGAATTGATTTCGCCGATCTGGTGGTAGGTTCTGGTCGCGGAATTGTACTGCGAAACGTTTTCCTGGGTCAGATCAAATACTGCAGCTGTAAACAGTGCATCGATTGCTTCGGGCTGGTACTTCACACCGATTTCGTACTGCGTGCCTTCCTGCGGTTTCACCCCATCCGGTCGCGACGCCAGGCTGGAATAAACCGGCTGGTAGGATTCCGAATAGTTTCCGTAAACCGACACTTCGTTGGTCGCCTTATAGGTCAGACCAAAACGCGATGTGAATTTGTGATCATCACGTTCGTCGGTCGTACCACTGCTGATCGTGTCGGTGTCGCTTTGGACATAATCGAACCGTCCGCCAACGGTTGCGATCCAGTCATCGGCAATGGTCAGCTGTTCCTGGGCATAAAGACCGTAGGCCGCCTGGGTAATTTCGGTATCAGAGGTGAAGTTCAAGTTGATGCACGAAATGCCGCAATAGGACGGGTTGTACGGATCAATCGGACTGGCCGTGCCGTCAAAGCGGCGTTCACGGTTCTGATCGCGGTTGTAATCCAGCCCAACCAACGTCTTGCTGTCGAAGGTATCGTTGATCGCTGTGTCATACTGGAGCTGGTTATCAATGGCGAAACGATCAAGTTCACCGTAAATCGCAAAAGCATATCGATTGCCAAGCGGCGTAGTATCGTTGAGATAGACCGTTTCATACGTCAGATCGACATGGGTGTAGCGCGCATTCTGACGAAACTCGAGCTTATCATTGATCTGGTGCGACAGCTCGTAACCGATATTGGTTTCTTCAGTGTCGAAATTGTTGAAATCCGGCTCCCCAAAGAACGCATCACGGCTGGTTTCAATTCCAGCTGGAAAGCCATAACCAAGGCCGCTTTCACGGTCGCTGTAGCTTGTCAGGATAGTCAGCTTGGTATCCGCATTGGGGGCATAGGTAAAGGCCGGTGCGACATAGATGCGGTCATCCTGCGAATAGTCCTGCCCGCGTTCGGCATCCTGCCACAAAGCAGTCAGGCGATAGGACCAGTTGCTGTTTTCGCCAACCGGACCCGTCACATCGCCCGCGCCGCGCAGATGATTTTCACCAAAGGTGGTCAGAACTTCGCCGCTGGCTTCATCCTGCGGGCGCTTGGTTGTCATATTGACCAAACCGCCCGGGCCATTCATGCCAAACAGGCTGGATGTCGAGCCCTTAAGCACATCAACTTGCTGCAAGCCATAGGTCTCCGGCCGACTGGTGATAAAATTGTAGACACGCGAAGACAATCCATCGCGATAGGTGCCAAGGTTGGTTTGGCCAAAGCCACGAACACGCACATAATCATATCGATAGTCAGAACCATATTCAGCAGCCTGAACGCCCGCCGTGTAGGAAACCGCTTGCTGGATGTCCTGAACGTTACGGGTTTCCATTTCTTTCTGCGTCACAACCGAAACCGCCGATGAATCATCCAAAATGGGCGTATCAGTTTTCGAAGCGGTCCGCGAGCGCGATGCAACAAAACTGTCGGTGATAGCATTGCTCGGATCAGATGCCTCTGCCGCATTGGCCTCGACCCGGAGCGTTTCAAGAACTTCTTCGCCGGCACTGCTGGTGACGGCTTCAATCACGACCGTCCCGTCACTGGTCACGTCATAATCAAGCCCCGACCCGCGCAGAAGCGCCTCAAGGGCTGTGCTTGCGCGCATCGTGCCATTGATGGTCGGCGCATCAATTCCGCGTGCCAGCGCACCATCGACCGTGACCTGCACACCGGCCTGCACGCCAAACTGGGCCAATGCACTGGTCAGTGACTGGGCCGGAATATCAAATGTGTGCTCGGCATCGATCCCGCCCGCACTGACCTGTGCATTTGCGTCAGGTGCAAACAACACGACCGGCGCCAAGGCGGTTGTCATCATCAAGGCGCTGGCTATTACCACAACACGACCACGTTTTTGCAGTCGAGCTGCACCCCCATTCTTCATTTTCTTCTATCTCCGTTTCATGTCCTATGCCTGAAACAAATTGAGAATGCAAACGCTTCTCAATTTCGCATAAAAGACAAAACGGATGCCGGTTCTGTTTTTTCAAAAATTTTTATGGGAAATCATCAGGATGCTTCCAAACCCGCAAAATTCTGCGGATTTGAAAGACATTATTTTTTCTGGCGAGCAAGTGTAAACGGGGGCCGAAATCCGGCCCCCACCGCCATCAGGACTTTGAGACAACCAGAACCCACGGGGTGATTTCACGCACCGTTGCCTTTTGCGCCCGCGCCATGCCGCGCAAGGCCGATACCGGATCATCAAGGCGATAAACGCCTGTGACCGTCTGTGCAGCCAGGACCTCATCGGTGATCAGGATGGTGCCAGTGAAATAGCGCCGAAGCTGATCAACAACTTCGGATAATGGTTGATCCTGTGCGATCAGCTGGTTCTTGCGCCAGGCCCCGATCTGGCTTATCGGGGAAGGATGACGGATCACCGTGCCGTCCTGCCCGACCCGGACATTCTGCCCGGCTTCAAGAATTTCAAAAACCGCCGGAACATTGGCGGCATTTTCGACCTGTACCCGTCCGTGTTCCACGCCAACCGTGGAAACAGCATTGCCTTCGGAAACATCAAATCCGGTGCCCAGCACCGTTACCGTCACCTGATCCGCCCCGACGCGAAACGGCTTTTGCGGGTCCGGGGTGACATCAAAGAACGCCTCGCCATCGAGCAATTCGACAAAGCGCGTCGCGCCGTCAAAATGCACCGTAATCGCGCTTTCCGGCGCAAGGGTCACCGTGCTGTTGTCAGAAAGCGTGATGGTGCGCATCTCGCCTGTTGCAGTGACATGATCGGCCTGCATCCGGGTGGCGATATCCGGCCCGATGATGGCCGCCACAAGGGATGCAGCCACCGCCACCCCGCCAAGCCCGATCCCGCGCCAGGACATATTGCCGCGCTTTTGAAACCGGGTTTGCGCCGAGATGACTTTGCCCTCGGCAACGGCCTTTTCGTAATCAATATTCAGCAGGGCCGCGACCGCGTCATTCTGTTGACCGTCCCCAGCACCTTTGTCGCCAGCCTCACGGCTCGCCGCAAGGAACGCCTGCCAGTCGGCCGTGCCAGACGGCTTGGCCTTTGCCATCAGATCGGCAGTCTTTTGCGTGGCGTTCCAGGCATCAAGATGGGCTGGATCCTCGGCACACCAGTCGGCAAACTGCGCTTGCAGTTCCGGGTTTTCCGGATCTTCCTGCAGGCGGATCAACCATTCGGTCGCGGCCTTGCCCGCCTGCTTTTGAACTGGATCAGTTATCTCTGCCATCACCCTATTGCGCCCCCGTTGCACCGCCTGGTGCGATCAGGGCGATATAGCCGATATCACGCAACACGTCACCATCTGTGCGGGTTATGGCGCAAATTTCTGCACGGTCAGACTGTTTGGTTGGGCAATCGGCGATCCTCATGGCCAGCCACCCAGCCGTTCGCGACAATGATCAATGCCCTCGGATACAAGCTTATGGGCAAGCGGCACGGAAATATCGAGATAGTCAGCAATCTCGCGCAGTTTCGCCCCACCCACCCGATGCATCTCGCAGGCAATGCGCGTGCGTTCGGGCAGTTCGGAAAGGGCTTGCATCAAAATCGCGTATTCATCCTTGTACACCGCAACCGTTTCCGGGTCCGGGCTGTCGGATGCGCGCGTTTGCACGGCAACGTCATAGTCAGATGCCGCCGTCAGGCTGCTTTCACGGGCAATCTGGCGTTTGCTATCAAGTGCCAGATTGCGCACGATCCGGTACAGATATCCGGTGGTATCATCGAGAAACCGCCCCTTGGTCGCCGCATCAAAGCGCAACCATGCTTCCTGCACCAGATCTTCGGCCTGCACACGGCTGCCGATGATGCTGCTGGCATAGTTCACAAGTGCGGATCGCTGGCGCATGAACAGCGCCAATGACGTCACATTTGATGTCGCGTTTGAAGCCAATCAGAATGTCCTTTGCACAATGCGGGCAAGCCGGTGCCCGCATGGGATGACACGCTTAGCGCAAATGATACTGATTATCAACATCAATAAAGCACCCTATCCATCAGACGATGATCGCATCATCGAACTGCGCCGTGCCGATGGGGCCTGATCCTGATGCTGCATCCGGCAGGCAAAGGTCAGAAAGCGGGCCAGTCTTTGATCAAACTGGTCTTTGAAGTCGAGGATGTCGAAAGCACCCGAAACGCCCTGATCAAATCCGGGGTCGATGTCGGACCGATCCATCAGGCCGACAGCTACCAGTTCGCGAACCTCAAGGACCCGGCAAAGAATTCGGTATAGATCTCCAGCCGCGCACTCGCCTGTCTCCAACGCACGTTCGACGTCTATCGTTCTAGGGTCCAGACTCATTCAAATGGTCGATCCGGCACTAGAAACCGGGTGCGATATCCAGAAAGCGTCCAGAGTATCCCCAAAGCGCAGCAAACGTATGCCCGCACCAAATTGCATGTTTCTTTATCGGAGATGCAGCTTAATTCTTTGCGCGGGGATTGAAGCGTTTCTTGTTCACTTGAAAATTTAGCCGATCTTTTAGCCGATCTTGAGGTGTCTTTGCGTGATGGAAATTCATGCATCAGACAAAGACCTGTCTGGCGGATAACCGTTGAAGCATTGACCCGGGTAAAAAACTTGGCGTTTTGCAATCCGATGATGTGATCAGGCGCAAGCAGAGCAGACTTTCAGAGCCCTTCTCATCCCCGATGCAGTTCATAAGGCAAACCTTATGGCATGAACACGATGACCCTGTTTGCTGTGAGAGCAGCCAGAAGACAACAGTGGCGTAAAACGCATTGTCTGGGAGAACGATTGAGCTATGGAAAGCTATTTTAAGTCTGACCACATGTTGTGGCGGGCATTGCTTCTTATAACTAGATTTACCAACAACACACTGAAAATAAATATAAAACGTGAAACAATACGATACAGAAAAACAAAATCTACAATACAGATAAAAACCAACGTCGCATGGCTCTGTATTATTGCACTATTTTTGCTTGTCGCGCCCAATAGCGCCTATGCCTACAGCGTAACAAACGCGGGTGGCAGTGCAGCGACACCGACACAGACGATTACAACCGAAGCCAGCAAAAGAGTGCCCGGCGACAGCTTGACCTTCTTCCAGGAGGCAAATCCGGCACCATCCGGATTTGCAGCGGGCGATACGCTGGAAATCTCGCTGAGTGGCGGGGCGACCTTTGCTGACGCCAACATTTCCTTCGAAGCGAGTGCGGGCGGCGCTGGCACTGGTGACCTGACTTGGGCAACCTTCTCGGGATCGCCCCAAGGAAGGTCGTCGCTCACCGTCACCATCCAACAAGGAACGACGCCGGGATCATTTGCTAATTTCGACGGACTAATTCTGAGCGGTAACACCATTGCAGGACAATCCCTAACGATCAATCTTCCCCAGATTGCCGGGCGCGATATTTTCATTTCCTTTACCTTGCGCAACTCAGGCGGCACGGTGAAAGGAACAGCAAGCCTAAAGCTGTTTGACAACACACTTGCCCCCGCCGGGAACCTTGAAGAATCCCAGTCTGCGATCAAGACTGTACTTGCTACTCATATCAGAAACATGACGTCGCAAAGTGTTAGCCTTTCCGGATTGATTACCGGACGCGGATTTGGCCGTGGCGGCGGCAGCCTTGGCGGTTTGTTTGGCGACAGCGCCGCATTCGGGAATGCCTTGACGGAATCCACAGGTTTGACTTTGCCGGTTGCACTGGAGTTGAACGAAGGAAGAGGCAACTTTGCAGCAAATCTCAATAGCGTGATGAACTGGACGGGAGAACTGGCTGCCGGAGAGCAAAATACAGGTGGTCTCCCGCCCAGCGCGTTTTCCAATTTTGAAAGCCCGATGAACCTGTGGGTGAAGGGCAGATGGGAAGGCATAAATGATAGTCGGGGTGGCACAGCAGGAGACAGCGATTTCGGCCTGTTTATGACTGGCATCGACTATCGTGTTGATAAAGACACGATGGTTGGCATCCTTGGCCAATATGACCTCTACAAATCGACTGCCACTGGCCAAGACAGCCATGGTGAGGGAAAAGGCTGGATGGTCGGGCCCTATATGGTCTCTCGACTGGATGAAAACCTGATTTGGGATGGTCGCGTTGCCTGGGGTAAATCAAAAAACAAGATCAATCCGCTCGGCCGGGGATGGGACAAATATGACGGTGAACGCTCACAGTTGGAAACCAATCTGACCGGCGACATCCGCTCAGAAAATTGGGAATTTTATCCGCAGATCGGCATCAACTACTTCCGTGAAGAACAAAAAGCATACACAAACTTTGGCGGGGAGCGGATCGAAGCCCAGACAATAACCTTCGGCAACCTTACGTTCGGCCCGGAAATTGTTCGCGTTTTGCAAGTCGAAGATGGCCCAACATATCGGCCATTCGTTGCTCTTCGCGGCATTTGGGATTTCCGGGCACCACCGATTGCACATAGTAACGGAAGCCAAGTAGATACCGAAAAGCTGCGCGCCAGAGCGGAACTTGGCGGAGACATCACCTTTGAAGATGGCGGAAGTATCTACGCCAAATATGCCTATGACGGCATTGGCCTAGCGAACTATGAGTCCCATAGCTTTGAAATCATTGCAAACACGCCGGTAACTTTCGGTTTCCTGCCGGATAACAGCAAGTTCAAATCTTCATTTAATCAGGATGTAAGCTCAACCCAGGCAAGCACCTTCCGGATAGGGCTCGACATTCCGCTAAACTGATCTCACGCGTGTAAAGGGATGTCACAAAGCCATCCCTTTATTCTCTCATGCCAGCACCGCTATCGCCCCAAACCGCTCATAACCCGACATCAACCCGTCGTAACAACCGCCAGAAAGCTTAGGAATTTCGTTACCTTGGCTTGCTATACAGGTGATTAGAACACATTCAAAATCGCCATCCGGGAGCCCGCCATGCAGAAAACCAGCCTTGTCATCCTGTTGACCGGTGTTGTGGCCTTGGGCATGTGGGGGATCAGCGATTACATGGCGCACAAGGGCGAGGCATATGGCGATGTCGAACGCGGGCAATCAATTGCCGAGCAGACCTGCCTGCGCTGTCACACCAAATTCGAAGGCGATCCCCTGCCCGATCCGAACGTCACCACCGCCCCGGCCCTTGCCAGTTTCGGGCAACGCTGGCCGCTCGAAAACCTTGAAGAAGCCCTGGCAGAAGGCATCACGGTTTCGCATGACAACATGACCATGCCGGAATTTTCCTTTACCTCCCAAAGCATCGCCGATCTGCTGAGCTATATGGAAAGCCTGACAAACGAGGCCAATGCGAAGGCCGGCAAATAAGCCGTTTGAAGGTAATTAGGGCGGGGAGCAAAAACGCCCCGCCCTTGATCATTCACAGCCCGATAAACACCGCACAGTCGTTTATACGTGACTGTGATTGACCAATCTGGCAAAGGCGCCGCGCCAGGCCGGGTCCGGCTCGATGCCAAAGATGTCTTTGAGCGTTTGGGGAATATCCCCAACACTGAGCGTATGTTGTTCTTCCTCGCCGGTGACCAGCCGGATGGTCAGGCGGTTATTAAGCAGGGTGAAGCGGGCAAACGGGGCAGAGCGTGCGACCATCAGGGTCTTGCAGAATCCGCTGTCGGGGTGATCGGATGCGTACCAGTTCATGACCTCGTAATCGATATTTGAAACAGGCGCGATATCGATCTCATGCACCGGCTTCCAAACGCCATCGCGTTCCAGTTCAATCCGATAGCTGTGCGCCCCCTTGGTCACGCGGTATGTGTCGTGCGGGGTTGCTTGTGGCGTTTCGATATCAAGCAATAACGGCCCGGTTGGCACACAGCCGCCCAACCCAACATCGGCCAGCCATGCTTCGCCATCAATCATCACCCGGTTGGCCATGTGGCAGCGTGGACGGGGCAGATCATTCGGGCCATAGCCCCATAAAACCCGCCCGGCCAGACCTTCGACCTCAAAGCCAAGGCTGCACAACACCCGGCGAAACAGGCCGTTCTGCTCAAAACAATAGCCACCCCGCCCGTCATGGATCAGCTTTTGATCGACGCGCTCCGGATCGATGCTGATCGGGGTATCGTTGAAGACATCAATCGCTTCGAACGGGATGGTTGCCGGATGCATCGCATGCAGGGTTTGCAAAACTTCCAGCGTTGCTTCGCGCGGGCCGTCATAGCCGATCCGGGCGAAATAGGCATCCAGATCCACTTCCTGCCTCGGGCGTTTGATCGGGGCGGCCCAACTGGCATTGATCCGGCTTTGCAAAGTGTCATGGTCTGGTGCGACCGGGGCGTTATGGGTGACGGGCTGGTGGCTATTCATCACAAGGCTCCATTCCTTTGACGATGTCTTTTCATCATCGTTTGATCTCATGAAGCAGGACGATAAAACCTCAACCTATGTTACGGTCAAACGCAAAAAATCGAAAAACTTTAAATCGAATAATCTGCGAATAATATCTGAAATCACGGCCCCACTCACAGCATTCACCCCATGATCACGGCCCATTCAAGCAACAATTCACCTTTTACACGCACGATATAGAGCTTTTGCGCGACAGATTGCGTCCCCCTGTGATATTTGAGACTCTAAAGAGCGGAGAAACCGAACAAGCCAATGATCGCGATGGCACTGGCCGTGCGCGAACGGGTCTTTGGAAACGTCGCTTTATCCACCCAAGACGGATCGCGAAGGGTCCGCTTGCCAGACAGGGAAATAACCATGCGCACTGTTTATGTGAACGGCGAGTTTTTGCCGGAAACCGAAGCAAAGATTTCGATTTTTGACCGATCCTTCCTGTTCGCCGACGGCGTGTATGAAGTGACCTCGGTGCTTGATGGCAAGCTGATTGACTTTACGGGTCACATGAAGCGCCTCGAACGCTCGCTTGCCGAGCTCAAGTTCCAGTTCAAGCCCGATATTGACCAGTTTCTTGAAGCCCACCGTGAACTGGTGAAGCTTAACGACATCACCGAAGGCCTGATCTACCTGCAGGTTTCGCGTGGTTCGGCCGGTGATCGAGATTTCGCGATCGACCCGCAAACGCCGCCGACCATCGTGATGTTCACGCAAAGCAAATCCCTGATCAAATCGGCCCTTGCCGAACGCGGCCAAAAGATCGTGACCTTCCCCGACATCCGCTGGCGCCGGTCCGACATCAAGACCACCCAGCTTCTTTATGCGTCGCTTCTCAAAACCGATGCGGCTGCCAAGGGCAAGGATGATGCCTGGATGGTGCTGGATGGCTATGTCACCGAAGGGTCAAGCAACAACGCCTATATCGTCACCAAGGACGGCACGATCGTCACCCGTGAACTTTCGACCGACATCCTGCACGGCATCACCCGTGCCGCGGTCCTGAAATGCGCCGAGGAGCTTCAGCTCAAAGTCGAAGAACGCCACTTCACCATCGAAGAAGCCCAGAACGCGGCTGAAGCCTTTTCGACCTCGGCCTCGGCCTTTGTCTGCCCGGTTGTCGAAATTGATGACAAGAAAATCGGCGATGGCGTTCCTGGCCCGGTCGCCAAGCGCCTGCGCGAGATTTATATCGACGCCAACCGCAAGATGGCGATCTGATCTGATCAAACAACGTCTGATATGATCGTCTCCTCAATGTCGATCAAAACGAAAAACGCCGCCCACCTTCGGGCGGCGTTTTTGCTTAACTGCTGGCCTCATCGCAACAATTCCCGTAAAGCTGAAAGCTGACGCCACCACCAACTAGGAAGCCCCATTGGCCACGCAAACGTCTTCCCGCCAGAACAACCTTGCCGGCATCATGACGATGTGTGGCGGGGTGGCAGCGCTGTGTATCAATGATGCGCTGGCCAAAAGCCTGATGGATCATTATTCCCCGATCCAGATCATCTTCCTGCGCAACATCATCGCCCTTCCCTTTGCCTTTTTGGTGGCGCTCAAAATGGGCGGTTCTCGCAGCTTGCGTTCAAGCCGGGTTCACGTGCATTTCATGCGCGGTGTCGTCTGGATTGCCGCAACGGTGATGTTCTTTACCAGCATCCATCATCTTGGCCTGGCCGAAGCCACAGCGCTGGCCTTTGTCGCCCCGCTATTTATCACCGCCCTATCGGCGATTTTCATTGCCCGGGTCGGCTGGCGGCGCTGGCTTGCGGTCAGTGTCGGTTTTCTGGGGGTTCTGGTGATTGTCCGGCCGGGTGCGGCAACGTTTGAGCTGATATCGCTCCTGCCGATTGCGACCGCGTTTACCTATGCGATCCTGATGCTAAGTGCCCGCTTTGTCGATACGCGCGAAAGCATGTGGACTTTGTTGCTTTATCTCAGCCTGACCAGCGCGATTTTGACCAGTATTCCGGTGATCTTTGTCTGGAGCCCGGTCCGGGCGGAGGACATCTGGCTGTTTCTGGCGATTGCACTCTGCGGCTCGCTCGGCATGGCCATGATCACCCAGGCCTTCCGATTTGCCGAGGCCCCGACGGTGGCACCATTCGATTACACAGCACTGATCTGGGCGACGGCGCTCGGCTGGATGTTCTGGGGTGAAACGCCCGATATGCTTACCTTTGTCGGAGCCGCAATCATTACCGCAAGCGGGCTTTTCGTGATCTTCCGCGAAAGCAAGGTGGCGGCGGAAAACTAGTCGCGCGGTTTGACGCCATAGGTCCGCATCGCACTTTCGCGCATGTCGGCCTCATGCACGTCGTTTTTAAACCGGTAACTGGGGGCAAGGATTTCATTGGCCTTGGTCACCGTGACATCAAACAGGGTCGCCACCCGAAAGGCGTCGCCTGCCATGTCCTGCAAGATGACCTGGCGTTCGTCAAACCCCGCATCGCCTTTGCGCATCAGGGTTGCCGATCCATAAAGCTGCCAGCCGCGCTGGGAAAACACATCCACGAAACTGACGCAAACCTGCGGATTACGAGCGACATTCTGAACCGATTGCGGGGAGGCTATATTGGCGATGATGATGCGGTCTTCACCAAAGCAGGCGAAGATTTCCTTGGGGCTGACAGACGGCCCGGCATCGGAACTTGTCGCCATCCAGCACAAAACCGAACGATTGGCATATTCGCGGATGTCATCGGTCAGCATGGCAATCTCCGCCAAAATCAGGGCTGCTGCCTACCAGCAGAAATCCCCCATCGCATAGGTAATGTGACGGCCCGTGGCGGCCAGAAGCGCATCAAGCTTTTCGCGTTCCGGCAGCGTACCGCGCGGCGCGTCGAGTTCTTCGGCGTGGATGCCGCCGGTGACCAGCACGACGTCCAGACCGGCATTATTTGATCCGGCAATATCGGTCGAGATGCTGTCGCCGACGACCAGAAGCTTGGCATCCGGGCCCGCATCAAACATCTGCAGGCAGAAGTCATACGCACTTGCCAGTGGCTTGCCTTCCCAGCGGACATTGCCGCCCAGTTCTTCGTAACGCCCGGCAATGGCGCCGGCACAAATGATGCGTTTGCCACCCCGGATCACTTCGCGGTCCGGGTTGGGACACAGCACCGGCAGGTCACGGGCCTTGAGCGCATGCAAAAGGTCTTCGTATTTCGAAACCGGATCATGATCCTCGTTCGGGCCGGTGATCAGAACCCAGTCGGCATCATCGACCTCGGTAACAATCTCGACATCCTGATTTTCAAACATCGACATATCGCGCACCGGCCCCACCATCAGCACCTTGCGGCCCAGCTTGGCGTACCAGGGATCAGAGCGCGCCACGAGCTGGGCATAGGCAACCTCGCCCGATGCCACCGCCGGGCCATACAGATCACGCGAAATGCCCATATCTTCCATCCGGCCAACCACGACCGAGGACCGACGCGGCGCGTTGGACAGAAGGGCAACGGGAATACCGGCTTCCTTAAGCGCTGTCATCGCGGCGATCGAGCTTGGATAGGGAGTCACCCCGTCATGCACCACGCCCCACAGATCAAGGATCACGGCATCATATTTGCCAATCACCTCGGACAGGCCATTGATCATTTCATAGGGGGCGGTCTTGCTCATGCCGTCCGGATCCTTGTGTTATTTCTTGTTTGATTTGGCAGCAACAGCTGCCTTGGCAGAACGGGCTTCATCGACCGGAATGCCTTTGCCCGAAACCTCCGGGAAGGCGGCACCGACCGCATCCGACACATTGGCAAAGCCATCCTTGCGGAGCCGCCGTGCGAGGTCTTCCTTGATCTCGGCGACAAGCTCGACACCTTGATAAACCAGCGAAGAATAAAGCTGCACCAGCGACGCACCATTGAGAATCTTCTCATAGGCATCCTTGCCCGACGCAATCCCGCCAACCCCGATCAGCGGCACCTTGCCCTCGGTCAAACGGTAAAAATCGGCCAGAACCTTGGTCGAGGGTTCCATAAGTGGCGGACCGGAAAGGCCACCCTTTTCATCCTGATCATAGGAATTAAGCCCGACCGGTCGGTCAATCGTCGTGTTCGATACGATCATGCCATCAAGCCTCACCTTGGTCACCACAGCCGCGATGTCGGATTTGTCTTCCTCGGTCAAATCGGGGGCGACTTTCAACAACACCGGCACGCCCTTGGCAAAGCTATTGCGCGCCTTGATCACGGCCTTCAAAAGCTTTTCAAGAGGTGCGCGGCCCTGCAAAGCGCGCAGGCCCGGCGTATTGGGCGAGGATACATTGACCACCAGATAATCGGCATAGGGGCCAAGTGCTTCGACCCCCTTGGCATAATCATCGGCCGCGTCTTCGGAATATTTGTTCTTGCCAAGGTTGGCGCCCAAAACGCCGCGACGTGCGCGTTTGCGCAGGCGTGCGGCCACCAATTCGGCCCCGTCGTTATTGAACCCCATGCGGTTGATCACCGCCCGGTCGGAATAAAGCCGGAAAAGACGGGGTTTCGGATTGCCCGGTTGCGGAAGCGGCGTCACCGAACCGATTTCAACAAAGCCAAAGCCGTGTGACAGCATTTGGTTGGGCACTTCGGCGTTTTTATCAAAGCCCGCAGCAAGCCCGACCGGATTGGCAAATTTGCGCCCGAACACCTCGGTTTCGAGCATCGGGGTCGCGTCGGTTGCGTCATCCGCCCGCGGCACCAGATTGTTTTTCAGCGCCCAGATCGCCAGACCATGCGCGGTCTCGGCATCAATCCAGCGGACAATCGGCAAAACCAGTGACTTATACCACCCCACGCGAGACGCTCCGTGCTTTAAAGGACATGCCCTTTTCTTACGCGGCTGGCGGGGTTAGGGCAAGGATCAATGGCATTCAGTGGCGCCATGCGGCCGGTTATTTTCTTATGACCGGTCCATCAACGATCTCAGGCGCTGTACTGCATAAAATCATGCACCGATGTTTTTATCGCGTGGCCACAGATTGACAGCCGCGATTTCCGGAATATCTAGGAGCGACCAAAACAGAAATTCCGATCAAAGGATATCCAATGTCAAAACCCGACATTCTCTTCACACCTTTCAAGCTGAAAACGCTTGATCTTCCCAACCGTATCGTCATGGCCCCGATGACGCGCAACAAGGCACCGGACGGCATTCCGGGCGCCGCCAACGCGGATTATTACAGCAAGCGCGCCGCAGGCGGTGTTGGTCTGATCCTGTCCGAGGGGACCGTGGTCGATCGCCCGGCATCACGTAACCTTCCGCACATTCCGCTTTTCCATGGCAAGGCCGCCATGAAGGGCTGGAAGGCGGTTGCCGATGCCGTGCATGCGGCCGGTGGCAAGATGGGTCCGCAGATCTGGCATACCGGATCAACCCGCACACCGGACGGCTGGGAACCGGACGCACCGGTCGAAAGCCCATCGGGTCTGGTTGGCCCGGATGATCCGCGCGGCAACGCGATGACGGATGCTGATATTGCCGATACGATCGCAGCCTTTGCCAAGGCGGCCCTTGATGCCAAGAATGCAGGCTTTGACACCTTTGAAATCCATGGCGCGCACGGCTATCTGATTGATCAGTTCTTCTGGCCCGGCACCAACCTGCGCACCGATCGCTTTGGCGGCAAGACGATCAAGGAACGTTCGACCTTTGCCCGCGAAGTGGTGACCGCAATGCGGGCCGCCGTCGGGCCGGACTTCCCGATCATCCTGCGCGTCAGCCAATGGAAACAGCAGGACTTTACCGCCCGTCTTGCTTATACGCCTGATGAAATGACCGATTGGCTCGGCCCGCTGGTTGAGGCCGGGGTCGATATCATCCACGCATCGCAACGTCGTTTCTGGGAACCGGAATTCCCCGAGATTGATGGCGAAAAGGGCCTGAACTTTGCCGGTTGGGCGAAGAAGCTGACCGGGGCGCCGACGATTTCGGTGGGTTCTGTTGGCCTGTCATCCGACTTTATCGGTGCGTTCTCTGGCGAAGCATCGGAAAAGGCCAGCCTTGATGAGCTGATCAATCGCATGGAAAAGGGCGAGTTTGACCTGATCGCGGTTGGCCGCGCGCTTCTGAGCGACGCCCAATGGGCCAACAAGGTCAAAAGCGGCGCCTATGATCAGCTGGAAGACTTCAACGCCTCTGCCCTGGCAGAACTCGCGTAAGTTAACACCGATCACAAACACAAAAAACAGCCCGCCGAACCATCGGCGGGCTGTTTGCATATCAGGCGGGGTCGTTGGCTAAATGCCTCAGATGATCTGAAACATCAAAATCACGGTGCCCAGAGTCATGGCAATGGCGGCCAGCATCAAAAGCCCGTCACTGACCAAAATCGCCAGGCCAAAGGCGGCAATAGCGCTCAGCGGCGCGATGGCGGCAAAGGGGACAAGCTCAAACATCGGCATCGACAGCGACAGGATCAGGCACATCAGGGCCGCGATCCGCACAGCAACCCCGCTGATCAGGCTTTCAAACCGCCCACCAAACCAGCGATCCATCCGCTTGGCCACCGGATCAATCTTTTCCAGTCCGGCACGGACCTTGTCACCGCCGATTTCCCGCGCTGCCAAGACGTCAGGCAACCATAAATGCGTGCGTCCGATGATAATTTGCAGGGAAAACACGGCAACGAGTGCGGCCAGAAAGGTCGGCGCAAACGGAATGCCACCAATCGGCGACACACCAATCAGGGCTGGTACCAGAAGAAACGGCCCCTGACTGCGTTGTCCCAGCTCGGCCACGATATCGCCGACCGAAACATGCCGGTCGCCTTCTGCGCGCTTGTCAATCCGCGCAACGATATCCTCGACCTTTGCATTTTTCGGCGCCGTCATGGCCGGGCCTTTTGGCTATGGATATGAATGTTATGCATGAAACCACAACGCCTGACGGGCGCGCTTGTTTCCGGCCAATTTGCGCCAGAACAATGCAGACAGGTCGCCCCTATGCTGAGATCACCCCATGACACAGCTTGATCTTGATAAACTGAAGAAAACCCTTGCCGCGCGAAATCCCGGCCCGTTTCATTTACATGAAATCTATGGGCAGGGCTGGGAAACGCTTTATATCGGCGACAAGGTCAAACTCGGCCATTCATTCCTGAATGCCGTGCGCGCCGGGAAATTGCCCGGCGTGATCGATACCGGCACGAAGAAAGGCGGCGGGCGATTATATCTTTGGAAGCCGTGCGGGATTTAGATCCGGCGCGTTCAGGCGGAGCTGGCGCAGATCAACGCAGATCTTCGGGCAGGATGTGAACACCGTTTTCATCAAGGCGAATTTCATCGACCTTGGTCACGTGCTCCACGGACAGAACATCATAGAGATGCGGGAACAGCGTGCCGCCGCGGGCCGGTTCCCATTTGATTTTCGCGGCAATCGGCGCGACCGGCACCCGCAGCAATTTCAAGTGATCCCGCCCGGCATAATGCAGCGCAAGCGTTGCGGCCAGCGTATCCTGGGTCGAGAAATGGATAAAGCCATCGGCAATATCATGCGGCGCACCGTCATATTGTCCGGCACTGAGCGCTTCTGCCCATTCATCCGAACCCAATACGCGATAGATCATGTCATCAGTTGTATTTGTCATGGCGGGAATTTAGGCAGACACATGCAAAACGGCAAGCCTATTTCATCTGCCCCTTCAGCCAGCCCAAAAGCTTCGCATGGCGCTCCGTCTTGGAAAATTCAGGACTGCAGACCAGCCAATAGGATGATTTCATGGGAACCGCCGGACCAACCGGCGCCAGAAACCCTTGCGCGATATCGCCTTCAATCAGAAGGGTTCGGCCAAGCCCGATGCCCATGCCATTGATCGCCGCCTGCAACACAAGATCGGCACGATCAAACGCAAGCGCCTTGCGATCCGCATCAAGGCTTAAACCGGCGTGCGCGCAATAATAGCCCCAACTGAAATCGGTGCCATCGCGCTCCCCCACCGCATCCTTGAGCAAGGTAACGTCAGGATCGCCAAGAACATATTCAAACCCCCTGCCCCCGGCGAGATAGCCCGGACGGGCAACCGGCACGATCGCTGCCTTTTTAAGCAAGCTGGAATGCAAACCGGGATACGGCCCTGCGCCAAAGCGAATGGCGGCATCAATTGTGCCAGCACTGAAATCCACCGGCCGATCATTGACATCCAAGGTGATCTCAAGCCCTGCCTGCTGTGCACTCACCAGATTGGGCAACACCCATTTCATCGCAAGTGCGGATGCCACCGACAGGCGCACAGTGCCGCTCGTTCTGAATTTTTCCAGCCGGTCAAACGCCCCATCCCAGACACCCACCGTTTCAAGCGCCGCCGCGCACAGCACCCGGCCATATTCGGTCGGCGTGATCTGGCGCGTGGTGCGTTCAAACAACGCAAAGCCAAGCGCCTCTTCAAGCTGGGTAATCCGGTGACTGACGGCCGATTGATGGACACCCAGCTTTTCGGCCGCCTTGCTGAAACTGTTTTCGCTGGCAATCGCGGCCAAAACCGGGGCCAGCGGGCTCACCCGCGCAATCAGGTCGCCCCGCGACATTTCATGAGCTTTCTTCATCTATATATGAGTCCAGAATCCCTGTGAGATTTATTAAAACAGCCTCAACAGAGATTTTAGCAGGAATAGAGTCATGAGTACATCTCAACAAAATACCCAAACCGTCGCGGTGCAGATCGTCAATGCGTTTGTGAAAAATGGTCAGGGCGGCAACCCGGCCGGCGTCGTGCTGGATGCCGATCAGTATAGCGATGATCAGAAACTCACGATCGCCCGGAAAGTCGGGCTTTCCGAAACTGCCTTTGTCTCGAAATCCGAGACCTGCGGCATAAAGCTTGATTTCTTTACCCCGACCAAACGCATCGCCCATTGCGGCCATGCGACCATCGCAACCTTTTCCTATCTCGCCGAAATTGGCCGCTTTGGCGATGGCGAGACGTCGAAGGAAACTGTCGATGGCCCGCGCAAGATCATCCTTGATCACGGCATGGCCTATATGGAGCAACTGGCCCCGACCTACACCCCGGCCAGCAAGTGGGCTGACCAGGGTGTCACGCTCTGTGATGTGCTGAAATCGCTTGCGATCACGTCTGATGACCTCGATGACCGCGCCCGCCCGGTGCTGGTCAATACCGGCAATAACTTCATCGTCATTGCCGTGAAAGATCAGGCGACGCTCGCCAACATCACGCCCGATCAGGACACCATCAACGCGATTAGCGAGAAGCTTGACCTGATCGGCTATTACATCTTCACCACCGACACCGGTGACGCAGGTGACACCGGGATTGACGCCACCACCCGCATGTTCGCCCCGCGCTATGGCATCACCGAGGAAGCCGCCACCGGCATGGCCGCCGGGCCGCTGGCCTGCGTTCTTCATGACCTGTTGGACATCAAAAAGGACAGCTTCCTGATCGCCCAGGGCGAATTCATGACTGAGCCGTCGCCAAGCCAGATCAAGGTCACGCTGGACCTTAAAGACGGCCGCATCACCGGCCTTCTGGCAGGCGGTCAGGGCAAAGTGATGAAGAACCTTGAGATTGCGCTGTAAGCACGGAGTGGTGTCAGGACCAGAGTTTGGCGCTTCTGTAAATTCGCAGAAGCGCCATATTTTACCCATAAGTAAAATCTCGCTAAAAATCGGGCCACAATCACCGAATTTTACTTATAGGTAAACTTCACTTTACATTCACAGCAAAACCCCCTAAATTTACCCATAGGTAAATTTGGAGGATGCCATGCACATCACCCGCATGGACCAGCTTGGCCCGGAAATCCGCAAGGCCCGCAAGGCGCTTGGCCTGTCGCAGACCGATCTGGCGCTTGCCACGGGCTTGAGCGTCAAGTTCCTCAGCCAGCTTGAAACCGGCAAGGCCGACAATCCGGGCTTTGCCAATATCCTGGATATCACCCGTGCCCTTGGTGGTCAGGTGATGCTGGATTGGCCCGATATCTCGATTGCCCCCGACCCCACCCAATCGGACGGAGACGGGGCATGAGCAAAACCCTTCTGGTTCTTGCCAATGGTCGCGACCGGGTTGGCGTTTTGCAATCCGATGGGCGCGGCTACATGTCATTTGACTATGACCCGGATTGGCTTTCAAACCCGGCCGCCTATCCAATTTCGCAAAGCATCCCGCTGCGGGATGGTGCGTTTGACCATCAGGCCATTGAACCGTTCTTTGACGGGCTTTTGCCCGATAAAAAGGATGTCCGCCGCCAGATCGCAGCCCTGTTTGATGTCGCCCCGACGGACGAGTTCGGCATTCTGGAACATATCGGGCGCGATTGCGCCGGGGCCTTGATGCTGATCCATCCCGATCAGGCAAAAAACCCCCTGCAATCCGATGCCCGTCTTTCGGCGATCTCGACCGATGATCTTGCCAAACGCATTGCCGACCTGCCCCAAAGACCGCTTTTCATCGACGAGGATGAAGTTGTGCTGTCGTTGGCCGGGGTCAATGACAAGGCCGCGGTTTATATCGATCCAGCCACACAGGAAATCTCCCTGCCGTTTGGCGGCTATCCAAGTACCCATATCCTCAAGATCGATATCGAACGCCTGCCGGACTCTACCCGGACCGAGCATTTCTGTATGAAGCTTGCGCGCAAGATCGGTCTTGATGCCGCGCACACCAAAATCCGCCTGTTTAACGATCGCCCTGTCCTGTTCGTCACCCGCTTTGACCGCGCCTACGCCCAGACATCAAAGGGCGTCCGCGTTACCCGCCTGCATCAGGAAGATTTCTGTCAGGCACTTGGGGTGAACCCGGATGTCAAATATGAACGTCAGGGCGGACCGGACCTTGCCGCGATGTTTGCGCTGACCAAACAGGCTTCCACCATCCCGGCGCGCGATATCCCCAAATTGCTTGGGTTTGTGATTTTCAATTTCCTGATCGGCAACCCGGATGCGCACGCCAAGAACTATTCCCTGATCTATCGGCAACGCCCGACAAATGCCAATGCGACAAATGTCCACACCGCAATCAGTCCGCTCTATGACGTCAACAATGGTGCGGCGTTTCGCGATTGCTTCAAAAGCCAGCGCCCCCGCCTCGCCCAATCCATCGGCGGATGCTTTGACCCGACCGAACTGGACTGGTCGCATTGGGCAACCCAGGCCCGCACCATCGGAAGCTCCCCCACCGCACTTCGCAAGGCGTTGCTCACCATGGCAAAGAAAGTCCGCGAAACCATCACCCCGCTGCGCGATGAAGTTCGTGATACCGACGCCGACAGCCCAAGACTTGACCACATCGTTGACGATGTGTCGAACCGGTGTGAAGCTTGGATCAGAAAACTCGGGTGATCGCATGGATGATGATTTCGAATTGCCGCCGGGCATCGGCCCGCATAATGACCGCGAACTGGAATTGATGCTGGCCGGAACAAAGCCGATGGCAATGTTCTCGGACGCGGTTCATGTCAGCGACTATTTCCCAGAAGCCGATTTTGCCCCGCATGTAGAGTCAGGCAAAATCATCCGCGTCGAGGAAATCATCCCGCGCCCACCTTATGAAATGCGCTACTTGTTCTTCGCCCTGCCCGGCGAAGAATGGCGGATCGAGGAAGCGTTGGTGATGTGCTGCAACCTGTGCATCGGAACAGTAGCAGATCACGACTCAGATTCTGCGCGGATGGGGGAGTTGTTGGGTTATTCGGCACAGGATATCGCGGCGTTCCTGGCCCACTCAAAGCGAAAAGCAACCTCGTCATTGCTCTAACTTCTTATCCATAAAAAGGGACTGTCCCCTTTTTATGGTAAAATTTGAAAAGCTTAAGACACTGACAGATCATCAAAACTCAAGATATCGGAAGAAATGTAGTCATTTGCGGTGATATCGCGCATATGACACGCGATCATAGTGACTGCATATTTTTGAGAGCCACTGAACGCTTGCTCCCATTTCTCGATTATTGTGCCATGGAGCTCCTTAATGGGAAGCGCATCTTCGAGGATTAGAAATATAGTTACCTCCACCTCATCCGCATCCCATTCAACGTTCGTTGAAGCGCGAATTTGCGACAAGCCACGAATGAATTCACCTTCTTCTGAGGTTTTCTTACTTTTGTCTTTTACTCTCTTTACGAATTTTTTCGAGGCAACCCCAAAATCATCTGGAAACGCAAATCTTGCTCTTTTCCTTGCAAGTGAGGAGGCAAAATCTCGTCTTTGCTGATCTGTAAAGCAACCAACTTCTCTTTTAATACCTTTTAACCCTCCTTTATCGAGGGTCATAACCCTATCCAAATCAACAACAAGTTTTTTTTCTTCTGCCCCTGGCAGAAACGCAAACGCTGGTCGTTTGAGGCCACGAACATCTTGAAATTCATCGTCCGAAAGGCGCACCAAAGGTGCGATTTCGAGATACGGACGACGTTCAGCAGATCGAACAATGTCGCAAGTCTGCGACAAAACAGAAAACCCCTCAATTCCTTCATCATCTATAACTTGATAAGGAGCCTCGACAAAGTCATCTTCAGTGCTTTGATTTACTATAGCTCTAGCTAGTTCTGAAAGCGGCGACGACATGTTAATCGCAAAAGAAAAGGGAATCCTAGCACCCAGCCAGAAATCCCCCTGCTTCCATTGGGAATAGTCGCTATCTATTTCGCTAAAAGAATCCTCAGCCATCCAGCTCCTCGTCATTTCCTTACGCGAAGAGTTTTTCTCAACTTAGGCTGACTTGGGATTTCAGGCCGATCACCTATTACATCTAGCAACTGAACTGGTTCGGAAAAACCGTTCTCACTAATCTGAGCTTTTTCAGGGTGAAGCAGAACTTCTGTCGATATCTTAGAGAAATGATCATCTAAAATATCAAACTTGCCATCGTTAATCAGTTTATAGGCTGATATTCCGTCTTCTCGTTCAGCAAAAAGCAACGCGCGCATTCTCTGCGCTCCCGCCCCCTTAGCAACACCTCGCAAGCACATAAGAACTTTAAAGATTTTAGACCAGTTATGAGCGGCAACATTTTGCCCATTTATCCAGTGATGAACCGCTCGACGACCAACACCAAACATGCCACCAACTTCACTCCAGCTCAACGCAGCAATTCGGCGCAACTCGAACAAGGCAGCGGGCACATCAACGTAAATCGAATCAGGACTGGCTTCAAAAACTTTCCCTGCGGGCTCAGAAGAAGTCCCCATCAAGAAAACGGGTTGAGAATAGTTGTTCGCGGTCTGAGAAGATTCCCCTCCCACACTTAAAACCAGCTTTACCAAGTCTACGTTGGGATCAGATTTATTACCGTCACCAATCGAGGAAGAAGTAACCCGCTCTGTTTTAGCGTCACTCGGATGCAACAGCATCGTGACCTCCGAACTTTACCAAGAAAGATTCTTCAACCATTAAACGAAACACATAATACACTCTCTCGGAAAAAATTTCGCAAATTTCCGTTATCTTTTTTTCTTCGAATTGAAGGTTTTCTTGCGTAAACATGTCGAAATCGAAAATCCAGCTCTCTCCGTCAACCGGTTTAAGCACAGCCGGATCATGCGTGGTGCGCGCAGGTAACTTCCCCCATCTAGCCTGCAGTCGCCCTTCTTCAGCATTGAACATTGCCTCTGAAACTGAATGCACGGCTGCGTCACGTAATGGGCTACAATCATCTGCATCTGGTGACAATATGCCCAACACAGATGCATTAATGTCGTGCTCAATCCCCAACACATCTTCCCCGTGGATATGATTTACGTAACGCACCCCTATTCTGAGGGCGACACCGGGAGAAAAAGACTTGTCAACAGCTCTAATTACAGCAGCAAGCCGTGAGACAAAATCCTCGCGAGAGGAATAACTGTTCGTCTCTAAGGTTACAAACTCTGTTGTAAGCGTCACTCGCCAGACGAACTCAGGCTTCTGATCATCAAACCGCCACAGAATCGCGTTCTCAGGAGCGCCCTGTACATTTGCTCCCTCTACCCTAAAGCTATGAACCACTTCTTTATTAAGAAATGGATATTCGCTGCGCAGCTCCGACTGAAACTGAGCAACCGCATCATCACTCCGAATTGACAACTGAAGGGGAAAACGCACTTGACACAGAACTTTAACCAGCGGCGCACGGCTCAGGGCCACCTCTTGAGGTGCCTTTTCCTTTAGCTTACCCATGTCAACCTCTTTGACTCACCTGTAGCACGCACATCATACATCAATAAGACGCAGTGTGAAGCATAGTGTGAAGCATTAATAGATACATACTAATCATATGTGTCAAAACGGCTTAAAAACAATGAGGCAAGCGCCCCCCTTACTCCATTTTTAACCTCTTATCCGCACTCCGCTTCACCACGCTCACGCCCAAAACCCCCAGTGCAATGCCCCAGATCGGGCTGGTATTGACCAGCGCTGCGATGATGGCCGGGGCCTGTAGCGGGGTGAGGATAATGGCGTAGGCGATTGCGCCCATGGTCATGATCCAGGTCAGTGCGACGGCATAGCCGAAGCTGGGGCGCCAGCGCCGCACAAAGGCATCTTCGCTGGCGACTTCGGCGCGGATGGTGCGGTTGACGGATTTGAGTGTTTCGGTATCACGGGCCAGTTCGATTTCGGCCATGCGTTCGGTGTGGCGGTTGGCAGCTACGATTTGTTCGGGCGTGACGTCGCCCTTGGTGACCGCTTGTTCGACCTGTTTCAGGCCCTCGGCCGCCGTTTTGGCAATCGGATTATCGATATGATCAAGCCCCGCACCCACCGCCTTCATCAAAAGCGGCAGGCCGATCTGGGCGAGCAATGCCGGGATCATTTGATACCTCCCTACCCTATGTTTTTGTAAAACAGGTGGTTACCGATTTCCGCACACGGCACATGGCCGCGTGCCCAGAACGGGTCCACCGCATGGGTGTGATAATGGGTGGCACCGTCGGTTTGATCGGGAAGCTCCCCTGCCACCGCGCGCTTGGCGATGCGTTTGCACAAACGGTACGCCGGGTCACGCGGGCTGAGTGCCAGAAGCTTCTTGCGGTTGGGGTCCGCTTCGTTCCAGCAGGAAAACTGTGCCGGTTTCAGACAGACAGATTTGATGTCATTGCCCCACCAATAGCGCCCGCGCCGCTTGGCAAACGCCACCCGGTTGAGGATGACCGATGCCACCGCCTCGATCCCGGGAAGTTCTTCGCCGCGCGCCTCGCCATAAAGGGTGCGGGCAAGCACTTCGACCTCGGTCAGTGTATCGGGATCGGTGACCGGCATTGATGCCGATCTGGTCAGGGTTTGGCATTCAGTCATAAGCTCAGATCCTTTTTGCTCGGGATGGGGGGCATGTCGAGCTTGGCCTCGATCCGGAGCAAATGGCCGGTCAGGCGTTTTTCGACATCCTTGAGATAAGGGATGGAGACATAGTTGCGCGCGACATCGAGCTTGAAGGCAGCCAAAGCATCGCGCAGATCGCTGGCATCTGACTCTTCGCGGGTACGGAGTTGCTCCACCCGGCCAAGCAGTTCGGAACGCATCCGCCAATGCAGCCAGAACAGGCTGGCGACAGCAGGGATTTCAACAGCCGTGATCCACCAGATCACATCAACCGTCTGGGTCACAGGCAGGGTCATGGGGGCCTCGATTTTCAGACAAAGAAAAACCCGCAAACCGGTGGTTTGCGGGTCAGGTCGACCGCGCCTCCACCCGGGGCGACATCCCACGGGCTGGATAAGCGGTCAAAGCAGTCAGGAGGCGGGGAAGCTTGGTTTAAGCTGCCGGGCCCTTCAGCTTTTCTTCCAGGTCCTGCCAGGCCTCGCCAGAGGCGACAAGGCAGCTTGGGCCGGACGGATAGGTAAACAGGATGGTCCAGGTCTGGCCATCGGGGGCTTTAAGCACCTCGATCACGCCACCATTGGATGTCACGCCGACCGCGACCGGTTCTTCGGAATATTTTGCGCTCAGGCTGTCGATCACCTTGGATCGATCCCCGCAGACGGGGGATGCCGAGGCTGGGGTATGTGTTACTGCAACGGCACCTGCCACCACAGCAATCAAGCTCAGTGTTTTCAACATGGTCAGGCCTCCTGGCAGTCAGGTGCGCCCACATGGACGTCTTGTTTTCCTGTACTGCAAAATCAATCAACAAATGATCTTTGGCCGTTTCCTTGTGCCGGCTTCATGGGCCGGGACCCGTCTTTTTCTGGCTTCGAAAACTCACTTTAGTATAGGAAGAAAAATTACTTACTATGCTTTCATATAATAAACGTAGGGACCAAAGCTGAATTTTCCATGAATATTTCACAAATGTGATACAGACCTGCGCTAACCATTTGGCATTGTGAGAAAGTTTTTTCCTCCCTCACGAATTGAAAGCCCGTTCTCACGGGTTGAAATAGCTCTCGGCCCGGAAAATCCCGCTTTGTGCCCGCCAGTCGGCCCGTTTGACCGGCATATCGACCCGTGGCAAACGCACCGTATCATGCAAAATACAGCCCGCCACCGCATCAAGCCCGTCATCGGCACTTTTGTTGGCATTGCTGTTATCGGGATGCCAATCACGCATCTGGCGCAGAAACGGTGTCTGGCAAACATCGCGATGGACATGCAGCAATCCTGCCCCCATCACCGCGCCAAAGGCATCCTCGATCCGGGTGGCCTTGTTGGTACTCTCATGATGTTCTACGACGCTCGCCGCCCATCCGATTGATTTCAGTTCACGCCGAAGAATATTGGGCAGGAACCGGCCAATGCCATTGGCCTCGACCCGGACCGACGGCAAATGATGGCGCGCCATAAATTCCGCCACCTGGCCACAAAGCTGGCTGGCCTCATCGCGCCAGGGCATTTCAGCATTTGTCTCTGACACGCTCGGATCAGACGCCCGCAGCCACGCGATATCCTGCAGCCAATATTCCCCCTGATCACAGATATAAACGCACGCCACCACCGCCCCGTCGCCGCGAAGCGACCCGAAACTCGGATCAAAATGGCAGGCACTGGCGACCATGGTCCGCCCGCCAATCCGAAGGCTCATGCGGCCATTGCCATGCGTGATCTCGGCCGCGTCGTCATAGAACCGCAATTTTGCGGGATCGAGCATCCCGGCCACCGGCGCCATCATTTCAAGCATCATCTGGCTTTGAAATTTGCGCTCTGGCGTGCGGATCCGCATGGCCTTGATGGCGGCCAGATCAAACCGTTCCGGCCAGTTTGATGTCCCGTCCTTATTGACGATGGGAAGCTCAAAGCGTGAAAAACCGGCAAGGAACGGGGCAACTTCGCCGATTTCAGTTCGCGCTTCATCAGCATAGATCGAGTAATAGCTGTGCGGTGTGCCGACATAAAGCTGTGCACCGCTTGGCCCCAGCACATAGGCAATCTCGCCAAGCTTTTCGCGCAGCTCGCAACGTTTATGGGCGGTGTCGCTGTTTTTGGGCACCTCGACATCATCGCAAATCACCAGATCGGCACGCGATCCGGTAATGTTGCCACCAATGCCGACGGCCTGCATGGACGGATCGCGCAACACAGCCGTTCGCGCCACGGTAAACCGCTCACTCCCCCAATCGATCAGCTTTTCAGGCAAAAGGGCACCCATCAGCGGATGACGCTCAATCACGCGCTTGACGTTGCGCACCATCTTTTTCGCCAGATCAAGATCGGCGGCCAGAACCAGAATGCGCAAATCGGCATCGCGATAAAGCACCCAGGCACAAAACAACCCGACCAGTGTCGACTTGCCGGAATTACGAAATGCCATCAAAAGCATTTCCCGCTTGCCCGACTGCCAGCAGTCCTCAAGCCAATCGGCCATCTTGCGGTGATGGGCCGGCAGGCTCAGCCCCAACATCTGATCCCAGATCCAAACGAATTCGGCGAAGCTTGCCATTTGCTCGATCCTCGAAATGATCAGATTTCTTTATCTTGAATACAAAAAGGCATTCGGCAACGCATGCCGCCGAATGCCCTTCACATCACGATGAGAATTGCGGGTCAGAGGTTTGTACAAACCCCAAATTTGCTTTCCCAGGACTTGCCCTTGGATTTGTCCTTGCAGTTATGGGCATCACGGTTACTCAGAACCTTGCCTGTGCAATTTTTAGCAGACCAGCATTTCTGCTTTTGGGTCGCACCCTGCACCTGTTCAATCAGGCTGTCTTCCGAGCTCGAACTTGCCGATTCCTCGTCACCACCATTGGCAAATGCAGGGCTTGCCATAAACATCAGGCTGGCAAAAACAATCATCGCATTTTTCATGGTCTGTCCTTTCTAAAGTTAGGCATTTATCGCTGCGCGACCTATGCCGGCAGCTTTCAAGGACGTCTCGACAATCACGGATGTGATACCATCACACAAAGATCACAATGCTTTACGCCAATCCCTCAGCTGGCACCTTCAAGCGCCTCCTTCGCTTTGGCGATCAAATCGCTGGTGTTCATTGCATCGTCCGCGCCGTCGTCTTCCCCGGCACCCTGCCCCTCAGACGCCCAACGCAGCAGTTTGATCAAACCATCAAGATGCCCAAGGGCGGTTTTGCACGCCGCCTGATGCGCATTGAAATCCTTGGCTTCGCGCAGAAGCGCTGCCTGCTGTGCCGCCCGGCGATAGGCATTGCGCACCCGTTTGATGTCATCGGGCAAATCGCGCAGCAGTTCCGCTCGCAAGGTGGCGATTGGATCGGTGTTTTCCGTCTCACGCATCGCCCATCCTCAGACAGTTGAAAGCTCTGACAACCGCGCATTGGAAAGCATTTCCGGCCAATAGGCGAGATTGCGCACATGCCCGTTCAGGGCCTTGTCGGTGCCGCCAAAGGAACCCAGCACGATATTGGAAAAGTTGCGCGGCATGGCAAAGCCATCGGGGGATGACAACACCACACCATCCAGCCCTACCGAGATCACGTCATCATCCCACGCCAGCGCGATGCGATGACGGCTATCCTTGGCAAGCGTGCCATACAGCGACTGGGTGACGACCGGCACGCCACCCGAACGTAGCGAAATGCGCAACTGATCGGCGGCACTGTCATAACCAAGATCAAGGTGATCATCATTCAGACTCAGCGAATAAAGCTGCACGATCCGCCAGATACCCGCCCAATCGGGCGTGGTATGGAGATCAAACACCATTGTGCCGCGCCCCTGAGCGAACCAATCCCCGGGATCAAGCCGCACATCATCGACCGCCCGCGCGGCCGGGATACCTTTGCTGATGATATCACTTGTCGGCGCTGGTCCGGTTTCAAGCTGGGCATTCCAGATCAGGATGGAGGCCGGAAGGGCAGTTATGGCGGTACTGATTTTCGGATAGCGGGTCGTACCGGATGCCGGTTCGGCGATCCAGACCCGCTGCCAGTTTTGATCGAGTGTAAAGCCGTGCGCGGAAGCCCCGTCAATCCCGCCAAGCGTGATGTCGGCTGTGCCCGAAACTGCGCGCATCCAGACGGCAAAGCTGTAGGTCTGGCTGGCCACAAGCCCACCGACATTCTGATAAAGTCCATCCGCACCACCGGAAGTGCCCGGCAGATCAAGCTGCATCGCGGTTTGGCTGCCATCCGGGGCGGCGATGGTGCTGGCACTTACCACCACACCGCTGTTCTTTTCCCAAAGCGCATTGTCAAAGCCCAATGAGTAGCGCAGCAGGTTGGTCGCCGCCCCCTCGATCAGAAGGCCCAGACGCCGACCAAGCCGATCATGGTCATAGGCCGGTTCATCAATCGCGCGGGTTTCAAGCAAACCATTTCGGCCGTGAACAAGCTTGGTGCTGGCGCGCGAAACATTCATGCAGGCCGAAAGCGGCTGATAACGCAATCCCATTGGATGCATCTCCGTTTAATTGGCTATGGGTTGATGGTTGTGCGCTAGCCGCCAATGCGATGAATGTGACACCAGGTCAAAAGACCGCTCGCGCCAATGTCACGTGTTTGCACATCGCTATGCGACAGACGCAGGCGCAATCCGGTGCCGGGCGTGGGATTAATCCGGGCAATACCATTCAGGCGCAAACTGTGCGCCGCCCCGCTGCCCATGGCGGTAATGTCGTTGGCCTGCAAGTGGCTCGACCAATCGGTGCCGTCAAAGCGTTCGAGCGACAAAGTCGTAAAGACCGACTGGTCGGTAATTGGGAAACGCACCCCGGTATCAACATGATAAAAGCCCGGCGGCAGGCCGGTGATGCCATGCACAGCACTGTCATAAAGCCCGTGGCTGTCTTCAATCACCTGATCCCATTCGACCAGAAACGCCCCACCGGCCGGGATGGATTGCGATGCCACCCGCAAAAGCTTCACCACCGGCCCGCTCTCATGGATCGGGGCGGCAAACCAGCGCGTACCATCACAGACCAGATCGACCATGTCACCGCGTGTCGGCAACGGATAAACAGTTACCTCCGCCCCGCCGTTGGTCGGGCGGATCACATTCCCCGCCGCTGTTGTAATATCGACCATCGTGCCGTCACCGTTAAACACCCGAAACCGAACGCCATTGCGCGCAACGGATGCCACCGGCAGGGTCAATTGCGCCCCGCTTGAAAGCCGGACCAGCGATCCGGTTTCGCGGACATCCATGATCCGGCTGACCGGCGCATCAATCACCGGCATGCGGCGTTCATCCTCCCACGCCAGGACATCGCCACTGCGAAAATCAAGATCAAGCATCGCCGAGGCTGTGGATCTTTCAAACGATGCACGTGCTGTTTCAGATCGGCTTTCGGCGGCCTCCGCCCGGTTGGCGGCATCCTGTGCCTGCGCTGCCTTGGTGCTGGCCTGCGTGATCTCCGCCCCGCTGGGTCCGTTGGCAAGCCCCGTGCCCGCCGCGTTCCAGATCAGCGCCCGACCGGGCTTGATCACCGGCAGTTCCGCCGACGCGCCCTCCCCCTGATCCGCGCCAAAGCGCAAAGCACCGGAAAGCGCGCGATCAACATCGCCAAGGGCGGCCGTCATGAAATCAAGATCACGCTCCAGCGCATCCCCACGCGGGACCGACATGGCGTCAAAGCTGCTCAGGCGGCGCAAATACAACTGCCGAGCAATACTGATCGTGCTGCCATTTTGGGGCGGGGTTTCAAACTGCACCACGCCACCCCCGCCCTGATCGGTGGGCGTGAGTGCGATATGAAAGCCGGTATCGGTTTCCGTGCCATTGATCGCCACCCGCACATCACCGGCATCAAACACATCAAAATCAAACGGAAACGTATCGCGTGCGCCATCGCCAACAAAGGCAATGGCGGCACGGATCTGATTGGCAAAAACAGCACCCATAGCGTACTTACCCCTTAAAAATATCAGCCCCAGCCATCACGCTTTGAAAACCAGGCATTCAGCCGCGCAACCGTGTCATCCTGCGAAGATCGCAGCAGCGACTTTTCACGCCAGGCGGCCTGTTGGTTGATGCGACTGCGGTTTCTCGCGGCGGCGTCCGCGCTCTGGTTCGCATCCTGCCGGGCGGCTTTTTCGTACCCCGCCAGAACCGCACTGGCCGATCCCGATCCACCGGCCATCAGGCCCGATGCCCCTTGCCGGGCACGCGCGGTTGCCTGACGCCGTCGAAGGTCCTCCTCGCGATTGGTGGCGTCTTCACGCTCACGCGCTGCGATTTCGGCCAATTCCGCCTGACGGGCCGCTTCGGTTTGATCAATTCGGCTTTGTGCATTGGTTTGATTGGCGGCAATGCGTTGTCCGGTTTGCAGCACCGATGCCGCCATCGGCACGATTGATGTAAATCCACCCATCAGTCATTCACCCCCATTTCACTGGCCGCACCAAGCAATAAAAAAGGCCGGGGCAAGTCCCCGGCGATGCGCCATAGTCCGCTTTTAAGTGTCCCGCCACTGCCCCGCCGCCAACCCAGCGCGCGCAGGGTGATATCCCCGCTATAAAGCGCGTCCTTTTCATCGGCGGAAACCGGAAGTGCCACATCGCGCAATCCCCGACCGGTATCAACGCGAAGCTGCCCGGTTTCCTGCAAACGCAAGGTCACCGAGAACAGCCGCACGGCATTGCCGCCATGCGGGCGGCTGCCATCCGATGCGGCCGGCGGCAGGGCATAAATTTCATGGGTAAAGGGCAAGCCGACTTCGATTTCCGGCACCGCCCCAATACTCTCAGGTAAGCTGATCGTGCCCCCGGCAACCGGGATGTCATCGGCAAGAACGCCATCGTGCCAAACACTGACATCAAGCCCATCGAGCGGATCTAGATTGCCCCAATGTCGGCGCGGCGCCTCACCCGCGGCCACCACTTGGCGTCGATAAAGATCAAAGCCGCATGTCGGGTCAAACACGCCCAGGAAATAAAGTCCGTCACGCTCCAGCACGACATAGACATCCCCGCCTGACACCGAAACCGATGCAAAGGCACATCCCGCAACCGATTGCGCCGACCAGGCGGTAATCGCCTCAGACCGATACAGCGTCAGGGTGGCAAGCGATCCATCGCGCATCACCACATGCAAAAGCCGCCGATCCGGATCGAAGGTCTGATCAATCGGATGATGGATCAGATGGCGTGACAGCAAGGCAAGGTCGGCGGATCCATAGGCCTGTTCGACATCGGTAAACAGGAATTCGCGAATTTCGCGCCCGCTCCGCCCGGCAAAAAGCGTTGCGCCATCAACATTGACCAGCGGCACGGTGCGATCACTTTGGCTGCCAATCCGGGTTTGGCGCGTGACCTGCACATTTGCGGGCGTCAAAGGATCGCCCGTCACCATCCATTCCGACCCGCTGGTAAAGACCTGCAAATGACGCCCGGCGAAAATGCCGGTGATCGCATTGACCTGATCGGCCAGCAGGGCAAATTCAATCGCCTCGTCATCAAGCCCCTCGCCGAGCTCGAAATTAAACAGATCACCAGACTTTGACATCCACAACCGGTTGGGCAAATCGCGCGATCCGCCGATGATCAAGCGGTCCTGATGAAAGGTCACGCTGCGCGGCCAACCACGCACATCGGAAAAGGCCTGCTCGACAAAATCGACGGTAGCATCGGTATTGGGCAATGCCTGCTTCAGCGCGATGGTGGCGGACCGAGCATTGGCGACACTTTTAATCTCGCCCTCAATCCCCTGAATGCGCCACAGGGTCCCGACATGTGCTGGCACAAACACATCCATATTGGCTGAGAGCGTGACCGTGCCGCTGGTGCCCGACGGCGTCAGGGTCGCAGCCGGTTCAACGAACTTGTAATAGGGCTGGCTGGTGCGAAAATTGGTTTCGCGCCAGGCCCACAGGCTGGTTTGCCAGCTGCCATCGCCGGTGCGCGTGATCCGGACCGGCTTGGCATCCGGATGCACGACCAACAGCGTATCCGCACTTTGCGTCCAGTTCAAAAGATCATGGTGTTCAACCCCAAACGTGGTTTCAAACCAGATCGTCTCAACCCCGTCTTCAAACACCAGTGCGCGGTTGTCACCAAAGGCCAGCAGATAGGTCTGCTCGGTATTGAACTCGAACTGGATCAGGCGGGCGGGACCGGGCAATTCATCAACCAATCGAATACCTGGACGACGTCGCACTCCGCCCGATGGCTCGATAAACACATTGCGCAGGCGCGCTGCCCCATAGGCATAGGCGCTTAAGTCCGATCGCCCCCACAATTCCGGGGCCAGTTCGCCGGTCGAAAAGGTATTTTTCTCCAGAACGCGGCGTGCCATGGGGTGCTCCCTCGTTGAATAACGGTAATGCGCCTGCGGATCGTCATCCCCGCGCAGGCGGGGATCTATGGCGACGTGCTCCGTGCCAGCCCTAGCCCCTCGCAGAAATCAGGGAAAAATCATCAATCGCATGCGGGGTCGATTGCTGCGCATCGGCAAGCCTGGCTTCACGCAACTGATCCTCGGCCCGCTTGAAAAGGTACTCTGCGCGCGTGCTGCTTTCGGTCAGCGGCAGACAAAACTCGGCCGCCAGTCGTGCCATCAAGGCCATATCAAACCAGGCCGGAAAGCTGCCCTCGGGCAAACGCGCGACATAGCCAAGATACGCACTGTCACTTGCGACCAGAACCGCCTGATCGCGCAACTCAAACCGGGCAATCTTGCCCCCCTCATTTTCAAGCGACAGCAAGCGGATAAAGTCCCGTGGCAAGGCAAACAGATTGCTGTCCTCCTTGGCCGAACCAGCCCCAGCGCCATCCCCGTCCGCCAAGCGCGAGAGCCAGCACCCCCGCCCGGCAAACCGCCAAGGGTAGCCCGCCAGCATGCCGTCACGCACAGCGGGATAAAGCATCCGGGCAATCTCGGCCTCGGCGACGTCTTCTTCAAACGATGAAATCGGTGCTGCCCCGATCATCACCAACGCCCGCGCGCACAGCGCCACATCACTTAACGCCATCACATCCCCCAACAAAAACGGGGCCCGGAAAACCGGGCCCCGCAAGGTTCTAGATCACAGCAATCAGACCTTGATGATGTAATTCACCACCAGGAACGGCTGCATGTTGTTGTGAGGCTGGTCGCCACCAGCATCCGACACCGAATACCATTCCTGCGAAGTCGGGTTTAGGCCCCGTTCCGCAAATGAACCCATGCCATAGGTTTGGAGATGAGGCGCACCGTACTGGTGAGTGTGGTTTGGCATCTCATCGACCGTAAGCTGATGCGTTTCCTCACCACCAGCCGCACCAATCACACGATCCGTCAGACCATCGCCCTGACCGGCACCAATCGGTGCACGACCGCGCAGATCCGGCAGTTTGAAACTACCAGCGGCCTGCCCGACACCATAGGTCGTGCCAATCGCGGTAAACAGATCGGCATAGTCCGCCGCCAGAAGTTCCGCACCATCACAAATCATAAAGCCTTCCGGTGCCAACGAACCGGCAAACGACAGGATGGTCGCAACCGGCACAGCCCCACCCCCAGAACTGCCACCGCCAAACAGGGTTTCAAGTGCCTGCAACAGCTGGGTATCGTCCATGCGATCCGGAACAATTTCGGCTGCCAGAACGACATTGAGAACTTCACTTTCAACCGGGCTCAAACACTGCATATGATTTCTCCAATTTGGACAAAAAAGAACCCCGGCAAACACGGTCTGCCAGGGTCATAAATTTCATTGCAAGACTTATGCAGACGTCGGATAGAACGCTTTGATCGCATAGGTCATCGCGATGTTGCGTGGGCGGGTTTCGTTAGCTGTGCTGACAACTCGCGAAGCATCAAAATCAATGCCGTAGGGCTGCTTCACGCCCGAACCTGGCGACTGATCCAACAAACCTGTGATGTTGTCACCAAAAACACCCTCGAAGATGTCGTTACCACCCGACAACGCGCTTCCGCCAAAACGCCCAGTGATGTTTTCAAGGGCGAAGTCCTGTGAAGTCGCAAACACACGCCCATCATCAACGCCGCGACCATCATCAAAGCCACGCACGAACTCACCGCGCAGGTCCGGCAGGTTAAAGGTAGACACCTCATCACCAGCCCCCCAAAGCGTACCAATGGTTGCGAACAGATCGGCATATTCGGTGCGTGAGATCGCTGAACCATCACAGACCAGCCAGCCAGTTGGCGGGGTTGGCATGGCGAAAGCTGAAACCGAACCGATTTCACTGCCAGCGACGACACCGCCACCACCAGAACCACCGCCTGAAATCAGCGCTTCGATGGCTTGAAGAAGCTGCGTTTTATCATCGCAATCGGGCCAGATGCCCGCACCCTGAATGACATTGAGGATTTCACATTCGACCGGGGTATTACCCTGCATGAGCAGTCTCCTTGGTTGAGAAAAAGAAACCCCGGCAGCGGATGCTGCCAGGGCGTTTGAAAAGATGTGGATTGGTTGCGGGTCTTACTCAGTTGCTCGCAGGGTGGATTGCCTTGATCGCGTAAGTCACGGCCACGTTACGCGGGCGGGTTTCATCCCCACCAGTGTGAGTAACAGCTTCCTCTACAGCGTTCGGCTCAACAACTTGCGAACTGTAGACTGGGTACTCCCTCGACCCTGACAAAGCAGACTTGGTTTCGGTAAAACCGTGTGTATGGCTTTTAAACTCATCATTCTGTTCAGATGCAAACACACGCCCCTCATCGACACCACGGCCAGCATCAAAGCCGCGCAGGAACTCGCCGCGCAAATCGGGGACATTGAAGGTCGTGTTGCCATCACCCTCGCCCCAAACGGTGCCAAGTGCAGCAAACAGGTCGACATACTCTGCGCGGGAAACGGCAGAACCATCACAGATCAGATAGCCGTCCGGCACGGTCTGGGTGGCAAAGGCATGGATGGAAGCAATCGGCACCTGCAGGCCGGCGATCTGGGCGGCATCAAACTCGGCGCAGATGGTAATCTTGTTGCAGTTACACATGGGCAATCCTTGGGATCGGGTAAAAAGAAAACCCCGGCAACATCTGTCACCGGGGCGAGGTTGAGGGAGGATGAAAAGGGTGGATCGGGGGTTTGCGATCAGTCGGTGTTTGAGGTGCCGATTGCCGTCATGTCGCGGACATCGACGCCGTTTGCACCGGAGCTTGCGACGACGAACAGGCCGCCGGACATGGTGGCGTCGCGGTTGGTGTTGGCGATGATGAAATCGCCGACGCGCAGCATGTCGCGGGCCTCAAGAAAGTAGTCGGCGGTGTCGACGTCGGCGGCGACGTCCGGGGTGACGTAGTGCCACAGCGTAAAGCCGTTGGCGTATGCCAGAACACTGAGGTTTCTGGCTTTGAAACCTTCTGCCATTTGTGTCTCCTTGGTTCGGGAAAAGTCGGGTGTGAGTGTTATTCCTGCGCCTTGATGCAGGTGACACCATCGCCATCAATCAGCGTGGCACCCTGGCTCATGGAGTTGTTGACAAAGTGGGCTGCGTGATCGCCGTGCCAGGTGATGTCGGACTGAACGTCCGAGCCAATTGCATGGCCAATCGCAGTGCGGTGATACCAGAAGCAGGATCGAATACCGCTTGCGACCGGCAGGCCGGAATGGGGCATCCAAAGCGTTCCGAGCCAGCGTTTGGCTTGTGTGCCCTTCCACGGCAGGTCTTCATCGCCGATATAGTCAGATCGTGAAAACTCATCGATCAGGAGCAGTTCCGACCACTGTTTCCAGCCGACAATCGCGTAGCGCTGCCCGTCATCGGGCACATCGCGATCACCAAGGCCTTCGAACGCCATCATCACCTTATCAAGGGTCATGCCCTCGGTATTGTCAGGCACAACATCATCGGCCCCGACCAGGGCATTAATGATCAGCTCGTCGGTCTTGCGGCCCAGCGCATAGGCCCCGGCATTGGCCAGAACCATTTTTTCATCATGGTTGATTTTAAGCTCGTCGAGCGCATCGACCCAGTCACCGGCATAGTAATCACGCAGGTCACAGCGGACCGCCTCGTGATCGACATTCATTACGGGCACCTTGCCGTGCCGCGCCTTGGTGGTCGCCGTGCCCTTGCCGACTTTCTGGAAAACCGTGGTCGCGCCCTTGATGGCGTTTTTGACCCGCACCGTGTTGCGCAGTTTTGATCCCATGCGTTGATAGGCCTGATGCACATCGGCCTGAAAATGGTCGATGAAGCTTTGATCAATCGTGGTTGTCATCGCCTTTTATCCCCTTGTTTCAGATATGGTTTTGTCGTGATTGCAGGCAGCCGCCGGGGATCAATTGCGGAGCCCACAAAGGCCGGTGCCACAATTGCCCCAAAACCGGTCATTTTCCGGCCAAGGTTTGGTGTTTTAAGAGCGCTGTTACAGGAAACCTCATCCATCGAGGTTCCGTAGGACACGCGCTTGATTTGCCCCGACCTGTTGCACCCGACGGGCTTTTCTGCGCGGTCCGGTCCAAGACAAACAAGAAAACAAAGAAAAAGAGTATCTGTCGTGAAGAAGTCGGTTGTGCTTGTGTTCAGCCTGATCGGGCTGGGGATTGCGGGCTATTTCCTTTTGCCGCTGACCCCGATCCCCGACTATGTCAACGCGGTCATCGACCGTGCCGACAAGCTGTTCTAGGCCTGACTACCCACCGGAAAGCCGGGCAAAATCCGCTTGCACCTCGGCGACCAGCGTTGGATCGCGATCCCGCCAATAACGCGGATCATTCATCTTGCGCCGGATTTCAGATCGAAGACCTGTCTCCCCGGCCCCGCCGTCAGCTTTGCCAAGGGCGGCTTCAGTGTTTTGCGCCATCATGCGATGCATGGCACGCACACCATCGGCACTTTGACACAGGGTTTCAAAGGCGGCCTCTGGCAGGTTGGCCTTGCCCCAGCTTTCGATTTTCGGGGCCAGCTTTTTCCAGCTTTCCGCCCCGCCAAACTCGGCCGCCAACGCCGCACGGTCGGTCGCGCGTTGTGCGGCCTGATCAAGATCGCCCATAAGCGGTGAAAGAACCTCCCCCGCCAGATCATAAACCAGCTGTGCCTGTGCGTTGCTGAAGCCTGCCGCATGCAGGCGCTGGTTCAGATCGGCATCGATATCTTCCATGCCTTCAGCAAGCGTGATTGCGTACGCATCCGGTGTTTCGGGCACCAGATCGGCGAGGGCTGCGGGGTCAAGTTCGGGTTCGGGCGCTGGCGTTTCGATATCAGGCAGCTCGGGTGTTTCTGCCGCTTCCGGGACTTCCGGCGTCTCGGTTTCCGGTGCGAGAAGGTCGGGTTCGGTTGTCATGCGAACACTCCAGTTTTTCTGAAAAGATCGGTTGGTACGATTGGCTCGGGTTCCCCGCCTTCGCGGGGATCAATCCTCGGCGGAACGCTCCGCCAGCCGTTTGATCTGCAGCACCAGCGCGCGCTTCCCTTCGCGCATCCAGATCGCCGCAGTGCTGGCATCCGGTCCAAGGGCGGTGTGCAGAAAATGGCGTTCAAGATCGGCCAGTACCTTTGCCCCGGCATCACTATCAAAACAGGCCTGCCAGTGGTCGCTGCCGTTTTCCGAAAGCGTCTCGTTCTCGGCCTCAAACCAGTCCCATCCGTTCTCAACCATCACACCGCCTCCGCGATTTCAGGGGGCAGGCTTGGCCGCAACAAATGGTCCGGCACACCAAACTGATCGGCAAACCAGCGGACCATGACGGGCAAATCGACCTCCGCCAGGGCATCCGGACCAAGGGCGGCAATGCGCGACAGCCAATCAAGCGCCTGTCCCGCCTGTACCCGTTTTGGCAGTTGTGCGAGCGGGGCCGCGTGACGCAGCACGACAACATCGCCATCCAGCGGGATGTCGGGAAGCTCGCCAGTTTGGGTCAGGATATAAAGTGCGCGCCGGATCAGCGGATAGAGCAATTCCGCCTGCAACCGGCCATAGGTTGCCCCCAGAAGCCGGGCGTTTTCGGACGCACGTTCAAGCACCTCGGTCGCGGTCATGCCCGGTTGATCGGTCTGGCCCAAGCGATCGGCCAGCAAGCAGCGCCGAATGCGATCCCGCAGATCGGAAAGCACAAGATCAGACACATCAAACCGACCGGGCGCCTCAAGCGGCTTGAGCCCCGCCGATCCAACGGCCTTGGGGATGATGCTGCCCGGCACAAGGCGGATGGTTGCCGGGTTCAGAACGCCATCATCATCGGCCTGCCAGATGCCAGTGACCGCAATCGAGGCGTTTTTCAAAACCAGTTCGACAACCTTATTCGCGGTCTTGATATCGGGCAGCGCCTTCATCACCGGCGACCGGCCATAAATCTCGCCCGGCGCCTTCATCCAGCGAAAGGCGATATAGGGCGACACATCAAACCGGTCGCGATAGATCAGATCATTGGTATTGGCGTCACCGTCTTCGCGAAACACACACAGCTCATAGCCGGTTTTGCGGTCGGTTGCCGGGAGCACGGCCTCGATCACCGTGAAGCGTTTCGGCGCGTTCTTGTCATCCCTATCATCACCGGCAAAGCCCTTTGCCCCCGGCCAGGTTGCAAGGATTTCCGCGCGGGTGAGCGCCAGTTTGCGAAACACCGCATCCATCTTGCCATCCGATCGTTCTTCAAACGCCAGATCCCGCAAGGGCACTGCCGTAAAGCGCAAAGCAGACGGGCTGTGCAAATCGGCCTTTTCAAGGCGCAAGCATGCGGTTCCGGCGGTGACCAGGTCCAGAAACGCCTGATGCATTTCGACCGCAAAGTTGGACCGATCAAAATGCCCCTGCAAAATCCGAACGGCCCGGCCAAGTTGCTCGGTCAAAGCCTGTCGATCCGCATTGGCGACATTGCCACCGGGCTCCAGCTCAAACCAGCCGCCACCGGGCGGTGTGATTTCGGCCATCAGGCTGGCGGCAAGCTGTTCGACCGCGTCCGATGCGGTGGCGTCAAACACCCGATCAAGGCGCTTGCCGCCATTGGTCTGGTTGCTGGCTGCCGCATTGCGCTGTGGCAGGGCGAATTCATAGCAATCCTGCCAATGCGCAACCCAGTTGCGCCGGCGTTCCATCGCCTTTTGAAAGCGGGCGCGCAACTGGGCAACATCCGCACCAGACGAAATCTTGTCTTCATCTTCCGTCATCTCGCCAAGCTTTTGCGATTTCGCCATGCCTATTCCCCCAAAAGGTTCTTGCCACCGCCCGCCTTGGCGATGCGGTCCGTCAAAAGCCCGCGATAACTCGTCCCGATCAGGCTGGCCCGGCCATAACGGCGGCGTTCAAGCGCCTCGGTCCGGGCAGATCGTGCGGCGTCTTCGGCACTGGTGTCTTCTTCGGTTGTGGTGGATTGCTGACGTGTCACCGGCGCACTGACAGCGGCCGGTTTGGGTGTCGAAAACAAACTGCCCATCACTTTTCCCTCCCGATCCCCCAAACGCAAAAACGCCCGCAAGGGTCGGAACCCTGCGGGCGCATCTGTGGCGTTGATTTGTCTCTTATGTCACATTAAAAAGAACAAATCAAGAACATTTTTCAGAAAAAAACACTTTCCTGATCTGATCTGGGTTTTCAGACCTCTGTTGCAGATGGCGATAGAGCTGCCAGGGGGTGATGATCCAGAAGGCCGAAATGCCCAAAAGGCGCTTGATCAGCTCGACACAGCTCATCGGGCCGAAGCGGACCTTGTGCGTGATCGAGGCCGGATACCGCGCCCAGATGCAGTGATAGCCAAGGCCGCGATAATAGGCCGCCGGATCAAAGATCGGCGAATAGCACCAGCTTTCACAGCGCACCCGATGGCTTTGCGGATCAAGGCAGATCCACTCCCCTGCCCGGACACCAGACACCAGTACAAAGCAATGACGAAAGCCCGGTTTGAGAACCCGCAACAATCGCTTTTCTGGTGCATCGGCAAAGACCACCAGGACTGAGACCTCGCGCCCGGAAGCGGATTGATCGGTCCAGTGATCCATCCACGGACCGGCGGATTCCTGTGCCGTTTCGGCGGTTTTGGATTGTTTGAGCACGTTGGTTACATCCCGCATGGCGACAGATCCCCACCCAGTTCGACGGCGACATCTTCATGATGGAAACTTTCGTCTTCCCCGCGTTTGACGATGCCGCGTGTGACCAGCACATTTTCAAGTGCATCAAGGGCTTGTTGCCATAAATCACCCTTGTCCTTTTCGCGCGGATCGCGGGCATCGGGTTCGCGTTCGACCAACCCGAAATATTCCAGTACCTGCAAATGCCCATCCCCCAGAATGCCCGCCTTTTTAAGGCGCATTACCGCGTTATAGACATCATCAGGGTCACAGGGGCGCACCACCTCGCCCGCGTCGGCCACCACACGAGCACCCTCGATCCGCGCAGTTTGACAGCGCACGAACCAGAACCACGCCTGCCGGGCGCTGGAAAAAGGGGTGATGTCGCGCGCAGAATGCGGTTTGGGAAAAAGTCGTTGTTCGGTCACGTCGCCCTCCTGCTGGATAAAACCTGTTCATTCCACCGGACCTGCAACCAACCCTTCACCGCACCAAACCTTTGAAAAAGATAAAACTTTCCCGTTCGCGCATCTTGCGATGCACGTTGATTTGATGAATGGTTTGTGATGTCCCCAAGGGCGGTGTTCCGCCCGCGCATATCGACGGTTCTCGCCGTCTTTTCAGCCGGTCCCCGAAAGGCCCGACTTATTTGCAGATGCAATTCCGGTGTTGATATGCAAGCTATAATCCCTTTTTGTTCTCATTGTAAAGGATTAATTTCCTATAATTATTTTTGATGTATTTGCAACATCTTACACAACCAAAGCTCGATTTAGAGCAGGTATTGTGAGACACTTTTACTGCTGGGCTCGCTCTGAAAAGCACGGTTTTGGGGGATTCATGAGATATTTCGCCTTACTCGCGGTTTTGTTCGTTGTGAGTTGCACAGGACAAATCATGAAAGGCTATATTGGCCAATCAATTACCGAACCGATTCTGGATTATGGCCCGCCAATAAACATCATCGATCTTGATGATGGCCGCAGAGCCTATCAGTGGAACATCGTCGAAAGCGGCTTGATACCGATATCGGGCCCCAATACTACGACCTACGTTCCCTATGCCGATTCCTGCATTCACACATTGACCGCAAGGAAAGTTGGCACGGATTACATTGTCGAAGAGCATCGTCAGACTAGTGTTTTTTGCGATTAGTTGAGTTACGGCAAATTTTCCACATCACGACTTCCGTGGTGCGTTCACCGGCTCTTTTCGTCAGAGAACGGCGTGTAACCGGTACTGGGACACTAATATCTTTCGAATTCAGGAATTAATTCCTTCCTCAATGATCTCGCCTCTTGCTAGAATGCGGCATGATCAGACATCAACAAATATGGGCTGCCCTGGATCAGATCGCCGAAGATCACGGTTTGACGCCTTCGGGACTGGCCCGCCTGGCACAACTTGACCCGACCACGTTCAACCGGTCCAAGCGCACCACAGCCCAAGGCAAGGCGCGCTGGCCTTCGACCGAAAGCATTTCAAAGGTGCTTTCCGTCACCGATGTCAGTTTCCGTGAATTTTCCGAACTGGTGGATGGCAATGGTGCCGGGCGTATCCCTGTGATCGGCTTTGCGCAAGCCGGCAATCGCGGCTTTTTTGATGATGCCGGTTATCCGGTTGGCGGATCATGGGAAGACATCACCTTTCCGGCCCTGCACGATCCGACAGCCTATGGGTTGCGGATATCGGGGGAGTCCATGGCGCCGGTGTTTCGCGATGGCGATCTGATCATTGTCAGCCCGGCGTCAAACATCCGCCCCAAGGACCGCGTGGTTGTCAAAACCCACGAGGGCGAAGTCATGGCCAAGGAACTGGTCCGGCGCGGCGCGCTTGGTGTGGAATTGAAATCCCTGAATCCCGATTTCGAAGACCGCTTTATTCCGGCAGAGGAAATCGACTGGGTCGCCCGTATTCTGTGGTGCAGCCAATAAGCATTCGAATAAGCCTTTGGCCATTCGCACACATTCGATGATTGATCTATTCAAATCCGCCCTGCGACACATTACATTTGGTCTTAGCAAAAGAACCGGCTGATGCCAGAGGGGAAGGGGAACAATCGTTTGACGCTGCAACGCCATCACATTGTGCGTTCTCTGGTGGTTATCCTTGCCTATTTCGCAACGGGCTATGCCGGACTGCAACTTCCGTTCTTTGGCACAAGTGTCACCCTTGTCTGGCCGCCATCGGGCATCGCAATTGCCGCGATGGTGTTTTGGGGCTGGCGGTATTTCCCGGCAGTGTTCATCGGTGCCCTTCTAGTTAATCTGGCGACGTCGCCGTCGGTGCCAGCGGCCCTTATGATTGCGGCGGGCAATACCCTTGCCGCCGTGTTGCCCGCCCTTTTGATCACGCGCCTTGCCGAGAATTATCCGCTGGCGCAATTCCGCAGCATGCTGGTTTTCCTTGCGCTGGGCACGGTATGTAGCCCTGCCATAGCAGCCCTTTTGGGCAGCACCACACTCAGCATGATTGTTATCGGCAACTTTGATCAGTTCGGCGAAATCTGGCAGGGCTGGTTCCTGGGCGATCTGGTCGGTGCGATTGTGGTCGGACCATTGACCTTGCGCCTGATGAACCGGCAGCCGGTATCCCGTTCGCTCCAACACTATGGCGAGCTTGCCTTCATCGTCATTGCGGCCGTCGTTCTGGCCTCCGCCGTTCAGACAACGCCGCTGATCTCAAAGCCCGAATATCTGTTTATCTTTGTCTCCGTACCGCTGGTGATCTGGGGGGCGGTGCGCTATGGGCTGCTGGGCGCGGTTCTGATCAATGCCGTCATCGTTGCCGACATCATCGTCTTTGCCGCCCTTGGCAATAAAACCTTTGTCGGTGTCGGGCTGAATACAGGCCTTCGCAACCTTTATGGCTATGTCATTGCCATTTCGGTCGGCACCCTGTTTCTGGCTGCGGGCATGGAACGGATTGCCGCGATCACGACGCGAACCCTTGACGGGCGGCAATCCGAAGATGTCCATCGGTTACGCCGGACATTGTCGATCATCATTGGCGTGATCGGGTTTGGCGTCTCGGGGCTGGCATCCTGGTACACCTATACCCAGCTTGTTGCCGCCGACCGATCATCGACCGACCAGTATCGCCTGGCGTTTGAAGCGTCGCTTCGCGAAGAACTTGGCGGGGCCACCGATGCGCTGATCGCCGTCCGGACCCTGTTTGATGTCCATGGCAGCATTTCGGCCAATACCTTTGATGCGATGATTGCCCCATGGGTCAACCGTCGGCCCGGTGTTGCCGCCCTTGAATGGGCGCCGCATGTTGAACGCCGGGCGCGCGGCCTGATTGAAGAAAATGCCGAGCTGCGCGGGGTGACCAATTTCGCCATCCGCGCCCTTGTCGATGGCGAACTGCAAACGTCAAGCGAACAGGACACCTATTATCCGGTCTTCTTTGTCTTTCCGCGATCCGGGAATGAAAAAGTCATCGGCTTTGACATGATGAGCGAACCTTCGCGTCGACGTGCGCTTGAAACCGCCCTTCAGACCGGCAATGTCACCCTGACCGAGCCGCTCGAACTGGTGCAGGCGAATTCGGCGGTCGTGACCTCGCTTGCGTTTCTGGCGGTTGAAAATCGTCGGGACCGCACCGGACCGCCACTGGGCGTTGCCATCGGGGTGTTGCGCCTGACCGACATGATCAGCCGGGCGGCACGGGTGGCGCGCATTCCACTGAATTTTGAAATCCATCTTGCCGACCTGAAATCCGAGTCTGATAAGAAACTTATCTATTCCAACCGGTTAGCCAACTATGCGATAGAGCACATTCAAGAGGAACTGGAAAAGCCGTTCAACCCGAATGTTTCGAACTTCACGTTTGGCTATCGCGACTGGACGATTGTCCTGCATCCGTCAGAGCCGGGCTTTGGCACGCTGCTTTATTGGCAGCCATGGGCGATCTTTGTGTTTGGCAGCACAGTCAGCATTCTGCTTTTGATCTATCTGCGATCACTGAACCGCACCGAAAAATACATCGTCAATCTGGTCGAGACCCGGACCCGCGAACTTGAAGACGCCCGCGCATCTGCCGAAAACGCCATGAACCGGGCCCAGCAGGCTGATCGGGCCAAATCGGAATTCATCGCCCACATGAGCCATGAATTCCGCTCCCCGATGACATCCATATTGGGCTATGCCCAGCTTGCCAGTGACAGTCTGGAAAAAGATGCCAATACCGAAACGCTGCGCAGCTACCTGTCGACCATTCGCGGGGCCGGTCGCCACGTATTGTCGCTGATTGGCGATATTCTTGATATTTCCAAGATCGAGGCCGGCAAGCTTGTGCTGGAAGAAAACCCGTTTGACCTTCATCACATCTGCGAAGAAGTTGTTTCGATGATGCTGGTCCCGGCACGCGCGCAGGAAAGCACGCTTGAGCTTGATATCGATCCGAAACTGCCGCGCCATGTCACCGGCGATCCTGTACGCCTCAAGCAGGTGCTGACCAACCTTGTTTCCAACGCCATCAAGTTTACCAAACAGGGCAAGGTTCTGGTTGTGGTGCAGGCACTCGACATCACCGAAGATGCTGTTTCATTCCGCATTTCGGTGCGCGATGAGGGGATCGGCATTGCGCCAAACAAACTCGAAGCGATCTTTGATGCCTTCACCCAGGCCGACACCACCACGACGCGTCGTTATGGTGGCACCGGACTTGGCCTGACCATTTGTCAGCGCATGGTTCAGGCGATGGGCGGCCGGGTGCAAGTCGAAAGCCAGGAAGGCAAAGGCAGCCGTTTCTGGTTTGACCTGACCTTGCCACGCAGCACCGAAACCGACGTTGCCCGGCAGGAAGGACAAACCGCAAACCCGGACGACGCCCGATCTGAAAAGGCCGAGGCAGCTGATCCGGGCGCATGGAACCTGCTTTTGGTTGAGGACATCGAAATCAACCGTATCCTTGCCCAGAAACTGCTGGAAGCGCAGGGGCATACGATTACCACGGCTGCTGATGGGCAAATCGCGCTTGATATTCTTGCCGGGGCCGATTTCGATGCGGTTCTGATGGATCTTCACATGCCGGTTCTTGATGGTATCGAGGCTACCCGACGTATCCGCGCCTTTGACGATCCGGTCAAGGCGACCATTCCGGTGCTTGCCCTGACCGCGGACATTTCAAACGACAATCTCGAAAACTTTCACGAGACCGGCTTTGACGCCTATTGCACCAAGCCGCTGGATATCGCGATGATTGACGCTGAACTGGCCCGCCTCATTCACCGCAAATTTGACGCCCGCCTGGCGCGAAATGACACGCCAGCAACCTGATGCGCGGGCTGCCTAACGGGTGATACCGGTCATGGATTTAAGTTCTTCGGCGACCTTGGGACCCGCAGTCAGGATCGGTGCGCCATTTTCAAGCGCATCGGGTGCGCCCAGATAATCATTGGCCCAACCCCCGGCTTCCTGCATCAACAGGATCCCGGCCAGACAGTCCCACGGATTGATATGCGGTTCGTAATAGCCGATCATCCGCCCGGCCGCGGCATAGGCCATTGAAAGTGCGCCTGATCCGTTGCGCATAAAGATGCCCTTGCGATCCAGCAAGTCCTTGATAAACGGCATAATCGCGTCACTTGTCGTGCGATGGGACATGCCAAGCCCCATCACCCCGTCACCGACGGTTTTGGCCTCACTCGCCTTGATCGGCTCGCCATTGGCAAGCGCACCCTGACCGCGACGGGCACTGAACAATTCCTTGCCACACGGCTGATAGATCAGGGCGATCTCGATCTTCCCCTTGACGACAAGGGCAATGGAAATGCACCAGCTTGGCATCTGATTGACAAAGCACGCCGTGCCATCAATCGGGTCGATCACCCACAGGCAATCATTGTCGCCCTTCTCGATGCCCATTTCCTCGCCAAGGAAGCCGTCCTCGGGAAAGGTGTCTGCGATCTGATCACGAATGATCGCTTCAACATTCTTGTCGGCGATACTGACCATATCGAGCGGGTTTTCCTTGGCCTCGACCTCAAGATCGCCGGCACTGCCGTCGAAATACTCCATCGCCCGCTTTCCGGCAGTGCGGATGACGTCACGGGCATGTTCGAACCGCGCGTCGAGATCAAGTTTGACGTCATCACCCATCCTGTTTTCCTTTCAAAGCGGAAAGCGTCTCAAAATCAACTATCTATAGAAAAACCTATCGCATAACTGCTTGCAAGGTTTCATGACATTTCAAAGGCACTAAAGCGGTGATGTTTTCTTTGACCATTTGATTGCAAAAATCCTATGCTAGGCGGCGCTAATGAACCGCCCCACAGGAGTACAAAAATGGGTCACGCCGCCACCGATAGCACCGTCACCACCTGGACCTGGTATCAGGGCCAATGGCACGAAGGGAACCCCAACATCATGGGGCCGCAAACCCATGGTTTCTGGATGGCCTCGACCGTGTTTGATGGTGCACGCCGCATGAATGGCAAAATGCCGGACCTATATCCGCATTGTGCGCGTGTGATCCGCTCGGCCGAGCTGATGGGCCTGAAACCGACGATCACCACCGAGGAAATCGTCGCCCTGGTCAAGGAAGGCGTTCAAAAGTTCGATCCCAAACTGGCGCTTTACATCAAACCGCTGGTGTTTGGCGGCGAAGGCTTCATCGCGCCGACGCCCGAAAGCGCGCAGTTCGTGCTGTGCATTTCTGTCAGTGAAATGCCAGAAGCCATCCAGACCGGCTTTAGTGCCCGCAAATCTAGCTTCCGCCGCCCGTCACCGGAAAGTGCGCCGACCGAGGCCAAGGCATCCTGCCTGTATCCCAATGTCGGCCGTGCGGTGACCGAGGCCACCAGTTCGGGCTTTGACACCGGCGTGATGCTTGATCCGATTGGCAATGTTGCCGAGTTTTCCTATGCCAACCTGTTCTTTGCCAAGGACGGTACGGTCTTTACCCCGGCGATCAATGGCACCTTCCTCAATGGCCTGACCCGTCAGCGCGTGATCAAGCTTCTGCGTGAAGACGGTGTTGATGTGGTCGAAAAGACCTGCAAATACGAAGAACTCGAAACCGCTGACGAGATCTTTGGCACCGGCAACTATTACAAGGTCGCCCCGTGCGTCAAACTTGATGACCGCAACCTTCAGCCCGGCCCGATCACACGGCGCGCGCAGGACCTTTACACCGCCTTTGTTGCTGCCAGCGAAGACTGATCGCAGTTAGCACATGATCGACAGACAAACGGCCCGGATATCCGGGCCGTTTTTTTGTTCCGTCAGAACGCTTTCTTATTGCGTCAAGGCTCTGGTTCTTAATGCGTCAAGGCTCGGGGCGCACTATTGCCCGCCACATAAGGGTATTGCGCAAAGATCGACGCCACCGCAGCCCGCACCGTTTCATTCGGCGCTTCGCGAAGTGAACTGGTCACCCGCGAAACAGCTGTGCCTTCCCAGACCATCTGACGGGTCTGGCGGTCTACAAGATCGATGCTCAGCGTGCCTTCGGTGTAGCTATCGACATAGCCCGGTTCGACATAGCCCGGCCAACCAACATACATGCCACTGCGATAGCCATAATACCCGCCCATATAAACCGGCGGAGAAGAGCGTGTCTTTTCCTCGGTCTTGAGATGGAAATTGATCAAAAGGTCCGGGTTATGGATATCAAGCTGATAGCCGCGCGACACCATTGCGGTGTTGATCGCATCCTCGATCCGCTGACCCGACAGGGTCTGATATTGCGCCTCGGCATTCTTGCCGGCCCCTTCGACAAAGGCGAATGTCTGATACTGTCCGAAATCGGCCGCCGGATCGGCATCGGTATAGATGCGCGGACCTGTGGCACAGGCCGCCAAGACCGTTGCCATCATTGCCACCAGCACAAGTTTCATCTTCGTCATTGCCCGTGTCCTTTGGTTTGAAATGTTTGCCGGACCAAGTGCGACACGCATCGGGTGAATGCGCCAATCCCCTAATTCATCATCAGAAAATGCGTAAATAATGGCAATCAACTTTTTGGGGAAAAACAACCGGGGTTTAGCCAATCAGATCTTCGGCCAGTGCGCGCAATTCATTGATCTCATCATCAAGGATGGCCCGATCTCCCATGCTATGGGCAAGAATAATCGCGCCCTGCCAGCGCATGATGATCTGACGACCGGTCTTTGCGGCTGTTTTGCGATCTGCCCCGCCTTCTTCAAGCTGATCCGCAACCCAGTTGATCAGGGCGTCAAACACCGCCTGGCCGGTTCTGCGCGACGGGGCAAAGTCGTCATCATTGGGCAGATCAAGCATCAGTCTTGCCAACGGGCAGCCGTGACTGACCCGGCGCGGCGTCATGGCATCAAGATAATCAAAAAACTTTGCCAAACGGTCCGCGACCGAACGCGACGTCGAGATACTTTCAAGAAGCGGGACAAACTCCCCTTCCATGGTTTCGAGTGCCGCCAGGGCAAGGTCATGTTTCTTGGGAAAGCGGTAAAACACGCCACCGGCGGGTAACCCGGCCTCGGTCGCGACTGCCTGAATGGTGGCGGCGTGATAGCCATCGCGCCAGATCACATTCATCGCCGCGCGGGCAAGCTTTTGACGCTTTTGCTCGGAACTCAGCTTGGTGGCCATTGATACCTCAACACATATAAGTCAGTTCACTAACTTATTCGTTAAACATTATGTTCCTGTTAACTGCCCGGTTTAGGTGCCCGTTCGATGCCTTAGTCCGCATTTAGGCATACTGAGAAATTTGAAAGCATTGCACAGGGCGTGTATCACTGACCCATCGGACACACGCCAAAACGGCACAAGAGCAACAACACACACCGGAGCCACCGTGAAAAACAATCAATTCACCCTTGCCGATATCCGAAATGCGGTATCGGCCGGCGTGCTCAGCGAAGAGGCCTTTGCAAGGCTTGAAGACTACCTTGCTAAACAATCGCAAGAGTCGCCTGAAACTGAAAAATTCACGCTGTTTCGCGGCATGAATGACATCTTCATCGCACTTGGCATATGCGCACTGACCATCGGCTGGTTCGTTCTGTGGGGCCTGCTTGCCAATGGGCTGGCATTCTGGATCGCGCCACCACTCGCCATGATCGCCTATGTCGCGCTGGCGGAATATATCGCAGGTAAGCTCAAGGCGTCCCTGCCCTCGATCGCGATTATGGCCGCCCTTGGCGCAACGCTGATGATCTATGCGGTGGCGATTTACATGTCGCTTGCCGGACCTGCCGGGCAGTTGTCCGATCTTGATACGGTGATTGATTTCGGGCAGCGGTCGATGAATGTGCTGGTGTTTGTCGCCATCATCGGCTTTGCCTTCCAACTTGGCTTCTTCCTGCGCTATCGCCTGCCGGTATCGTTTGCGCTGATTGCTGCTGGCCTCGTTGGCGTTTTCTGGTCTGCTTTGATGGCGACATTCGGCCCGGCGGCAGAACCCTATATCCCCTATCTGATCACGGCGACGGGCATCTTGTTGCTGGCCCTTGCGATCTTTATCGACAGCCGCGATCCCAAACGGATCAATGGCTGGGCGGAATGTGCGTTCTGGCTTTATGTCTTTGGCGCGCCGCTGACCATCCATTCGATTGCCGCAACGTTTGAGGCCGCCGCCCTTGCGATGATCCCGGTGATCATCATTGCCATGGTGCTGTCCCTGATCCTGGATCGTCGGTCGCCGATCATCAGTGGCCTGATCTATGTCGGTTATCTGCTGCAATCCGGGTTCGAGGGGGCGGCGATTGATCCGTCCATGACCATCGTTCTGGTCTGCTTCATCGTTGGCGGACTGGTGATGGCGTTTGGTGTGGGTTGGCAACGTGCCCGCCATGTGCTTCTGGCGCCATTTGAAAATCATCCGCTGCGGCGTTACCTGCCGCCAAGCTGATTAACACAATGAGGCCAGCATCAATGTGCTGGCCTCATTCGTTTTTACTATCGGTTAAGTCCCGACTTCATCAAAAGCGACAGGTTGCGCGGATTCTCCCCCACCCGGCGCCAGGCATAGGCCCACCAGTCCTTGCCAAACGGCGCATACAGCCGCAGGCGATACCCCGCCGCAACCAGTTCACGTTGCAACGGCTGATTAACGCCATACAGCATCTCGAACTCGAACTGATCGCGGGCCCAGCCATTGTCATCGGCAAGCGTCGCGATCTTGAGCACCAAGTCGCGATGGTGACTGCCAAAGACCGGGAAAAAACCGCTTTGCCTGGCGGTTTCCGATAACATCATGCCGGCCAGTTTCAGATAATTGGCATCAATCTGATCACGCTCGGTAAACGATACGCTTGCCGGTGGGGCCATTGCCCCCTTGACCAGTCGTACCATCGCCCCGCGTGCAATCATGTCGTTCAGATCAGATTCCGTCCGGTGCAAACGGGCTTGCAGGGTTTGGGCAACCGGCACACCGGCGGTCGCCAACCGATGATGCAGTGCCAGCGTATCATCGACCATGTCGAAATCTTCCATGTCGATCATAAGCCGGATGGTCTGCGATGAACTTGCCTGTGCTGCAATATCGCGGATCTTGTTTGCGATCTCGTCGACATGTTTGGTCAGGACCGCCTCGCCCTGCATATAGCCCAGCTGCGACGGATCAATCGACACATGCACATCCAGTCCAGACATATCGAGGCTTGGCATCACAAAGCCAAGCTGATCAACCGTTTCGCGGACCTGCGTGATATCTTCGACATATTCACCAAGATAAAAGCTTGAAATCCGGATACCTTGTGCCGCCAGCGCATTTGCCCGCGACACATGGCCAATGCCATCGTTCGCACTGACAAACTGCGCGGCCAGTCCAGTCTTGCGTCCAATCGCCTCGCCAAGGCTGCGAAGCGGTTTGGAACATGCAACCGCGATCATTGATTTCTGCCAAAATCCCATATCATTCAATTCCTTGCTGGTGACGCAAAGCACCGCCATAGCCGGTCTGACTGGCAAATTATTGAATGATATGACCCAAAAAGCAAAACGGCCCGCCAAAGGCGAGCCGTCTTTTGCATTTATCTGATCGCGCCGTCTTAGGCTGACAGGTCTTCACCGGCCAGCGCACGGTCGATCAGGGCAACACTTTCATCAAGGCCGTAAAGGGCGATGAAGGAGCCCATACGCGGGCCCTGTTCCTGACCCAGAAGCACTTCATAAAGCGTCTTGAACCAGTCGCGCAGGTTTTCGTAATTGTGGTTTTTGCCCACGGTGAAAACTTCGGTCTGGATATCGGACGGATCGGTGCCCGGTGCAATTTTAGCCAGTGTATCGCGCAAATCCTGAAGGGCTGCTTTTTCTGCCTCGGTCGGGGCGCGGTACGACTTGGTCGGTTTGACGAAGTCGCTGTAATAGTTGATCGCATAGCCGACCAGCTTATCAAGATACGGCGAGGTTTCCGGAGTTGCGCCGGTGGCGTAACGCGAAATGAACTTCCAAAGCAGGTCGCGATCATCGGTATTGCAGACCGAAACAAGGTTCAGAAGAATGCCGAACGACAACGGAATTTCGCGATCCGGTGCGGTCCCGGCGTGAATGTGCCAGGCCGGGTTTTGCAGGATCTTTTCCGGATCGGTTTCGGTTTTAAGCTTTTCGGCAAAGGTCAGATATTCATCCACGGTTTTCGGGATGACATCAAAATACAGACGCTTTGCGGTTTTCGGCTTCTGGAACATGAACAGCGACAGGCTGTCTTCCGGCGCATATTTCAGCCAGTCTTCCATCGAAAGACCATTACCCTTAGATTTGGAAATCTTCTGGGCGTTCTCATCAAGGAACAGCTCGTAGTTGAAGCCTTCCGGCGGGGTGCCGCCAAGTGCCTTGACGATCTTGTTGCCAAGCTCGACCGACGGAATAAGGTCTTTACCGGCCATTTCATAATCAACGCCCAGCGCATACCAGCGCATTGCCCAGTCCGGCTTCCATTGCAGTTTGCAATTGCCGCCCGTAACCAGCGTTTCAACCAGATCGCCGGTTTCCGGATGTTCGTAAACGATGCTGCCGCTCTCAGGCTTAAGCTCGGTCACCTTGGCCATCAGGACCTTGTTGGTGCCCGGCTCGACTGGCATGAACGGGCTATAGGTCGCACGGCGTTCTTCGCCAAGGGTCGGCAGCATGATTTTCTGGATCGCGTCATAGCGTTCCAGAAGGCGCAGGAGTGCTTCGTCAAACATGCCCGAACGATAACAGTCGGTCGATGATTTGAATTCATACTCGAACCCGAAACCATCAAGGAATTCACGCAGCTTGGCGTTGTTATGATGGGCAAAGCTTTCATGCGTCCCAAACGGGTCCGGAACGCTGGTCAGCGCCTTGCCAAGATGCTGGGCGACCATGTCCTTGTTCGGGATGTTGTCGGGCACCTTGCGAAGGCCGTCCATATCGTCCGAGAAGCAAAACAGCTTGGTCGGGATGTCGGACATGGTTTCGAACGCGCGACGGACATAGGTCGTGCGCGCAACTTCACCAAAGGTGCCGATATGCGGCAAACCCGACGGACCATAACCGGTTTCAAAAAGGACATAGCCCTTTTCAGGCGCCTTCTGTTTATACCGCTTGACCAGCTTGCTGGCTTCCTGAAAAGCCCAGACGTTGCTGTTAAGTGCGGCATCTCGAAGATCGGCTGTCATTTTTGAAACCTTGTTTGTCAGTTGGATCGTTAAATTCTCGGGAAATATACGTATCAAGCTGATCGCATGTTTGCGCGAAGCTATACCCCACTTCGGGCCAAGATCAAGCACCTGTTGCGCATGGCTGCCAAATAATCGCGGAATTACCGGGCCAATCGCCGATATTTATCTGCAGGCGGTTGCTTGTAAAGCCACCTTAGCGGCTACACCTAAGTGTAGTTGACTTTAGCCACCTGCCGACAAATATCCGACAGTGGGTAAGCACGCTTAAATTGAGAAGATCTTTTATTGCATAACCATATGCTTATACTGAGATACACTATTAGTTTAATTTAATACTATTGATAGTCCGCAAGCGAAGGCAAACCCGATCGACGAAACAAACACGATGATTGGAGTGTGTTGATGTCGTTTGGAGAGACCGGTGGGCACATCACCGAAAACGCCTTTCCGACGAAAAGTCCGGATCAAAGATTTGAACGCGTTGTTGAATACGCGCCAAATGCCATGATCCTGATCAGTGCGGATGGCACCATGGAAATGGTGAACGCCCAGACCGAAATCATTTTCGGCTATGCGCGCGATGAACTGCTGGGCCAGCCGATTGAAATGCTGGTCCCCGAACGTTTCCGTACCGGACACCCGCGTTTGCGGCGCTCCTATTCCGAGCGGCCAAATCCCCGCCCGATGGGGGCTGGCCGCGATCTTTATGCCTTGCGCAAGGATGGCAGCGAGTTCCCCGTTGAAATCGGCCTGAACCCGATCTCTGATGGCGAAAGGCATCAAATCCTTGCGGCCATTTCCGACATTTCTGAACGCAAACATCGCGAAGAACAGATCGCACGATCGCTTCGTGAAAAGGAAACGCTGCTTTCCGAAGTCCATCACCGGGTGAAAAACAATCTGCAGATCATTCATAGTTTGCTCGATATGCAGACATCCTCGGTCATTGACATACAGGCACGCGAAGCGCTGATCGACAGCTGCAATCGCGTCCGGTCGATGGCGCAAATTCACCAGTCGCTGTATCAAAGCGAAGACATCGCCAAGGTGAATTTCGCCGATTTCTGCGAAAGCCTTATTTCGTCGCTTTTGGCGACATTCAATGTCGATATCAACCGGGTACAGGTCAAAAGCAATCTGGCCCATGTCGAACTGACCATCGATCAGGCCGTGCCCTGTGGACTGATTGCCAACGAACTGATCACCAATGCGCTAAAACACGGTTTCCCCGACGGCGCAAAAGGTCAGATCACGGTATCGACCCAGATGAATGACGAAGATGTTGTGACCTTGCGTGTATCTGATAACGGGCGCGGTATGCCCGATGACTTTACGCCGGGCACGAGTGACGGGCTTGGCCTGCAACTGATTGAACTGCTGGCCGACCAGATTGGTGGCACGCTTGATATCACGACCAATGGCGAAACCACCTTTGTCATCAACTTCAAAATAGGGAAGTGATCGGGATGCCACATTCAGTCCATGTCATGATTGTCGAGGACGAACGTGTTATCGCCCTTCATTTGCGCAAGCAGCTTGAAAAGCTGGGCTACCAGCGCACCAGCGCACATACGCGCGGCAGCGACGCCCTTGCGGCCATCAATGAAGATCCACCTGACATCATTCTGATGGATATCCGCATCGAAGGCGATATTGACGGCATTGAAACAGCGGCTGGAATCCCGCCGCACCTGATGATCCCGGTCATCTATCTTTCGGCCCATTCCGAAGACGCGACACTGGCGCGCGCGCAAAAAACCCGTCCCTATGGCTATTTGATCAAACCGTTTTCGGACCGTGAACTGCATGCCACTATCCAGATGGCACTGGAACGCCGCACAGCCGAACTGGCCCTGTCAGAAAGCCAGCACCGCCTGTCGCTTGCCATGACGGCGGCACAGATGAGTTGCTGGGAAATTGATGTCCTGACCCGGCAAATGCACTCCACCGGGCTTGGCAATGCCGACCTTAATCATAATGCCGAAACAGTCACCGAAAGCTGGGATGCCTTTCTTGAACGGGTCGCAACAGAAGACCGCGACATGGTGCGCAAGGCCTTTGCCTATGCGGTTGCCCATGGCGATTTCTATGACGTTGTCTTTCGCAGTCTGGACAAGGATCAGAACTATCGCTGGCTGCGGGCCCGCGGCAAGTCCTTTGGCGATGATCGCAAAGGGTCACAACGCATCATCGGCATGATGCAGGACATCACCGATCAGCGTCTGACGCAGGACAAGCTCCGCGAAGCCATGACGGTGTTTGAAACCACCCAGGACGGCATTCTTATTCTTGATCCGGACCTCAATGTTACCAACGCCAACAACGCCTATTACCGGATCACGGGCGAGACCGAAGAAAACACGCTGCAAAAGCCGCCCTATTTCCTTTCTGCCAATGAACATCCTGCCGAGTTCTTTCAGGAATTGTTTTCCGGGCCGGGTGCCCGCCGCCAATGGCATCGCGATCTTGATACCCACAACGCCAGTCGTGGCCCGATATCGCTGTCCCTGCAGGTTATTGCCGTCGAAAACGAAGAGCACGAGCTGACCCACTATGTGATGATCGTCTCTGACCGGACCGCCATCCGGCAGGCCGAACAGGAATTGCATTACCTCGCCCAATATGACGGATTAACCAGCCTGCCCAACCGGCTGCTTGCCACTGACCGCCTGAACCGCGCGATCGAACGTTGCGAACCCAGCGGCATGATGGTCGCCTGCCTGTTTCTTGATATTGATGATTTCAAGACGATCAATGACACACTTGGCCATGCCGCTGGCGATCAGGTCATTCTGATTGCCGCAACCCGGATCAAGGGTATTACCGAACGCACCGACACGATATCCCGGCTGGGCGGCGATGAATTCCTGATCATTCGCGAAAACATCCCCAACGAAACCGCGGCCGCCAATCTGGCGCAAAAGATCATTCAGGAACTGCAACGCCCGTTCTATATCCGTGGCCACGAAATGAATATCGGGGCAAGTTTGGGTATTTCACTCTATCCAGTGCATGGCCGATCATCACACGATCTGATCCGGCTTGCCGATACCGCGATGTATGCGGCCAAGGATCGCGGACGCAGGACCTTTGCCCTCTATGAGCCGGAAATGACGGCCAATGCAGCCCATTACATGACGCGCTCCCTTGAATTGCGCCGCGGGCTTGAAAACGAAGAACTGGTTTTGCATTACCAGCCACAGATTGATGGCAAAACCGGCGACATGGTCGGTGTCGAAGCATTGCTGCGTTGGAAACATCCGGTCCACGGGCTTGTCGGGCCACATGAAATCATCCCGATTGCCGAGAAAAGCGGCCTCATTCTTGAAATCGGCAGCTGGGTGATCCGCGAAGCGTGCCACCAGGCCCGTCGCTGGCAGGATGAATATGGCCAGAAACTTCGCATGGCCGTTAATGTGTCGGTCCGCCAGATGCAACAGCCCGGTTTTGCCGACAGCATCGCCCATGAACTGGCGATTTCCGGCCTCCCGGCCGAGGATCTTGAAATCGAAGTCACCGAAAGCATGATCCAGGACGAAATCAGCATGATCCGGACCCTGCACGACCTGCGGGAAGTCGGCGTTTCATTGGCGATTGACGATTTCGGCACCGGCTATTCGTGCCTTCGGTCGATCAAAAGCCTGCCGATCAGTCGCATCAAGATCGATCGTGCCTTTGTAAGCGGGGTACCGGGCAACAGTGATGACGTGGCCCTGATCAACGCAATGCTGGCAATGGCGGGTGCACTTGGCCTGTCGGTCACAGCGGAAGGCGTTGAAACCAAGGCGCAGTATGACTTCCTGCGCGACGTGCCGGGCATCAAGCTGCAAGGATTCCTGTTTGGCAAACCTGTCCCCGCCGAGGAAGTGTTTGCGCCGACAATCGGAAAAACCAAACGATTTTAATAACAAAAACTACATATTCAGACAGCTTCCCTTTCCAAATATTATACCTTAGAGTAATCGCCTAATATGTCGTGCCTTATTGCACTGCCAAGCCATTGACTTGGCTGGCCTATTACTCAATTGCGATCTTTCAAACGAAAGCATAGGTCGGAAGGATGACTGTATGAACTTTTCGTCCCTGTCCCTTGGCGCGAAGCTGACTCTTGTCAGTGCAGTAACCATCGCGCTCTGCCTGATTGCAGGTATATCTCTTCAAACCGTTCAAACAAGCCAGACCACCGAGGAACTGACCGTCGGCGAAGCACGTGGGGTTGCAAACTATCACGCAGAGCAGGCTGGTAGTGTTCTGAATGGCGGGATGTTGGTCGCAAAAAACCTGGCCGGGGCCTTTCGTGCGATCCGCGAAAAAGGCGGCGTTGATCGCGCGGCATATAACGAAATTCTCAGTCGGACACTGATCGACAATCCGACACTTGCCGGCGCATGGGCGGGCTTTGAAACCGATGCACTTGATGGCAAGGATGCCGACTACGTAAACGAGGGCGAGCCATTCGGCGACGGCAGCGGCAAATACGTCACCTATTATTACAATTTCGGTGACGGCATTACCCCCTATCACCTGACCGGTCTCGATAATCCAGAGATCAATGAATATTACACGGCACCGCGTGACACCAATCAGCCCTATGTCACCGACGCCATCACCTATGACATTCAGGGCCGTGACGTTGTTCTGACATCCTTTGTCTATCCGGTGCAGAACCCGAACGGTGATTTTCTGGGAGTGCTGGGCGTTGATCTTGAACTCAATGCCCTGTCAGAACGCTTTGCCGAATTGACACCGTTTGGCACTGGTACGGTCAATCTTGTCTCCGCCCAAGGCACCTGGGTTGCCCACGAAGACCCGGAACTCCGTGGCACCACCCTTGATGGCAACAACCCGATCCATGCCGCCATCCTAAAAACCATGCAATCGGGCGATCCGATGCGGATTGATGATGATACAACCATGCACATGATTGTCCCGGTCGAGATTGCCGGATACCCCAACAAATGGGGCGTTGTGGTCAATGTGCCGCTGGCGACCGTCTTTGCCCCGGCAGACAATCTGCGCAATATCACCCTGATCGGCGGTGTCATCCTGTTGGCGATTGTCATTGCCGTGGTTCTTTTGTCGACCAGAACCCTTGTTGCGCGCCCGATGACGCGGGTGACCAGTGTGATTGACAACCTCCAGAAGGGTGAGTTTGACATTACGGTGCCCTATCTCAAACGCGATGACGAGATAGGGGCAATTGCCAAGGCGCTTGAAGCCTTCAAGGAGGCCTCCGCCCGCATGCAGATGGCCGAACGTGAAAAGCTTCAAGCCGAACAGCGCGCCAGCGACGAACGCAATCGCACGCGCTTGCAAATGGCTGACGAGTTTGAAAAATCGGTCGGCTCCATCGTTGTCAACGTGTCTGACAAGGCCGGAAACATGGAACAAGTGTCCCGGCAAATGCGCCGTGCTGCCGATGAAAGCTCCGAACAGGCTGTTGTTGTTGCCGCCGCCGCGGACGAGGCAAGTGCCAACGTCCAGACCGTGGCGTCTGCGACCGAGGAACTGTCTGCCTCCATTCAGGAAATCAGCTCCCAGGTGGCAAAGTCATCTGACATCTCCAACACTGCTGTCGAGGAAGCTTCACGTGCCAACGCCATGGTCACCGGCCTGGCCGAGGCGGCCGACCGCATTGGCGAAGTGGTTAACCTGATCAATGACATTGCCGCCCAGACCAACCTTCTCGCACTGAACGCCACCATCGAGGCGGCCCGTGCGGGCGAGGCTGGCAAAGGCTTTGCCGTGGTCGCACAGGAAGTCAAAAACCTGGCCAACCAGACCGCCAAGGCGACCGAAGACATCGCCCAACAGATTGGCTCCATCCAGTCCGAGACGCAAAATACCGTTGGCGCGATTGAACGGGTGACCGAAACCATTTCCAACATCAACGAAATCGCCACCGCCATCGCGTCCGCGGTCGAGGAACAAGGGGCTGCCACCGCCGAAATTTCAAGTAACGTTCAACAGGCGGCTGCTGGCACCAACGAAGTTTCGTCCTCTATCGGGATTGTTCGCAACACGTCCCAGGAAACCGGCGAAGCGGCCTCGAACGTTCAGGCCGGGGCGACCCAACTGGCCGAAGAAGCCCGCAATCTTGACGCACAGGTCAAAAACTTCCTTGATCGCCTGCGCAACATCTAGGGCGAAAAAGTACCTTTCGACCCATGACACTTCGGACGGCACCATGATTGGTGTCGTCCTTTTGTTTGATCCAAACTGCGTTCAGTGATTGAATTCGAAAACACTTTCACAATCCCCTTCACAAGCCGGGAATACTGACATGCTGCCGCTGCCCGTAACCATCTTTATCACCGCCGTTTTTGTTCTGATTCTGACCATCCTGAGCATGGCAGTTTCGATCCGGCGCGCCCAGCTTAATGTGCTGAGCGGCGATGGTGATGATAACACCCTGCGCCGGCGCATTCGCGCGCATGGCAATTTCGTTGAAAATGCCCCGCTTTGCATTCTGCTGATCCTTGCCATCGAGGCGATCCTGGCAACATCGACCATCATCTGGATTGTGGCTGCCATTCTGATCGCAAGCCGGATTTTACATGCCATTGGCACCTTAACCCGGTCCAAACGGATCATCGCCCCGGCCATGATCATGCAGCACATCACCCTTGCGATCTGTGGTGTCTGGCTTCTGATACAGTCCCTTGGCAATCTGAGCGCTGCGGGCATGTGATGGGATCTGGCGATTTCGCAAGCCCAGATGTTGCGGCAAAATTCAATGCCTGCCCGGCGCACGCCCGGCGGGCATTGATATCGATCCGGGGTTGGGTCTTTGAACTGGCGGGCGAAATTGACGGGGTTGGCCCGATCACCGAAAGCCTGAAATGGGGCGAACCGGCCTGGCGTCCCAAATCCGGATCGGGCATTACCATTCGTGCCGACTGGAAAGCCAAAACACCTGATCAGGTCATGATCTTTTTTGATTGCAAGACCGACCTGATTGACCGGACGCGCAGCCTGCTTTCGGCTGATCTGACGACCGAGGGCAATCGCGCCATTATCCTGCCGCTGGATCGCCCCTTGCCTGAACCGGCGATCAAGACCGCGCTTGGCTGGGCCCTGACCTATCATCGGGACCGGAAACAGGATCTCAAACAGCAGGCCACATAACCGCGATCAAACCTTCTGACCGCCGGCCTCCATCTGATCGCGCATGGTCCGCAAATCACGGTTCAGGCGTTTGGCGGTCTCGATATCAAGTCCGGTGGCCTCAAGAATGCAGGGCGGGACTTCTTCAGCCTTGTCTAGCAGGGCCTTTCCGGCCGCGGTCAGGCTGACGCGCACGGATCGCTCGTCCTCCGGGTCGCGCTTGCGGCTGACAAGCCCGTTGGCTTCAAGACGTTTGAGCAACGGTGTCAGCGTACTGGATTCCAGATAGAGCTTCGAGCCAATGCTCCGTACAGACTGGTTATCTTCCTGCCACAGGGTCACCATCACCAGATATTGCGGATAGGTCAGCCCCAGATTATCCAGCAGCGGCTTATAGACCCGGTTAAAGGCATGACCGGCTGAATAGATCGAAAAGCACAGAAACTTTTCGAGCTGAAGCAGATCATCTTTGGATGAATTGTCCATTGGTCTGGTCCTTTAATATGGGGCAACAAGACATCGCATTGCGCAGAATTCTGCGACTTCCATACCCACAGGCGATGTCCGTCTTCTCAAAACATCTTGGGTCTGAAATTTTCAAGGCCAAGCAAATTATATCGCACGCGATTAAATAACAAGCGATTTTATTGCATGGCTGGGTTTCTCATTTTTATATCGTGCACGACTTAATTGTGTGCGATACATAATTCAACAAAACGCAACGTCGCCCGTCAAACATCACGGACGGCCCATTTAAAGGATCAGACCCATGAGCCCATTCAATTCAAAAGTTGCCGCTGCTGTTGTTTCTGGTGCACTGGCATTGTCGACTTCCCTGACCAGCACCGCAGCCTTCGCAGAGCCGGTTCTTGAAAACACCACCCAGGAATTCATTGACGTCCTTTCCGCATCCGGCGGCCCGGAGATCTACACCCTGACCCCGGCTGAGGCCCGCAACGTTCTGGCGGGTGCACAGTCCGGCGAGGTTGCCAAACCGGCTGTTGATATCACTGACACGGTCTTTGGTGTTGGCCCGACGGGTGCCACCAAGGTCCGCATCATCCGCCCGGCGGGCAATACTGATCGCCTTCCTGTGATCGTGTATTTCCATGGTGCAGGCTGGGTGATGGGCGATACCGGCACCCACGATCGTCTGGTTCGTGAACTGGCGGTTCGTGCCAATGCGGCCCTGGTATTTGTGGATTACGAACGCTCCCCCGAGGCACGCTATCCGATCTCGATTGAGCAGGATTACGCCGTTACCAAATATGTGGCTGAACATGGTGAACAGCTCAATATCGATCCGACCCGTCTGGCAATTGCCGGTGACAGTGTCGGGGGCAACATGACCGCTGTGGTCTCGCTTCTGGCTCAGGAACGCAAAGGTCCGGAAATCACCGCACAGGTTTTGTTCTATCCGGTGACGGATGCCGATTTTAACAACGGGTCCTACACCGAATTTGCCAACGGCCCGTGGTTGACCGAGCCTGCGATGGAATGGTTCTGGAACCAGTACCTGCCCGAAGGCGTTGATCGTACTGACCCGAAAATCACACCGATCCATGCAAGTGCCGATCAGCTTGCCGGTCAGGCCCCGGCACTTGTGATTACTGCGGAAAACGACGTGCTGCGGGATGAAGGCGAAGCATATGCCCGCAAACTGAGCCAGGCTGGCGTGGATGTCACCGTGACGCGTTACAACGGTACGATCCATGACTTTGTCATGCTCAATGCCCTTGCCGATACCCCGGCTGCCAAAGGCGCAATTGCGCAGGCCGGTCAGTATCTCCACACCGCCCTGCACGGCGAATAACACGACGAATACAGGGGAATTGTCCCCAAACTTTAACACTCTTTCGGGTAGGTGCGGTTGCACCTGCCCGCCCCCGGCGACATATGAACCTAACAGCCGGGTAATCACCAACCGAACCAATGTTCAAACAAAGGATGAAAACCATGTCTGTTGATGTCAAATACACCGCACTCGCTTCTGCAACCGGTGGCCGCGATGGCCGCGCTTCGACTGACGATGGATCGCTTGATGTCAAGCTGTCCACGCCAAAGGAACTCGGCGGTGCTGGCGGTGACGGTCATAACCCGGAACAGCTTTTTGCCATGGGCTATTCGGCCTGCTTTATCGGCGCCATGAAGGCAGCCAGCGGCCAGACCAAGATCAAGGTGCCAAATGACGTCGGGGTTTCGGCTGAAGTCGGTATCGGTCCGCGCGAAGCAGGCGGCTTTGGTATCGCGGTTGAGCTCACTGTATCACTGCCCGGTCTCGACAAGGCCGATGCCGAGAAGCTTGTTGAAACAGCACACACCATTTGCCCCTATTCCAACGCAATTCGCGGCAATGTCGATGTCACCACGACCATCGCCTAATTTTCGTCTCCCCCCTGCTGGTCAGCTCCCCCCCAAACTGCTGACCAGCAATTCCAGGCCCGGTGTCCCCCGCACCGGGCCTTTTTCTGTTCTCTGCCTGCTTGTGAAACAAAGATTTGTCCTGCACTGTGAGTGGTGATCTATCCAAAAGCCAAACAATCAAAATGACAGGAAACCGAAATGTCCAAGCATCTTACCGTTGTTGCCACCGCACGCGCCAAACCCGGCATGGAAGACGAACTTGGCAAACGGCTTTTGGCATTGGTCGAACCATCGCGCGCCGAGGAAGGCTGCATCAGCTATGATATGCACCAGTCAAATGACGATCCTGCCCTCTGGTTGGCCTATGAAACCTGGCGCTCGGAAGAAGACCTCGCCCGGCATTTCGAGATGCCCTACCTGAAGGCCTTTGCCGAGAGCAAGGATGAAGTGCTTGCACAACCGCTTGATGTCCTTAGATTCAGCCTCAAATCATAACGCTGACTTGATCTGACTGGCTTTTACACGTGCTTTTCGCCCTTTTCTTCTCCGCCCTGACATCGGCCACCATCCTGCCCGGCACGTCCGAGGCGGCGTTGGCCGCCCTCATTGCGTCCGGCGATCATGCGGTTTGGGTGTTGGTGCTGGTCGCCACGGTCGGGAATGTTCTGGGATCGCTCATCAACTGGTGGCTTGGCCTTTATGCCGAGCATTTCAAGCACAAGCGCTGGTTCCCCGTCTCCGCCGAGGCACTGGATCGTGCATCGCGCTGGTTTGGCAAATACGGGCTGTGGTCATTACTGCTTTCATGGCTTCCGATTATTGGTGATCCGCTGACCCTGTTTGCCGGGGTCATGCGGGTGCGCCTTCTGCCCTTCATCATTCTGGTGACCATTGGCAAGGCGGCGCGCTATGCCATGATTGCCGGTGGGGCAACTGGTTTGTCGAACATGTTTTCCGGTTGAAGCACGAAATAATTCTTCAAAATATCGAAAAATAAAACCGCTCCCCTTCAGAAAATTCACCTTTGATTTAAATATTTAAAAATAAATCAATTGTAATATTACATCATCAATGTTTTCCTTTGATCTAACAGAGCCGCGAAAAATACTTTTCACGGCCTGATTAAAAGGAATTTTACTTATGGCTATCGAAATCCCTGCATGGACAAAGCCCGGAATTTGGGGCGGCATTATCGGCGCCGCACTGATCACCATTGTCGGTTTTAGCACCGGCTCGGTGGTGTCTGGTGGCACTGCGCAGGAAATGGCCGATGCAAGCGGCAAGGAAGCAACGATCTCGGCAATGGCACCGGTATGTGTCGCCCAGTTCAAAATGCTTTCGCCCAACAATCAGACGGCGGAACTTACGGCCCTCAAGGCTGAAAGCTCTTACAAGCGCGACGATTTCGTGATTGCAAAAGGCTGGGCAACCATGCCGGGCAGTGACGAACCCAACAACGAGATCGCTCAGCGCTGCGCATCGCTTCTGATGGATCTGACGACAAGCTGATCTGACACCGGTTCCGGCACAACCAACCGGAACACGGATATCGACAGCACGCAACGCAACCGGCTCCACATCCGGTTGCGTTTTTTTATGCCCAAAGCCGCAATCACCTTCGCGCAGGTCAATTTTGTTCAATAAACCCGCCGCCAGACAGCGCATGTTGATCAACAACAAAAAACACTACCCTGCGAGGAATACCAAGATGTCCGGCTTTAGCGCCACACTCAGCCTGTATCTTTCCATGGCCGCCTTTGCCTTGGCCGCCTCCATCACACCGGGACCGGTCAATATTCTGGTGCTGAGTTCTGGGGTGCAATATGGCTTTCGCCCGTCCCTTCGCCTTGTCTTTGGCGCGACCGCGGGATTTTGCCTTTTGCTGCTTTTGATCGGGCTGGGCCTGCATGAAATGCTTGAAGCCTTCCCGCAACTGTCCACTGTCATTCAGTGGGCCGGGGTGGCGTTCTTGCTGTTCATGGCCTGGAAACTGGCAACGTCAAACGGCGAACTTGGCAAGGGCGATGCCGCATCCGGTCCCAAAGCCATCACCGGGGCCGTCATGCAATGGCTCAACCCGAAGGCCTGGCTGGCATCCATCGCCGGGATGGGCGCCTATGCGGCGTCCGGCGCGCCAACCCTGATCTGGGAATTCACCGCCATCTACTTTGTCATCTGCTTTGCCTCGGTCGCGTGCTGGGCCTATGCGGGCGCGTTCCTGTCGCGTTTCCTGGGCGAACCTTCGCGCATTCGCGCGTTCAACCGGGCGATGGCGGTGTTGCTGATCGCCAGTGCCGCCTATCTGGTTTTCGGATAAATGCGCCCGCACAACTTGCGGCAAGGGATTCCCGCCTGCGCGGGAATGACGACATAGTTGAGCCTTCCTCGTCATGCCCGCGACGGCGGGCATCCACAGCCCCAGATCAGGCGGCCTGCGCACGGGCATATTGCCGTGGGGTTGCCGCCATCAGGCGTTTGAAGATGCGCTGGAAATGCGCCTGATCGGCAAAGCCGGTTTCAAGCGCGACATCAACGATCTTCTCCCCGCGCCTAAGCGCATGGCGCGCCCGCTGCACCCGGCAATTGATCAGATAGGCATAAGGCGTCATGCCAAAAGTCTTTTTAAACGCCCGCACCAGATAGGACCGGGAATAGCCAACCAGTGCCGCCAGATCATCCAGACTGATATTTTCGGCATAATGGGCGCGGATATACTCGCCCACCCGGGCCATCTTTCGATCATGAACCGCACCGTTGGTGCGCAATTCGCAGCCCCCCAGCACACCGCGCCGGTCAAGCTGCACATGCAGATCGCCAAAGAACGATACCAGTGCCGTTTCCTTGCCAAGAATATCGACATCCGGATTGGCCAGCATATCGGCCAGATCAATCAAGCCATCATAAAGATGCGGATCGTGGCTGAGCGTATCGGAAAACATCGCAAACTTTCCGGCCGCATCGGCATCGAGTTCAATCTGCAAATCGGTAAGCCAGTCCGGATCAACAAACAACATGTCATAGACCCAATCCGCCCCCTTGACCGGGTTGCAGCCATGCACGTCCTCCGGGTTGAGGATCACAACCGACCCTGTCTGCGTTTCATGGGTCTTGCCCCGGTTCCAATAGGTACTGTAACCACCCTTCACCGTACCGATGGAAAAGGTATCGTGGCTGTGGCGCTCATAACAAACCGAATGCCCGTCCGCGACACGCCGCAATTCGACAAACGGCATCGCGTCATCGCGCCAGAAATGCTGATTGCGGGTATTGGGGGCTGCCATTGGTTAGTTCGCCTTATTAGCCAGAGATAAGCCCACCATTCCAAAGGCAAATCCGAGAATGCTGAGCGCGACTTCTGCTAGATCGCCCTCTCCCCATAGACCAAGAGCAGCAATAGATAAAACTAGGGAAATCAGAACCGCTGCAGGTCCCTTCGCATGAAGATTGACTGCTATATTTTTAAACCAGTCCATACTTCCCCCCACCATTGCCAAACGATCTAATCTACAAATTCGAAGATAGGTCAATTTCCCCGGTGGCGCCACTGTCGCTGTCTGCTTATAGTGCCCCAAATGTTCGATGATCGTTCCGAAGAGTCCCAACCGCGTTTCATGCCGCCCAACGCACCTGTCATGGTCGTTGGATTGCGTCACGCCGTGTTTTTGTCGCCCGATGGCGAGATCGAGGAACTCCCGCACGGGGCCGCGGCCAAGCGCGCCCGGTCATCACGCCCTATTCTGGTCCATACCCCGGCCTGTGCACGGCGGCTGAAATCCGATCCGTTCCCGGCCCATGACCTGCTGGAGCTGTTTGCCTTTGTCCGTCCGGCACAGTTTTGTGTGCCGACCCCGCGCGGCATTGCATTGGCGACGGGCCAGAAACCGGCCGATGACCTGATTGGTCAGGCAGAGGCATTGGCGGAAGCCATGAAACGGCTTTTGCAGGAACTCGCCACCCTTCATCGCAACAAACGCGGTCCGGCCCTGTCGGTTGCATGGCCGATGGCACGCGGCCACTGGCCGTGGGGTGTTTCGGTTCTGGCCGCCCTTGGGGCCGATGGCGACGGTCCGCATCGTTATGCGGTATATGAGGGCCTGAAAGTCTGGAAAAAGCTTGGCGAATGGGCCGAACATGCCCCGCCACCGCCACCCGCCAACTATCCGGTTGATCCCAAGGATGCCCGTAAACGCCTGAAAGAACTTCTGGGCGAGGGCGCGGAAGAACGCCCGCAACAGGCCGATTATGCGTCATCCGTATGTTCGGCCTTTGGCCCACGCCTGCATGATGGTGCGCCCAATATCGTCCTGGCCGAGGCCGGAACGGGGACCGGCAAGACATTGGGTTACGTCGCCCCGGCGTCACTTTGGGCCCAGAAAAATGACGGTGCGGTCTGGATTTCGACCTATACCCGTAACCTGCAACGCCAGATCGATCAGGAACTCGATCGCCTGTATGACGATCCCACGGACAAGCGCCTGAAGGCCGTCGTGCGCAAGGGACGGGAAAACTATTTCTGCCTGCTGAATTTCGAAGAAGCCCAACGCCCGCTTAACCAGCAACCGCACCAAGCCACCCCGCTGGGCCTGATTGCGCGATGGGCGTCGCACACACGTGATGGCGATATGGTCGGCGGTGATTTCCCCGCCTGGCTGACCGAATTGCTCGGCAACCGGTTCACCGGCGCATTGGCCGATCAGCGCGGTGAATGCATCTATGCCGCCTGCCCGCATTATTCGAAATGCTTTGTCGAAAAGACCGTACGGCGCGCCCGCTCGGCCGAGATCGTGGTGGCCAACCATGCACTGGTCATGGTGCAGGCAGCACTTGGCGGGCTTGATGATGCCTCCATGCCGACACGTTACGTCTTTGACGAAGGCCATCATCTTTTTGATGCCGCCGACAAGGCCTTCTCATCGCATCTGACCGGGATGGAGGGGCAGGAGCTCAGACGTTGGTTGCTGGGGGCAGAGCAAAAGGGGTCATCGCGTGCGCGGGGCCTGAAACAGCGCCTTGAAACGCTGATCCTTGATCGGGACGAACTGCGTGATGCGGTCAATGCGGTGATTGTCGCTGCGCAATGCCTGCCCGAACAAGGTTGGCTATCGCGCATTCATGACGGGTCACAATATGCCAAGGGCCCGGCAGAAACCTTCCTTGCCCATGTCCGGGCACAGGTGATGGCGCGCTCCGCCGAGGGGGATCGAGGATACTCAATCGAGACCGATTGCAAACCGGCGCTCAACGAAGTTCTTGCCAGTGCGGCGGATCTCGATCGCGCGCTGGAGGCCATGGAAAAACCGGCCAAATCCCTGATCAAGATCATTGCCCATATGTTGGACGAAAAGGCCGATGAGCTTGACAGTGCCGAACGCCAACGCCTTGATGCTGCCATCCGCTCGCTTGAACGCCGCGCGATCATGCAGGTCGGCGCATGGCGTGAAATGTTGGCATCGCTGGTCGAGGAAACACCCAAAACCTTTGTCGACTGGTTTGCAATTGAACGCCAGTTTGGCCGCGATTTTGATGTCGGCATGCATCGTCACTACCTTGACCCGACCATCCCGCTGACCACATCCCTTGCGCCCACCGCGCACGGCATGGTGGTAACGTCCGCCACCCTTCGGGATGGCACGGGTGACGAAGAATTCGACTGGGCCGTGGCCGAGGATCGTACGGGGGCCGCGCACATGCCGCTTCCGGCCATCCGGGCGGCAATGAAAAGTCCGTATAATTACCGCGAGCAAACCCGCGTTTTCATCGTCAATGACCTTGGCCGCGACAACCCGGATCATGTTGCGGCGGCCTATCGCGAGCTGTTTTTGGCATCGGGCGGCGGTGCGCTTGGCCTGTTTACCGCGATCACCCGTCTGCGGGCGGTGTATGAGCGTCTGACCGGGCCGATGGATGAAGCGGGCCTGCAGCTTCTGGCCCAGCATATTGATGGCATGGATGTCTCGACGCTCATCGACATTTTCCGGGTCGAACGCGACGCCTGTTTGCTTGGCACCGATGCGGTACGTGACGGGGTGGATGTGCCCGGTGATAGCTTGCGCCTGATCGTCTTTGACCGCGTGCCTTGGCCGCGTCCCGACATCCTGCACCGTGCGCGCAAGTCCGCTTTCCATGGGGCGCGCTATGACGACATGCTCACACGCCTGCGCATGAAGCAGGCCTTTGGCCGCCTGGTGCGCCGTGCCGAAGATCGCGGCGTGTTTGTCCTGCTGGACAACCGGATGCCCTCACGGCTGCTGGGTGCCTTCCCTGAAGACGTCGAAGTCCAGCGTGTTGGCCTGCGCGAAGCGATTGAGCAAACGCGAGGATTCCTTGGCAATGACCGGGATCGCAAAGAAGGTTAATCGGTTTCTTTGGCCTCAATTGTGACGGCGGAAAGGACGCACCATGCATGTCATGCTGATGACCTATGGGACACGCGGCGACGTGCAGCCATTTGTCGCGCTTGGCCCTGGGCTGATCCAAAAGGGGCATCGGGTCACGCTCGTCGCGCCGGAACGCTTTGCGGATTTTGTCACCGATCAAGACCTTGAATTCGCGCCCCTGACCGATGCGCTGATTGCGCTTATGGATGATCCACAATTTGCCCACGCTTCCGATCCGAAGGCATCGGCGTTTCAAAAACTGAGGTCGTTATTTGCCATCGGCAAAAAGGCGCGCGGTCTTCAGGACACACTGCTTGATGACATTTTCCGCGCCATTGATCAGGGCAAACCCGACGTCATTGTTTTTCATCCGAAAACCTTTGGCGCACTGCCAATTGGCAGGCATTTCGGCATCCCGGTTGTGATGGCCCAACTGATCCCGTCCTTCATCCCGACCGGCGATTATCCCCATATGGGCATTCCCGATATTGGCCCAAGCGGCACCTTGGGTCGCTGGTACAACCGCGTGACCGGCACACTTATCTACCGGGTTTTGAACGCAACGCTGCGTCGGCAAGTTTGCCGATGGGCGGTACGACGTCAAAACGGGATCGAGACCAAGTCTTTGGACATTGTGAAGTCCTGCCAATCCGGCAAGCTTCGCATCATTCATGCCTTTAGCAACGCGGTGATTGCCCGACCCGATGACTGGCCGAAACACGCGACCGTCACCGGATACTGGTTTTTGGACGGAGCCGCCCAAACAAACCCACCCGATCCGGCATTACAAAACTTTGTCGAAAGCCAAAAGAACCTGATCTATATCGGTTTCGGATCAATGCCCGGCAATGATCCGACGGCGATGGCCGAAATGATTGCCGAGGCGGTATCGCAGGCCAATGTTAGCGCCATCATCGCAACCGGCTGGGGTGGCATGGAAAACATTAACTGGCCCGCCAACATCCTTGCAGTGCGCGAAGTTCCCCATGACTGGCTGTTCACCAAGGTCGATATCGTCATTCACCATGGCGGGGCTGGCACCTGTGCCGCCGCCATGCGCGCCGGTCGCCCATCGATCATCATTCCGTTTTTCGGTGATCAACCTTTCTGGGCCAAGCGCCTGCACAGGCTTGGCGTTGCGCCACGCCCGATCAAGCCCGCAAAACTTGATGCCGCGATGCTGGCCCGTCGGATCAAAACGGTCCTTGAAACGACGTCCTATCGCAATAACGCAGAACGCATCGCAAGCAAGATCGCCGATGAAGACGGCATCGCGAATGCCATTGCCGAAATCACGCGCGCGGTTGGGCAATCTGACCTTCCCAAAACTGGAAGCCTTTGACACATCCCGGTGAAGGGCATAAACACGATCCAGACAAAGCTTGATGGATCGCAACACGTGCAACGCAAACACCAGATCAGTCTGATGTTCAGACAGGGCCTTTCGGCACTGGTGGCTGTGTTTTTCCTTGCCAACACCATCATGTTTGGCTTCATGCATATTCCCATGGCAAAGGCCAACGGGGCATCGCTGGCCTCGGTGATGGATGGGGTGGTGCGCATTCCGATTGTCATTTGCACCGGATCCACTTTCAAAACCGTTCTGGTCCGCGCCGATGGCCTGCCCGACGAACCAGGCCAGAATGCAGACGCGCCAGATGGCTTTGAATGTGCACTGTGCGGTTTGGGCAATTATGCCTTTGGCATGCCGGTGACGCCGGAACTTCCCGAACTTGAAGCAATCGAACTTAGCAACGCAGTTGCTGCCCTTCACATTACCGCGCGCAAGCACGTTTTCTGTGCGCTTGCGCCATCGCCACGCGCCCCGCCTGCTGTTTCTTGACCATTTGCCTTAGCACGCCTGAAAAAACCGCAAGTTCCATGACAGGATAATTGCGCGTTCAGATCTGCTTTTTCCCAAAATTACCTGTGCCCTTGTCGTGCCAACACACCTTCGCACGCCTTGCGCACATGCATGGACAAGAAACATGACTGAAACTTCCAAATCCCCGGCATCACAGGGGAATACAAGCCTGTATCGCGCTGTCTGGCGCTGGCATTTTTATGCCGGTCTTCTGATCCTGCCCTTCATGATCCTGATGGCGATCACGGGGGCGGCTTACATCTATCGCGATGAAATCGATGACTGGTATCACGCCGACCTTAAATTCGTTGAGGCATCGGGCCAAGCGCCCCTGCCGATAAGCCAACAGATTGACGCGGCCCTTCTTGCCGTTCCGGGCAGTGCCGCCAAGGTCATGCCCCCGGCAAGTCCGGATCGCAGCAGTGAAATCGTCATTGCCACTGAGGCCGGCGGGCGCGAGGCGGTTTACGTTAATCCTTATACAGGTGACGTTCTGGGGCATATGCCCGATCGCACTACCATCATGTGGGTGGTCCGGCGCATTCACAGCCTTGCCGAATTTGGCACCATCCCGAATTACATCATTGAAATTGCATCAGGCTGGGCGATCCTTCTGGTTTTGACCGGGATGTATTTGTGGTGGCCGCGCGGCAATCAGAAAGGCGGGGTTGTCAGCCTGCGTGGAACACCCAAACGCCGCATCTGGTGGCGTGATGCCCATGCCGTCACCGGCATCTTCATTGGTGTTTTCATTATCTTCATGGCCGGAACCGGCATGTTCTGGTCGGTGTTCTGGGGCAAATATGCCAACCAGTTTGCCAACGGCACGCCCAATGGATATCCGTCCGGCGTTCGGATCGATGTGCCGCTGTCGACCATTCCGATGATTGATGCCTTTGGCGACGTAAGTTGGATCAACGAAAACATTCCGCTGCCGCAATCGGTTGATGGTGGAGCCAATCCGGTGACAAAGCCGAACCCCATCGGCATTGATCAGGCCGTCGCAACCTTTAACGATATGGGGCTCACACCGGGATATGTCGTGGCCCTGCCGCGCTCGGAAACCGGGGTTTATTCGGCGTCGATCTATCCCGATGACCTGTCGCTGCAACGGGTCATTCACTTGGATCAATATTCCGGAAGGCCCCTGATCGATATGGGCTATGCCGATTACGGGCCGTTCGGCAAGATCATGGAATTTGGCATCAATGTTCACATGGGTCAGGAATTTGGCATCGCCAATCAGATCATCCTGCTGGTGATCTGTGCCCTGATCATTTTCATGTCGGTATCGGCTGGTGTGATGTGGTGGAAACGACGCCCAGCCGGTGCCCTTGGCGTCCCGCCGATGCCGCGCGACACAGGCAAGCTTAAAACGGTCACCGCCATCCTTGTCATTGGCGGCATCATCTATCCGACCGTTGGCGCATCCATGATTGTCATCTGGCTTCTGGATTACCTGCTGGTCGCCCGCCCGCAACGCAAATTGCGCACGGCATAACCCTGCTATTTCGTCGCGGTCCGCAAACATATTCGGGCCGCGACTTTCCATCTCAGTCGCTCTAGTCCTCGACAATATCCGCATCAATATTATGCCGGATCGCCAGTCGAAGCGCATTAAGGATCGCGATGATATCAATGCCTTCCTGCAAAAGAGCCCCGGCGACCGGGGTGATATAGCCTGCCGCTGCAAAGCCCATGGCGACGATGGAAAGCACCATGCCGCCGATGACACTTTGCAAAAGGATGCGGCGCATCGCCATGCTGATGTGAAGTAGCTCGTCAACCGTTACCAATGAGGCTTCGGGGATCACGGCACCAGCGGCGTCAGCAGTGACGGCACTTTCCTTGCCAAAGGCAATGCCGACGGTGGCAACGGCCAGTGCCGGGGCATCGTTGATGCCATCGCCCATGAACAGGGTTGGGGCCTTGGCAGTTTCTGCGCGGACGATCGCGACTTTCTGTTCCGGGCTTTGCGATGCCAGACTTTCCGAAATGCCCAGCAGTTCCGAAAGATAGCTGACCTCGCTTTCCCGGTCGCCAGAAAGCAACATCACCTTGTTGAAATGATGGATGTCGCCCAGATGCCCGACGAAGCTTTCGCCCTCTGCGCGCGGGGTATCGCGGAAGCGGAAGGTCGCGCCATATTTGCCATCCACCAGCACCACGCATTCAAGCCCGGCTGCCGTTTCCGGCAAAAGCCCCGCGATCTCGGGGTCGGATTTCATCAGTTTATTGCGGTGGGTCACGGCAACTTCATGCCCGTCCACCTGCCCGCTTAAGCCCTGCCCCGGTTTTTCCGAGGCATGATTAACCTCATCAAGCGGCAGTTTGCGATCCCGCGCCGCATTCAAAACCGCCGAGGCCAGCGGATGTTTCGAATAACGTTCAAGGCTGGCGGCCAGTCGCAAGACAAGGTTGCCATCCATGTCGGGCCCGGCCAGCACCTCCACCAGCTCCGGTCGGCCATAGGTCAGCGTGCCGGTTTTATCGAAAATCGCCGTTTGACAGGTTGGCAAGCGTTCCAGAACGGTCGGGTCACGGATGACGATACCGCGTCTGGCGGCGATTGAAATCGCACTCATCACCGTGATCGGAATGGCAATCAAAAGCGGACAGGGTGTCGCCACTACCAGCACCGCCAGAAAGCGTGATGAATCGTCACTCAGATACCCGACCAAGATCGCAAACAAAAGCGCTGCCGGGGCAAACCACGCGCCGATCTGGTCACCAAGACGGCGAATGCGCGGGCGTTTTTGTTCGGCCTCGGCCATGACATCCATGATCTGGGCATAACGGGAATCCCGCGCGCGCTTTTCCGCCCGGATGATCAGGACGGCCTCGCCATTGATCGCGCCCGACAGCACATTGGTGCCCGGTGCCTTGGCAACCACATAGGGCTCCCCGGTCAGGTAGCTTTCATCCATGCTGCCATGGCCATCAACAACGATGCCATCGGCGGGCGCAGTTTCATGCGGAAAGACCGCGATCAGATCGCCAATGTCGATCTCATCAATCGCGATATCCGTAATCTCGCCATCGGAGGATTTGCGATGCGCGACACTTGGCATGCGCTTGGCCAGGGCATTCAGGGCCGACGACGCCTTGCGCATGGCAAAGCCTTCAAGAACCTGCCCGCCGGTCAGCATCAGAATGATCAGGCTGGCGGCAAGATATTCCGCCAGCACCACACCGGTAACAAAGGCAATAGCGGCCAGAAAATCAGCGCCCATTTCGCGCCGCAAAAGCTTGATTGCAAGCTGCGCCAAAATGGGGATGCCACCCAGCAAAAACAAAACCAAAAGCGGCAGGTCTGCGGTGCGTTGGCCCAGCATCATGTCGGGTAGACCAAACACCCCAGGAAACATCAGGATAAAATGCCCCGCCATGGCAAGCACGGTAATGATCAGAATGGTGCGGTTAAGGCCCGGGGCGGACAAGGCATCATCACACCGTTCAAGAACACCAACTGGTGGCGTGTTTGCCATGCCTTACCCCTTATGTGTTTATGGTTTTCAGGCCTGCGAAACCTTGCCCATCGCCATCGATACCATCAGATAACTGAAACCCGACGACAACAAATTGATGCCAATCAACAGACCAATCGCCCAGGTGGCGGAGCTTGGCAGTTCGGCAAAGATCAGGACACCGGCCAGAACCGAAATCCCGCCAGAAACCAGCATCCACTTCCAGCCCGGAAACTGTTTGAGCCACAGCGCCATCAGGGTTTCAAAAATCCCGTGCAGCAAAAAGGCAATCGCCAGCAACACGGTCAGTGTCACAATGCCACCTTCTGGCATGAAGGCCAGCCAGCCGCCAATCAGGGCAAAGACAATCCCCTGAACGACATCAAGGCTGCGCCGTGTCGGGGTATCGGCATTCCAGGCCCCGTAAAAATGACCAAGCGCCCCAAACAGGAACAGCCAGCCAATCACGGTTTTAAAGGCAATTGTCGTGACAAAGGGAAAGGCCACCGCCAGTACGCCAAGGATCAGCATCACCACGCCGACGTTGCGCAGCCGTTTGCGCCCCTTTTCCAAAAGGCCACGCATTTCCGGCGTTCCGTCATTAACGATCAAGGTCATGGTAGGGTGCTCCTGACTGCTGTGGATCGCGGCAATATCAACCTGAAATTGCTGCAAATTATAGCCCATCTAACGCCTGTCGAATAGGACAAGTTCCCAAGGGGCTGATCTTAATCACAGGCCTTTGCCGCCGTGATCAGGCGCTCTGCCACCGCACGCACAGCCGGGCGCTGGTCATAGGCCGGCTGCACCAAAAACGTCGCAAGCGGGCTTCGAACCGGTGCGAAAGGCAGCATGATCAGGTCGTGATTTCCAATTGCCGTGCGCGCAAACGGCAGGCGGGCCAAAATCACACCAAGGCCGGCATCCGCCGCAGACAGCCCGACACTGTAATCCTCTAAGCGGCGATCAGATGGCTTGGGCCGATACTTAACCCCATGTTCGGCCAACCAATGCCGCCACCCGGTCGCGTCGCTGTCATTTAAAAGCGGAAGGTTGGCAATTGCATCTGCATCAAGGCTTTGCGGTTCGAGCCCGCCGAGGAGCTTGGGGGAAATCAGCGGCACCAGATCATCGGCAAACAGCAAGCTTGATTTGGTACCCGGCCATTGTCCCTTGCCACAGCGAATGGCGATGTCGGTCTGCCCGCCATCGAAATCGGCCAGCCGTTCGGTAATTTCAAGTTCAAGCCGCACATTCAGATCACGCTCGATCTCGGGCACAAGCTTAAGGAACCAGATCCGGGCATAAGATGGCAGCAAACTTATTTTGATGACATCCGGTCCACGGCGTTGCCGCCAGGGCTGCGCGCCTTGCGACAAAAGATCAATCGCCGCCTGTGTTTCGCGCAAAAACCGTTGCCCATCAGGCGTCGGGCGCACCCCGCGGCCATAGCGTTCAAACAAATCATAGCCAAGCCATTGTTCGACCTGTGCAACATGGCGGCTGATCACGCTATGCGTCACACCCATTTCACTGGCGGCGGCCGAAAAGGACCCGTTGCGCGCCGCGGCCATCACCGCGGGCAAAAGCGCAAGAGGCGGAAGGGAAAGGTCATTGCTGTGCACCATATGCACATCTGATCCCCAAGCTATGTTCTATGTCAACACTCATGATCGCGCTATCAGCAAGACAGAAGACAAATTCATTCGCATAGAACGAGGGGAATGCTGATGTTCTCACAAGCCACTTTGGGCCTTGCCTGTGCCCTGATTACGGTTCTGTCCTGGGCGGCGGCCTTTCCGTTGATCGGGGTTGCGCTTTCGGGGCTTGATCCCCTGCCCCTTGCCGCTGTGCGCTTTACACTGGCGGCCTGTCCGGCTGTGATCTGGCTTGCGATCAAACGCCCGGAAATGCCCAAGCTGGTTGATCTTGCACGGCTTGGATTGGGCGGTGCGCTTGGCATCAGCATCTATAACTGGTTGCTCAATACCGGGCAGCAAACGGTATCACCGGGCGCGGCAAGCTTTATCATCAATACATTACCGATCTGGACGGCGATGCTCGCGACAGTGTTTCTGCGTGACCGGTTCGGGATTGGTGCCTGGATTGCCACAGCGGTGAGTTTTTCCGGCGTTGTCCTGATCGCCGTTGGTCAACCCGGCCCGATGCGTTTTGGCAATGGCAGTTCGTTGATCTTGCTGGCATCCATGCTGTCAGCCACCTATTTCGTTCTGGTGCGTGGGGTGATTGCGCGATATGGCCCGGCCACCTGCACCTGCTGGACACTGATCACCGGTGCGCTATGGCTAACACCCTGGTTGCCCGACGGGATGGCACAAATCAGTGTGGCTTCGGTTTCGGTGATTTCGGCGGTGTTGTTCCTTGGTCTTGTTTCCGCATCCCTTGGCTATGCCACCTGGAGCATCGCAATCGGCCATTTCGGGCCGGCATCGGCGGCAAACTTTTTATATCTGGTGCCACCCATTGCCGTTGTGCTGGCATGGACTCTAAACGGTATTACGCCCGATATCCTGACCCTGATCGGCGGCGCGGTGGCGATAACCGGTGTGGTTATGTTGCGCATTTCCATGGCAAGATCGGCCCGCAAGGCAACGGCGTAGCCAAGGGTGTGCCGGGCCTGGCCCGGCATATCAGAACGATTATAAAGAAAAACTGATAACTGGTTCACAATTCGATGCTTTGACATGGGGGTTTCAAGGGTCTATCAAATTCCAGACCTTATCCAATCTGGATGGAAACCCGTGTATTTCACACCGCTCAACAGCTTGGTTGCACGACGCACCCTGTCACTTTGTGTGGCGTGGCTGTTGCTGGTCAACGCGCTGTTTTTCGGGTTCATGCACGCGCCTGTCGCCCTTGAAACAGTGCCGACGTCGAACACGGAAGTTTCCCAGACCTATGTCCCGCTGATTATCTGTACCGCAAATGGCATCAAAACCATTTCGGTTCCAGCCGACCTTGCCGCAGATCGCACTGCCAATCCGCACAGTTCCAACGCCTTTGATGGCTTCCAGTGCGCCAGTTGCGGCCTTGGCAACCACGTGGTCGGCATGCCGGTTGAACCTGAATTACCGTTGATCCATCGGATCCGGCTGTCTAATAAGGTCACGGCCCTTCACATTACGGCACGTCTGCACGATTTCTGCCCGATTGCCGCATCCCCGCGCGCACCGCCGGTCGCCATCTGACCGGATTTCCAAGCACTGTCTTTCAGGGCCTTGTTGGCGGTTTTACGCCACAACTGTATCTGACGGACGTGGTTCTATCCGATCATCATCCCATGCCAGCCGGTAAAGCCGGCGACTTCCGGGACATCCCGGTTCACAGACTGGTGTCGATACGCGACGGCATTGCCGCGTATCTGTAAGGTTGCCAATGGGAGATCCCCATGAACAAAGACGACGCCTTGCTTGTATTGGAAAAACTTGCCGAACCCGCCGTTTTGACTTTGCCATCCGATGCCAGCATCGGACATCACAGCCAGGACCACACATATGTTTACATTGTGCAGTCCGGGTTAGCACTGCGCTGCAAATACACTGAACAGGGGGAAAGGCAGGTCTGCCGGGTTTATCGCCCTGGCGATCCGATCGGCCTTGAAATGCTGGCGGTGACCGACCCGTCGCTTGTGATTGAAACCATCGCACCCTCGGTAATCAAACGCATCCCGATCCAGCGGATCCGTCTTGCCCAGCAAAACGATGCCCGCACGCAATCGGCTGTGACATCTCTTCTGGCAAGCGAGGTCATGGATGGTCAGCAGCTTAAGATCAGTTTTGGCACCGGATCGGCCATGCGCCGGATTTGCCGGTTCCTGTTGTGGTCTGCCCACAATGATCTGGTATCGCTGCCCAACCGTGAAAAGCTTGGCAATATCGTTGCGACCACGACCGAAACGGCTAGTCGCATGATCGCCAATCTGAGGCGTGAGGGCGCAATCACCCGAAACCCGCGCATGCCATCGACCATGCGGATCGATCGCGACAAGCTGTGCAAGGTCGCAGGCGACCCGCAACAGCAATCCGCGGCATAACTGGCCGTCACGATCATCAAACAACAAACGCACCGGGATACCGTTCCGGTGCGTTTTCTTTTGGACCAACACTAATGCTGATTATGAACTGGGTTGGGCAACCGGGAAACGGGCGGGCGAGGTCAGGTTGGCCTTAAGCAGACTTTCCATATCGCTGGCACTGATCGGCTTGCTGAAATAGAAGCCCTGAACTTCATCGACACCCTCGGACGCGATATGTTCAAGCTGGGTTTCGGTTTCAATGCCTTCGACATTGACCGCCATGCCAAATGATCGCGCCAGGAACACAACCGCGCGCACAATCGCGGCATTGCCATCAGAACTGTCGATATCAATGATGAAGGACCGGTCGATCTTGATCTTGTCCACCGGGAAGCGTTTGAGATAGGCCAGCGACGAATACCCCGTCCCGAAATCATCAATCGCAATGCGAATGCCCTGATTTCGCAGGATACCAAGCGTGATGGCGGCTTCGCGCGGATTGTCCATCACGGCCCCCTCGGTCACCTCGAACTGCAACTGATGGGGATCAAGTTCCGTGCGCGAAAGCACTTCGCCGACACTTTCAATCAGGTCTTCGTGACGGGCCAGTTCAAGCGGCGAAAGATTGACCGATATGGTCAATTGGCCATAGCCGGCATCGCGCCATGCCTTGGTCTGTTCGCAGGCACGTTTCAGCACCCATTTGCCGATATCGGCAATGATGCCCATGCGTTCAGCCACCGGGATAAAATCAACCGGGCTGACCTGGCCGCGTGACGGGCTGAACCAGCGCACCAGTGCTTCCATGCCGATGATGCGATGACCGACGATATCAATGATCGGCTGATAGAACAGCTCCAGCTCGTCATTTTCAATCGCATGGCTCAGATCGCGTTCCATCGCCTTGCGTTCCTGAACCTCGACCTGAAGTTTCGGTTCAAAGAAGTGATAGCGATTGCGCCCCTCGGCCTTGGAACAATAAAGCGCCAGATCCGCATTGCGTAGCAGGTCCTTTTCATCGCGACCATCCTGCGGATACATGCAAATCCCGACCGAGGTCGATGCCTGCACTTCATTGCCATCCAGCATGAAACGTTCGGAAATGCGTTCGATCAGGCGCTGGGCGACAAAGGTCACTTCCTCGACCGAGCCCGGCTCGTGGATCAGAACTGCGAATTCATCACCGCCAAGACGCGCGACCACATCCTCGTTGCGCAGGCAAACCCGCATACGTTCGCCAACCCCCTGCAAAAGCAGATCGCCAATCGGATGGCCAAGCGTGTCGTTGATGTCCTTGAAGTTATCAAGATCAAACATCATCAGGACAAAGTGGCAGCGTTCGCGTTTGCTGCGCGCAACGGCCGCCGCCAGCCGTTCCTGGAACAGGGTCCGGTTCGGAAGCCCGGTCAAGCCGTCATGATGGGCAAGGAACTGAATGCGCGCTTCGCTGCGTTTGCGATCGGTAATATCGGTGATCGATCCGTCAATGAGGGTCGGACGGCCCTTCTCATCGCGGACAAGACGGGCATTTTCCTCGACCCAGATGATTTTGCCGTCTTCGCGGCGCATCTCGGTTTCAAAGCCCTGCACAATTCCATCGCGCAGCAACCGGCCGATAAACCGCAAACGATTGACCGGGTTCAGATAATGAAACGCCCAGTCATGCTCCTTGGCAATCAGACTTTCGACCGCGTCATAGCCCAAGATGGATGCAAAGGCCGGGTTGGCCGACAGGATCGGGCCAAGCGGAATACTTTGAAACAGGCCTTCTGCCGAATTTTCGAAAATACCGCGGAATTTTTCCTCGGCATGGCGGAGTGCTCGTTCGACCGACAGTTTTTCTGTCACGTCCTGACCGATACAGATCACACCGGCAACATCGCCATCTTCGCCGAAATGCGCGCGCGCATTCCATTGCAACAGGCGGGTTTCACCGTCGCGGCGCTTGAATGAAAGGACCTCATCCTTGATGATTTCGCCCGACAGCAACCGGCGCACTGCCATCCGAACACGCGCCCGGTCTTCTTCAACCAGCAAAAAGTCAAAGAAGTTCTGGCCTGCCGCCTCCATCCAGGAATAGCCGAACGTCCATTCGCATTCGCGGTTATATTCCAGAATGCGCCCCTCGGCATCGAGGAACAGGATGACGCTGCCCGCCGTCTGAACCAAGGCGCGATAGCGTTCCTGACGCCGACGCAGATCATATTCCGCCTGACGGTTCTTGGTAATGTCGGTGATGGTAACGCTATAGCCCAGCAGCATTCCGCCTTCGCCACGAATTTCGGTGGCATTCACCCGCACCCAGATCTGGCTGCCATCGGCTCGGCGCATTTCAATATCGCGGGCCTGAACCCCCTTGCCGGATGCAAGATCACGACGCAGCTGAATGCGGTCGCTGTCGCTGGCATAAAAGGTTTCGGGATGGCGAAAATAGGCCTGGGTCACTTCGCGTACGGAATCATAATTGAACAGTGACGCGGTTTCTTCGTTCACATTGGTAATCGTGCCTTCAGCATTCAGCTCGATAATACCATGCACCGCATGTTCAAGGGCACGGCGATAGCTTTCCTCGCGCGTGCGTTCCTGACCAAACAGCACCAGACAGCCCGAATTTTCCAGCGTGATATATTGCCACTGGAAGAACCGCTGCCCGTAATGGACGGTGCGCGGACTGTCGGTGTCAAATTGCGGACCTTCGTCACTGACCAGCGGGCGCTGGTCGCTTGGATGCATCAGATCAAGCGGCGATGCCATGCCCATTTCAAGGGCAAGCTGCTCTGCTGCGCAATTGGTGCTGCGCAGGCGACCGTTGGTTTCCACCAGCAACACCGGTTGCGGTGAAATCAACGATCCGATGCCCGATGAAACGGTGGCTTCAATGGTTGTAAAGCGGATATAGGTGCGCCGACCGATACTCAGCTTCCAGCCGAACAACACACATGCAGAGTCCCGGAACCCGCATTCGATATAATGGTAGCCGCCAATATCAAGAAGCCGTCCGGAAAGTTCGGCCAGCGGTTTCGACAGACCTTCAACCGCGTCCGGAGAAACCCATTCGCCGACCTGGACACTCTCGTCATAGGCTTCGCGCCATGCTGAATTTACGAGCAATCGTCCTTCGTCTGGATCATATGCTCCAGACGGCAAACACAGGTGGCTGATCAACGCCGTCAACATACCGACGGAATCGATTGCGTTGATGTCTCCCATAGCGGCTTTATTCGTCATGTTTGTTGTCGCTGCGCGACCATAACTGCTACCCCATGCAGTGCAAAGCCAAATTTTCCCCGACGAGAGCCACCAACCCCAATCATTTTGCTTGTATTTTTGTAGCGGCTTCATTTTTTGTTCTTTTGGTCGCGCATGCCGCCTTTTTCACGGCTTTCAACGCCCGCGCGACCGGTGCCGACAGAATGAACGCGATTTCACTACGTAATCCTTAAAATCCTTGAAAATTCATCGGTTAACTGTTGCCCGTGGAAGTTTATCGGCATACCATCGCTCGGCTCGGTGGTTTTCACACTGTCCGGATCCCAACGTCAAAGTCCGGATAAAAGCGTTTCAGGGAACCATCCTCGATAAGGAGTAACCAACGTGATTTCGCATCAGGACGCCTTGATCTACACAATGGTTATGGTATCGGCCGCCGATAACGATATCACCGACGCCGAACTTTCCGCGATGGGCCGCCGGGTCCGTTATCTTCCGATTTTTGCCGGATTTGACAATGATGGCGTCACCAGTGTTGCGCGCGATTGCGCCAAACTGCTGGGCGAAGAAGACGGCATGGACCGCACGCTGGATATGATCCGCGATGCCCTGCCGCGCAAACTGCGCGAAACCGCGTATGTCTTCGCCTGTGAAATCGTCCTGTCCGACAGCGAAATCAGCCAGGAAGAACTCCGCATTCTTGAATTGCTTCGCCACCGGCTTGATATTGACCGGTTGGTCGGATCGGCCATCGAACGCGCCATGGCAGCGCGCTATGTCCGGCCCGGTGATTTTTGATGTTTGCAACGACGGCTGCGGCACCTTGCCAGCACGGCCTTGTTGAGTGAAAAACGGTTAATTCAGCATTCCAACTTTGTGTTGGGCCTGTCTGATCGAATTTGTGGAACACAAAGCGCATTTTGGGCGTTACGCCCTGAAACTGCTGCTCTTGGTCATCCACAATGGGTCAGGACCCAGCCAACAAAACTTTCCGGTTTCGGGCCAATGGGCGCGGACCGTTTTTGCGTCGCCAATTCAGATATCGCTACCGTCACACAAAGGGATCGCCGTCATGACCGCTCTTTCCGGGGAAAACATCGCCTTTATCGGACTTGGATTGATGGGGCGTCCGATGGCGCTCAATCTTGAAAAGGCCGGTGCAGTCCTGACCGTCAATACCCGTAACCCCGAAACCCTCAATGCCTTCGAAGACCTTGGCATTGCAACGGCCGGCACCCCGGCCGATGCCGCGGCCGAGGCCGATATCGTCATCATTTGTGTTGCCAACACGCCCGCACTTGAAAATGTCCTTCTGGGCGAAGAAGGCATTATTGACGGCCTCGAAGAAGGCACCATCGTCATCGACATGGGCACAACCTCGGTCGAAGCCACACGGCGCTTTGCCGATGTGGTCGAAGAAGCTGGCGGCACATGGATTGATGCCCCGGTTTCCGGTGGCACCCACGGGGCTGAGAACGGCACACTTTCCATCATGGTCGGTGCATCGCCCGAAGATTTCGAACGTGCCCATCGGGTGTTTGACGTCCTTGGGTCGCGCGTCACCCATGTGGGCGATGTCAGTTCCGGCCAGATTGCCAAGGCGGCCAATCAGATGATTGTCGGCATCACCATCGGTGCCGTTGCCGAAGCCTTTTCCATGGCCGATGAAGCCGGTGTCGATCTTGATAAGCTGCGATCTGCCCTGACCGGTGGCTTTGCCGATTCCGCCATCTTGCAAAAGCACGGCGAACGCATGATCGAACGCAATTTCGAACCGGGCGGCAAGGTCGTCACCCAGCGCAAGGACCTGTTCCAGGCGCTTGAATTTTCCGAAGGCGAACTGGGGGTCGAACTGCCCATCACCCGTCTTGCCATGGAACTTTATGACGAATTGATCGACATGGGTCATGGCGACCTTGATCATTCAGCATTGATCAAAGTCTATGAAGAAGACTGATGCCAATCATGTCGAACTGGTCTCGGTTCTGACCTGCCCCGAATGCGGGCATGTCGAAACCGAAACCATGCCGACCGATGCCTGTCAGTATTTTTATGACTGCAAGGGATGCGGCGAAGTTCTGCGCCCCAAGGCCGGTGATTGCTGCGTTTTCTGTTCTTACGGCACCGTCCCCTGCCCGCCGATTCAGTTGCATGGGCGCGATGCGGACGGTGGCTGTTGCGGACATGGCAACTAAGCCTCACGGCTGATCAGGCAACAATGCCCGGCTTGTGACTGCCGATACGATACAGATAAATGTGGTCTGATCCGGTTTTCATCGGCACCTCGCCAAACGCCTGCCAGCCGGAAATGGCAAAGGCGCGTGATATCAAAATGCCGCCATTTGCCATGCGCTGATCCAGCACATCGCCAACATCGCCCATCACCCTTGGGTCAAGAAAACACACCACAACGTCGCCCGGATCACGATCAAGGGTTTTAAAATCGCCCCGGATGAAATCAAGGTTGGGCCGTGCAGCCAAAACCGCCCGCATCCGGCTGATGGCATAGGGGATTGGCGAAAGCTCGATACCGGTTACTTTGACCTCCGGCCTCGAACGCGCAATCGCCAGTGCCAGATCCCCCCATCCAGATCCAAAATCCGTCACCGCCTTGGTATCACCCGGGATATAGGCGATGATTTCGTCGGCTGCCTTGGCCGATGTAGGCATCGGAACGGCCTTTAGGCGGATTGCATATCCCGCAATCAGCGCCAAAATAATGCCGACAAGGGCCAGTACGGATAAATCAGTCATCAACCATCCAGATATGTTAGGGTCCGTGCCGCGCAGTGGTGCCACAGGCATGCGCGTACCGCAAGTCACGGCATACACAGCCAACTGAACACATTTGCAGAAGATACCGGAATGAGCCACGAAGAAACCGACACCCGCATAACCGAGCTTGAAATACAGCTTGCCCACATGGAAACCGTCGTCACCGACCTGTCTGACATGATCAAAAAGCAGTGGGATCGCATCGATCTGCTTGAACGTCAGAACAAATTAATGTCGTCTGATGTTAAACGCATGATCGATTTCCTGCGTACAGCACCCGAAGACGACGCACCACCGCCGCACTATTGATGGCACGCAGGGTTTGCTGGTTTCTGGCAATCGCGCCTGCCAATGAAAGATCGATTTGACCAACCTTTATCTCGACATACCGACCTTTGACGACTTCGGAAAGGTCCTTGATGGCACGGTGTATCATGCCCTGCCAGATGACTGGTGGGTTGGCACATCCGACGTCATTGGATCGACCAAGGCGGTCGAAGCCGGTCGATACAAGGACGTCAACATGGTCGGTGCGTCGGTGATCTGCGCGGTCAGTAATGTGCTTGGCCATTCCGATTTTCCGTTTCTGTTTGGCGGTGATGGCGCAAGTTTCGCATGCCCCCCGGATCAGATTGACGGCGTGCGCGATGCGATGGCCGCCACAGCCACATGGGCCCGTGAAACACTCGATCTTGAATTGCGGGTCGGGCTGGTTCGGATTGGCGACATCCGTGCCACCGGTCGTAATGTGCGTGTTGCCCGCTATGCAGTGTCCAAGCCGGTTTCCTATGCCATGTTCAACGGGCGCGGCCTGCAATGGGCCGAAGACCAAATGAAACAGGGCCATAACCTGATTACGCCGGCACCACCGGGCACCCGCCCGGATTTAACCGGATTGTCTTGCCGCTGGTCACCCATCCGTGCCGAGGACTCTGATGTTATCTTGTCACTCATTGTTGCCCCGCGCGACCACCCGGACCGTTTTGATGAAACGGTCCGCACCCTGTTTGCCATTCTCGATGACAGCCCGCGCAAAAGCAGCCCGATCCCCGAAAACGGGCCCGGCGTCGCCTTCCCGCCGCCCGGCATGCATCTTGAGGCAGAGGCCACCAAACACAAGGAAGGCGGTTATATCAAAGCATGGCTCAAGGCGCTTTATATCGCGCTGATCGCAGCCATCCTGATGAAAACCGGCTGGAAACTGGGCGCGTTTGATCCAAGGCGCTATCGCGATTACACCGGCTATAACACCGACTTTCGCAAGTTCGGTGATGGGCTTTGGATGACGGTGAATTGCAGTTTGACCCGTGCTGAGGAAGTCGAAGCCCTTTTGCATGCGGCAGAACTGCAAGGTGACATTCATTTTGGCACCCATCGCCAACGCAGCGCGATCATGACCTGCATCGTGCCCTCCATCACAAGTGATGCGCATTTCCATTTTCTTGATGGCGGCGAAGGCGGCTATACCGCGGCGGCCACGGCATTCAAGGCAAAAAGAAAACGCGATCAGGACCTTGGCGCATCCCCCGCCAATGCATGAAACGCATCAATTGTGACGCTACAATAGATTTCTTGCATGACCATGAATTATCCCGGACACTTCCCTGATCCCGAACGGATCAGGATAGCCCCATGGACACCCGCGAGCTTGAAACCCTTATCGCCGTTGCAGACGCGCAATCCTTTCACGGTGCGGCAGATCGCCTTGGCCTGACCCAGCCTGCCGTCACCCGCCGTATTCAGCGCCTTGAAGAACGCATTGGCAAAAGCCTGTTTGACCGGGCCACCAAGCCCCTGCAACCAACCATCGCCGGGCACCGGGCGCTTACCGAGGCACGCGATCTGTTGCGCCGCCTTGAAGGTTTCAGTGACTCGGTTCTCGGCAACACCAAACGCCAGGGCCCGTTTCGCCTCGGCGTAAGCCACGGGGCCGCCCCGCTTTTGGCCGCCCAAGAACTCCGTTCCCTGCATCAGGCCTTCCCGGATATGTCGCTTTCGATCAAAAGCGGCTGGTCGGCCGAACTTCTTCCGCTTCTGCGTCGGGGCGAAATTGATGCCATGCTGTCGCTTGACGGGCCTAATGGCATTGTTGGCGGGGTGCAAAGCCGCGATCTGCCGGCAAGCTTGTCACCGCAAACCCTGCTGGATGATGAAATCGTTGCCATCGGCCCGAAATCATCCCGTCCCCATCCGACCACCATCACAGAACTTGCCAAACACCCGATGATCCTGATGCCCGAAGGATGCACCTTCCGTGCGCTTGGCAATGCATGGGCGCATAAAAACGGGGTCGAATTCACCTCCGTGCTTGAGGTATCCGCCCTTGAATTGCAGATCGAAATGGTCGCCGCCGGGGCCGGTTACGGGATCATGGCGCGGCGGTTTTGCCAGCACAGCCCAGCCGCAAAGCGGATCAAGATCCTGGATATTCCCGGCATGAACTGGGGCATGGCCATCACCCTGATCCGTCGCGCATCAAGCTCTGATCTTGACGATATTATCGACAAGGTTGGCGAACTGGTGATTAATGCGGGCAAAGCATCCGATAACCCCCATGCAGAAATGTTATCAGCATCATAATCCGAATGAATTGGACGCATAGCGCCACCGCGTTCAATATCGCCACCAAACAATAATCCCTCTCGGAGGAACGCCTATGAGCCCCACTCAAAGCTCGCCCCAAAGTCCGCCCCACAGCCCCACACGCATGACCATCATGCGGGCAAAAAAATGGTTCCCGTGGCTGGTTCTACTTTCGGGCTGCCTTGTGTTGTCGTTAAACCTTGGTGTGCGTCAGTCACTTGGCCTGTTTATCCCCGATATGCTCAATGACACCGGCTGGAACGCTGCCACCTTTGGTCTGGCCTTTGCCATTCAAAACCTGATGTGGGGCATATCCGCCCCGATCGCCGGTGCCATTGCGGACCGTTTTGGCACGGCCCGGACACTGATTGGCGGTGGCATCGTTTATGCGCTTGGGCTTTATCTGATGGGGACATCCGCGTTCCCCGGCGAGCTCTACCTCACCGCAGGTTTCCTGATCGGTACCGGTGTTGGCATCACGAGTTTTCCGGTGGTGCTTGCCGCCATCAGCCGTGTTTTCAGCAACGAAAAACGAAGCTTCGCACTGGGTCTGGCGTCCGCTGGTGGTTCAGTTGGTCAGTTGGTAATGGCTCCAACCACCCAGGCGCTCAACAGCTCGCTTGGTTACGTATCGGCGCTTGTTATCCTCGCAGCCATTTCGATGCTGATCATCCCGGCCGCCTTTGCCATGACCGGCAAGGCCGAAGGCAACAGCCCGACCGCCACCCCCGATCTGGGTCCGCAGGGCTTGGCCGCCGCGTTTCACGAGGCCCGCAAACATCGCGGTTTCGCACTGCTCAATGCCGGTTTCTTTGTCTGCGGTTTCCACATCGCGGTGATCGCCACCCACCTTCCAACCTTTACAGAACTGTGCGGCTTGCCCCGTTCTGTCGCGGCCGAAGGTCTGGCATTGATCGGTCTGTTTAACATTGTCGGAACGCTTACGGCCGGCTGGGCCGGTGGCAAATGGCGCAAGAAATATGGCCTGTCGTTTATTTACGGCATGCGTGCGCTGGTCATCGTGATCTTTATCTTCGCACCCAAAACATCTGAAACCATCTTGCTGTTTTCGGCATCGATGGGCGCACTTTGGCTTTCGACCGTGCCGCTGACCAGTGGCCTGATCGCACAGGTCTTCGGGCCGCGTTACATGGCAACCTTGTTTGGCATTGTCATGCTGTCTCATCAGATCGGCGCGTTCTTTGGCGCCTGGATGGGTGGCATTGTCTATGACCTGACCGGTAATTTCGATGCGGTCTGGTGGGCATCGGTGGCACTCGGCGTCTTTGCCGCCATCGTCCATATGCCGATTGACGATCGCGAACTTCGGGTCGCGGCCAGAGGATAACCGACAAGACCAAACTTTGCCTTCACAAAGCAAAGCAGTACCGCAATACAAACGGGCCGTGACGCACAATTTGGCGTCACGGCCCGCTTTTCATTGAAACACTGTGATCAGGCCATCGTGACAATGACCTTGCCGCGTGCCCGGCCCGATGATTGTCGCGCAAAGGCTTGTGCGAAGGCATCAAACGGCACAGTCTGGTCGATCAGAACACGCACATTGTTCTCGTGCAGTGCCGAAGCGACCCGTGCCAGGCGATCCGTGTCAGACATATGAAACACAAATTGCGCATCGACATTGTGGGCATTTGCCAATGCCTCGTCAGGCGGTGCAACAAGCGATAGCAACTTGCCGCCCCTTCGCAAGACGCCGAACGATTTTTGCTGTGTCTCTCCGCCAATCGTATCAATCACCAGATCGATATCCGCAAGCGTTTCGGCAAAGTCGGTGTGGCGATAATCGATCACCTGATCCGCGCCCAGTATTCGGACAATATCAATTCCGTCACCCGATGCGGTTGCAATCACGCGCGCCCCGGCAGCACGTGCGAACTGAATGGCGAAACTGCCGACACCGCCCGCACCGGCATGGATCAGAACCGTCTGCCCGACATCAAGATTGCCCATCTCAAACAAGGCTTGCCAGGCTGTGCCCGCTGCGGTCGGGATTCCCGCCGCAAGTTCAAACGCCATACCGTCCGGCACCTTCACAAGATAATGCGCCGGAACACAGGCAAACTCGGCAAAAGCACCGCCCGCAACCGGATCCAGTCGGGCGATAACCTTATCCCCCCTGCGCCAGTTCGTCACATTTGCCCCGACTTCTTCAATCGTTCCGGAAAGATCCGTTCCCGCCGTATATCCGAATTCCAATGGGAAATATCCATGCAAGACACCGCTTTGCAACTTGATATCCAGCGGATTAAATGCGGCTGCCCGGACCCGGACCAGAACGTCATCCGGACCAATATCAGGTGTGGCAATATCGCCGATTACCGGTGCCCTATTGTAGCTATCAAGTCTGATCGCTTTCATCGTGCATCCCCCTGATCGGCGGTAGGCAATGCGCCCACTTGATGCAGCCAACCAAACCAGTCCTCAAGATGCCAGGTATGGGTCACCTTGCCATTTTCGACATAGTGGAATTCGTGGATCGGCATGCGAAATTCCCGTCCGCTCGCAGCAATTCCGAACCATTCGCCTGAATGCGTGCCTGTGATTTCAGCCCGCACTGCAACTCGGCCCGGCCCACCAATCATCTCATGGATGATGATGTTCAAGTCTGAGAATGCAGCCTGAAACGCCGTGATCAATGGCTTCATGCCATCGCGTCCCGGCTCCTGCCCGGGCGCAAGCGGAATATCCTGCCAGTCGCTGGTCACCGCCTCGTCGAGAAAGTCCACACATTCTGTAAAGGCGCGATAAAGTGCCTCGACCGCTTTGCGGTCCGGGGCCGACACCCCGGAAATCACCGGTGTATTAAGTTGATCTGTCATTTTGATTACCCATTCAGGATTGTTGAATATCGGGCAATGCTATCGGCCCCTTCAGCATACTTGAAATCAATATAAATTATGCAGTAACATCCACCTGATGGATTTACATGGCATCGACCTTAATCTGCTGGTGGCTTTCGATGCGCTGATGAAAGAGCGCAGCGTCACAGGTGCGGGCATTCGCATTGGCCGCACACAACCGGCCATGAGTGCTGCGCTGTCGCGGTTGCGCGGATTGCTAAATGATGAACTTTTCATCCGCAGTCCTTCTGGCCTGCAGGCCACCCCGCGTGCCCTTGAACTTGCAGAACCACTTGGTCATGCGCTGGCCGAAATTCAGCGCACACTTGATTTTACCCAGACCTTCGATCCGACGACATCCACCGCGACGTTTTCCATCGCAGCCTCCGATCATCCGACCTTCAAGGTTCTGCCTGTCCTGTTTGAAGCCCTGCGCCAGAAGGCACCGGGCATCACGCTTAGGGTCGGGAATTTTACGGCGCGCGACGATGCCATTGCGCTGCTTGATGCGGGCGAGGCCGACCTGACGATTGGTGTACCACCGACGGCAACCGGGCGCATTCTGAACCAGCCGCTTTTTTCGGAAGACTTCGTTTGTGTTCTGCGCCGTGACCATCCGGCAACCAAGACACCGCTGGATCTTTCGGCGTTTTTGTCGCTATCGCATTTGCTGGTATCACCGGAAAATGACCGCTTTGGTCTGGTTGATGCCGCGCTGGCAAAGATGGGGCATAAACGCCGCCTTGCCGTAACCCTGCCAACCCTTTATGCCGCCCCGCTTATGATTGCGCGTTCTGATCTGATCGCAACCCTGATGGCTGGCGTCATACCGGCATCGGGTCAGGCCGACGCGCTTGCGATCCGGCCGCTTCCTTTTGAACTTGAGCCGGTCGTTTTTTACATGTCCTGGCATCGCCGCAATGACGTACACCCCGCCCAACGCTGGCTGCGTGATTTCATCGCGGATCTGTCGCTGGATGGCTGACAAAAAGGGACCTGGCGTGAATGCACAGGTCCCCTGTCATAACGATCGGAATATAAAGTGACGGCCGATCAGCCCGCCTGCATGAAATAGCGCAGGGTCGGCGCGACAAAATGCGGATTTTCCCAGGTGGCATAGTGCCGACGGATTTGCTGTTCCAGTGCGGCGGGATCGCCGGTGGCATTTTGCACACGCTGTCTGACATCGGCGAAATAGGCCAGAACCGCCTCGGGCAATTCAGTACCGGCAAGATTGCCATGGCCGGGCACAATTGTGTTGGGTGCAAGGCTGATGATATCGCGCAGAACCGTCTCCCAGCGGGCGATATCGATTTCCTCGGCCTCGATCATCGGCGGGAAGAACGGAACGATTGGAAACATGCGCTCCTCCAGCAAATCACCGGCAAAAACGATCCCCTCGTCTGGCAGATGAATGATCTGGTCACCCGGGGTATGCGCCGTCCCCCATGTCCGCATGTCAACCACTCGATCGCCAAGATCAATCCTTGCCGTTGCACCGTCATACGTCTCATGCGGCCCTGTCAGAACCACACCATCGAGAAGATGGGTCTGCTCGGGTGGCAGAACCCCGTTGCGAAAACCGTCCAGAAGAATATCGCCACGTCGCGCAAGATGATCGCGCTGTGCACTGTTGTAATATATGCGCGCATCCGCACTGAAAACCTGTGCACCAAAGCCGTGTTCGGGATGGGCATGGGTCACTGTCAGAATGATCTTGCGGCCCGGCGCCAACCGCCGCGCGACATCAAGAACATTCTCGGCACTTTCAATACCCAACCCGCAATCAACGACAAGGACACTATCGCGCCCGACAATGATCCCGACATTGGGCACGAGCGTGATCCGCTTGTCCGGCAGGATGAAAACACCGGGCGCGATTTCAGACGGGAACCGGGCATCGACAATCGGCACCGGATTCGACGAAACCGGCGGATCAACGTTGTCACCTGCTTCCTGCGCCATGGCCGGAAGGCCTGGCAACATGCCCGCCAGACCGGCGAACAACGAAAGTTTGAACAAGTGTCGACGGTCCATCGTGGCGAGATCAAACGAGGAGGATTTTTCCATTTCAGTCACCTTTGCAAACAATGATCGGGGTGCGGTGGCACCGGAGACATTTACACAGTGGATAAAGTTTGAGATCGGTGACCATTCCTCTCAAATCGATAATCGATATATGGCTGCATCTACGATTACGATGTCGAAATCACCTCTTTCCCGCGACACGGCCTTGCGTTAAAACCCGCGAATGGACAGACCGATTTACATCACCCCCGAAGGGCTAGACGCCCTTAAATCCGAACTCGACCACCTTTGGAAAAAGGAACGGCCGGAAGTCGTGGCTGTTGTCCACTGGGCAGCGGGCAATGGCGACCGTTCGGAAAACGGGGATTACATCTATGGCAAAAAGCGCCTGCGCGAAATTGACCGCCGTGTGCGATACCTGCGCAAGCGGATCGAAGATGCCGTCGTTGTCCGCTCTGATGAACAACCCGATCATGCCCATATCTTCTTTGGCGCCACCGTCACCTATGTGAATGCCCGCGACGAAGAAAAAACCATCCGCATCGTCGGCGAGGACGAAGCCGACAGCCTAAATGGCAAGATCAGCTGGATTTCGCCGGTGGCCCGTGCCCTAATGAAATCAGGCGTCGGCGATGTCGTCACCGTTCGCACACCGTCGGGCGAGGATGAGCTGGAAATTCTTGAGATCAGCTATCCCGGCTAATCATCACGAACCGTGCGAAGAACGGCCAAAACCGCGGTCGATTTGAATAACATGTTGATATCATGTACACTTGCCCCATTCAGGACAGATGGAGAGCAAGCTTATGGGGACCGAAAACCCACTTTTGACGCGCGCCTATGCCCTGGCCGGGGACCGCGATGATATTCGCGCGGTATATGCCGATTGGGCCGAAAGCTATGACGATGACACCCTGATTGGCATGGGCTATGTCGCCCCGGCGATTGCCGCGGAAACACTGGCATCCGAAATCAGCTCATCGGACCGGGTGCTTGATGCCGGGTGTGGCACCGGACTGGTTGGCAAGGAACTGCACGAACAGTGCGAACCCACGATTGACGGTGTCGACCTGAGTGCTGACATGCTGAGAAAGGCGCGCCAAAAGGGCGTTTATGACGCACTTGAAACGGCCGATCTGACCCAGAAACTTGATATCAAGGATGATGCCTATGACGGTGTCATCAGTGTCGGCGTTTTTACATCGGGCCATGTCGGCCCGAGTGCGATGAATGAACTCGTGCGCGTGATCAAGCCCGGCGCACCGGCTGTCATCACGGTTCATGAAAAGGTCTGGGACAAGGATGGCTATGCGGAGCATCTTGAGCAGATGGAACAGGACGGTATCGCCAAGATCCGCGAAATCCGCGAGGCGCCGTATCATCAGAAAGAAGGCTATTCCTGCAAGCTTTGCATCCTTGAAGCGGCCTAGGCCCGCTCACCCTACATCCAGCTTTTAACCCGACGCGTTGGTTCGGCGATCAGGGGATCGTCGGGCCAATAATGTTTGGGATAGCGCCCCTTCATCTCGGCTTTCACCTGCGCATAGGACCCATTCCAGAACCCGATCAGATCACTGGTGACCTGAATGGGCCGTTGTGCGGGGGATAGCAGATGCAAGGTCACCGCGACCTTGCCATTCGCCACCTTTGGCGTTTCGGTGGCACCAAACATTTCCTGCATGCGCACCGGCAAAGCAGGTGTTTCACCGCTATAATCAATGCGGATGTTTGAGCCCGTGGGCACCTGCCAATGGGTGGGGGCCAGACGATCCATTTCCTGTCGCTGGTTCCAGTCAATCCCGGCGAGTAACGCCTCGGACAGATTGATCTGTTTAAGCTGGCCTCGTTTGGTAATGCCGCCGAGATAGGGTGCCAACCAGTCTTCAAGCGATCCCAAAAGCCCGTCGTCAGAAACATCGGGCCAGGCATCGCCCTCCACCCGATGAAGAAACGCCAGCCTTGCGCGCAAGCCTTCTGATGCCTTGTCCCATGGCAGGCAATGCAGGCCAAGTTTGCGGATACCCTCCATCATCGCTGCAACAATCGCATCGGGATCGGCTTCGTCATGGGTGGCTTTTTCATCCAACACCAGCGCGCCGATCCGGCGTTGCCAGCGGGCGGCAACCGCATCGCTTTGCGCGTCCCAGAAGACTTCCGTGCCCTCGGAAATCTGATCGGCAAAATGGGTTTCAAGAGTTGCACGCGCCACCGGGGCAGCAAGGTAAATCTTGGCCTCGCGCGCCTGCCCGTCCAGTTCGGCCACCGCGATATAGGGCTCCGACGCCAAGCTATCTTCATTGGGTAAAACACCGCCGCGCCCGCCCGAAAGGCGATAGCGCGCGTCCGCCCCCTTGCGCCGCTCCCCGATCCGGTCGGGATAGGCAAAGGCCAGAAGCAATCCGACCTCATCGGCGCGATCCACGCGCGCGGTATCGGGTTTTGCCAACCCGCTCTGCTTTGCAGCATCGCGCAAACGGCGGGCAAGTTGCTTGGCGGCCTCCGATATCATTTTGGGCGCCCGGCCCTTGATGATCGCCTCAACCCGGATGCGCAAATCCGCCCCGCGCCCGCGCATGAAATCACGATCAGACAACAACGCCGCCAGCGCACAGGCGACATCATCAAGGCCAAGCTGAGCGCCGCGCAACATCATATGCGCCAACCGCGGATGGACCGGCAATCCGGCCATGGCAGTGCCCATCGGGGTAATGCGGTTTTCGCCATCAAGTGCTTCAAGGCCGCGCAAGACATCGCGCGCCTGATCAATCTTGGCGCGATCCGGTACATCCAGCCACCGCAGCGTTTCGGGATCGGTAACACCCCAGCGCGCCAGCTCCAACGTCAGCGGCGCCAGATCGGCCTCGGCAATTTCGGGCGCGGTAAAGGGCGCACGCGCACGATGTTCGTTTTCCGGCCACAGGCGATAGCACACGCCCGGCTCCAGTCGCCCGGCGCGGCCACGGCGTTGCTCGGCACTGGCTTGCGATGATTTGACCGTGACCAGCCGCGTCATGCCCGACGCCGGATCAAACCTTGGCAGGCGTTGCAGGCCGCTATCAATCACCACCCGGATGCCATCAATGGTCAGCGACGTTTCGGCAATCGCGGTGGCCAGAACGACCTTGCGCTTGCCGTCCGGGGCGGGCTGGATCGCTATGTCCTGCGCCTTTGTATCCATCGCGCCATAAAGCGAGGCGATGATGACATCACTTCCCACCGCATCCTTAAGCGCACTTTCAACCCGGGTGATTTCGCCCTGCCCCGGCAGGAAGACCAGGATCGATCCGCTTTCCTCGCGAAGGGCGGTTTTGATCGCGCCGGTCATTTCCACATCAATGCGGAAATTGCCCCATTTATCGGGCTTGGGGGCCACGTATCTCGTTTCAACCGGATAGGCGCGGCCTTCGGATGTGATCACCGGGCAATCGCCCATCAGTCGCGCAATCGGATCACCATCAAGGGTGGCCGACATGACCACAAGGCGCAGGTCATCACGAAGTGCTCCCTGCGTTTCAAGGGCAAGGGCCAGGCCCAGATCGGCATCCAATGATCGTTCGTGAAATTCATCAAACAGGACGGCGGCAATGCCGGAAAGTTCAGGGTCATCCTGAATCATGCGGACCAGGATGCCCTCGGTCACGACCTCGATCCTGGTGTCCTTGGAAATCTTGCTGTCAAACCGGACGCGATAACCCACACGCTCGCCAACCGCCTCGCCTAGTAACTGCGCCATGCGCCGCGCACTGGCACGCGCGGCCAGACGACGGGGTTCGAGCATGATGATCTTCTGATCCCCGCGCCACGCGCAATCAAGCAGCGCCAGCGGCACCTTTGTCGTCTTGCCAGCACCCGGTGGCGCCTGCAAAACCGCATTGGTGCCGTTTTCCAGCGCGGAAATCACCTCCGGCAGGACAGCATCAATCGGCAGGGCGGGAAATCGGGAACTCATATGTTTTCAATACTCAGCTTGGCACAGCAGATGTCTGTTTGCGGGCATCGCCTAGCAATATCCCCGCGGGGTTGGCCGGGGCAATGAAAATCACGCCAGAATTTACTCTGGCAGCGGATGCCGATTGATCGGCCTCAATGCGCGCGCCCCTGATGATGATAGAATGATTTTATTGTTTTGGGCAGTTTCCCGCCTTCGATCCGCAAAAATGCGACGGGTCATCTGCACATAATGGTCTCATCCCTTCGGAACAGGAGACTTATGATGAAAAGATATCTCGCAATTACCGCAATCGGACTGATGCTTGCCGGTGCGCTTGGCGTCGCCCAGGCCCAACAAGGCCCGCAAATGATGAACCCTAACGGCCAAGGCATGATGCAGGGCCAAGGTATGATGCAAGGTCCGGGCATGATGGGTCAGGGATATGGCCCGGGCAACGGACAAGGTTACGGTCCCTGCAACACGATGCCGTGCAATAACGGTGCGATGGGCCCCGGTATGATGAACGGTGCCATGATGAATGGCGGCATGATGATGGGTGGCATGATGGGCAAAATGCATGGCCCGGAAATGATGATCGTCATGATGGACACCAACGGCGATGGCCAATTGGCGCTTGAAGAATTCCAGGCCGTCCATAACCGGATGTTCAACTATCTTGACAAAAACGGCGATGGCCAACTGACCGCTGACGAGCTGCGCCAACGCTAACCGCCGAGTTTAGCCACCGCGCCTGATGCCAAGGATGACGCCCTGCTCCGCCCCGATGCGCTGCAGGGTCTTCATCCCGCGCGTCAGGCCATAAAGCGTTTCCATCGCGCCCTCAGCCTTGGCCCGCGATGCTGCCGCGCGTGTGATATCATAAAGCCCGCGAAACACAGGTTCGGGCAAGGCACGCAAGGCCGCCTCCTTCTCCGCCCGGTTCGGATCGGGATGGGTAAAACTGAGTGGCGTGGTCGGGTCAAAATTCGACATGGTTTGATCTTGCGGGCTCGACGGGTTCGGCTTGGTGTTTTCTATCACGATTGACAGTGCCCAGACCATCCATGCCTGCGTCCAGCGCATGTAATTGCGCCGATCTGGCCGGCCGCCTTTCTTTATCCCGGCAAAGAACAGATCACGGCTCGGATCAAAAAGATTTTCTGCTGCCCATTCAGATACCCGGATCGCCCCGTCGCGGTCCCCAAACCGGCAAAGACTTGCCATCGCCTGTGCCACTGCATGGGCATCAAGGTAGCCATCCCGCCCGGCAAAGCTGCGCGGCAGGTCCTTTTTATCGAAGCACGCTGCGCGATAGAATTGCCACCCACATTCAATGGCTTTGTCCAGCCCGTCCATCCCCGACGCCCGCAAGCTGTCGAGAAGATCAAGAACATAGCCCGTGTGAAACCCGTCCACGAACTGGTGATGGGACCGCGTGCCATAGGCCCAACTGCCATCAGACTGTTGCGCATTGATAACGCGCTCCACCGCCAGTGCGGTTTTGTCATTCAGTCCTATCACCCGATGCAGTGCAAAGGCCGCCCAAAGGCTGGCATTATGGATTTCAACGACAACATGATCGAAATAGGCGAAATAGCCTTCCCGCCAGAGCTTGTCTTCAACAAACCCGGCCGCATGAACCAACGCCGGGTGATCCTTTTGCATCCCGCTTTGAAGTAACGCATCAACGACAAAGCTTGTCACAATCGCATTGCTTTGATGACGTTTGGCGTAAAACGCCCGCGCCTGCCATTCAAAAGGATATCCCCACCCGCCATCCGGGTTTTGCATTTCAAGCAGGCGTCCCCGAACATCACAAAGGACCACACCCTGCGCGGCCCCACCCAGCAGGGCTAGTGTCTTCGGATTGACCATATTGGGAATGCGAACAACCTTGCGCAAGCCTTCCGGACCACGCTTGATCGTCTGTAACCAGGCCAACCGCGCCAGTCGGAACCGCCCAAGGCCGCTTGCGCGAAAGACAGCACTTTCAAGCCCGTCAAACGGATCGGCCCCGGCAAAGCCATCCGCAACCATGCGGGCCAGCACGCGATCCCGGATATTGATCAGATGATCCCTATCCATGATGACGCCCCGCACTCGAAGCAATCCCGGCGGCCATCCCGCAACAGACCAGATAATGCCCATAATTCAGCGTATTATCCGTCACCATGGTCAGCATCACCGAAAGCAGGATGCAGACGGCAAGACGCACATGGCGAACGGTCCAAATCATCACAATCCATCCCGCCGCCCAAAGCATCGCGCCGGTGATTCCGGTTTCAAACAACATGCGAAAATGATCGTTATGCAGGGCACCAAAGGATGCAAAGGATTGATAGCCGGACAGGATTTCCTCCACCGACCCGGCCCCGAAACCAAACCATCTTTGCCCGACAGAGCCGCCTTGCCACATCCCCCAGAAATCCTGCCAGAACGCCAACCGCCCGCTGCCATGGGTCAGAAACAGGCGCGGCAGATGCGACATTGCAAACCAGCCAGCCACTGCCAAGGCGACACATCCAACAATCCACGTCATCGCCCGTGAGAACCGGATCATCCCGATCAGATTGAGCAACATCGCCAACACCGCAATCCGTGTTTGGCTGAGCAACACAGCCAAGGCCGATCCCGCCGCGAGCAGCCGACAGCCCCGCCACTGGACCACTGAACAGAGCGCAAAAATTCCCAAAAACAAGAACGGCTGATTAAGACGCATGCCTTCATGCGTCATCTGAAACGAACTAGATAGCAGCAGATAAACCACCAGAACTGGCATCATCACCCGAAGGTTGTCCCGGCCAATCACAAGCCCGACCAAAAGCCCAACGGGCAGCATCAAAAGGTTGCCGATCAGACGGAGTTTTTCGAGGCTTGCCCCATCGCCAGTCGCGATGACACCAATCAGCCCGGAAAGAACCAAACTGCCTGCAAGCAAACCCGGCGTAATTCGAACCGGGCGGGCGTAAGCGCACAGCATCGCAATCCAGAAACCAAGCAGAATGAGCTTGGCTACCATCCCGCCCGCTGCAATCAGCCAGAGCGAGGCGCCCATCAAAAGATTGCCCGCAAGTACCAACCAGATCGGCAGTGATACTGCTTGGCTGGCGGTTCCCGGCCCCTGCCCGGCGTAGTGCGCAACGTCGGAAGCAATAGCTTTCATCACTCAGCCCCCTGCGCAAGCAGCGCGACAGGGTGCGAAAATTCGGCTAGGCTGAAGGTCTTGATTTCAAAGCAGATTGGCTGACCTTGATGCTCTGGCTGGCGCAAACCTGTCTGATGGTGCAGATCATTCTGGCCCCGCTGTTGCTCGGCGGATTGCGGCCATGGGCGCTTGCCATTCTGGCGATCCTGACCGGTATCGGCATGCTTGCGATTTGCCTGCGCCCCGGTCCTGTGCAAATCGGCAAGCACCTGCTGTATCTTTGGATCGGGATCGCTGGGCTGATTGGTTGGGCGATCCTGCAAATCCTTCCGATCTGGCCAGTTCAAACCTATCCGTTCAATGCGCCGCACATTGCACTCGCCCCGTATGGTTGGCCGAATATGGCGACCTATCTGATTTGGCTGGGCGGTGTTGCGAGCCTGACTGCGCTGGTGGGACGCCTCAACACCCATCTGAACATCACCATCGCCCGCACAATTGTCATCACCTGCGCCGTTCAAGTGGCGCTTGCCGCAGGTGCCGATGTGATGGGATGGCAAACCACATTCTGGTTTACCAAACAGGCCCATCTTGGCGACTGGACCGGCAGCTTCGCCAATCGCACGTCGTTCGGAAACCTGATGGCCTTCGGTATTGTGGCCTGCCTGTTTTTGTATGATCAAAGCCGCGCGCTGAGCACGGCCAAGCGCCTTGATCAGGCGGGTGGCTGGTTGGCGATTGGCTTGCTGTTCGCAACTGCCGTTGTCCAAAGCCACTCGCGGCTGGCCTTTATAATGGCGCTGGTTGGCGGGGGATTGTTTATCATTCTGACCCCACGTGAAAACGTGCAAAGCAATAAGCGGCTGATTGTGATCGCCCTTGGCATCATCGCGACCATTGCCGTCACAGCCTTTGCATCGCCGGAACTTTTCACGCGCTTCACCGACCTTGCCCGCAGTGATCTGATCCAGCGGGATGATTTGTGGATCACCGCCCTGCAGGCGATTGCAGAACGGCCATTGACCGGATGGGGTGCCGACAGCATTGGACTGGTCATTGCTCATTTTTCCACCCCGGACCTGAACGCAAATGCCCATTGGTTTAGCAGCCATAACCTTTGGCTTGATGGCGCAATCGTGTTTGGTGTTCCGGTCATGCTGGTCCTCGCAACAGCACTCATCATCGCGATCAAAACGGTGCTTGCAACCTGCCTGCAACCCGACACGTGCGCGCTTTTGATTGCCCTTTTTGCGATGGCAATGATTGGCAGCATGGGCGACTGGGTCATGATCATGCCTGCCCTTATTCTGCCAATGGTGATGCTGGGAATGGCAAGCTTTGAAGCCGCACTTGCAGCCCGTCACGCATTGCCTGCACGCGGGGATCACGCGGGGCAATCGCCTGTGCCTGATCCAGAAGCTTTACGCTAAGCGCCAAATCATCGTCGGCTACTATTTTAGCCTTCAGCCCCAGAAAAACCGGATCAAACGGCCTTTCGATCAGCCGCTGGCTGAGCAGTGCTTCAAGTTCCGAGCCATCGACCACCATCGCATCACGCTCTGCACCAAAGCCGTCTCCGTTGGCAAAAGCTGCACGTTTGTTTTCAAGCTGCGATAGCGCCCTGCCCTCCGAAACCAGAACCACGCCGCCAGAGCCAATCAACAGCAGGGCAATCACAATCAGGGCTGCCTTCATGACGTCGGCCCCTCGGTCGCCATGTCCGCCTGTGCCTTGCCATAGGCCGCACGCGGCTTGGCACCGTTCAAAACAATGCCCTCTGGCACAATATTGGCCGCGCGCAATTGCGACAGGGCTTGGGTGATATCGCGGCGCTTGCTATGTCCGCAGCGCAGGGCAAACAGCCTGACATCGGCCAGTCCCAGCGCAATCACACCATCCGCGACGGACAGGATCGGCGGCGTATCAACAATTACATGATCAAACCGGGTGCGCAGGCGCGTGATCAAATCAGGTAATTGCCCGTCAATCATGCCTGTTGCGATATTTCCCGGCACCGGCATACGCGCACCAAGATATCGATACCTTTCGCCGTTCTCTGCCCCGGCGAGGGCGGCGTCCATTTCCATAAGCCCTGACATGACATCAGTCAGATCAGCAGTCATGTCACCGTCATGCCGCGCCCGGTTTGGCGGTGCCGGATCATGCAAATCCGCATCAAGGACAATCACCGATGCCCCCAATCCGGCCAGCTTTTCGGCCAGCGCATGAACGATGTGACTTTTGCCATCGCCCGAGAGTGCTGAGCCAACCGCAATCACCTGCCCGTCCTTATCGGATTTGCTTGCTGCATCTCCGCCCTGCACCATGATCCGCATCAAAACTGCCAGATGCCCTGCGGCCTCGTCATGGGCAGCGGCGCTGGTGGCCTTGTTCACCCTCGACCGTTCCGGGATACGGGCAAATAACGGGATGCCCAACGCCGCCTGAGGATCAAAGTCGTCATCAATGCTCTGATCGAAATAGTGACGCAGCAATGCGGCAACCACGGCGGCAAACAACGCCATCATGATCGCCAACATGGCAAGATCGCGCTTGGCGGGAAATTCGGTTGCTGCGGGCAAAGTAGGCGCATGCAGGATCGCCGCATCCCCCTGAAACGCTGCCATTTCACGGCGCAAAGCTTGTACCTGCTGGCCCAGCTCCTGAACATTGGCGCGCGCCATGGCGACAGATCGCACCAGGGCAGCCTGCCCCTGAACGCTTGTATTGCGGAGAGCCATCCGATCCTGCCAACGATCCCGTTGGGCCGTGATCAGACGCAGCTTTTCTTCCGCCCCGGCAAGGGTAATATCCATTTGACCGGCGATGTTGCTGGCGACAGCAGCCAGTTGGTTATGAAGATCATCCAGTTCTTGCTGCTTGCCCTGCATGGTCGGATGCTTGGGACCGTAACGCTGATCAAGCCTGACAAATTCCTGTTTTGTCGTCTCGAACTGGGCCGAGATTTGGCGCACCATCGGATGGCTAGCCACATCGTCAATCGCCAGCAAATCATCAAGGTTTGCCGCCTCATTGCGGCTTTGGCGCGCAAGCCTGAGGCTGACAACCTCCTGCCCCAGTTTTTCAGCCTGCTCATCGAGTGCATAGATGCGATCCAGCATCCGCGCATTCTCATCCGGGTCCAGAATACCGGCGCTGTTTTGCAAGCTGGCCAGATCTCCTTCCAGACCATCCAATTCAGTTTGCGCAGATTGAAATTGCGCCTCCGCCTCGGCAAGTTGTCTTCGAATGGCGGCTTTTTGCCGGTCTTCGCGCTGCCAAAGATAACTTTCAATAACGGCCATCAACGCCTTTTGCGCTGTTTCCGGCTGGCTTGCGACAAAGGCCACTTCAATGACCGCCGCATTGCCAACCCGGGTGGTTTCCAAAGCATTGCGAAGATGAGAGATCCCGTCTGTTTCGAGATCACTGGATACCGGCATATCCGTCAGCGAAACACCCTCTCCGCGCATAACCGAAAGTGCGGTGGAAAGTGTTTTCTGCCCTTTGATTTCCGCAATTGCCGTTTCGATTTCCTGGGCGGTTACAATGCGCCGGTCGGTGTTGAATGCCGCTGGCATCTGGCGTTCCGCGATTTCCACATTTGCAGAAAGCCCGATTTCGGTGACGGATCGATAATCCCCCTGCCAATTGGCGATCCCGCTCAGAAGCGCGATCAGGACCACAACAAAGGTCAGTGCGACAACCCCGCGCCGTTGCCAAAGAATGCTCAACAAATCGCGCAAGGACGGATCAAACCGTTCTTGCGGGACGCTGGTAATCGCGACGGGATGGTTGGGATGCTCTGTCATCTCGGGCTTGCATCCTCAAGCTCTGGAATTCCGACAGGTTCCTGATAATCCTCAACTCCCCAATAGCTATCGACGACTGGGTTCCTCGGACCGCCAACAAAAAGAAGCGAATAACGCCGCGCCCGTTCGGTTTCAGGTGGCCGAACCGAACCGACAACACGCGGTGCTACTTCGGGCTCGATGCTTGCGGTAAATGATTGCTGTTCGCCTGCGAATATCGCTGTTTGATTGGCATTGCGTTCAAACAGGCGCTCTGCCAAATCCGAAGAATTACCCCGGATGATTTCCGAAAGGCGCCCCGGGTCGGGATGAAGATCAAGCAGACGCAGAACCACCCCACCCAGCACGGTCTCCAGCAAAAAACGGCTACTGCCGCCGCCCAGAACCACATCAAACAGACCAAGCAATACTTTAAGGCTGTCCTCTGCCACCTGCCAATCGATGTCAGATTGTTGGTTAGCGACATCCTCTGACAGCACAGCTCCGACAAGTGCGTCAATCAATTTGGCGACGTCCTCGGTGGCCTCCACCTTTGCGATTTCCGCTTCAATCCAACTGATCGCCGCCTGCCGGTTTTCCAAATCGAACGTCGCTGTGGTTGTCGGCTGCGCCTGTAAATCGGCGGCGGTTGTCAGCATCATAAAGATGACCGAAATGATTGCCGCTTTTCGCAAGGCACGCCAAAAGCGCCGGATTTGAAAACGCACAATCCTTGGCCCGACAAGGCGGGCAAATGCCCAAAGCCCAAGCCCATAGCGCGGGATCATGTAGCGCGGCTGACAGAAGATGCGCCAAAGGAACTCCAACCCGCACCGCTGCCAGATAACCGGGGCGCGTCGGACATTCCCGGCCAGAACATCAAACGCCCCGCCAACACCCATGGCAAAACGGCATCCAGTCTTGTCCGCATACTGATCAACGAACAGCTCCTTGCGCGGGGATGGCAAGGCGACAAAAAGGGCATCTGGTTTGGCCTGTGCAACACAATCAGCCAGCTTTTCATCATCGGGCTCATAACCGTGATGGGTACCCGCGATGATCAGTCCGGGAAAACGTGCAGGCAATATCGCCTGCAACTGATCAAGAACATCCTGACGCGCCCCCAACAGGAAAACCCGCGTGCCATCCTGTGCGAACTGCGCCAGAAGATCTGTCATCAGATCAATGCCAGTGACACGCTCTGCAACCCTGATCCCCAACAGGCGGGCTGTACACACAATCCCCATGCCATCAGCTGACAGGCAATCTGCGCGCGAAAGTGCTGCAAACAACCGATCATCGCGCAAGGCTGCGGGCAGTTTGGTCGCATTCAGGCAATGGTGACGAAAACAGGCTTGGCTGGCAGTCGCCGTACCTTTGCGAAGCATCAAGGCGATATCAGCACAGACGAGACGGCGTCGTCTCGTCTCCAGCGGCAACCCGAAGAAGGCAGCTTTGTGCCCTTTGAGTTCGTCACGCATCTGCCACCCCTGTCACCCCGGCCGGACACTTAAAAAACGACAGAAACACAAAGTTCCTGCTGTTGGCGTCCGTCTTTCGCCGCCGTCAACGATTTAAGTCACGGCTAATTGGTTGAATTGAATGGTAACTTATGATTGAGTTGCAGGCAATATTAGCATCTCAAGGTGATCGCCGCGGTGAGGGTGACTTTGCTGACCAACCTTGTGCCACCCTACCGATCTGACGCCTATAACGCGCTTCATCATGGCGCGATGGCCGCAGGCGGATGTTTGCGTGTCCTATGTACCCAACATCGCGAACCACAACGCAACTGGTCAATCACAACACCCGCATTTGACCATATCACCTTGCCGGGCGTTCAAATTCCCCTTGGTGAAAACCGAACCCTATCACTTCCGTTTGGCGTCACCCGGGCTGTTTGCCGTGAGCCAAGTGATGCGTTGATCATAAACGGTTTTGGCATCGCGCAATGGCAGGCGCAAAACTGGGCGCTGAAACACCGCATTCCGACCGTGCTGCAATTCGATGGCTGGGCAGGCTCTGATGCCACCTATGACAATCCGCTTCGGCGCAGATTACGCCGGATCATGATTGCCCGTGCCGATGGCTTTGTCGCCGCAAGTTCACGCGGGGCAGCGTGGTTTGAAGGCCTTGGCGCATCGCCTGATCATATTTGGATCGCCCCCATCCCACCGTCATTCCCTTTACCCGATATTCCCGCCAACCAAACCTTGGCGGAACGACAATACGACATCGTCTGGTGTGGTCGCACGACGGTTTCAAAGGGCTTTGATCTCTTCATGCGGATCGCATCAGAACTGTCCAAGACAGACATTGCAAACCGTATCGCCATCGTTGGCAGTACCGACATTAAAAGCACCACAAGGCTTACGCAATCTTCCGGCCTTGGTGACCGGGCGGATGTGTTCGGGCAACTTCCCCCCGATCAACTGCCGCCCATTCTGACCAACAGCAAGATCGCCCTATTCCCCAGCCGAAATGATGCCTATGGCGTTGGTGTAATTGATGCGATTGCCTGTGGCACGGTGGCGCTTGCAAGCCCATTCACCGGCTGCGCACCAGATGTTTTGCGCGGTCCCGAAATCCTGCCGATCGATAATCCGCAAGATTGGATCACGGCCTGCAAACGCCTTCTTGATGCGCCGCAACTTCTCGAAGACACGCGCCTGCATCAAGCATGGGCAATTGCCAACAACAATCCTACCCATCACAGCGACACCATGTGGCAGGCAGTTCATCAGGCGGTTAATCATAACCCGGACGTGCGGCGGTGGGGATGATCACGCCAAACCGCAATCGCGGCTTGAAATCCGAACCTTCGGTCTGGATGATAAGCCGTGTCGATCAGGCCAGGATTCTTGCCAAGCACCTCGCCGATCAGGATCGGCTGGTACGTTGGGACAGTTTTTGGCGCCATGACGGCACGGGTCTTATCCGCCCGTCATCACGCCATGTCGGCACTGCACTTTGCAATATCCCGGGTCGCCACCTTCTGCCCGACTTGCTTGGACAAACGGCCCAAAAGCTTCGGTTACCAGCGCGCAATCTTTATTCCGACATTCCACTGTCACTGCTGGCCGCCTTTCAAATGCCAAACGCCGACATCCTGCATGGGCAGGGCAATTACAGCCTGCCTGCCATGCGTCGCGCAAAGGCAGGCAATATGATCACGATCTCCGATGTCACCGGCCAACTGGCCGAAACCCGCCATGTTCAGCTTGTCGGCGAATATGCATCCCACGGTCGCACCCACCGCGAAATATCAAACTTCCTTGCCGGTCGACGCACGGCAGAAGCCCGATTTGCCGATGCGGTATTTGCACCCTCGGATACGGTCGTGGACGGTCTGCAAAGAACTGGCATAGCGCCCGACAAGATATATCTGGTCCCCTTTACGTCACCACATTGTCAGGCGCTGTTGGATCGGAAACGTTTCGCGCGCGACGATACCGTCATCCGGCTTCTTTATGTTGGCAACCTGTCGCTTGCCAAGGGTACAGCCCATCTTCTGGCAGCTTGGAAAACAATTCGCTGCCTGTTCCGCTTGAGGGTCGACCTCACCCTGATCGGCGCGGCACAACCCTGTGCCAAGGGCCTGCTTTCAAATCTGCCCGACGGGGTGACGTGGTTTGGCCCCCTCCCGCACGATCAGGTTGCCAATCATATGTTGTCTTCCGACATTTTCGTCTTTCCCAGCCTGACGGAGGGCAGCAGCCTTGCCACCATGGAGGCGATGGCAGCCGGTTGTGCCGTCATCACCACGTTCGATGCCGGAAGTCCGGTCATCAATCATCAAAGTGGCCTGATCATCCCGCCAAGGGATCAGGATGCGCTTGTAACAGCCGCGTCGGCACTGATCACACAGCCGGAGATGCGCCGAACCATCGCCCAAAAGGCGCGAGATCAAATCGCCCGCGATCTTCGCCACACCTATGGCACGCGGGTTGATCATGCATATGAAACCATCCTGTCGCGCCATGGTTAGATGGTCAGCCCTCCTAAAATCAGCGGGTTCTCGCCTATATCCAATGTGGATGATCGGGGCCAATATGATTGCGCGGCTGGGCGGCATGGCAATCCTTGTTCTGATCGGTCATGCCTATTCAGAGGCCGATCTTGGCACCTACTTCCAATTGCTCGCCATGGTCGGTCTTGCGGTTACTGCGACGCAGGCTGGCAGTGGTCCGCTTCTGGTACGACTGGCACAAAATGCGGCCTTTGGACAGGCCATACATGTTGTCGGAACAAGGTGCCTGATTGCAGGGTTCGCCTCGATCCTGATCGTTACGACAAGCAGCGTTCCGCTTGCGCAATATTGGCCACTTATCCTGATCCCGTTTGCCGCCGCCCTTTCGCCCGACTGGATGATTGCGGCCAAAACCCGCTTTTCACGGCTTGGCATGATTGCGGTTATTGGTCAGGCATGCGGGATAATGGTGGCGATTTGGGCGTCGCTCAACCCTTCAGATTTGGCGCTTTATCTCATTGCCCCTGCGGTTTCTGTGGCAAGCCTTGCCCTCGCAACAGTATTTGCATTTGAACAATCCTCCACCAAAGGCCCACTGGCCCCTACGGCCAGCGTATTCGGCCTTGTCGGCTTTACCCTGCTCGCCGGGTTTCTGCCAAATCTCGACTTTGTCCTGTTGGGCGCAGACAACGATCCGCTGTTTCTGGCGCAACGCGTTTTCCTGTTTTGCGCCGGTCTGATTGCGGCCATTACCTCAACCCTGTTTGCCAAAAATGAGGTGGGGCAACTCCGTGACATCTGGCTTTTGGCACCAATGGTATTGATCGCAGGCCTGCTGTTGTTCCTGCCAGACAAATTGGCCGATCTGTTCTATAGCAGCCCATCAGATGATCTGATCACGATCCTTCAGGTCGGTGCAGCTTGGCCGGTATTGATGGCGTTCATCGCCCGACAAATCCTGATCTTGCAGGAGTTATCAACGGTGAAATGGCTGGGTTGGGGATGCCTTGCGCTCATGATCATCACGGCATTCGCCATGCCGGCCAGCGACCTCGCATCCGACATCATGAAACTGATCGAGGTCCGCTTGGTCTGTCTGGTTCTGATCCTGCTGGCCTGCCAGAAAGTTGCAACAAGACGGCAGGTCGTGGCATGAGGCAACTGACCACCACCATCACAAATAATATGCTGATCAGAGGCCACTATGGTGACATCACCTTTGGCTCGTGGGGTCTGGAATGCTCGGACCAGCATTCCTTTGTGACACTCACCGACCAACCGCGAAATGCGAAACAGATCGGCGATATCTGGCACCTTTCCGGGGGTCGAATACGTATCGCGTACGAAACCCGCAAGCGCAACCCAAACACAATCGGGCTTAAGCTATGCATTCAGGCACTCGACGATATCCTGCTGCAAGATGCCGTCATCCGGCTGGTATTTGACAAAACTGCCATCAAACACGGGCGCATCGCAGACAAAACAGTTCACCACACCAACAGCGACAAATACCGTCTTTATCCAACCAATGAGGTCGCACTGATCGGGCAGGATGGCGCAATCATTTCCGTGACACTGGATCACGCCGATGGGGTGGGCCGGTTTGACCCATACATGTATCTGCGCGATCGCGACGATCACTGGATCATTCATGCCCGCCTGCTGCCAAGTGATCCGGTTGATCGGGTCTGGCTGCGCTGGGCAAACCGATTTTTCACGCTTTCTGCACCTGGTTGGTTATCAGCTTTGCTCTGGCGTATACCTGTTTTCAAAAAGCTGCTCTGGCGCTTGCGCGAACGCATGGGCCGTCACTGTCCGGAAATTCAGGCCGTACCCCTGAACTGCCTCAAAGCAGGCCGATCCTTGTCCATGGAGGTGACATGTCACTTTCAGTAACCCAAGACACGCTTCGCTTACGCTGCCTCAATCTGGCCAAGCGGATTGCAAACAATCTTGCAACACGTCAACTGAAGACGGGGCATTTTGAACAGCCGGATTTTTACGCCAAGGCCTTTGCCGTCAATCTCTGGCACCGGATTGATCCTGTTAAGTTTGGCCCCAATATCGACCGCGCCCTTCCTGCCCTGAAATCAGAGCCGCGCGATAAAACCTGGCACCGCGAATTCATCGAATATGCGTTGCTGGATACGCCGGGCCTGTCATCGGATACCATCGCCGACATCCTTCAGGGCGCCAAACAGCAATGCCCAGATGTCGCCAACTGGCAAATACTTGGGCTGATCAATCGACAGAAACGAAATGCTGGACTAACCGCAAAGCTCCTCAACCACGCCCATTTCGCGTTCATCTTGCTTCGCTATTGGCGTGCACAGGTTTTCATGGATAGACCAGACTGTTTCTCCGCACAATACCACGCCTTTTGTGCAGCTCTTCTGTCTGACAGTCCCCATAAACGCCATCAACGGATTGCCAACCGGGCCACCGAAATGCTGGCACAACTTGCCGGCACGCATGGCTTTGTCAATCTGCTCGGACGTGGTGCGGGGCAGAGTTTTGGCGCGGCCTGCGGGCTTTATGTGTTGTTAAAAACCGGCTCCCACAACGAAGCAGAGGCAATCCTGCATCGGCTGGAAGATGCTGGTCTCACGGCAGGTGAACTGCCGCTCAACCTGCTCGCCCCTGCCCCCTTGCCCGAAAACCCCGGCCCCGAAAATCCACAAACACCGGGATGGTACAGCTATAACCGCCACGATGATTACCTTGCCTTTGCTGGCTATTGGCTTCTGAAGGCCTCACAACTGCTAGCCCCAAAGATCCGGTCACACGCACCGGAAACTACCGCGAAAAACATAATCACGCAGTTTTCATCCTCGTACTATCACGCGCAAATGACGCTTTGTGGCAGACAGAATTTTGATGTCTCCGGCACCCCCGTCATTGTTTCGGGCCAAGGAAAATCTGCCCGCCTCTTATTGCCACCAACCGGCGGCGAACAGAATGCAGCAAGCCTTTATGATCAAGGTTCACAGCCGCTTCCCGCGATTGGCGAGACAGAATTCTCCCGCTTTCTTCAAACCCGCCAGATATCTGAGAACAAGATTGATGTAAGTTTCGAGCTTGCAGGTATTGTTGGTCATCGAACGATCGAGTTTCAAAACGCGCGTGTTATTGTCTCTGATCAGATTCCCGACTGCGCAGCTAACGAAGTCGAACTGTTCCGAATTCTGATTGATGGCAACATCGGCCTGACCCAGATCGCGAAAAACACCATCATCTGTCCAGAACTCGGAATAAAGCTGATCGCAAGCGCCCCGCTTCACATGATCCCACAAGCAACATTCAGCGCTGCTGGTCCGGCAACAAGGATCAGTGCGAAGACAGGGCAAGGGCATAACGTCACTCTAGCCATCTCATGGGGAGATTCTGATGCGTGAGCCGATCACCATCATCACGACCGTGCGCGATGGCGACGCCCATATGGATCGCTATTTCGGCAATCTGCGCCAGATACTCGGTCCCCGTGATCATGCGTTTATTGTCGATGACGGTTCAACCGCGCCCCTTGCAACGCCATCAGACTGGCACAACGAACCGAGACTGATCGTCCTTTATCCCGGCAAAATTGGACGCGGTGCTGCACTTAACCTCGCGATTGAGAACAGCCCGACCGATCTGATTGCCATTCAAGATATCGATGACATTTCCTTGGCCAGTCGACTGGATCGGCAAGTTGATGTGCTTTGCAATAACCACAATCAACTTGTCTTCGCGCGCGCCATGTCCGATCCGTGGCGACCGACTATGGCAGCCGTCCAGCACTTTTCAGCCGCACGGCTTTGTTTCAGTAATCCACTACATCATTCGTCACTTGTCATGCATCGCTCTGTCTGGGCGCGTGCGGGTGGTTATGCGACGGATTTACCCTGCTGCATTGATCTGGATTTTTATCTGCGCGCCTGCTGTGTTACCAAGGCCCGCATCAGTCGACTTAACAGGCGCCTGATCGAACGTACCCTTGATGCGGGCACCCGCCATTTCGCAAGGATACCGAACGCGCTTTATCAGAAAACACGTGCTTCCGTTCTTGCGCGTTATCGACCTGACCTGCCTTGTTCGATCTGGCTCGCAGCTGCCAAACTTCGCGACTTGCAATTGTTTTCGGCAAGGGACGTTCGATGACCAACCGCCCGAAAATCATCGCCATGGTTCAGTTGCCACCGCCCATGCACGGGGCGGCCCAAATGAACCAGTTTGCCATTACGGCCTTGGCGAAAGACTTTGATTTGCATGTCATTGAAATGCGCTTTGCCCGGACATTGTCCGACGTAAATCAATTTTCGCTGCGCAAGATCGGGTTGGCAGTTTGGTTACTGCTGCGCCTGATCTTTGCATTGCCAAGCGCCAAGGCGCTTTATATCTGCTTTGCACCAAATGGTTTCGCCTATTATCGCGACTGCATTTATGTGCTTTTGGCCAAGCTCCTGCGAGTGCCCACAATCCTGCACCTGCACGGTCGCCGTCTTCCCGAAACGCGAAGATCAAAATGGTCTGACTTGCTTCAGAAGACGGTTTTTAAAGGGCAAACCGTCATCCTGCTCGGCGAGAGCTTACGCGCCGAAATAGAAGGCCTTGATTGCAAGTCTGCCATCATCGCCAACTGCCTGGATGATAGTGCCTTCGTCGGCCCAGCCACCAAACAATGGGTGCCCCATGATCCGATCCGGCTTTTATGGCTGTCCAATCTGTTTCAGGCCAAAGGCATCGAAACCCTGCTTGCTGCCTGTGAGATCCTGCACGCCCAAGATGTCGCTTGCCATTTGACGATTGCCGGGGCCGAAGGCGACATCAGCAAAGCCGAGCTCGCCACATTACTTGAAAAATATCAGATGCATACGGCAGCGTCATATTTGGGGCCGGTTTCCGATCCTGAACGGCAGGGAGCCTTTGAAAACTCCGACCTCTTCATCTTTCCCAGCCACTATCCCAACGAAGCCCAACCACTTGTGGTGCTCGAAGCCATGGCGGCCAATGTGCCAGTGATCACCAGCGACATCGCAACCCTGCCCGAGTTTGTCCGGGACGGTGAAACCGGTCAGCTTTGTCCGCCACAAGACCCTGAAGAACTGGCAAATGCGATCAGCGCAGCAATCCGTTCACCGGAGAAAACAACCACAATGCGCGATGCCGCCTATCAGATGTGCCGACAGAACTTCCGCCAAGACAGGTTTGCCGAAAAACTGCGCCAACTGGTTCACAGCACTATCGAAAATCACTGACGTGCCGTGGGCGATTGCGTACCATCAACACCGACGGCAAACGCATGAACAGGATGGCCAGAATGGATCGGGACGAATTCAACGCCTTTTGCAAATCCCTGCCACAGACAACCCACGTTGTTCAGTGGGGGGACGCGGATGTCTGGAAGGTCGGCGGCAAGGTGTTCGCCATTGGTGGCTGGGCCACAAAAGAGACATTGGGTGTCACATTCAAGACATCCGAAATCGGCTATGAGGTCTTGAAAGATATGCCTGGCCTGCGTCCTGCGCCCTATCTGGCATCGCGCGGCATGAAGTGGATACAACACTATGATGCGCCGGGCTTGAGCGATGATGACTTGAAGGACCATTTAAAAAGCTCGCACCGCATCGTCGCCAAGGGTTTGACGAAAAAACTGCAGCGCGAGCTTGATCTTTATCAGGACGAATAGGAGCGGAAGCCTAGAGACGCCACAGGTCGATGCCGGTCGGCACAGCATTACGCGGCAAAACCGCACGTACATCAGCAACAAAACCCTTGCCATCTTTAAGCAAGCTGCTGACAAGCGGCCAGCCCTTAGCCACATACTCCTTGTGCGACACGGCCAGAACGACCGCATCGGCGGGTTCCAAGCAATTGTCCGAGCAAAGCTTCAAGCCATCAAATTCGTGTGCCACTTCGCCAGCATCCGCATGCACGTCATGGACCTGCACAGTGACCCCGGCCTCTTCGAGTGACCGAACGATATCGATCACACGCGTATTGCGAATATCAGGGACGTCTTCCTTAAAGGTCAGACCAAGTACCGTGACAGTCGGGTTCTTGGTTGCCCCTTCACGCAGTAGTGCCCGGATAACCTTGTTGGCCACCACATCGCCCATACCATCATTAACCCGGCGACCGGCCAAAACCACTTGCGGATAATAGCCGAGCTCTTCGGATTTATGGGTCAGGTAATAGGGGTCAACACCGATGCAATGCCCACCGACAAGACCCGGGGTGAACTTCAGGAAATTCCATTTGGTGCCTGCAGCTTCAAGCACGTCGCGGGTATCGATACCAGCCCGGTCAAAGATCAGTGAAAGCTCGTTCATCAGTGCGATGTTCAAATCACGCTGGGTGTTTTCAATCACTTTCGCCGCCTCGGCCGCCTTGATCGTCGGCGCCTTGTGAATTCCAGCGGTCACCACACTGCCATAAACATCGGCGACGATATCAAGCGTTGCCTGATCCTGGCCTGATACAACCTTGGTAATGGTCGTAAAGCGGTGTTCGCGATCACCCGGGTTAATACGTTCCGGAGAATAGCCGACCGTGAAGTCGGTGCCCGATTTCAGGCCCGAAAGTTCTTCGAGGATCGGCACACATTCTTCTTCGGTCGCCCCCGGATAAACCGTGCTTTCGTAAACAACAATGTCGCCCTTTTTAAGGATGGCGCCAACGGTTTTCGAAGCAGAGCGCAGCGGCGACAGATCCGGACGGTTGGAACTGTCGATCGGTGTCGGCACGGTTACGATATGGAAATCGGCTTGCGCGAGATCCTTGGCGTCCGCGGTCAACAAAAGATCGGCTGCGGCAAGTTCATGGTCATCGACTTCGCCCGTCGCGTCATGTCCCGCTTTAAGCTGGGCGATGCGCGCCTGATTGATATCAAAGGCAACAGTGCGACCACATGATGTGCCAAATGCAACCGCCACCGGCAATCCGACATAGCCCAAACCGATAACTGAAATCTTGCGCCCGTGGCTCATTGGTAAAACCTTGCAAATAATCTGGTCGCCGATTTGTAGCCAGCCGACCATGCCCCGTCAATTGCTAAGCGCTTTGCGGCAAAAGAGAGCGCCCTTGTGCCGTCTCCCGGAACGTGATCTAGTTTCTTCTCATGCTCTGCAACTTGCGACCTTATTTTGATGCGCTTTGTCTTCCTCGCCTTTGGCTGTCTGCTTCTGATCACCAGTCATGCACTGGCGAGACCATCAACGTCACCAATCCGGGTGGTTTTTCCCTATATTCCGTTGATGGCAGAAAGCAAGGATCACGGTGTTTTCATTGATATGTATGCGGAAATAGCAAGGCGGTCGGACACTGACGTCGTAATTGACATTCTGCCGGTACGGCGCGCGGTACAGGACTTCATAAGCGGTAAATATGATGCGCTGGGCGCATATCCGTCGCTTTCTGAAATTCCGGTCTCGCTGGCCTCTGTCCCGTTTTATCGCCGCGAAAATCTGATTTTTTACAGCACTAATCAATTTGGTCATGGCAATGTCACCAAGCTCGAAGACCTTGATGGCACGCGCGTTGGGCTGGCCGCTTATCATTACCCTGACTACATTCTAGATCGTCAGGAACTCAACCTTGAGCGCGTGCCCGACGATGCGTTTTTGTTGCGCATGATTGCCAGCAACCGCCTCGATGCCGCCATCATCGAACGTTTTTCGGGCAACCATGTCCGAAAGCTGCTTGGCCTTGAAGACACCATCTCTGTCACCGAGGATCCGGTCACCAGCGAAAATGTCCTGATCCTGTTCAAGGCCGATCTTGCCGGTATTGAAAACCGCAAGGCCTTTAACAAGGCGATCTACGAAATGCTGTGCGACGGGAGCCTGGCAAAACTGTTTGGCCGCGCAAGCCTCCTGCCAGATCAGGAGATCATTGAACGCGAATTGCCATCCTCCGCAATCATCAGCGATTGCGATCCCAAGGCCATCTTTGCAGACCGCTAACCCGCGACGAAAAAAGGGCACGCTGCCGAAGCAACATGCCCTTCTCGTAAAATCCATCCTCGCGGTCTGGGCTTAGCCCTTCACCACGATATTGACCAGTTTCGGCGTCGGCTTGGCAACATAGATCACCTTGACGATCTCCTTGCCCTCAAGATGGCGGGCAACGTTTTCATCGGCCTTGGCCAGCGCCTCGACCGTTGCCTGATCGGCATCGGCTGCCACCATGACCGAACCACGCTTCTTGCCATTGACCTGAACCGGCACTTCGAACTCGTCATCCTTGGCCTTTTCGGCATCAAATTCCGGCCAGTCGAACTTGATCACCGATTTCTTGGCACCGAACTCGTCCGCTGCCATCCGGCTCATCAGCTCCTCGCCCAGATGCGGGGCAAACGGGGCGACCATCAATGCCAAGGCCTTGGCATGATCATCATGCACCGCATTCTGCTTGGTCAGCGCATTGGTAAGTTCGATCAATGCCGCAATTGCGGTATTCAAACGCAGGTCGGCAATATCGCCAGTCACCTTGGCAATTGTCTTGTGCAGAAGCGTCTCGATCTTGCCATCAACGCTATCGGTCCGCTCCATCTGGGTCGTGACTTTCCAGACGTTCGACAGGAAGCGCATCATGCCAACAATCGCATCCGACTGCCACGGTTTGGAGCTATCAAGCGGCCCCATATACATCTCGTACGTTCTGAACGTATCGATGGTGTACTGATCGCAGATTTCCTCGGGCGGGATACCATTTTTGTAACGTTTGCCCATCTTGCCCGGAACGGTAATCAGCTGCTCATCCGTCTTGGCGTTGAACGGCACTTTCTTGCCATCGACATCGCGCATTTCAACATCATGGATGTCGACATAAACACCACGCGCATCGGTATAGGCATCGGCCGTAATCATGCCCTGGTTAAACAGCTTCTGGAACGGCTCGGGCGTTGCGACGTAACCAAGATCAAACAGAACCTTGTGCCAGAAACGCGAGTAGAGCAAATGCAGCACCGCATGCTCCGCCCCGCCGACATAAAGGTCAACCGCCCCCGGAAGGGCGTTGCCACCCGCATCCGTGCTGTTCGCCCAATAGGCCGCGGCATCATCTGATGCAAATTTCGCATCATTCTTGGCATCGAAATAGCGCAGGTAATACCAGCAAGACCCCGCCCAGTTCGGCATGGAGTTGGCATCGCGTTTGAACGCGCGCACTTCATATTCCGCACCGTCATGGGTGTGTTTGGAACCAACAGCCGCATCGACCGGCAAAACCGAACCATCAGAAAGGACGATCCCGGTGACTTCCATCCAGTCCTTGGCGCGTGCCAACGGCGGCTCCGGCTCGGAATTCGGGTCTTCGTTTGATTTCGGTTTGAAATCGGTCATTTCCGGCAGGACAACCGGCAAGGCCGCCTCGGCGATGCCGTGAACCTGATCGGTTTCCTTATCGAACAGAACAGGGAACGGCTCCCCCCAATAACGCTGACGCGAAAACAGCCAGTCACGCAGCTTGTACTGCACGCGACCACGGCCAATGCCCTTGGCTTCCATCCATTCGATGATCTTGGCCTTGGCATCCGGGGTCGAAAGACCGTTGATCGAGACTTCATCATTCGCGGAATTGATCGTCTCGCCCACTTCGGTCTGGGCAACCTTAAACGCGCCCGGTTCCGCCTCATAGCGCGCCAGAAGCGTTGTAGCATCAGCATCCGCCGCATCTGCCGGTGCGTTGTCCTTAAGCCAAGCTTCGGACGGTTTGGTGGTTGCCTTGATCGGCAGGCCAAATTTATGGGCAAATTCAAAGTCGCGCTGATCGCCGGCCGGAACCGCCATGATGGCACCGGTGCCATAGCCCATCAGGACATAGTCGGCAATCCAGACCGGGATTTCTTCACCGGTGACCGGGTTGGTCGCATGTGCGCCAATAAACACGCCGGTCTTTTCACGCTCGGCATCATCCTTGGCCGACACGGCCTTAAGCTCGGACGCTTGCGCGCGATAGGCCGCAACATCGGCCTTTTTGTCGGTGGCGCAAAGCTTATCAACCAGCGGATGCTCAGGTGCGAGAACCATATAGGTCGCGCCAAAGATCGTGTCCGGACGGGTGGTGTAAACCGCGATCTTTTCATCCGCACCATCAACGGTCTTGACCGGGAAGTTCACCCGCGCACCAACAGAACGGCCAATCCAGCCCTTCTGCATCTCGACCACGCCATTTGGCCAATCAAGGCCTTCAAGGTCGGCAACCAGACGGTCGGCATAGTCGGTAATGCGCAACATCCACTGTTTCAGCGGACGTTTATAAACCGGGTAATCACCACGTTCGGACTTGCCTTCGTTGGTGACTTCCTCGTTCGACAGAACCGTCCCCAGCATCGGGCACCAGTTGACCGGCACTTCATCGACATAGGCCAGACGCCCGCGATCAATCGCACGATCAATCTCTTTGCCTTCGGCTTTGGTGCCTTCACCAATCACCGATTTCGGCTGCGGCACGCCGTCTTCGTCAAGCAGCCATTCACCGCTCTCAAGCAACGGGCGCAGCTCGGCAATCGGGCGCGCACGGCCATTGATCACCTGCCCCTGCGGGCCTTTCCATTCGACGGTCGGGTCATAGAAGCTGTTGAAAAGCTGCAGGAAGATCCACTGCGTCCATTTGTAATAATCGACATCGGTCGTAGCGAAACGGCGATGCGGATCATGACCAAGGCCAATGACTTGCAACTGACGCAGCATGTTTTCGATATTGGCTTCGGTCGTGATGCGCGGATGCTGACCGGTCTGGATGGCGAACTGTTCTGCCGGCAGGCCAAAGGCATCAAAGCCCATGGAATGCAGAACGTTTTTGCCGCGCATGCGTTCAAAGCGCGCCTTTACATCGGTCGCGATATAGCCCAGCGGATGGCCGATATGCAGGCCAACCCCGCTTGGATAGGGGAACATGTCCAGGATGACGCTTTTCTTCTTGCTTGCGTCGAAATCGGCATCGCCGGGATTTGGCGTGCGATAGGTATCGTTTTCCCGCCAATACTCCTGCCAGCGCTTTTCAAATACCCGCGCACTTTCCTGATAGTTCGCCACGCTTAATCAACTCCTGCCTGTCCAACGCCGACCCTGGCTCCGGCGCCGCCCAAATGGCGCGCCTCCCCCGGATCGGGTTCCAAAATATTCTTAAGCTGTGTTCATAAGCGCGCTTTGATCGACGTGCAACATCAGATAACGAGATTTCTGGCGAAAACCCGACGATTTTGCCAAACATTCGCCACCCGCCGCCAACCGCCCGCGCCAACCGGCGCGGAATGCATACACCCGCGCCCCCATCAACCCGAACTTGCACATCAGCCCTGATACAACAACACTGGATTTTCCCGGCCATCCATGCCATATTAAAAGGTGAAATTTGCCAAGTCTTTGTTCGCGCGCGAAACTGCCGCGCAAGCTTGCTTGGAAAAGTGCTGATTGTCAGCACAGCTCTCAAAGCTCTCCGTCCAGGGAGGACGATTATGGATATCACCATTGGTGGTCTGTCATCCCAACAATCCGGCGCGTCTACGCGTTCGGCACAATCCTATTTGCCGGGCCAGGGCGATACTGAAAAAGCTGGCAACAATAATGGCACGTCCGCCTTTGCCGCTGCGACGTCTGTTTCGCTGTCTTCTGAATCGGCAAACCGGCTGTCGGCGGACAATATCGTTGCCGCAATCAATGAAAGCCTGCAATCCACCGGCCTGTCGATCCAGGGTGTCAATCCCGACGATTACACGCCAGAAGGCGTTGCTGACCGCATTCTCGCCCGCGTTGGCGATCTGATTGCCTCGAACGCAAGCTCCGAGGCCGAAGCCCGCGAGATCTTTGATCAGGCAAGCCGTGGCATTCAGGCCGGCCTTGAAGATGCCCGCGCCATCCTTGACGGGTTGGGCGCGCTGAATGACGAAATCAACGGCAATATCAACGAGACCGAAGAACGCCTGAATGAAGGCCTGCAAAGCATCGAGCAGCGCCTGACCGAGCTGTTTAACAGCAGCGCGTCAGAAGAAGCCGCCGAGGCCGCAACGCCGGAACGCGATGAACAGGTCCTGCAATCGCAGGTCACCCAGACCGCACAGGCCAGCCAAGCCTACGCCGAAGCGGGCAGCAATGCCCAGCGCAACGCGCCGCGCTACGGCACCAACGGCTAACCCTCCAAACATCTCGTTCGCACAGATTAAAACCGGCTCCCTTGGGGTCGGTTTTTCTTTTGCCGGTTACGACACCCGCCCGACACCCCCACCGGGATCATGATCATCCGTAACCCGAAACAGCTTTTGCCCCGCAGCTTGAATACGCGCAAAAGCGTCCTCCGCCATAAAGCCCGAGACAAAAGCCATGAAGGTCACGAGAAACGGGCTGATATCGATTTGTCCTGATCCGTCGGGTCCGCCCTGGCTGACCATCAGTACCCCTGCCTCTGTACACAGGAAGATGGCCATGGCGGCGGCGATCCCCTCCCCCGTCATGACGAGCAGCCTTGCGGCGGGCTTCAGGCTTTTACCAAGCTGTGCCCATCCCTGAAGCCGCGGCAGTGTTTCAGCCTGCGGCGCTGGTACTGCCTCCGTCGCGGTTTGATCCATGGCACTGTGATCTGCGGCGTTGTGATCCGTGGCATTTTCATCAAGCGGTGTTTTGGGCGGCGTTTGGGCCGTGGGCGGCTGGCCGAAATTCTGTCTGGTAAAGGCAACCACAGCCCCCAATCCGCCCGCCGCGACTGTGACCAACAAGGTCAGCATGATGGTAGGCAACTGGATCAAGTAGGACAGCATATGGCCTACGGGGTGTTGAAACAGGGCAACCAGCGAAACCGTGTCCTGGCCAAACTCTTCGTCCTGACGCCTGATCTCTGCCTCGATCTCGGCCAGCTCATTTTGCAAGCTCGTTCTTAGCTTTGCGGCGTGCTGGTTTTCTGCGCGGATATTGGCCCATTCGATCTGGGCGCGGGCGTTTTTCTCGTCAAACCGGATCATTGAACTTCGGATGGCATCGACTTGCTGGCGGGCGCGATCCATCAGGGTTTCCGGGGCTATGTCGGTGAATTTCGGGTGATCAAGCAGGGCGTGAAGCCGGGTCATGATGTCGATGCCGTCTGCGCGACGTTTCCTGTCCGCATCGCTTTCCCCGAAGGGGACATCAAGCATTGGCGATCCGGCGCGACCAAGGGTTGTACCGCCCCCGCCGACCATGCCGGTTGGCACATCAAAAAACCCGTCGCTCGGCATGGCGGTTTGCTGGCTTGTCACAAATTGATGCGCCGCATTGAGCGCGCTTAAGAACGCGCCTGCGAAGTCGGGGTCGAATGCATCGCGATTGCTGGCAACGGTTGCGCCAAGCCGTGAATAGCTGCCAAACGCGTCCCACCATGCGGCAATCGCATCCTTGCGCAAGGCCAATCCATTCCGGGTCTCTTCAAGGGATCTGGTATCAATCGCACGCATGTCATCGCGCAAAATGTCGGCCTCTTCGCGCAACGCGGCCTCGTGAAAGGCTTGCAGGACCAGTCGTTCCAACATGCCAGGCGATGACACGCCGAGTTCGCGCAGCAGGGAATCGCGCTGAATATCGGCGGTAAATCCGGCGAAAAGCGTAATCACAAACCCGAAATAAAGCACACAGGTCAATCCGGCCAGGATCGAAGACCCCGCCAACCGCCAGATGTTCAGGCCTTCTTGTCTTTCTTGCTCCATCGGGCACCTTCACGCGTTACGTCCCCTGTCGACGCGGAGCGAAAATGCCTGTGAGGGCGCGCGATATCGCGGGTTTAAGTTAACAGCCGCAAAACGGCTGATTTCCATCCGTATGAGACACCCCCTCTTTCGCATAGGATGGAATATTTCTTATATTTTTCAGACACTTACTATTAAGAAGATTCTAATATTAGATATTGCCATTTAAGTTTTATCTAATTAACATTGCCCTCAGCCGATCTCAGGAGGAGGTCGTCCACGCCGCCACCCTTTATCTTTGCTTGTTCAGGTAGGAACTGCGTTATGGCGTTAAATATCATATCCGACCACGCGGCCAATCTGGCGCACCGCAATCTGGCGCGTGCCGAGGAGGCCGCGAACAGATCGCTTGCCAAGCTGTCATCGGGGAAACGTGTGGTCTCTGCCCGCGATGATGCCGCATCAATGGCCATCGGGTCGCGGCTGAACTCAACGGCCTCTGCTTTGACATCGGGGATTGTCAATATCGGTCAGGGCAATTCCATGCTGCAAATTGCCGACGGGGCCATGGCCACCATCGACGATGTTCTGGTGCGCATGAACACACTGGCCGTTCAGGCCGCATCGGAAAACCTGTCGGACACGGAACGCGGGTTTCTCAATGATGAATTCGTCGTACTGCGCACCGAGATCAATCGCATTGCGGCTGCAACCAATTTCAACGGCATCCAGTTGCTGGGTGATGGAAGTGATGTGTCCCTTGATTATTCGGATTTGCAGGCTGCTGGCTCTGCCGAGGTTCTTTCGGTTGCCAATGGCTTTTCAAATTTCACCATCACCGATGACAATTATTGGGCGCGTGATGCCAACGAAAACGGATCGGTGGATAATCAGCTTCGCTTTGATGTGCTCAAGACCGGGGATCGCGTTCTGCTGAGTGCCATATCCGAAATCGACGGCACCAGCCCGCACCGGACCCAAAGCATCGATATCACCGATTATGCGTCCGGCGGCAGCAAGGCGCTTACTGCCGGTCAAACACAAACACTCGATTTCGAGGATGTCGGTGTGAAAGTGAACCTGAACTTCAACATCGCAACCACCATCGCCAACGCCCTGGCCCAAGGCTCCGATGGTGTCGGTGCGGATGGATCGACCACGACCCAGATTTTTGGCGCCAGCCCGGTTTTCTCGGTTCTTGAGGATCAGGGCAACAAACTGCCTGACAAGATCTACTTCCAGCTTGGCGGCGGCAATACCAGCGGTGCGCAGCTCTCGATTCCGACGACCGCGGTTGATGGTGCCGCCCTTGGCACGGGCAAAACCGGCACGGAGACAAGCCTTGATGAGCTGGGCAGCAATGCGATTGCCACATCCGCCAAGGCCCAAAGTGCGATCGAGGCCGTGGCGCGCGCGATTGATGATCTGCAACGCGCACGGGCCAATATCGGCACCAACCAGAACCGTCTGGATGCTGCCAGCGAAAGCCTTGCCTCGACGCTTGAAAACGTCAAAGAGGCGCGCTCAAGCCTGCTTGATCTCGACGTTGCGATGGAACTGACCAACTACGCGTCGAAACAAATCCTGATCAAATCAAGTGTCGCGATGTTGGCCCGCGTCAGTGAAATGCGCCAGAACCTGATACGCTTGCTGGCAGGTTGAAGAGCCACCTCTCAGCGAGTGTAGGAAGCCCCGCGCCCCCGCGCGGGGCTTCTGACCCTCATTGCGCTGCAAAACATCCTTTAACCGGTGGGGCTTTTACGTCTATGGTCGTCTAAACACCCAAAGAAAGACAGATCGGCCATGACCACCCCGACATCCGACAACACATCCGACACCACCGCCGACAAATCATCCCAAACCTGGCAAAACCTTTCGACCGACTGGATCACCTGGGCCGAACGCCTGGCACCGGCGGCCGAAAAGATCAACCGCCACATGATCGAGGCAGCCGACCTTCCGGGGCTTGCAGCTTTGCGCGATGGCGCACCGCTTGATGTGCTTGATCTGGCATCCGGGGTGGGTGAACCTGCCTTTTCCTTTGCCCGTGCCTTGGGCGGCGGCACGGATGATAGCGCTAACATCCCCGGAATTGCCGGGCACGTGACCGCCTCCGATATCGTTTCTGATATGTGCGATGCCCTTATGGAACGCGCCGCCGAAGAAGAAATTTCCAACATCAAGGCCGTTCCGGCCAATATGGAAAAACTGCCGTTCGAGGATCAAAGCTTTGACGTGGTGTCGTGCCGTTTCGGCGTGATGTTTTGCGAGGATCCGGACAAGGCGCTTCGCGAGGCATTCCGCGTTCTGCGCCCCGGTGGCAAAGCGGTGTTCATGGTCTGGGCGCCGCTCGTGGATAATCCGTTGTTTGCCGCCATGGACGCAGTTCTTGGCAACATCCTTGGCATCGGCTTTGATGCCGCCGGGCTCGACCCGTTCTGCTTTGGCGATGCCGATCAATCCATGATGCGCTTTGAGAAAGCAGGCTTTACCGGGATTGAAGCAACAACCCACAGCCCGGCTGGCCGTATTCCCGAAAACGCCCCGTTCTGGAAACCGCAAATGGATATGCTGTTTGGCAATGTTCTGCGCAAATCATCGGACATGGAAGTCGGCGCGATCAATGCAGCGATGTTTGAAACGTTGGCCCCCTATATCGAAGACGGCCATTTTCAGGTCCCGATTTGTTTTCATGTACTTAGCGCAAAGCGCGCCTGATCCGGCCAACCTGTCTGATCGCTGATTTCCTGTAAAACCCAAGCATTCCTGCGCATCACGCATGGCCGCATGCGCGGATTTGTGCTTGCGTTTTGGCAACCGGCATGGCAAACCCCGCCCCCTTGGAAGGATGATCCTTCCCCTGTCGTAGCACCAGGTTAAAAACACGAAAGACTGATTACTATGAAGACGATTGTCGTCTGCTCTGGCGGGCTGGATTCCGTCACGCTGGCCTATAAGGTCGCGACCGAGCACAAGCTCCATTCCCTGATTTCGTTTGATTATGGCCAGCGCCATAAAAAGGAACTCGATTTCGCTGCCCGTGCGGCGCGTAATCTTGGCGTCAAACATCACATCGTTGATCTGACCCCGGTCGGTGCGCTTTTGACCGGATCGTCACTGACCAGTGATGATATCGATGTGCCCGATGGCCATTACGCCGAAGAAACCATGCGCATCACCGTGGTGCCGAACCGCAATGCGATCATGCTGGCTGTGACCTTTGGGGCGGCGGCCAGTGCCGGGGCCGATGCGGTTGCCGCGGCTGTGCATGGCGGGGATCATTTCATCTATCCCGATTGCCGCCCCGATTTCATCAAATCGTTCCAGACGATGCAGGACCACGCCCTTGAGGGCGTCAAGGACGTCAAGCTTTATACCCCGTTTGTAAATGTCTCCAAGGCCGATATCGCGCTTGAGGCCGGACGTCTTGGCGTGCCGGTCGATCTGACATGGTCGTGTTACAAGGGCGGGGAAACCCATTGCGGACGGTGCGGCACCTGTGTCGAGCGGCGCGAGGCACTTGAACTGGCGCGCGTCAAGGATCCGACCGTTTACGTCGATCGCGATTACTGGAAACAGGCCCGTGCCGATCATATGGCGCGCAAGTTTGCCAAAGGCGAAACCGACGCCGCCGAGTAACTCCTTATAACTGCCTTGCTGTATGGATGCCCGCCTGCGCGGGCATGACGTTTGGCTGTTGTGTTGCCAAACGCGTACCGTCATTCCCGCGAAGGCGGGAACCCCGGGCCAAGCGCACCCTTCAGCAAGACAAGACGACACCGAAAGAAAACCGATGTTCACCATCACCAAACAATTCGCCTTTTCCGCAAGCCATCAATTGAGCGGCCTTGAAGAAGATCACCCGTGTGCGCGCCTGCATGGCCATAACTATATTGTCGAGGTGGAGCTTAAGGGTGCCGACCTTGATGAACGTGGTTTCGTGCGTGATTACCGCGAACTGGGGCCACTCAAACGCCTGATCGATGACGAGTTTGATCACCGTCACCTGAACGAGGTTCTTGGTCACGATCACCCGACCGCCGAACGGCTTGCGCTGTTCTTTTATGAATGGGCGCATGATCGCTGGCCGGAAGTATCGGCGGTGCGCGTGTCCGAAACGCCGAAAACCTGGGCGGAATATCGTCCATGACGGTGCACGATCCAAACCTTGCCGACCTTTCCGATGCGCGCGGTAAAATCCGCATTTCGGAAATCTTTGGCCCGACCGTACAGGGCGAAGGTGCGCTGATTGGCATGCCGACAGTGTTTGTCCGCACCGGCGGCTGTGATTTCCGCTGTTCGTGGTGCGACACGCTTTATGCGGTCGATCCGGCCTTTCGGGCGGACTGGAAACCGATGTCGGCTGCCGAGGTTCTGGATGCGGTCAAAAAGCTTTCCGGTGGCAAGCCGATCCTGATTACGCTTTCGGGCGGCAACCCGGCGATCCAGCCGTTGGGGGATCTGATTGCCATGGGCAAGGATGAAGGTTTTACCTTTGCGATTGAAACCCAGGGCAGCATCGCCAAGGACTGGTTTGCCGACCTCAATTTCCTGACGATCAGCCCAAAGCCGCCAAGCTCTTCGACCAGTTTTGATAAGGATGCGCTTGCTGCCTGTATCGAAGCAGCCCAATCCAACGGCATCCTGAATGGTCCGGCCATTACGTTGAAATTCCCGGTGCGCGATGCCGCCGACCTGATGTTTGCCGATTATGTGAGGAACCTTCACATTGGCATTCCGGTCTGTTTACAGCCGGTCAACACAACGCCTGCTGAGCCGCACCCGGATGGCGCAGACGGTGTTGATATTGATGGCCTGACCGAACGGTATCGCTGGCTGGTCGATGAAGTGGCAAGGCGCAAATGGTTTGATGTGCGCGTGCTGCCGCAATGGCATGTGCATGTTTGGGGCAATCTGCGCGGGGTGTGAGCCCGCCCCGGCACTATGCCAGTGATGACAAAATATATTTTATCCGAAATAAGCGAGCCTTTCCCGCACGATTGCGCCAGATGACCCGTTACAGGCCGTTTGGCATGTTTGCTATTTGCCCGCACGCGCACCACTTCCCCATTAGCGGGCGCGCTTTGCGCCGGCAAATAGAAAGATCACATCATGTCATTTCGCAGTTTTTCGACAAGCCAGGGAAAAGCGGGCTCGAAGCCGGATGCAAAATCGTCAGATAGCGCGTCGACCCCTGCTGCAAAGCCAAAGCCCGAAAATTCCCCTGCCGAAACCAAACCGACCGCGCATCAAGGCGCGAATGACTGATACCGTGCTGGCGGAGGTTATCCTCCGCCATCGCCTTTTCTGGCCGAACTTTTCCGAAAATCATGAACATGCAGGAAACGCCCGTTTCCCGCTTCATAAAGGGCTGGTGCCATGCAGCACAGCAGGATGACGCACAAAACCGTGACCTTTGCTCATCCGTTTCACTTGCGCGGACATAGCGATCTGTTTCCACCGGGAAGCTATGTCGTCGATACCACCGAAGAACTGATCGAAGGTGTTTCGATTACGGCCTATCGCAGGGTGTCGACCGATTTGCATCTGAAATACAAACATAACGGCATGATGGTTGATCGCATTCTTATCATCAAACCGGTTGATCTTGATATTGCCCTGACACGCGATGCAGATCCGGACCGCCCGGAACATCATTGAGCCAGCCATCCTTTGAAATCCGCCGTATTTTATCCCGCGTCTTTCAAACCTGGATGGCGCACGTATTTGTGCGAAACGTTGTGTTTTGGACGAAAACCCCCATATATAATGTATACACCGTACCTGTTCGCAGGCAGGGTGACACACTTGGCGCCTGACCAATGATGCCTGTGCGTCCCGAGCATATGACACAGGTATCGGCGCTTTACCGAATGACCCGAAGAGACCGGGGATTGCGGATCTTAAGCCGCCCCAAAGGGGTGAACACTCAAAAGAAAATCAGATCCGCACCTTCAAGGTCATCTTCAGGATGCTCGAAGGAGCCATGATCATGAGCATAACCCGCACAACCCATCGTACGGTGACGTTCTTTCATCCGTTCCACTTGCCCGGTCATGCCGGGTTGCTTTCGCCTGGCGAGTATGAAGTCGACACCCTTGAAAAACTTGATCCCGATGCTGCAATGCGCAGCTATATCAAGATGGAATGTCATGTCCATCTCTGGGCGAAGGAGGACATGAAGGACGGCATCGACGTCCTGATGGTCGAACCGCAAGTGCTTGAAGCCGCCCTTGCCCTTGATTCCGATCCGTTGCGTGAAGATGAACGCAATCAGATGATCAAATCCTTTGGCGGCAGGCCAACGGATAACGCCGCCGCCTGACGGCATGCCAAGCCGAAAGGGCGCAACATAAAGCACCCCGGGCAGAGAACGTTATCAACTGATCGCGTCCCAACACCTCTGCCCTGCATAGGATCATGGATTTATGGCAACCAGAATACCGGTGTCAGCCACCCGTGATCTTGCAAAATTTTGACACCTTCCAACACAGGAATGGCAATCCAGAACCACATCGCATCGCGGGTGGTCGCCAAAAACAGGGCCGGTCGACACAAAATCTCTTTCTCGTCTCGCCAGCGGAACCATGTCGGGCGAAAACGCGGAACCGTATTCACATAACGCTTGAATGCCCGGCCAAACCGCTCCGCCAGCATGGCTTCTTCACGCAGCACCACATGCCGGAACACCGCCCAGCACAAAACAGCAGAGACCAACCCGATGGCAATACTGCCGGTCTGGGCACCGGCACCAAATGCACCAATGAAGCTGAAAACATAAAGCGGGTTTCGACACATCGAATAAGGGCCGGACGTCACCAGTTCGGTCTTTTTGCGCCCGCCAATATAAAGCGAACACCAGCCCCGCCCCACGATGCAGACCATGATCGCCATCATACCGACAACCTGGATAGCGTGGTGCCATACACTGTTGCGATCAAATCCTGCACGGGTAAAACAAACCAATGCCAAAAGCAGCACAACACCGACGCGAAGCGTCCATTTTCGGTAGCGCTGAATGCGCTGTAGATCTTTTGCCGCGTGCGCGTCTGTTGCAGAATTAAAATTGGCTTGAATGATAAAGCGTGGTTGCAGCATGTATGCCCCCTTGAGATAAAGAGGCCACAGCATCCGCGATCACCCGATCTTTGGCGTCCAATGCTGTTGATCCGGTCCTGCAATTGGCGGTTCGGACGTCACCGACGCAGACAAGACTTCCCGTCTTGCTGCCTCGCGCACCGCACTGGGGGTTTCACCCGTGATTTTCTTGAAGGCCAGATTAAAGGTCGATTTCGAATTGAAACCTACGCTAAGTGCGATGTCCAAGATCGTCCTTTCGGGCTCCAACACCAGAACTGCACGTGCTTCTTCAATACGTGCACTATTGACGTAATCAAAAAAGTTCTGCCCAAGATGACGATTAAGCACATAGGAAAGCTGATTGGGAGACACACCAACAGCCCGGGAAAGTTTGGGTAAAGACACCAAAGGATCAAGTAACAGTTCGCGGTAAGACCGAATTTCGGCGAGCTTTGTCAAAGCCCTTTGCAAAGCGTCCTCGTCAAGCAGTGATCGCGCAGCTTCCGAAGACGAAGCAACACCAACACCCATGCCATTTTCTTGATCTTGCGCCCGCTTGTTATCAAAGACGCCGTCTGCGATTGCAGACCTTTTGATATTTTCCGGCCAATCGGCCATGACAAATAGCGCAGGCTGCGTTGCGATCACATAACTCATCGCAAAAAGAACCAGCACAAAGGCAATACCCGTTCCGGTCATTGCCATTTGCTCGGGTATATAAAATGCGACCACCCGGCTGACAAAAACCGTCACAAAGATCAAACAAACCCCGCCGAAAATAACAAATACCCATCGCTGAATCACGCGACGACCTACTCCCAGCTGTTGCTGAACTTGCCGAAAATAAACCTGAGACAGCATCCACAATTGATAGATATAGAAACAGGCCTGTAAAAATATCGCCACCCAACAAAGGCCTTTGATGCCTTCGATAAGGAAAACTAGAGAACCGACTGAGGCCTGCCCACTTAATCCGTCGACGGCAAAAAGCACGACCAACAAATTAAGAACCAACGCCGGCAGGAGGAAGTGCCCCCATGGGCCACGCTCCGGGGTGCCTGATAATTCTCGAAAATACAGATAAATCGATGGGCCAATCAGGAAATTGCAGGGAAAGGAAAACAGAACGATCAAATCCCGAACCTGTTCAGAACTGAAATTATCACCGATATCAGCAAGAAGATTGATCATCAAACAGCAAATAAACAAGATCATCCATCGGTTGGCAGCAAATGCCCGAACACCTTCCGATCTTAGCAAAAGACACAGAAAACCGCCCTGTAGAAGCCCAATGACAGCGATTGTCACATCAAGATAACCAAGCATAGTGTCAATCATGATTTTCCCGTGAGGCTTTGGAGCCCGGCTTGCTCATCATTATTGGCATTTCCTGCCCTGGCTTCACGCACGGCACTTGGGGTTTCACCAGTAATTTTCTTGAAGGCCAGATTAAAGGTCGATTTCGAATTGAACCCGACACTGAGCGCGATATCAAGAATGGTACGATCGGGCTCAAGCACCAGAACGGACCGGGCCTCGCGTATGCGCGCAGAATTGACGAAATCAAAGAAGCTTTTGCCGACATGATGATTAAGCACATAGGACAGCTGATTGGGTGTTATGCCAACCGCACGCGCCAGTTTCGGCAAGGAAACCAGCGGGTCCAGAAGAATATCCCCCCGCGCCTGAATCTCTTCAAGGCGCGCCAAGGCCCGTTCCACACCATCGGGATCAAGCAACGGACGCGGGGTCGCATCGTCATGCGCACGATGATCCGTCCGAGCTGTTTGCACGGGCGCATTTTCGTCTGGTGACATGACCGTTTGGCTTTGCTCATCGCCGGCTTCATTGGCATCATTCAAGGCGTCATCTGATGGCCAATCAGCCATGACAAACACGGCCGGCTGCGTGGCGATTTCATAACTCATGGCAAACAGCACCAGCGCAAACGCGATCTCGGTGCCAAACATTTCGGCATTATCGGGCAAGTAAAGCTCAACAATCTTGCTTACCGCGACCGTAACAAACACGAAGGTCAGGCCACCCAGAACCACGCCAATCCAGCGTTGCATGGCCTTGCGATCCGCACCAAGCTGTTCTTCGGTCTTGCGCAAATAGCGGCCAGCCACCTGCCACAACAGAACAATATATATCGTTATCTGGATAAAGATCGTACCCCAGCTAAAGGCATCAACGAATTCCGCGATCGTATATTGCCCCGCCCAAACGCTCCCACCACCATTATGTGTGACAACCCACGCGGTCAGGTTAAACACCACAAATAGCAAAATGAAATGCCCCCACGGGCGGCGCGACGGGTTGCCCGAAATTTCCTGGAAATAAAGGTAAACCGCAGGCGCAATTGCAAAATTGATCGGACTAAAGAACAGATCAAGCAACCCGCCCATATCGGCCGAGACCAAAGGTTCAGCCACATCCTCAATCAGATTGAGCGCAACAGCAGCAATAAACAGCATCATCCATCGGTTGGCCCCAAAGGCACGCGAACCTTCGGACCGCAGGATCAGACACAGAAACACCGCCTGCACGATGCCTACGGCTGCGACCACAGCGCTTACATAATACGTCCAACCGGTCATTCCGGCATGCTCCTGATTTTTCAGATGGATCTTCAGACGACGAACAATGTCCGGCCCGATCAACTATATCGTTTCAATATACACAGCCGGACACTATCGGCGTCCGATTGTGCACAGGCGGACGCCGCCAAGGATCGATTTTGCGAAAGTGACCACCCGATGGTTACCGATACCCCGACCCCGTGGCCGATCATCACAACAATCATGTTGTAACACGAACCAAACATGCCTCGTCCAGATTGAAGGACTGTCACAAAAGGTTCCATCATATTTAATTGACTATATCGAATTGATATATGATAGTTCGATATATATCGGATTGATATAGTCGCTTTGGTAACTTCCCCCGCCGCGGCACACTCAGTCCCGGATGCGTAAACAAGGATACAGAACACAAGATGGACGTACGTACTTTATGTCTGGGCGCCCTGATGGGCGGCGAGGCAACAGGATATGAAATCCGCAAGATGTTTGAAGATGGCACATTCAGCCATTTTCAAATCGCGTCCCTTGGTTCGATCTATCCGGCCCTGACCAAACTGACTCAGGACGGTCTGGTGACATTTGTTGAACATGAACAGGAAAACAGACCGGACAAGAAGATCTATCAACTGACATCCGAAGGACGTCGCACATTTCTGCGCACGTTGTTGCAGACCAGACCGGCCGAGGATCGTTATCGTTCCGATATTTTGTTCATGCTGACCTTTGCCGAAGAAATGCCGATTGAGCTGACCGAGGCGCTGATTGATGAATTTGCTGCCCGTCATGAATTGATGAGCCAGCAGATCGATCCGGAAAACACCGACAAACCGGCGCATCAAAAATCGAATGCCCGCGATGAAAACGGCGAACTCAGACCAGGATGCTGTTTCGTTGCCGGACTGGGACAGGCCATGTGCAATGCGACGCTGAAGTTTATTCGCGAAAACAAGCAGGGCCTGCTTGACGAGTTGAAGACGCGCAAGGCCAACAAGTCCTAGGACGCAACCGAACGCTTTGCGCAAGACGTGCCCAACAGAGCCACTGACGCATTCCGATAGCGGAATATTTGAGGGAACAGAACAATGAATGCTTCACGCCTGATCGCCATTCTTTTGGTCGTTGGGACCGTTGTATGGATCGGCAGCGCCTATTTGACGGGTGGTGATGAGACGACGGAACAGACCAGCGCCTCAGATGCGACCACTGAAAACAAGGCCGCCAAAACAACGGCGAGTGTGCGCACCATTACCAGCCACGCTGTGGATCACGTCGATCATTTGCGCATCACAGGCCGCACCGAAGCGGTCATTTCTGTTGAAATCAGTGCCGAAACCGAAGCACGCGTGATTGAAGTTGGCGCGATCAAAGGCCAGGCCGTTCAGAAAGGCGATCTGATCGCACGCCTTGACACCGGTGACCGTCAGGCCCGTGTTGCCAAGGCGCGCGCGCTGGTCGCACAGCGTGAACTTGAACATTCCGCCGCCGAAAGTCTGGCGCAAAAGAACTATCGGTCAAAAACCGGTGTGGCACAGGCACTTGCCCTGCTTGAAGAGGCGCGCGCTGATCTGATGATCGCGCGCACCGAGCTTGGCAATACCGAAATCCGCGCCCCGTTTGACGGCATTGTCGAAGAACGCCCGGCCGAGATCGGTGACCTTTTGTCAATTGGGGATCGGGTTGCAACCCTGATCCAGGGTGACCCGATGCTGGTCGTTGCCCATGTTCCCGAACATTCGATCAGCGCGATTGACCTTGGCCAACTGGCAAGCGTCACCCTGTTTGACGGCAGCACCCATGACGGCATCGTCCGTTATACAGCCCGGGCATCTAACAATGACACCCGCACCTTCCGGGTCGAGGTTGAAATTGATAATCCCGATCTGCGCATTCCTGATGGCATGACCGCCGAACTTGAAATTCCGGTCGGCATCAAACGGGCCCATCAGGTGAGGCCGTCCGTCCTGACGCTTAATGACGAGGGTGAACTTGGCGTCCGCGCCATTGTCGATAACAACAAGGTCGATTTCCTGCCTGTCGAATTGCAGGGCGGCAATCGTGACCGGATCTGGATCGGTGGTCTGCCCGACACGTTTGAACTGATCGTTGTCGGCCATGACTGGGTCAAGGAAGGGGCAACTGTTGAGGTTGTCCACCTTGAAACCGACAAGGACGGTCTTCCGATCATGCAGGATGACGAAGCACCTTCGACGGCGTCTGACGATACCGGCCAGACCCTTTCGGAAAACTCCGCGCAATAGCGCGTATCATGAGGAGATAAAAAATGTCCCTGATTGATCACGCGCTCAATCGATCGCGCACCGTCATTCTGGTTTTGATCCTGCTGCTTCTGGCTGGCTCGGTTGGCTATAACGCCATCCCCAAGGAAGCCGACCCGGATGTTCAGATCCCGGTTCTGTATGTCACCATGCATCATGACGGCGTATCGCCGGAAGATGCCGAACGCCTTCTTTTGCGCCCGATGGAGCAGGAATTGCGATCCATCGAAGGTGTCAAGGAAATGAGCTCCCAGTCCTATCAGGACGGGGCATCGGTGACGCTTGAATTTTACTCCGACGTCGACATCGACGAAGCCCTTGCCGATGTGCGCGAACGCGTTGACATTGCCAAATCCGAACTGCCCGAAGACACCGACGACCCCGAAGTCCACGAGGTCAACCTGTCGCTGTTCCCGGTTCTGGTGGTAACCCTTTCGGGTGATGTGCCCGAACGTGCGCTTCTGCGCATGGCGCGCGATCTGAAAGATGCCATCGAAGGCCTGCCTGCGGTGCTTGAAGCCAAACTTGCCGGTGATCGCGAAGAACTGGTCGAATTCATCATCGACCCGATGAAGATCGAGGCCTATCGCCTGAATGGTATCGACATCGTCAGTCTTGTGCGCAATTCCAATGCGCTGGTGGCGGCCGGTGCGATCGATACCGGTACGGGGCGCTTTAACATCAAGGTACCCGGCCTGTTTGAAAGCATAAATGACATTCTTGATATGCCGCTGATCGTTGATGGCGATTCCGTCATTCGGTTCCGCGACATCGGCGACGTGCGCCGGACATTCAAGGATGCCAAAAGCTTTGCGCGTCTTAACGGCGAACCGGCCATCGCGATTGAAGTATCCAAACGTGTCGGCGAAAACATCATCGAAGTCATTGATGCGATCAAGGCGGTCACCGCCGAGGCACAGGAAGCATTCCCGCCGAACCTGACAATCAGCTATTCACAGGACAAGTCATCTGACATCCGCACCATGCTGACCGACCTTCAGAACAGCGTGATCCTTGCGATCCTGCTGGTGATGGTGGTCGTCATCTGGGCGCTGGGCTGGCGGTCGGGTCTTCTGGTCGGGCTTGCCATTCCGGGCTCGTTCCTGACCGCGATCCTGATCCTTTGGGCGCTGGGCATGACGGTCAATATCGTTGTTCTGTTCAGTCTGATCCTGGCCGTCGGGATGCTGGTCGATGGTGCGATTGTTGTGACTGAGTATGCCGACCGCAAGATGATCGACGGCCTGCATCGCAGCAAGGCCTATCCGCTGGCGGCAAAACGCATGGCGCTTCCGATTATTGCGTCAACCGCAACCACCCTTGCAGCCTTCCTGCCGCTGGCCTTCTGGCCCGATATCGTCGGCGAGTTCATGAAATTCCTGCCGATTACGGTTCTGTTCACGCTGACCGCTTCGCTTGCCATGGCGCTGATCTTTGTGCCGACCGTGGGCGCGTGGTTTGGTAAACCGGGCAGCGAAAGCAACGAAAGCCTTGAGGCCATCGCAGCCGATCATGGCGATGACATCCACAAGGTCAAAGGCGGCACCGGGCTTTATGTCCGTATTCTCAGCGGATCGCTTCGCTTCTATTGGCTGGTGATCCCGGCGGCGTTCATCATTCTGATTTCGGTCTGGGTGGCGTTTGGCAAGCTTGGCAAGGGCGTTGAGTTCTTCCCGGCGGTTGAACCCGAAGTCGCCGTGGTTCAGGTCCGGGCACGCGGCAACCTGTCCTATTACGAACAGGATGCCCTGCTTAAAGAGGTCGAGGACCGCATCCTTGCCCTTGATGCCCGTCACGAAGGCGAACACTGGTTTGATACGGTCTATGCCCGTTCCGGCGATGGTGCCGGTGGCAACGAGGCATCCGAGGACGTGATCGGCACGGTTCAGCTTGAATATGCCGATTGGCAAATGCGCCCGCCCGCAAGCGAGATTGAAAAACGTATCCTTGCCGATACCGCCGACCTTGCCGGTATTCACGTCGAAGTCCGCGCCGAAGAAGCCGGTCCGCCGCAGGGCAAGGACATCCAGATCCAGCTTCGCTCATACTATCCTGAACTTCTTGATGAAACGGCGACCATTCTGGTCAACGGTCTTCAGGAAATGGGCGGGATGTACAATTTCGAAGACGGCAAATCACCCCCGGGCATTGACTGGGAATACACAGTCGACCGCGCCCAGGCTTTGAAATTTGGTGCTGATATCAACCAGATTGGCAATGTCGTCAAACTGGTGACCAACGGCATCAACTTCACGACCTATCGTCCCGATGACTCAACCGAGGAAATCGATATTGTCGGGCGTTACCCGGCCAAGTATCGCTCTCTTGACGAGCTTGAGAACTTGCAGATCGTGACCGATAAGGGTCTGGTGCCGATGTCGAATTTCATCACCCGCACCCCCAAACCCAAAACCGGCACGCTAACCCGTGTTGACAGCCGCCGTGCCCTGACCGTCAAGGCCGACGTGCAGGAAGGCGTTCTGGTCGACACCAAGCTTGGCGAGGTCAAGGCATGGATGCAGACCCTTGATATCGATCCGCGTATATCGGTCGAATTCAAGGGGCAGGATGAAGAACAGCAGAAATCGGCAGACTTCCTGATGAACGCCTTTACGGTGGCCCTTTTCATCATGTTCATCATTCTGGTCACCCAGTTCAACAGCATCTCGAGCTCGCTTCTGATCATGATCGCCATCATCATGTCGACGGCGGGCGTGTTCCTTGGTCTGATGATCACCGGGCAGGCTTTTTCGATCGTCATGAACGGCATCGGTGTTGTCGCCCTGGCCGGGATTGTTGTGAACAACAACATCGTTTTGATCGATACCTTTGACCGGCTCAAACACACCGCCAGCAGCATCGAGGCTGCCATCCTGCAAACCGGTGCGCAGCGTCTGCGTCCGGTGATGCTGACCACGGTCACAACCATTCTTGGTCTGGTGCCGATGGTCATGCAGATCAATATCGACTTCACGTCTCGTGAGGTCACGGTCGGGGCACCGTCCACCCAGTGGTGGGTACAGCTTTCGACCTCGATCGCGTTTGGTTTGGCCTTTGCAACGGCTTTGACCCTGATCTTTACGCCTTGTGCGTTGATGATGCGCCACAAGATTGCCAACCGTCTGCGCAAGACGTCGATTGGCAATCGACTGAAATCGCTTGTCTCCTCGCGGTTTGGACGTAACAGGACAAAGCCATCAGGCCCGACTGCATAATCGATCCCTTTAACCCAATAGCCGCGCGACTTTTCCCCCGACCCCGCCGTGCGGTTATACCGGCCCCCTCCCCGGGGGCCGGTTACTTTTTCTTCAATCGGCGTGATCAAAACCGTGTGGTTTAATTGCGATGTAAACTTTTGCATTCAAACATCTTAATCATTTAATTTTTTGACCCCTTCTACGTCTGCGAAGGCCGGAATACACACTTTCCTAATGTTTCCGGGCGTATTTTTAGAATGGTTATCGAGAACTGTTTTCCGGCGGAAACAAAGGATCTGTATGGTATGGGCTGTTTGGCATAAAGCGCGATCACAGGTATTTGGACTTGTCTGCGCGCTAGGCGCGTTTGCGCACCATGGGGCGGCGGCGGAAAATGCCGTGTCCGACCAATCCCTGATCTGGGCGGTGCCTTCCTTTGCGCCGGCATTCATCAAAGATTACGGCGAACTCAGCGGCTATGCCGCCGATACCCAGAACTGGTTCGCAGCCAGGCTTTCACAGTATCAGCACCGCATTATGCATGTGCCCCTGGCCCGGCTTCTGGCGGAAATGAAAAGTGGCGATGGTGAATTGCGCTGCTCGACCACACTGATCCCGACGCCGGAACGGCGTACCTATATTACGTTTGCCAAAACCATTCTGCTGCATTTGCCGATCTCGATCGTTATCCGCGCCGAGGATGAGGCCCGTTTTGCGCCCTATCTCAACGAAGAAGGCCACATCAGGATCGAGGATCTTCTTAAAGACGAGGAACTTGCAACCGCGGTTCGAATTGGGCGCGCTTACGGGACGCTGGTTGACGGACAGTTGAACCGGTATCGCAATACAGACCGCATCATGGAGGTCGCAGAAGACACCAAGTTCGTCCGGATGCTTGATCTCAAACGGATTGACTGGACACTCTATTTCCCGTCCGAGGCGGAATTTTACCGTCGGTCCCAGACGCCCGACCTTTTGATAAAGGCCCTGCCGATTGCCGGAAACACTACCTTGCTTGAGGCCACTATTGGCTGTGCAAAAACACCAGCTGGCAAAAAGGCCATTGAAGCCATCAATGCCATTGTCGATGCACATCCGACCATGCCCTGGACCGACTATTATGCCGACTGGCTTGGCGCGAGTGACCGGGAATGGTTCTATGCCGCACGCGATCAATATATCCATGCAGAGCATTTCGAAACCCGTCTGGAATACCGCCCGTCATCGGCGCAATAACAAAAAAGCCGGCAAAAATGCCGACTTTTGTTTTGATCTGATGATCAGTTCTGATGGACGCGGTTCAGTCCCTCGTCGGGATCATCATCGGGTTCGCCATCATCATCTTCCTCGTCCGCTTTATCCTGTTCTTGCTGGTTCTCGACGCCCATACGGCGATAGGAACGATAGGACAGCGGGAAGGTAATGAAATAGATCCCGGCAATCACCGAAAGTGTCAGCCACGGCGAGGACACCAGAAACGCCACAGACGCCCCGAAGGCCAACATCAATGGCAGCACCCAGGCACGCGGCACCTTGACCTTCTTGAAGCTGAATGTCGGCAAACGCGACACCATCAGACCGGCGATAATCACGCCATAGGGTGCAACGATATACGGGCTGTCAAAGATGCCTTCGCCAAACTGGAAGGTCAGGACAATCGGCCACATCGCAAGGGCGGCCGCCGCCGGGGCCGGAACCCCGGTAAAGAACCGATAGGCCCATGTCGGCAATTCCGGTTCGCCCAGCATCTGGGTATTGAAGCGCGCCAGACGCAGCATCATGCAAACGGCAAACAGCAGCGACAACGCCCAGCCAATGCCGCCAAATTCATGCAGCGACCAGAAATACAGCATCATCGCCGGTGCGACGCCAAAGCAGACAAAGTCCGACAGGCTGTCGAGTTCACCGCCAAAGCGGCTGGAGGCATTGAGCATCCGGGCCAGACGGCCATCAAGACCGTCAATGATCCCGGCAATCAGAATGGCGGCAACGGCGGCCTCCCAGCGATCCTGCATCGCAAAGCGGATCGAAGTCAGACCGGCACACATGCCCATTATCGTTGCCACATTGGGCACCAGCCGTGTCAGCGACAGCGCCTTGAAGCGACGGGGACGACGAATGGGATCGATGCCGCCTGCCATTAGCGGATCTCCCCGACCGCGGCTTCCTTGCCCTTGGCCGATACATCGGCAAGAACAGTTTCACCGGCAATCGTGGTTTGACCGACAATCACGTTGGGTGACACACCTTCGGGCAGGTAAACATCCACGCGCGAGCCAAAGCGGATCAGACCGAAACGTTCACCCGACTTAAGCTGCGAACCGGTGCCGACATCACACAGGATGCGACGTGCAACGAGACCGGCAATCTGGACAACACCAAACTCGCGGCCTTCCTTATCACGGACCAGCAGGATCTGGCGTTCGTTGTTTTCCGATGCCTTGTCGAGTTCGGCATTAACGAACTTGCCGGGCACATAGGCCTCGCCAACGATCTCGCCATTGACCGGGCAGCGGTTCACATGAACGTTGAACACATTCATGAAGATCGAAACACGCGTGCGCGGGGTTTTGTCGTCAAGTTCTAGTTCCTTGGGCAGCGGCGCTTGCGAAATCATGCAAACACGGCCATCTGCCGGGGAAATCACCAGATTTTCATCGGTCGGGGTAATGCGATCCGGGTCGCGGAAGAAGTACGCGCACCAAAGTGTCAGGATCACCCCGATCCAGCCCAGCGGTTCCGCAATCAGGAACAAGCCCACAGTGATCGCCGCAAAGATCGCAACGAATTTCCAGCCTTCGGGATTGATCGGCACAAGAACGGATTTCAAAGTCTTTATTCCCTGGTTGCCATGGTTGGGCGTATCAATTTGGTACGCATGGTACCGTGCGGGCGCTTTCCTACCATCTAGTGATGACAATGGGCAACGCAACCCGCGTTCAACTGTTTTGCCCCAAACTTAAAAGGGGCAAAACACACTTACCATGTGCTTTGCCCCTCGCAAAGAAAAGTGATGCTTATTGCTGATTTTCTTCGTTCGGCAGTGCGAAAATCTGCCCCGGATAAATCAGATCAGGATCGCGGATCTGGTTGCGGTTCTGATGATAGATCACCCAGTATTTCAGGCCTTCGCCATAAGTACTGCGCGCAATCCGCCACAGGCTGTTGCCCGGCTGAACGACATAGCGTGAACCCGGCTCAAGAATTTGGTCTGGCCGTGCACGTTCGAACGGAATTTCAACGCGTGCGGTCACCTTGCCGGAACTGTCAAGCTGATCAGCGCGCAACGTGTAATTACCGGGCTCAATAGGCTGTCCGATGGTCAGTGCCCAGTTGCCGTTCTCATCGGCTGGCGCGGTGCCTACATGGTTGTTATCAAGGTAAACCCGAACTGTGTGATTAAGGTCGGCCTTGCCCGACATTGCAACGCGGCCCTCGGTATCGTAGTCGACAACATCAATCGACAGGCGCGGAAGCGTCGCGTCTTGCGTATCAGAACCTTCTTCCTGTTTTGCTGCGGCTTCGGGTGCCGGTCCCTGCATTACGGTAACCGCACCGTCACCATCAGATGGCACCTTAAGCGCGATCACAGGCTGCTTTTCGCTTGCCGGTTCGCTGTCGGTGGCCCCGGCGGTTCCTGTGGTCTCGCCGGTTTCACCGCTTTGCTCACTGGTGGCTGCCGGTGCCTTTTCCTCTGGGATCAGGACAACAACCTTGTCGTCTGCCTTGGAAACATTCCCGGTGGCGTCTTCGGCTTCAAGCGACAATTCCCGATCACCACTGGCCAACGGTTTGTTTGGCAGAACGACCCATTCACCGCGTTCGTCGGCCGTGGCTTCGCCAATCACTTCCTCACCCTCGCGGATGCGAACCGTGCTGTTGGGTTCGGCGCGGCCGGCGATGACGGCATTTCCGTCCGGGCCGATGCGCACGACATCAAAGCTTGGATTGGTGATCGCAGGCGCGTCAGTGGCCGGTTCAGACGCCGGTTCGTTTGGCGTCGTCTCGGTGGTAACCGCAGGCGCCTGTGTTACTGCCGGTGCGGTTTCTTCATCCGCACTCTTGGTCAGCATGTAATTCAGCGCAATCGCTGCAATGATCAGTACAACGCCGACAATGACGAGGATATAGGGTCGCTTCACCGGAAATATCCTTGAACGATGTTTATGTTTATAACTCTTATGCTCAAGACACTGAAATTGCTTGCCATATTCCCCTCAAACAACCCGTGCGAGCACGTTAATTAGAAACTTGTACTACTTTGTACGTGCAGTTTCCATAACGTAACCTACAAACGATACATCGCAACCGTTAGGCAAAGATGAAGAGAGCAAGACCGCTCAAAGCAAACACCCTTGAGCTCAAAGGCTTCTGGCCGCCATCTCCGCCCCGACATAGGCCACAAGGGCGGCCATGATCAGCGGCAAGGCCAGAACACCGACCCGGATCATCATACCCAAAAGTGCGGCCTGTGCCGGGTTATCGGTGGGCAGATGCGCCGCCAGCCTGACTGAGGCCTGACGTGCTGAAACCACCAGAAGCAACACCGCAAAGGCAAGGCAGGATGCGGGCACCATGATCATCGCACTTGCCGCACCTGACATCAGCGCACCAACAACGCCAAGCCACACCGCCACCCGGTATTGCGGGGCCGCCTTTTCAGAAATCAGCGCGACAAGCAATGCCACCGTCAAGGCCGCCTGAAACACAACATGATCGGCAAGACCAAACAGGTGAACGATGATCCCCTGCCCCAGCGCCAGGGTCATTAAAACCGCAATCGGGCCTGGTTTCGCGATTGTTTCCACGTCGCTTTTGGCATCCGTCGTCGACTTGCCGGATTTTGATTTGGTGCTTTTGGCTTTTCTGCCCTTGGCGGGTTTTGCCCCGTCATCGTCGTCCTCTGTGAAATCCGGGCGGGTCACCCACAGGAAACAGCCGCCGACAATCAGAAACGCCAGCCATGCAAAAATCTGGATCGCGCCGGGATGGTATGACAGCCCCCGGATTGGTGCGGCCAACACCAACCAACCGCCCAAAAGCAGGGTCAGCCCGGCAACGCCCAGCGATATGCGTTCCGACAGTCGCGAAATATCCATGATCGCGCCACAGACACCGCCAAGCACCAACATCAAAAGCGCTGCGCCCACGCCACCACGTGCGGTTTCAGGCAGTCCGATGGCCGCGGGCACAGCCACGGCAACCGCCGGAATGATCGCGCCCAGAACAAGGCGACGCGCGATGGAACGTTCCAACCCCAGCCACAAGGCCAGCATCAGAACGGCGGCGATAATGCCCGATATCACAATGGCGAGAATGAATGGACTATCGACAAACACGTTGGGCGGTCCTGCCTTCTTCTTATGAATATGCTTAACGCAGTTTCCTGCTGTGAGAATTACCCATCCCACAATCAGGTTCAGAACTTGTTAACCCTGCGACAAAAAGCGCGCGATTTGCGGCCTTCGACGGCTTGTCCGTCAATGCCATAGCCAATTGGCAAGATTACGGCCAAAGGCGAACAAATCAGGGCACGATCGATAAAATTCAGATGCTGCTATGCGGAAATTACTGCCACAGATGCGATCGGATCGGTTAAGGTCCCTTTCCGTACGGGGTTTCGTTCAGAAATGCGCGGCCCCGCTACCTGCGAAACAAGAAACACAAGGCAGGTCGCCATGACAAAAGTAAAATCAATCTGTGTCTTTTGCGGTGCTTCGGATGGCAAGAATCCGCAACACATGGAAAATGCCATCGCCTTTGGCAAAATGATGGCCGAACGCGGCATCACGCTGATTTATGGCGGCGGCCGGATCGGCCTGATGGGGGCCGTGGCAGATGGCGTTATGCAAAATGGCGGATCGGTTGTCGGCATCATCCCCGCCCATCTTGACGATATCGAAGTCGGCCATACCGGCCTTTCCGAACTGATCGTTTGCAAATCCATGCATGAACGCAAGGTCGAGATGTTCCGTCGCTCGGACGCGTTTGTCACCCTTGCGGGCGGGCTTGGCAGCCTCGATGAGGCGTTCGAAGCCATGACACTTCGCCAGCTTGGCATTCATGACAAGCCGATGGTGTTCCTCAATGCGCTTGGTTATTGGGACAAGTGCTTTGACATGATTGACGCCATCATCGACGAAGGCTTTGCCCGCCCCAGCCACAAGAACCTCTATACCGTGGCCAACACGCTCGATGAAATCTTTGAACAGCTTGCCGCCGAACCGGCCCCGCGCTTTGACCCGCGCGAAAAGCTGTTCTGATCTCGGCAAAATAGCCTGACCAAAGCCCGGCCAGCCTCACCTGACCGGGCTTTTTTTTGTGGTAACCACGCCACTGGAAGAACCGATACTTCAGCTCGAATGAAGATTAACGGGAAAGCTCGCAGGTTGGTTTATCGGCAATCTTCGCCATGCGCTGATCAAATTCATCGGCCAGATCGGCCAATGTGACAGAGGCAAATTTTTCGATCAGCAGTTTTTCAGCAGCCTCGAACGCACTGCCAAGTGCCGAATTAACCGCCTGTTCAACAAGGCATTCCGGATGATCGACGGCAACTCCAACGGCAAAGAAAGCGGGATTGCCAATGGCGCGATGTATATCGAGCATTGTGATTTCCGATAAGGGCCTGGTCAAAACCCAGCCACCACCGTGACCTTTTTCCGAATGCACATACCCATCATCGCGAAGCCCCGCCATGGTTCGTCGCACCACCACCGGATTTGTCCCAAGCATCTGCGCGATTTGATCAGACGTCGCAGCACCGTCTATCCGGTCCATATGAATAAGAACATGCAGCATGCGCGAAAGTCGGCTGTCACGGCGCATTGCGAACTCCTGATGCAGGTTTGATTTCCAGCAATTCGTAGCACTTGGCACATCTCGCAACAACAAAAGTTTCGAATTCCTTTGACTCGCTTATATCACGATACTTATAAAGTTACATGAAACACATCCCTATGTTTGACGAGGAAATGCAATGTCACCAAATGTCCCTTCTGCTGCCCAATCAACCACGGCAGGCAAGAAACAATATGACGTCGCCGTTATCGGGGCCGGGTTCGCCGGGCTTTCGGCAGCGATGCAGCTTGCGCGCGCCCGGTGCGATATATGTGTGATTGATGCCGGAGAGCCCCGTAACCGTTTTGCAACCACCGCCCACGGAGTTCTGGGTCATGACGGCAAAACCCCGGCCGAAATTCGCACTACCGCCATTGATCAGCTTTGTCGCTATGAAACTGTTGATTTTCGTCGCGGGCTGGTCACCGACGCCATGGCCTGCACGCTTCGCGATGCATCCGATCCGCTGTTTGGACTGAAACTGGCAGATGGCATCACCCTTGAAGCCCGGCGTATCATTCTGGCCACCGGCGTACGCGATAGCCTGCCCGATATTCCCGGCCTTGCCGAACGCTGGGGCAAAACGGTTTTGCATTGCCCATATTGCCATGGCTATGAAGTGCGCGATAGCCAGATCGGTGTCATCGCGACCATGCCAGCATCAAGCCATCAAGCAATGATGCTGCCCGACTGGGGTCCGACCACCTATTTCAGCCAGTCTGAACATATGCCCGATGACGACATGGTACTGGCCATGCGTGATCGTGGCATCACAATCGAACATTCGCCGATTGTCGAACTGCTGGGCAAGGCACCGGTCATTGATGGTGTTCGGTTGGCGGACGGGCGCACTTTGCATATTCAAACCATTTTCGCCGGTCCGACCGTTTCCATGCCAAACCCGGTTGCCGAGATGCTGGGATGCCGATTTGATGAAGGACCACAGGGTCCGTTCATTGCTGTTGATCCCAGTCAGGAAACCAGTGTGCCGGGGGTATTTGCCGCCGGTGATGCCGCAACTGCACGTCACAATGCAACCTTGGCGTCGGCCACCGGTGTCATGGCCGGGTTTGGCGCGCACCAATCGCTAGTGTTTCGATAAGATCGTAAACTAGGGACAAACTTTAAACATATCCGAACAGGCACCGCCACGCATACCGCGCGGCGGTGCTTTTGTTACACGCCCGTGCAAAATGGATGATCCGGGGACGGTGTTCATTTGATCATCGCCCTAAAACCCCATAATTTCCGCGCGGTTCGTAACCGTCTGAATATTCATATGAATGTCACGCTTCTGAAATCTTAGTGACAACGAAGCCGCGTATGATCGCTTCAATGTTCAAAACAACAAATTGAACGATCAAATGAATATTTCTACGCGACAGCGCGACATCATCGACATCCTGCGCCGTGACAGCTTTGTCTCGATTGACAAGCTGGCCGAACATTTTGACGTTACCCCGCAAACCGTGCGGCGCGACGTCAATATGCTCAGCGACGCCAATCTGGTGCGCCGTCGCCATGGCGGGGTTGAATATGCTGGTGAACCGGGCATGAACCTGTCCTATGACAGTCGTCAGGTCACCAATATCGCCGCCAAGCATGCCATATCGCTGCATGTCGCAAGTCTGATCCCTGACGGGGCCTCGATCCTGATCGGGATCGGCAGCACGCTTGAACTGGTTGCGCTTAATCTGGTCGATCATCGCCATCTGACCGTGATTACCAACAACATGAATGCCGCCATGGCGTTGGGCAACAATACCAGCAACAGGATTGTCATTCCGGGTGGCACGCTGCGCCTGCCCGATCGCGACGTCATCAGTCCCGAAGCGGAGGCCATGTTTAACAAATACAAGGTCGATTACGGCCTGTTTGGCGTCGGCGGTGTTGAGCCGGACGGGACGCTTACCGATTTCGACCATCGCGAAGTATCGCTTCGTCAGGCGATTGCCGCCAATTGCCGCAATTCCATCCTTGTTGCCGATCAATCCAAATTCGGCCGCCCGGCCCCGGCCAAGGGCGGCCATCTGACCGACCCCGACCTGATCGTCGTTGATGGTGTGCCCGGCGGCGTTTTCGATCCGTTGTTTGACCGTCAGGACGTTCGCGCGCGTCTGCAAATTGCCAAAAGCGAAAGTTACGAATGACCAACCAGCCCCCTTTTATTCGCATCCATTCTGTGTCGCGCGTGTTTAACGGCGGCAATGGCGTGCATGACCTGTCACTCGACATTCCGCGCGGAAGCTTTGTCGTTCTGCTGGGGCCATCGGGCTGTGGCAAGTCGACAACCCTGCGTCTGATTGCAGGGCTTGAAACCGCCGATCAGGGAACCATTGCGATTGATGGCAAGGACGTCACAAGTGCGCCGCCCTCCAAGCGCGGCCTGTCGATGGTGTTTCAATCCTATGCCCTGTTCCCGCACTTAAGCGTTGCCGAAAACATCATCTTTGGCCTCAAGGTGCGCAAAGCCAAAAAGGACGAGATCAGGACCCGTCTTGAGGATGCCCTGCGTGTCACCGGCCTTGAGGGATATGAAGACCGCAAACCCGCTCAGCTTTCCGGTGGGCAGCGCCAGCGCGTGGCACTGGCGCGCGCCATTGTTGCCGGTCATCCGCTGTGTCTGATGGATGAACCGCTTTCAAACCTTGATGCCAAGCTGCGCCATGCCGTGCGCAAGGATATCCGCGACCTGCAACAGCGCCTCGGCATCACGGTTGTCTATGTCACCCATGATCAGACCGAAGCCATGAGCATGGCTGACATCGTCATTCTGATGAAGGATGGCCGGATCGAGCAGGTTGGTGACCCCGCCGACTTGTACCTGAAACCCGCCACCGCCTTTGCCGCCGGATTTGTCGGAAGCCCGCCGATGACGCTGATCCCGGCCAGTGCCCTGCCAACCTCAGTCATCCCGGATGGCCTTGATGCCAATAACCTGACATTTGGCATCCGCCCCGAAGATCTGATCCTGTCGACCGGGCAGAACGATCATCCATGGGGCATTCCAGCGACCGTGACCGGCAGCGAGTTTTTGGGGGCCGAGACATTTGTATTTGTCGCGATCCCGGGAACGGATGGGGCCACCGCCCGCCTGCCCGGTCGCGTTGAAATTTCGCCCGGGACAGAAGTCTCGCTCAGTTGGGCTGGCGCTGCGGCCCACTGGTTTGATGGCGAACACGGTCATCGTCTGACACCGACGGTACCGGGCACACCAGCGCAAGATACCAAGATCACCTCTCAACCTGACACTGCAACTTCGACACTTTAACAGGGAACTTTTGTTCATGCGTAACATCGTAACCAGTGCCGCTATTGCGGCCGGACTGATGGCAACGGCGGCGAGCCCGGCCTTTGCTGCGACCGAGTTGACCATGTATTATCCCGTCGCTGTTGGCGGCCCGCTGACCAGCGTGATTGACGGCATGATAGAAGGCTTTGAAGCCGAAAACCCGGATGTCAAAGTCAACGCCATCTATGCCGGCAACTATGACGACACCCGCCTGCGCGCGGTTTCGGCAATCAAAAGCGGCGATCCGGCACAGCTTTCCGTGATGTTTTCAATCGACGTTTACGACCTGATCGAACAGGACCTGATTGTTCCGTTTGATGATGTCGTCAAAACCGCCGAAGACAAGGAATGGCTGAAGTCATTCTATCCGGCACTGATGGCCAATGGCGAAGTCGATGGCAAAACCTGGGGCATCCCGTTCCAGCGTTCGACCATTGTCATGTACTACAACAAGGACATGTTCCGCGAAGCCGGTCTTGATCCGGAAATGCCGCCTAAGACTTGGGAAGAACTGGTAACGACCGGCAAGGCACTTTCGAAAGACGGCAAATGGGGCCTGATGGTTCCGTCGACCGGTTATCCGTACTGGATGTTCCAGTGCTTTGCCATCCAGAATGGCAAGGAACTGATGAGTGCTGATGGCACCGAGACCTATTTCAACGATCCGGCTGTTGTCGAGGCGCTTGAATTCTGGCGCGGCCTTGCAACCGAAGAAAAAATCATGCCGGAAGGCACGATTGAATGGGGCACACTCCGTCAGGCCTTCGTTCAGGGCCAGACGGCCATGATGTGGCATTCGACCGGCAACCTGTCGGCGGTCAAGCGCGAAGCACAGTTTGATTTCGGCGTTGCCATGCTGCCGAAACACAAACAGCCGGGTTCGCCCACGGGTGGCGGCAACTTCTATCTGTTCAAGGACTCAACTGATGAGCAGAAAGAAGCATCTCTGGCGCTGATCAAATACATGACCGCACCAGAACGTGCGGCAGAATGGTCGATTGCGACCGGTTATGTCGGTGTTACCCCGGATGCCTACGAAACCGACGCGCTTAAGGCCTATGTTGCGGACTTCCCGCCGGCACTGGTCGCGCGTGATCAGCTTGAAGTTTCAGTTGCCGAGTTTTCCACCTATGACACCGCGCGTGTCCGCGAAGGTCTGAACAACGCCATTCAGGCGGCCCTGACCGGTGAAAAGACCCCGGAAGAAGCCCTTGGCGATGCCCAGTCCGAAGCAGAACGTCTTCTGAGGGCCTTCCACTAAGAGCGCCCGATCTGCACGCCGAAGCGGGATATTCCCCGCTTCGGCACCTTATTCTTTGATGACTTTGATTAATCCGTTTTGATCGCAGGACGTGCCGACCATGAATGAAATGGCCCGACTTCAAAAACGCAGGCTGGCGCTTTATGGCTGGATGCTGGCCGCACCGGCATTGGCGCTGATGAGCCTGTTTGCCTTTTACCCGGCCATTGCGACCTTCTGGCACAGCCTGTTTAGTCGGGGCACATCGCGCCGCCCGTCTGTTTTTGCCGGGTTTGAAAACTATAGTGATCTGTTTGCCGACCCGACCTTCTGGACGGTTGCAACCAACAACCTGATTTATGCCGGGGTGACGATCCCGGTTTCGATCATCTTTGCGCTGATCATGGCGCTTTGGGCCAATGCCCATATCCCGGCGCGCTCGTTTGTCCGCAGCGCCTATTTCACGCCGACCATTTTGCCGATGATTGCCGCGGCCAATTTGTGGCTGTTTTTCTATACCCCCGATCTTGGGGTGATTGACCAGATCACCGGTTTCTTTGGCGCATCGCCAACCAACTGGCTGGGCCAGCCGGAAACCGCACTGGCATCCGTCATCATCGTGACGATCTGGAAAGAAGCCGGGTTCTTCATGATCTTTTACCTTGCCGCCCTTCAGACTATCCCGCCGGATCTGCGCGAAGCCGCCCGGATTGAAGGCGCTGGCCGCTGGACCTACACACGCCGTGTGTTGCTGCCACTTTTGATGCCGACCACGATCTTTGTGTTCGTCAATGCGATGATCAACTCGGTCAAACTGATCGACCATCTGTTCATCCTGACCAAGGGCGGGCCCAACAATGCGTCCAAGCTGATCCTGTACTGGATCTGGGAAATGGCATTTGCCTATTTCGACAGCCCGCATGCGGCCGCCATGACCATTCTTGTCTTGCTGGCCCTTGGCCTTGTTGCCGTCGCGCAGTTCCGACTGGTTGAAAAACGGACCCACTACCGATGAAAACAGATACCGTTACCGCCAACACCACACTCAAACTGCCTGATCTCGACAAGGTCCTTGATACGCTTGGCGCATGGGTTCTCGCAATCGTCTGGATTTCACCGCTGCTGTTTGCCGCCTGGGCGGCGTTACAGCCATCCGGCACCGCCCTTGGTCTGGATTTCTCCAATCCGCTGACGTTCGAGAACTTTGTCTATGTCTGGGGTGCTGTGCCGTGGGGTGGGTATTTTACCAATACCGTGATCCTCGTAACCCTGATCCTTGCGGGCCAACTGGTGCTGTGCACATTGGCCGGGTTCGCCTTTGCCCGCTTTGAATTCAAGGGCCGCGATACGGTCTTTATCCTGGTCCTTTTGCAGCTTTTCATTCTGCCGGAAGTGCTGATTGTCGAAAACTACGCCATCGTGTCCAAGCTTGGCCTGTTTGATACAGCACTTGGCATCGGCCTGCCTTACATGGCCAGTGCATTCGGTATTTTCCTGTTAAGGCAAGCATTCAAATCCGTACCGATTGAGCTTGAAGAAGCCGCCCGGATCGAAGGATGCAGTTGGATGGGCGTTCTGTGGAAGGTCTATGTGCCGGCGGCCAAACCGGTTTATCTGGCCTACGCGCTGGTATCGATTGCGACGCACTGGAACAACTTCCTGTGGCCGTTGATCGTCACCAACTCGCCAGAAACACGGCCGCTGACGGTGGGCTTATCATTGTTTGGCGCACCGGAAACCGGGGTGGATATCTCGGTGATCAGTGCGGCAACCATCATGACGATTGCGCCGCTTTTAATGGCGTTTCTGATTTTCCAGCGGCAATTCATTCAGGCGTTCCTGCGCGCTGGAATTCGATAGTGTATGGTCCACTCGTCTTAGGCGTCAGCCGACGGGTGGACATCTTCCCAGACCAGATCACCGGTGTACCGACGCGATAGCTTGCCAGCCCCTTCAAATGCCATCAAATGAAGCCAGCCGTTATCAAACAGGGCGCGCACGGTTGGATGCCTTTCCAACACATCAGAAATCGCAGATGTCGGTGCATCAATGCACACGGTTAACCGCACCGGTTCGTGCCCAGCCCCGTCATCGCCAGATACCGATTGCATCGGCAACCCGGTGCGTAATTGCCCACCATTGCCTTCATAAACGCCAATCCCGCCAACAACGTTATGCAGCAGTTTGTTGCCCGAACCATAAAGCTCTGTCGCAACGCTTGATGCGTAATATTGCAGGCTGATCCAGCTTGCCACGACGACCGGTGCCGTCAGGATCAGTTCAAGAACCGCATAATCGTTCTTCTGATCGGCATGGTGATCATAATCATGCAGGAAGCTTTCACTCGAAAGACTGGTCTGCGCACTATAACTACGCGGAGCGGCGATAAAGTATTTACAACCCGCAAGCCCCCATTCCGGGCGGGTTTCCGCCCAGTTCGCAGCCCGTGCCATAACATCGCGTTCGGACTTGGCCCCGGGCAATCGAGCCGTCCGCTCGGCACGTGCAATCATCCCGGCCTTGCCAATAACATCCAAAAGCCGATCAAGCGCCGCGCGATCCATCGGGCGATCAATATCGCCATCATAAAGGGTCACACTGTCGGTTGTGGTATCATGCAAACCGGCAACGAAAACCGTCGCATCGGGAATGCCAATACCGCGATCTACCAGACCATCGCGCACCGCCTGATCATTGAGCAGATCTGCCAAAAGACGTGCATTCACATCCCCGGCATGCCCACCGCACGCCCCGCAATGAAGCGCACTTTTATGCGGGTTATTGGTGACATTCGCGCCATGACCGGCCAACAAAACCGTTTGTGCAAAACCATGGGTCAGCGACATCGCACGCAGGACCTTTTCGGCAATATCGCATTTCGCCCCATCATCAAGTGCAGTTTGAAACACCGGCTTTGGCGATTTTTCTGCTTTGCCTTTGTCCCCAGTCAGCCCCATCGTGCTTTTCGCCAGTTCCCAGATATAAGTTGGCCCAATCGCATCGACATAGGCAAAGGATGTCAGTGCGGCTGTCTTGACCTGATGCCACGGGCGGACGGCCTTATGAACAAGCTCGTTAACAAGGCCGCTTGTTTCGGCGTGATCATGGGTGCAGCTTTGCAATCCCGGTGACAGCAGGACCGGCAGGCGGCTTTCGCTAAGCGCTGAGTTGGCTGGACCATGGGCGACCGGCAAACCAAAGAACCCGGCAAAACCAAGGGTCACGATATCGTCTGATACACTTTCAAGCGCCCGACGAAACACCTCGGAACGGACATCAATGCAAAATGCGGCTTGGATTGATGGAGCCAGATCCTTGCGGTCATTCGCATCCACTGCCCCAAGCTGCTTGGTCAGGTTGCCCTGCAGGGACCGTTCATAGGCGTCTTGCGCAATTTCACGCGCAATATCAAATTCGGATGCACTGATCGGCATTGCATGGTCTGACAAGGCACTCAGCCAATGGACTTCGATTTGGGACTGCAACGCCTGATAAAGGGCGAAATCCCATGACAACCGCACTGCCAAAAGATCAATGATCGTATCATCAGAGCGGCCATCAAGCTCGGCGATCCAGCGCAAATAACGCCCATGCTGCGCCCAGCCATTGATCGATAGCAATGCCTGATGCAATTGGCCATCAAGACCAAGGTTATGCGGATTAAGCACTGCAACCATTTCATCGATTGCCGCCACCGCATCACTTGGCAGATCGCGAACAGTCGCCCGAAAATCGGCCAATCCCAGCAATTGCGCCGTGCGATCATGTTGCGCCCAGAATTGCCAGGACTTCCAAGCGGTTTGTGCCTGAGAAGCCCCCTGCCAAAGTGCGCCGCCACGATCAAAATAGGCCGCAGCCCATCGACCAATGCAATCCTCGATAATCGTTGGCCAGTCGGTGCCCGTTGCCGTCATGGCAATATCGGCAAGGGTTGGCACCTTGCAGGCTGATGCCCGCTCTGCGCGCAGCGCGTCTTCAAGTTCGGCAACACCAACAGGCTTGACGCAATATGGCGCGGCATCCAATGCCTCGCTCAGGGCGTGTTTGGCAATTGCGCCTGACTTGATTTTGCCAAGATACCAGTCACCCGGCTGCAAGGTGTCCGTCCCGATCAGCCTTTGATGCTGGGCTGCGACCTCTGCCAGACGTTTACTGGCCTGTCCGACAAATGGATTAACTGCAACCGTACTTTCAAGCGGCCAAGCCGGGGCGATGTTTTCAATCGCGCGCCCAATCGCATCATCAATCAAGGATGGCACCGCGCCGTCATCTTCAAACGCGATATTGGTCACGGTAACATTCATGATTTTTCTCCACTTAAACTGGCCGGTGTTGCCGGAATGCGCCAGGTGCCAAACACCCGGTCCGTGATCGCATTAAGGTAAAATCCATTGCAAAGATGAACGTAAAATCGCGCCAACCGAGGCGACGGCGCCTGCCCGAACAAAACATGGTTTTGCATCAGACCAAGCAACGCAAAGCTTACGATGACAAGGATGCTCATCGCCCACATGACGATGGGGCTGCCCTGCCAGTCGGGGAACGCATCAAGCCCTGCGTGATGGGCCAATGTGTGAAAACCGAAATAGGTCACGCAGATAATCACGGATGTCAGCGCGCCAATCAGCCAACTTTGCGAAATAGCCCCTTCCTTGCGGACCGAACAGACAAGGTGGAAACTTGCAAAAATCACCACCACGCTGATCGCCATCACCGCGGGCGCACCCCCGTCGCCAAACAGCGCACCGATCCCAACCGAGATTGCGATGGCCAAAACCAGGCTTCCGATAACCGATGCCGTGCCCATGGATTTTTGCGGGCCAAGCTTGCGCAAGGTGTGAAGTTTCTCAATCGTGCTGCCTGACGACAGAAACGCATATGCCTTGTAAAGCGAATGGGCCACGATATGCAGTAAAGCCAAGGCAAACAGACCAAGTCCGCATTGCAGGATCATGAAGCCCATCTGCGAAATGGTCGACCACGCAAGCCTGGTCTTGACAGCCGGTTGGGTAATCATCACCGCGCTGCCAAACAGGGCCGTCACCAAACCGACCATGGCAATGCCAACCATAACATTGGGGGCCACAACCACAAGATCCGATAACCGGATCAACAAAAACCCACCGGCATTGACAATGCCCGCATGCAACAGGGCGGAAACCGGTGTCGGGGTTTCCATCACCTCGACAATCCAGGTATGGGTCGGAAACTGCGCAGATTTCATCATCGCGGCAATCCCGATCAGGCCGACAATCCACGCAACCGAACCATCAAAGCCAATAGCCCGCACAGCTTGGCTGATTTCGGAAATATCGAACGTCCCGAACTGAAGATACGTCAGAAAAATCGCACTGATCAGGGCAGCATCCCCCAACCGCGCAATGACGAATTTCTTGCGCTGGGCCCGCTTGGCGGCCTTGCGGTCGGCATAAAACAGCAACAACCGATGCAGAAGAAAACTGGTGGTCACCCAGAAGATCGCCAGCTGGATCAGGTTGGCCGACTGGACAAAGGCTGTGACACTTGCCAGTGACAAACCAAGATACCCGACAAATTTTCCCTGACCGTCTTCGGCACGAAGATAGCTGATGGAATACGTCAAAATGACCCATGCCAGAAACGCCACAAGGCAGAGCATGGTGACGCTGACAATATCGATCATCAGTTCAAACCGGATCGGACCCACTATCGGCACCACCGCACGCATGTCACCGCCAGTTATCAGAACGACTGCCGTGGCAACCGCACTTGCCAGCCCCGCAAGGGATAGCCCCTTGATCAGGCGTTCATGACCGCGCGACAGGCGTTGGGTACTGCTAAACCCCGTCAAACCGGCCGCCAGCAGGCAGGCAATGGTCAGAACTGGCAAAAAAGATGCGAAAACCAATGGTTATCTCCAATCCGCTCGATTTCCGCAGACAATAGGGTCAAAGCCATGGTAAATTAAAATATATAGATTCTATTGTTTTGTTCTGTTTATGTGAACGATATGGCCGAGCTGAATTATCATCACCTGCGTTATTTCCATGTTGTTGCCCATGAAGGCCACCTGACCCGGGCGGCGGAAAAGCTGCATGTTTCGCAATCGGCGCTTTCCAGTCAGATCAAACAGCTGGAAGAACGTTTGGGGCAGCAATTATTTGAACGCCGTGGACGGTCCCTGATCCTGACCGAGGCCGGCCGCATCGCGCTTGATCATGCGGACGCAATTTTTTCTGCCGGGCGTGAATTGATCAACACGCTGAAACAATCGGGCGTCGCACGCCGGGCTTTGCGGATTGGGGCGATTTCGACATTGTCGCGTAACTTTCAGCTGTCCTTTCTGGCCCCGGTTCTGGGCAACACCGACATTGAACTGATTTTGCGGTCCGGCAGTTCGGCCGAACTTTTGAACGCCCTGACCGCGCATCAACTCGATGTCGTGCTGACCAACCAACCGCCAGATTCCGATGCCCTGTCAGGATTTGTTGTCAAAACGATTGATACCCAGCCGGTCGGCTTGATCGGCACACCAAAGTTATGTACCGCCAATGACAAGCTTGAAGACCTTTTGCGCACTGTGCCGCTGATCTTGCCATCCTCATCGAGCGGCATGCGCATGGGATTTGACGCATTGTGTGACCGTCTTGATATTGTGCCGCAAATCGCCGCCGAGATTGACGATATGGCAATGATGCGCCTTTTGGCCCGTGAAGGGGCCGGACTGGCCGTTATTCCGCCGATCGTTGTCAAAGACGAAATTGCCCGTGGTGAGTTGATTGAGGCACAGGTTCTGCCCGACATTGTCGAGACATTCTATGCCGTAACGATGCGTCGACGCTTTCCCAACCCGGCCCTGGCGATGGTGTGTTAAGCCGTCAACACGCAAACAGCATTTCACCAGGTCGCTTCAAGAACCTCAAACAAGGCCGATATCATCGGCAGTTCCTTGCGCCGTTCGGTTGTGATCAGGCTCAGGCAGGCCGGAATGGAAACGGTGTTGCACACGGCGAGGCCGAAGGTCTGCTTTTCATGCAGCGCGATGGAATCACGGCACAAGCTTAACCCCACACCGGATCGGACCATTTCGAGCATCGAGGCTTCCTGATCAACGCGCGCGACGCAATTTTGCGTGCAATCATACTGATCAAAAATCCGCCTCAGCAACCGGGAATGAACCGATGCGTCCGTCGTGCCGATCCAAGGAAGCTTTGCCAGTGTCGTCCAGTCGGCGTTTGCGACCGCGTTTTCCCAACCGACCGGGGCGATCACCCGATAATTAAAATCGGCAAGCTTAATCGCGTGGATTTCTTCGGTCGAGATGGCGGCAATATCACCATCGACATCCGGCCCGCTCAGGTAAAACCCGGCATCGATCTGATTGCGGCAGACCCGTGTCAGCATCTCGCCACTAACGCCATGGACCAGTTCCGTTTCGATATCGGGGTAATCAATGCGCATCTGGCTTAGCATCCGGCCAAGACGGATGAATTCCGGATCAACGATGGTTCCGATCCGAAGCTTCCCCCCCACACGCCCGGCACGCTTGCGCGCACTACGACGAAACTCGTCCATCGCATCCAGGACAAGCTCAGCCTTTTTGAGCATCGCCTGCCCGTCGGGCGTGATTTGCAGGCCGGTCGAGGTCCGCTTGAAAAGCGAAATGCCGGTTTCCTCACCAAGACGCTTGATCTGGTGACTGATCGCCGGTTGCGTCAGGTTAAGCACCGATGCGGCACGCGAAACGCTTCCCTCGCGCGCGACGGTGACAAAAGCCAGCAACATGTTGATGTTCGAAAAACGAGTCATATAAATAACACTAATATTGCTATTCGGATTTTGTCATTAGATTTATTCGACGCTTGCCCGCTTAATACACATTCGGTGTTCGCACCAAATGAAGACCGCTTGCAGATCAAAAGAACAAGCGGCCGTCGGAATTGCCTTTGCAGGCCTTTGGTTGCGCGGCCCTTTAGGTCGACGACCAAACCGATAGAAACCAACAGGGAAGGCGCGTCACAACGATGACAACCACAGAAAACTTCGACTATGTGATCATCGGAGCCGGTTCTGCCGGTAGTCTGCTTGCCAATCGGCTGAGTGCTGATGCCAAGAACAAGGTGCTGCTGCTTGAGGCTGGCAAGGCAGATAACTATGCATGGATACACATCCCGGTTGGCTATCTTTATTGTATTGGCAATCCGCGCACCGACTGGATGTATCAGACCGAACCGGACAAGGGCCTGAACGGCCGCGTCTTGCGCTATCCGCGCGGCAAGGCGTTGGGTGGGTGTTCGTCGATCAACGGCATGATCTATATGCGCGGTCAGGCCCGTGACTATGACAACTGGGCCAGGATCACCGGCGAAGAAGCCTGGGATTGGCAGCATTCCCTCGCCGATTTCAAGCGCCATGAAGATCATTACAAGCTTGATAATGGCAACACGCCCGACACACAAAGTGGCAAACCGTTCTCCGAGATGCATGGTCATGGCGGCGAATGGCGCATTGAAAAACAACGGCTTCGCTGGGACATTCTTGACAGCTTCATCGAGGCTGCCGGTCAAACCGGGATCGAGCCAACCGATGATTTCAACGATGGTGATAATACCGGCATCGGATACTTTGAAGTCAACCAACGGTCCGGCTGGCGCTGGAACACGTCAAAGGCCTTTATCCGCCCGATCAAGTCGCGCCAGAACCTGACAGTCTGGACCGAGGCACAGGTCGAAAAACTGACCTTTGCGACCAATAAAGATGTCCAAACGGTGTGCACCGGGGCAATCGTCAACAAGGCGGGTACCTCAATTGGCGTCACTGCCAGCAAGGAAGTCGTGCTGTCTGCCGGGGCTGTGAACACGCCGCAAATCCTGCAACTGTCTGGCATTGGTCCGGCAGCACTCCTTAAGCAGCATGGGATCGACGTCGTGCTTGATGCGCCCGGCGTCGGACAGAACCTGCAAGACCATTTGCAAATTCGGGCGATCTATAAGGTGCATGGGGCGCGCACGCTCAACACCCTTGCCAACAGCCTGATCGGCAAGGCGCAAATCGGCCTGCAATATTTGCTCAGCCGTTCCGGCCCGATGAGCATGGCCCCCAGCCAATTGGGCGCCTTCACAAGATCCGATCCATCGCGGCAATATTCAAATCTTGAATATCACGTCCAGCCGCTGAGCCTTGAGGCCTTTGGCGGTGATCTTCATGACTTTCCCGCGGTTACGGTGTCGGTCTGTAATCTGAACCCGACCAGCCGCGGCAGTATTCAGATCAAGTCTGCTGATTTTCGCGACGCGCCGCAAATTGCGCCCAATTACCTTGACACCGATGAAGACCGCAAAGTCGCCGCCGAGAGTTTGCGACAGGTCCGCGACATCATGTCGCAACCGGCCATGGCAAAGTACCAGCCCGACGAATTCAAACCGGGCGTGCAATATCAAAGCGATGAAGAGCTCGCCAAGCTGGCCGGCGATATCGCCACGACCATTTTCCACCCGGTCGGCACCGTCAAGATGGGCCGCAAGGATGACACATCGGCCGTTCTTGACCCGCATTTGCGCCTTAAGGGCGTTGCGGGCCTGCGCGTTGTCGATGCGTCCGTGATGCCCGAAATCACCAGCGGCAACACCAATTCGCCGACCCTGATGATTGCCGAAAAGGCCGCTGGATGGATCCTGTCTGACCAATAAGTGCGATCTGCGCGCGGCCTTTCCAAACAACTGAGAACCACACTTTTGTTTTCATGAAATAAATTCAGATATTGATACCCAAATTCCTGTCGCGCTTTTGTCGTGTTTGGTGCAACATGGCCGAAGATCATAACTTTTAAAAAATCTTCATATGCCCGTATTGCTCCTGCTTTTTAGCACCACACTCGTCTGGGCCCTGATGTTGGTCAGCAACCGCATTGCGCTGACCAGCTTTGCGGTTGATGCCTATGCCATGACCTGCTGGCAGCTTGTCTTTGGCGGGATGGCGCTTGTCCTTCTTGCACCGGGGCGCCGCATTCCGTGGCGGCAATTTGCCCTTCCGATCAACTGGGCCTATGGGTTCCTGCGTGTATTGACCGGGGTCAGTTGGACGGCATCCCTTTTATATATCAGCGCACCTGAAAGCGGCATTTTGTCGCAAACCGGCATGCCGATGGCAGCCCTTGCCGCGACCTTTATCCTTGGGCGCGCACCGGGGCGTTCGGAATGGCTTGGCCATGCGATCCTGATATCCGGCGCCCTGTGGCTGGCCTGGCATTTGCCCGGCGGGTTCGCCAACCCGGCCGTGCTTTTGATGCTGGCATCCGAAGTCACGGCAATTTCGTCCTCGGTTCTGGCGGAACTTCATCCTGATAATCAGGACAAGGACACCTGGGCGCATCTGCGCTTTACCGGGGTGTTGTTGTTGATTACGGCCTCGGTCTTTTTGATTGCTCCGCCGGTGGTCGAATTCATAAATCCGGTTGCAATCCCCTATATCTCGACCGATGGGCTGTTTGGCACCGAAACCCTGATTGCCGGACTTCTGATCGGCATTCTGTTCCGTGGGCCGGCAATGGTTTTAACCCTTCGATCCATCAAGATTGCCGGGGTCGAGAAATACATCCTGTCGACAAGCATCCTGCCCTTTGTCCTTTTGGGCCTTGAGATGCTGGCCGCCAAATTCGACCTCACACCGACTCCAACTCATGACAGTGTGTTCTGGATCTCTTCCCTTTTGGTGATGATCGGGATTATCCAGATAACAGCTTCAAAACACCGTCACGCCGCAAAGACCAAACGGCTTGCTGCAACGGCAAGTACGCCTGCAACCCAAAGCACGACCTGACCAAAGAAGACAAGACCACGATCTCCCTGCAGGATGCATCTCTCCCCTCCATCGGAGAGAACATATGACCTTCCCCGGTCGCTATGTCCCCCGGCATCTTGCGCCTTTCGGTGTCCCCCCGAAAGGCTGAAACGCCCGGGCCTCCCACCCGGGCGTTTTCTTTGTGCCCGCACGGATCGCCAAGGCACATTTGCGAATTCTCATTATTGAAATTCAATTTAAACCATTGATATAAAACGTTATTTAATTAACAAGTTGATGTATGTCACGGTTTTACAACCCCGTTTTTGGTCTAGTACCCGAACCACCAAAAATGGGAGAGAGAAATGACATCCCGACGCCTGTTTTCCAAAGCCCTTCTGTCCACCGTTGCGGCATGTGCCCTTGGCGGTGCGGCAATCGCGGCAGAACCAGCCGAACTTCGTGAAAGTGCGCTGGACTATTTCGAAGTCATTCCGTCGATGGTTCCCGCCATCGAAGGCAATGCCGTCACCCGTGAAAAGGTCGAACTGGGCAAGATGCTGTTCTTTGAACCGCGTCTGTCGGCCAGTGCGATCATTTCGTGCAACACCTGCCACAACCTTGGCATGGGCGGGGACGACAATCTGGAAACCTCCATCGGACATGGCTGGCAGAAAGGCCCGCGCAACGCACCAACCGTTCTGAACGCCGTCTTCAACGAAGCCCAGTTCTGGGATGGCCGCGCCGAGGATCTTAAGGCACAGGCCAAAGGCCCGGTTCAGGCCGGTGTTGAAATGGCCAGCACGCCGGAACGTGTCGTGACCGTGCTAAAATCCATCCCGGAATATGTCGACCATTTCAAAACGGCATTCCCGGGCGAAGATGATCCGGTGACCTTTGACAACATGGCAAAGGCGATCGAGGCATTCGAGGCAACCCTGATCACCCCGGCCTCCCGGTTTGACCAGTTCCTTGAAGGCAACGACACCATCATGACCGAAACCGAGATGACCGGTCTGGAACTGTTCATCGATACCGGCTGTGCATCCTGCCACAACGGGGTGAATGTCGGCGGTACGGGTTATTATCCGTTCGGTGTTGTTGAAAAGCCGGGCTCCGAAGTCCTGCCGCCTGATGACAAGGGCCGCTTTGCAGTTACCCAGACCGCAAGTGATGACTATGTGTTCCGTGCCGGTCCGCTGCGTAATATCGCGCTTACCGCACCATATTTCCATTCCGGCAAGGTCTGGGATCTGGAACAGGCGGTTGCGATCATGAGCAGTTCACAACTTGGCACCGAGCTGTCTGAGGATGAAGTCAAGGCAATCACCGCCTTCCTTCAAACCCTGACAGGTCAGGAACCGCAGGTCACCTACCCGATCCTTCCAGTCAGCAGCACGGACACGCCAAAACCGGCCGCGATGATTGCCAACTGATATTGCATCCGCGCGCAATATCAAGTTGATCCGGTGCCCGTCACCCTGCGTTGGGTGGCGGGCATTTTTTGTCACCGTCAAAAGGCAAAGGATACCCGTGCCTTTGCCTCCCAGATATCAAGCCCGTTCTGCCCGATACTGAGATATCCGGCCCCGACGTCAAAGGCGATCCGGTCCTCATAGAAAAACCGCATCCCGCCGCGGATGGTGCCGGTCACGGGCGATGTGTCTTCAAGTCGCAGATCACCCGACAGGATCTTGCCGTCATTGGGGCGATCAAGTGCGATGTGCAGCCCAAGCTCGCCATAGGGCATTCCCAAAAGGTCATCGCCAAGATCGACATACCGGCTGGCCTCGCCTGACAGTTCCGCTGAACCATAGCCAAAATGATCCGAGCCGATATTGACCGTCACCGGGGTGGTGTTGATCGTACCGCTCAGATCATAGTCCTCGACAAAGGTTTCGGCATAGGAAAGACCAAGGCGCGGGCGCAAGAACCATTCTTCGTAACGATACTGCCCGTTGATTGCAGCCGCGGCGGAAAGTTGATGGGAAAAGTAATTCCCTTCAAGAACGACAACCTCAAGATCGTTTTGCAACAACATATAGCCAAGCGATCCCTGCACCGCCCATTGTGGCGACAGCCGATGGGCAAAATACGGCCCGACCGAAAAGCCATAGGCCGCAGTTTCCAGCCCGCCGTCATATCCATCAGACCCGCTGGTTTCAAATGACGCAGAAATACCGGCAACCGTATCCTCGGCAATTTCGCGATCAACCCCGAACAGGAACGAACCGCTGTAACCTTCGGTATCAAGATTATGTCGACGGTCCTCGGCATAAAACCCGCGCGTTTCCGACCAGAAGTTCCACAAGGGTTCACGAATGAAATCACGCCCCGGCGTCAATGGCACGTCCGACTGTTCAAGCAAGGATGCCACCGTGATCCCCTCATACCCGCCCTGACGGACCAAGGTGCAGGGTGCGGTAAAGATCGCCCCGCTTTCATCGAGATACAGGTATCCATTCCCTTCAAGGATCGCACAGGTACTATCCGCAAGATATGCGTCAGGGCGCTTTGAAAGCTGCGCATTGGCAACTGTTTCGGGCACGTTTGGCGATGGCGGGGTGATGGCTGGAACCTCAGGCGTAATTGGTTCCGGGGGCAGCACCCCGATGGGTGGTTTTGTGCCGATGGGAAGTTCCGGGGTGATCCCGGTTGGCGGCAACGTGCCGATTGGGGGTGTGACACCAATCGGGCGCTCCGGCGTGATCGGCTCCGGTGGCAGCACACCGATGGGTGGTTTTGTGTCGATGGGAAGTTCCGGGGTAATCCCGGTTGGCGGCAAGGTGCCAATGGGGGGCGTTACACCAATCGGCAGTTCCGGCGTAATCAGATCGGGTGGCAAAATGCCGATGGGCGGTTTGACGGCAATCGGGACCTCGGGCGTGATGCCGGTCGGCGGCAGGATACCGATTGGCGGGATCACGGCGATGGGGATTTCCGGTGTGATCGTTTGGGGCGGCAAAATCCCGATCGGGGGCTTGATCGCCACGGGCGGATCAACAACCGTCGGCACCTCGGGTGTCAGAAAATCAGGAAACAACCGACCGATGGGTGGCAGGTTCACGCCGCCTTTCTGGTTCTGGCTATCAAGCAGACAGCCCCCACCGCTATTGTCATAAAGATGGTGCGTGCCGCCATTACCGGTCGATACAACATCAGACAGGGTCAGATGCAACCCGCGCCGCGCCTGGTTCCAGCTATCCTTGGTTGCCCCTTGTGCATCAAGGCGAAACGCCCCGGAACTGGTGCCTGACAACCACACTGAATTGGAATTATCGGCTGTTTTCCCGACAAAGATCAGCCCACCATCTGCGGCGCAATTGGCCGCCCGCGCCTCAGACAGCGACGCCGTTGCAAATAACGCCCCAACACCCGCAATCGCCCAATGACCAGCAAACTGGCCAACAACTGACCGTCCCATATCATCCCCCATCATGGTATCGAAGTTGTACGCCCAGCACCTGTCGGTTTGATCCGACTATTTCCCCATAGCATTTATGCTGTTCAAAGCGGTCCCAAAGCTGTGTTGATATCCACCAGTTATTTTGGAAACAGGAATGTCAAAATCAGTCGCGCGCCCCACCCATCCGGCCCCGCATCCGGGCTATCCACCCAATAACGTACACCTGCCCCGACACTGATTTTCTGATCGCCGATGCTGGTCAGCTTGGAAACGATGCCATTGACCGGCACCGACCATTGTTCGGCCGTCCAGTTATAGGTACTTTCGGTATTCAGCGCGAAAGTCCAGGCATTCTGCGTGGTGTAATTGATAAACGGCTGGAAAAAACTGGCGTTGGTCGCCGAGGCAGCAGACCCCTCGTCCGCGCCCCAGATATGATTGGTCAACATGCCATAGGTCCACGGACCATCGGCGAACAAACCGACAGCCGTCGGGCCAGCACCCCATTGATCAACGCCAAGACTGCTTTCACTGGCTGTCGGCAATAACAGTGCCGGACCAACACCCCAGATCAGACCACTTTCGGTGGGTTCAACCGGCGAGAAGAAGAAGCTTTGAACCGTATCGCCAATGCCGGTATCCGTGCCACTGTTGCCGTTGACATCGTTCTGATGCACCAACGGCAAAATGGTGCGCGAAATCAGGTTCCAGTCATCATTCAGGCGCATCGGCATGACCGGTTGCACATTGATCAGGTATTTTTCCCCGTCTGCCGATCCATACCCGCTGTCATAATTGCCCTGGAACGGGACGCTGATCAGATTGGCCACCGGATTGGCCAACTGTTTGGCAAGATCGGAATTGTCACTTTGCGCAACCGCCGGGACCTGCATCAACATGATGGCAACCCCGGCAGCACCGGCAAAGACCCGCTGGCGGACGCAAAATTTTAGAAACCTTACGAAAGGCATGGTCTGTTCCTTTCTCCGTTGATGGGGCGCATGTCGCGGCGACAACCGATGCACAGATCAAACAGCATTTCCTGACAGCCAATCCGCCGTCAGGAGAAAGGGAGGATCATTGGATATCCCTGACGATGCGAAATCCGATATGGTTGGAACCGATATGCCCCTCGGCCGGTTGTCGGGCTGCCGGGCGATAACGCAGGCAGAAATTTGGCGCACATAACCATGATCCGCCTTTCACAACGGTCATCGGGCCGGTTGCGCTGCTGGCAAAACGTACGGCAAGTTTCATCGGCGGGCCGCTTGGGTCCGTCTGGGCAGTGTTAGGATGGCCCGGCACCCACCAGTCGTTGACATGTTCCCAGACATTTCCGGCCATGTCGTAAAGACCATAACCATTTGCCGTAAATTTACCGACGGGTGCGGTTCCGTGATAACCGTCATCAGCCAGATCGTCTGTCGGAAACTGCCCCTGCCAGCTATTGGCTTTCCAGCCTTGGGCAGGGTCATATGTGTCGCCCCAGACATAGGCCTTTCGCGACAAGCCACCGCGCGCGGCAAATTCCCATTCTGCTTCGGTCGCAAGCCTGCCACCGGCCCATTTGGCATAGGCACGCGCATCTTCGATGGACACCTGTGTTACCGGATGATCATCAAGGCCATCGATGTTGCTTTCGGGTCCGGTTGGATGTTGCCAGTTTGCCCCGGCGACATACCGCCACCAGTTTCCGATATCCCCCATATCCACAGCACCTGCGGGTTGGGCAAAAACCATTGATCCGGGTTGAAGCAGTTCCTCGGGCACACCGGGATAGTCCGCCGGATCAAGCGGCTTTTCCACGGACGTCACATATCCGGTTTCTTCGACAAATTCGCGAAACTGCGCATTGGTGATTTCGGTTCGGCTGATCGCAAAGGGCGAAACCGTCACCTGATGGATTTCGGTTTCTTCCCGATAAATGCGGTCTTCCCCCATCAGGAAGGTGCCACCCGAAAGTTCGACAAACTCAGGCAGGTCTGCCGCAAGGGCGGCGGGTACCCCCAAAAGGCCTGCGACCGCCAAAGACAGGATCGAGAGATTGTCCGGCCAAATATATCTCCCAAAAACCGTCAGTCCCTTCATCCTATTGGCGTCCCTTGGCAAGGAAATCCTGCACCATGTTCGACATGTCAAACGAGGCCCCGCCCTGCACAGGCGGATATTCACCAAGCGTTTGAAGATGCTGGGTCACCAGAACGCTCACGGGCTGCATCAACCACGAAACCTTCTGTGCAAGGTGACCATAGGAATCAATGCTGCTGTAGCTTTCAAACGGATCCATCCGCAGATTGAAGATCATCGGGAAGTTCCGCGGCGTCATGTTGTCGTAGTAATCTTCCTTAAGCGCGAAGTGCATTTTCCAAGGACCGACACGCACAGCCGTCAGTTGGCTTTCGAAATAATAGAAGATGTGATCGCGTGCCGACTGGTCTGTTTCGCCCTGCCAGTAAGGCAGGTTGTTCACCCCATCGATATACTGGTTTTTTTCTTCCATCACACGTTCGGCAGGATCATCAATCCCCGCAGCAACGGCAAGGGATGTGAACATGTCCTGATGGCCCTGAATACCGTTCAGTATTTTGTCTTCGGGCAGTTTGCCCGGCCAGCGGATCATGGATGGCACCCGCACACCACCTTCATAGGTGGTCATTTTCTCGCCGCGGAACGGAGTGGTCGCGCCGTGCGGCCAGGATGCATGCTCAGGCCCATTATCGGTCGAATACCAGACGATGGTGTTTTCGGCCAAACCCTGCGCATCAAGCCAATCAAGCACACCGCCGATATCATGGTCATGCTGCAACATGCCGCTGCCGTGATAATCGGCCTCGGATGTATATTCCTCGGCGGCGTAACGCCACTGGTCATTCAGGCGGGTGTAAAGGTGCATGCGGCTGGTATTAAGCCAGACAAAGAATGGCTCGTTGGCGTCCTTGGCAGCGGTCATGAAATTGATCGCGGCCGGGATGATTTCCGCCCCGTCAAAATCTTTCATCCGTTCCTGGGTGAGTGGACCGGTATCCTGAATGATCTGTTTGCCAACCCGGCCAAAGCGCGGATCGACCGTACCGTTGTCCTCTTCGGTGGCAAAGCTGTGTAACACCCCACGGGTGCCAAAGCGCGCGTCATATTCCTCAAGCGATCCGGCGAACTGTTCGGCAAAGCGTTGATAATCACGCTGCTCGGCTTCTTCCTGCGTGTTGAGGTGATAAAGATTGCCAAAGAACTCGTCAAAGCCATGGACCGTTGGCAAATGTTCGTTGCGGTCGCCCAGATGGTTCTTGCCAAACTGCCCGGTGCGATAGCCCTCTTCTTTCAGAAGCTCCGCCAGTGTCGGGCTTTCTTTTTGCAGGCCAAGGACCGCGCCCGGTTGGCCAACCGTCGTCATGCCGGACCGGATCGGATATTGCCCGGTAATAAAGGCCGCACGCCCGGCCGTGCAGCTCGGTTGTGCATAGTGGTCGGTAAACCGAATGCCTTCATTGGCGATCCGGTCAATATTGGGGGTCGTGTAACCCATGGTGCCAAGCCCATAGGAAGACAGGTTCTGCCACCCGATGTCATCGCCCCAGATAACAAGGATATTGGGCCTTTCCGCGTCCTGCGCAGATGCTGGAGACCAGATGAAATTCAGGGAAATCGCCGCCACCGCCGCTACCAGAAACGTCTTCATTATCTGCTCCTATCCTTCGCGCTTTCACAAGCAATGTCGGCAAGAGAATTTCCGGGGGATCCAATGAAGGCACATCGCACGAAACCCGGGTTGCGCGTAAACCTGTGAGGCTTGCTTTGAGGTACTGATAGTACCCCATAAAAACTTTGGGTTGAATAACTTGTTTGTGAAATAGGACACACATACCCATCGCCATAAGGAACCGGCCCCTGCGATGCAGGGGCCGGTAAGGTCGCACGCAAGCATATGCTTGCCGGGGTCGGGGGGAACTGTGTGCGACCTTGTTCTTGTGTCCTTGGCGCGCCTGTTCAATAACCTTTAATGCGCGGTATCCACGCCTGGCTCAGCACGCGGCGGCTTGGCAAGTGGCAGTAAAAGGAAGGCAATCAGGAAGGCTGCCGCCATCGCCAGATAGACATCGTTGAACGATATGATTGAGGCTTCACGGTTGACGATATTGACGATGAATTTCATTGCTGCGGCATGCGGATCGGCAAGGCCCATCTCGCTAAACCGTGCGGTAAGTGTGGCAAGATAATCCTTGAACGCCGTGCTGGCCGGATTGATGTGATCAGACAGGATCGAGAAATGATAATCGATCCGCTTATCAAGCAGCGTATTGATCGCCGCCATGCCAATCGCCCCGCCAAGGTTCCGCATCAGGTTATAAAGCCCGCTGGCATTTTTGATCTTTTCGGGTGGCAAGGTGCCCAGCGCCAGATTGGTCACCGGCAACATGCAAAACATCAGTGCTGCACCACGCACAACCTGCGGCCAAATCAGCTCGTTAAACGAAACTTCGCTGGTGTTAAAACCATGCATGGCAAGACCGGTGGCAAACAACGCAAGCCCGATGCCCAGCACCACGCGCGGCGGATATTTCGCCGTCATCTTCCCGGCAATCGGGGCGGACAGAAACTGAGTAATACCGGTGACGGCCATAACAATCCCGATTTCAAGACTGTCATAACCGCGCACGCGTCCCAGCATCAGCGGCATCAGATAAACACTGCCATAAAGCCCGACACCCAGCGTAAAGCTGAACACGCAGCCCATGGTGAAGTTGCGATCGGCAAAGGATTTCAGATCCACAATCGGCTTGTCATAGGTAAACATCCGCCAGAAGAAATAGATCCCGGCAATGGCGCATGTGATCGTGCCGTAAACGATTGCAGTTTCATCAAACCAGTCATCCTTGGGCCCTTCATCAAGGACATATTCAAGGCTGCCCAAAAACACCGCCATCGACAAAAGCCCGCGCAGATCAAATCCCTTAAGCAGGCCGATATCCCCGCGATCAACACGCAGCGTCATGGCAACAACGGCGGCAATCATCAATCCCGGAATAACGTTGATCAAAAACAACCAGTGCCAGGACAGTGATTGCGTCAAAAACCCGCCAAGGGTCGGACCGATGGTCGGTGCCATGGTCGCAATCAACCCGGTCATCACCGAGGCGGCATTGCGTTTGTCAGGCGGGAAAATGATATAGGTCGTGGCAAACACGGTCGGGATCATCGCCCCGCCCAAAAAGCCCTGCATGGCGCGAAACCAGATCATGCTTTCAATCGACCAGGCAAAGGCGGACGCCACCGACATCACGGTAAAGCCAATTGCAGAAATCACGAACAGCCAACGCGTTGACATCAGGCGCGAAAGGAAGCCCGAAAGCGGGATCATGACCACCTCGGCAATCAGATAACTGGTCTGAACCCAGCCGATCTCATCGGGGCTTGCCGATAATCCCGCCTGAATGTTTTCAAGCGAACTGGCGACAATCTGAATATCAAGGATCGCCAGAAACATGCCGACAACCATCGCCACCCAGCCAACAAACTGGGCGGTTTCCATCGGGCGCGTTTCGGATTGCGGCGCTGTTGTCGGGCTGACGGCTGCCATCAGTTAAGCTCCGAAAGTTCCGCCGTCGGGACGATCCCTTGCGCAAGACCAACACCGGCGATTTCTTCTTCGCCACTGGCATTGCGGGTATCAACATTGACCACCACCGAAAGCCCCGGTCGCAATGCCTTGGCCCATTTGCTGTCATCAAGTTCGATCCGAACCGGTACACGCTGGGTAATTTTGGTGAAGTTTCCGGTGGCATTTTCCGGGGGCAGCAGACTGAATTGCGCACCGGTTGCCGGGGCAAAACTTGCAATATGGCCAACAATCTCGGCATCCGGGAAGGCATCAACTTCAACCGCAACCTTCTGCCCCGGTGCCATGTGGCTGATCTGGGTTTCCTTGAAATTGGCCACGATATAGGTACCCGGCAAAGGCACCAGCACCAAAAGCTGTTCACCCGGCTGGACCAATGCACCGGTCTGAACCGACCGGTTCCCAACCACGCCATCAAACGGCGCAAAAATCCTGGTATCATCAAGCGCCTGTTGCGCCAGATCACGTGCGGCTTCGGCCTGTTTTACAGCCCGCTCCGCCTCGATCTTCTGGGCGCGCAGAACACCAAGACGACCCTTTTCGACGGCTAATGTCGCGTTGGCAGCCGCCACCTCCGCCTGCGCGGTTTGACGATCGGCCTTGGCGTAATCGAATTTCTGGCGGCTGGCCGCACCCTTTTTGACCAGATCGTCATAGCGCTTGAAATCATCGCTGGTGCGTTCCAGTTCGACCCGCGCGATATCAACATTGGCCGCGGCCTGATTGATTGCAGCTTCCTGAAGGGTAATCTGTTGTTCCATGGTGCCGACAGCCGACCGGTGTGCCTCAAGGGCCGCCTCGGCCTTGGCCAGTTCAAGGCGGAAGTCCTCATCCCGGATGGTCAGAAGCAAATCACCTTTGCGCACCGGCTGGTTTTCGGCCACCCGCAAATCCCCGACATAGCCGGACACCTTGGGCGATACCGCGACCTCATCGGCCTGAAGATACGCATTGTCGGTACTTTCATGGTACTGACCTTCGGTCACCCAATAGAACCCGTAATATCCACCGCCACCAATAATCGCCGCTGCGATCAGGGGCAGAATGATCTTTTTCACACTCATTGCCTGATTTTTCCTTTTGGTATTGATCAGTACCATTTGTCTATTTATGGTACTACTCAGTACCAAACGTCAAGTCCGGAATCGGAATCCCCTGTGCAAGACACCAAGAAGATTGATCCCAGAACCGTAAAACGCCGCGAAGCTATCATCGCAACGGCGCGGGAATTGTTTTGCGAACATGGACTTGCAGGCACGACGCTTGAAATGATCACGGCCGAGGCCGGCGGATCACGCCGAACGATCTATGAGCTGTTCGGGAATAAGGATGGCGTGTTCGAAGCCGTCATTCGCGATTGCACCGGGCGAATCACATCCGTCATGAGCGACCTTGAAATGTCGGACTTGCCGCTCCGCGCGGCCCTGATCCATTACGGCGAAACGCTGATGACGCTTCTGACCATGCCCGACACCATCCGGTATATGCGCCTGTTTCTGGCCGAAGTGCCCCGCTTCCCGAAACTGGGAAAGGTCTTTTATGAAAGCGGACTGATGACGGGGCGTCGATACATTGCGTCTTATTTCGAACGTCAGATGGACGAGGGCAACTTTCCCAAAGGCAATCCGTGGCAAGCTGCGGTGTTCTTTTCCAGCCTGATCAAGGCGGACTACGATATCCGGCAAATGTCCTATATCGATTGGGAACCGCAGGAAAAAGATCTGCGCAGCCATGTGATTGCAGCGGTCGATATGTTCCTGCGTGGCCACGGGCTAGATCCGGAAAAAATGACTTCCTGAGTTAGCCGTTGAGGCCCGCAATCCATGCTGCGACTTGGCGAATAACATCCCCTGCCCCGTTTGGCACACCCAGGCAAAGCCTGTTACGCAAACAGCGTCAACAGCCGCCAGGCAATCGGTCCCAGCATGGTCAGAACGCCAACCCACATCATCGCAACACCCCAGTTGCGATCACGATTGGTAAAGCCGAAACCAAGCAGGCAAAAGCCGACAACGCAGATGATCAGGACAATGATGTTTTCACTTGCCAAGTTCATGACAGTTCCCCTTTGATGGCGCCCCGGAAATCGGAGTCTCCCCCATCCACCGGCAATACGGTCACAATATCGGCTAACGGATCAACTGGTCATTGATCAGGATCAGAAAAATCAACTCTGCGAGGCCGATAGACAGTTTTTTCGAACTTGTCGTCAAATTCGCCTAAACGATCAGGATTATTGATCTTTTTGGCAACAAAAATCGCCAATTCACCTGATCGAAATGCCCGGATTTCCGGGTTTTGCAGCCCTCATCACATTGTTGTATTCCAGCCCTCTTTGATTTTCTGGTGGCTTCCTGTATGTTGCGGGCTCCCGACGCGGCCAGGGCGCTCCCTCGCGCGCCGGAAGACAGAGATTTAACCATCTTGAATGGCAGCCGCGCTGCATGTCGGCCGCGGCCAGCAAGGGAGTATTCTATGAGCAAGATTAAAGTTAAGAATCCAGTCGTCGAGCTTGATGGCGATGAGATGACCCGGATCATCTGGGACTTCATCAAAAACAAACTGATCCTGCCGTATCTCGACATTGACCTGAAATACTACGATCTTTCGGTTCAGAAACGTGACGAGACCGACGACCAGATCACCATTGATGCAGCAAATGCCATCAAGGAACACCGCGTTGGTGTTAAATGCGCGACCATCACCCCCGATGAGCAGCGCGTTGAAGAATTCGGCCTGAAAAAGATGTGGAAGTCGCCGAACGGCACCATCCGTAACATCATTGGCGGTACCGTTTTCCGTCAGCCGATCATCTGCTCGAACGTTCCGCGTCTGGTTCCGGGTTGGACCCAGCCGATCGTTATCGGCCGTCACGCATTTGGTGACCAGTACCGTGCGACCGACTTCAAGGTTCCGGGCGCAGGTAAACTGACCATCAAATTCCAGCCGGCAGACGGCGGCGAGCCCATTGAACACGAAGTCTTCGACTTCCCGTCTTCGGGCGTTGCCATGTCGATGTACAACCTTGATGACAGCATCAAGGGCTTTGCACGTGCTTGCATGAACTATGGTCTGTCGCTCGGTTGGCCGGTTTACCTGTCGACCAAGAACACCATCATGAAAGCCTATGACGGCCGCTTCAAGGACCTGTTCGAAGAAGTCTTCCAGGAAGAATTCAAAGACAAGTTCGAAGCAGCTGGCATCACCTACGAACACCGCCTGATCGACGACATGGTTGCATGTGCGATGAAATGGAACGGTGGTTTCGTTTGGGCTTGTAAGAACTATGACGGCGACGTTCAGTCCGACACCGTTGCACAGGGCTTTGGCTCGCTCGGTCTGATGACCTCTGTTCTGATGACCCCGGATGGGCAGACCGTCGAAGCAGAAGCCGCCCACGGCACCGTGACCCGTCACTATCGTCAGCACCAGCAGGGCAAAGAAACCTCGACCAACCCGATTGCGTCGATCTTTGCTTGGTCCCAGGGTCTTAAGTACCGTGGTGAATTCGACGATACCCCGGAAGTCGTCAAGTTTGCTGAAACCCTTGAGAAAGTCTGCGTCGACACTGTCGAAGCCGGCTTCATGACCAAGGATCTGGCACTGCTGATCGGCCCGAACCAGAAATGGCTGACCACCAACCAGTTCCTCGACAAACTGGACGAAGGTCTGAAAGCTGCAATGGCCTGATCCATCTGATCAAGCGGCAGTTTGCCAATCAGGAAAACCCCTGTCGGAAAATCGGCAGGGGTTTTCTTTTATCAATACTGAAATTCGAACAAAAAGAACCCCGCCGGCGGGGGGCCAGGCGGGGCTGCAAGTTGCTACGGCCCAGGCTCAGGCCGCGGCGGTCAAAGCAGGATCAGCTGCTTTGAACTGGGATGTCTTAAGCAGCAGTGTCACCAGTATCGGCGGTGTCACCACTATCTGCTCCGTCACCGGTGTCACCACCCGTGTCACCTGTATCTCCGGCGTCACCTGTCTCACCTGTGGTGTCACCCGTATCTCCAGTATCTCCAGTGTCACCGGTGTCACCTGTGTCGCCTGTATCACCCGTATCCCCGGTATCACCGGTATCCGGCTCGCCATCATCTGGCGTATCACTGTCATCACCTGCGCCAGGCCCGGTCAGCTCTTTCCAGCCCTTGGTAATAATGTCGCGTTCGACATCCGGATCGACATCCGGACCGGTCGGCGCGCCAAACACCCGCTGGATCCCCGGCGGCAAAGCCCCAGCAAGCCCCGGTGCATTTGCAATACCCGGCGGCATGCCTTTTTCACCAGTGACACCTTCTCTTGCAGAGGATGCACCACGTCCAACGCCCCCGGCCTGCATACCCAGACCCTTGGCATTGGAACGCGCAGCTGCACCTTTGCCTTGTGCTTCGGCACCATTACCTTTGCCGCCGCCATTGCCACCACCGGCGTTACCACTGTTCCCCGGGCCGTCCGGGCCGCTGCGGCCATTTCCGCCGCCATTGCCGCCACCGTTACCGCCGCCAGGGCCATCATTTCCGTTACCGCCACCGGGGCCGCCATTGCCACCACCGTTGCCGCCGCCGTTACCACCGCCGTTACCACCACCGTTGCCGCCGCCATTACCGCCGCCGTTGCCATTACCGCCGCCGTTGCCGCCGCCATTACCTTGACCTTGCGCAAAGGCACTTTTGCCTGCGACGTCAAACTGTGAAAGGTCAAGCGAGAGGGGGGTCACCACCAACGCAAAGGCGCCAAACCCGAGAATGCCCGCTGTCGTAATCCTGCTGCGCAGACTTTTCTTCTTATTGGTCAACATTGTCAGCTCCACTTCCTTGCAGTGAATTTCGCGTTCATTTGGGAGGACAACGCACGGGGTTCGAATTTTCTTCCCGGCTGTCGAAATTATTTTTCACAATATTTTTTTCGCGGCCGAGGGAAGAAACACGAAGGCCCCGTCGTTATATGTTCAACAAGACTGAAAAATTGCGCCTGCGATCATGAATGGGACGTCTAGTTTGGACACTGCTTTAAGACAAGAGCTTGCAGATCTTCTGCCGCGCGCATTGCGGTTTGCGCGATCGCTGACGCGCGATGCTGTCGCGGCAGAGGATTTGGTGCAAACGGCATATGCAAAGGCGGTTGAACGGATCGAACAGTTCGAGCAAGGCACACGGCTTGATAGCTGGCTTTACCGCATCATCCAGACAAGCTGGATTGACGAAAAGCGCCGCGATCAACGCCAGGGAAATGTGGTTTCGTTTGAAGATGCACGTGACAGTGCCGTTCCAGGCATAAATCACGGTGGCACCGACAGAATGTTTTTGCAGGCAGCACTTGCGTCCCTTGCCGAGGAACAGCGCGCCGCCCTGACACTGGTCCTGATCGAAGGATACAGCTATCGCGAAGCCGGCGACATTCTGGGCGTTCCTGACGGCACGGTCATGAGCCGCGTCGCCAGAGCCAGAAGAACACTTGCAACCCTGCATGATGATGACGGCGAGACAAGAGACCAAGACAGCATTTACAGAGGTTCGTCATGAGCAAACAACTTGAAGACCGCGACTACGTTTTGCTGTCCGCCTATATTGATGGCGAACTGGCCCCGACAGAATGTCGCGAGCTGGAAGACAGAATTGCCAAATGCCCGGCCATGACCCGCCAGTTCAATATCATGGCGGGACAAACGGTCGTTCTGCGCAATCAGTCTGAACGCCTTCTGGCAGATCGGGTTTATCCCCAGCTGTCTCAGGACATCGAAGATATCCTTGATCAGAAAAAGACACCGGCAAAACACTTCGTTAGCAAAAGCGACGTCGATGCGCGCCCGCGCACCGTTGCAAACAACAATACGCCGATCTGGACCGGTATTGGTGCGGCGGCCGCGGTCCTGCTGGCGTTTGTTGGCGGCAACTGGTTTAACGAAAACACCCGTGATGCGGCTGTTGGCACCCTGGTATCTAACGATGCACAAATGTTTTCCTATTCGCCCGTCAACAACCCTTTGCTTGATGAACAAATCAGCAAGACGCTGGAAGAAACGCTGAGCGGCGATATTCGCCAGGTCTCGCTGGGGGCAACGGAAAACAGTGGCGGCACCATCAAGATCGAACCGCTCAGAACCTTCCGTCAGGGGACGCGTTTCTGCCGGGAATATCACGTCACGTTCCCGACAGACCGCGTTGAAAGTGGCCCCGACGGGTTCTTTGGTCGGGCTTGCCGCACAGAGGATGGCCAGTGGGAAACAGTTTACCGACTGATCCCGGGCGTCGACCTGCCAGACCTTGGCAGCTCTGACGACACACTGCCCAAACAAAAGCTTTGAGTAAATCGACAGCGATGAGGGGCTCCTCGTCGCTGTCGGTGTTTTTTCAACCGTAACAACCAAGCAATAAGAACCAGGACGTTAACGACCTGACAAAATGAATAAGCAGGATCAGAACAATGAATTTGCCGAACTACCAGCGCCCGTTTTTGGCGCTTTCTTGCGTTTTAAGCCTTTCATTGCTCGGAGCGTGCCAAACGCTTGAAAGTTTCGAAGATTCATTAAACAGCCTCAATGACGGTCTGGGCGAATATGCCGAAAAGACCGAGAATACCGGCCCGGCCCTTCCGCCCGCATCCTTGCCTGAATTTGGCATTGGCGATGCCTTTGTCTATGACGGTGGACGCGCCATTTATGTCGCCGATATCAAGGGGGATCGGATCGTCTGGAATGGTGGCGGTGACTATCTTTTCGAAATGACCCGCGATTTCACCGGCCCGATCCTTGACTGGTCCTACACCGATGAAGAGGATCAGAAACGATCCGGTTCTACGACGCTCAAGGCTGGCTCGGAAGATATCTGGCCGTTGGAATATGGCGACCACGTTCGTATTTCAACCCGGTCATCCAATACCGATCCCGTCACCGGGAAAGTAAACGAATATGACCAGTGGCTGACCTGCACGGTACCCGCAACTGAAACGGTCGAGGTGCCCGCAGGTACGTTTGACACCTATGTTATCGAGTGTTCACGCTATTACAAACAGTGGTGGATGCAGACGACCAAATGGTGGTACGCGCCGGAGATCGGCTTTTATGTCAAACGTGACCGTTCATGGAATTCCGGCGAAGATCACAGCGAAGAACTGGTGACATATGGCCCTGCCCCGGCAAAAATTGCAAAATCCGCACAGGACCTTTTGGCAAAAACAGTTCAGCAGTCGCTTGAAACCAATAATTCCGGCGATGCGAAGACAGCATCCATCGGTGCGCTTGATATCGCGGTGACCCCGCTCAAAACCGTGCAGACGGACAAAGGCATCTGGTGCAGGACCTATCGCCAGGAACTCACCGCACGCAACCGCACCAGCAGCCAAATCAAATCAGCCTGTCGCACGAATGATGGCTGGGTACTTGAAGATGATGTACCGGATCTGGCCACGCAATGACCTGAACAGGCTGGCTGGATAAAAGTCAAAACTGCGAACCCGGAATTCCCCCGCCCATATTTTGGCGGGGGATTTTTTTACTTGCTGATTTTTTTCCCGAACGATCGCCAAGGCCCACTGCCCCCGATATCTCAATCAGCAATAGATTATCCTACGACGAGCGCGTATCATCTGTTTGTCTTCATTTGCCGGGAACAGACGCCCACAGGGCTCCATGATCCGCCGAATGGACAATTTTCCGGGTATGCACGTCGGGGGGACGGCAATGACCTATCTGCAAAATCACACGATACTATCTTCGGGCGACCTTGATGAGGTCCGGGAGTCGATCAAAAACCTTGCGTCACGACACGATCTGGATGTCAAAGGGCACAACGCAGAGTTTAACGCCCGCGTCGCCGCCGTGGAGTGTGACGACATCAGTCTGATGCATGTCGCATTCGGAAATTCAAGACTGACGGTCGAATCCTCCGAAGAGGATGACGATGGCCTGCTGTTATATATTGTCACGTCTGGTGCGGGTGTTGCGCAGCATTGCGGGCAAGAACTGGAATTCTTCCCCAATGCCGGGTTCATGCGCGATTTGGCCGCACCGGTCAGCGCCACAGAAGATAACTTTAGCGCCTTTGTCCTTCGTTTATCGAAAGACAAACTCAAAAACTACACACGTTCGGTGGTTGGCGAAGATGTTGAATTAAATGGATTGCGGTTCGACCCTGTGATTGATCCCACCACACCAGGCTGGAACGTTTTCTGCAATACAGTCCACTATGTCGCCGAGGCGCTCGACGGGCCTTTGCGTGAATTGCATAACCCGATCGTCACGACCCAGATGAAAGACATCCTGGTCGCACAATGTCTGAGCCTGTTGCCCAACAGTTATCAGGACATTGTGAATGGCCGCACCGTCACCGAAGTTGTGCCCTATTACATTAAACGTGCACGTGATTACATTCACGCCCATGCCTACAAGAAACTGGGACTTGCCGATATTTCGGCTGCGGCCGGATGCGGCTATCGCGGGCTGCAAAAAGGTTTCATGGACGCCTTTGGCATCACGCCGATGGCTTATTTACGTGTTGTGCGTTTGAAACGCGTCCGGGCCATTTTGATGGCGGAACCATACGGAAAAACGGTCTCTGAAATCGCAAGGCAATGGGGCTTCACCCATATGGGCCGATTTGCGCAGGACTATCATCGGGAATTCGGCGAACTTCCATCTGAGACAATCCGCAAACACGGCTGATATTCGCCTCCGGTATCCGAAAAGCGCCCTCAGTATCCAGTAAGCGCAGCAAACGTACCACACCATCCAATTACATGTATCCTTATCGTCGTCGCTGCTCAATTCTCCGTGCGGGGAATGGGCCGTCATGCCTTTGTTTTCAGACATGATGGAGAGTGGGGGAACACTCTGATAACAGGACAGTCCTGAAATTTGTCAGGACTGTCCACCCAACGACAATCAAAGCGTTGGCCTTGCTCTAAAGAGACTTGGTGTGTCGCTGATTGATCGGCTGCAAGGCAAGCGGTTACGATTTTTATACTTCTTCTCATCCCCAACGCAGTCCACGCGGCACACCTCGTGGGATGTGCGCAGTGAACCTGCCTGCTGAATGGCAGGTGGGCGGAAAATTTACATAACAAGCGTTGTTTGGTTGAGGAAAGATCGATGGGAAGCCGTATTAAGTCTGGCTACATACTCTGGCGGGCGTTGATCGTCCTGATTGCAGGGTTCATCAGTATTCTGGCAAGCACTTCAGAGGTAAAGGCGCAGCAGACGCAAGCTGCCTTCACAGAAGGTGGCCATGCCATTTGTGGCGCAATGGATTTGCGCACAAACACCCTTTTGGGGGCTTGCGGCTTTGCATCGGCAACCAAAACAGGCAAGGCGGTTGGTGAATGCCCACGGGGGTCCTTCTTCGACATCGGCACCTGGTCCTGTTTCTCATGTCCAAGCGGTTACAACCGAACCGGTTTTGCGGTGGACACGCAAAAGGCATGTTCAAAGCAGATTTCAGCAGAATATAAACGCGCAACCCGCGTCGGCGCACACAAATCCTGCCCTTCTGGCTCGTTCAAAGATCTTCGTAATGGCGGTGAATGTTGGTCATGCCCAGCCGGATTTGGCCGTACCTTGTCAGCCGTGAATGAATGGGATGCTTGCGGTAAAATCTTTGAATCGGCACGTCGGGCAGAATTCATTGACCGGGTTTGCCCAGAAGGTTCGTTCCCGGATCTGAATGGCAGTTGTTATACCTGCCCTGACGGATATCGCCGTACGGCGGCTGCGGTCAGCGCGCACAATGCCTGTTTCCGCAATGAAAGCCTGGTGGCTGCAGAAAAAATAACTGCGCTGACCTGTAAAGCTGGCGAATATTTCGACTTCATCGACGGGGGGACATGCTGGTCATGCCCGGTGAATTCGGTCCGGTCGGTTTATGGCGTTAAGACCAGTCAGGCTTGTGAATACCTTACCATGCGTTGGGAACCCGCAAGACGTACACCCAATGGGTTGTTCGGTCTGCCTGGCGCCCATGAGATCGTTGCCGAGGTAATTAAGGGCCGTACGCTGATCGATGAGAGCATCAGCAATTACGTCGCAGCTGCCGGACTCAATAAAGTCAAAGCAGACGAGCTAAAAGCCGAAGCTTGGAACCTGATCCTGACGGAACCCGAGGAATCGGCGATCCTAAAGGCGGCCGTTTATATGCATGTTTTCAACGTGATCAAAAGAGGGGCAAAGACCAAAGCTGAACGCGATTTATTGAATTATTTGGCTGTATACGTTCAGCAGTCCCGGCTTTTGGTCGCGAAAGAAATGCAAGGCGTCTGGCAAAGCTGGGAACGCGGCTTGAAGGTAGCGCGTCCGGGCAGGTCAACCGGCTTGAATCCCAATGATATTGGTGTTCGTCCGCCACAAATGGAAGACCAGGTAGGCGATATCATGCTGCTTGCACCGGGCGCTGCGGTTGTCGTCGCATATGTAGGGCTTGGGGCCGGAACGCTTGTGTCAACGTCCGTCGCTAAAGCGGTAGGAACGGTTGGCCAAGCAATTTTTCCCCACCTGGTGCACGGTATGAAAGAAACAATGAAGATAACGGTAACGACGACTAGTATTGGCACCACCTCTATGGCCTTTATGGCGCCGACAATGATTATTTTGGCCACAAGCTCGATTGTCGCCAGCATCGGAACCGATATCGCTCTGGATCAGATCAAACAAGAGTCCATCATCACTGACGCCCTCGCGAACTCAAAAAAGCCCGTAAACTTATCCCGCCTTCTATTGACTGATAACGGTCGGACCGAGGTGTTGATGAACTGGGGGCTCATGACCCAGGAGACCATCAAGCCGAACACACAGACCTGGGCACAATTGATGCCGGCTGAGAAGGCAACGGGTGCCGGCGATCACAGCGTGACGTTGGACAACGGCAATGTTGTTGTCGGCAACTTCGAAATCGATACTGTCATTGATGGCGGCCAAAATAACACTAGAAATGACACGATCACGTTAAGCCAGATTGAATCGACCGGTACAGCCGGCGCTGCTGGTCGTGCAACGAATTGGGACTTGATCCCTGGGGACGCCACCGATGTTGCGATCGGCACGGATGGAACCACCTATGTCATCGGTGTAAGCAAAGCCGGTGGTGGCTATGAAATCTTCAAGCGCGCCAAGACGGCAAAAAGATGGATCAAAATGGCCGGTGCTGCAGTCCGTATCGCTGTTTCAGATAAAGACGCATGGGTCATCAACGATGCGGGCCTGATATTCGCCCAATCAGGATCGAGATGGCGGCAAATCCCTGGCCCGGCGGCACAAGATATTGGCGCCAGTGCCAACGGGGTTTGGATTACCGCCGTTGACGGCACCATCTATGCCCGGAACGGGAACCGCTGGCAAAAACTTCCGGGAACGGCAAAACGGATCGACATTGATCAGAATGGCCGACCGTGGGTCGTAAACAAAAATGGCGATATCTTTGTCCATGACAACAACAAGAAGTGGCAAAAGCTTCCGGGCGCGGCTGTTGATATCGCGGTCGATATCCCGGGTGCGGCGTTGATCATTGGCACGGACGGCAAAACCTACCTGTTTAATGGCGCCAAGCAAGACTGGGATCCGATTGTAGACGAAACGGACTCTAGTGCGATTGGTGCTGGCGATGGTCAGGTATGGCGGCTGACCAAGAACAATAAAATCTATCAAATGCAGTAGCCGGTCACGGGTTGGGGCTCATCGGGGCCCCAACCCGCCCGCACGCCGAATTTATGCACCTAGCGTGCACAAGAAACATCAGGAATAGGTATTTGATGCGGTTGTTTATGACGTCTCTTCGCAGCACGGTTGCGGTTTGTGCCTTGGTGACTTTGGCCGGGTGCCAGACGGTGGGTTTAAACAACGCACAGACAAAGCCGGACAATCAGTTTGTTGTTAATTCCGGGGTCGAGGCGGATGCTGTTTCGGAACTGGTGAACGCAAGTAATCTGGCCCTGGAAGCCCAGAAAATGGATGAAGCATCCCGCTTGATCAATCTGGCCTTGAAGCTTGATGTTACCAATCCGGATTTGCAGTTTCTCAATGGCTTGACCTACCACCTGATGGGGGTGCAGGGCGACGCCAGCAAATTTGATCTGGCAGAGCAAGGCTACAAACAGGCGCTTAAATTCGATCCGGGCAACCTGTCGGCCAGCTACCAGTTGGGTCTTTTGTATATGGACCAACGGCGCTATGGCCTTGCGCAGGCCTATTTCGCAGCAGTCGCCCTTCATCGCGGTGATGACCCCGCAGTACTGTATAGTCTGGCTTCGGCGTCATATTACGCGCGTGATCCCCTAATGGCGGAAGCCGCGTTAAAACGTTTGATGGATGTGGCACCCGAGGCCAAACAACAGCCCGAAGTGCTCAAAGCTGCGGCATTGTCTTTGGCGGCAATGGACGACCGTACAGGCGCGTCGGCATTTTTGGCAGCCTATCGCAAGGCAGTTCTGGGACCGGAAAACATCGAATATCTCGAACGCCGCGTCCAAGGATGGCAGTCGTTTTATGACAGTGATGCCAAAGTCATGCTGGCGCAGTATGGAAATGATCCCTATGGCAGCAGTGATCCTTATGGCTCGGCAAATCCATACGGCGCCCAAGATCCTTACGGTTCCAGCAATCCTTACGGCGCAGCCCCCGATCCCTATGCCGCTCAGCAGCAAGATCCATATGGTGCGACAAACCCTGCACAACAGGGCTTTGCAGATACCGGCATGGTGGTCGTGGATGTGGTCCTGATCGGCACACAGGAAGATGTCCGTAATTCGCGTGGCATCAACCTGTTGAACGGGTTGCAGTTGCAGTTCGGCGACCCGCTCAGCGGAACATCCGGATTTGGCTATGAGTCCACACGGACCAAGGATTATCTCAACACCGGGCTGGAACAAAGTACGCAAACAATCACCCGGGCCATCAGTATTCCTGCCGTGACGTATTCGCTCAATATTGCCAACTCCGCCGATGCTGACAATCAGGTCCTGGCCAAACCAAGTTTGGTGGCCCAGACCGGACAAACGTCGGAATTCTTCTCTGGGACTGAAATTTTGGCCGCTGCCGTTTCCGGCGGCAATGGCGACAGTGTTTCGGTGCAAAAAGAGGTTGGCGTCAAACTGGCTGTCACGCCGGAAATACTGCCCGATGACATGATCCGATTGCACGTGGTTGCAGAACGTACCTTCCTGACCGACCCGTCCAATTCGGTTGTGTTTGAATTCCGCCTCGATACCACCAAAACCAATGTCAATTCGACCGTCACCATGAAGTTTGGCGAAACGCTTGTTTTGGGTGGCCTCAGTGAACGCGAAACATCCAAATCAGCCGATGGCGTCCCGGGCTTGATGGATATACCGATTGTCAATTTGTTGTTCTCACAGCGCATTGAACGCCAGTTCGAACGATCTGTATTGATCCTGATGACCCCACGCCGTCCGCTTTATGCCCGTCGGGCTCAGGAAGACCGTGACGTCATGATCGAAGAAATGTCGGATCTTGAACGCGACATTGAACGCCTCGAAAACCGTCACAAGGATTGGTTTACGCCGCGCGCAACCTTCAGCGAAGTCATTGAAAAGCTTCAGGGGCGCGAATTCTTCGAAGAGTTCAGGAATGGAGATGTGAAAATTCAGTCTTGGCAGAACGACGAAAATGGCCAGCAACATATCGCGATGGTGCGTGACCGGTTGCTTGGTCTATAGCTTTTTGTATTCGGAGACTGCGATGCGAAGTCGTCCAATGACACCGCTCATCATGCGGTTCTGTCTGGTTTTGTACTGTGTTGCCTTTACGACAGTTCATCCGATCACCGGCGCACACGCGCAAGATAGCGCCCCATCATCAAACTGGACCCGTTTGCCTGGTACGGCTGTTGACATCTCGATCAACAGTGACGGGCAGGCCTATGCCGTTGCCCCGGATGGCACGCCGTGGCGCTGGGATGCGATAGAACAGCGTTGGCGTAAAATGTCGGGCAATTTTGTGCGCATTTCCGCAGCCGAGGGAAATCGCCCCTGGGCAATCAGCGCCGACGGCGTGGTTTATCGCTATAACGGGCTGTGGTGGGAAAACAAGGACACCGACGTTGCCGATGTTGCCGCCGATACGCAGGGCAATGTCTTTATTGCCAAAGTCAGTGGCGAAATCAAAAAATGGTATCCGTTGCGCAGTGAATGGCGGCCGATCGACGGCAGCGCGTATCGCATTGCACTCGACAGGACGGGAAATCCATGGGCGGTGGCGCGCGATGGCGGCATTCGGTCCTATGACGGTAAGACCTGGACCACCATGCCCGGTCGTGCCCTCGACATTGCCATTGCCGGTAACGGTACGGTTGTAATTGTCGATGCCGAAGGTCAGATCAGGACCTGGAATGCAACACAACGCAGTTGGCGTATTGTCGCCGGTATCAATGGTGCGACAGCCACCGCCGCCACACCCGATGGTGGGCCGTGGGCGGCTGTTGCCGGTGGCGCCATCATGGCAACGACATTGCTGGTTGCACCGGAAAAAATCAAAACCGAAGAAGGCCGGGCACCGGAAATTCGCGCGCCCGATGCCGTCGCCCCTGTTGATAGTGCGCCTGCGGCAATTGCCCCGGATGTCACAGCCCCGCCCCTGCCACCAGCAGCAGCTGTTGCACCACCCGCAGCACAAGCAGCACCATCAACGGCACCAGTCGCGGTGGCAACTGGCGCAACCGCGTCACCTGTCACACCAACTGCAGGTGCAACTGCGCAAGGCACCAGCCGAACCGTGGCCCCGTCAACCGGGAACGATCCCGGTCTTGATCCGACGACGGTAACAACGACCGACGACATTACTTTTACCAACACCCGTGAGAACGCCACGGCTCTGGCAATCGGTCGGGATGGAAGTGTGTTTGCTTTGAACGCGGCCGGAAGTGTTTTCCGCTGGTCCAACAGCCGCAAAAGCTTTGAAGATTTTCCGGGAACACTGGTGCGTTTGGCCGTTGATGCAAATGGCGACCCTTGGGGCATTTCCACCTTGGGCCGGGTATTCCGTCATACCGGAAAACTGTGGAAGCAAATACCGGGTGCAACCGGTTCAGACATTGCGATTGGCGGGGATGGATCAGTTGTCATTGCCGATGCCAGCGGAAGCCTATCCAAGCTTAATGACGCCATGACACGGTTTGATCGCATTCCCGGTCAGGGCATCTTGGTTGCAGTCGACCCGGACGGAACGCCTTGGACAATTCGGTCTGACAACCTTGTCCAGCGATGCGAACAATCACCGTGCGAGGTTTTATCGCAAAAGGCCAAAAGCATCTCGATCGGTCCGGATGGCAGCGTTTATGTTGTTTCCGCCAATCAATTCCTGATGCGGTTGGCTGCGGATGGCAAAACCTTTGAAGTCGTTCAAACACCGGGTCACACCCCGGAAAGCGTCGCGGTCGGCCCCAATGGCTTTCCCTGGGTTGTTACAACTGACACTGTTGTGCTTGCATCAAAGTTCTTTGAGCGTGACGAACAGAATGATCGCCTTGTTGCGGCCTCAACCGTCGGGGATACCACCGGCAGTGGCGATACCGCGGCTGTTGTGGATGTTACATCCCCGAGTGCCTTTACGTTTTCAAAAAACATAACTTTTGAAACATTCACCGCGGACCTCAATACGATTGATGAAATTGCCGTCGGACAGGATGATGGTTTCTACCTGTATGGCACGCCCTCAGATCAGGGAGCAAACCAGTTCCAGAAGTTCAACACCAAGACCAAGAAGCTCGAACAAGTCTCTCTGTCCTTTAACCAGAATGTCGAGAAGTTTGATGTCGCGACTGATGGCAGCATCTGGACAAACGGAAACAGTTCGAACTCGATCTATAAGCTGTCATCAACGGGCACGATCCAGCGGACCTATTCTGTAACGCCGGGCAACATTCAAAATATATCGATTGGTCCGGATGGCACGGTTTATGCCGTCATCAGCGGCAAGCTTTATCACCTTAAACCCGGAACCAATGCCTTTGCCAAGTTCAGCAATGATGACGTGCGCAAGGTGGCTGTTGGTCGTGCAGGTGATTTGTGGATCGCGGACAACAATAACATTGTTCAGCAATACACCGGGACAAGGTTTGAAAACCGTCCGTTGGGTCAAAGTGTAACCGTCGAAGATATTGGTGCCGGGACGGATGGCAGTGTCTATGTCACCGTATTCGAAAACAGTGCATACGCTTTGAAAAAATGGAATGCGACAAACGGCTCGTTTGACAAGGTTAACAACGTAACTGCCAACATGGTCGATGTGTTGTCAGATGGCCGTCCCTGGATCGCGAATACCAGTTCCGGTACCGACGTTAAACGTGCCAAGGATTAGGTTTCATTCGCTTCGCATTCATCACGAAGTGAAATGAAAAACGCCCTGACCATTCATATGGCTCAGGGCGTTTTGCCAGATCGTCCAGATCGTCCAGATCGTATTGTGTCAGGTCTTTGGCGTCAGGACGCAGCCTTGCGAACAAAATTGCCACGCTGGTAATCGTCAAACGCCTGCATCAGTTCCTGTTTGCTGCTCATGACAAACGGGCCATAGCGCACGACCTCTTCGTGGATCGGACGTGCGGCAATCACCAACATGCGACCACCATCGGCACCGCCTATAAGGGTCACACCATCACCGTCTTTCAAGATCGCCAGATGATGGGTCGGGACAGCTTTGCCGCCAACAACCGCATCGCCGATAAAGACATACACCACTGCGGTGTGCCCTTCGGGCAGCGGAACGGTGATTTCCGCACCGGCATCAAGTTTTGCATCAACAAAGACCGGGTCGGTCGAAATACCGTTGATCGGACCGGTTGCGCCATGCATCGATCCGGCCAGAAGGCGCAGCTGCGCACCATCCACCGGGGAAATTTCCGGCAGTTCATCGGGCTCCATATTCTGGTAGCGCGGATCGATCATCTTGTCCTTGGCCGGCAGGTTGATCCAAAGCTGGAAGCCCTGCAAAAGACCGTTTTCCTGTTCAGGCGTTTCGGAATGCACAATCCCGCTACCGGCGGTCATCCACTGTCCACCACCCGAACGCAAAATGCCCTCATTGCCCATGCTGTCCTGATGGCGCATCGCCCCTTCGACCATATAAGTCACGGTTTCAAAGCCGCGATGGGGATGTTCCGGGAAGCCTGCGATATATTCGTCCGGGTTGTCGGTCGAAAGTGAATCAAGCATCAGGAACGGGTCAAGCATATCAAGCTGCGGCGTCCCGATGGACCGTCGCAACGACACCCCCGCACCATCGGATGTATCCATCGCGCGCAAGACACGTTCAACACCGCGTGCATGTTTCACAGACTCAGACATTTCAAAACTCCTCTGCCTGTCGGCATTTTTGCCAGACAACATTTCATACCCAGCATGGTCGCACAAAACTGTCGCCAAACAAGGCCCAATCAGGCACCTGATTGTTTATCAAATCGCAACAAAAAAAGGCAGCGCAGGAACCCTGCACTGCCTTGATCAGATCAGACGACTTGAAAATCAGCCTGCAAGTTTGGCGGCAAGTTCTGCCACGTGCTTGCCCTGGAACTTGGCGATATCAAGCTCGTTCTGGGAGGGTGTACGCGAACCATCGGCACCCGCAAGCGTACCGGCACCGTAAGGCGAGCCACCGGTGATTTCGTCCATATTGGTCAGGCCAGCACAGCTGTAAGGCACACCGACAATCACCATCCCCTGATGGAGCAAGGTGGTATGGGTCGAGGTGATGGTGGTTTCATGGCCACCATGCTGGGTGCCGGTCGAGGTAAAGACAGAACCGATCTTGCCGATCAATTTGCCTTCGGCCCAAAGACCACCTGTCTGGTCAAGGAAGGTCCGCATCTGGCCTGGCATGTTGCCAAAGCGGGTCGGCACACCAAAGATGATCGCATCATATTCCGGAAGATCGGAAACCTCGGCAACCGGGGCAGCCTGATCAAGCTTGGCACCTGCGCCCTTTGCGACATCTTCGGGCATGGTTTCAGGAACACGTTTGACATCAACATGCGTTCCGGAAACACCGCGTGCGCCCTCGGCAACGGCGTTGGCCATGGTTTCGATATGACCATACATCGAATAATAAAGTACCAGTACTTTCGCCACGTCATCCTCCTTGGTTGAATTTCGTCGGCTTGCATAGTGACTTAAGAATGCACCCCTGATAACGGCCAGCTTGGAAACAGTCTGTTCGTTATCGGATGCGAACCCGATCAAGCATCAGGATTAAGCATCGGGATTAAGCATCGGGATTCCGGGCCAGATACTGAACGACCTGATCAGGGAAATCGGTGAAAATGCCATCAATGCCGGCATCATCAAAAATCGCCTTAAGCGCGATCTGCATATCCCCCGCCCATTTCGGCAACTGGTCAGCGCGCAGGGTATAGGGATGAACCTTCAATTGCGCACGCTGGGCGGCAATCAGGGTCGGTGTCATGATCGCAGTGCCGTTTTCGCTCAGGCCTTCAATAACTTGCGGCAACCACGGCCCGATACCATCAACAACACTGGCCATCTCGGTGATGCCGTCGTCAGATTTCAGATAATCGTAATCGGTTCCCTCTGGCGCGCCCCAGCGGTTTTCACCGATAAGCTGCACCAGCTTGCCCTGATAGTTAAGCTCTTGGCGGATACGCTTGGTTTCAGACCAGTCAAAGCACTGCACAAAGGCATTTGAGTCCGGGTTATTATACCCCCACTTCTCCATCACCGCGATCACGGTTTTGGCAATGTCCTGCCCTTCCGCACGATGAAAAGCCGGATCCTTGATTTCCGGATAGATACCAACATTGCGCCCGGTGGAGTGGTTCAGTCCACGGATCAGCTTAATCTCTTCTTCAAGGGTCGGGATCTTGAAGATGGCAAACTCAGCCGGAAAGCGATCCGCATAGACCTGTTTGCCGGTATCGGCCTTGAACCGTTCGGTGACATTAAGTGTTTTAAGTTCGGCAAGGGTGAAATCAATCGCGTAATACCGTCCATCTTCGCGTTTACGATCCGGGAATTTTTCCGTAACGTCGGTGGTGGTATCAATGTGGATATCGTGCAGGACGACCGGAACGCCGTCCTTGGACAGAACAACATCCTGTTCGATGAAATCCGCCCCCATGCCATAGGCCAATGCCTTGGCTGGCAGGGTATGTTCAGGCAAATATCCCGATGCCCCGCGATGGGCAATCACCACCATTTCCTGATCAAGTGCCTGCGCATCGGCCGAATTGATCGCACCTGTAACAGGCATCAATGTGGCTGCGGCAAGCCCGCCAATCGCCAGCAAGGTCGACTTGATCATTTTGCGTATCAGCATCCCGGGTATCCTTATCCAGTGTCCTTTTGTGATCAAGGACTATAGGCGCGGATTGGCAGCACAAAAACGCGTCACCGCGTCTTGGGTGCAATCTTCATGAAACTGTTACACCAAAGAACGCGGGCCTAGCGGTTAAGTTCCCCGGTCATGCGATCAAGCCCGTCAAGGGTCAGCGGAAACATCCGACCTTCCATCAGCTTGTGCATGATCTGGATCGATTGATGGTGACGCCACCAGTTTTCCGGTTGCGGATTGATCCATGCGGCATGTTCAAAATGATCGAGCAATCGCTGCATCCACACAGCCCCCGCCTCGGCATTCCAGTATTCCACCGCCCCGCCCGGATAGGTGATTTCATAGGGGCTCATGGTTGCATCGCCGACAATCACCAGCTTGTAATCCGCGCCATAGGTATTGATCACATCCCACGTCGATACCTGTTCGTTCCAGCGCCGCGCATTATCTTTCCAAAGCCCTTCATAGGGGCAATTGTGGAAGTAGTAATATTCAAGATGCTTGAATTCGGTTTTCACCGCCGAAAACAGTTCTTCACAGACCTTGATGTGATCATCCATTGATCCACCAACATCAAACAGCATCAAAACCTTGACCGCGTTGTGGCGTTCCGGGCGCATCTGAACATCAAGCCAGCCTTGGCGCGCAGTTGAGGTAATCGTGCCCGGCAGATCAAGCTCGTCTGCCGCCCCTGTCCGCGCCCATTTACGCAAACGACGCAGCGCAACCTTGATGTTGCGCGTGCCGATTTCGACACTGTCATCAAGGTTCTTGAATTCGCGCTTGTCCCAGACCTTGACCGCCCGGCGATGACGGGATTTATCCTGCCCGATCCGCACCCCTTCGGGGTTATAGCCATAAGCGCCAAACGGCGATGTCCCGGCCGTACCGATCCATTTATTGCCGCCCTGATGACGGCCCTTTTGTTCTTCCAGACGCTGTTTTAGCGTCTCCATCAGTTTTTCCCATCCGCCAAGCGCCTCGATCTCGGCCTTTTCTTCCTCTGTCAGGAATTTCTCGGCTAGCTTTTTCAGCCACTCTTCGGGGATTTCTGTTTTCTCGACCTCGTCCATGCCCTCGGCAAGGTCAATCACACCTTTGAAGTGCTCGGAAAACACGCGATCAAACTTATCAAGATGGCGTTCATCCTTCACCAGCGCGGACCGCGCTAGATAATAGAAATCCTCCACCGAATAGCCCGCCAAGCCCTTGTCCACCGCCTCAAGCAATGTCAGGTATTCGCGCAGACTGACCGGAACGCGCGCATCTTTCAGCTTATAGAAAAAGCCGGTGAACATCGGGATTAACGCCCTTCACGCCGTGCCATGAAGGCTAGGCGTTCAAACAGATGCACGTCCTGCTCGTTTTTCAAAAGCGCCCCGTGCATCGGCGGCACGGCGGTTTTGGCGTCCTTGGCCCGAAGCGCCTCGGGCGGCAGGTCTTCGGCCATCAAAAGCTTCAACCAATCCAGAAGTTCGGAGGTTGACGGCTTTTTCTTCAAGCCTGAAACCTCGCGCATGTCATAGAAAAGGTTCAATGCCTCGGCGACCAGACGTTTCTGGATGCCGGGGTAATGCACCTCGATGATTTCGGCCATGGTGTCTGCATCGGGGAAGCGGATGTAATGGAAGAAACAACGCCGCAGGAACGCGTCTGGCAGTTCCTTTTCATTGTTTGAGGTGATGATCACAATCGGGCGGTTGGTAGCCTTGACCATCTGCTGGGTCTCGTAAACGAAGAACTCCATGCGGTCGAGTTCCTGAAGCAGGTCATTGGGAAACTCGATATCGGCCTTGTCGATCTCGTCAATCAGAAGGACGGGCGCGTCGCCATCTGCCTCAAACGCCTCCCAGAGCTTGCCCTTGACGATGTAATTGCCGATGTCGTGGACACGCTCGTCGCCCAACTGACTGTCGCGCAGGCGCGAAACCGCATCATATTCATAAAGGCCCTGCTGGGCGCGCGTTGTCGATTTGATCGACCAGGTGATCAGTTTCTTGCCAAGCGACTTGGCGATTTCTTCGGCCAACACCGTCTTGCCGGTGCCCGGCTCACCCTTGACCAGAAGCGGTCGCTGCAACGTGATCGCGGCATTGACCGCCACCATCAGATCTTCGGTCGCGACGTAATTTTCCGTACCCTGAAACTTCATTTTTGCCCTGCAACACAAGTTGACGTTTGCGTTAACCTAGGGCGTCCAAACGATTTGGGCAAGGGCACAAACCCCGCATAGCTTATGTGCCATTGCGCTTGAGTGCCTGAGCCGGACTTTCGCCATACCAGTCGCGATAGGACCGCGAAAAGTTGCTGACATGGTTAAAGCCAACCGCTGCTGCGACCTGCTTGACGGTGAAATCACGCGATGCCAGCAATTCCCGGGCCCGCTCCATCCGCCTGGAGCGGATAAAGTCCGCACAGCTTTTGCCCGTCTCGTGCTTGAACAGGCTGTTAAGGCGGCTTTCGGTCATGCCGCCCGCATCTGCCAACTGGGCAACCGAAACCGCGGCCGCCAGATCGCCAGTGATTTTGGCCATCGTGTCTTCGATCACCGTCTTTTCAAGAACGCTTGGTTCCGGCGTCTTTTCGCCATCGTGATGCAGCACGCAATAGGCATCAATCATCTCGGCCAGAAACAGGGTTGATAAACCTTCAAGCTTGAACTTGCGTCCAACACCGGTCGCTTGGGCGGAGAACATCGCACTGACGATGCTTCTGATCTTGTTGTTAAGCCCAAGCGCCCCGACTTCAATCACGCTTTGATCATCGGACAGATAGGGATCAAGTGCTGCTGGCAGATCATCGCCAAACTTGGCACGCAGCGCATCAAGCCCGATGGTAACCCCGGCATGGCGGATCACTTGTCCACCGGGCAGAAAATAGCGCGTCCCGGGCCGGTCGACGCGCATCATCAATCCAATCTCGGGCGACATGGTGTGTTTGCTGCCATCCGGGCAATCAAAATCAAGGTCGCCCAGAATATTGACAGATCCGGCAAGCCAGCCCGGCGGCAAAGCGTTTTGAACATCAAATCTGGAATCCTCGCGGACATTCAATTCCGCACGGTGCAAACAGATGCCGTTATCGAAATCGATCCGTTCCAGACGCCCTGTCACACCGGGCAATTCAAACATTTCACCATCGGCAAGCCTGAGCTCACCGATACCGTCTGCGCTGTCCCGATCCGAAAACATGTCAAACGCGTCATCCGCGCTCTGACCGGTCTCCTGCATACTCTGCCCGTTCCACTATTTTTGCCTGACTGTCGATGCGATCACCCGCCGACGCAATCAACAGCATTTTGTCTTTGATATCATGGAATCAATGGGTTGTCTGTGACAGCGAGCACCTCAAGTCGAACTTAACATGGGTCTAAAAGCGTCTTGTTAAACGAATGATCGGTGTGATCAGGACGTTGTTTTCTGAACCAGACTGGTAAGCTTCAGGCAGCTTCACCAGACATCAGCAATGCCAGCGGGGCATTCTGCCGTGCCACGCTGGCCTTCAGGCCATCGACGTCCATTTCCTCGTCTTTGACAAACTCGATGAACATCATGTTGACGTTGTTAAAGACAAGCTCGCCTGTGGCATCGCAATCGACATCCTTGCGCACGACACCGCGATCCTGCAAGGCGCGAATCAGATCGCAAACCTGTTTGGACAGGCGATGATCAAGCGCTGTATAGCGTTGGGAAAACGGCGTTTCGGGTTGCGCAATCGACAGTGACATCGCCGTGCGCCACATCTCCTTGGACAGATATGTCAGGGAATGATCGTAATATTTCCCGATCAGTTCGGACAAGGCCGTGGCGACATCTTCATGTTCGCGCGCGATAATAGCATCTCCCGCTGCCAGCACTTCCTCGACCTCCATCGAGACGGTGGCCATCAGCATATCGCCCTTGTTTTTGAAGTAGTTATAGAACGTCCCGACAGACACACCGGCCATGTCGGCGATGTCTTCGATGCGCGCACTGTCATATCCGACTTTGCGGAACAGGGTCGTCGCCGCCTCCAGAATACGGCGGTTTTTATCGGCTTTCTTTTGGGCGCGCAGTCCTGACATCGTCACTCCGGAAAAACTGAACGGGTTCAAAATTAACATTGACTCAAAAAATGAACGCGTTCAATATTTTTTCAACGGCGCCGGATAAGCGCCGAAAAACCCAATTCAAGGGAGGCCTCAACTATGAAATCAGGGAGAGCCTATGTCTCGTCACGTCTCTACGGGGAAGACCCGCAACAAGTTTCTGAGTAGCACTGCGACCTTTATTCTGGGCGCTGTTGCCATGGCGCAAACCGCACAAGCAACCGAAGAATTGAATGCTTTGGTCTGGTGCGACCACACCGATCCGGCCTTGATCGAGCCGTTTGAGAAAGAATACGACGTCAAAGTCAATCTCAAGGAATATGAAGGCACCGGTGCCGGTCTTTCGATCATTGAGCAATCCCGTCCGGGCGACTGGGATGTGTTTGTAATTGATGGTGTTGATGTTCATCGCGCGGTTGAAATGGGCGTTCTGGCCGAAATTCCGGCCGATGCCCTGCCGACATCCGATATCTTTCCCGAAGTCGTGATGGCCGAGAACAATGTCGTGGATGGCAAGACCTATGCCGTCACCGAAAAGTTCGGCTACAACACCATTTCGTTCGACAAGACCAAGGTTGATCCCAAGGACATGGAAGACATGTCGGTGATCTGGTCGGACAAATATGCCGGACGTATTGCCGTTTATGACTATTACCTGCCGGTGATCGGCCTTGTTGGCCTGGGTCTTGGTATCGATACGGCTGATCTTGGCGCGGACGACATGCCCGCGATCAAGGAAAAGCTGTTTGCGATGAAAAAGGTCTCCAAACAGGTTGGTGAAGTTGTGTCTTCCCAGACTGCGCTTGCAACCGGGGAAGTCGATATCCTTGTTGGTGGTGGTGAATGGATCACGGCCGTGTTGTCCGAAGAAAAGCCGAACCTTGACTGGATCATCCCCAAACAGGGTGGCTTGCGTTGGGCACAGTCGATCGGGGTAATGAAGGATTCCGAAAAGCCTGACCTTGCCCTTAAATTCGTTCAATACATCATGAGCCCCGAAGGCCAGGCGCGCCTTGCGACCTCGTCTTGTTATTGGGGGATGCCCGCCAACGCCAAGGCTGGCGAAAACCTGACCGATGCCCAGAAAGCAGCCCTTCGCTGGGATGATCAGGACGGATACCTCAAAAACTCGCAGCTTTACCCGATCCCGGATGCCGATCTCGATGCCGAGATGCAGGATGCCTGGGTCGAGATGCTCCAGCAGTAAGCAATCCCTTGTCTACTGCCACCGGCCGATGTCCCGCTTTTTGCGGGGCATCGGTGCCAAACTTGCGGTAAGCTGACCCCAACGGCGCCCACCATCCCAAGCGAGTTACAAGCAACCATCCCACCCATCCAGGCGGGCTGGTTTGCGAAAAGGATACCGTTATGGCCACTGCCAGCCTTGAAACACGCGAAAATCGCCGCGCATGGGGCTTTGTGACCCCGGCCCTGCTTTGGACCGTCGCGTTTTTCGTTATTCCATTTGTCGTCATGGCCGCGATCAGCCTTGCGACCCGCAAGGGGCGCGAAATCGTCATGGCATGGAATTTCGACAATTACATCGAATTCTTTGAAAAGGCCCATTTACTTAAGGGGCTTTTTGTCTCGCTTGAAATCACCTTCACGGTCACGATCATTTCCGTGATCCTTGCCTATCCGCTGGCCTGGATCATTGCCGAACGCGTACCACAGAAATGGCAGCGCATGGCGCTGATCATGGCGATCCTGCCATTCTGGACAAGCTATGTGGTGCGGTCCTATTCCTGGCTGCTGGTGCTGGCGCAAAACGGGGTGATCAATAACACGCTGGTCTATCTGGGGGTGATTTCCGAACCGCTCGAACTGGCCAGCACACGCAGTGCGACCGTCATCGGGTTTGTGCATTTCTTTGTCATGCTGTTGACGCTCACGATCTATGCCAATCTGGTGCAGATGCCGCCGAACTATCGCAGGGCTGCGGCCGATCTTGGCGCAAACGGGTTTCAGGTGTTCTGGCATGTTGTGTTGCCGCTCACATTGCCGGGAATCATGGTCGGTGCGTTCCTGACCTTTGTGCTCTGCATTGGTGATTACATCACCCCGCAGATCCTGGGCGGGAATAACGAACTCGCCCTGCCGCAAGTCATCATGCTCCAGCTCGGGCGCCGGGCTGATTTCCCGATAGCTGCCACCCTTTCGATCATTCTGATGATGGTGGTGACACTGGCCTATATTGCCTGTGCCCGCTGGCTCAAGATGGAGAGAACGTAAAATGATCTCTTCACGCTTATCAAAACTGGCTTCATGGTCTTATCTGATCGCACTGTATGGCTTCATCTTTTTGCCAGTGGCCGTGCTTGTCCTGTTTTCATTTCAGGATGGCCGCCTGCCGGTTCCGCCTTTTAACGGTGCGACCCTTAAATGGTATGGCGAGGTCTTTTCTGACAGTCGTCTGATGTCGGCTCTGACCAACTCCCTGATGGTTGCCATCGGCTCGGCCACGGTCGCCTGTGTTCTTGGTTTCTGTGCGGCCTATGGGTTGGCGAGATTTGTTCTGCCCGCATCGCGTATTCAGCGTGGCCTTCTGATTGCGCCGATGACGGTCAGTTACCTGATCATTGCGCTGGGTTTGCTGACCACCTTTAACTGGTTGGGTGTATCATTGTCGCTTGGGACGGTCGGGATCGGGCATGTGGTGATCAATCTGCCGCTGTGCTTTGCGATTATTTATGCATCCATGGGCGATCATCAGAAAAATATCGAACGGGCCGCCCGCGATCTGGGTGCCGCCGAATGGCAAGTGATGACGCAGGTGTCTGCCCCGATGTTGATGCCCTCCATCCTTGCGGCCTTTTTCCTGTCGGTAACGTTTAGCTGGGATGAATTCATCATCGCATTCCTGTTGTCGCGCTTTGACGTCACCCTGCCAGTTGAAATCTGGAGCATGTTGCGTTCGGGCCTCAACCCGAAAACCAACGCGGTTGGGAGTGTTGTCTTCCTGGTCTCGGTTGCGCTGCTGCTTATTCTTGAATTGATTGTCTTTAGAAGGACGGCAAAGAAATGACCGCCCCTGTCTCCATTCGCAACGCCACCAAGATTTTTGGCGACTTTACCGCCCTTGACGATATCAGCCTCGAAATCGCGGCGGGCGAATATATCGTCCTGCTGGGCCCATCGGGCTGCGGCAAGACCACCTTGTTATCCCTTCTGGGCGGGTTCCTGTCACCATCCAGTGGCACGATTGAAATCAATGGCAAGGATATGGGCGATGTCGCACCGGCCAAACGCCCGACCACCACGATGTTTCAGGATTACGCCCTGTTCCCGCATATGAGCTTGCGCGACAATGTCGCCTTTGGCCTTAAAATGCGCAAGGTCGGCAAAGCCCAACGTCACGCCAAGGCCGAAGAACTGCTTGATATGGTCGGGCTAAAAACGTCCGCCAACAAGAAACCGCATGAACTTTCGGGTGGGCAGCGTCAACGTGTTGCCCTTGCCCGTGCGCTTGCCGTCGAACCCGATGTCTTGTTGCTTGATGAACCGTTGGGTGCACTCGACCTCAAACTCCGTCGTCAGATGCAGGACGAGCTTAAAGCCATCCAAAAACGGGTCGGCACCACCTTTGTCCACGTCACGCATGATCAGGAAGAGGCCATGGCGATTGCTGATCGGATCGTTGTGATGAATGCCGGCCGGATCGAAGATGTTGGCAGCCCCGAAAACATCTATATGCAGCCCAAGACGATTTTCACCGCGAGCTTCATGGGCGAAGTCAATTTCATCCCTGGCACGTTTGAAAGCGCAACCGACAGCACCATTTCCGTCAAGACACCGCTTGGTACTGTTGAACTGCCTGAATTCGAATGCAGGGGCTTTGCCCCCGGCGCATCGGTCACCCTTGCCATTCGCCCGGAACACTTCCGTGCCAGCACCGGAACCGGCCCGCGCATCACGCTGGGCAAGGCCAAGGTCGAAGATGGATCGTTCTTTGGCACCCATCATCGCGCCCATCTAAGCCCGCTTGATTACCCCAACATGACGATCACCGCCCACATGCCGCAATCAGCCATCATCGAACCGGGGGCATGGGTTGAACTGACCCTTGATCCGACCTCGGTGGTGGTGTTGCATGGCCATCCGCCCCGCCCCACACCAGAAAGTGCCGCCCTATGACGATCGACCGCGCCGAACCCGAAGACTGGTATAGCCTGAAAACCGTCGGCGATGACGTCACCTATATCGGCGAACCGTTCATCGAGGAATTTTACCGCTGCAACATCTGGCATGTGCGCGGCCGCGATGGCGACATGCTGGTCGATAGTGGCATGGGGGTTGTGTCGCTGACCGAATGGGTACCGCTTGTCACCGAACGCAGCGTTCAGGCGGTTGCCAGCCACACCCACTTTGATCATATCGGCTGCCACCACGAATTTGAAAACCGAGTTTGCCATCGGTGTGAAGCCGATCTTCTGGCCGCGCCCACGCGCAAAAACACGCTTGCCGATCCCTATGTGACCGACGAGATTTTCACGAAACTCCCGCCGCTTCCCTATGCCTCGACCACTTACGCCGTCAAGGCCGCACCGGCGACCCGCATTGTCGAGGACGGCGATGTGATTGATCTGGGCGACCGCCATTTCGAGGTCATCCACACACCGGGCCATTCACCGGGCGGTATTGCGCTTTGGGAAAAGGCCACCGGTATCCTGTTTTCCGGCGACATTGTTTATGATGGACCTTTGATCGAAGACACTTATCATGCAAATGCAGCTGACTATGTCCGATCGATGGAACGGCTTTATGATTTGCCGGCCCGGGTCGTGCATGGCGGGCATTTTGCCAGTTACGGGGCCGAACGCCACCGGGAAATAATAAAAAACTGGCTGAGGGAACGAACCTGAAACCGCGCCACCGGCGCCAACAGCGTCACCAGTGCTAGGGATAATGCGCTGGCCCGAACCACACACATGATCAGGAAGGCTTCCTATGGATAACGCAGGCAAATTTTACATCAACGGCAAATGGGTTGATCCGATTTCCTCGGAAAAGATGGACGTGATCAATCCGGCCACCGAAGAAGTCATCACCCAAATCACCCTGGCCAGCGAAGAAGATGTCGACCTTGCCGTCGCCGCGGCCAAGCGCGCCTTTGAAAGCTACAGCCAGACAACCGTCGAACAGCGTCTTGGCTGGCTTGAAAACCTGCTTGCGATCTATAAGCGCCGCTATGGCGAAGTTGCAGATACCATCACGACCGAACTGGGCGCGCCGACCACCATGTCGCACGAACAGCAGGCCGCAGCCGGCACGGCCCATCTGGAAGATTTCATTGTTGCGCTGAAGAAGCTCAAGACTGAGGAAATCCTTTATAATGGCGAGCTTCTTTTGCGCGAACCCATCGGGGTTTGTGGCCTGATTACGCCGTGGAACTGGCCGATCAACCAGATCGTGCTTAAGGTCATCCCGGCCCTTGCCACCGGCTGCACCTGCGTGCTGAAACCATCCGAATTCACCCCGCTTAATGCCGTGCTTTATGCCGAAATGATCCACGAGGCAGGCTTCCCGGCCGGGGCCTTTAACATGGTTAAGGGGGCTGGTCCGGTTGCCGGTGCGACCCTGTCGCGTCATCCCGATATCACCATGATGTCCTTTACCGGATCGACCCGTGCGGGCAAGGAAATCACCAAGGATGCCTCGGAAAACATCAAACGTGTCACGCTTGAGCTTGGCGGCAAGTCGCCCAACATCGTGTTTGATGATGTCGATATCGAAGACCGTATCGCCTGGAGTGTGAATGCCGTTTTCAACAACTCCGGCCAGACCTGTGACGCACCGACCCGCATGCTGGTGCAACGCTCGATCTATGATGACGCAGTCAAGGTTGCCAAACGCGTTGGCGAACAGGCATCCGTCGGCGATCCGACCAAGGAAGGCAGCCATATCGGCCCGCTGGTCAGCCACATCCAGTTTGACCGGGTTCAGACCCTTATTCAGGCTGGCATTGACGAAGGTGCCACCCTGCTTGTTGGCGGTGCGGGCAAGCCCGACGACACTAACGAGGGATACTTCGTCAAACCGACCATCTTTGCCGATGTGAACAACAATATGCGCATCGCACGCGAGGAAATCTTTGGCCCGGTGGTCTCGATGATCCCGTTCGACACCGAAGAAGAAGCCATCGAGATCGCCAATGACACGCCATACGGTTTGGCCGCCTATATCCAGACCCCGGATGCCAAAAAGGCCGACCGCGTCGCCCGCCAACTGCGTGCCGGTATGGTGTTGCTGAATGGCTCCGCCCCAATGGCGGGCAGTCCGTTTGGCGGTTACAAGCAATCAGGCAACGGCCGCGAAGGCGGTCTGTTTGGCCTTGAAGACTTCATGGAAATCAAGATGATCCATAAGCTTTAAAATCGCCTACCTCTTTGCCGGGCGCTGACTGGCTGATGGCGCCCGGCCCTGCTTCCATCGGAAATGCTTCAAATACCTCCTGCGAACGACACTATCCGAATGGGCGCGTCCCCATGAATTTGGATAGTTTACCCTTTCCATTCAGACACGTAAGAATTGTCGGGACGTTGAGGAAAGGGACACAAATGATCAAAAAATTCGTCATTCTTGCGACTGCTGCCCTGCTTGCAGGATGTGTAACGGCTACCAGTGCATTTAACGAGCAAAACAAAATTGGCACGATCTATTCAGGGAAAGTGAGCGTCCCGCAAGGCCAAGTTCTTTTGCCACCAGGCGATTGGAAGGTTGTCGGAAAATCAATATCAAAAAACAACTCAGGTCAGCCATTTGGTGAGGTTGTTTTGGCCAAAATTGATGCTGACAAAAATCTGGATGGCCTCGTAATGTTTGCCACCGCACTTGAGACGTCGATGCGGTATTATTTCTATGCGACCGACTATTGTGATCCTGATCAGAGCACACTCTATTATGAGCAGTCGGCCAATCAGGAAGGCGGAAATCAAAAGTGCTTTATTATTGAAGATTGGTCGCTGCATGTCGGGGCGAACGCAAATGAACGCGTCAAACAGGCTGAGGCCTATTTCCGTGGAAACAACATAAAGAAACCCGAAACTATGGTGTTTTCCAACTATCGCTTTTCCCGCCGCAACAAGCTGCTAACCGTGCAGTACGGCTTTAATTACCGCCAACCCACCGACGAGGTAATCCCAGGTTACATCCCGGAAGAAAAGTTTTCTTATGATCGCCCGTTTGGTACGGAACTCTGGAAAACCAACCTTGAAACCATCATTGCTTGGACCAAGGAACATGAAGAACCGATTGCTGACACCTTCTTGAACTAAGTGCTCAGGGATCACAAATCGGTCCTGACACAGGCCCCGGCTGGTTCCGGGGCCTTTTCTTTTTGGGGCTCACAACGGCAACAGGTCTGGCGTCATGAATTCGTTATGACATAGGGCTGGTAATGATCGGCTTGGGCATTATAATCCCATCGTTAATCGATAAATTCAGCGGTTCGGTCAACGGATTGCGATTGGATTGGGAGACCTCCTATGAATGCAATGTCCTTTTCTGAGATGGGGCTTGCCGCCTTGAAGCAGCGACAGTATGACGCTGCAATCAACATGCTGCGCCAGGCACTTGGCGAAGATATGGATAATCTGGATGCCCGTTTCGGGCTGGCGCGTGCGCTTCATGAAAAAGGTTCGATCATCGAAGCAATCGGCGAGTATCGCACGGTGCTGCAATCTGATGGGGGTCATGAAGACTGCCTGCATCACATTGCACGCGCATTGCTTGAAAACGGGGATGCACGTAGCGCACTCAACCACATTGATATCGTGCTGCGCGCCAAACCGACTGATCCTGAAATGCTGACCTTGCGTGGGCAGGCATTGATCGCGCTGGAACGCTATGACGCCGCCCTTTCTGCCCTGCAAACTGCCGCCCATCACAATCCGGGATCAGAAAGCATCCACCGTCTGATCGCCACATGCCACCGCGCCAACGAGGATTTTGAAAGCGAACGGCGTGCGGTTGAACAACTGCTTCGGATCAATCCGTCCTCGCTTGCTGCTTCAAACGATTTGGGTGTGATCAATCTGCGTGAAGGCCATCTGATAGCAGCCTTTGAGGCGTTTGAACAAATCCTGTCCCAGGATGCCAACCATCCGCAGGCAACGCTTAATCGCGCCATCGCCCTGACCGTTATGGGCGGGATGGATCATGACGCGATCTGGAACCGGGTGATGGAAGTCTGTGACGAGATCGATGACCTTGACGACATCCGGGCAACCGCCGATCAACTGGCAAAGCTGCCCGACACCGCGCGCAAGGGCACACCAGAGGCACAGGCGCTGATTGGCAAAGCAGCCATCGAACAAGTCGATATCTGAGACGTTTGCCCTGCCTTTCTGCGCACGTTTCCTCATTGCTTGCGCATTTTGAAATCCCCTTTGCCGACGGCAAAACAGATCAGGCGGGAACTGCATGCGCTGATCGGCGTTTAATCATATGATGTCCATGCGTTTTCCCCGGATCCGGGTCACGCGACACTCTTTGACCCAAAAGGGGTTTTTACATCATGGTTCAACGCGTGATCCGCGTCTGGGAATTTCTGACCTATAGCCTGTGGGTATCGCCTTTGCTTTTTGCACTGGGCGGTGCGGCCTTTGCGGTGGGCATTATGGCAGCCCCGCAGGATATCTTGCGCGACATGTTTCCCAGCCTGTTGCCCGGGTTCAATGAAATCCAGGCGGTGCGCGGATTGCTTGAAACCCTGTTGGCAACACTGGTCACCCTGACAACCTTTGCCCTGTCGATCACGATGGTGGTTCTGACCCTTGCCGCCGGGTCACTTGGACCGCGTATGATCCGCAACTTCATGGGCGATAACAAAACCCAGAATGCACTGGGCACTTTTGTTGGCAGCATTCTGTTTTTGATCACCTCGCTGATGCTGATGGGTGAAAAACCGGATTCTGCCCCGGTGCCGCATCTGGCTGTGACGGTCGGTATCGCGCTGTTTGTCATCTGCGTTTTTGTCCTGATCCTGTTTGTCCACCACCTTGGCCGATCAATCGTTGCCGATGAGGTCATTCAGCGTGTTGGCAAAAACCTTGAAGAAACCATTCAATCGGCCAGCAACACCCTGACCGATCCGATCAAGGCTGCCGAACGCGCCCAGATAACCCTGCCCGACCCGCAGGACATTCCCCGCGAACAGGCCATTTGCGTCGCGTCTTCGGGATATGTACAGGGCGTCGATTATGAAAAAATCTGTGAAATCGCCAAACAGACCGATACGCGTATCTCGCTTGTGATCCGTGCAGGCCAACACGTGCTGATCGGTGATATCGTCGGACGTATCGTCCCTTTGAAGGATGACGTCTCCAAACAGGCACAAGACAATATCGAACAATGCCACGCCGATATTCTTGAGGCGATCATGATCGGATCGCACCGCACGGCCATGCTCGATATCGAATTTGCCTTGCGCCAACTGGTCGAAGTTGCTTTGCGCGCCCTGTCACCGGGCATCAACGACCCGTTCACGGCCATTGCCGCAATCTATCGTCTGGGGGACGCCCTTCCACATGCCATGCAGTTTCGCTATCCGGTCGGCATCTGGCGCGATGATGACGATGAAGTCCGCCTGCATGCCCTGATGTCTGATTTTGGCGGCATGCTGGGGGCGGCCTATGACCAGATCCGCCAGTCTGCGACGGCAAAGCCGGATGTGTTGTTGCCGATGGCTGAAATCCTTGAAAGCCTGATGCGACTGGCCGAGACCGATCATCAACGCGAAGTGCTGCGCACCCATGCCCGCATGATCGCCAATGCTGCCGAACGCGACATCCCCGAAGAAAACGACCGTAAAACCGTCGTTCGGGCTGCAACGCGTGTCTTGCATCATCAGAAGCCGGTCAAAAATTCTGCATCCGAAGACGACGCATAACAAGCGAACGCAGGACCAACCGATATCATCAGACAAAAGAAAAGGGCCCCGAATGGGGCCCTTTTCATTCATCAGACTTTTTGGCAGGTGATCGCTTAGCCAGCGATATGTGCCTCGATCGCGGCTAGTGCGGCATCCGCCTGCGCAGGATCAGAACCGCCGCCCTGTGCCATATCCGGACGGCCACCGCCGCCCTTGCCACCGAGCTTTTCAACACCGATGCGCACAAGATCAACGGCGCTGTATTTATCCGTCAGGTCCGCAGTCAGGCCGACAACGATGGATGCCTTGCCACCGTCACCTGACACAAGGGCAACGATGCCTGATCCCATCTGATCGCGGAGCTCGTCGACCATGCCTTTGAGTTCCTTGGCCGGTATGCCGTCAAGCGACCGCAGTGCCATTTTAACGCCATTGACTTCCTTGAACGCATCACCGCCAGAAGCCGCACCCGAACCGGCCGTTGCCAGCTTTTTGCGCAGATCGGAAACTTCGCGTTCCAGACGACGACGTTCTTCCTGCAGCGCCTTGACGCGGGCCGGGACGTCTTCAGGAACGGCCTTAAGGTCTGCCGCAACCGTGGTCAGAACGTTTTCACGCGCCGACATGTATTTGGCCGCATCGGCACCGGTCAGGGCCTCGATACGGCGGACACCGCTTGAAACCGCGCCCTCGGACACGATCTTGAACATGCCGATATCACCGGTGCGCTTGACATGCGTACCGCCGCAAAGCTCAAGCGAATAGGCATGTTCATTGGCAACCGGCAGGCCCATCGACACAACGCGGACTTCATCGCCGTATTTTTCGCCAAACAGCGCCATCGCGCCCAGCTCAATCGCCTCGTCCGGGGTCATCAGACGGGTGGTGACTTCGCTGTTTTCGCGGATCAGGCTGTTGACATCGGCTTCGATCACTGCGGCTTCCTCGGCCGTGACGGCCTTGGGATGCGAGATGTCGAAACGCAGACGATCAGCCGCAACCAGGGAGCCCTTCTGGGTCACGTGATCACCAAGATGCTTGCGAAGAACCGCATGCAAAAGGTGGGTGGCCGAGTGGTTGGCACGCAAGCTTGAGCGGCGGGTATGATCGACGCGGAATTCCGCAGCGTCGCCAACCTTGACGTCACCTTCGGTCACTTTGCCGAGATGCACATGCAAGCTTCCCAGCTTTTTCTGGGTGTCGGTGATTTCAATGATCGCACCATGTTCGGTTTTGATCACACCGGCATCGCCCTGCTGACCACCGGACTCACCAAAGAAGGTGGTCTGGTTGGCAAGAACGGCAACTTCGTCACCCTTGGATGCAGATTTGACTTCGGCACCGTCCTTGATCAGCGCGGTAACCACACCCTCGGCGGTTTCGGTTTCATACCCCAGGAATTCGGTCGCGCCATCACGGTCATTAATGTCAAACCAGACTTCCTCGGTCGCAGCTTCGCCCGAACCAGACCATGCCGCACGTGCCTTGGCTTTCTGTTCTTCCATGGCGGTGGTAAAGCCGGCTTCATCGATGCCGATCTTGCGTTCTTTGAGCGCATCGGCGGTCAGATCAAGCGGGAAGCCATAGGTATCATAAAGCTTGAACGCCACGTCACCCGAAAGGGTCGCGCCCGCATCCATGCCATCGGTCGCGTCATCAAGCATCTTGAGACCACGATCAAGCATGGTTTTAAAGCCCTGCTCTTCAAGCTTGAGGGTTTCTTCGATCAGGGCCTGCGCACGGACCAGTTCCGGGAAGGCACCGCCCATTTTGCTTACCAGGGCCGGGACCAGCTTATACATCGTCGGATCCTGGGTTCCGACCATATGCAGGTGGCGCATCGCGCGGCGCATGATACGGCGCAGAACGTTGCCACGACCGGCATTGGACGGCAGAACACCATCGGCAATCAGGAAGCTGGTCGAACGCAGATGGTCGGCAACCACACGGTGCGACACATTATGCGAACCATCCGGATCGGTGTTGGTGGCATCGGCCGATGCTTCGACCAGGGCACGCATCAAATCGATGTCATAGTTGTCGTGTTTGCCCTGAAGCACAGCGGCAATACGTTCCAGACCCATGCCGGTATCGATGGACGGTTTTGGCAGATCAACACGATCACCATTTGCCATCTGTTCGTACTGCATGAAGACGAGGTTCCAGATTTCGATGAAACGGTCGCCGTCTTCTTCCGCACTGCCCGGAGGGCCACCCCAGATGTGATCGCCATGGTCAAAGAAGATTTCCGAGCACGGACCACAAGGGCCGGTATCGCCCATCGACCAGAAGTTATCCGAGGTCGGGATACGAATGATGCGATCATCGGTCAGGCCCGCGATCTTTTTCCAAAGACCATGCGCCTCGTCATCGGTGTGATAGACCGTGACCAGCAGCTTGTCTTTTGGCAGGCCGTATTCCTTGGTGATCAGGTTCCAGGCAAATTCAATCGCGTTTTCCTTGAAATAGTCGCCAAACGAGAAGTTGCCGAGCATTTCAAAGAAGGTGTGATGGCGTGCGGTATGACCGACATTTTCAAGGTCGTTATGCTTGCCCCCGGCGCGCACGCATTTCTGCGAGGTCGCGGCACGCGAATAATCGCGGTGTTCCTGGCCGGTGAAAACGTTCTTGAACTGAACCATCCCGGCGTTGGTGAACATCAGGGTAGGGTCATTGCGCGGCACCAGCGGGCTGGACGAAACGACTTCGTGGCCGTTCTTACGGAAGAACTCCAGAAACGTGGTGCGGATATCGTTGACGGTCTGCATATCTCTCCAACCCGGAAAACGCGGAACAACTGCGCGCGCCATACTGGCGAACGGACTGCCCTATTTAGCGGCTCGGCCCTGCCCTGTCCAGTCAGGCGAAAGGAGTCCGGGGGATTTGCCGCAAGTTTTGCCCAATTCGGCGATTTCGGGCCGCTCCGTCGGGCCAAAGGCAGCCAAAATTCAGCCGGTTTTCAGCAATAATGTGAATCGATCCCGGTTCATTTCCTTAACAAACCCGGCGGCCTCAAATCCAAGGCCCAGCAACAATTTGCGCGATGCCGAGTTTTGCGGATGGGCAAAGGCGGTCAGACACGAAATCGATGTCCGGCCGCGTCCATAGTCAAGCGCCGCAGTCGCCAGTTCCCGGCCAAGCCCCTGCCCCCAGACTTTCGGCGCCAAATAATAGCCAAGCTCCGGCCCCCAACCGGGATCAAACGGATCGGTATATAGCCCGCCCCATCCAATGATGTCGCCAGACGTGCGCAGCCTTACGACCCATGGTGCAAATCCATCGCGGCGCCGGAACCATTCATGGACCAGTACGCGCTTGCGACACGCCGCAAAGGTTTCATCACACTGGGTGAACCGCATGGCATCACGATCACCAAGGAAGGCATAAAGGTCGGGGATGTCGGCCAATCTGGCCGTCGAAAGGTCGAGGCGGTCTGTGTGAAGACGGTTTGTCTGAAGATGGGCCGTTCGTGGACTAGTCGTTTGCACTGTTCTGGATCGACTTGCCGAGTTTTTCCATATCGCGACCAAATCCTTCGGCGGTTTCGCAGGCACCAAGGGCAAGACCAAAGCCAATAACCATCAGGACGGCCAGAAGACGTTTTGTCATCGTTTCCATCTTTGCAGGATGCTCCATTCAAGTCCGGATAACAGGCATGTCGCCTGTCTTGTTGTTTATCGCGATATTCTGGCCTCGGGGCATCCGGCTTGCAACCGTTATCGCACGCAGTGGCCGTTTGCCGCACTAAACGCAGAAAAGGACGCCGAAATGGCGTCCTTTCTATAGGCATGTATGCTTCGTGCAGTTTTGCAACTGTCTGGTCATCAGACCGGCGGGCGACGGCCACGCAACGCGTTGACGACAAGCGATACGACAAACAGCACGAGGAAAACAAAGAACAAGATCTTTGCGATCCCGACGAATGTCCCTGCAAGTCCGCCAAAGCCAAGAACGGCGGCGATCAGTGCCAGAACCAAACAGAATATTGCCCAACCTAGCATGGGATTCTCCCACTATTGTTGCTTTAAGATAATGAATAACGATCCGTTACAGATCAGGAAGCGCCGTCCTGGATTGCTTCACCGGCATCTTCGACGTCTTCGCCAAAGCCTTCGGCAGTTTCACAGGCAGCAAGGCCAAGGCCCATACCCGAAATCATCAGAATCGCGAGAAACTTTTTCATCGTATTCGACATGTTCATTCTCCTGGTTGATCGTGTCAAAGCTCACAGGAAATCAAACGGCGACAACTCATAATTGTTCCCGGCATTGTTCTTCCCGGTCAAATTTTCCGGCGCGAACAACATAACAATCGATTGATTCTAAATGATCTTTTCTCAATCGTGATCATTTTGGGGCACGTCAAGTGAAGGAGATCACGGTGGACCTCCTTCACATCAATACCTGCGAAATCAGGATGCCTTTGCATCAAGCGCCAGATATTCACTGATTTCATCAATGATCTGGCGATGGATCAGGGCGCGGTCCGTGCCAGGGGGATCGGTGCAGATCGGATCGCTACCTTCTTCTTTCAGGATTTCGGCGGCGTTTGGCTGACATTCGTCAAGAAATGTCAGGTGATGTGCAGGCGCAAAATTTGCCGAAGACGCATTCTTGATGCGCGCAACAAGATTGCTGCCAGTCGGACCAAAATCGGCAGCCGCCCATTTTTCTTCTTCGCCAAGGCCAATGAAAAGCACAGGAGATTTCACCGCTGCAAGGCTTTGCTCCGTCGCGGCGAACCCCATGCCCGGTTCAATCGCAATACTACGTGTAATCCGGTCATCCCGGCTGGGAACGTCGAAATCATTGGGCATATGATCAAGATCGACGCCTCCTTTGCGCAAAAAGTCGCAATCCTGTGCGGCATCGCCAAATCGGTCGCAATATTGCGCAAAAAGCGTTTGATCAAACCTTACCCCGATAAGGTTTAGGACCGTCGTTCCGCCCAAAGAGAAGCCAATTGCAGAGATATTTTGGCGATCAATGAAGGGGGCAAAGGACGGATTTGACAAAACCTGATCAAGGGTCGCCTGAATATCAGCCGCGCGTTCGCCAATAAATGGTGTCCGGCGGGGTGAAGAGTCCCCTGATGTCGTACCGGGATGGTTTAGCGCAACAACAATTGCCCCGCGCAAGGCCAGTTGCGAAGACAACCAGCCAAGTCCATCCATATTCCCGCCCGAGCCATGTGACAGAAGGACCAGCGGGTGCCTGCCCGGTTCAATTGCCGCACCGATATAGGCGCTTGTTCCCTTCCAGATGATATTGTTGCCGACAGGTGCCTTATAAATCACGGTGTCTGCGGGATACCAGACTGAGGCCGCGACTGGCATGGAACGATGGGCAGCGCGCACATCAAAACGATCATACCCGGCATAATCGGTTTGCTGTTCCGCCAGTACAGGCGATGTTTTCAGGCCTGCGAACAGACACAGGGCAAAGGCGAGATATATCGGTTTCATCACAAGGATCCTTGTCCTAAGTTGGAGTACAGAAGAAGTTCTGCCCAAAACAGGATGGCCTTGCGTCCTCGAACGGGTTTGTGGACGTCTCAAAACCGGTTTTGATACCCCTTAGGCGGAAAATTGCGATCAGATGCTTGTTCTACCTGTTCCGATGATTGTGGCGCTGGTTTTAGGGTTCTTGTTTGTCCGCGCCCTTGTCGGCCAGAAAACGCCCAAGATGCTGATGGCACTTCTACTGGCTGCCGCCGCGCAAAGTTTTTTGGTCGGGCTTGTTCAATATTACGGCATCGACGGGCTGAGATGGCTTCAGCCGATCACGGCTTCTGCCATTCCGGTCATAGCGTGGATGGCATTTGTTGAGGCAAGCCTTCGCGCCCGTTTACAACGCGGGGACCTGCTGCATTTTTCGATGCCGGCACTTGTCGCGCTCTGTGTCTTCTTTTTGCCTGTCGTGATTGATGCTGTCTTGTGCAGCCTTTTTGTCGGATATGGATTGGCAATTTTGGTGATGCTTCATCGCCAACGGGGTGATTTTGCACATATGCGTCTGACATCGGGACAGATCCCCGCACTGGTCTGGCGTTTTATCGCCATTGCACTGATCATATCAGCCATCAGCGACCTGCTGATATTGCTGGCCAAGATTGACGGGAACGATGAGATTGCCGGTGTAGTTCTCAGCGTCACCTCGTCAATCGCGCTACTGACAATTGGCTTTCTCAGCCTGTCGCCAGACATTGCGATTGATGTCGCATTGAAGGACCCGGTCGATGATAGCCAGGCCGCACTGAGTTCTGAGCAATGTCGGGCCATCATGAACGAACTCAACGCGTTACAGACACAGGAACGGTTGTATCTTGATCCGGATCTGACCCTTGCCCGAATTTCCCGACGCATGGGACGTCCGCTCAAACAGATTTCAATGGCGATCAACACCACGACCGGTGAAAACGTGTCGCGCTATATCAATAAATACCGGATTGAGCATGCCTGCCGCATGCTTGACGCGGGGGAAAATGTGACCAACACGATGCTTGAAAGCGGCTTTAACACCAAATCCAACTTCAATCGTGAATTCCTGCGGATTACAGGCAAAACGCCAAGCCAATGGCAACAACAAGGCTCCACCTAGCCCCCTCAGCCGGCAAAGACAACCTGGCAGCGTGAGCAGTAAAGAAAAAGGCGGCACCCATTGTGGCGCCGCCTTTTGCAATCAGTTGGAATGATCAATCAGATCAATCGTCGTTGACCGGTTCGTCTTCGCTCATATTGGTCATGGCTTCGGCGATCAGACCGGCACTCTCGCGAATGCTGTTTTCGATCTCCTTGGTCATTTCCGGATTCTCGCGCAGGAAGCTCTTGGCGTTCTCGCGGCCCTGACCGATACGGGTCGAGTTGTAGGAGAACCAGGAACCGGATTTCTCGACGATACCGGCCTTGACGCCAAGATCAAGGATTTCACCCATCTTGGAAATGCCTTCGCCATACATGATGTCGAATTCAACCTGCTTGAACGGCGGGGCCATCTTGTTTTTGACGACCTTCACACGCGTCTGGTTACCAACGACTTCGTCGCGGTCCTTGATCTGACCGATACGACGGATATCAAGGCGGACAGAGGCATAGAATTTAAGCGCGTTACCACCGGTTGTGGTTTCCGGGCTGCCGAACATCACACCAATCTTCATACGGATCTGGTTGATGAAGATGACCATGCAGTTCGAACGCGAAACAGAACTGGTCAGTTTACGCAGTGCTTGGCTCATCAGGCGGGCCTGCAGACCAACGTGCGTATCGCCCATCTCACCTTCAAGTTCGGCGCGCGGGACAAGGGCAGCAACCGAATCGACGACCAGAACATCAATCGCGCCAGAACGCACCAGCGTGTCAGCGATTTCAAGGGCCTGTTCACCGGCATCGGGCTGGGAAATCAGGAGTTCGTCGGTATTCACACCAAGCTTGCGGGCATATCCCGGGTCAAGCGCGTGTTCGGCATCGACAAACGCACAGGTCCCGCCAAGCTTCTGGGCTTCGGCAACCGTGTGCAACGCCAGCGTGGTTTTACCCGAACTTTCCGGACCATAGATTTCGACGATACGGCCACGCGGCAGACCGCCAATGCCCAGTCCGATATCAAGACCGAGCGAACCGGTTGAAATAGCTGAGATATCAACGGCGCTTTCCCGCTGACCCAGCTTCATAATCGAACCTTTGCCAAATGCCCGTTCGATCTGCCCAAGGGCGGCTTCGAGTGCCTTCTGCTTATCCATAGTATCCTTATCCACCAAATGCAGCGCGGTCTGAATCATTGCTCGAACTCTCTTATTCCACAGGGCCGGGTTGGATGCAACGCAGGCGGTTCCCCGGACCTATAATGCGGAACGCCACCGCTAGACTGTTTTGCCTGTTGCCGCAGCCTGCCACTGCGTTCTTATCGACAAAACAACTGAGAACATAATGCGAACATTCTCACAAAAATTCGGATGTTGCAAGTTTGTTCTCATGGCTTCGATTAGAACTTTCAGAGAACAGATGCTTCAACCGCCCGCCCAACAACAGCGGGGCGTGGGGTCAGTGACGGTTTGGCAATACGATCAGGTGGTGATTTTAAGATGTTCGTGCTTAGGCGCATGTCCATCGTGATCATCGCCATGATGATGGCTTTCGACATGCAATTCACCCGGCACGGTGTAAAGCTGCCCGTGGCGCACGCCCGGCTGTGCCAGAACCTTGTCGGCAAAGGCGCGGATTTCAGAAAGCCGCCCGCGCAGTGTCACACTTTCAAGGCAGGTATCATGATCAATATGGAAGTGCACCGTGGAAACCGTCAGATTGTGATGTTCGTGCTGAGTGCTCATCAGGCGTGATGCCAGCATGCGTTCCTCGTGATCATAGACATAGTTCAGAACCGCAATCCCGACCCCGTCGGCATTGTCTTCAAGCTTGGTGTTCTGAAGCTTTTCACGGATCAGATCGCGAAATCCCTCTGACCGGTTGGTATAGCCGCGGTGATCAAGAAACGCGTCAAACGCCTCCATCAGATCGTCTTCAATCGATACGGTCACGCGGGTCATTTTGACTACCTCTCACAATCAACGGCTTGACGAGTATGATCTTTTTTGAAAAGTTCATACCCGCACATGGTTCTTCCATAAAAACAATTTCCCAAAGGAACGCAAATGTTTCAACCAAAGTTCGCAGCAAGCATGGTGATTGGTGCCGCAACGCTTCTGATCGGTCTGTCGGCAAACGCGCATGAATTCATCGCAAGCCAATCGCCTGAGACGGCGAAGCCGGGCGAGAATGCGACACTTATCCTTGATTCGACCCATCAGTTTGGCCTTCCGGAAGAAGCAGAAGGCGTAAATGATGTGCGCGCCACGCTGATCACCGCCAATGGCACGAACGACATTGCGATTTCCCAAAATGACACCGCGCCCAATCTGATCGGCACGTTTGAAGTGCCCGATACGGCGGCTTGGATTTCCGGCCATCGTCTGGGTGTTGTCTGGTCGCAAACCCCCGATGGCTGGCAGGCCGGCGGTGCCGATGAACATCCCGATGCCATCGCATCGACCCGCTATGAAAAGTTTGCCAAGCTTCTGGTGGGTGTCGAAGGCTCAGCCGATTTTGTTACCAAACCACTTGGTGATGCACTTGAAATCGTGCCGCTCAGCGATCCGCGTGACACCAAGGTCGGCGAGGATGCCGAGTTCCAGATCCTTTTGAACGGTCACCCGTTGACGACATCGGTTCTGGCAACCTATGCCGGATTTACCGAAACACCGTCCTCCTGGGCCTATGCGACAGAGACACTGAGCACCGAGGCCGGCAGTGGCATTGCCAAGATCCGGGTTTCGGCCCCCGGTTTGTGGATTGTGCGTATCGCGGCCGATATGCCCGATGCCGAGGAAGGCGTTGGCAACCACAACATCCGCGCGACGCTATCATTCGCCGTAGATAAATGATGATGGCACGGACCGGCTTTTATCGCCTTTTGGTTCTGATGGCCCTGCTGATTGCGGGGCCATTGGCCGTCCCTGCCCCCGCCCATGCCCATGGTGCTGGTTGGCAGGTCGAAGATAGTGCCAATACAAAGACCTATGGTTTTCGATATACCGACGGATCCCCGATGGCCTTTGCCGAGGTGGTTGTCACAACCAAGGACGGCAAGGTCTGGCAAAAGGCGCGCACGGACCGGGTCGGTCAGTTCTCCCTTGGGCTTGGCGGCACACCAGCACCAGATGCGCCAAGTGAACTCCACATCAAGGTGGCCGATGGCATGGGGCATGTTGTGCAATTGGCCTATCAGCCGACGGACACCGCCAACGCCACAGTCACACCGGGGGGCGGCCAGACGGCAACTGCGTCGTCGACAACGGCCATCCAAGGCACGCCCGCGCTGTTTGATTTGCCGATTTGGGCAAGCATCCTGTTTGGCTGCAGCATCCTCGCGAACCTGTTTGGCGGGCTTATGCTTTGGCAGCGTCGCCAGATGGCTCGAAAACAGTCGAACTGATCAGGGCATGAACAGCAAGGTCACACCGCCAAAGGCAAGGCAGGTTCCGATTACCGCCTGAATGCCAACCGGCTTGCGCAGGATCAGGCCTTCATAAACGATCAGAATAACCGGCGGCAGCGCCATCAGGGTTGAGGCAATCCCGACATTGGCGTTTTGAACCGCCAGCATTGAAAGCCACACACCGATTGCGGGCCCGATAAGCGCGCCCAGCAACAGCCATTTGCCAACATCCGGCGCGATACAGGCCGTAACAGTCCGCCGCACCCGGCCAAGGATGATCGCCAATCCCCACATGGCGATCACGGCGACCAGTGTTCTGATCCAGGTGGCGGAAAGTGCTGAATAGCCATCAATCAGGGCATATTTCGCCGTGATCAGATTTGCGACCTGACCGACCGCGCCGCCAAAACCAAACAGAATGCCAATGGCATAATTGCGTCCCTCAAGCCCGATCGGGCGGCCCTTTTTGCCAAGAATGACAATCAACACCCCCCCCACCCCACAGGCGATCCCGGTGATTTCAATCGGGCGCAGCGTTTCATCAAACAGGACCCAGGCCAGAACCGCGCCCATGATCGGAACGGTCGACATCAACAACATCGAAAGCCGCGCACCGATCAGAACAAAAGCCTGAAATAGCATGGCATCGCCAATCACCAGGCCCAAAACCGATGAAAGCGACAACCAGCCAAGCTGTTCCCACGTCACGGCATTCGGCCATGGCTGGCCCTGAAGGATCCAATGCAAAATGGTCAGACAAAAAATCGAACAGGCCAGACGCCCGCGATTAACCGTCTGCGCCCCCGCCTTCCCGCCGATATTGGAAAAGATCATGCTGGAACTCGCCCAACAGAGCGCAGCAGTAAAGGCAGCAGCCTCGCCAAAAAGGGAAATCATGGGGGCGCGTTTCCGAAAGGGTTTGGTTATTCAACCGTGATGCCGGTTGTGTTGGCGGGTCGTAGTGGGGCAACCCTGCCTGTCATAAACCGTAAATATTCGGACGTTGGCAATTGCTTTTATTGCATGACGGTTTGACGGCTCACGCGCCGACGCCAGATGGACAGCTTCGATAGATTTTGGGCTCGCGAGGTCGGTTGATCAGGACTTGGTTTCCGGGCCTGTCAAATCAAGAGCCGCGCGGAAGATATCGGTGCCGCGATTGAATTGCGGCAACAGGGCTTCGTATTCCTTGCGCAGCCAGCTATAGGTCGTAAGGGTTTCCAGTTCGATGGTGCGATAGCCTTCCGGCACGCCTTCGGTCTGTTTAAGCGAGAAATCGTCAATCAACAGGCCATCTAGCCTCCCAAGATTGAGCATGCGCAACATCATCCCGGCACCCCCGGGTACGGTGACGATATCAGCAAGACCGAGCAGTTCCTGTTTGCCGTGGTCGTCGCCCAGCCAAACGCCGATTTCCTTGTTTTTTAGATCATTGAGTGATTTCACGGTGTCGTCAGCCGTGATCAAAAGGCTTTTGGGACGTCCAACAACCACCGCCCCGGAAACAAGCGGCACACCAGCCGATTGTCGAATGGTTTCGCCGCTGGCAAAGACACCATCGATTTCGCCCCGTTTAAGAGAGACAGCGGTGCGTTTGTTTGGCAACCAGACCGGCTGCACACATAACCCGGCCTCTGCCATCGCGGCACGGTACCGCTCGGCAGAGCGAACATGATCGGCCATTTCCGGCAAGGCGATCTTGAGACAGACTTCTTCGTCTGCCTTTGCCGAGGGCAGCAATTCAAATGACAGGAAAAGTGCTGCCAGAAAAATGACAGCGAACATACACGACCTAACGATCGCATTGGGCTTGCGAAGCGCCATAGTATCACCCCCAAGGCAACATCTTCCCGGTGATAGCGGGACATGTTGCGAGCCTACCTGATCTGCCCGCCGTCATTGATTGCGGTCGGGTCATTTTCATTGTTCTTTGGTTTCGGCTTTTGCCGTTAGGGAAAACTATACGTGCAATCCAAAAGCGCGTGCAAGCACCTGTTTGCCAATCGTCTAAGGCAAACGTATAGGTCGCAGTGCAGCATTACGCGCCAGAATCAGAGCCAAGCTGACGGGGCGCCAAAGCCGTTTTGATCGCGCATTGCAAACACACAACTGTAAAGGCGGGAGCGCCTTTGGCCCACATGTGATGCGGCTCAGGAGGGGTCCTTGCGCAAGGCCGCTATCTTTTCCCGGAAGCGGACGGTGCCATTATCAAATTTCGCCATCTGTTCGGCATGTTCGGCCCGAAGGAAGCTATAGACGGCGAGATTGGCAACAGGGATCGCAACGAACCCTTCCGGCGCACCACCCTGGCTGCGCAATGAATAGTCATTGAGCAAAATGCCATCCAGACGCCCTTTCACAAGCATCTCCATCATCAACTCCGGTCCACCGGCGACGGGCACAACATGTTCATAATGTTCAAGAAGCTTTTCTGACCAGCCTGTTCCCAACCAGACACCGATCTGCTCGGACGTAAGCTCTGACAGGGTTTTGGGCCCATCCTTTTTAACGACAAACATACCATCGGGTTTCCCCAAAATGACACTGCCGCGGATCACAGGCGTTTCGGTCGTCTTCCCGTATGTTTCAAGCATGGCAAAGACGCCATCAATCTGTTCATGGCGCATTGCCATGAACGTTCGCGCATGGGGCATCAAAACAGGTTCGACACAAAGACCGGCATCATTCATTGCCGCCTGATAAATATCGTGTCCGGTATCGCCAATTGTGGCTTCGGGGATGGCAATGCGCAGGCATGGTTGCTTTGCCTTTGCACCGGGCAACAATTCAAATGACAGGAAAAGTACTGCCAGAAAAATGATAGCAAACATGCACGACCGAACGATCGCATTGGGCTTGCGAAGCGCCATAATATCACCCCCAAAGCAACATCTTCCCAGTGATAGCGGGACATGTTGAGAGCCTACCTGATCTGCCCGCCGTCATTGTTCGCGGTCGGGTCATTTTCATTGCTCTTTGGTTTCGGCTTTTGCCGTTAGGGAAAACTATAAGTGCAATCCAAAATCAAGCGCAAGCGCCTGTTTGCCAATCGTCCAAGGCAAACGTATAAGTCGCAGTGCAGCAACAAATGGCGGTCAGGAAGGTTTTTTGGCCCAGGCAACTATTCTTTCCTGATATTTGGCCGTGCCTGAGTCAAACATAGTGATAAGCTCAGCATGCTCTGCGCGAAGCCAACTGTAAACCGCAAGCTTTTTCACGGGAATAGACACGAAACCGTTTGGCACACCACCCCGGAGATCAAGAGAAAAAGCATTCACTAGCATGCCATCAAGACGCCCTGTAACAAGCATCTTTTTCATCATTTCAGGCCCCCCCGGCACGCGAACAACGTGGTCATAGCGTTCAAGAAGTTTTTCCGACCATGACGCCCCGAGCCAAACACCGATCTCTTCGATGGTCAGTTCGGACACTGCTTTGGGTCCGTCGCGTTTGACAACCAATACACCATCGGGGTTGCCGACAAGGACGTTGCCACGCACAACCGGTGTACCGACGCTTTGTTCGAATTCTTCAAGCATCGCAAATACGCCGTCGACCTGATTGTAGCGTAAGGCCATGAATGCGCGCGCGTTCGGCATTCGTACTGGATCAACACACAGGCCGACATCGTCCATAACCGCGCGATAAACGTCCGGCCCGACCGGGCCAATGGCCGTTTCGGGCAGTGCAATACGAAGGCATGGCTGCTGTGCCTTCGCGCTTGGAAACAGGGTAAAGGAAAGGAAAAGAGCTGCAATACAAATCGTTGCAAGCACACAGGACCTGACGTACCTGTGAAATTGAAAACGCACCATTTCAGACTCCCACGGCACCGAACGGTTGTTGAGTGACCGTATCCCGGGAAATTCTCCTTGCAGTTGGCCTACAAGTGTAATTTTTTCGGAGCGTTATGGCCCACTGCTGCAGACGATATCTTCAAACCTGCCAATTGGCTAGGACAAGTTATTTGTTTTCTGTAGTTTCAATTCGGAGGCGCCGCCTTATCGCAACATGATATCGTAATACCAAGTTTTGCCAGAAAGGCGCGCGTGGCGCGGTCAAATTGCGGTTTGATATCGGCAAACTCGGCTTTCAGCCAGCTATGCACATCAAAATGATCAACCTCAATCGCCTTGTATCCTTCGGGCACACCGCCCGCAAGACCAAGCGAATAAGCATCCGCCAGCATGGCATCAATGCGCCCTTCGGCCAGCATTTCCTTTAACATCGCCGTACCGCGCGGTACCCTGATCACGTTGGCGTATTGCTCAACAAGCTTGGTGCACCAGGTCGCGCCAAGCGGTACGCCAAGGACCTCTGTGGTGAGATCTGAAATACCATTGACGGGACCGTCGCGCACAACAAGATATCCAGCCAATCGACCAAGCAGCACATCACCGGAAATCAATGGCACACTAACAAGTTCCGGCAGATCTTCACGCGATGCAAAAACCCCTTCAAGTTACCCGGAATTCAGTGCTGCCACCGCACGTGTTTGCGGCATGGCTTCGGGATGAACGCACAGGCCAACGTCTGCCATCGCCTTGCGATAGAGCTCGATTTTTTGCTGATCCACGTAGATTTCCGGCATTGCAATACGAATACATTTCTCATCTGCACTGGCAGCGGGCAAAAGCCGGAAAGAAAGCAATAGGGCAATGAAACATATCACTGCAAAAACACAGTTTCGGGCAAACCTGTGGCTTGAATAGCGGGCCATACATACTCCCAAGAGGCTTTGGTCTATTTTCTTTTTTGTTCGCCGAGGTTCCGCAATTTTGGAATGCTCTGGAACTTGTTTGTTCTGGCGTTTGCACCGCAACAGACCAAACGATACGTCTTATTGTATGATGTGACCAGCGCCGAATGCGCATATCCTTCATAGCATCGATACATCTTGTCCCGAGTGCGACATGCTGCACCCCCCGATGTTTTGGAATTACAAGCATTCCGCGCTTGACCGATGAAAAAATGGCGCGCACCATCTGCGCGCGGCTGGCCCGAAAATCGGGAAAGCAGCGCCACCAAGCCACCAAAGTTTTTAACCGTGCCGCCCTGCATCCCCCTTGGATGCACGACGCCCCATATTCCGGACACCCTCTATGAAACCAGGGGATATCGCCCGCTACCTGTTCCTTGCCATCGTGTGGGGACTGTCATTCCTCGTTGTTGTTAAAATTGTCGAGGCTTTTGGCTGGGTCGGTGCCGTCACCTTCCGCGCCCTGATTGCCGCCGGATCGCTTTACTTTCTTGCCCGACTGTTTCGCCGCAAACTTGATTTTTCTGCTGGTTGGCGCCCCTTTGCCATTGTCGGTGCCACCACGGTTGCCGTGCAACTGATCGGCCTTTCCTATGCTGCACCGCGGATCGGGACTGCGATGGCCGCCATTTTTGTCGCAGCCATTCCATTGTTTTCCATGATCATCAGCCAACTCTGGGGCCTTGAACGCACGACGAGACAGGGCTTTGCCGGCTTGGTGCTTGGCATCAGTGGCATTGTGTTGCTGGTCGGGTTCCCCGCCGTCCCGGTCACGTTCGAATTTGCTCTTGGCTGTGTGGCATCAATCCTTGCCGCCCTGTGTGCGGCCTTTGGCAGCAATTATGCCAGCCGTCATCTGCGCAACAGTGGCAACTGGGAAACCACCATCGGCGCGTTTCTGTTTGGCGGATTGATGACCTTTCCGCTGATCTTTGCCGTGCCATTGGAACGCACACCGGTTGCCATGGATTACCTGTATCTGGTCATTGCCGCAGTTTTGATGAGTGTGTGCACCTATATCGCCTATTTCCGACTGGTCGCCTCCATTGGGCCGACCCGCGCGATCAGTGTTGAGTTTCTGGTCACCGTGATTGCCGTCTTTATCGGAGCGACAGTTTTGGGTGAAAAACTTTCCGCCATGCAGTTCATTGGCGGGGTCACAATCATGGTGGGCTGCGCGTTGGTGTTAAACCTTGTGCCTGCGTGGATGCGTCCGCGTCCGAGCGTCCCTGAAATTCCGTAAGCCACGCGCACCACATCCGCCAAGGAACAAGCTGGCCTGTGAGAAGTTAGACTAGATAGTCCTCTCTGATCACGGAAAGCAGCGCATGCCCTTTGACCTTGGCCAGCAGTCGCTCGGCATAATTGTGATGACCTTTGCGGTCTGCACACTGATTATCGGTTTTGCCGGGACCCGACTTGCAGGGATTGCCATCAAACTGGCCGAGCGCACCGGCATGGGGCAAATCATTGCAGGCGCACTGTTTGTCGGCATGTCGACCAGCCTGCCGGGCAGTGTCCTGTCGGTGACGACCGCATGGCAGGGCCATACCGACCTTGCGATTGGCAACGCCCTTGGCGGGATCGCCGCCCAGACAACCTTTCTGGCAATTGCCGATCTGGTTTATCGCAAGGGCAATCTCGAACATGCCGCCGCAAGTGCTACCGGCCTTGCGCAAACCACCCTTCTTTTAAGCATGCTGTCCGTGCCGCTTCTGGCCTATGCCGGGCCGGAATGGATCATTTTTCATATTCACCCGGCATCGATCCTGCTGTTTATCATTTATGCGTTTGGTCTGAACCTTTTGTCGGAAATCCGCGATGAACCGATGTGGCATCCCAAGAAAACCGACCTGACCGAAGAAGACGCCAAACATGACGAAGCCGACACCCACCCGGAAAGCTCCGTTCGGCTATGGGTTGAATTTCTTGCCTTCGCGCTTCTGACCGCCATTGCCGGTCACGTCATCGGGCAGGCCGGCCTTGCAATCGTTGCGGTTACCGGGATCAGCGAGACCGCCGTCGGCACCTTCCTGACTGCGATTTCAACATCCTTCCCGGAATTTGTTTCGGCCATTGCCGCTGTGCGGATGGGGGCGGTCAATCTGGCAGTTGGCGACATTATCGGCGGCAATGCTTTTGATGTGCTGTTTTTGGCCGCATCCGACTTTGCCTATCGCGAAGGGTCGATCTATGCCGCCTTTACCGATCAGCACATCTTCACCATCGCGCTGGTCATCCTGATGAGTGGGGTATTGCTGTTAGGTATGCTCAACCGCGAACGCCGTGGCATTGGCAATATCGGCTGGGAAAGCTTCGCTATGCTGGCACTTTATGGTGGATCAATATTCTATCTGGCGGCCTAGATTCTATCTGGCGGGCTGGCCCGTGGCGTAAACGCCTCAAAGCACTTCCTTGACCTTGGTCGCGAGGTCTTTCAGCGAAAACGGCTTGGGTAGGAAGTGCACACCGTTTTCTTCATCAAGCTCGTCGCGATAGGTATCCTCGGCATAGCCAGAGATAAAGATGACTTTCAGTTCCGGCTTTTTCTCTCGCAGCATGCGGATCAGCGTCGGGCCATCAATGCCCGGCATGACCACGTCCGAAATCACCAGATCAATGACCTTGTCGGTGTTGTTTAGCACCTCAAGCGCATTGTCACCGTTATTGGCCTCAAGCACGTCATAGCCCTTGCTGCGAAGGGCGCGCGCGCCAAAGGTCCGCACCGCGTCCTCGTCCTCGACCAGCAAGATCGCGCCGGTGCCCGTCAAATCGCGTGACGGGGTTTCTTCGACAACGGCCTGCGTTTCGGCAAGTTCGGCCTCTGACGCCTCATAGCGCGGCAGATAGATGGTAAAGGTCGTGCCTTTGCCTTCTTCGCTATTGACCGCGATAAAGCCGCCGGTCTGTTTGACGATGCCATAGACGGTCGAAAGACCAAGACCCGTCCCCTCGCCGCGTTGCTTGGTCGAGAAGAAGGGCTCGAAAATGCGGGTCAGGTTATCCTTGGGAATGCCGATGCCGGTATCGGTCACCTTGATGCCGATATAATCGCCCGGCGGGATGACTTCGGTGCCGGTTGCTGTCGGCTCGTCGATAATTTCGGTGCTGGTCTGAACCGTCAGCGTCCCGCCCTCGCCCGCCATGGCATCGCGCGCATTGACGACAAGGTTGATAATCACCTGATCAAGCTGGCCCGGATCGACCTTTACAAGACCAATGTCGCGACCATGACTGACCTTAAGATCGATCTTCTCGCCGATCAGGCGGCGCAGCAAGTTGGACATTTCCGCCAGCGCATCGGTGATATTGATGATTTTCGGTTGCAAGGTCTGACGGCGCGAGAACGCCAACAGCTGCCGGACAAGATTGGCCGCACGGTTGGCATTCTGTTTGATCTGCATGATGTCGGCAAAGCTGGGATCACCCGGCCCGTGACGCGACAGCAACAGATCACAGAAGCCAATCATCGCGGTCAGAAGGTTATTGAAGTCATGCGCCACCCCACCGGCAAGCTGACCGACAGCCTGCATTTTCTGGGACTGGGCAAATTGTTCCTCAAGGTTCTTCTGTTCGGTCGTATCAAGGAAGTTCAGAAGCAACGCACCGGCTTCGCCCGAACGGCCCGCGACACGTTGCAGATAAATCTGGGCGGCAACTCCGCGTGATCCGGCAAGGCGGGCTTCAATCTGTCCGCCCTTGCCCATGCCCATCACGGCCTTGGACAGGTAACGCGCCACTTCGTCACGGTCTTCGGGCACGATCAGCTCCAGAATCGAACGACCAACAACCTTGTGATGCATCTGACCGGCGGTATCGATAAAGGCGCGGTTGGCATCCGTGACTGTGCCAGACATATCGGCCAGAACGATGGAAAGCGGGCTTTCATCAAAGAACCAGCGCACCCGACGTTCGGTTTCGGCCAGTGCATGTTCCCATTCGTGGGCCGGCATCGGATCGGGGAAGATCACGGCCTGACTGCGCACAGGCCCGGTGCCCGGCGCATTGATTGAATGGGTCACGAAACAACGAATGGGTTCGCCACCGGCGACCTTGAACTTGACCTCGCCATTAACGCCGTCACCAACGATCAGATCGGCAAGTTCGACAGACCCGTTATTGAAGTCTTCGGGCTCTCCGCCCAGCCAGCTTGCCAGACGGCGGTTGAGGTAAAGAATGCGGCCTTCTTCATCCAGGCCACACACCCCAACCGGCAGGCGTTCGATCATCTGATCGGCGTGTTCAAACCCACCTTGCGCCTCAGCAACCGGAAGGTTGGCGACCATTTCACTGACCTGCGGCCCCGACAGGGCAAAGCGCTTCTCGGTCTCTTCGGCCGGTAACAGCAACGAAGATCCGCCATCGGCCATCACAGCGCTGTCGACACCGTCAACAGTCCAAAGCATCTTGCCGGCACGCGCATCGGCCGCGGTGACAGAAATACGAAGACAAACACCATTGGCGGCGTTGTTCGTATCAGGCGTGCCGTCGCCCTCTTTGTCAGCCTCTTCGCCGTCTTTGGCTTCTTCGGGGGTTTCGTCATCCGCATCCGAAGTGGCACTATCGGCTTGATACTTTTCAGAACGCGACAGATCGACAAACATCTGCCCGCCCTCACCGCGCATCGCACGGGTGCGCAATTCAGCCAGTTCCTCACTGCCAATACCCAGGAAGGACAGGCGCGCTTCAAGCGCGGACAACATGTCCGATCCGGCTTCTATGCCGAGTTTGGATGAAAAGGCCGGGTTGGCGTAAAGCGTGCGGCCATAGGCATCAATCAGCGCAACGCCGATATCGGATTTCGCGAAACCCGAAATCAGCGGGCCAAGCCCGTCATGCCCGCCATTGCGAAGCTTTGCAGACAGCGACAATGAGGCAACGGCGACCACCGCAACACCGGTGACCATCGCACCGATGATCCACATCAGACGTGCGTCAAGCCCCGCCTTTGCCAAGACGTCCATCAGGACGAAGACAAACGCAACGAATGCGACACTTACAGCAAGGATAAGCCCCCGAAACAGCACGCGACCGCCTTTAACGACAATAACTTAACAAAATAGTCTATACTTTTAGCTGCTTATCGCCCGACTGGCTACCGGCAAGTTTATCGTCGATAAGACGGCCCGGCAATCACGACAAACAGAACACAGTTCCCACAAGATATGCCAAAGGCAGGAACCAAATCCGGCCCTGCCTTTCAAACAATATTGTCCTCTGAACGCGTCATTTCTATGATCGCATGACACGCAATAATTATCCGAGTTTCTTGCCGCGCTGACGGAACACGAACGAGATGATCTCGGCAACCGCCTTGTAATGTTCTGGCGGAATTTCCTGATCGATTTCGACAGTGGCAAACAGGGCACGCGCAACCGGCGGGTTTTCCATGATCGTGATGTTGTGCTCCTCGGCAACTTCACGGATTTTAAGCGCGACATTGTCCTGGCCCTTGGCGATACAGACAGGCGCCCCCATTGTATCGATGTCATATTGCAGGGCGACGGCAAAGTGCGTCGGGTTGGTGATAACCACGTCAGCCTTGGGCACGTTTGACATCATGCGCTGCTGGGCGCGTTCCATCCTGATCTGGCGAACCTTTGCCTTGATCTCGGGGCTACCCTCGGTCTGTTTGTATTCGTCCTTGATCTCCTGCTTGGACATTTTCATTTTCTGATTGAACTCGTACTTCTGATAGGCAAAGTCGAGCCCGGCAATCACAGCGGTGAGCGAGATCGTCGCAATCAGCAGGATCACGATCATGTCGTACAGGCGTTCCAGCGTCAGGCCGAGTGACAGTTGCGGATAGAGTTCAACGTCCATCAGTTCAGGCACGATCACGAGGCCAAGCACAACGCCAACAAGGATGATCTTGCTGACGTTTTTGACAAACTCGACCATGCTTTTCATCGAAAACAGGTTCTTGAGCCCGGTCAGCGGGTTCAGTTTATCGGGCTTGGGTTCGATCCGTTCCATCGCCACAACGATACCGTTCTGAACAATGTGTCCGGCTGCGGCAAAAAACATCAACAGCACAAACGGAATGCCCAGCACCCACAGCATGCCCAAAATCACGTCTTCAAACAGGCCGGGAATGCCCGCCTGGGTGACGTCAAATCGGTGCGGATGTTCAAGGAAACCGACAGCAAGATCGCGCACGCTTGCGGCCATGCTCGGCCCGAGCATGGTCATGACCAGACCACCGCCGAACAGGATCATGAAGTTGCCGACTTCCTTGGAAACCGGCACCTGACCTTTCTTTCGCGCGTCCTCAAGCTTTTTACTTGTGGGGTCTTCTGTCTTTTGGCTGTCGTCTTCTTCTGACATTGGTAAACCCATGCTTGGCAATGCGGGGGAAAATGCTGCCCCTCATTGCCTTACGGACTAAGAAACGCCTCAAGCCCGTTCTCGAAATATGCAAGATAAACCATCATCATGGATGGCAGGGCCAAGGTCAACAAAAGCAGTGCGATCGCGATCTGGACCGGCATCGCGACAAAGAACACCGGCAATTGCGGCATCAACTTGTTGAGCAGACCCAACGCAATCTGCAAACAGATTGCTACCACCAGAAACGGTGCCGACATCTGCATTGCAATCGCGAAACTGTCATTCAGCGCCCTTGCAAAAAACTCGCTCATATCGCCCGCCGGCAAAACACCGCCCGGCGGAAACAGGGTATAGCTTTCAAACACCGCCTGGATCATCAGGTGATCCATCCCGGTGGCAAACAGCAACACCAACCCGACCTGCATCAGGAAATTACCCGTCACAGCACTTTGTGCCCCGGACAACGGATCGGCGGTAAAGGCGTTCGCCATCGATGACAGATAGGCAATAATCGACCCGGCAGTCTGGATTCCGGCCATCATGACCTGGGCAAACAGGGCAAAGAACAATCCCACCGTGACTTCATATCCGATACCCACCAGAAGCGACGGCGCATCAGCCGGCTGTGGCGGGAAAAGCGGCCCTGCCAACGGCGAAATGACTACCGCCACCCAAAAGGCAAACAACAGGCGCGCGCGTGCCGGAACTGAACGCGCGCCAATACCCGGCATAAAGGCAAAGGCCGCCCCCACCCTGGCGAAAGTCATCAGGACGACGTAAACATTCAGCGTAAGAAGTTCTTGAAGATCCATGTCGTCTTCGACTGCCTTACTCATCCACGCTGGCGGGCGGCGGGTTTATCGCTAATTCGGTAACCCGATAAAGTGGTCAACCATTCGGCCCATAAATTCAACCATCTCGGTCATCATCCACGGCAGCAAAACCAGAAGGGCGATGAAGATCACCAGAATTTTGGGCACGAAGGTCAGTGTCATTTCCTGAATTTGTGTCAGGGCCTGAAACAGGGCGATGATCAGGCCAACCCCAAGTGCAATCAGCATCAACGGCGTGGTGACTTTCAGCAGTGTCCACACCGCGTCATAGGCCACGTCCATGATTTCAGCTTGATCCATCGGGTCTTCCTGTTTCGCCGTCTTGTCATGCGGGCCGCTTCGGGCCTTTATCCTTCATACAGGATTTATCACGGGTTTTGCCATGATTTCCTGACTTATCAAACGCTTCCTCGCGGATTTCCCCAAAAACACAAAAACCGCACGAATGATCGCGCGGTTTTATCACGGGCGTCTGAAAACGCCGATCAAACCGGCATGTTGAGAATGCTCTGATAGGCTTCGACGGCCTTGTCACGAACCGAGACAACGGTACGCAGGGTAACTTCTGCGGCGGACACTGCAGTCACCACTTCGTGCAGTTCGGCATCACCGGTAATGGCCTTTTGGGTCATCTGTTCGCTGACTTTCATGGTATCGCGGGCATCATATGCCGCCCCCTTGACCATGTCGGCAAAACTTTCCCCCGGATTCACGGACTGGCCCGTACCGGTTACGGTTTCCGTAACGGTGTTGGTCTTGCCAGCGGCCGCATTGCGGTAGGCAGAAATAGCATCGTTGAAGCTTGCGACCATCGGTATCAATCCTTAAGCGTGTTCTTGTCCCGTTATATCGACTGCCTACTGCAGGATATCAAGGGTCTTGAGCAACATACTGCGCGATGACTGGATCACATTGAGGTTCGCCTCGTATGAACGCTGTGCTTCGCGCATATCCATCATTTCGACCAGCGTTTCAACGTTCGGTGTCTGAACATAGCCCTGATCGTTGGCGGCCGGATGGCTTGGTTCATATCTCATACCAAAATCAGAGCGATCCGGCATCACCTTATTGACCTTGACCATCTCGACACCGACTTCGCGGTCCATGACGTTTTTAAACGTCAGAAGCTTGCGGCGATACGGCTCCTGCCCGGGTGCCGTTGCAAGGCTGTCTGCGTTGGCAACGTTTTCAGCCGCAACACGAAGACGGGTACCCTGTGCGCGCATACCGGCAGCCGAGATTTTAAAAGCCTTGTAAAGTTCCATGGTTCTTACTCTCTAACGACAGGTTAAATGCGGCCAAGGGCCGAAATGAACATTGATTTCTGTTTGGCATACAGACGGGTCATGGTCTGATAATCGACCTGGTTTTCGTTCATCTTGACCATCTGTTCTTCAAGGATCACGGCGTTTTTGCCCGGTGCGACTTCATAGTTCTTGCGCACTTCCTCGTCCTTGAAGTTCTGCGGTTTGTTAAGACCCTGACTATGGCCCGGCGTGGTCGCCTGCATCGCAAGGATGAACTGACGGTCGCGGCCGATATTCTTCGGGTCGAATTCCTTAAGATCGTTGGCGCGGTAGTTTGGCGTATCGGAGTTGGCAATATTCTGCGCGATGACTTCCTGACGCTGTGTCAGCCAGTCCATCTTCTCTTTGAGGTTGGCGAACATGCCAAGTTTGCCGATATCCATTTCCTGCTCCTTGTCTGCGCGTCTTGCAGTATTGAGTGCGCGGGTAAAGCCGAAGTTAACATCACGCCCTGATCGGACCCGGATCGTTCGAAGGGCCGTTTTTGCCGCCCCGATAAATCCTGCCAACACAGATGCACGTAGCGTGCCAAATATAAAAACAGCGTTGAATTTGCCCGCATTTCGTTCTAATCGATGCGGGTACTAGACCCCGAGTATGAAACCGGGCATATTGAGCTCATCTGACGAATTATATTTGTCATCTATCTATCGAAACCGGGACATTGCATGCTCTATCTCACACGAAAAGTTGGCGACTCCGTTGTCATTGATGACAATATTGAAGTCACTGTCGTTGAGGTGCGCGGCAAGACCGTAAAGCTCGGCTTCACCTTCCCCGAAGATGTTCAGGTTCTGCGTCGCGAACTTTATGATCGCATTCAGGAAGAAAACCGTTCGGCAGCAGTCAGCGAAGATCTTATTCGCCACCTCGGCACTGTCGGATCATCCGACAAGACCGCGTCCGAGAAAAAGAGCGATTCCAGCGACGATTAGGCACTATGCCTCGGCCACACGGATCGCCTAAATCCTATCCCCTCTGACTTGCCGCTTACAGAACATCTCAGCCCGCTTCTTATCGACCGTGTCATCTGACTGTCGTTTGCCCGACAACACATCCCAGTTGTCGGCGACAACGATTTGTTGACCATCTTGGGTCTATGGTCGACGCTATTGAGGTTGATCGCCGCAGACTGGCAAGGCAAACCGTCCTGAGTTGAAGAACCGAATGAGCGGGAAAAAGCCCACCTATGACATTACCGACACCCCGGCAAGCAGGACGGAAAATCTTGCCGCACCGGGTGCGCATGACCAAAAGGCGGTCGCGCTACGATATCGGCATGGGAAGGATAATGCCCCGACATTAAGTGCCAAGGGCGAAGGCAGCGTTGCGGAACAGATATTGCAAGTCGCCTTTGCCAACGGCATCAAGGTCCGCAAGGACAGTGACCTGACCGAAATTCTGATGGCTGTCGATGTTGAAAGCGAAATCCCGCTTGAAGCCTTTGCAGCCGTCGCCGAGATTTTGAACTATATATACCGGATCAATCGCATCTATGGCGGTCCGTCGCGCAGCCAGTCCGATCCCGAAGATCAGATCATGGCCACACCAAATAATGACGTAAACGGGGAAGGCCCATCATGAGCCCAGAACAGTACAAGCCCGATCAGTTCAAAAACGACCTGAAGCGCGTCCTGTCATTGATCCGCACCGGACAGCGATACCTTGAAGACGGCAAAGTGGTCGAACTGGCAGCGCTTGAAAGCCGCATTGCCGATCTGTGCGAGAAGGCCCGCACCATGGCCCCGGATCAGCGTCAGGATGTTGCCCCGTTGCTTGCTGCACTGAGCGAGGAACTGGCAGAGTTCGAAACCCGCATGCAGCAGGAATATAGCGACATCCAGCGCCAGCTGCGCGGCATCAGCAACACCGCACAGGCAACAAATGCCTATGCGCAGGCCGCCCGCACGAAATAGGTCGTGCCCACTAAGGTGCTGATTTAAAACCGGCCCTTGAAATTGACCTTTGGGGGGCAGCGCATGTGGATGCTGCCTTGCCTGACCTTGCACGGCACGGTAAACAGAAACACGAAGACAGGTGATCGCGTCAAGATCAACCTGCCAACTGAGCGTCACAGGTTGTCGACGGGGAAAACTGCCTGATGGAACTAAGCGCCTATTTCCGGTTTGTGGCCGCCCTGCTTTTTGTGCTGGGGATTATTGGCGTGTTTGCCCTTCTGGCACGACGGTTCGTACCCGGTGCGCGCAACATCAACCGCCGTGGTGTGAAAAGACGCCTGGCCGTTGTTGAAGTCGTCACGGTCGATACCAAACGCCGTCTGGTTCTGCTCAAACGCGATGATACCGAACATCTTGTCATGCTTGGCCCGAATGGCGACACCGTGATCGAACGTAATATCGGCACACAATTCAGCGAAATCCTTGGCAGTCAAAACCTTGCCGATGAAATCCCCGCATCCTCGGATAGCTCGATCACGGCCGACAGCCCAAAAGACATCGATCAGACTGACAGGAATGCCCCTGCATGAACCGTGGCATCCCATCACCATCAGCACGCAACCAGGATGTGAAACCGGCCAAAACCGGTTGGCGCGCGCCGCGCTGGTTAACGCTTTGCGCAATCTGGTCGCTGATCCCGCTGATCGCCATCATGGTCGGCGGCGACACCGTTCATGCGCAATCATTCAACTTTGATCTTGGCGATGGCCCCGGGGTGACATCATCGGGACGTCTCATCCAGTTGATCGGCCTGATCACGGTCCTGTCCATCGCGCCGGCCATCCTGATGATGGTGACTTCCTTTACCCGTATTATCGTGGTTCTCAGCCTGCTTCGAACCGCACTTGGCATTCAGCAATCGCCGCCAAACCAGGTTCTGATCAGTCTGGCGATGTTCTTGACCCTGTTTATCATGATGCCAACCCTGGAACGCGTCTGGGACGAGGGGCTGGAGCCGATGATCAATGGCAACATTGATGAATTCGAAGGGTTCGAACGGTCCGTCAAACCGGTTCATGATTTCATGATGACCCAGGTCCGCGAACGTGATCTTCAGCTGTTCGTTAATCTGGCCGGGATCGAGGAAATCACATCCCCCGACGACATCCCGCTGCGCTCGCTGATCCCGGCCTTCATGATCAGTGAATTGCGCCGTGCGTTCGAAATCGGCTTCTTGCTGTTTATTCCGTTTCTGATCATCGACATGGTGGTCGCCAGTATCCTGATGTCGATGGGTATGATGATGCTGCCGCCGGTCATCATTTCCCTGCCATTCAAACTGATCTTCTTTGTGATGGTGGATGGCTGGTACCTGATTGCCGGATCACTGGTCGAGAGTTTCGGCGGTTAGGCCGACGGGCCGAAAACGTCGCATCCCAGACAACAGAAAAACAGCTTATCTCAGCTTTCGAGGTAATCCCGCAGGCGATAATACCAGATCGCAATCGTTGCATAGGCACGATGCATATCATGGGCAATCAACGGGCTGATGTCACTGAACCGCAGGGGCAACGGCGTATCGGGTGCCAACAGGTTATCGGCAATTGCCTTGCCCAGTGACGTCGACAACGCCACCCCGCGCCCGTTATAGCCAACCGCCATCGTCATATTGTCCACCGGGCGATGAATATGCGGCAAATGGTCATAGGTCATGGCAAGGCGGCCAGACCAGTAAAACTCAATCGGAACCGACTTCGTCCAAGGATAATAGGCATGCAGTTCCGAGACGATCCCATTAAATGCCACGCGACTGACGGGATCAGCAAAGGATCCCCGCCCACCGATCATCAGGCGTCCGCCCGGACCAATGCGGAAATAATTACCAATCCGGCGGCTGTCGGAAACGGGCGTTTTGGTTGGTAGCACGGTCGCAAGCTGTTCTTCACTGAGTGGTACTGTTGCCACCTGAAAGCTGTTTACCGGGATCAGACTTCTGCGCAATTTCGGAAATAGGTCGCCGGAATAGGCGTTTGTTGCAACCACCAGATGGTCGCTTGTAATGGATGCTGTGCCATCACCAATATCGGCACGCCATTTCCCGGAAATGCTTTTAACGCGCTTTACCGGTGCCGGTGCAAATACCCGACACCCTGCCGCTTGGGCTGCCCGCGTCAGACCGCGAATGTATTTCAACGGATGAAGTTGGCCTGCCCGGTTATCGAGCCAGCCACCGACAAGGCGCTGGCTTCCTGTAAGGGACTGAATTTCGGCAGTATCGAGCATTTTGACATCCGCACCGCGTGTCTGCCATTCGCCCATGCGGGTTTCCAACCAGCCAAGGTGATCGCGCTTGACCGAACCCTGCATCCAGCCACTTGGCGTGGCGTCACAGTCAATGTCGTTTTCCTTGATCAGGTTGAATGTTGTCTCGGCGGTTTTACCGGCAAACGCGGTTGAGAATTCGCCATAAAGTCGGTCTATCTTGTCCGGGTCGTGTTTAAGCCCCGGGATCACCTGCCCGCCATTACGCCCGGACGCACCAAAGCCCGGCCGGATGGTATCCACCACAATCACCGACGCACCGCCCTTGGCTAGCTGAAGCGCGCAGGACATACCGGTAAAACCGCCACCGATAACCAAGACATCGCAGGCGTATTCACCTTCGGGCTTTTGCGTTTCGGGGGCGTTATTCGCGGTCGCTTCCCAGACCGACGTCAGATCATCTTGCATTTGGACCTCGGTCATCCGGGCCTTGCGGCGGAACTCGGAAATGAATTGGTTAACGAACTGATTTTAAAACCATAACTCAAATTCAGATGGCATCAACGGATTAGTTTTCCTGTATCCAGCGCCATGGGTAGCAACACCATCTCTCCAACCCGGCCAGCAAATAAAAAAGCCGCCTGCAGCGCAGGACGGCTTTTGGTCTTCCCTAGACTTGGGCTTTGGCGCCCAACGGATATCCGGTCCTAACCTTGGCGGCGGCCGGATTTGAAAACATCCTGTTCAAGCGGCTTGAGGCCAAAGCTGCCGCGACGCGGACCGGGATTTTCCGCCACGTATTTTTCGGCCACCTTGCGTTCGTCCTCGCTCATGCGGGCATGGATTGCCCCCATTTCGCGCTGCGCCTGACTGCCTTCGGTCGGTGCCGACATTTTCAGCCAGTAATAGGCCAGAATATTGTCCTGTTCGACGCCACTGCCAATGGCATAAAGGCGTCCAAGGGCGGCCTGACCATTTGCCGATCCCTTGCGGGCGGCGCGCTCATACCAGGTCGCCGCACGCACCATATCAACCGGCACACCAAGGCCATGTTCGTACATTACACCGATCAGATGATAACCGCCCGGATGGCCAAGCTCGGCCAGATCCATGGCAAGGTCCAGCGCATTGGCGTAATCGGGCTCGCGGTGCGGTACACCGAAAATCTGGATCTGGGTCATCTGATACTTCGCAGATGCATCCCCCTGATTAACCGCATGGCTCAACATCTTCCAGCCACGGTCAAACAGTTTCAAATCCGATGAATGGCAGAAATACATCGCAAGGTTCGCCTGCGCATAGGCATCGCCCTCGCTCGCGGCGAGTTCAAACCAGCTGATGCTTTCGGCGATATTGCGTTCCGCACCAAGCCCGACACCAAGGGCATAGCCAAGGGCCGATGCGGCCTCGACACTGCCAGCACGTGCCGCACGCATGTTAAACTCGAACGATTTAGACGGATCGCGACGAACCCCGCGGCCTTCAAGATAAAGGTATGCCAGAACGCTGGCAGCAGACGGGTCATTCAGTTCGCTTGCGCGTTCGAAATAGGACACAGCCTTTTCGTCGTCCTGCGGCACGCCCCAACCGTTCAGATAGCAAACACCAAGGTTGTAAAGCGCTGCGACAGAACCGAACTCGATCGCCTCTTCAAACCAGTGCGCCGCCGTTTCGGCATTTTCTTGAACGCCAAGCCCCTTGGCATAGAGATAACCAAGGTTGTTTGCCGATACCGGACCACCAGCGGCAGCTTCTTCGTTAAACCAGTACGCCGCTTCGCGGTACCATTGCTGACCTTCGCCAAGATCCTCGGCAACGCCAAGTCCCTTGCTGCGCATATAGCCATAGCAAACCGCCGCAAAAGCACGGCTCTGTCTGTGAATTTGGTCAAGGATGCGGCGGGTCGCGGACTCATCACGCGGCATGCCGTCGCCCAGATAATGCTTTTGGGCAAGCGAAAGCTGGGCAAAAATGTCTTTTTCGACATTTGCCTCATCGTAATAGACCATTTTAAGTGCACGATCCATCACAGCACTACACTCTTCACCGCTCAAAAAAATCCAACAGAATCATAGCGCTTACACCCACGTTGGGCGAAAAAGGCGCCACCATATAGTTATTGAACGTTAATTTATAGCACTAAGCTGCGACTTTTCCAACTGGTCTCGATAGGTTGCAAGGAAACCTTGGAACTCTTCTACTTCGTCGACGCGATCGGCAAGCGTCCGGTAATCAATCAACCCTTGGGTTGGCGAAGATGTGATCAGGCTGAAGGCCTCGGCATAGGGGCTTTGGGCCATGACTTCGCCATAGCGTCGCTTGAGCATGTTAAGGGTACGTTCCTGCCCAGCCATTGCCAGGTTGACCGCCCAATTGAGCATGTATCGGCCACGCTCATCAGAGATACCGTTTTCATCGAACGGTTCTTCACCGACCAGACGCTGGAAGGTCTCGGCGGCAGACATGTAATCGCGGGTATTGCGATAATGGTCGATCCGCAACAATTCGGCATTGCGCGAATAGTCGCCTTCAAGCGATGCAATCGCCTCGACACCGCGATCCGTATCAAGCAGGGCACGCGCCCGAAGGTGTCGACGCTGGGTGGCAAGTTCGTCGGAGACGCCGGGCACTTCGGTCTCGTCGATAATGCGGATGGTTTCCTCGGGCTTGCTATCAAGAAGATAAACCAAGGCCAGTCGCGCCCCGACCCGGGCCTTTTCCACCCCGGTCAGACGGAAGTCGACCTGATGTTCAAGGAGTTCCTCGGCGCGTTCAAACAGTTCGACATCAACCATGCGGTCGGCAAGACGGCGAATAAGTTCGTCGCCCTTGTCACCCGCCGGGGTCAGTTCGCGGAACTCGTCATATAGCGCAACCGCCTTGATCGCCGAGATATTATTGATTTCCTCGCCGAGATACAGGTTTTCAAAAGTCTTGTGCATCATGTCGGTCGCCTCGGTCGCCACCGGCATATTCGGGAAGAAGATCGCGACCTGACGCAGGGTATTGAGCCCTTCGCGGAAATCCTTGTTCTCAATCTGCAATTCGCCAATACGTTTGAGCAACGCCATCTCGAACGCGTCACCGCGCCACGCAAAACGCAGTTTCTGAAGTTGTTCGATCGCATCTTCGACCGTCAGGCGTTCAAGCCGCATCAGAAGTTCGGTGCGATCAAAGATCGCGTGCGCACGCGCCTTGCGGTTTTCTCCCTCTGCCACCTGATCCCAGGTCGCGACAGCCTGTTCAAGCTCGCCGGCTTCTTCTTCGAAAATACCCTTGAGGTACTGGATATCCATGATCTTGCTTTCGGAAAGACCCGGGGTCACCAGCATCTTTTCGATCATGTCCATGCCCGCTTCGGGGTTGCCGACGATCAAGGCCTGTTCAGTCGCAATCGGCACCAGACGCGACAGCAATTCAGGCGGGTAGTAATCAAGGATATGAACACTTTCAAGAAGATCGCGCGCACCTTCGTTCGGACGCCCGCGCGCCGCCAGGGTCACCGCCCGCCAAAGCTGCATCTCGGGGATCTTGCGCAGGCGTTCATCTTCAAGCAGGCGTTCGGCTTCTTCATATTCCCGGTTCAGGAACTTGACCGCTGCCTTAAGGGCACGGAACTGCAATCGTTGCGCAATCAGCGGATCATCGTGTTCCATGGCGGAAATCACCGCATCGGCTTCGGGGCCCAATCCGTTCGCCAGATAATACTGGGCCAGATCAAGGCGCGCCTTGTTGCGATGCTCGTCACCGGATTCTGCAATCTTCCGGCGCAGTCCACGGATGGTTTTGTTGTATTGGTCCAGACCACCGCGCCGCCAGTCATCCAGCTCGAAAATAAGACCTTCGCGACCATCACCTGTTTGCGCGCGCACCCCGGTTGCCGAGGCCAGCAAACGTGCACCTTCCGGTGAAATGTTAAGACCATCTTCGGCGGTAACAATCACGGCCTGTCCATCATCACGCCCGGCGACCTGAACACTGTCATTCATCGGGGCAACGACCACGCCCTGAACCGACGGCAGAACTTCAAATTCCGGATAGCGTAGCGCAACCTCGATGCCATAGCCGTTCTGGGTTGTCGTGGTCACGCGCAGGGTATCGCCGACTTCGGGATCATCAATCGGGATAATCGGCCCGACATCCTCAAGGGGCACGATCAGGCGCGCACGGGTCTGTTCGTCCAATTCAATCGACGGCCCCAGCTTTTCAACCGGCTGCATGATGCCTTGCTGCATGGTGATGCGCCAATCACCCGTTTCACTCCGGCCGGTGTAAAGGCCGATGCCCTCGGGGATTGTCATGCGGACAATCGTTGCGTACGGGCTTTCGATCTGTTCGACAACGCCGACGATCTGGGCGGCCTGTTGGCGCACATTATCAAGGTTGAGATTGGCACGTACATCAAACGCCAACCACAAGAACCCGGCGCGCGACCATACCGCCGCCCCGCCCGGCTGGCCAAACGGGAAACCAAGCGTCAGTTCGGTCGCGGTCTGATCAACAGTAACAACAAGATCGCCGATGCTTTGTCGTTCGATCGGTGCCTGCCCATTGGTTCGAACCGTGCTTCCTGCGCTCTGCGCGGCCTGCGCAAGGGCTTCGGGGGAGTTGGGGTCAAACGCGCCCTCTTCGGACGTTGGCACGCCTGCATCGGGAACCTCTGGCGCCGCATCTTCGTTCTGCGCAGTTGCAGACGGGGTTGCGGGCGCAGGCGGGGCTGGGGTTGTCACCCCGGCCTCTGGTGTGTCTGTCGTGCGGGTTTGCGCGGTGGTGGTTGCCGGGGCACGCTGCACGCCCATGATATCAACCACGACCTTGTTGCCAGACCGGAAATGGCGCAATTGCCGTGCCGGGGTCGTTTCGACAACGACATCCAGCGGATTGGTATCGCCCTGGCGCACACGCACACCTTCGGGCAGGCGTCGTGAAATATCGTTGGCATTGATACGGGCCGGCGCATCAAACGCGATGGTCTGCGCGCCTTGCGCCCCTTCAAGGACGTAATCGGTGCGGTTTGGCCAGTCAAACACCAGCCGATAGAAGGTCGGATGGCGTCCGACCCGCACGTCAAGCTCCGCCAGTTCTGCCGGGTTATCGGCAACCGTTTCAACCGGTGTTGTCGGCGCCGGGGTTATTTCGGGGGTTTGGTTATCCTGTGCGGGACGCGCCGGCGGTGTCGGTACTGCGGGTGCCGGTGCGTCCGGTTTATCTAGGATATCGAGGACGACGTTGCTGCCGACGTTAAATGCGCGCACTTCGTAGTCGTCACTCAGCACAAAGGCGATTGTGCGACCATCAGGATCAAAGAATGCATCGGAAATATAGCGTGAAACCGGCGTCAGAACACCGCGCAACGAAGCCACCAATGGCTGATCGAACCGCACGACCAACTGGTCGCCGATGATCTCGGCGGTGTAATTGACCGGCTCGTTCCATTGCAGAACAATTCGGCCATACCCGTTATGAAGCCCGGAGCGGATGATAACAGGGTCCGCCACCTGGGCTATTGCAGGGCGCATTCCGCTATAAGGCAAAACCATTGCCGTGGTGGTCGCAATTGCAACCGCCAGCAGGATGCGCACGGCAAGTTTCGCCATACTTACGTGCCTCCGATCCCGCTTCCCCCGTGAGGCTCGATTACAATGTCGACCCGGCGCGCCATTGCAAATCGCGCCTCCTCATCCAAGAGTTTGGGAAGCTGGTCGTATCTTGATGCCGCAAATCCGTAAATATTTATGTAATCTGTGTAACCGGATTGCTTTAACTCGTTGGCAACAGCCCCGGCACGGGCCAGCGAAAGTTCCCAGTTCGATGCATATTGCCCACGCCCACTAAGCGGCCTTGGATCAGTATGCCCCTGAACACCGATACGGTTACCGATATTGCGCAACACCCCGCCCAGCACAAACAAGGCCTGTTGCGCCTTGGGTGTCATATCCGAACTACCGGCAACAAACAGAATATCACCCGGCAGGGAAATCACCAGTTTGTCGGCTTCACGCGACATGCGCGCATCGCCAAGGACCGGGTTGTCATCAATCGCGTCGTCAATCACGGCACTGAGATAATCAAGGTTCATTGCCGGTTTGCGATACACACGCGGAATGTTCATGTTCGCCATCGGCTCGTCGGTATCTTCAACCGGCGACGGTTTGATTGATTGCGACAAGGCATCAACGACCTCGTCCCAGCGATCGATCTTGACCTTGGACATGGCAAACAGCATGACAAAGAATGTCAGCAGCAGCGAAATCAGATCCGCCAGACTAAGCATCCAGGGCGGTGGGCCCTTGACCTCTGGCTTGCGTGGTGCGTCTTCGCTCATCCGCCACCTCCCGATGCTTGTGGTCCAAGCGGGATCGGCTGGGAAATGGATGGCTGCGCGCCACCATTTGCCGGCGGGATCATGAATTGTTGAGGCGCGACAGCACCCGTCTGCCCGCCCGAACCACCGCCATTCGCGCCAGAGTCCGGCGTCGTGGAGGTCGGCGTTGCCGCAGGCGTTTCATTTCCATTGCCGTTACGATTGATCGGTTCCGGCGCTTCCTTGGGACCGAAATTCCAGAAAAAGCGGAATGTCACGATGAACGGGTCGGCACCCGGATCAATCCCGACAAAGAAACGGTCTTCGGGTGCGCCGACATCGGTCAGTTCGCGGGCAAATGATCCGGCCTGGGCGATCTGAAGATTGTTTTCAATCTGGATCGTGCCTTTGTCTTCGATCTGGCTGCCCATGACCATTTCCATCTCGTAGGAGGCGTAACCATCGTCATCAGCTAGCACTTCGGCCAGCTGGCGCATGAAATCGGCCTGTCTTTCGCGGACCAGAATGGAATTGGTATCAAACAGCTGATCGACATGCATGATGACCTCCATCAGCTTGCCCGGCTGAATGACTTCAACCCGGACCACTTTGATGGCGGTCTCAAAAAGATGCCCCAGCTTGTCCTGGGTTTCCTGTGCTGATACCGTTGGCCCCTCGATGGAGGTCACGGTCTGCAAACTGGTTGTCGGCGGGAGAATGGCCGCAAATGCCGAGGAAAGGCTTTCCTGCACTTCGCGGGTTTTGACCTCTTCAAAGGTCGAAATGGTATTGAGCAGAATGAAAAAGGCTAGCAGAAGAAGATAGAGCGCCAGAAACAACGCCACTGCCCCGTTTGTAGGGGGGGAAGGTGGTGTCGGTCCATCGTCCTCTATCTCCGCCATGATAACGCCACTTAGTTAAACATCGCGTCGATGTCGGCCTGCGTTACGCCTTTTCCTTCAAGCTGCGGACCGTTCAGCAAAGCCTCTTCGCCTTCCAGTTCTTTTTTCTTCCGCGGGTTGGCGGCAGCATATTTGGCGATTTCATCACCAAATGCCGTCACAAGCCCTTCAACCCGTTCTTCGATGGATTTCAGGGCCTTGATCACCTTGGTGGTGCGCTGGCCGGTGATATCCTGGAAGTTACAGGCTTCGTAGACGCGCATCGTTGCACTGGTCACGATTTCGGCCTGTTCTGGCGGCAAGGTGCTTGCGAATTCTTCAAGCGTGTCCATGGCATCAAGGATTTCGTGCGTCGCCCCGGCGGTCGCATCGACGATGGCATCAAGCTCGTCGGTTGCGTTGGGGATATACTCGGCCTTGATATCGTCCGGACGAAGCGAGGCGATTTCCGATTTCATCTTGCGAATGATGCCGGAAAGCTCATCGAGCTCGCCAAACAAACGTTTCTGATCATCGGTCGGTTTATCGCCCATAAAGCGCGACAACTGATCCATCAGATCGGACAATTGTTCGACCTTCAGGTCATCACCATCAAGGCGAGCCTGAAGATCATTCAACAACTGACGTAGTTCGTCTTTGGTCGCCTTAGACATAGCGGTATCGCGGGACACCTGCCCCGCGCTCCTGATCAGAAATCACCAATGACAGTCTTCATCTTGCCTTTCAACGTCTCTGCGTTGAACGGTTTGACGATATAGTTGGAGACGCCTGCCTTTTTCGCCATGACCACGTTCTCGGTCTTGGCTTCAGCGGTGATCATGATGAAGGGCATATCCTTCAGTTTTGCGTCTGCGCGGACTTCCTTCAGAAGCTGAAGACCGGTCATCGGCTCCATGTTCCAGTCGGAAATCACGAGGCTGAACGGAGCCTCACGCAGTTTGCGAAGCGCCATGCTACCATCGGTCGCTTCTTCAATATTCGTAAAGTTGAGCTGCCGCAGAAGGTTACGGATGATACGCAACATGGTTTTGTAATCATCCACAATCAGGATCGGCATATTCGGATCGACGGCCATTCACAACTCCATCAGCTATCTGATCTCCCACCCTTGCCTACCATACTTCCGCATAGTAACAAGGCCCCTAATAATCGTGATGTACCTATTTAATATTGGTTAATCAAGATGTTTAACCCACGATTAAATTCGCCACCACGTTGTCTTCGCTCAAAAATCCCCCCCCAACGGCCACTCTTTCCCATTCGGGCCGTGCGGTCAATCCTTTGCAGCATTCCGCTATTGAAGCGGTAACATATTGATATCCTGCTTGTAGGCCAGCTCGGACGTCAGCGCGCGCGCACGATCCGGCGTCATTTCTGACAGAACCGCTGCGGTGTTGGCTTCGCGCATGCCCAGTGCGACCTGCAAAAGAATATCCATATCAAGATCGTTCCAGATGCGAGCCGCATCTTTCGGCTTCATTTTTTCATAAACGCTGATCAGCTTTTTGATCCGATCGTCTTCCTGCGCTTCCTTGGTTTCGACCAGACCTTCGATGGCCGATTTAAGGGATTTCATTTCCTCGATCTTGGCATCGATGCGCGCCTCGGCGGCGGCAATCAGGCTTTCGCGTTCGTCAAGGCGCTGCTCCTTGCGGTCCAGCTCGACACGGCGGACAGACAGGTTCTGCAACAGGTCAATTTCTTCCTGGGTGAAAAGGGTCGGGTCACCGCCCAGCATCGGCGGCACGTCAGGGTTACCCGTGACACCGTCAATCGGCTCACCTTCCATGGTCAGTCCTTCCGGGTTATCCAGACCCGGATCGCCATTTTCCGGTGTTGCGGCCTGTTCGGCAGCAGGATCGGGTGCCGGTGCCTGCGCCTGGGCCATCTGCACCACGCTGACACCTTTATTCTCTGCCGTTTCCTGCTTGGCGGAGTCATACGAAAACAGGTTGACCACCCGCATCGAAAGCACCATCACGCCAACCAGAACGACCAACGGCAGAATACGCACACCTGACATTCACACACCCAAGCATGTCGGCACAAAGTGCCCATGCTCCTTCCCGATTGATTTCTGTCCGTTCCAGTGGAACGGGATCCTACCCATTAGATATATAGAAAACTCGCAATCTCAAGACCGACAACAACGCAAATTCGTTGCTTGAAACTTCCTATCGAACCGACCGCAAGGCCGCCAGCAATTCACGTTCTGCCTCGGAACGTCCCGCATCTTCATCCTGATCATAGGGATCGGACACATCCGCCCGACTGCCATATGATCCCCCCGAACGCGCGGGCTCTTCACGGTCATAGCCATCATCGACCGGGCCATTTCCCCCGCGCTCGATCTCGCCGACCATTCTGGCGGCAAGTTCTTCGGCACGGGTTTCAACACCGACGCGATCACGGTCGTCAATTACATCATTGCGGTCTTTGGCCGCCTTCATCCGCCCAAGACCGGCATTGCCAGCCCCGGCCGATTTTCCGCCATCACCGCCAGCAGCGATGCCATCGGCCGCATTTCCAGCGGTACGACGCACGGAATTAACGTCGCGCGCAGCCTTTTCCAGACGGTTGGCAATGCTTTCACCGCGATCGACCATAAAGCTCAGGTCTTCGTTCAGCGCGCCGGCCTTTTCAATATCCTCACGCAGCCGTTCGCCAGACTGCTCCGCCATTTCCTTAAGGGCGGTGATCGACGTTTCGGCGCGCTCATTGGCGGCATTGAAAGCGGTCAGGAAGTTCTGCATGTCTTCGCGGCTACGCCGAAAAGCTGCCAGCTTGCGGTTCAGAATAATCGCATAGACAATCGTTGCCCCCAACAGCACGATCATCACAAGATCCAGATAGAACGCGAAGTCCATCAGCTAGTCTTCCTCGTTTATGCGCGCACGATCACGAACCTGAATGGCAATCCTGTCACCCTTGCGCCCCATCAACCCCTTGAACAACGGCACATCCCCGCAGCGAACCTCGACAGGCGAGGTCGGACCAGTATTAAGAACCAGTCTGTTCCCAACTTCAAGGTTGAGGACATCGCCAAGGGCCATGATCTGTTCATCAAGAACCGCCAATAGATTAACATGGGTCTGCCACAGCTCATTTGCGAGGTGGTTTTCCCAAATGGAGTCACGACCGAACTTTTCCCCCATGAACATCTGAAGAAGAAGTTCACGCACCGGTTCCAGCGTCGCATAAGGGATCAGAAGTTCAAGTCGACCACCACGGTCTTCCATGTCAATGCGAAGCTTGGCCACAATGGCGGCGTTGGCATGACGGGCAATGGTGGCAAAACGCGGGTTTGTTTCAAGGCGTTCAAAGCGGAATGTCACCGGGCTTAGCGGGTCAAACGCAGCCGAAAGGTCACCAAGAACCACGTGGATCATACGTTCCACAAGGTTACGTTCAATCGTGGTGTAGGGACGACCTTCAATACGCATGGCCGCCGTACCGCGACGCCCACCCAACAAAACGTCCACGATGGAATAAATCAGCGCTGAATCGACGGTCAGCAGCCCGTAGTTATCCCATTCCTCTGCCTTGAAAACACCAAGCATCGCCGGCAACGGGATCGAGTTCAGATAATCACCGAAACGCAGCGACAGGATATTATCAAGCGAGACTTCGACGTTATCGGATGTGAAGTTACGCAGGGATGTCGACATCATACGCACAAGGCGGTCAAACACGACTTCAAGCATCGGAAGTCGTTCATAGGCCACCATCGACGAGTTGATGATGGCCTGAATACCCGACTGATCGCCTGCACCCGAACCGTCATCAAAGCCGAGAAGACTGTCAATTTCGTCCTGGTTCAGAACGCGCGCAGATGTACCGCCGCCCATGGCTTCGGCCATATCGTCGCCGCCGCCATCATCGTCGCCGTCATCATCGCCGAGCATGGATTCCCATTCGGCGGCCATATCCTCGCCGCCGTCGTCTCCACCCTCGTCATCGCCGCCTGCCATGGCTTCCCATTCAGCGGCGAGAGCATCATCATCTTCGTCTTCATCAGCCATCAGCGATTGCTTCCTGAATTTGGCACTCGGGCTGCTACAAGATTATTGTACCAGCATTTCCTTGAACAAAACGTCGTTTATTTTCGCAGGCTTGGCCGCGGCACTCACCCGGATCAAAAGTTCCTCGCGCAATCTGAACATCCCTTCGGAGCCGGAAAGATCCTCTGGACGCAGTTCGCGAAGATAGACCTGAAAGTTGTCAACAATGCGCGGCATCATCTGTTCGACCTGCGGCAGCATTCCCTGATCGGCGACTTCCAGACTGACACGGATTTTAAGGTAGCTCTGCTTTCCGCCACCGGTATTCAGATTGACCAGAATTTCCGGCAAGTCGACAAAGCCGACATTTTCCGGAACGCCCGGGTCATTTTCAATCGAATCCTCTGTGATGACTTCCTCGGTCTGCTCGCCACCGCCACCGGTCAGCATGTCTATCACCGGCTGAAGCATGCCGGTGAAATACGCCGCCGCAGCACCGCCCAGCAAAAGCAGCACAAGCAGAATGACCACGACCAGCATCTTCTTGCTTCGGCCACCGCCACCCTCGTCCATTTCGATTTCGTCGACGTCGTCACCCATCGCTTCGCGAATTCCTGCGTTTGAAGTTCTATCTTCCTGATCCAGCAAACACTGTGCCGGATTAAAAGCCATAACGCTATCACGTTAAAAATATGTTGCGTTTCGGTCTATTGGTGATTTGTCACAGCGGCAAATATTCCCATCTCAGCGCCATATGTTCAGCTCGGGCACGCAAAGCAATAGCTTGTTGTGGCCATCCCGGAATAAATTGCCGGATCGGAGTATCCGGCTTGTGGTGCAATTGTAAGATGCCCCTGCACCACCCTGGACACCGGACATGTTTTGCCGACCTCCCCGGTCACCCGGCAATCCTTTGCCCATAACGGCAGTCGGCAACGGCACTTTCAGTCAAACCACCGCAAAAAATGACCGGCAACAAATGCCGAACTTAAAATTTATTATTTTAAATCAATTACTTAATCAAACTGGCACGCAGATCGCATTCCTGATGGTCAAGTTACAGTCCTGAAAGGGAAATTCGACCATGGAAAACGTTTCATACATTGCACTGTCTCGTCAGAAGACGCTGCGCAGCATGATGAACAACCTGTCGCAGAACATGGCAAACATGAACACGACCGGTTACAAAGAGCAGCGCATGATGTTCACTGACTGGATCGCAAAGAACAAGGACGCGCCGTTCCGTGGCGAACGCGAAATCTCGCTGGTTCAGGATATCTCGCAATACAGAAATACCACTGTGGGTAACATTGAACATACAGATCGTCCGCTTGATGTCGCGCTTAGCCAGCCGGACATGTTCTTTGCCGTCGAAACGCCAGCCGGTGTCCAATATACCCGTTCGGGCAACTTTTCCCTCGATCCGGGCGGCCAGCTGATCACCAATGACGGTTTTCCCGTGCTGAGTGATGCCGGTCAGCCACTGTTCTTTAACGAGGCAGACGGCCAGATCGAGATCAAGGGTGACGGGTCCATTTCCACCGATATCGGCCAGATCGGCAAACTTCAGGTCGTTACTGTCGATAACGTGCAGGAAATGATCGTCACCGGGAACACCCTTTATCGTGCGCCGGAAGATGAAAATAACGCAGACGCCGTCGAGCTTGTCGAGAACCCCGGCATTGTTCAGGGCGCGCTGGAAAAATCCAACGTCAATCCAATCAGCGCCATGACGCAGATGATTGACGTTCTTCGCACGTATCAATCGGTCAGCCGTTCTCTTGAAAGCGAGAACGAGCGTATGCGCAACATGATCAACAAACTCGGGGATGTCCGCGCCTGAACCGGCAGTGGCACCCGATAGATAACATCGAATTATAGCGCAAAATCTGCGCAATCGAAGGAGAAGACAGATGCGGTCACTTGATATCGGCGCTTTGGGCATGCAGGCTCAGTCCACCAACGTGGATGTGACCTCGCACAACATCGCCAACATGACCACCACCGGCTACAAGCGCCAACGTGCGGAATTCCAGGATCTGCTTTATCAGGATTTGCGTCGCGCAGGCTCGCCGTCATCGGACACCGGCACGATCGTGCCAACCGGCGTTCAGGTTGGTCTTGGTGTGAAGACCGCCGCCATCGGCCGCTACATGGGTCAGGGTTCGCTGACCATGACCGAGAACGAGCTTGATATTGCCATTCAGGGCCGCGGGTATCTTCAGATCGACCTGCCCAGCGGGGAAACGGCTTATAGCCGTGATGGTACGCTTAAACTTGATGCCAACGGTGCGCTTGTGACCAAGGACGGCTTTGCGGTTCAGCCGGGCATCACGGTGCCTGCCAATGCGCGCTCGGTAACCATCAACTCCAACGGTGAAGTTTTTGCCGAGATCGATGGTCAGGTTGCCCCGCAGAACCTTGGTCAGCTTCAGCTTGCGACCTTTATCAACCCGCCGGGTCTTAACGCGCTTGGCGACAACCTGTTCCTTGAAACCGAAGCATCCGGCCAGGCCAATGTCGGCGCCCCGGGGGATGTTGGCTATGGCACGGTTCAGCAGGGATATCTTGAATCCTCGAACGTCAACGTGGTTCAGGAAATCACCAACCTGATCAAGGCGCAGCGCGCTTATGAAATGAACTCCAAATCGATCTCGACCACGGACGAGATGATGAGCGCCGTCAGCAACCTGCGATAATTTCCGGTTCTGAAGGCATTTCGTTTGCGCAAGTCGCGGTCCCATGATCTGCGAACTTGCGCAAACTGTATTTACGCGATTTATACCGTTCCGTGGTACAGTAGGCGGATGAAGATAAAGAACATAATCCTCGCGCTCGCACTGTTGTCCGCATTTGCATCTCTGCCCCCATTGACAGAGAGCGCTTTGGCGCAATCATCGCAAGGCAACAACCTTCGCAACAATCAGCCGAGCAATTCTTCTGTCTTTCTCAAACCTGATGCCCTTGTCGAAGGTCAGTATGTGACCTTGGGTGATCTGTTTTCCGGGCTTGATCCTCAACAGCAAGATATTGCCGTCGCCCATGCGCCACAGCCGGGCAAACAAACCGTTCTTGATTATCGCTGGCTATACGGAATTGCCCAGCGCCACAATGTCGAATGGCGTCCGCGCACAACAGCCGATCAGGTCCTGATCACCCGCGCCAGCCAAGTGATTACCATGGATGAAATCCGTGAAGCGGTCGAAATCTCGCTGGTTGACTATGGTATTCAGCGCCCCTTCACGGTCGATCTTTCGAGTGACAATTTCCAAATTCATCTGCCCGTAGACGCCCGAAACAGCGTTGATGTCAGTGCCATCGAGGTCAATTCACGCACCCAGCGCTTTGTTGCCAGCGTCACAACCGGCGCCCAGACGGCCCAACAGCGGACATATCGGATCAGCGGTAAATATTACCCGCTAACAAGCGTTCCCGTCTTGGTCGAGCCAGTATCGCGCGGTTCCGTCATCCGTGCCGATCAGGTCGAATACCGTGATTTCCGGTCCGAGCGAGTTCCAAACGGGGCCATTCGCGACATCAATGATGTTATTGGCAAGGAAGTCATGCGGCCCAGCAATCCCAATGAACCCTTGATGTTCCGGGATCTGAGCAACCCCATTCTGGTCCGTCGCGGATCGCTTGTGATTATTCGCCTGGTCACTGCCAACATGTCCCTGACCGCACGCGGCAAGGCAATGGAAGACGGATCACTTGGCGATGTCATTCGCGTGGTCAACCAATCGAGCAACAAGACCATTCAGGTCGAAGTCGTTGCCGAGAACGAAGTCCGCGCCCTGCCCGCTCTGTCGCAGTAATCCGCGCCGCAAAATGCCACACAACCCGGCAAGCTTTTCCTCTTATACCAGCTGATAATTGGCACGGTACTTGCGTTAAGAAATGCAGGAACCCAGGAGGAATTCATGCCTACTAAAATCACCCAGATATCTTGGCGGCGCATTGCGCTTGTCAGTTCGCTCATCGGGGCAACAGCATTGCTGTCAGGCTGCAACGCGATGAAACGGCTTTCCGAAGTTGGCGAACCGCCAAAGCTGTCGTCCATCGATAACCCGACACAGTCAGAGGCCTATCGCCCGGTAAGTTTGCCGATGCCGGCCCCGCAGGTTGCTGAACGCAACCCGAACTCACTATGGCGTGCCGGCGCACGGTCCTTCTTCAAGGATCAACGCGCAAACCAGGTTGGCGACATCCTGACCGTGGTTGTTGAAATGGAAGACCGGGCAGCGCTTGCCAACACGACAGTACGTTCGCGCACCAATTCCGAGGATCTCGCCGTTCCGAACCTGTTCGGCCTTGAGGCAGAAATGACCAAGGTGCTGCCCGAAACCATCGATCCGACCTCGATGCTGGATTTCGACAGCAACACCTCAAACCGGGGTGCCGGAACTCTTGATCGTAACGAAGCCATTGATTTGCGCGTTGCGGCCATCGTTATTCAGGTTCTGCCGAACGGCAACTATGTCATTCATGGCCGTCAGGAAATTCGTGTGAACAGTGAAATTCGCGAAGTTCAGATTGCCGGTGTTATTCGCGCCGCTGACATCAGCTCCGCAAACGAAGTCAATTACGACAAGATTGCTGAAGCCCGTATCTCATACGGTGGACGCGGGACGATTTCCGATGTTCAGCAGCCGCGCTATGGCAGTGAAGTTCTTGACATCATTCTGCCGTTCTAACATCTGAAAAGTCTTGTGGTTCAATCCCGTTTTCCGGGTTCCGGTTGACCACATGGCGAAGCGTCCAAAGGTCACCTTCGGGTGGCCTTTTTCGCATCAGAGCGACACAAAAACGAAAAGCCCGGCCAGAAGGCCGGGCTTTTGTGATTTTGGTTATCCCTAACCAGTAATCTCCCACCATGTCATGTCGTTGCATGACGGGGATCGGCCAAGCCAAATCCCAAGTATTTTTTTCCACCCGGCGCGATCAATCGTCGCGACGTGTGCGCTCCATCCGTTCGTGGCGTTCCTGGGCTTCGATGCTCAGGGTCGCAATCGGACGAGCTTCAAGTCTTTTCAAGCTGATCGGCTCGTCGGTTTCTTCGCAGTAACCATAAGATCCGTCTTCAATTCGACGCAATGCAGCATCAATTTTTGAAATAAGCTTGCGCGCCCTGTCACGAGTACGAAGTTCAAGTGCCCGGTCAGTCTCTGCCGACGCGCGGTCGGTAAGATCCGGTTCCTGAAGCCCGCCATCTTGCAGGTTCGCTAATGTTTCTGAAGATTCATGCAGAAGTTCTGCCCGCCAGGTCAAAAGTTTCTGGCGGAAATATTCCCGCTGACGCGGGTTCATGAACTCTTCGTCCTCAGCAGGACGATAGTCAGGTGGTAAAGTGATAGTCATGTATGCCCTCTATACAGGACTCATCGATCGCGCGGCAATATAGAGGCCACGCGCCAACGGTGCAAGCCGATTGAACAAATAAATGCCAATCACCCCTCAAAGGCGCAGAATTCTGCGATATTTCTATGGAAAATACCTTTGATTAAACAATCAGATCAGGCCGGAAACTTCAAGTTTCGCCAACTCAACCCGGGCGCGAAGATCAATCTCGTCGAGAACAGAAGATAGTTCTGGATCATCAATCATTTCGCGCTGCTGGTCGAGCAAACCGACCAATTGCTGCAGGCGTGCGGGAGATAATTGGCCACTTAGCAAGCCGTCTCTCACAGCTTCAAGCTGCTCGAGCATGCTTTTTGCGCGCAACATCGCGGCCTTTTTAGGCGAATCCAGTGCATCCCCGCTTTGCTGGAGCGCAAGCAAGGCATCAAGGATATCGCCGATTTCGAAGGCGTGCGTGACAACATGCTGGTGGGTTATGGCCTTGTGGTTGGCTTGAATGGTACCGGCGATGATCTGGGCGATGCAGAATTTACCCGCCAAAGCATGGTCGCGATGCTTGAACGCCTCGGCATCAACGTCCGCGACCAGATCGAAGACCTTGAGTCTGATAACATCGCGGCCGTGATGGCAACCGCAACCCTGCCTCCGTTTTCGCGTCAAGGGTCACGCATTGATGTCAATATCAGCGCGATTGGCACTGCTGAAAGCCTGCAGGGCGGCACGCTGCTTGTGACTCCGATGGTAGGTGCTGATGGCGAGGTATATGCTGTGGCCCAGGGTAATCTCGCGGTTGGCGGTTTTTCCGCAGGTGGCAATGCTGAAACCATCGTCAAAGGCGTTCCGACCTCGGCACGTATTGCCAATGGCGGCATCGTTGAACGGGAAATCGACTTTAACCTGAATTCCATGCAGGACATGTCAGTCGTCCTGCGCAACCCGGACTTCACCACCGCACGCCGTGTCTCCGAAGCAATTAATGCCTATCTGGGTGAAGTTGCTGCACGCGCCAGCGACCCGGGTACCGTGCGGCTGAACATTCCGGAACGCTACAATCAGAATATTGTCGCCCTTCTGACCGATATCGAACAGCTTCGCGTTGAACCCGATCAGATCGCGCGTGTGGTGATTGACGAAAACACCGGCACCATCGTGATGGGCGAAAATGTCCGGATCAACCGTGTCGCGATTGCGCAGGGCAACCTGACAATCCGTGTCACCGAAACGCCGCAGGTTTCCCAACCCTCGCCCTTTTCGCAGGCCGGCACAACCGAGGTTGTAGACCGCACCAATATCGAGGTCGATGAGGGCGAAGACAATCAGTTGGGCATCATGAACGGCGGTGTCAGCCTTCAGGAACTGGTCAATGGCCTCAACAGCCTTGGCGTTGGTCCGCGCGACATGATCACCATCCTTCAGGCCATCAAGACGTCTGGCGCGCTTCAGGCTGAAATCGAGGTGATGTGATGATGACCGACAGCACTGCCGCTCTGATGGCGCAGGCACAGGCCAGCGCACAATACGGCAAGCAAAACAATATCGCGGCCCGCATGGATACACTCACCGATGGGCACATCAAGACCGAAGCACAGGCACGCAAGGCTGGCGAGGAATTTGAATCGATGTTCCTTGGCCAGATGCTCAGCCACATGTTTGCCGGCATTGAAACCAACGAAATGTTTGGCGGCGGGCATGGCGAGACGATGATGCGTTCAATGCTTGTTGATGAATACGCCAAAGAAATGTCCCGCGCAGGTGGCATCGGAATTGCAGATGCCGTTACACGCGAAATCCTCAAAGTCCAGGAGGGATGAAAATGACCACCCAAGAGCTGGTTACCGAACTTAAAAGCGTCACCTATGACCTTATGTCCCTGCTGGAACGTGAATCCAGTGAACTGCGTAGCCTGACATCTGCCGAATATGAGCAATTCCTGTCGGAAAAATCTGCCTTGGCAATGCAGTACGAGCAATTGGTCGTGAAACTGCGCAGCCGTGGTGACGAACTCCGCGCCATGTCCGAAGAGGAACGTGAAGAGCTGCGCGAGCTTCAGGCCGAGTTCCAGCAAGCTGCGCGGCGCAATATGAACACGCTACAGGCGGCCAAGGCGACCAACGAACGCGTGGTTCAGGCTATCGTCCGCGCGGTCAATGACAAATCCAAAGAAGAATGCACGACCTATACCCGCTCTGCCACCACCAGCAAGGCGTCGCTCGGCGGTTATGGTCGCACGATCAATAAGTCCGGTGGCGCCTATAGCGTCAACGAAACGCTCTAAGGGTAAAGGCAAAGATCATGTCACTTACTCAGGCACTCAATACTGCGATCTCTGGCCTTAACACGGCACAAGCCCGCATTGCGATCACGTCTTCGAACATTTCGAACGTGAACACCGAGGGCTATTCCAGAAAGATCGCCGGTCAGGAGACCCTGTCGCTTGACGGTGTCGGTGCCGGCTCCCAGGTTGCTGACATTTATCGTAACGTCAACGAGGGCCTGGTACGTGAAATGCGCGGCGAACTGGGTAAAGCCGGTCGCGAAGAAGCACGTTATGAGTTTTTCATGCGTGTTCAGACCCTGTTTGGCACCACCCAGTCTGATGCTGCGATCAGCCAGCGCATCAACGATCTGGCCGACGCGTTTGAACAGCTTGGCGTCACCCCGGACCAGAATTCCCCGCGTGTCGAAGCCATCGAAAGCGCAATTCAGGTCATGGAATCGTTTGAGCGGCTCTCAAGCCAGCTTCAGGATCTGCGCGATGACATCGACGACCAGATCACCGATGAGGTGAATAGTGCCAACACATTGCTGACGCAGATTTCTGAGCTCAATACCGGCATCATTCGCCTGAACAACCTTGATCAGCCAACGACAGAGCTTGAAGATCAACGCGATCAGAAGCTTAATCAGCTATCAAAGATCATCGATATCACGACCTTCAGCCGTAGTGATGGTTCGATCGTCGTGTATTCCGCGGCTGGTGCAAACACTCTTCTTGATCGCACCCCTAACAAGCTCTCCTTTACACAGACTGCCGGTTTCGAACCGGGTACGGGTGGCTCGGGTGTTTCACTTGATGGAGAAGACATTACGGATACGCTGCGCACAGGGACCCTGAAGGGTCTGTTCGAGATGCGCGATTCCGAAATTCCGGCGTTGAATGACCAGATCAACGAACTGGCTACTCAACTGCGCGATGCCATCAATGAAGAACATAACAAAGGCACTTCGTTCCCGCCGCCAGCAAACCTTTCGGGCACACGCACGGTTGATGGCAGCGATCCGTTAACAGCGACCGGTGCATTTCGCGTTGCCGCACTCGATCAAAATGGTGACCTTGTTGCCACTGACAGCTGGGCTGACATTGCCCTGCCAACAACACCGGCAACGGTTCAGGGCATCGTTGATGCGATCAATGCCTCGGATGCTGGATCGTATCTGACGGCATCACTGGTGGACAATCGGCTGGTTATCGAAGGCCAGGATGGTAACCGCGTTGCCATTAACGAACTAGACAGTGAGATCACGCTGAGCGATGGTCGTGAGCAGGGCATGTCGCACTATTTTGGTTTGAACGACTTTGTCACGACCACCAAAAGATCCGATGTCATGACCTCTGCCGCGCAACAAAGTTCGACCAGTGCGCTGGGTGTGACGGCAAGTTCATTTACAATCAGTGCAGGCACGGGTGCGCTTGCCGGAGCGGGTATTACAGTCAACTACACTGCAACAGACTCGCTTGAAGATATCCGCGACAACATCCGCACAGCACTTCAGGGTGCAGGCTTCACCGCCGCTGCGGCCGAAGAAGCTGCGTTCATTGTCGAAGATGGTAACCGTTACCGTCTGGTCATTGAATATAATGCCAACCTGACGATCGATGACTCGGGTACGTTGTCCTCAAAGATCGGCTTCACCGAAGATCGTCCGTCCCTGTCTGGCAACATGGATGTCGCCGCTGCAATCAAGAATGATCCCTCGCGGATTGTGCGCGGACAGATGAATGCGGACACTTACAATACCTCGACCGCAATCATCGATCCGGACGCGGCCATTCCTAACTTGGGCCCGCTTGTACCGCCGCCGGTCAACTATACACTGACTGTCAGTGGCAATTTTACAGATGTTGATATCGATTATGATACCAACACTTCGCTACAAGACATCGCTGATGCCATCAACAACAGTGCGACGCTGACGGACAACAATATCACTGCTGAGGTCAAATTCGATAGCCAGTTGGGTGGTTATAAACTCCATGTCATAGATGCGGATGGCGATCCGTTCTATTTCAGCGACGATGGCCTGCCCAACGCAGATGCACTCACGACCGTTCTGGGGCTTGGCATCACTTTCGGCGTTCATGAAGGCGACAACAGTGCCGCAAACTCGATCAGTAATGCCTTTGAACGCACCGATATCCAATTCGGCGCGACCGATGGTCTGTCGGGCGAACGCACATCGCTAACCGATTATGCAGCAGGGATCGTGGCAACCGCAGCGACAAAAGCCAGCATTGCCGAAAGTTCCTATGATTTTCAGGACAATCTGGTGGTTGACCTTAGCACCCGCATTCAGAACGAAGCCGGCGTCAACCTTGATGAAGAGATGTCGGATCTGGTGATTTTTCAGCGTGCCTACACCGCCTCTGCCCAAGTGATTACCACGGTTGAGGAAATGTTTGATGCACTGCTCAATGCAGTTTAAACTGCATGATTATGAAATGAGGCTGTCATGGTAACTCGTGTCGCGACATATACAAACCACACATTGCTCTCGGACTTGGCACTCCGCAATGCTGCGCGTGTAACAGACCTTCAGAATCAGGCGTCCAGCGGGTACAAATCGCGCAATTACGCAGGTATCGCCGACAGCACACAACGCCTGCTCAATCTTGAGACCGAATATAGCCGCACGGAACAGTACCTGCGCAATACAACGCAAGGTAAATTGCGTCTGCAAAGTATGGAAACCGCCGTTGACAGCATGCTGACCATCGCGACCGAAATGAAGAGCTTGCTGATCCAGGCAAGCTCTGCTCAACAGGCTGATGACGTCAATATCCGTAACGAAGCAGACCAGGCACTGCAACAGATTGCCAACTTGCTCAATACCAACCTTGACGGACGCTTCCTTTTTGCCGGTGGACGTTCCGAAGAACCGGCAGTGGATATCGAGAAAATCGGAGCGCCTGATAACTACATCAGCAAACTTAATACGTCAGTGACAAGCGGCGCACTTCTTTCCTCACTTGGCGTAACAACTAACGGCACGCTCCAGATCGTCAGCACAGATGTCGATGGCAACAGCTCGACCTCCACGGTCAACTACAACGCCGCCACCGACGATATCGATGACATCTTGGATGCCATCAATAACGTCACAACCAACCGCGCCATTGCGTCGCTGCGGGGGTTGGGCGGTGAAGGCACAACGCTTTTGAATATTGAAAATGTCGGAAACGGCTCAATCACTATTACCGAAACGGGTGGCGGTGATTTTCTCTCAAAACTTGGTATGGAGAAAATGGGCAATCCGCGCCCGGATGCCGATTATTACATGGGCGATCACCAGATCATGGATCTGCGGGTCGACGACAAGTATGACGTCTCCTATGGCATTCTGGGTGACAACCCGGCATTCCAGAAATTGATCCAGGGCCTTGGCATTGCCGCAAGCACTGAAAACCAGGATGCGCTGACTGTCGCACTCGGCTTTATCAACGATGCAATCAACGAACTTCCAAACGTTCAGGGGCAAATCGGTCTCGATATTGCCAATGTCGAACGGTTCGAAGAACGCCATCAGGATTTCAAAGTTTTTGCCGCCCAGGCCATCACCGACATCGAAACTGTTGACGTTCCCCTGACCCTTGCGGAAGTCAGTCAGTATACGACGGCCCTTCAGGCCAGCTTTATTTCCATCTCACGCGCCGCAGATTTATCTTTGGCTAACTATTTGCGTTGATTGTGATATAAATCGTATTGCGTCTTTAACTGTTTTGTCCGCATGATACCAAGGGTAGCATGCGCGGCATAACCTTTCGACCGTCGGAGAATTGCGGGAATGGAAACCGAAAACGTCGCCGAGAATGAAACACCTGAATCCGTTGTCGTGGAAACACGCTTCGGCGACATCGAGTTCAGTTGGGACAAAGGCATCTATATGCCGGTCGGTCTCCTTGGCTTTCCTGAACACCATGTTTTCGGACTGGCTAACATCCCCAACACATCACTTGATCAGTTCAAGCTTTATCAAAGCCTGACGGATGCAAGCCTGTCCTTTATCGTCGCACCGTACAATATGGAAAGCGGTGTTTACGCAGACAAAGACCTGATGACTGCGCAGAAAAGTCTCGCGATCGAAAGTGCTGACATGGCCATTCTGATGGTTGTCACCATCCGGAGCGCGCCAAGTGGTCAGGGCATTACGATGTCGACCAATCTGCGTGCGCCCATTCTTGTCGACACTGCGCGCCAGGTCGCCTGGCAGCATATTTTGCCCAATGAAAAATACTCTGTGCAGCATGACCTGTAATTTTTGCCTAGCATATTGGCACGCGCATTGCTTTGATGTCCCCCAAGGCAATGTCGCCGAAAGATTGAATGGCCTGAGCCATTCTATCTTATCCGTGTAGGAGGAATAAAATGGCTCTTAATATTATTTCCAACTATGCAGCGAACGTAGCCCATCGAAACCTGACTGCTTCGGACACGATGGCGACGCGCTCGCTTGCAAAACTTTCCTCGGGTACCCGTGTTGTTTCTGCACGTGACGATGCCGCTTCCATGGCCATCGGTGCACGTCTGAACGCAACAACCGAATCCCTCAAGACCGCAACGGTTAACGTCAACCAGGCCAACTCGATGCTCCAGATCGCCGATGGCGGCATGGCAACCATCGATAACATCCTGGTCCGGATGAAGACACTCGCCGTTCAGGCATCCTCGGGCAACCTGTCCGACACCGAACGCGGATTCCTGAATGACGAATTCGTTCAGCTGCGTGAAGAAATCGACCGCATTGCTTCATCGACCAACTTCAACGGCATTCAGCTGTTGGGTGACGGTGGCGACGTCGCGATCAACTTCGACGATCTCGCAACCGGTGGAAGTGGCGCGGCCCTGACCCCGGTCAACGGCTTCGACAACTTTGCCATCACCGATAACAACTACTGGGCGACCGATACCGATAGCGACATCACCGATAACAACTTTGAAGTTGATATCGATTACGCCGCCGGTGGTCAGGTCATCATGACGGTGAACGCCACTGTTGACGGCGACAACCGTTCGCAGTCAATCGACGTAACGGACTATGCTTCGGGCGGCACCACCGCAATTGGGGCTGGTGAAAATGCGACCCTGAACTTCGATGAACTAGGTCTGAGCTTCACGGTGAACACCAACTTCTCGGCATCTGTATCGTCGATTGCCGCAGACAACACTGGTGCGTCGAACTTTGGCTCTGACACCACCTTCAATGGCGTTGCCGGTAACGACTCTTCGGCGAACGTGATCAACATGGCTGCAGACAACGGTCAAGCTCTTCAGCAGACTGTTGACTTCCAAGTCGGGGCAGGAAATACCGCAAATGATCGTCTAGCGATTGAGTTTACCGCAGTTGACTCTGAAACGCTGGGCAGTGGAGCAGCTGGTACAGCAGACTCCATTTCTGACCTTGGCGCCAATGCGATTGATACAGCTGCCGGCGCACAGGAAGCTGTGGAGGTTGTCAGTCGCGCAATTGATGACCTGCAGCGTGCCCGTGCCAATATCGGTACCTATCAAAACCGCTTGGATTTCGCGGCACAGAACTTGGCCTCAACTCAGGAAAATACAGAGTCTGCACGCTCGACCCTGCTTGATCTTGATGTTGCCGCCGAAATGACCAACTTTACGTCAAAGCAAATCCTTGTGCAGTCTGGCGTGGCAATGCTCGCACAGGCCAACCAGATGCCGCAGAACCTTCTGCGCCTGTTGCAGGGCTAACGTAACACAACTCGATAGAAGCAACACAAACGCCGGCAAAATGATTTTGCCGGCGTTTTCTTTTTGCCTACTACGTCAGTTCACTAATGCTTGGTTAATATTCTGATAGACTCAGGCGATACAAACGTATAAGTTTAATGTGTTAAAGTGTAGCTTTGTAATTTCAATGCATGAAAAACACAAAGCGATCCGGCATGTAGTCGGAATTTCGTGACGGGCCTCCGTCAGAGCTATCCATGTAGGAGATACCAAAATGGCTCTCAATATTATTTCCAACTATGCGGCAAATGTTGCGCACCGCAACTTGTCTGCTTCTGATGAAATGGCGACCCGTTCGCTGTCCAAACTTTCGTCTGGTACCCGCGTTGTTTCTGCACGTGACGATGCCGCTTCCATGGCCATCGGCGCGCGTTTGAATGCAACCACCCAGGCTCTCAAAACCGCAACTGTCAACGTTGGTCAGGCCAACTCGATGCTCCAGATCGCCGATGGCGGTATGGCAACCATTGATGACATCCTCGTTCGTATGAAGACACTTGCCGTTCAGGCATCGTCTGGCAACCTGTCCGACACCGAACGCGGCTTCCTCAATGACGAGTTCACTGAACTGCGTGACGAGATTGATCGTATTGCGTCCTCCACCAACTTCAACGGCATTCAGCTGCTGGGTGACGGCGGCGACGTCGCGATTAACTTTGGCGATCTCGCAACCGGCGGAAGCGGCGCAGCCCTGACCCCGGTCAACGGCTTCGACAATTTTGCCATCACCGATAACAACTACTGGGCGACCGATACCGATAGCGACATCACCGATAACAACTTTGAAGTTGATATCGATTACGCTGCCGGTGGTCAGGTTATCATGACGGTGAATGCCACTGTTGATGGCGACAACCGTTCGCAGTCGATCGACGTAACGGACTATGCTTCAGGCGGCACCACCGCAATTGGGGCTGGTGAAAATGCGACCCTGAACTTCGATGAGCTTGGTCTGAGCTTCACGGTGAACACCAACTTCTCGGCATCTGTGTCGTCAATTGCCGCAGACAACACTGGTGCATCGAACTTCGGTTCTGACACCACCTTCAACGGCGTTACCGGTAACGACTCTTCGGCGAACGTTGTTAACATGGCTGCAGACAACGGTCAGCAGCTCGCCACCAGCATTGAATTCCAGGTTGGCGGCGGCAACACGGCAAACGACCGCTTGTCGATTGACCTGAGCTCGGTTGATGCCGACACACTCGGCACCGGGTCTTCTGGTTCGGAAACCTCGCTTGAGGACCTTGGCGCCAATGCGATTGATACTGCTGCTGGCGCACAGAATGCTGTTGAAGTTGTCACCCGTGCGATTGATGACCTGCAGCGTGCACGTGCCGCAATCGGCACCTCCCAGAACCGGTTGGACTTTGCTGGACAGAACCTTGCTTCCACGCAGGAAAACACTGAATCAGCTCGCTCAACCCTGATGGACCTTGATGTGGCAGCCGAAATGACGGCGTTCACCTCAAAGCAGATCCTAGTTCAGTCCGGTGTTGCCATGCTGGCACAGGCCAACCAGATGCCGCAGAACCTCCTGCGTCTGCTGCAGTAATCTGCAAAGCAAAACACGTCTTTATCAAAAGGGGCGGCCTTCGGGCCGCCCCTTTTCGCATGACTACAGCAGCGATTAAATTCCAAATCGCTTTCTTGATAGTGACAAAATCTTTTTAAAGATCAGACGAAATCTATACATCAGGATAATTGCTTAACTTGCGTCAGATCCGTCGACTTGGAGTCGGATTCGTTTACAAAGCATTAACAAACCCGGCACAGCCAGTGCTTTGGCCTCCACGCAACCATTTGTTTTTAATGGTAAAAGTGAGGAATCTTTTTTCACTGGACACAAATCTAACCTAAAAGTATATTTCACCCTATATGTATTACCGTTTTCATCCCTACGTCTGGGCTGAAAATTTTCTGGCAAATGTGCCGGATCACGGACAACAAGATGTTGTCCAGAGCTGTCCATGTAGGAGATGCGTTATGGCTCTTAACATTATTTCGAACTATGCAGCCAATGTTGCACATCGCAACTTGACCGCGTCAGACACAGCAGCGACCCGCTCCCTATCTAAATTGTCGTCAGGTACACGCGTAGTTTCTGCGCGAGATGACGCTGCCTCGATGGCGATTGGCGCGCGTTTGAATGCAACGACAGAGTCTCTCAAAACAGCTTCGGTGAACGTTGGTCAAGCCAACTCGATGCTCCAGATCGCCGATGGCGGCATGGCAACCATCGATAACATCCTGGTGCGCATGAAGACACTTGCTGTTCAGGCATCCTCGGGCAACTTGTCCGACACCGAACGCGGGTTCCTGAATGACGAATTCGTTCAGCTGCGCGAAGAAATCGACCGTATTGCGTCCTCGACCAACTTCAACGGCATTCAGCTGTTGGGTGACGGCGGTGACGTAGCGATTAACTTTGGCGATCTCGCAACCGGCGGAAGCGGCGCGGCCCTGAGCCCGGTCAACGGCTTCGACAACTTTGCCATCACCGATAACAACTACTGGGCGACCGATACCGACAGTGACGTCACCGATAACAACTTTGAAGTTGATATCGATTACGCTGCCGGTGGTCAGGTCATCATGACGGTGAATGCCACTGTTGACGGCGACAACCGTTCGCAGTCGATCGACGTAACGGACTATGCTTCGGGCGGCACCACCGCAATTGGGGCAGGTGAAAATGCGACCCTGAACTTCGATGAGCTTGGCCTGAGCTTCACGGTGAACACCAACTTCTCGGCATCTGTATCGTCGATTGCTGCAGACAACACTGGTGCGTCGAACTTTGGCTCTGACACCACCTTCAACGGCGTTGCCGGTAACGACTCTTCATTGAATGTCGTTAACATGGCCGCTGACAACGGTCAGGCTCTCCAGCAGAGCGTTGATTTCCAAGTCGGAGCAGGAAATACCGCAAACGATCGAATGTCGATTGAATTTTCGTCAGTAGACTCCGATACCTTGGGTGCCGGTGCCCTTGGCACAGAAGTTTCTATCGCTGACCTTGGGGCAAACGCGATTGATACGGCTGCCGGTGCACAGGAGGCTGTAGAAGTTGTAGGTCGCGCAATTGACGACCTGCAGCGTGCCCGTGCCAATATCGGCACCTATCAAAACCGCTTGGACTTCGCCGGACAAAACTTGGCGACCACGCAGGAAAACACAGAGTCTGCACGCTCGACCCTGCTTGATCTTGATGTTGCAGCCGAAATGACTGCCTTCACATCCAAGCAGATCCTGGTTCAGTCGGGTGTCGCAATGTTGGCACAAGCAAACCAGATGCCGCAAAACTTGCTGCGTCTGTTACAGTAACCTAACTCTCGTCCCCCGGCACTGATCGCCGGTAATCGTCTTTTTCAAGTTTCATCCTGCTGTTACAGGATGGCGGCTTTAAGGAGCTGAAAAATGGAAGTCGTAAAAAACTATAGTACGTCGAGTGGCTCCGGGGGCATCCCCCATGCTGCTGCGAGCGTACCTGATGTCGCACCGGCCAAAACCAGTGCGGTTTCTTCACCGGTGGCAAAGCCGGAAAACAAACCTTCTGCAGTTCCGCAGAAAATGCAGGATGCACTTGCAAGTATGGATCTGCCCGACCTTGCCGATGGCACCGCACGGGTTGAGCTGAACTTCAACCAAGACACCGGCCGCGTCGTGGCAAAAGTTACCGACCGCACCAGCGGTGAAGTCCTGCGCGAACTGCCGTCCAAGGAACTCCAGCAACTGTTCTCGCAAATGCGCGAGTATCTCGGCAGCTTTGTCGACGAAGAAATTTAACACAGCGAGTGGGCGCACATAGGCACGGTTCTTGCAGTTCGGTTTGACAAAACATACCGCTAGCAGGCAAAATCAGCCGAGAGCACCCAAGGAGCTACACCAATGAGCAGTCTGAATTTAAATAATATCTATGTTGGCGATAACGGTCGCGTCCAGTTGTCTGGCGGCTCCTCCAACATCGATTTCGTCGACACTGTCGACAAGATGATTGCTGCCCGTCGTATTCCTGCCGACAATCTTGAAAAACGGATTGAAGCAAACGACGAGAAAATTGCTGCGCTAAAAGAGCTGCAGACGCTTGTTGGTACCCTTAAGGACTCCATGGCGAACCTCTATGGTGCGACCAGCTTTGACAACTCGCGAAATATCTTTGAATCCAAACAGATTTTTGCTTCTACGAGCAACACTACCGAAGCAGGATCTTTAATCGGTGTTGTCGCCTCAAACGCCGCCGAGACCGGAAGCTACAAGTTCGAGATCAACCAGGTCGCAAGCAAGCACAAGCTTTCGAGTAACACCCAGACTGTCGCGGCAAGCGCTGACGTCACCGGGCTTACGGGCACTGGAACATTTACGATAACCGGTGGCTCTGGCAGCTCAAGTGTCACCGTCGCAGCCGGTGATACGCTTCAGGACATCCGTGACAAGATCAACAACGTCAAGGATACGACCGGCATTCAGGCTTCGGTCGTCAAGGTGTCCGAAACCGAAAGTACACTGATCCTGACCTCGGTCGAGGAAGGCGAAGCCAATCGCATGTCGTTTAGTGACGACACCGGCAGTGTTTTGCAAAACCTCGGTGTTCTGACAGACCCGACGACGATCAATGCTGCCAACGTTATTGATGATGGCAACAATGCCAGCATTACGCTTGATGGAATTACTGTTACGCGCGGGTCCAACGAATTCTCTGATCTTATTGATGGCCTGAGCATCAGCCTCTATGACGCTGAACCGGGCACAGAGATCACGATTGAAATCGAACAGGACCTTAATCAGGCGAAAACGGCAATCCTCAATTTTGTCGAAGCCTATAATGCTGTTCAGACATTCATCAACGAAAAGACTTTCGTTGACCCGACCACGGGCGAATCCTCGGAAGATGCGGTGTTGCTCGGCAATACGTCTGTTAAAGGTATTGAATCTGCCCTGCAACAGATTGCGGGCTCCTTTGCGAACGGTGTAACCGATAGGCCCGACAAGGACGATTATTCGGTCCTGGCAGAAATTGGTCTGGATTTCGTTGCCTACGGCGCGAACGAAGACCCGATGCTCAGCAAAACCATCGATCTTGACGAGGCAGCCCTGAACGAGGCGTTGCTCAACGAACCGCAAGAAGTGATGGAACTGTTCCTGTTCCGCGGGAAGTCTGACAATTCTGATGTCACCATGACCGGTTTTGATGGAAAAACCAATGCTGCAACCTATGAGTTCAACATTGATGCATCCGGCGGTACGATCAACAGCGTCACCTACGATATCACCGTCAATGGCGTGACAACGACCGGCAAGAACGCCGTTGTATCGGGCAACAGCATCCGCACGGCCGATGGTTTGCGCTTGTTTTACGGTGGGGATGCAAATGCATCCGATACAGCGACTGTAACCACCAGCATCGGGATCGGTGCGCAATTCTACTTCGAACTGGATTCTATTCTGGACGAAGAAGACGGTAGTTTGACCCAGGCCATCTCCGATCTGGAAGTCCAGACCACTTCCTACGAAGAAAAAGTTGACCGTATTGACGAACGTCTTACTCGGCAGCGAGAAGTCCTTATGGATCAGTTCATTGCAATGGAATCGGCCCTTGCACGCATGAAGAACATTCAGAGTTCTCTCGACGAATTGATGGCCGCCGGAAAAGATAGTGGTTAACTTTTGTCTGCCATACATGCACACTGAACTCACGCTTAGCATACCAAGGAGTGTCGCATGAACGAACACGCCGCCCATACATACAAGCAACAACAGGTCAATACAGCCACACCGGCAAAGATGGTGTTCATGCTGTTTGAAAAGACCTTGTCGCGCTTGCAGGAGGCGCAACACGCGATTGAGCGGAATGACATTCAGGGCCGTTGCAATGCGAACTGCAGTGCACAGGAACTGATTGCCCATCTTTCGAACACTTTGGATATGGAACAGGGTGGCGAAATCGCCGCAAATCTGGAACGACTCTATACCCACTGCATGCTCCGTCTGATGGATGTGGATCGGAAAAATGATCCCAACGCCGCAGCAGAAGTGATCAAGCTTCTGACACCACTTCGGGATTCATGGGCCGAGCTTTCTGAGAAAAGCGAAGGTGAACTGCGTCAAGCAGTTTTGACCGCGCAACAAGCACGCCCGGCGCTTACCAACGAAACGGCAACTGCAAGCGAAGAAACAGAACCACAGGCACCGGCGAAAACCGGCCTGTCAATTTCTGCCTGATCCCAAACACCAGGTATCCCGCACAGGATTAAAGACCTCCGAAATTTTCGGAGGTCTTTATTTGTTTTTGGCCTGCTTTTGACTGCCCCCCTAAATCACAGGTTCATTTTTGCCCGGCATCGGCCAAACCCCGCGGAAGGCAAAATCTGCCCTTTCTGCCAACGCACTGCTAACCTGCTGAAAATATGTAGAAAACGTTAACAATCAAAACTGGCCCACCACTTGCACATGTTCTGACACTGCTTCCATAAGGACCAAGGTCATGAACAGCTCTGCGATTACAAACAGCGTGATGCCAACTGTCTCTATTCCCGGCACAAACCCTAGCGAACGCAAGGGATCGGGCTTTGGTGATGTCATGGCATCAATCACAGACAACTGGTCTGAGCAAAGTCATCAGGTCAAATACGACGCGGCAAAATCTGCCCAGAAGAATTTCGATGATCGGCGCTCGGATATGGATGCCGAAAGATCCGCACGCGACGAACGCAGCATCAATGAGGCGCGTTCCGAAGATCGCCGCGAAGAAGACCCTGTGCGCGCATCACATGATGACTACGAAGATCATGATGATCATGCCAAAATCGATGATCCAAAATCCGATGAACCGCGCGACGTGGAAGCCAACCCGGAAGATGATCGCGCTGGCGAGGACATGGAAACTGCCGATGGCGGTGATCGTTCAAACGATAACGAAGCTGCACCTCAGGACGGGGAAAACACTGCTTCCGCATCCGACGAAACCACATCAGCAGAATCAGATGATACCAAGTCAGATGGGGATAGCTCCCTGACGGCAGACGCTGGCATGGTTGATCCAAACCAGCCTGCACAAGCCGTTCCGCTTCCCGGATCCCCCGAAGCCATTGAATTGGCCAAGGCAGAAGCCGCTAAAATGAAGGCTGCTGGTGCTAATGGTGCAGCAAATGCCCAGAATGCAGCCCTGGCAAATGGTCAGGCAGCAACCGGTGCCGCCAATGGTAACGCCACTGCGGATAGCACGACAGACGGCTTGATGAATTCAACTGCCTTGTCGCAGCCTGCTGCTGCATCCTCTGCCAAGATGGCTCTGAATGGTGCGGATGCAGGGGCCGGTGATGAAATGTCCTCTGACAAGTTCCTTTCGCGGGTTGTCGATTCAATGACCGGTGACGGCAAAGGTAAAACCGATGCCACCGGCACCACAAACGCAGCAACCACCGGCCAGACCAATAACAGCACCCAGCAGGCTTCCGCAGCCAACCCGGCACAAACTGCCCAGGCAGCACAGCAGGCAATGGCTGCAGCAGCCGGACCGAACGCACAAAATAACCCGACCGCCGTGCAGAATATGTCAACCAACAGTGCGGTTACCGCAACTGGTGGCACTGAGGCCACAGCAACAGCCAACGGCCAACCGGGAAGTACCAACACCCTGCATCAGACCAACACGGGTGGTCAGACCGCGCACACCGCACGTCAGGCCCCGTCGCAACAGATTCAGCAGCAAGTCGCCGTTTCGATCCGCAATGCAGCCAGCGAAGGCGTTGACAAGATTTCTGTTCAGCTTCGACCGGAACATCTTGGGCGCGTCGATGTCAAAATGGAAATCGGTCAGGATGGCCGCATTCAGGGTGTCATTCAGGCTGACACACGCGAAACACTCGACATGTTGCGTCAGGACTCACGCGCCTTGCAGCAAGCGCTGAAAGACGCCGGTCTGAATGCAGACAGTCAAAGCTTCACCTTCGAACACAGGAATGAAGGTGGCCAGAGTCAGGAAGGCAACGGCCAATCCCGCATGACCGCCGATCAGGGCAGCAGCCCGGATGAAGGTGACGTCATGAGTGGAACCGAACTCGCCGAACATGTCGCCATTGGCTATGGGATTAATCCCAACGGCCTTGTCGATATCCGGATATAGAAAAGGTAGAGGGCACATCCCATGACCGTTTCATCCCTGACAAACGTTGGCCTCTCTCAGTCCAACACCAATGCCGGTTCAAGCAGCTCTGCCAGTCAGCTAGCGCAAAACTTTGATACGTTTCTGACCCTGCTGACCACGCAGCTCAAGAATCAGGATCCGACCTCGCCGATGGAAAGTGACAAATTCACCGACCAGTTGAGCCAGTTCGCCCAGGTTGAGCAAGGCATTCAGAGTAACAAGAACCTCGAAGACCTGCTCGCAATGCAGGGACAGCAGCGTCAGCTCTCTGCCCTGTCTTATGTCGGTGCGCAGATCGAGGCGGTTGGTGACACCAACTGGCGCGACGAAGGCGAAGAGCTCACCTACAAGTACAATGTCGCGCCAGAAGTTCCCCGTATGAAACTGCAAATTCAGGATCAGAGCGGGAAAACGATCTACTCCGAAGAACTCACCGATGTTTCTGGCCTCCAGACCTTTACCTGGGATGGCAAAAACAACAACGGTGTTGAACAGGACGCAGGTGCCTACACGCTGGTTGTTCAACCGATGGCCGCGAACGGTGACACCTTCAAGGATGACAAGGGCAGACCCGCCTCTGTCGCGATTGGGATCATCGGTACTGTCGACAGTGTCGATATCGACGATACCGACATCTATCTCCGTCTTGGCGATGTCTCTGTGCCGTTCTCGACGCTCACCAACGTCAAGTTGGGCGCGAACAGCACCGATACTGGCACTGACAATACTGACAATACCGATAATACTGATAATACCGGGGATAACTCCGGATCTGAACAGCAGGAAGAAGCCGCCTAGGGCATTCATCCGGATTTGATCAAAACCCTGTGAAACAGGAGAAGAAAAATGAGCCTTTTTGGTGCAATGATTTCCGGTGTTTCCGGCCTGAATGCCCAGTCTCAGAACCTGGGCGTCATCTCGGACAACATCTCGAACCTAAACACGATCGGTTACAAGGGAACCATCGGTCGTTTCTCGACCCTTGTAACTGAATCTGCCACAGATACCCGCTACACGCCTGGTGGCGTTCGGTTCCATCCGACCGCACTGATCAGCAAGCAGGGACTGTTGCAGGCCACCTCGTCAACCACAGCAGCAGCCATTTCTGGCGATGGCTTCTTCATCGTTCGCGGTACTGCATCGCCGGGTACCAATGACGAACTGTTCTTCACCCGTGCTGGCGACTTCAAGCCGGATGATGACGGCTATCTGCGCAACACCGCTGGCTACTATGTTCAGGGTTGGGCGACTGACCGCGAAGGGGGCCTTCTTGATGCGAACGGTAACGCAACGACTTCAAACAGTTCGGCTGTCACCGATCTTCAGGTCCTTGATATCAACTCGATCCTGACGGCAGCTGCATCGACCACCAACATCGAATTCGGCGCCAACCTGAACTCGGACGAAACGGCTGTTACCGGTGGCACGGCAACCTCGACCACCACGGGCCTCGATTATGACACGACCGATCTGACGACGCTTGCCGGCATCAACAACGGCGACCAGTTCAGCATCACTCACAACGGCACAACGACGACCATCACCATCAATACGGGTGATACGCTCGAAGATCTGGCAACTGCCATCAGTGCGGTGACTGGTATCAATGCCAGCACCACCACAACTGGCACGAACGACACATTGACACTCACAGCTGCTTTTGCAGATCAAGGAGTGACCTTTGCAAACGTCACCGGCACACCATTTAGTGCCACGGGCATTACGGTTCCTGGTGTTCCAGGCACCCTCGCGCCGACCTATACCGCAGGTAACCTTGCAACCGGAACAGTTGCCGAAGACAACTCGATGCCGGTTACCATCTACGACTCCCTTGGTTCGGCACACACTGTGAACCTTCAGGTTGTCAAACTGGGTCAGAACCGTTGGGGCTTCGAACTTATCGGTAACACCACGACCGGTGAACTTGATACCACCGATCATCCGAACGGTTTGATCCAGGCCGGTACGGTCACATTCGACGGTTCTGGTAACCTTCAGAGCTTTACGGGTGTGCAGGCGACCATCGGTGCCACAACCATCGGTGTAAACGGCAGCCTGGTCGACACTGATATTTCGGCTGAATGGACCAATGGTTCCGACACCAGCGAATTCACCCTTGATTTCGGTACCATCGGCCTTGGCAACGGCATTACCCAGTTCGCCGCCGGTTCGGATGCGAACGGTAACCTTGTCGAATACACCACCCACTTCATCAACCAGAACGGTGCGCAGGCCGGGACCATGGTGAACTATGCCTTCACCGAGGAAGGCTTCCTGCAGGTGGAATTCGCAAACGGTGTTAAACGCCCGGTTTATAAACTGGCGATTGCAACATTCGAAGCCCCTGATGAAATGGAAAACCACACTGGTAACGTTTATCGCCAGACACGTGAGTCGGGTGATTACCTGCTGCGTGAACCGGGCCTGAACGGTGCCGGTAACGTTGTGGCATCGGCACTGGAAGGGTCCAACGTCGATCTTGGTGAGGAATTCACCAACATGATCGTTACCCAGCGCGCCTACTCCGCGAACACCAAGACGATCACCACGACCGATGAAATGCTCGACGAGCTGATCCGTATCAAACGGTAATTGACATCTGTTTCAGGGCGTTAGCCCGCCCTGAAACATATTGCACCAATAGAGACTCGCCCGGCACAATTGCCGGGCTTCTTTTTGCCCGATTGACTCACTACATTAAGGACAGAACAATTCGGTCATTAAATATCCAAGCGATTCAAATCACTGATAAATTTGAATCCGATGACTGGGCAAAAATTGCCGGTTGTTAACCTGTTCTTCAGCATGGAGAACTATTCGTTGTTAATGCTGGTCGTATTCCGCACGGATCGATCCGCATGGGGACAGTGGTAAATTTTCGTTTCGGAGCAGTCGAACGTGGGCGGCTTGTTACAAACACTCAAGGGTCTGGGACCAACGCGGCTGATGGCTATCAGTGGCGTGGGCGTGTTGTTGCTTGTCTTCTTTGCATTCCTGATCATGCGTGTTTCAGCCCCGAACATGGAACTGCTCTATCGCGATCTGGATCCGGCAGACGCCAGCCAGATCGTCAATCGCCTCGAAGACCAGCAGGTTCAGTACCAGTTGCTGAACAACGGTACCGAAATTCTTGTCCCGGCCGATCAGGTCAACCGCATGCGTCTGACCATGGCCGAAAGCGGCCTGCCGACCGGCGGCTCTGTCGGGTATGAGGTATTTGACAATTCCGACGGCTTTGGCGCCACCAGTTTCGAACAGAATATCAACCATGTTCGCGCCCTTGAAGGCGAGCTGGCCCGCACGATCGCATCCATTCAGGCGATCCAGCAGGCGCGCGTTCATCTGGTTCTGCCAAAACGTCAGATGTTCTCACGCGAAACCCAGGAAGCCAGCGCCTCTATCGCGGTCAAGATGGCCGGTGGCGAACTGAAACCCGAACAGGTTGTTGCCATCCAGCATCTTGTGGCTGCTGCGGTGCCCCAGCTTGATCCGGGCAAGGTATCGATCATTGATGAACGCGGCCGGTTGCTTGCGCGCGGTGACGGCGAACAGCAGTCGTCGACATTCCTAACCCAGACCGCCGATGAAATGCGCATTCGCACCGAAAGCCGCCTGCGCAATACCATCGAAGATCTTCTGTCGCGCTCCCTTGGTTACGGCGAAGTCCGCGCCGAAGTCTCGGTCGAAATGGACTTCAACAAAATTACGACTGCCAATGAGCGGTTTAATCCGGATGAGCGGGTCATTCGTTCAAGCCAGACGATTGAAGAAAACGCGACCAATTCCGAGACCGAAGGCACCGATCCGGTAACGCTTCAGAACAATCTGCCGGATGCCAATTTTGATGCTGCGAACGGTGCAGGGACCCAAAGTCAGGAAAGCCGCACCGAAGAAACGGTCAATTACGAGATTTCTAAAACAACCACCACATAGGTAAAGGAAATCGGTGAGATTTCACGCGTGACGGTAGCCGTCCTTGTTGATGGCACCTATACCACTGATGAAAATGGCGAGCGCCTGTATCAGGAACGCTCCCCGGAAGACCTTGAAAAGATCGCAGCACTCGTGCGCAGTGCCATCGGCTATGACCCACAGCGCAGCGATCAGGTCGAGGTTATTAACATGCAGTTTGCTGATACTGCCGACCTGTTCCCGGATGAAGAGATCGAGACCTTCCTTGGCCTCGACAAGGCTGAAATCTTCCGCATCGCCGAGATGCTGGTGCTGGCGATTGTTGCCATCCTCGTCATCCTGCTGGTGGTACGCCCGCTTCTGACCCGTGCGTTCGAAACTCTGCCAAGTGCGGCGGATATGGCACAGCGTCAGCTTCTTGCCGATGACATGACCGCCGACGGCACGCCGGCCCTTGAAGGTCCGGCACCTGTTCCGATGGCGCCTGGTATGGATGACGGCGAAGAACTGATCAACCTGTCGCAGGTTGAAGGTCGCGTGAAAGCATCCTCGGTCAAGAAGATTGGCGAGATCGTGGAGAAACACCCGGAAGAAGCTCTCTCGATCATTCGCAACTGGCTGTATCAGGAGAGCTAATTCTCCTGACAGTTATCGGCTCACTGGCAGCCGCAGGGCTGCCTTCCTTTTGTTGCTCAAGGCGTTTTAGCAGTTCGATATGACGGCCATTGAAAAGTTCACATTCTCACTCAGCTTCGACGATGCCGACAACGTAATCCGTTCGGCAGGCAAAGAGGATGAGCATTACGAACTGGGCACGAAAAAGAAGAAAAAGAAAGAAGAAGAAGCCCCGCCGCCCCCGCCGCCTGTCTATACAGAGGAACAGGGTGCACAAATGGTCGCCGATGCTGAAAAGCGCGGCCAAGAGCAGGGTTTTGCCGAAGGTCACAAACAAGGCTTTGACGAAGCCCATCAGCAAATCATGGCGTCGCTTGAAAAGGCGGTTGGCGATGTGGAATCCGAAATCGCCGAAAAGCTCGCCCAGATTGACGAGCAGCAGAAGCGCGCCAATGCCAAGATCAACGAAGATGCCATTCACGTTGCCCTTGGTGTCATTCGCAAGCTGGCCCCGGCCTGGTCCAAACAGTACCAGATGACCGAAATCGAAGACATCGTCCGGCAATGTCTTGCCAACCTGTTTGAAGCCCCGAAAGTCATGATCAAGGTCAATCCCGACCTTGAAACAGAAGTCGGTGCAGCCGCCCAGCGCATTGCAGACTCCCGGGGATTTTCCGGCAAGGTTGTTGTGGTTGGCGAGCCGGACGTCGCAATGGGTGATTGTCAGGTATCCTGGGGCGATGGCACGGCTGTTCGCGACAGTGCGCGGATATGGTCGGAAATCAACGCCATCATCGACAATGCACTGACCCTGCATGCCAACGACCATGATCTGCCCGAAAGCAATATGGGCGATCCCGAAATGCAGGAAAGCCGCCTCCCCCCCGAGGTGAAGGCCCCGGCACAGCCTTCTGCACCGGTTCAGTCAAGCGGACCGGCACCGGATCAGGCCGAAACCGTAAATCAGATCACACCCGAGATGCCATCCGCCAAAGAACCCGCTGAGCCCGGCTCTGATACGCAAGAAGGCGATGGCACCGCGGCGCGGAATATGCAAACATTGCAAGAAGATACGAAGGCTGAATCGGCAACCACCGATGGCGCGATACACGGACCGGAAACGGACACGACACCGCCGCCACAGCCGACACCGGAACCAGACATTACAGATCAGGCGGAAAACAAGCCTGAACCACAAAAAGACCAGACAACGGCGACAGCGCAAGGCCCTGCACAGCCTGGTAATTCCGGCCCGGAAACCGAACAGACGGCTGCGCAGGAAGACCCGACGACCACAGCCGATAAAACGGCTGCTGTGAAGCAACCGACCAAAGACGCAGGAGACGAAAATGGCTGATGATGACGATCTGGAACTCTCGGAGCTCGACGACGATAACATCGAACTCGAGGGCGAAGGGACCGAACTTCTTGCTGCGGCCGAAGCCGGCAGCGAGCAGATGAAGACTTCCAAGGATCTCGAAGCCGTGTACGATATTCCCGTTCAGGTTTCGGCAGTTCTTGGCAAAGCAACCATGCAAGTCAGCCAATTGCTGAAACTTGGTCGTGGTGCCGTGGTAGAGCTTGACCGTAAAGTTGGTGAAGCTATTGATATCTATGTGAACAACCGTCTCGTCGCACGCGGCGAGGTGGTGGTCGTGGAAGACCGGCTTGGTGTGACCATGACGGAAATCATCAAATCCGAGAAAAGCTAACGTAAGAGAGGATATCCGACTATGGCCGAAGGGGGGACTAAAACGTCGTTTGACATTGCGACAGTCGGGGGACTGGCCATTGGCTTTGCGTTGGTGATTGCTGCAATCATCTTTGGTGGATCGCCGGGTGCGTTTATCGATATCCCCTCTGTCCTGATTGTTATCGGCGGTACAGCAGCCATCACTGCTGTCAGCTTTGCGCTGGGCGAGTTTCTCGGCTCTGGCAAAGTGCTGATGCGCACGATTTTCCACAAATCGCGCAATCCGGCGGATGCGGCACTTCAAATTCTTCAGCTTGCCGAAATTGCCCGCAAAGGCGGTGTACTGTCGCTTCAGGGGCATCTTGATAGCTTGCAAAGCGAAGAATATCTCTGGAAAGGCTTGTCGCTCGTCGTTGACGGCACCCCGCCCGAGGAAGTCGAAGCCATCATGCGCAAGGACATGAACGCCACCATCGGCCGCCACCAGAAAGGTGCCAACATCATGAAAAAGGCCGGTGACGTTGCACCGGCGATGGGCCTGATCGGGACGCTAATCGGTCTGGTGCAGATGCTTGGTAACCTTGATGATCCGTCATCGATTGGTCCGTCGATGGCTGTTGCGCTTTTGACGACCTTCTATGGCGCGGTTCTGGCCAACATGGTGTTCATGCCGCTTGCCGGGAAGCTTGAACGCAACTCCAGCGACGAGGAACTTTTGAATTCGGTCTACATGGTTGGTGCTGTTTCCATCGGTCGACAGGAAAACCCCCGTCGTCTGGAAATGCTGATCAACTCGATCCTGCCGCCGTCAAAACGCGTCAGCTACTTCGATTGATCGTGAATGTGAATATGGTGGTTCTGGCGCATCAACGCTTTTTTTGATGCGCCGGGTCCCCGAAACTGATCGGAAAGAGATGATACGATGCAGGTACTGATCGTTGGTGGACTGGGCGGACAGATAGGCGCAGCCAGCAAGATCGCAATGGCGCGCGGCGCTTCGGTCCAGTTGGCCGAAAGTGTCACGACTGCGCTTAACATCCTGCGGGCGGGCAACCGGATTGATCTGGTTATGGCTGATATCACCCTTGATGTCGCCGCCCTGATTGAAGGTATGGTTGCCGAACGCATCACGACCCCGGTGGTCGCGTGTGGCATCGGCAATGACGTTAACGGTGCAGTCAATGCGATTAAGGCAGGTGCTCAGGAATTCATCCCCCTGCCCCCAGAAGCCGACCTGATTGCCGCAATTTTCGAAGCCGTCACCGAAGAAAGCCACGCTCTGATCCATCGCGATGCGCGCATGGCCGAGACGCTCCGACTGGCAAGTCAGGTGGCCAACAGTTCGGCATCCATCCTGATCACGGGCGAAAGCGGCACCGGTAAGGAAATCATTTCGCGCTATGTGCACCGCAAATCCAATCGTTCAGACAAGCCGTTCGTTGCAGTTAACTGTGCGGCCATCCCCGATAACCTTCTTGAATCCGAATTGTTTGGCCATGAGAAGGGCGCCTTTACCGGCGCCCAGGCACGACGTATCGGCAAGTTCGAAGAAGCCAATGGCGGTACCCTTTTGCTTGATGAAATCAGCGAAATGGATGTGCGCCTTCAGGCAAAGCTTCTGCGTGCCATTCAGGAAAAGGAAATTGACCGGCTTGGCGGCAAAAGCCCGGTCAAGGTCGATGTCCGCATTCTTGCGACCTCGAACCGCAATCTTGAGGCCGAAGTCAATGCTGGCAACTTCCGCGAGGATTTGTATTTCCGCCTGAACGTGGTCAATCTTGACATCCCGTCGCTGCGTGAACGTCCCGATGACATCCCGGTTCTTGCCGAGTTCTTTGTCAAAAAATACTCTGATGCCAATGACGTCCCTGTCCGTCCGATCAGCCCGCTTGCGATCCAGCGCCTGCTGTCTCACCACTGGCGGGGCAATGTGCGCGAACTTGAAAACACCATGCACCGTGCGGTTCTGATCGCCGGTCCCGATGAAATCGGGCCAGAGGCGATCATGCTGTCTGGCGAAAGCAGCGCACCCGCCCCGGCAGCCGCAGCCCCCGTATCGCAGGCCCCTGCACCATCTGCATCTGCACCGGCACCGTCTACGACGGCACGCGCCAGTTCGGCCTATGCCAGTGCCAATGCCGCCTATGGAGCTGCATCATCGGCCTATCAACCCAGCGCACCTGCACCTGCACCGTCTGCCCCATCGGCACCGGCGAATGAGGCTCCGTCTCGCGATGATGACGCAGACAGCGGCGATGACGGTGCATCCGATGAGAGTACTGCTGGAAACGGTTCTGTGACCTCTGCACTTGTCGGGCGCACTGTTGCTGATGTCGAACGTGATCTGATTATTGATACGCTCAAGCATTGCTTTGGCAACCGCACCCATGCGGCCAACATTCTTGGCATTTCCATCCGGACCCTGCGCAACAAACTGCGCCAGTATACCGACGAAGGACTTGCTGTACCGGCCCCGGGCGACGGTCACGACTGAACATGAAATTTCGGCGCGCTGTCCCCATCTTCAAGGCAGGTAAAAGCGCAACGAACATCGAGCAAGCAACAGGATAACAAGCAAAGACAATGGCCGAAGGTCAAGACATCACACCGACTGGTTCCGGCGGCTCTGACGGCCCCGGCGGCGGTGCGCCGGGCGGGTTAAATCTCGGCGCCATTCAGTCGCGTGTCGCTTCGGCCATGAAACGTGGCGATATCGCCATGGCGCTCGGCTTTATCATGATCCTTGTGGTCATGATGTTCCCGATGCCGCCCTGGCTGCTTGATTTCATGCTGGCCCTTTCGATCAGCTTCTCTGTGCTGATTCTGATGACATCGCTGTTCATCCAGAAGCCGCTTGAATTCAACTCTTTCCCGACGATCCTGCTGGTGGCAACGTCGCTCAGACTTGCGCTGAATATTGCGACAACCCGACTGATCCTTGGTTATGGACACGAAGGTACGCATGCTGCCGGTGCCGTGATCGAGGCCTTTGGCAGCTTCCTGATTTCGGGCAATTTCGTCATTGGGATTATCGTCTTTGCCATCCTTGTCATCATCAACTTTGTCGTCATCACCAAGGGTTCCGGCCGTATTGCCGAGGTCGCCGCACGCTTTACCCTTGATGCCATGCCCGGCAAACAGATGGCGATTGACGCCGACCTGTCATCGGGCCTGATCAATGAAGAACAGGCAAAGGCCCGCCGTAAGGAACTTGAAGATGAAAGTTCCTTCTTCGGGTCGATGGATGGTGCATCAAAATTTGTTCGTGGCGATGCGGTTGCCGGTATTCTGATTACGTTTATCAACGTGATTGGCGGCATCATCATCGGCACCGCCCAGATGGGCCTTTCGCTTGCCGAGGCAACCGAAACCTACACGATCCTGACCGTGGGCGATGGTCTGGTGTCCCAGATCCCGGCCCTGATCGTTTCGACCGCAGCAGGCCTTCTGGTCACCAAGGGTGGCCTTGATGGCGCAACCGAAAAGGCCGTTTTCGGGCAGGTCAGTAACTATCCGGCGGCCCTTGGCGTTGCTGCCGCCCTGATGGCGGGCATGTCGCTTTTGCCTGGCATTCCGATGATCTGGTTCCTCGGATTGGCGATCGGGTTGGGGTATCTCGCCTACTACATGGGCAAGCGCCAGAAAGAGGCCGTCGTTCAGGAACAGATGAAAGAAACCCAGGCCGCGGCCGATGCCGCAGGCCCGCCGCCAGAAGAACCCATCGCCAATGCGCTTCGCATGGACTATGTGCGTCTTGAACTTGGCTATGGCTTGTTATCGCTGATCAGTACCGAACGCGGCCAAAAACTGACCGATCAGATCAAGGCGCTGCGTCGCCAGCTTGCCGGTGATATGGGCTTTGTCATGCCGTCGGTGCGCATTCAGGACAACATGCAACTGCCAGCCAACACCTATGTGCTCCGCGTCAAGGAGATCGAGGCAGGCCGTGGCGATTTGCGCCCGAACATGTTGCTGGTGATGGATCCGCGCGGCGAGGAAATTACCCTGTCTGGCGAAAAGACGATGGAGCCGACCTTCAACCTGCCTGCGATGTGGATCGAACAGGGCATGAAGGAAGAGGCGATGTTCCGCGGCTACACGGTGGTTGATCCGCAAACCGTGATCACGACGCACATCACCGAAGTGATCAAGGATCACATGCCCGAACTGCTGTCTTATGCCGAAACGCAAAAGCTGCTTGATGAACTTGATGAAGACCAGAAAAAACTGGTCGAGGATATCGTTCCGGGTCAGGTTTCGGTTGGCGGTGTTCAGCGCGTATTGCAGAACCTTTTGACCGAACGCGTTTCCATCCGCGATCTGCCGACCATCCTTGAAGGCATTGCCGAATCAACTGCCTTTACCCGCAATCCGACCTTCATGACCGAACATGTGCGGTCACGACTGGCGCGCCAGTTGTCGGATGTGAATACCAATCAGGACGGCGTCATTCCGCTGGTCACCATGTCGCCGCAGTGGGAACAGATCTTTGCCGAAAGCCTGGTTGGTCAAGGCGAGGAAAAGCAGCTTTCCATTCCGCCAAGCCAGCTTCAGGAATTCATCAACAAGGTCAGAACGACGTTCGAGCGCCTTGGCATGATGGGCGAAAGCCCGGTTCTTCTGACCAGCCCGGGCATCCGGCCCTATGTGCGATCCATCGTTGAGCGTTTCCGCCCGAGCACCGTGGTGATGTCGCAAAACGAAATCCACCCCAAGGCACAGCTGAAAACGCTGGGGCAGGTGTGATGCGCATGATCGACCAAACCGCCCTGCTTGCGGAAATGACAAACCGGGGGGAACTGAATGCGTCTTAAGACCTTCACCGCCCCCACCATGACCGAGGCGATGGGGCTCGTTAAAGAGCACATGGGCACTGATGCCATCATCGTCTCCACCCAGGATATCCCCGGCAGTGGTGTGCGCCTGACGGCCGCCCTTGATCGTGATCCCGACTATGGCGATGACGACGGCCCGGCCCCCGCCCTTCAGGAACAGCTGGATGCGGTCGAGGCCGCCTTGACGCGGCATAATTTGCCGGAACGGCTGCGCATTCGCCTGTGTGATCTGATGGGGCGCGAAACGGCTGCTGCATCCGAGCAACAATTGCTGGCCGGTGCGCTTGATGAAATCTTTGATTTCTCGCCCCTGCCGGAAAAGAACACGCCGCGCGCGTTGGCCTTCGTTGGCCCGCCCGGATCGGGCAAAACGCTGGCGGTTGCCAAAACCGCGGCACGTGCGGTGATGAAGAAACGCAAAGTTGCTGTTCTTTCAACCGATTACAAACGTGCCGGTGGCATGGCCCAGCTTGAGGCCTTTACGCGAATTCTCAAGATTGATCTGCTTGCGGCGAAATCACCGGACGATCTCAAGGCGCGCTTTGGCGAAATCCGCGAAGCCGATGTCATCCTGATCGATACGGCAAGCTGCAACCCCTATCTTGAAACCGAAATTGGCACGCTTCGTGAATTCATGAAAGCGGTGCCGAGTGAACCGGTGCTGGTGAACCCTGCGGGGATTGATGCCTATGAGGCGGCTGACATTGCCAATGCCTTCGCAGATGGTGGCGCAACACGTGTCGTGATCTCGCGACTTGATGTTGCCGCCCGACTTGGCGGTGCGCTATATGGAGCCGATTCAGGAAATCTTTCCCTTTGTAATGTCAGTATGACAGCCCAGGTTGCGGACGGCCTCACCGCCCTTAGTCCCCTTGCCTTGGCAAAACTTCTGATACCGTCCCATCGCGCTGATACCGCGAAACCGAGCTTCTCCGAGGTCGTGAAATGACTACCAAGTCTGATGCATCACCCAAATCTGCCCCGCGGGCCAAAGGCCGCAATGTCCTTGCAGTTGCATCTGGCAAAGGCGGCGTTGGCAAGACCTGGTTTTCCATTACGCTCACCCATGCGATGGTTCTCGAAGGCCACAAGACCCTTTTGTTTGACGGTGACCTTGGCTTGGCCAACATCGACATTCAGCTTGGCCTGATGCCGAAATATGATCTGGGCGGCGTGATTGCCGGGCGGATCAGCCTGAAAGATGCAGTCACTCACTTCCCGGATGGCGATTTTGATATCATTGCCGGGCGCAGCGGATCGGGCAGCCTTGCCAACCTTCCGGCCACCCGGCTTCAGGCGCTGTCGGACGATTTGCTCCAGACCGGCAAGGAATATGATAAGGTATTGATCGATCTTGGTGCCGGTGTTGATCAAGGCGTGCGTCAGATGACCGGCCTTGCCAATACGGTGATTGTGATTACCAACGGCGATCCGACTTCTTTGACTGACGCCTATGCCTTTATCAAGATCACCCATATGGCCCGCCCGAAAACCGATATCCGGGTGGTGGTCAATATGGCCAAGGACAAGAAAGAAGGTCAGGCGATCTACAACAAGCTTCTCAAGGCGTGCGAGGGTTTCTTGAAGATTTCGCCGCCGTTGCTTGGCGTTATTCGTGCGGATTCCAAGGTATCGGAATGCATTCGCAACCAGACGCCGCTTCTGACCCGTCATCCGAACTGCGATGCCGCCCAGGATATAGAGGCAATCGCCCAAACCCTTCTTGAGGAGTAGGTTGTCATGACGCTCCCGCCACAAGCAATATCGCCCGGCCCTGCCGTCGGTGGACATGCTTCGGCGGGTGGTACTGCCGGACAGGCCAATCAGGGTTCGGTTCCGGCACAAATCAATGCAACCGTCACAACCGCCACCCCGCAACAGGTCGCTGCCGCACTGGCCAAGCTCCCGGTCGAAACGTTGTTGCAGGCCTCGGTCCAATCGCAATCGGGCAATCAACTGACCCTTGCCACTGCCCTTGGTTCGGTCACGGTCAGGATCCCCACCCCGCTTCCCAGTAATCTCGGCGATCTTCTGTGGGCCCGCATTCCGACAACCAACCCCGCCACCGGCCAATCCGCAACGGGCGGCAACCCGGCCGATGGCATGCGCCTGCAACTTCTGCCGCAAACCCTGTCGCCGGGGGGATCCGGGGTAACCGGTGCCCTTGCCAACGGAAATATCGCTGGCAGCAGCCTGACACCCGGCCAGACATTTGGCGCAGTGACGACATCCATCCTGACCATGCCCAATGGCACCCAATTGCCCGCCGGAAGCCAGACACAAGTCATCTTTCTGGGTCAGGGCACGGTAACCGCACAGCAAGCCGCCAATGCCATGGCGTCTGCGGCCCAGGCCGGTTCTGCTGGTTCGGCGGGTATGGCTGGTGGCGCAGGCACAGGCGGCGTGGCTGCCGGAATGGGACCAACAATTGCCGCACAAACAGCCGCCGGGCAGGCCCCCGCTGGCACCTTGATGCTGACCGGGACAGTCTTGCCCCCTGATAGTGCCGAGGCCCGCCTGCTGCCGCAGGGTTTCACAGCCCTTCGTACATCCGCCGGTATTGTTGGCATCAAATTGCCGGTTCCCGCGCCAACGGGCGCAACCCTGTCATTTAACGTTGATCCATCGGGCGGTGCCAAGGTATCGACATCCGTCCCGATGACCGAGGCACAATTGATCGCGCGCGGTCAGGCCGCCGCCCTCACCCATGACTGGGACAGTCTGCACAGGGCGGTTAGTGCCCTGCAGCAACATGATCCCGGCGCAGCACTCAGCATGCTGAACAACATTCCCCAGGCTGGCCCCAAACTGACCACCACCATGATGTTCTTCTTTGCTGCCATGACAGGCCAAGGCGGCAGTTTGCGTGGCTGGCTGGGCGATCGTGCCGCGACCAGCCTGGCCACACTATCCGATACAGACGGTGGCGGGCTTAAACGGCTTGAAGGTGATTTTGCCCAGTTGCGTGCGATGGCAACCGAAGAACGTCCGGATGGCTGGCGCGTGATGGCGATGCCCTTCAATATGGGCGACAAGATCGAACAGCTTCAATTGGGCTGGCGGCATGGTGATCGTGAAAATGATCCCGACAAACCCGATGATCAGGGCACGCGTTTCCTACTGGATCTGTCTTTCAGTGTTGTCGGCCACACCCAGCTCGACGGTCTGGTCAAGGGCGAGGACAGCAAGTTTGATCTGATTGTCCGCACCGAAAACCCGTTGCAATCCCATAACCGCGATGACATTCGCGGCATCTTCCGCGAGGCCCTTCAAATTGCCGGTTACACCGGCCATATCCTGTTTCAGGATGGGTCGCGGTTTGTCGAAATTGGTCCGGTGCCCGATGGCAAAGACCCGCATTCCCACCACGGGATCGAGGCATAAGCATCATCATTCTGAAATGAATGCTTTTCCTGCCTTGGGCGCGGACGTATCCTTGAATTCATCCCTTATGACAACGGTTGGAAGCCATGCTTGAGATTTATCAGCGCCGTAATCTGATCCAGACAGAGCCGAACCCGGGCACAAGGATTGATTATGTCGTTACCCTGCAAAGCAATCTGACCGGCGCCAAGGATGTCTTTCCAGCCCGCCTGACGCTGCGTTATGTGCCCGACCGCCTGATCCTTAAAACCAGCAATCTGGCAGAATATTACGCAGAGATCGCCAGTATCGAGTTCGAGAATTTCGAAGCCGCCGCCGTTTTGTTGATGGATGATTTCAATAACGAACTCGTCCCACGCTGGATCAGCCTGCGTCTGGACAAACAGACAGCCGATAACGATCAGGTCTTCCACCACGAAACCGCGCTTGAAGACCGGCAGCCGAAATGGGGCAACCCGCGCCTTCTGGATCGGCTTGAACGTTACTGAGCAATCAGCGGAACGGGTTCCCGTGCACCCACTGGGTCAGGGAATAACGAAGACCCGCCGTGGTCGGTGCCACGCGGTGCAAAACAAAGCTCGGAAAGAAGATCGCAGATCCCCGCGCCATCGGTGCATCGATAAAGTGCCCGGCCGGGTTAAGCTGCAATTGTCCGCCTTCATACTGATCAGGCTCGGAAAGCTGGATCACCATCGTCAGTTTGCGACGGCGTGCAACGTCCGATGCACCAACATCACTGTGCCAGTCATAATGCCCGCGCAAATCCCCGGCATAGCATGCAATCTGGGCATCCTCGGCAAACTCGGTCAGGGAAAAGTCAAAGACGTTGCGATTGACCTCGGCAACCAGATCAACAATCCGTCGACAGACAACCGGTTCCTGTTCTTCGTTAAACCAGGTGATTTTGGATCGGCGAATATGGGTCGCGGCCTGCCCCTGTACGAGGCCACCTTCATCCATCTCGTGGGCAAAGCCATTGATCAGGCGGTCACAGGTCGCCGGATCAAGCGCATCCGGGGCAATTGCAAACATTTCTTCAGGGAACATTTACGACACTCTCCAGGCCGCACGGGCCTTTTGATTTAACGTCTGGGGCCCAAGATCATTCTTTGCGACAAGATGCTCTTAAGACCAATCATCGCGCGATACCAGAAAATTCAAACCCTGTCATCGATCCATGTCCGCGTATCTAGCCACGCAGTTCAATCACCCGCCCACCGGCCGCCGCACCGTCTTCAGGGTCATGGGTTACCATCAGGGTCGGCAGGCTGTTCTTGCGACACAGGTCAAACACAAACGACCGGATCTGGGACCGAAGGCCGCTATCGAGTTTTGAAAATGGCTCATCAAGCAACAAGGCACAAGGTTCTGACAACAGAACCCGCATCAGGGCCACCCGCGCGCGCTGCCCGCCCGACAATGTTGCCGGATCACGATCATAAAACCCGTCCATCTCGGCACTGCCAAGGGCTGCCTCAACCCGCGCACGCCGGGCCGCACGACCCTTGATATGCGCGGGCAACGCAAAGGCCAGATTGCCGCCCACCGAAAGATGAGGAAACAGCAAGTCATCCTGAAACAGAATGCCGACAAGGCGGTCTTGTGGTGCCAAACCATCAAGCACCCTGCCATCAAGAACCACCTGACCGGTCACCTCGAACGCATCGGGCAAGGTGCCGCAGATATGCCCAAGCAAACTGGATTTCCCCGATCCGCTGGGCCCCATCAGGGTCACGATCTCGCCCGGCGCAATGGTCAGATCGACCGCAACCAGTTCACGCCCGTCAAGGCGCACCCGCACGTCATGCAATTCCAGACCGTTTTTGGCTGCTTCAGGCATGTGTCATCCTTGTCATCCTTTGTTCTGGGCACCCATGCCGCGACGGTGACAGAATAAAACCGCCGGGATCAGCAAGGCCAGGGCAAACCCGGCAAACGGTAAAACCATCTGAAACAGGCCATAAATCCCGATCATCCGACGATCCCCGCCCGAGGCCAATGCAACCGCCTCGGTCGTGACGGTGGCAAAGCGCCCTGCCCCGATCAGAAGTGTCGGCAAATACTGCCCGACCGTGACGGCAAGCCCGACCGCGGCGGCGGTTAAAAACGCACGGGTCAACAGCGGCAAGCGCACCTGCCAAAACACCCGCGTGGGCGACGCGCCAAGACAAAGGGCTGTTTGCCCATAACGCGGATCAAGGGCGCGAAACGGTTCAGACAGCGATAAGAACACATAGGGCGCAACAAACACCAGATGCCCAAGAACGACCGAGACCAAGGTACGTTCCAGCCCAAGCAGGCTAAAGAACACCTGCAAACCAAACATGAAGCTGATTTGCGGCACCAGAAGCGGCAAATAAGTCAAAAACATCGCCCGCCGCCCGGCCGGCTTGCCGGTGCGCACTTCGTTCTCAAGACAGGCCAGAACCAGCGTTACGGCAATCACAACCGCCGGAATACCGATCAGAAGGGTGGTTGTCAGGCTATTGCCAATCGCATCAAGTTCCCGCGCCCAAACACGCAGCGAAAAACCACGCGGCAACAGATCGGGAAATGCCCAGAACCCGGCAACACTCCAGACCAGCAAGACCACAAGCCCAAGAACCACTGTTCCGGCCGCCACCAGCGCCATCACTGCCGACACACCACGCACAGCCCCATCTTGCTTGAACCGGTGGCCATCGATCGCCCAACGGGCACCAATCACGGCGACAAGCCGCTCACCCGCAATCCAGATCGCCATGGCCGCGATCACGATCAGCAATTGCAGCACGGCTGCACTTGATGCCATGAACCGTAAGGCAAGATCGGGATCGGACAACCATCCCAGAATGCGGACTGCCAGCGGGGCCGGTGTTGTCGGGGCCAGAATGATCGCCACATCAACAACCGACGTCGAATAGGCCAGAACCGCCAGAACCGGCAAACGGATCTGCGGATAGATGCGGGGCAATGTTGCCTTGAACCATCCGGCAATCCTGCCATAGCCAAGACTTGCCGTGACCTGTGCCGTGCGGTCTGTGTCTGCCTGTGGCAAGGCAGACAACGTCATCAGAAACAGAAACGGGATTTCCTTGGCAACCAACCCGGCAATCAGGGCGATCCCCCAAGGATCATGGATGATCGCAACATCCGGAGGCCGATCCCATCCGGTAAATTGCGCCACCACCCGAACAAACCAGCCCGATGGCGCAATCAAGAATGCCAGACCAAACGCCGCCGTCGCATGCGGTACCGACAGGATCGGCGAGAGGATCCGTTGCAGGGCGTGAAAAGTGCGTGTGCCCTGCCACGCGGCACAAAAAAGCATGACAATCGCAACCGAGACAAAGGTTGCGATCAATCCATTGACCAATGAAAGCCGGATCGAGGCCCCCAACCCCGGCTGTGCCACCAAGGCATGCCATGGATCAAGGCTGGGCGTCGTGCCGCCAAGGGCGGGCAATATCCCGAACGCAGGCAAGATCGTCCCGATCAGCCCGGCAGAAACCGGGCCAATCATCAGAACAATCGTCAGAATCGGGATAAATCGCAGCATGCGCGATTATTGCACAACGCCGTAACGCTTCTGCCATTCTGTTTCGACAAGCGACATCCAGCTTGGATGCGGTTCCGGCAACACGGTGCCGCGCTCAGAGGGCGCAAGCGATGCGATGCCAAGATCAAGATTGGCAAAGGCTTCCTGCATATCTTGGGGAAGTTTATCCATCGCCAGTACCGTATCCGCGCCCCAATATTTCGGGTCCTGCTTGCGCAGTTGCGCTTCGGGTGACATCAGGAAATCGGCCAGTACAACTGCGCCTGCCTTGGCCGATGCGTTATAGGGGATGGCGACGAAGTTGGTATTGCCAAGGGTGCCGTTCTCAAACACATAGGACCGCACGGTATCAGGAAGCTCGAACGCCTCGATCGCCGATGACACTTCGCCAGAACTGAACGAAAAGGCGATATCGACCTCGTTATCGGCCAGAAGGGTGCGCATCGATGCCCCGTTCTGCGGATAGGCCTGACCATCGCGCCACAAAAGCGGCTGCAAGTCCTCAAGATACCCCCAAAGCGGTGCCAGGGTCGCCTCGGCATCGGTTTCATCGGCGGGCTGTTGCAAAACTTTTGGGTCTTTGACCAGTTCGGTCAGGATCTGCTTAAGGAAGGTCGAGCCCATATAGTTTGGTGGCTGCGGATAGGTGAACCGCCCCGGATGTTTCACCAGCCATTCCAGCAATTGCTGGGCGGATTTCGGAACGGTATCAAGCTTGGCGGTATCGTAATAGAAACTGACCTGCGCCATGCCCCACGGCGCTTCAAGCCCGTCGGTCGGAACCGTGAAGTCATTGATCACGGTTGGTTTGCCTTCGACATCGACATAGGCAAAGTTTGGCGTCTGTTCCGCCCACGGTCCGAACAAAAGGTCATTGCGCTTCATCGCCGCAAAGTTTTCCCCGTTAATCCAGATCATGTCGACGGCACCGCCATCATCGACACCGGCGGTCTTTTCCGACAAAACGCGGGTAACGGCATCGGCGGTGTCGGTCAGTTTGACCTGAACGACCTCAATGCCATAGCGTTCGCGCACCTGTTCACCGGCCCAGGCGATGTAATCATTAATGCGCGGCTCCCCGCCCCAGGCATGCCAGTAAACGGTCTGGCCACGGGCCTGATCCAGAACCGATTGCCAGTTCCCGACATCCGGCGCCGGGTCTGCAAAGACAGGCGTCGACAACGTCGTCGTCGCAAGCCCCATTGCCAGCGCCAAAGCAGAAACGAAAGTGCGCATTTTTGATCGCATCTCGGACAATCCTTTTACCTGATGACCCAAAGCCCTTCCCGCATGCCGGGCGTGACTGGTTGATTGGTTTTGTTCCTGTCAGTTTTTCAACAGACGGCACATAAAATCAATTCACGCTTGCGTTAGGGGTCTATCAAACACACTTTGTCTGCAACAAGTTGTTCGCTTTTTGCGCCCCTGTTTAGGAAGTTTTCGATGTTTGAATGGATGAGTGATCCCAACATGTGGATGGGCCTTGCCACCCTGACCGCGCTCGAAATTGTGCTGGGCATCGACAACATCGTTTTCCTGTCGGTGATTGTGTCGAAACTTCCGCAAAACCAACAGGCATCGGCACGCCGCATCGGTCTTTTGGCGGCAATGGGCATGCGGCTGGGGCTTCTGGCCGGTATCGCATGGGTTATGCAACTGACCTCGCCGCTTTTTGCTGCCTTTGGTCAGGAAATCAGCGGCCGCGATATGATCCTTATTTTTGGTGGTCTATTCCTGATTGCCAAAGCGTCCAAGGAAATTCATCACACCATTGACGAGCCCGAAGAACACGGCCCGGGCAAAATCATGTCGAGCTTCGCCATGACCATCCTGCAGATCATGTTGCTTGATATTATTTTCTCGCTCGATAGCGTCATCACAGCGGTTGGTCTGGTCGATCATATTTCGATCATGGTGATCGCGGTCATCGCATCGGTACTGGTGATGCTGATGGCGGCCAAGACCATTGGCGACTTTGTCGAACAAAATCCCTCTGTCAAAATGTTAGCGCTATCATTCCTTATTCTGGTAGGGTTTGTGCTGCTGCTTGACGGGGTCGAAATACATGTACCGAAAGGCTACATCTATTTTGCAATGGCCTTTAGCCTGTCGGTCGAGACGCTCAATCTTCTGAACCACAAACGTAAACTCAAACGTCGTGCGCAAGAGAATGGCTGATGAAAAAAGTTGATCCGCCGCTATGTCTGGCAAACGCCTTCATGGAACGCGAACTTGAAAACGTCGACGTATTTGAGTTTCCCGAAGGCACACGCACAGCAGCCGACGCCGCAAACGCCATTGGCTGCGATATCAGCGACATTGGAAAATCACTGGTCTTCATGACCGAGGCTTCCCGCCCGGTCCTGATCATCATGAATGGTGCCGATCAGGTCGATCTCGACAAGGTCGCCGCCCTGCTGCGTTTATCCGTCCGCAAGGCCGATGCCACCGAGGTCCGCGAACATACCGGCTACGCCATTGGCGGCGTTCCACCCTTTGGCCACGCCAAGCCCGTGGAAACGCTGATTGATAAAAGGCTTCTGGCAAAGAAAACCGTCTGGCTTGCCGCCGGGACACCGAAAACAGTGTTTGAGCTTAAAACAAGCGACCTCAAGCGCGTAACCGGCATCGAAACCGGCGTTAATATCGCCGTCTAACTATCCCGGAAATCACATAAGCCCGTCATCGCGTGTCGCCGAACGCATGCCGATTTCGTCAAGTTCGTCTTGTTCTTTCTTGTCTTCTTCGGCGCGTTCGGCCTCAAGCCGATTACGTTCGGCAATTTCGGCAGTTTTAAATTCTTTGAAGGCGTCAGCAACTTCATCGCGGAAGACGTCGATCTTTTCTTCCTGTTCGGCAATCATTTTTTCGATTGCCTCACGCTCTGCGATCACTGCGGAGGCAAACCCGCCATAGGCAAACCCGGCAAGTTCCGGATTTTCGGCCGCGATCTTTTGTTCGGCCAGTACCGCCTGTTCGAGGGCTTCTTTTTCCGCTTCAAGATTACCCAGAACACCAAGCATTTCGCCCAATTGGCGCTGCTTTTCATCAAGCGCCCATTTGCGCATGCGCACCAGTGTTTTGAAATCCTTGGCCATGGGTTACCCCCTAGGGTCCGCGATCATTACGATCCATTCCCTGATGCGTCATTCCCGCCTTCGCTCAGCGCACGCTTGGCCGCGTTCAGGTCCTGCCCGTCACGTTGTGACCGGCTGTTAACCTTGGGCCCGCGATTGATCTTGGGCCCGATTGACGGCGGTGGTGCAGGGCGGGGGGCTGGCATTTCCGGCCCTCCTGCGGGCTGTTGCGGCTTGGCACTTCCCGCTTGCCGCGCCTGTCCACCCGGTTGTCCTTGGGCAGGTGCAGGCTGTTCGGGTTGCTCGGCCAGCATATCGAGGCGCCGGGCCAATTCCAGATATCCCTCATTCAGGCGCGTGCATTCTGTCTTGCGCTGTTTCAGGAATTCCTCGATCAGCGGGAAGTAATGAATGGCTTCATCGACCTTGGGATCAGTTCCCTTGCGATAGGCGCCAAGGCGGATCAGTTCCGCCATGTCATCGTAGGTCGCCAGAAGCTGACGCGCGCGGGCAACGATCTGGTTTTCTTCCTCGTTATTACAGCCCGGCATGGTACGCGACACGCTGCGCAGGATATTGATCGCCGGATAACGGCCCTGCTCGGCAATGGCGCGATCAAGCACCACGTGGCCATCCAGGATACCGCGCACCGCATCCGAAATCGGTTCGTTATGATCATCGCCATCAACCAGAACCGTAAACAGCCCGGTGATTGATCCCTGCCCCGGCCCGCCTGGACCAGCGCGTTCCAAAAGACGCGGCAATTCGGCAAACACAGTCGGCGTATAGCCCTTTGATGCCGGCGGCTCGCCCACCGAAAGGCTGATTTCACGTTGCGCCATGGCAAAGCGGGTCACGGAATCCATCATGCACAGCACATCGCGCCCGACATCGCGGAAATATTCCGAAAGCGCCATAGTCATATAGGCCGCCTGGCGGCGCATCAGCGGCGGTTCATCCGATGTCGCAACGACCACGACCGAACGACGCAGGCCTTCTTCGCCCAGATCATCTTCGATGAATTCGCGTGCTTCGCGGCCACGTTCGCCAATCAGCCCCACCACCGACACATCCGATGTCGTGTGGCGCGTCATCATTGACAGCAAACTTGATTTACCAACACCCGACCCGGCAAAGATGCCCATACGCTGCCCGCGACAGCAGGTCAGAAACGTGTTCATCGCCCGCACACCAAGATCAATCTTGCCCGCCACCCGTTGGCGCGAATGGGCCGATGGCGGCATGTTGCGGATCGGATAAGGCCGATTGCCCTCAGACAGCGGGCCTTTGCCATCAACCGGCTCGCCAAAGGCATTGACCACACGGCCCAGCCAGCTTTCATCGGGATAGACCTGCGGTTGGGTATCGCCAAGTTCGACTTCGCAGCCGATCCCGATCCCGTCCAGAATGCCAAACGGCATTAAAAGGGCGCGTTCGTTGCGAAAACCAACAACCTCGCAAATCACGGTTTTGCCATCGCGCCGTTTGACCTTGCACCGGTCACCAACCGACAACGCACCTTCAACCCCGCCAATTTCGACCAGAAGGCCCAAAACGGCAGTCACCCGGCCAACCACGCGATAGTCGGGAATACGGCGGAGTTCTGCGACGATATTGCGGCCAATCTGAAACACGGGCGGTTCTTTTCAGCGAAAATGGTACAAACAACTCTTGTAACACGGAATTTTGCCCCGCCGAACGGTTACAGGGGTGGCAAATCGTACCGCGTCGTACCAAATATATAGTCATAATCGGTATTAAAAAGCCGTGTAGACGATTAAATCGATTTTTTTTCGTTGCATAAGGCTTTTGGAATTAACACCGCAAACCGTTGGGAAAACTTGCGTTCCGTCCCCGAGTCGCTTCTTTGAACGAAAAAAAGTTAACAAGTTGCGACTCGCCTGCTTGCCACGAGTCGCAAAGCAACGTATCGTTAACCGAATGGGGAAAATTTCCCAAAGGCCGGCAATCGTTGGGGCGCTTGTCGATCTACCGGATCAACACGGACTTATTGCGGAACACGGTAACGGAGCAGAGACATGCGGGTGCTGCTTGTTGAGGATGACAACACCTATGCTGACAGCATCGAATTGATGCTTAAGTCTGAGGGCATGGTGATTGACACTACCGACCTTGGGGAAGATGGTCTCGAGATCGGCAAGCTTTACGATTATGACATTATTCTTCTGGACCTTATGCTGCCAGATATTGACGGCTACGAGGTCCTGAGACGTTTGCGCGACGCACGCGTCGAAACACCGGTCCTGATCCTGTCGGGTCTGACCGAAACCGAAGACAAGGTCAAAGGCCTTGGCTTTGGCGCAGATGATTATCTGACCAAGCCTTTCGAGAAAACCGAACTTCTGGCACGTGTACAGGCAATTGTTCGCCGTTCACGCGGCCATGCCCAGTCGATGATTTCGACCGGTAAGCTCAACGTCAACCTGGATGCACGCACCGTCGATGTCGATGGCAAACCGCTGCATCTGACCGGCAAGGAATATGGCATCTTGGAACTGCTGTCGCTGCGCAAGGGCACGACACTGACCAAGGAAATGTTCCTCAACCACCTTTATGGCGGTATGGACGAGCCGGAACTCAAGATCATTGACGTCTTTGTCTGCAAACTGCGCAAGAAAATCCAGTCTGCGACCAAGGGCGACAATTACATCCATACGGTTTGGGGCCGGGGCTATGTCCTGCGCGATCCCGACACCAACAGCGCTGCGGCCTGATTTTCGGGAACTTGGTATCAGGCATGCCTGATACCGCCCCAACAGTTGCCGCTATACGAAAAACGCCCCGGTTCATCTCCGGGGCGTTTTTCGTTTCCGATCACGGCAAATAGATAAGCGGATCAACAAGGCCACTGATCTGCAACCGATCAATCAGTTCGAAAATCGGGATCACCATCAGAAAGACCAGCCCGTCGCGCAATGTTCGCCACAAAAGATGCGGGCGAACTTCAAGGATCTCGGCATCGCACCAGGCACCAAACCGCGGGCCAAAGCGCGGCACGCGCGTTTTGTAATCTTCAAAGGATGCGCCAAAAAGTGTCGCAAGCGCCCTTTCTTCGCGCAGGATCACGGGCAAGAACACACCAAACGCCGCCACCCCGAACAGCAGGGCAATCAAAAGGCTTCCGGTTTGTGCGCCAATGCCGACCGCGCCGATGAAGCTGAACATATAAAGCGGATTGCGGCTGATGGAATACGGGCCGGTATCAGTCAGATCGCGGGCCTTGCGCCCGCCGATATACAGCGTGCACCAGGCCCGCCCGAAAATGGCAATCAGGATCAGGACGATCCCGCCGGTCTCGAGCGTTTCATGGGTAAACATCTCCACCTGTGCCAGCGACTGCATGAGCGGAAGCGCGCAAAGCACCAACAGCGCAATGCCTGCAATGGCAAACTTGCGACGGCGCTGGACACGGCGAAGGTCCTGACGCGGTGTGGCGATCGTGTCTGATGGATTTAAGGTCATTGGCCTTCCCGACTTTCAGTTCAACAGAACAGTCGGCAAGAAACCAACTGTCAGCTACTTCTTGTCGTCCGGTTTGCCAAAGCGGGACCGATCAAAGGTCGTGGACGGGCGCGTGGTTCCGCTGGAACCGCTTGTATTGCTGCTGCCTGTCCCCGGCCGCTGTGTCGTACCACCGGCACCAGCACCGGTTCCGGTGCCAAGCGGGCGGCGATAGGTCGAACTAGTGGTATCCGTTGTTCCCGGACGTGTGGTTGAACCTGTACCAGTCGAACCTGACGGTCTGCTGAACGCGCTGCCTGTTGTGCCTGATCCCGTGCTGCCGGTTCCGGTTGTTCCCGGACGGGCGGTGGACGGGGTGGTGCCAAGCGGACGTTGGGTCGACGTCGTGCCAAACCCTGAACCTGCGGGGCGGGTTGTTGCCGTCCCTGCTGTTCCTGTTGTTCCTGTTGTCCCGACTGCCGGGCGGGCCGTTGTACCGGTCGTGGTTGCGGCACCGGTTTGCATATGTTTGGGCTTCTGGAAGGCCAAGCCGCCGGGTGCAGCAGCACCGGCCGCACTTGCGGCCCCCGCCTGCGCCTTTTCAAGCGCCGTCAGATCAACTTCCGGTGCCCCCGGACGGTTAAGCTGATAAATGCCACGTTGCCGCGCAAGCGGTTTGAACTTGTCGGAAATGCCCAGAACCGTTTCTGCACCGCCAAGGAACAGGAAACCGTCATCTGGCATCAGGGCGGAAACACGCGAAAGAACGTCACTTTTGGTCGGCTGATCGAAATAGATCAGCACGTTACGGCAATAGACGACATCAAACTGCCCAAGCGGACGGAAATCTTCCAGAAGGTTGAATTCCTTGTACTGCACCTTGGACCGGATATCGGCCGAGATTTGCCACTGGTCTTCCTTCTTCTGGAAGTACTTGACCAGAAGACCGATCGGAAGGCCCCTTTGGACTTCGAACTGCGAATACAGGCCTGCGCGTGCCTTGGTCAGGATTTCGCGCGAGATGTCGGTCCCGACAATATCAATCCGCCAGCCAGCGAGCTGCGACTTGAATTCATCAAGGATCATCGCCAGCGAATAGGGTTCCTGCCCGGATGAGGCGGCAGCACACCAGATGCGCAGATGTTTTTTCGACGCACGTGTCTTGATCATGTGCGGAAGAACAACATGGCGGAACTGGTCAAACGGTTTGGTATCGCGGAAGAAGAAACTTTCATTGGTCGTCATCGCATCAACGACTTCTTCGACCAGATTGCGGTCGCCACCGCGCAGCGTACCGATCAGCTCCGTCAGGTCCTTGAGACCCCGTTTGCGTGCAATCGGCATCAACCGGCTTTCGAGCAGATAAGTCTTGTCCTGGCTCAGAACGAGCCCGGACTTTGACTTGATCAATCTGCTTACAAACTCGAAGTCATCCGGCTTCATCATTGTGGGTTAACGACCCCCCGCGAATTTTTTGATATAGGCCGCAATCCCACCCACCGGCAAAACCGCAGAACAGATACCGGCATGCGCCGCAGCGCCCGGCATCCCCCATACAACGCTACTCTGCTCGTCCTGTGCCACGACCATGCCCCCCGCATTGACCACGTCACGTCCACCAAGCATACCATCCTGCCCCATTCCGGTAAGTATTGCAGTCAGAATGTTTCCTCCGTAACTCGCGACCAGACTGCGCAACATCGGATCGACCGACGGACGACAGAAATTCTCGGGCGGGTTCTGATTTAACTTCAGATGCCGACTGGCACCACGCCCCTCTACAGTCATGTGGTAATCACCGGGGGCAAGATAAACCTGTCCACCAACAATTGGCATATTGTTTTGTGCTTCCTGACATTTAAGCCCGGTCAGACGGGTGATGTGTTCGGCCAGAATGGTGGTAAAGGTAGCGGGCATATGCTGAGTAATAAAGATCGGCTGGCGCACGCCATTCAGGCCGCGCAACACTTCAAACAAGGCCTGCGGCCCACCGGTCGAGCTGCCAATCGCGATGGCTTCGACATTGATGCGTTTTTCCGGAAGCAGCGTGACGCCACCACGCGCGGACTGGCGTTTTGCCGGGGCGGGTGCGCTTGCCGAACGAACCTGCTGGGCGCGTGCACTTTTTTGCGGCGCGGGTGCGGTTGGCCGTTTGGCCGGCGGTGCCGTTCTTGCGCTGGGTGCTGCTGTGGCGGGGCGTTCCGGCATTTTGGGCACGGTTTTGCCCTGCCCGCCTGCCGCAATGGCCGCATCGCGAATAAGTCTGCCCGGATCGCGTGACGGTGTCGTCGAGCGCGCCGCACCACCAGCCGGGTTGGCAGCCGGTTTTGCAGTCTCCGACGACGCCGGTGTGGCCGGTTGCGGCTTAGGTGCCGGTTGCTGCGGCATCGGCGTCTGGCGCATCTGCGTTGGCTGCGGGCGGTGTTGCTGCATCGGGCGGGGGCGCAATTCGGCGGTAAATCGTTTGCGCTGGATCCGGCCTTGTTTGTGAAGCTGTTGATGTTCGACCGACATTTCCGCCCGGAAAGCAGCCGCCTTGCCGCCAGAAGCTGCGTCATCGGGCTCAGATGCCTCGGCATCGGGCGCAGTTGATTTTTCTTCCGGTTCTGGTTCTGGTTCGGGTGCAGCTTGGGCGGCAGCCGCTTCTGCCGCGGCAGCTTCTTCGACCTCAAGCATCTTGCGACGCTGTTCAGCCCAGGCTTTCACCTTGTCGAGAAGTTCTTCGCGGAACCCCTCGCCGACATTCAGGTCTTTTGACGAGCTTGGCTTGGGGATGTAATCCACAGCCCCCAGCGTCATCGCCTGGAAACTGATATCGGCATTTCGTTTGGTGAGTGTGGACGCCATGATCACGCGGACTGTCGGATCAATTTCCAACAGTTTCGGCAAGGCCGTCAAACCATCCATCACCGGCATTTCGATATCAAGAACAACGGCTTCGATGCCGCCTTTTTCCATGACTGCCAGTGCTTCTTCGCCATTGCTGACCGAGCCGACGACTTCGATTTCGGCGTCTTCGGTCATCATACGTGTAACAAGTCCGCGCACGATGGCGGAATCATCCACGATCAGGACTTTGTATGGCGAATGGATGGGCGTTTCTTCCACGTGGTAGCGTCCCCGCTTGATGATGGAGATCGGATCTTGAAGGCTTACAGGTTCGTGAGCACCCCGGCCTAGATCAGGCCGACCTGCTCGAACTTGGCCTGGATGATCTCGCTATCGAACGGCTTCATGATGTATTCGTTCGCGCCAGCGGTGATGGCTTCCTGAATGTGTTCAAGGTCGTTTTCAGTTGTACAGAACACAACAACAGGATCATCGCCACCAGGCGTTGCACGCAGTTCACGCAGGAACTCGATCCCGCTTTTTACGGGCATGTTCCAATCAAGCAGAACCGCGTCGGGCATGGACTCAAGGCACTTATCAAGTGCCTCCTGACCGTCCACTGCCTCCACAACCGCAAACCCGATTTCCTCGAGAATGCGTCTTGCTACCATCCGGATGACTTTCGAATCATCGACGACGAGACAACTCTTCATCGACTTCCTTCTCGCTTACTTAGGTCGTTAAGCCACAATGGCAGGAACCGGGCACATTGCGTGCCCGGCATGGGAAATCAGGTTAACCAGCTTGCTTGATCGAAGACGTGAAATCAAGCAGACGGGTCACGTCGAGAATCACCAGCAGCTTCTTGTCGAGACGGAAAATACCGTCCGAAAATTCGCGCCAGCGCGGATCAAGCGTTGCCGGGTTCTGTTCGAACGCCTTTTTCGGAACGCTCAGAACCTCTCCAACCTGATCGACCATCAGGCTGTAAAGCTCGCCACCTTCATCGACAACGATGCTCATGCCCGGCTCATCGTCTTCGCGGTCACGCAGACCAAGACGTTTGCGGACATCAATCGCGGTCACGATACGACCACGAAGGTTCAACGATCCGGCCACTTCCGGCGGTGAAAGCGGGATACGGGTAATGCGTTGCGGCCCCAAGACATCCTGAACGGTCAGGACAGGGATACCGAAAAGCTGCTTGCCAATATTCGCGGTCACGAAATCCTGGCTGTCACCACCAAGTTCAAGGGCGCCGCCTTTTTCCTGGCTCGGGACGAGTGCGTTTTTATCGCTCATAGGACTGTTCTCCCGCTTACATGCTGCTCAGTGTCTGGATCAGGGTCGAGACAAGCGCATCGCGATCAAATTTGGCCACATAGTCGCTGAAACCGACCTGACGACCGCGTTCGAAGTCTTCCTCTTTGGTGTGCGAAGACAGGGCAATGATCGGAATTTCACCCCATTCTGCATCATCCTGAAGCGCTTCGGCAAATTCAAAGCCGTTCATGCCCGGCATTTCGATATCACTGATGATCGCGTCAAACAGAACACCACGGTTTTTAAGGTCCATGGCCTGTTCTGCATTTTCGACCGCAGTAACATTGAAACCGGCAACCGACAGCATCGGCGTCAGCAGGTTACGGAAGAACGGGCTGTCATCGATCAGAAGAACACGCTTCTTCTCGCCGCCGTTATCCTCGGTGCCGAACCAGTCGCTGAAGGCCAGTTCAAGATAGTAACCAGCATCAATAAGATCGGTCGCCTTGCCGTCAATCACGGCCGAACCAACCAGACCATCCTGATCCGCGGTCAGTTCAACATTCAGAACGTCATCAACAATATCGACGATCTCGTCGACAACCAGACCCATGGTGCGTTCACGATCCTGGAACACAAGGGTCGGCTGACGGCCTTCTGACTTCATCTGGTAGCTACCGTCGATAAAGACAAGAGGCATGAGCTTGCCGCGGTACTGGACCAGCGGACGGCCATTCGAATGTTCGATATTCTCGACATCGATTTCTTCAAGACGGGCAACAAGCGCCAGCGGAACCGCACGCACTTCGCTGCCACCGGCCCGGAAGACCAGCATGGATGTGGTTTCGCGATCCGATGCATCGGCCTTGGCCTTGCCTTCGACACCTTGCGAGCCACCAACGGTGATTTCGCCGGTGCGGGTTGCAATGCCGTTCGGATCAAGGATCATGATCACGCTACCGTCGCCAAGGATGGTATTACCCGAGAACAGCGACAGATCGCGCAGGATCGGGGCCACCGGTTTAACAACGATTTCCTCGGTGTCGAACACGCGGTCAACGATGATACCGAACGAATAGGTACCAACCTGTGCAACCACGATGAATGCTTCTTCATCAACCGCATCGTCGCTTTCCTGGGTGGTATCAAGACCAAGAATTTTCTTGAGCGTGACCAGCGGCAGCAGACGGTTACGCAGGCGCAGGACCGGCGTATCATGAATGCGTTCGATGGAATGTTCGGAATTGTTCGATGCACGAACAAGTTCCAGAACGCTGATCTGCGGAATGGCAAAGCGTTCGCCGCCACTCTCCACGATCAGGGCCGACACAATCGCCAGCGTCAGCGGGATCTTGATGATGAAGGTCGACCCACGGCCTTCGACCGATTTCAGTTCGACCGTACCACCGATCTTTTCGATGTTGGTACGCACAACGTCCATACCCACACCACGACCGGAAACCGAAGTCACTTTTTCCGCGGTCGAGAAGCCGGCTTTGAAGATGAACTGCTGGATCTGCTGTTCACCCATGCCTTCAAGCTCGCTTTCGGTCGCAAGACCGTTGGCAATCGCCTTCGCCTTAATCCGCTCAAGGTTCAGACCACGACCATCATCGGAAATCTCGATGATGATGTGACCACCTTCGTGATACGCGTTCAGCGTGACCGTACCGGTTTCAGGCTTGCCCGCATCGCGGCGGCCCGGAATATCTTCCAGACCATGGTCGGCAGAGTTACGCACCATGTGGGTCAGCGGGTCCTTGATCAGTTCAAGAACCTGGCGGTCCAGTTCGGTGTCGGCACCGATCATTTGCAGATCGATTTTCTTGTTCATCTCAAGGGCAAGGTCGCGAACGATACGCGGCAGTTTTGCCCATGCGTTGCCGATCGGCTGCATACGGGTCTTCATCACACCTTCCTGAAGGTCGGTCGTGATGTGCGACAGGCGCTGCAACGGCACGGTGAATTCACTGTCATCCTTGCCGCGAACCATCTGCAAAAGCTGGTTACGGGTCAGGACAAGTTCTGAAACCAGTGTCATCAGGTTTTCAAGCAGCTCGACATTCACACGAATGGTCTGGGCTGCAACCGAGCTTTCCTTGGCTTCTGCGCGCGGTGCCTCTGCCTTTGGCTTTTCGGCAGCCTTTTTGGCCGGCGCAACTTCCTGGGATTTTGCGGCTGCGGGCGGAGCAGCCGGTTTTGCCGGTGCTTCCGGCTCCGGCTCAGCGGCCGCAGCCGGTTCGTCAGGAACTTCGAAATCGGGATCGTATTCTGCGGCGTCAAAAGCAGCCTGCAGTTTTTCGTCATCCGTCATCGGAACTTCTTCTTCGGCTTCCTCTGCTGCCGGGGCTGCTGCAGCAGCCGGCGCACCACCCGGAATTTGACCGGTATCGGCAAAGTGGTTCAGACGACCGATAAGGTCAGCATCATTTCCGTCCGGCTCGGCTTCGTTCTGTTCGAGCTCCCCCAGCAGATACTTAATGGTGTCGATCGACTCAAGAACAAGCGTCACGGCATCAGGTGTCACCACCAGTTCGCCGTCACGGATTTTACCGAGTACGTTCTCGCCAGCGTGGGCAACAGCCTCAAGGCGCGGCAGGCCAAGGAAGCCGCAAGTGCCCTTAATGGTGTGAACCAAGCGGAAAATATTGGACAAGATGTCCGGATCATTCGGGTTCTGTTCCAGCTTCACCAGTTCGACGTCAAGCGTCGACAGGCTTTCAGAAGTCTCGGTCAGAAATTCACTTAAAAGATCGTCCATATACCCCCTCCAAATCTCCAACAATCAATAGCTTGTCGGAACTGGAACTCCCATTAAAGCGCCAAATGGCGCAAACGTACTATACTTTGGTATCTTAGGTAGAAGCTATTGCACGCCATTACCAGACCTGCCGGTCAAATTTTTATCCATAGATCAATGCAATATTTCCGTCCTGTTGCAAGACCGAAAGCACTCCACCCCCGAGTTTAGCCAGTTTCCGCAAGAAAAACGCCTGAACATTGCGCGGATCGAGTGCATCAGTAGAAACTTCTTTTTCCAATACATTCATGATTTCAGGGCGCAAGGCCGCGCGTTTGCCTTCGCCCAGAACCGTTACTTTACCGGAGTCGCGCATAACCGAAAGCGTTCCACCGAACGGCAAAGCTTCACGGGCAAGCATAACCATGTTCAATACGATTCGCCCGTGAGATGGATCAATCGGAAGATCCGGCCAATCAAGTGCGACCTTCCCTTCGGCCGCATAGGTCTGTTTTGCCGCTTCACGCATCGCGGCGGTATCGGCACTGCTGCCCGCACGCCCGAAGGCCAACCGGAACAGTTGCAAACGACGTGCGGCCTCAAGACCGCTTTTGCGCATGAGTGCCAGCGCCTCATCGTCGCTAACCCCGTCTTCCCCCATCAGTTCTGCCCCGGCATTGACCGCCCCGACCGGACCGACAAGATCATGACAGATCCGCGAACTGATCAGTTCGATCAAGGTCAGTTCAAGGGTGGCATCCTCTTCCATAGCGCGGGCTCTCCAAGGTCTTTGCGTATCGTCACAACATCATGCCCCAAGACACAATGCGCTTCCCGAATGGTCCGTTCTGAGCGAACAGGTCACTCGCAGAAGCCACAAGATTGCCGCCGATATATTAAGAGCTTATTTAGCACGCTCGAAAATCAGGCTTTTCCGACCCGGCAAATTTTGCCGCTTTGCGATATCGGACCCGATATCCGGCCCGCAACACGCAGCCGCAAATTGCGCGACCTCGGCAAACGACCTATATTGAAGCCAGCAACACAGGATACAGAGCACCCAATGGATTTCTTGCTGACGCCAGGCGCCATCGTGCGTCATCCCAATCAACCGGACTGGGGACTGGGCCGCATTCAGGCCGTTGACGGAGATCGAATCGCTGTCAATTTCGAAGAGGCCGGTCGCCAGATCATCCGCCAGCGCTATGTCGTTCTGGAAATTGTCGAAGCCGCGGCGGGCTACGAATAAGCGCCCTTCCTGCAACCGGTCCTTGAAGGCGACGCTTGGCACATGGATTGCTCGGATCGAATTGTTAATCAATTCACCATAAAGATGGACTCTATCATACACTCGATAGATGAACCTGACACGAGCACAACAGTCTTAAGAAGGTTTCGAAGCCCATGATCGCAGCCAATAAACCACCGCGTGACAGCTTTAAACAGCGCCACCACGTCGCGGCCTTTACCGTGCTGGAACAATTTGCCCAGGGTCTTGTGCATGTTGCCCGCGACCATGGCGGTTCCGTTACCGAAGAACAGATCCTGAAATCGCTCAATAGCCTGCGCGACAACGAAGATCTGTTCGACAATGCATGGGCGATCCTTGAAAGCGACCTCGAAGCGATCAAGACCCGCGAACATGCAGCCCTGCGCCACGATCCGTTCGGACGTCTGCTGGTCTCGCGCTTTGATCATCTGCTTGAAGGCAACGCAGCCGGCGATACCGAACACGGTGCCCTGTCACGCACCATCCTGCAGCCTTTCTTCAAGGTCATCCGCATGATGGTCGGCATGGACATGCTTCAGGAAATCGATCGTGAAATTCACGAAATCATCGAAGCCCACGCCAATGATGATGACGAATTGCGCAATCCTTCCGAATACTGGGATCATCTGGCGAAAACCCCGGAAGTCCGGTCGCGGATCAATCTGGTGTTTGCCCGCATGGCGCTGCATTTCAGCAACTATGAACACCGCAAGAAATGGCTGATCCAGCTCGTCAATGACAACATGGTCCACGGCGAAGAACGTTGGGAATTCACCGAAACCCATTGCATCCGACTGCTTGATGCGCTGTTTGCCGATGTGCGCAAAACGCTTGCCGTGCCGGAACATTCCGCCGAACTGGTCGCGCGGATGGGCCGCGAAAATGTCGCCACCCTGCGCGAAGTGGTCAAATGCATTGATGACGACGTCGCCAAATTATCAAAGTGATGGTCGACCTTTTGGGCACCCGTTACCTGACGGTTACCCCTCAACGAACGAATATATGAGCTGCGATCTGTTATCGGATCGCGGCTCATATCGTTTTCACCTGACGGAAAGGTGAACACCACAGATCGAAACAGACTGGTCAAAACCCCGTCTGCTGTGCCACAGTCGCCTCACAACGATTGCGAAAAGCCCGGAAACTCAACAACACCGTTGAAACGCCACCATGACCAAACCGCTGATCGACAAATATGGCAGACATGTCTCTTACCTGCGCGTTTCGGTAACCGATCGCTGCGATTTCCGCTGCACCTATTGCATGGCGGAAAACATGACATTCCTGCCAAAATCCGATGTTCTTTCGCTTGAAGAACTTGATCAGCTGTGCACGGCTTTCATTACGCGTGGCGTGCGTAAATTGCGCCTGACCGGCGGCGAACCGCTGGTCCGTCGTGGCATCATGGATCTGATCACCAATCTGTCACGCCATCTTAAAACCGGCGCGCTCGATGAACTGACCATGACCACCAATGGCAGCCAGTTGGCCACCTATGCCGATGATCTGGCGCGCCTGGGTGTGAAGCGCCTTAACATCTCGCTTGATAGTCTGGATTCCCAGAAATTCACCGAAATCACCCGCCGTGGCCGCCTTGAACAGGTGCTGGCCGGGCTTGAGGCCGCCAAACAGGCCGGCATTTCGATCAAGATCAACACGGTCGCATTGCGTAACTTCAACGAAGACGAAATGTCACGCCTTGTCGCCTGGTGCGGTAAGGAGGGCTTTGATCTTTGCCTGATCGAAACCATGCCGCTCGGCGACATTGATGGTGACCGGACCGACCAATACCTGCCGTTGACTGCTGTGCGCGAAAGGTTGGAGCAGGAATACACCCTGATCCCGTCCGAATATGTCACACCGGGCCCGGCCCGCTATACCACCGTGGCTGAAACCGGCGGGCGTCTTGGCTTCATCACGCCGCTGACCCATAATTTCTGCGAAGGTTGCAACCGCGTGCGCGTGACCTGCACCGGTACGCTTTACATGTGCCTGGGGCAGGAAGACCACGTTGATCTGCGTGCCGCCCTTCGCACCGGCGACCCGCGCGCCCTTGATCAAATGCTGGATGCCGCCATGGACCTCAAACCCAAGGGCCATGATTTTGTCATCGACCGCAAAGGCCAGAAACCGGCTGTCGGGCGCCATATGAGTATGACCGGGGGCTAAGCAGCCCCGGCAAGACTTCTCAGAATCATCAAATGATTCCCAACGCCTGTACTGATCAGATGTGACGCGCATTTGGTGCAATCGCTGCTGCCAAATCCCGGCACTGGCACGGGTGAGCTTTGGTCCTGTAATCCAGCACGCAGTTCACACTCATTCCCACCCGGCACCACCAACACCGACACAACCCGCCCGGCCCCGTTTGAGGTCAGTTCATCGACATGCCAATGGGGTTTCTTGGTCGCCTTGCAGTGGCGCTTGACGCGCGCGGCAATGCCGCCGGGGCCATTGGCGGAGCCGCAATAGAGGTAGGTGCCTTTGGCAAGGGTGATGCCTGTGAAGCGTTTATTTTGAAGCGTCAGGTCAGCTGTAAGTTCGATCACCAGAACGTAAGCTCCGGCAACTTTGGGAAGCTGCCGGAGGGTTTGGTCATTGATCTCTGGGAAGAACGTGCTCACGCGTCCGGGGACTCTCGCAGCAACAGATCAATAGAAAGTCCGGGGCCAGCCATGCCGTTGGTCAGGACCGGTTCGCAATGTTCGTTGATCCGTGCGCCAATGCGTTGGCGAAAGCCGCTAAAGCGTTTTGATTCCACGACATCGACCGGTTCGTCGAGATGCACTTCGACGCGAAACACGCCCGGTGTCGGGGTCGCCGTAACGCTTCGGATCAGGCCGGTGACGGCATGACCAAGGTAGGAGCCGGCAAAACGTTTGCCGATACCAAGATCAGACACACTGGTCGGGATATTGCGCCGTGCCATGGCAACGGCGGTGTTCCAGTCACGAAAACCGTGGCTTTGTGCCAGCAGTTCGAGCGAACCGGTATGCGAGATCGAGACATCACGCGCGGCCAAGGCTTTGCGCAGGCGTTTGGCCTGTGCCTTGAATTGCTCGGTCGCGTCCGTTTCAATGTCGGCACGGCTGATATTGAGCGTATTGGAAGTCATAAATCGTCTCCACGCAGGAGGCCGGGGGTCCGCATTGCCGGGCCGTATCCTGATCGGGAAACGGGTCCGAAAATTTCGTTCCACGCACTTTACCAAAGGCATATACCTTGCGGACGGCAGGGGTGCGCACCCCGTAAAAAGCGTGTTAGCCCAATCTCGGCCCAAAAACAAGGTTTTCGCATTGCCTGATATTGCGTGGTTATCGCCTGACATCGGCGAATGGCGCGCCTTTCTCAAAAATTGACAGCCCCCGTGACAACAACATATACCAGTGAAAACACGTCATATCGGCGGTCCCGAATATGCGCCGATCAACCATAAGGAATATGCGCCATGGCCATGGAAGCCTATGAAATCGAAAGCATGATCAAGGAAGCCCTTCCCGATGCACAGGTCCGCATCGAGGATTTGCGCGGCGATGGCGATCATTATGCAGCGATTGTCGTCTCCGAGCAGTTCCGCGGCAAAACCCGCGTGGTTCAGCACCAGATGGTCTATTCCGCCCTTAAGGGCAAAATGGGCGGCGATCTGCATGCGCTGGCCCTGCAGACTTCTGCACCGGAATAAGGTCATCCAAGATAAAGCTTTGGCAGAGCACCTCGCCACCACGAACCGCTTCGCCAGACCAAACTCAGGGGCCGTTTGCCTTCGGCCCCTGTTGCCTTTCCGATCGAACTGAGCTGGTCCGAAGACTTAAGCGGCCGGTCACAGCCCCATTCACTGACCACGGCTTGAAATTATGTCTTCTAAAGAAAAACCGGCACTGATCGGCCCCGGCCCCCTCGCCGGGCTTGGCGCCTTCATCTTCTGGGGGTTTTTCGGCCTGTATTTCAAACAGGTCGCCTTTGCCACCCCGCTTGAAATCCTGTCGCACCGCATTGTGTGGTCAGCACTTCTCACACTTCTGCTGGTGTTTGTTCTGGGTCGGCGCAAGAAGCTGCTTGAGCTGATTTCATCAGCACGCACCGTCGGACTTTTGTTTCTTTCAAGCCTTCTGGTCGCGGGGAACTGGTTGCTTTACATCTGGGCGGTCAATAATGCGCACGCCCTGGAAGCAAGCCTTGGCTATTACATCATGCCGCTGATCATGCTGATCCTTGGCCGCATTTTCTTTGCCGAAAAACTCAACCGCATTCAGATCATTTCCGTTTTGATCTGTGCGGCCGGGGTTCTGAACCTTCTGGTTTTTTATGGCAATATGCCCTGGGTTGCCGTCGGGCTTTCGACCTTGTTTGGCTTTTACGGTGTGATTCGCAAATTCGTCCCGGCCGACCCGATCGCCGGACTTTTTGTTGAATGTATTCTTCTGACCCCGTTTGCCTTGGGGTATCTTGGCTGGCTGACCTATCAGGGTGATATGACGTTTGGGCATATCGGACGGGTCGAAGATGCGCTTTTGATCGGGCTTGGGGTTTGCACGACAGCCCCGCTGGTGTTGTTTGCCTTTGCCGCGCGCAACATGAAATTCTCGGCCCTTGGATTGATGCAATATCTCAATCCGACCATCCAGTTCTTTGTCGCGGTTCTGATTTTCGGCGAGATCTTTACCGAGGCCCACATGATCACCTATGCGCTGGTGTGGTTCGGCTTGGGAATTTTTACCTGGGATAACCTGCGTACCGCGCGGCAAAATCGCGCCAAGAGTTGACAGAACCGCAGGTTCCAGCCATATCTTCGCCCATAAAAGTTTAACCTGAATTCGCGGCCCGAACAGGGCCCCCAAGCCAAGGACAATCATCATGACCGACAATCCGGTATTCGAACGCATCCAGAAAGACGTCAATGACAATGACGTCGTCCTGTTCATGAAGGGTACCGCAATGTTCCCGCAGTGCGGCTTCTCTGCCGCTGTTGTTCAGGTCCTGGCCGAGCTTGGCGTTCAGTTCAAGGATATCAACGTTCTGGTCGACCCGGCAATCCGTCAGGGCATCAAGGACTTCTCCAACTGGCCGACCATTCCGCAGCTTTACGTCAAGGGCGAGTTCCTTGGTGGTTGCGACATCGTGCGTGAAATGGCCGCCAGCGGCGAGCTGTCCCAGCACCTTAAAGACAAGGGCGTTGCCGTTGCCGCCTAAGGCAACAAGACAACAAGGCATAAAACCTGACCCCATTCAAAACGCGCTGCGCAGGTTTCCTGCCAGCGCGTTTTTTGTGCCCGGACCATCGCCGAACTCGCCAAATGCGATCATATCCCGCCTGCGACAAAACTATTTCTTGATGGTTTGTCCGCTATTCCCCATCTTTAGGGCATGCTGAAATTTGCGCCACAGGGGAAGTCACAGGCATGAAACCGGCAATCAAAACAATGGCATGTTTTGCGATCTGGCTGTTTGCAATCTGGTTTGCCTTGCCCATCCCGCCCACAGCAGCACAGATGGCGGCCGTTACCGCCCTAAGTGGCTCAGAGGGCGGCTCAGAAGACGGAACAGAACCCGCCACAGAACTTCCCGAAGACGGCGTGATTGCCGAAACCTTCAGCTATTATGGCTTCCTTGAAGAAGGTGTCACCCGCACCCAGGCCCGCATTGCCGAAACCATCTCCGGCCTTGATGCCTTTCCCGCAGAACTCGATGCCACACGGGCCTTGCTGTCGACCGATTTTGGCCAGACCGGCCTGATGCGCATTTTGCTGTTTACCGTCATTTTCGTTGGTGTCGGTATCGCAGCCGAGGTGATTTATCGCCGTCTCTCGGCACCGGCATGCGCCTATCTTGAATCGCAAAGCCCCCGGAAGTTTTCGGAACGCCTCAAACACATGGTTGGGCTTTGTGTGCTTTCGCTGTTTTCGCTGCTTGTCTTTGCCATAGGATCGCTTGGCGCGTTTATGATGTTTGACTGGCCGCCCATCATGAAATCGGCCGTGATGTCGCTTCTGATGGCGTTCTTTGCCCTGCGTGTCCTGATCATCGTGTTGCAATTCCTGTTTGCACCCAAGGCCGAGGGCCTTCGCATGATCAATGTCGACCCGAAGGCCGCCACCGTGCTGACCAAACGCCTGACCTGGGCGGCGGGGATATCATTGTTTGCCTTTGCCTTGGCCAATGTGTTTGGTGCCGCACCGACCATGGTTGCGGGCGATATCATCCTGTTTGATGCAGCCGTGGTGATTTCAGTCGTCGCCTTTTGCGCGGTCACACTTTCAATTGGCCGGTTCTTTGCCAGCCATGCGGCAAGTGCCGAGGTCGAGAAAATGGCCCTGCCAACATCGATTGCCCGTCTGTGGCCGATGATTGTCTGTGGCTGGTTCATTCTGGTGGGTGGGGTTGCAATCATTGGGGCCGAACGCATCCTTAAGGCACTGCTTGCCATCGGGCTTGCCTGCTTGTTCGACGCTGTGTTTCGCAACATCATAGAAAGCCAGCATCGCAAGAAACTGCAAGTCGCCGAACAGGAAGCCGCCGAACACAATGCCCGGGCAGAGGCGGCCGCCCATGAACATGACGAAGTGTTTGAACCGGTAAAGCCCAAGGCCCCTGTTTTTACCAAGGTGCTTAAACGCGGCGTGCGGCTTCTGGCTCTGGTGTTTGTGCTGGCAAGTATCTGGCGCATCTGGGGCTTTGACCGGTTGGCTCAGGCCGATGATGCCGGGATCATTGCCCGGATCATTGATAGCTCGACCGAAATCATCATGATCCTTTTGATCGCCGATCTGATCTGGTCGCTGATCAAGACGTTCCTTGATGAACGCATGAGCGCATCAGCAACGGGCAATGCCGGCGATGAAGGCGGGGGCACCGGGCTTTCGCGGGTCGAAACCCTTTTGCCGCTTTTGAAAAACTTTGCGCTGACCGTGATTGTCATCATGGTCGCGATGGTGACCCTGTCATCATTGGGCGTTGATATCGGACCGCTGATTGCCGGTGCCGGTGTTGTCGGCCTTGCCCTTGGCTTTGGCAGTCAGGCACTGGTGCGCGACGTAGTCGCCGGTGTGTTCTTCCTGCTTGATGATGCATTTCGGCTTGGCGAATATATCGAAGTCGACAATCTGCGCGGCCGGGTCGAAAATATCTCCATCCGGTCCATGCAATTGCGCCATCACCGGGGCCCGCTTCAGACCGTCCCGTTTGGCGAGATCAAATCCATCGTCAACCACAGCCGCGATTGGGTGATCGTCAAACTCGAATTCCGTGTGCCGTTTGAAACTGACGTCAACAAGATCAAGAAACTGGTCAAGAAACTGGCGGCAGAACTTCTGGAAGATCCGCTGATTGGCGACAGCTTCATCGAACCGCTGAAATCCCAGGGCGTACGCCGGATGGAAGAATTCAACATGGTGATCGGGCTGAAATACACATCAAAACCCGGCGAACAATTCACCATCCGCAAAACCGTCTATCAACGGGTTCTCGCCATGTTCAAGGAAAACGGCATCCAGATGGCCTCGCGCAACGTCAAGGTCGATGTGCCGCCCGATGCAACACCTGAACAAAAACAGGAAGCAGTTGCCGCCGCCGCCCAACAGGCGTCCGAGCAACTGAACAAACCGCCCACCTGAGGACGTTTTGCAAAACGCAGACAAACAAAAACGCCCGCTGTTTCCAGCGGGCGTCTTCGTATCGGTTCGTCGCGAAATCCGTAAGGATTAACGCGAGTAGAATTCGATGACCAGGTTCGGCTGCATCTGAACCGGGTACGGAATTTCTGCGAATTTCGGAACGCGAACGAAGGTACCTTTGAAGGCCTTCGCGTCAACGTCGAGATATTCCGGAACGTCACGTTCGTTCAGGTTGGCAGCTTCCATAACCATCGGGATTTCGCGCGAAGCAGGTTTCACTTCGACAACGTCACCTTCCTGTACCAGGTAGGACGGAATGGTTACTTTCTTGCCGTTAACAAGAATGTGGCCGTGGTTCACGAACTGACGTGCAGCAAACACGGTCGGAACGAATTTCATGCGGTAGATAACCGCATCAAGGCGCTGCTCAAGAATACCAACGAGGGTTTCGGAGGTATCACCCGGACGACGGGATGCTTCTTTGTAGTAGCGCAGGAACTGTTTTTCAGAGATCGAGCCGTAGTAGCCTTTGAGCTGCTGTTTCGCAAACAGCTGGGTACCATAGTCGGTCGGCTTCTTACGGCGGGTTGCGCCGTGCATGCCCGGTGCATATTCGCGCTTGTTCAGCGGCGATTTTGCACGGCCCCAAAGGTTCACACCAAGGCGGCGGTCAATCTTATGCTTTGCAGCAATACGTTTCGACATTTTGTAACTCTCTTTTTTTAAAGATCACTTATTGTCCCGATAGTTTCCAACCGTCTGAAACCGGACATGCGGCCCAGACACGCAGAACGGGGACGAAACCACATGTTTCGACCCACTTTCTCGGAAGTGAGGCGCAATATAGAGATGATTGATCAAGAGTCAAACATTAATCGCGCCCGCCATCCCGCATGGAAGCCCTGCATTTCTGCCGAGTTCCGCTTGAATAGCACCCCACCTGCACCGCACTTGGCAATCGGGTGGAAAATCAGTCCTTTGGCTTGTGCTTGCCGCCGCGCATGGCAACAATCATCCCGCGCAGCGTCTGGACTTCCTGATGGGTCAGATTGGCGCGGTTAAAGATGTTGCGAATATTGCGCGCCATGCCGGGGCGCTTTTCCGCCACCCGAAAGAAACCCGACTCATCAAGTTCGCTTTCAAGATGAAGGAACAGGCGTTCCATATCATCCTTGGTCGCCGGGAAGGTATCGGCCATCATCAATTGATAATCGGGCACATCAACGCCCGCCTGCCACCATTCATAGCCGATCAAAAGAACCGCCTGGGCCAGGTTAAGCGACGTAAAACCGGGATTAAGCGGCACAGTCACCACCGCATCACCCATCGCAATATGTTCGTTGCGAACGCCGGTGCGTTCCGGGCCAAACATCACGCCGACCTTTTCTCCACGCCCGATCACAGCGCGCATTTCCGGTGCCAGCCCCTTGGGGGTAAAGACCGGCTTGATGGCATCACGGGTGCGCGCGGTGGTGACGTAAACACGGTTCAGATCGGCCAGCGCATCTTCTTCGTGCTCAAACACCTTGGTGTTGTCGATGACGATATCGGCACCCGATGCATTGGCGGTTGCCCGTTCATTCGGCCAGCCATCTCGCGGCCGCACCAAACGCAAATCCACCAGACCACAATTGAGCATCGCGCGCGCGGCCTTGCCGATATTATCGCCAAGCTGCGGCTCAATCAGAATGATTACGGGCGGATTGGCAATCCCGCCTGTTTCAGGCTTGGCACTGCCGATGGGCTCGCTCATCGCGGTATTCTCCGGTCGTCAAAGGAAGGCATAGAAGCTATTTTTCGGGCGTCCCCGTCCATATTGGCGCTTACTTAGCAAAAGCCAACCGTTCGCGCCAGTCTCCAGATTTAAGCCTCCGGATTGAAACGAAAACAGCCGGACCTTGATATGGCCCGGCTGCATGTATTTGACGGATATCCGATCACAGCATCACGCGTGCTGACTGCGCACGCCCGACTTGAACAGTTTATAGGTGATGGAATCGCGAAGCGCGTTATAGGACGCCTCGATAATGTTGGTTGAAACGCCCACCGTTGCCCAATTATTGCCTTCGGCATCCCGGCTTTCGATCATGACGCGGGTCACCGCACGCGTACCATCGCCGCGGGTTATGATGCGGACCTTATAGTCGATCAGTTCGATCTGTTCGACCGCATCGCGGTATTCCGGCACGGTCAAAAGGACCTTACGAAGGGCCGCATCAAGGGCGTTGACCGGGCCGTTGCCCTCGGCGACTGACATGAACTGATCATCGCCGACCACGACCTTGACGGTGGCTTCCGACATGGTGATGACTTGCTCGTCCTGTTCATCAACCCAGCGGCGTTCATCAATCACACGGAACGACGTCACCCGGAAATACCGATCAAGCTCGCCCATGGCCTTGCGCGCCAGCAATTCAAAGCTGGCCTCGGCCCCGTCATAGGCATAACCGTCAAACTCACGGCGCTTGACGGTTTCAACCAGTTTGCCAACCGCCTCGGATTTGGGATCAACTTCAACGCCAATCTCGCGGAAACGCGCCAGAATGTTGGACCTGCCCGCCTGATCGGAAACAAGGATATGGCGCTGGTTGCCAACCAGATGCGGTTCAATATGTTCGTAACAGGTCGGGTTCTTTTCAACCGCTGAGACATGCAAGCCGCCCTTGTGGGCAAAGGCACTGTCGCCGACATAGGCCGCCTGACGCAGCGGTTCACGGTTAAGCCTCTCATCAAGGATGTGCGAAATGCGACGCAAATGGGTCAGCTGGTCATGGGAAATGCCAACGTCATACCCCATTTTCAGCATCAGCGTCGGAATGATCGAAATCAGGTTGGCATTACCACACCGCTCACCCAAGCCATTCAGCGTGCCTTGTACTTGCCGCGCACCGGCACGTACGGCGGCCAAAGAGTTCGCAACCGCATTTTCCGTATCATTGTGGCAATGAATACCCACATGGCTGCCGGGGATCTGGCTGCAGACATCGGTGACAATGTCAAAAATCTCGTCGGGCAGCGTGCCGCCATTGGTGTCACACAAAACGACCCAGCGCGCCCCGGCCTCATAGGCCGACTTGATCGCGGCAAGCGCATAGTCCCGGTTGGCCTTGTAACCATCAAAGAAATGTTCGGCATCGAACATGACTTCGGAAACCTTGGTCTTCAGATGGGCAATTGAATCCGAAATCATCGCCAGATTTTCATCAAGCTCGATCCCGAGTGCCTCGGTCACCTGAAAATCCCAGCTTTTGCCGACCATGCAAACGATCGGCGCATTCTGTGCCAAGCTGGTCAGCCCCGGATCGTTTGACGCCGAACGGCCGGCACGGCGGGTCATGCCAAAGGCGGTCAGCTTGGAATTCTTGAGTTTGGGCGGGTTGGCAAAGAATGCATCATCGGTCGGGTTCGCCCCCGGCCAGCCGCCTTCAATATAGTCAATCGACAGTTCGTCCAGCGCCTTGGCAATCGCGGTCTTGTCCGCGGCCGAAAAATCCACGCCCTGGGTCTGCTGCCCATCGCGCAAGGTACTGTCATAGAGATAGACGCGCTTGTCTGACATTTTCATTCCAACTGATCGATCGTCTCGGGTGCCGCGGCCGTTTTTTGGCCGCCGCTATTCTGTTCGCAAGGCTCATGATTTCATGTCTTTTGCGGGTCTGGCAAATTGCCGCAAAACAGACAGCAGCGCAACAGCATTACTCAAATTGCCATCCCGACGACAATTTCTGCTCTATTTCAACAAATTACCCATCTTTAGGATAGCTGACCTGTCCCCTTGAATGGTTGCAACCACCACTATGCGATGATTACCTTTATCCTAGGTTGTAGTACGCTTGATCAAATCCCTGCACATGTAGAACAAAGCTAATGATCGCGCGACGTCCAAGGACAATAAAAATGGCAAATGACGCCCCCACCAGCGTTGATATCATGATGCTTGCCGGCCTGACGTGGGAACGTACCGGTCGCAATTGCTGGACTGCATCAGACCGTTTTGCCCGCTACATCATATTCCGTGACATTGATGAACGTTGGTATGGCGACTGGGAACGGGACGGGGAACTGACCCGTGCGGACTGGTCTTGCCCAATCCTTGAAACATTTGCCGAATACATGGTTGATAACGCCCGGCGGCAATCATCCTGATGATCAGACGGGTAACCACGCCCGCAAAATCAGATACAACTAATAAATCGACCCTCAAATAGGCGTCCAACCCGGCTTTTCCTTGCGTTTGACGCCATGTCGATTATGTGTTGGGGTAGCACAACGTTACATAATCCAAGGCAAGCCTAATCCAATGACCAAAGCCATTCCCATGCAGATCGACATTGTTTCGGACGTTGTCTGTCCGTGGTGCATCATCGGTTACAAGAACCTTGAAGATGCCATCAGCCGTCTGGACGGTGAAATTGACGTCACCCTGCGCTGGCACCCGTTCGAATTGAACCGCGATATGCCGCCCGAGGGCCAGGACCTTTCGGAACATATCAGCGAAAAATACGGCCTGACCGCCGATCAAAGTGCCGATAACCGCGCCCGCATCACCATGATGGGCGAAAATGTCGGCTTCCCGATCCATTTCGGGTCAGATGCGCGCATCTATAACACCTTTGACGCCCACCGCCTTTTGTACTGGGCGGGCAAGGAAGGCGAATACGGCCAGCAGACCGCGCTGAAACTCAATCTGTTTGCCGCCTACTTCCAGGGCGGTGACAACACCGCCGACCATGGTGTTTTGAAACGCGCGGTCGAGGAAGTTGGTCTTTCACCGGAACGCGCCGCCGAAATCCTTGCCAGCGACGAATTCGCCAAGGAAGTCCGCGCCGAGGAAGACGAATTTGGCGATGCCGGCATCAGTTCGGTACCGACCTATGTGGTCAATGGCAAATTCGCCATTTCCGGCGGCCACCCGCCAGAAGTGTTCGAACAGGCCCTTTCGGAAATCGCGCGTCAGGGTGATGAAATCCTTGCCGAAGCGCAAAACGACGCCTGATTAGACGCCAGTGCAGACAGATGAACAAAGCCCGGTCCATTGGATCGGGCTTTTTCGTGGCCCTCGACAGAACTCAAATACCGATCTAGGCTGATCTTGCCACCACACAAGGAAACGCCCCATGATCAGCCTTGCCGAATTTGGGCAATATCTGCCCGGAATATTGCTGTCTTATGCAGCCCTGCTTGTCGGCCTGATTAGCCCCGGTCCTGCCCTTTTGGGCTTGATGGGCGTGTCGCTTGATCAGGGCCGCCGTGCCGGGCAACATTTTGCCCTTGGCATTGGAACCGGATCGTTTTCGATCGGTCTTCTGACCCTGACGGGGCTGTCCGCCGTCCTTGCGACTTATGCCGATGCGATGACGGCCATCCGGATTTTTGGCGGGCTTTATTTACTTTGGATGTCCTATCGGGCGTTTCGCACCGCATTTCGCAAACCACCCACCACATCAGATATCGCCGACGCCGTTGATGCCCGAAAGATATCCGGACGCGGGTATTACTTTCGCGGATTGGGACTTCACCTGACCAATCCGAAGGCCATCCTGACCTGGATTGCCATCATTTCAATCGGGTTTCACGAAGGCGCCCCGCTTTGGGTCGGGGCTGCGATTGTGATTGGCTGTGGTCTGATTTCAACCAGCATTCATTTGCTGTATGCCACCGCCTTTTCCACCGCCCCGGCGATTTCGATTTATCGCCGGGGCGCCGGATGGATCAACGGGTTGCTTGGTGTGTTCTTTGCCGCCGTTGGGCTGCGGTTGTTGTTCAACCGCTAAGCTGTCAGGGAAAGGCTATGCCTTGGGCTTCTTGTCTTCAGAAGCCCCGGCCTTTTCTGCTTCGGCCTCTTCAGCAGCAGCTTCCTCGGCAGCAGCTTCTTCTGCGGCGGCCTCGGCCTGCTCAGCTGCCCAAACCCCGGCGGTTTCAACCGCCATGGGGGATGCCGTCGGCAGAACGCTGACATAGCTTTCGGTTTCTTCAACCGGCAGGGCTTCACGGCGCGTCATGCGATAAAGCGCATAAAGCGCAATCACCGCAAACGTCCCGGCAAGCACCAGCCAGAACGACTGCGGACCAAGATGTTCCATCGACCAACCGGCAATCAACGGACCAAGAATTGCGCCCACCCCGAAGGTCAGGACCAGACCACCTGATGCCGCCGGCATTTCTTCGAGTGACAGGAAATCATTGGTGTAGGCCAGAAACAGCGCATAAAGCGGCGTTGTCATGCCGCCTGCGACAAAGGCTGCACACATCATAAAGACCAGCTGGTTACCCGAAAGCCAGCCAAGCATGCAGGCTGACATGGCAACTGCCGCCGCACCAAAAATCAGCTTGCGGCGATCCATGCGGTCCGACAACCAGCCAATCGGATATTGAAACACCAACGCACCGGCAAACAGCATCGCCACAAAGGTCGCGATCTGCACGGTCGTCATTTCAATCTGGGTGCCATAAACCGCCGCCATACCGGTCTGCGTGGCATACACACAGCCCAGCAGGAAGATTCCCACGGTGCTGAGCGGCGATCCGGCAAACAGTTCCTTAAGCCCCATCGGACGCGCCGCCTCGGTCACTGGCACGGACGAGGCCGACAGCAGGATCGGCGCAAAGGAAATCGAGACCAGAATGGACGCAACAATAAACAGGGCCGAGTTCGCGGCATCGCCAAGCGTCAAAAGCCCCTGCGCGCCGATAATGCCAAGGGTCTGCGCAATCATATAAGCTGACAGAACCTTGCCCCGGGTTTCGTTGGTCGAGGCATCGTTAAGCCAGCTTTCCGCCGTCACATAAATCCCCGACATGCAAAAGCCCAAGATTACGCGCAACGCCGTCCATGCCCATGGCTCTGCAATCAGCGGAAAGGCAATCAACCCAGCCGAGGTAAAGCTTCCGAGTGCGGCAAAGACGCGCACATGGCCAACCCGCTTGATCATGCGCGGTGTGATGCGTGCGCCAGACAGGAAACCGGCAAAGTAACCCGATGTGACAATCGCCAGTTCAGCAGAGGAAAAACCCTCAATCCCGCCACGCAAACCGATCAGGGTGAAATGCATGCCATTGCCCAGCATGATCAGGACAACTCCAATAAGAAGTGCCCAGACACTGGTTAAAACCTGGATCATGAATCGCCCTTTCGCACTTTGGGGATTACCGGACTGTCTGTGAGCTCAGCGCGCCTTGGTCTGATGTCGTGTTGGTTCAGACAAATGACAAGTCTCAGCGAAAAGTACGAAACCACTGATCACATTCAGTTTCCAGACTTTTTTCGGTATGAAGGGGATTTTTTGGGCTAAGCAGCCGGGTCTCTGATCTCTGCCTCGGTCAGGCGTTTGGTGGTGACCCCGTTTTTAAGATCAAGCCAGCCGCAAAAAACAGTCACCCAGACGGCGGCTAGCATCAAATACGCGACATACTGATCCATCACCCAAAGCGTACCTGCCGATATCACGCACCACGCCAGGGGAACCGGCAACAAAACCCACCGCCAGGTCCCGCGCGACAGCAGCACAAAACCCAACGTGCCAAGCGCTGTTGGATCGGCGGCACTGCCGAAAATTTCGGCCTGCACCAAGTCGCGCCCTTCAATCAGGCCAATAAACGGATAGACAATCAGCGCAAAGGCAACCAGAGACGCCCCGACATAGCAGGACAGATCCCCACGCCAGCCAAAACGAAGCGGCAACGGACGCGCGGCAAAGATGGCAAACAAAACCACCTGCAGGGCAAAGGCCGGCAGCAGATAGGGTACTGCCCAATTGATCGGCTGATAATATTGCCAAAGGAAGCCATAGCCCGACCAGGCCCAGACCAGTGCCAACAACACCAGAATAACCCGGTTGCCGCGAAAACCGTGACGCAGGGCAAGACCCGATGCAATCACCCCGGCAATCAGCGCACTGGCAACCACCAGCCACCAGGTGGTGTTCATGGTTTCAAACAGCCGGTAATAGACACGCGGCGAAAACAGCAACAAATCCGCCAGTCCGTAATCCCACCATTCAGTCATGCTGTCTGCCCCCCGATTGCCTTGATCACACCAGAACGCCAATGACGGCGGCGATCTGTTCGCGCATTTTATCATCGGGCAATGGCCCGGTTGCGGCCGCCATGTTTTCCGCCGCATGGGCCGGTTTGGTTGTGGCCGGGATCGGGCACGTCACCGCCGGATGGGCGATCAGATATTTCAAAATCAGATGCGCCCAACTTTTGACTTCAAGTTCGGCGGCAAATTCCGGCAAGGGTTGACCTTCCAGACGCTCCGTCAGGCTGCCGCCGCGAAACGGCCGGTTCACAATCACCGCTATGCCGCGATCATATGCCAATGGCAAAAGATAATCCTCAACCTTGCGGTCAATCGGGTTATAGGTCACCTGCACGAAATCAAGCCGTTCGTTCTTCATCACCGCAATCAGGTCTTCGGTACGTCGCCCGTGCGAAGTCGTCACACCGACATGGCGCAACTGCCCTTCATCCTTCATCCGGAACAGAAGCGGCAGGTTTTCATTGATGCCCAAAAGATTATGGACCTGCAAAAGGTCAAACTGCTCGATCTTCCAGCGATCTGATGTTTCTGCGATCTGTTCGGCACCATCGCCTGCGGTCCAGACCTTGTCGGTCGAAAACACACGATCCCGCGCACCAAGCTTATCAAGCCCGTAGCCAATCACATCCTGGGCAGACCCATACATCGGCGAACTGTCAATCATGCGCCCACCGGCATCGAAAAACGCCGACATGACATCCGCGCACTGATTGCGCAGCTCAATGTCTTGGCCGACATTAAATGTGATCCAGCTTCCGAGCCCGACAGCGGGGATTTCTTCACCGGTTGAGGGGATTTGCTTTTGCAATACTTCCAATGCGCGCGCATCGGAGCTTCCCTGCGCCCACGCAGGCATACCCGACGCCAACAGGCCAAGCGCGCCTAATGAGGCAGAAGCCTTCAGAAACCCTCGGCGGTCAAATTCAGACATGGCTTAGAGCACCTTTTCGTTGCTTCGGACCAATCGTCAAACATGATCCATCAAGATTTGGGCAGAATTCTGCCCGAACGCAACTTTTGGTAAACTGGCAAGAGACCTATATCACCCGAAACGAAAAAAGGGCTGCAAACCTGATGTTTGCAGCCCTTTGGTCAAAAACTGTCAATCTGCGTTAAACGCGCTTCCAGCTTGTACCTTCCTTGAAGTCTTCAAGGATGATGCCGCGCGCCAGAAGGTCATCACGGATTTTGTCCGCCGTTGCGAAATCCTTGTTCTTCTTGGCATCCGCACGCTGGGCGATCAGCCCGTCGATCTCGGCCGCCTCATCTTCATCAGCTGATCCGGTGAACCAGGCTTCGGGATCCGCTTCAAGAATGCCCAAAAGCTTGGCCGCGGCGAGGATTTCACCCTTGGCCTCAGCACGTTCGAACTTCTTTTCCGCCTTGTTGAACTTGGTCACAAGGTTATGGAATTCCGAAATCGCAAGCGGCGTATTGAGGTCATCACACAGCGCATCAAGTACCGCACGTGGCACCGGCATGGTTTCCGGCGTGACATCGGCACTCTGACGAAGCGCGGTATAGAAACGATCAAGCGCCTCTTTGGCCTGACGCAGGTTTTCTTCGGTCCAGTTGATCGGCTGATGATAATGGGTCCCCATCATCGCCAGACGGATCGCTTCACCCGGCCATTTTTCAAGCAGCTCATGCACGGTGACGAAGTTGCCCAATGACTTGGACATCTTTTCGCCTTCGACCATCAGATGGCCGTTATGCATCCAGTATTTGGCGTAGCTGGAACCCTTGTTGGCGCAGCAGCTTTGCGCCAGTTCGTTTTCGTGGTGCGGGAACACCAGATCCGAGCCACCGCCATGGATATCAAAGTTTTCACCGAGATAACGCGTCGACATGGCAGAGCATTCGATATGCCAGCCCGGACGACCACGGCCCCACGGGCTATCCCATCCCGGAATATCGTCACTCGACGGTTTCCACAGAACGAAATCCGCCGGGTCTTTTTTGTACGGCGCCACTTCAACACGGGCACCAGCAATCATTTCCTTGCGGTCACGGCGCGACAGCTTGCCATAGTCATCAAACTTCTCGACCGAGAACAACACATGGCCTTCGGCGGCATAGGCAAAGCCCTGTTCGATCAGGCTTTCGCACATGGCGATCATTTCAGCGATATGTTCGGTCGCACGCGGTTCGATATCGGGCTTGGCGGCATTCAGCGCGCCCATGTCATCCAGATAGGCCTGATGGGTGCGTTTGGTGATTTCGGAAATCGGTTCACCGCTTTCCTTGGCACGCGCGTTGATCTTGTCATCAACGTCCGTGACATTCCGCACATAGGTTACCTTGGGATAGATATGGCGCAGCACGCGCACCAGCGTATCAAACACCACCACCGGGCGGGCATTACCGACATGGGCATAGTCATAGACCGTCGGGCCGCAGACATAAAGCCGCACGTGATCGGGATCAATCGGCGCGAACACTTGCTTTTCGCGGGTGAGCGTATCAAAGATGCGAAGTGTTTTGGTCATTTCAAACGTCCGTTTGGCTGTGTTATCGGGTCAAATGCGTACATTTTCCGGCGATCAAAGCAGATGCTTAGACCGCCTTCCCACACAACCGGTCACGCGCCTTTTCAGACCCGATCAAAACCAGCATCGTCGACATTTCCGGACCATGTTCGCGCGCGGTCAACGCCTTGCGCAGCGGCATGAAAAGCTGTTTGCCCTTGCGACCGGTTTCATCCTTAAGTGCTGTGGTCCAGGTTTTCCAGCTGGTGCCATCAAGTTCACCTTCGGGCAGCATATCGGCGGCCTGTTTGAGGAACTCGGCATCCTCGGCATCAATTTCCGGAATGACGTTTTTGTGGATCACATCCCACCATTCCAGCGCCTCTGCCACGCGCCAGCAATTACCGCGCACCGCATTCCAGAACATCTCGTCGGCATCTGCCATGCCAGCGGCTTCAAGCTTTGGCTTGGCGGCCTCGAACGACATTTCATGAATGACTTTTTCATTGAGGCTTGCCAGTTCGGCCGGATCAAATTTCGGCGTGGAACGGCCATAATGATCCAGATCGAATTTCTCAAGCACCTGTGAGAGGTTTGCCGGCTCGATCTTGTCCGATGCACCAAGGCCGGTCAGAAGACCAACAAGCGCCTCGACCTCAAACCCGTCATTGCGCAATTCACGCAGTGAAAGACTGCCCAGACGTTTGGAAAGCTGCGAGCCACCCGGCCCGGCCAAAAGCGGCATATGGGCAAATTCAAGCGCACCCGGCTTCCCACCAAGGGCGAGATACAACAGGATCTGCGACACGGTATTGGTCACATGATCTTCGCCGCGAATGATGTGGGTAACACCCATTTCAAGGTCATCCACCACCGAGCCCAGCATATAAAGCAACGATCCATCTTCACGGATCAGGACCGGGTCAGACACATGTTCGGTATCAAACGAGCAAATCCCGCGTGTCAGGTCATCCCATTCGACCATGCCGTCGGTCAGAAGGAAACGCCAATGCGGCTTGCGGCCTTCGGCCTCAAGGGCGGCAATTTCTTCATCAGACAGCGTCAATGCCTTGCGGTCATAGATGAACGGCTGGTGACGCTGGCGGGCCGCCTTGCGTTTCCAGTTGAGCTCGCCTTCAGTTTCGTAGCACGGATACAGCAATTCGCGCTTTTTCAGGTCATCAATCGCCGCGTCATATTTATCCTGACGCAGGCTTTGACGTTCTTCCTGATCCCAGTCGATGCCAAGCCAGGCAAGGTCTTCACGGATCGCATCGACATATTCGTCTTTGGAGCGCACCGGGTCGGTATCGTCAAAGCGCAAGATGAATTTCCCGCCTGATTTCCGGGCATAAAGCCAGTTCATCAGCGCCACACGGGCGTTACCGACGTGAAGAAGCCCGGTCGGGCTGGGGGCAAATCGCAGAACAGGTTTTGTCATTTCAAACTTTTCAATCACGTAACAAGGTTCGTGAAACCATTGGTAATCGGATAGCGACGGTCACGGCCAAAGGCACGCGGGGTGATCTTGACCCCCGGGGGTGCCTGGCGGCGTTTATATTCCGCCCGATCCAGCAACCGCCAGACCCGGCGTACTGTTGCCTCATCGTGACCGCTATCCACGATATCGCGAACAGACCGCTCACCTTCAATCATCTGATGCAGGATATCATCCAAAACATCATAAGGCGGCAGACTATCTTCGTCTTTTTGATCCGGGCGAAGCTCGGCCGATGGCGGCTTGGTGATAATCCGTTCCGGGATCACCATACCATCCGGGCCGATTGCCCTAACCGGTTTGTGCTCATTGCGCCAGTAGCACAGATTAAACACGGTCGTTTTATAAAGGTCTTTCAGAACCGAATAGCCACCACACATATCGCCATAAAGCGTGGCATAGCCAACCGACATTTCCGACTTGTTGCCGGTGGTCAGCACCATGTGGCCAAACTTGTTTGAAAGCCCCATCAGGATAATCCCGCGCGAACGGGCCTGAATGTTTTCTTCGGTAATGTCGGCATCCCGGCCTTCAAAGGCGGGGGCGAGCATCTGTTCGAACGCGGCCATGGCCGGGCCAATATTGATGCTTTCAATCCCGGTCTTGAGCATGCCTGCGCAAAGCTCCGCATCCTCAAGGCTCTCGGCCGAGGTATAGGGCGATGGCATCATCACCAGACGCACGCGATCAGAGCCCAGCGCATCCACGGCAACCGCGGCCGAAAGCGCACTGTCGATCCCGCCCGACATGCCGATCACAACACCCGGGAAACCGTTTTTATTTACGTAATCGCGCAGGCCCAGAACCAGCGCCTGATAGATCGCATCAAGCCCGGTGGGATAGCCAACCTTCGGCGCGTCATCCGTGCAACGCCATTGACCGTTTTCATCCTGTTGCCAGGTGGTCAGCACCACATCCTCGGCAAAGGCCGGCAGGGCAACCGCAAGCGATCCGTCGCCGTTCAGGCCGAAAGATCCGCCGTCAAACACCAGCTCATCCTGACCGCCGACTTCGTTGCAATAAATCATCGGCTTGCCGCTTTCGCGCACCCGATCCTCGATCAGCTTACGGCGCAAATCATCCTTGTCGGCTTCAAACGGTGACCCGTTCGGCACGAGGAAGATTTCTGCCCCCGCGTTCGCCAGATGGGCAACGACGTTCGGCGTCCAGACATCTTCACAGATCGGCACACCCAGCTTGACGCCCTTGAATGAAATCGGGGTCGGCATCGGACCTGCGGCAAAGACGCGTTTTTCATCAAACACGCCATAATTCGGCAAATCATTCTTGGCGCGCACATCAATGATCTTGCCCTGATCAATCAGCAACACCGCGTTATGGCGCGTGCCGTCGACTTCCCATGGCGTGGTCAACAGCAAGGCCGGGCCATCTTTGCGTTTGGCTGTGTGTTCGCAGATGAATTCGACCGCGTCATGAAGATGGCGCATGAAGGCCGGCTTCATTACCAGATCCTCGGGCGGATAGCCCGACAGGACCAGTTCAGAATACAGAACCACGTCCGCAGCCTGATCGGCCGCAGTTTCCCAGGCAGCCACAACCTTGTCCCGGTTCCCGGTGACATCACCGACAATCGGGTTGAGTTGGGCAATCGCAATGGCAAGCTTCTTTGTCATGATGTTGGAATAGGATCGCCCCTGCGCGCTGTCAATTGCGGAATGCGCAATATCCCATGTTTCAGACAAGATCACCATTCTTGCATGGCAGAAATGCAAATCTTTGAAACCAGCAAGCACCTTGGTCTTCAGCGTGATTTTATTCTTATCAACGACTTAGCGTGTTGATAATGACTTGCAAAATCGGCTTCATCCCGATCTATTGCACGCGACCGTGAAAACACGGCAATAAACACAAAGTAAAATACGAGCAAACAACATGACCCACAGCCCCAATGCGGCCGCCGAAATGGCGGCGGTAACCATTTCCCGTATTCCAGGCCGCGAAATCACTGAAAACCTTGGTATTGTCTTTGGCAGTTCCGTGCGCAGCCGCAACTTCCTTTTCGATATTTTTGCGATGCTGAAAAACCTGTTCGGCGGTGAAGTACGTTCCTACACCCGGCTTTTGGAAGACGCCCAGCAGGAAGCCACCAGCCGCCTGATTGCCCAAGCCAAAAAATTGGATGCCGACGCAGTTGTGGATGTTCATTTCGCAACGTCACAGGTGGCCTACAAGGCGGCCGAGATTTTCGCATACGGCACAGCCGTACGACTGAAATAACAGGGCAGGCACAGTACCATGGAAGATCTGTTTCTTCCGGGAATTGCCCTGACCATCCTGATCGGAATCGCTTATATAACCGGCCGTTTGGCCGATGGGGCACATGAACGCGCGCTCAGACGCGACGAAGCATTGCTGCCCCATCAATATCTTGATTCCGGGGATGCAGTTCCCGATGACATCACGTTGCATGACAGCAAACTGGTGACCGGCAAGGTCGTCATTGCCGAAGACCGTTTTCGCAATCTTCTGGCCCGCCTGCGCATTTTTGTCGGCGGTCGACTGGCCGCACACGAAGCCACCGTCACCAGGGCCAAGCGCGAGGCGATCTTGCGGCTTCGCACCAATGCCAAGGGTGCAAGTCACATTATAGGTCTGCGCTTTGATTCTGCCGAACTTGGACGCGGCATGATCGAGGTGATCGTTTCCGGTACCGCCCTTTATACCTATCATCGCCCGACGGGCGGGCGTCCATCTGCCCTTCCCGATGACGGGGTGAATATTTCGCATCGCAATCTTCTGGCCGAATTTGCGTCGGGCAGTATCGCGTTCCTGCTGATTTGCTGGGGGATTTATACGGCAAGCGGCCTCGCGGTTGAATGGGCCGCAAACAGCATTTCGGTTCAGGAAGAAGTTGCTATCTGGTCGGAGCTTGAACCCGGACTGATCGCAGAACATCGCGAAGATTATGAACGCAGCCTGCCGGAACGCTATCTTCTCGATCTGGTCAATTCCATCCCCAAGGAGGCCATTGGCCCGGCAAAGGATTATGACTTTGACGTCCTGATCATCCCCGATGACGGTCCCAATGCCGCGGCATTGCCCGGTGGCCTGATGCTCGTTCATACCGGAATGCTTGAACTGGTCGATACCGAGAACGAGCTGCTGTCGATCCTTGGCCATGAAATCGGTCATTACAACGGACGCGATCACCTTGAAGGCATTGGCCGTGAAGTCGTTGGTGTCGCACTTTCGGCCATGATGTTTCAGACCGATGCGGTTTTGACCACCTGGGCGGCAAGCTGGCCGAAACTTCTGGCTGATCGGGACTATTCCCGAAGTCAGGAACTTGATGCCGATGACTGGAGCCTGCGCATCCTCATGGCCAAATACGGCCATGTCGCAGAAGCATCCACCACCTTTGCAAAGCTGGGACAGCTTCAAGGCGACCGCAGTTTGCTGGATTATCTTTCAACCCATCCGCATCCGCGTGATCGGGTGGAACGGCTTGAGGATATGGCGCGCGAACAGGGTCTTCCGATCGGGGAGCCGGTTGATCTTCAAATCGCCTTTGAGAATTTTCTGGTGCGCACCGGTGAAATCCCGGCAAGCGCGCTTGAAGACCGCCACCAATTCAATCTTACCAATACAGGACACTAGCCCATGCGCGGACTTTTCGCCCCGTTTCGCTTTCTGAGCGTAAGTGGCCAGCCCAATACCGAGTTCTGGCTTACCCAGTGCATCATTCTGGCATCAACCGTTCTGGGTGTGTATCTGGCAAGCTTTGCCGGTTTTGAAATTGCTGTCGATTTCGACCGTTATCAAAGCACGTCTGATGTCTATAACCTCGAACGATCGCTTGAGGCGGAGTTTGTCGATAACATCGAAAAGATCGAAACCTGGATTGCCGACTATCCCGAAGGGCCGATGACCTGGCATGCGGCAAACCTCGCCCCGCGCGAACGTCACAAGCTTGACGATATGGTTTGGGAAACAATGCGCTATTCCCAGCGCACCTTTGAAGTCGATCCGGCAATTATCACCGGTGTACGTCGGTTTTATTCCGATATCGAAGCCCAGATGACGATCATGTTCATGCAACAAAATGCCAACGGCATGGCCAAACATGCGCTTAAAAACATGCAGGAAATTGTCGCCACCGCCCGTGCCGATGTCTTGCCGCTGTTGCAGTCCGAAATTCAGCGTCTTGATGGTGAACTCGCCAAAATGACGGATTGATCACGATTAACTTCTCGACCAGACAAAAACAAAACCGGGGCTGTTCGCAGTCCCGGTTTTTTTGTGTCCGCATACATGAAAACGTCGGCAACAATTAAAGTGCCAGGGCTGCGTCGATCTCGTCCTGGCTCATGGTTTTGGCCGAACCATGGATAATGCCACTGGCGACATCCATGAATTTCTGAAGCGAGGTGGTCACTGCGCTGGCCGTCACACGCAGAAGGTCTTCATCACCCGTCTCGATGATGGTTTCAAGCTGCGAAACCGCGTGTGCCACGATTGTATTGAGGTGCTCGATGGTTTCCTCGAACGGCTGACGGAATCTTGGCGGGACGTGTTCATAGGCCTCAATTGCAAGCTCCTTGTCGGAAAAGGCACTATCGCGGAAATGCTCCTGATAGCTTTTCGGCGCCCATTCCTTGCAATCCTCGATCATGTCGGGCATGTCGGGCACCATTTCGAGCAGCATGACGATCTCGTTGAAATGGTTCAGATAGTCGGTCGCCAAAAGCGTGGTCGAGGAAATGTTGGTTCCCTCCACCTTCTTTTGCCATGCGCTGAATGCAGCGTCGTCCATCATACCCGTTGCGATCCCTCGCCCTTAATCGTCTGTCAGGAACACCCTGCAATTACCCATACTTAAGAATATTTACAGCCCATTGGTAGATGTTTTTTATGAATTCGTGCCGATTGCGCAACAAATTGATATTTTGAGTCGTCAACTAGCAACAAAGAGACTTGAAACTTTGCCAAATGTAACAAGGTAGACGCGGCAAAATCTGGACGTTTCCAATGTTATCATGCTAACCATTGCGCTACTCCTTTAAAGCATCAGATAACAGGGCATTCAGGTGGCGCAAGCTGTTTCTCAAACTGTCAACCTAACCGAACTGTCGGTCATCGTTCCGATATATAACGAAGAAGAAAGCATAAAGCCGCTCTGCGAACGCTTGCTCTCTGTCCTCGATGAAATGGGAAAACCATTCGAGGTAATCTTCGTTAATGACGGAAGCTCAGACAACTCTTTCTCGCTGTTGCAAGATGCGGCAAAAGAGCGAATTGAACTGAAAATCGTCAACTTCCGCCGAAATTACGGCCAAACCGCAGCCACGATGGCTGGCATTGATCATGCGTCAGGCGAAGTCATCATTCCAATTGATGCCGACTTGCAGAATGATCCTGCCGACATCCCCAAACTGCTCGGCAAACTGGCAGAAGGCTATGATGTCGTATCTGGATGGCGCAAAGACCGTCAAGACGCGGCCATACGCCGGAACTTTGTCAGCCGTTTGGCTAACAGACTGATTTCAAAGATTTCTGGTGTTCACCTTCACGACTACGGCTGCACGCTCAAAGCCTATAAGAAAGATGTTGTTAAAGGCATTCGGCTTTATGGCGAAATGCATCGGTTTATTCCCATTTACGCCACATGGATGGGCGCAAAGGTCTGTGAAATTCCGGTTCAGCACCATGCCCGTCAATTTGGGCAGTCAAAGTACGGTTTGGAGCGGATAGCGAAAGTGCTTCTGGACCTTATGGTCGTGAAATTCCTCGACCGTCACATGGTCAAACCGATCTATGTGTTCGGCGGAATTGGTCTTGTGTCTTTCTTCGCTTCTTTTCTGAGTACAATCTGGATGCTTTGGCTGAAGTTCTTTGAAAATACTTCAATGATCCAGACCCCACTACCGCTTGTCGTTACGATGACTTTCCTGGTCGGCGTAATGTGTATCCTACTCGGTCTTCTGGCGGAGATGATTGTCCGAACATACTTTGAATCACAAGGGCGCAGCCCTTACCTCGTCAAAGAGACGGTCAATATGGAGCAAGAATAGCGATGTGCGGCATTGCCGGCTTTATGGGACGGGGTAGTCGCTCAGATATCCATGCCATGACTGATGCACTGGCACATCGCGGTCCCGACGGGGAAGGGTTTTACTTCGACGAAGAAAAACATATCTACTTAGGACATCGTCGTCTGTCTGTTAGAGACATTGAAGGCGGTGCCCAACCGATGTGGGATGCGTCAAACGAAACGGGGATCGTCTTTAACGGCGAAATTTATAACTTCCCCGAGTTACGAGCAGAACTTGAAGCATTAGGTGCCGTCTTTCAGACATCGCACTCTGATACCGAAGTTCTCATTCATGGCTATCGCCACTGGGGCACCGATCTGGCTCGACGCCTGAACGGCATGTTTGCCTTTGCTATTATCGACAAGATACGAGGCAGACTTTACCTCGCCCGTGATCGCTTTGGTGAAAAGCCACTATTTTATACAGCTAAAAGTGATCTGTTTGCCTTTTCAAGCGAACTGAAATCGCTTGAAAAACATTCTGGGATCGACGGCAATATATCCAACTTTGGCCTGCAGAAACTGTTTGCTTACGGCTACATTCCTGCCCCGAACAGTTTGCTTGAGAATGTCTTTAAGTTACCAGCTGGCCAGCAAATGACTGTCGAACTGGATACACTTGACACGAAGATCAGCAAGTATTGGGAATTTTTGATCACCCCGGATGACAACCTCACCGCAGCCAAAGATGACGAACTTGCAGAACATCTTCAGGAACTTATTTTGCAATCAGTTTCTCGCCGCCTTGTAAGTGACGTCCCTCTCGGAGTTTTCCTGAGCGGCGGCGTCGACTCAAGCGCAATTTTGTGTGCAGCAGCCAAGAATGCCAAAGATAGGAAGGTATCATCCTTTACCATTGGCTTCGAGGAAGCATCCTATGATGAGTCGGGTTACGCTCAGTTGGTTGCCGAGCACGCGGGGTCCATTCATCATCTTAGAATGCTAAACCTTGCCAACGCACAAGAACTCATTCCGGAGGTCCTGGGGCAACTGGACGAGCCAATTGGTGACGCCTCTTTGCTTCCGACTTACCTTCTAAGTAAATTCACAAGGGAAAATGTTACAGTTGCACTTTCGGGCGATGGGGCCGACGAACTTTTTGCTGGGTATGACCCTTTTTTGGCTCTGAAGCCGGCACAGGCCTACAAGAAATACGTGCCAGATCTCGCGCACAAGTTGTTTACCGGACTTGCAAACGCACTACCGAAATCCGGTCGCAACATGAGTTTCGATTTCAAGCTTCGGCGGACACTTGCTGGATTGTCGTATCAGGAATCTGTTTGGGCACCTGTCTGGATGGCGCCACTATTTCCTGACCAAATGAAAGAGTTCTTCGAAGAGCCCCTTCCTCTTGAAGATCTTTACTCCGAAGCCATGGAAATCTGGGATAGCAATTCTGCTGTGGACAGAACTGACCGACTACTAACATTTTTCACCAATCTCTATCTGCAAAATGACATCCTGACCAAGGTCGATCGTGCATCCATGATGTCGTCGCTAGAGACGCGCGCTATCTTCCTCGACAACGACATTGTTGATTTCTGCATCAAGCTGCCATCGCACTTCAAAATCCGGAACGGTCAAAGAAAGTACCTACTCAAGAAAGCTCTAGAACCGCTGCTGCCCAGCCAAACGATAAATCGTAAGAAGAAAGGCTTTGGCATCCCGTTGGCAGACTGGATGCGTAAAACGCCTGAGGTACAATCGCCACGGCCAGTCCCAGGGGTGGATATGTACTACGCTGCATCCCAGTGGACTGAGCATCACAGCGGCAAGAGCGACAACCGCTTTTTCCTATGGAACTGGTTGGCGCTGCAAAACAGTCCGACTGGGCGGTTTTAACAGATCTATACCCCGTTGGCGTTTGCCACTAACGACCAGAGACAAGTGACCAAATGAGAGCAATAGCTAAATTCATTGGACTAGGTGCAATTACGACCGCGGCGACTTATTCGACCTATCTGATAGCATTACAGTTTTTCGGACCTATGACTGCCTACTGGTGTGCATTGGCAGTAGCGTTTGTCATTCAGATCGCAATGATGGCACCTTTTGTTTTCAACGCTAAGCTCACGCTCGCAAACGCAGGAAAATCACTTCTGATTTATTCTGGTTATTCTCTTTTATTCGCATCACTTATGTGGATTACATTACAAATTTCAGTACCACATATCATCGCGCCGCTCGTTGTTGTCGCAATCGCTGCCCCTTTACAATTCCTCGCAGGAAAAAAATGGTTACATAACCCTGTCGACGACGTCAGGAGCTAGCGTCCAGTACCTTCTTCCGATCGAAAATACGCTGAAGATAAAAACAACCAATCAGTGTTGAGAATGGTACCACCGGTGCAAGATAACGCGTTTCCAAGTGGACCAAAGCGTGTGCAAATAACACACCAAAATAAACTGCCCACAAAGCCGCGCAGACAAGTACTTCTCTCTTGCACACATTCTTGCCGAGATAAAGACGTACAAGCCAGACAATCGGTAGAATCACGAAAGCAACAGTAATGATGATAGCAATTACGCGCTCGACCATTTCGCCAGAGAACAGTGCGAATGCCGCCGCATCATCAAACATACTTTCGCGAAGTTCCCGATAATCGGGCCAAGGTTTTTCTCCGTGAATCCAGAAACCTGTTTCCCTAATCGCGCCGAACGGGCGGAAAGTGAGCGTCGCGTAGTTCTCACGTATGTGCCCGATTGTCATGCGCAGCATTGAACCCGGATAGTTAACCCAGCTTTCGAAATACTTCTGCTTCGAAATATTTGCCAACTCTGGAGCAACGCACCCTTGCTCGAACAAACTCCACTGAACGGCGAGAACCTCCGAGAAGGAGTAATTGCTTAGTTTTTCACGTGCGGTTATGTCTACCGGTTCATTGCCGGAGAATATTCTCTGATCTTTTTCTGCTGCGTCGACAAGCCCAACCATGTAGATGGTTTGCGATCCTGATGTGATAAAACTATATCCAGTCCGGTCCTCATTCCACGTCTTATACAATTGCGTAGCCACGATTAGTGGAATAAAGAAAACAGCGATTGCAGCGCATGATTTCCACCGCTGCTTTTCCGCGACAAAAGCTCGAACTAAAAACGGTATGACAAACAGGATTGACAGTATCGCCACTCCTTCTCGAACAAGAAAGCCAAGGGTGATCAGCATGCCAAAGAGTAGCGCTTGAACAAACCCAAAGGGGCGTCCGCGCAAAGTTGCTACCGCATTTTCGCTAAGCACAATCACAAATAGGCTCGTGGCAAAGCTGTCGGTCAAGATCATGTTGTCCAACAGCAAGGAGAATGACAGCCCCGTTGCCAGCAAACTGAACGCACCCAAAAAAGGCTTCATACCCAGCGCGGAAATAAGGCGAGAAAGACTGTAAAGCGATACCGCTGACAGCAAGAACTGGGAAAGAACAACAATCCACTGCCAATTCTCTGAGGAGATCAATTGCGTTAGCGCAATGAACATAGGATATCCGGCTATTCTAAAGACAGTTGTCGGCATTGCACTGTCCTCGAGACCGGCGTCGGTCAACCAATCCGAACTTTCCAATATCAACTCGGCAAAGCGTGTATATCCACCGGTATCAGGTGCAATTCCTGGCCCCCAAATGAGCAATACAGCGATCTTGAACAGCAGGATCATAAAAATGACGGAAAGGTACAGTTTTCTGTCGTCAAAGGTTGACGCCCGAAAACCGGAAAAGGCTGAGCGCTTCACAGCAGTAACCACCTGAAAAATAAAAAATAAAAAAACGGGCGCCCGACAATCGGACGCCCGTGACAATATCAACCCGACCGATCAAATCAAGCAGAAGCAGCCATCTGTTCTGCACGAACGCTATCGCGTTCTTTTTTGATCATTTCCGCCATCAGGAAGGCAAGCTCAAGCGCCTGTCCGCCATTGAGGCGCGGATCGCAATGGGTGTGGTAACGATCCGAAAGCGCATCTTCGGTGACTTCGCGTGCACCACCGATGCATTCGGTCACATCCGTACCGGTCATTTCGAAATGAACGCCACCGGCATGGGTGCCTTCGGCCTTGTGCACGTCAAAGAAGTTTTTGACTTCCGAAAGGATCGCGTCAAACGGACGGGTTTTATACCCGCTTGATGCCTTGATCGTGTTGCCATGCATCGGATCGCAGGACCAAACGACCTTGCGGCCTTCGGCCTTCACACGTTTGACGAGGCGCGGCAGGTTATCAAACACATTGTCCGCCCCCATACGTGCAATCAGGGTCAGACGGCCAGCTTCGTTTTGCGGGTTAAGGATATCGATCAGTCGGATCAGGTCATCCTCATCCATGGTCGGTCCGCATTTCATACCGATCGGATTTTTCACCCCGCGCAGGAATTCAACATGGGCATGATCGGCCTGACGGGTACGGTCCCCGATCCACAGCATGTGGGCCGAACAATCATACCATTCACCGGTCAGACTGTCCTGACGGGTCAGTGCCTGCTCATACCCCAGCAGAAGTGCTTCGTGCGAGGTATAGAAATCGGTTTCACGCAGCTGCGGCGCGCTTTCAGCGGTAATGCCGCATGCTTCCATGAAGGCAACCGCCTCATCGATCTGGGTGGTCAGCTTGCTGTAACGCTCCCCGGCCGGGCTGCCATCAACAAATGACAGGTTCCAGCGATGGATCTTGGTCAGATCGGCAAAACCGCCCTGCGCAAAGGCACGCAGCAGGTTCAGCGTCGCAGCCGACTGGTTATAGGCGCGGATCTGGCGCTGCGGGTCGGGAATACGGGCTTCTTCGGTGAATTCGATGCCGTTGACCACATCACCGCGATAGCTTGGCAGTTCGACGCCATTGATGGTTTCGGTGTCAGATGAGCGCGGCTTGGCGAACTGGCCGGCCATACGGCCAACCTTGACTACCGGGCATGCTGCGCCATAGGTCAAAACCACCGCCATCTGCAGCATCACCTTAAAGGTGTCGCGAATGTTGTTCGGGTGGAATTCCTTAAAGCTTTCGGCACAGTCGCCGCCCTGCAGCAGGAAGGCATTGCCTTCTGCAACGTCACCAAGCTTTTCCTTAAGCGCACGCGCCTCGCCAGCAAACACCAAAGGAGGATAGCTGCCGAGCTCTTGCTCTACGGCCTTTACGGCCTGTGCATCAGGATAAGTCGGCACCTGCTTGATCGGCAGGTTACGCCAGCTTTCAATGCTCCAGCTCTTGCTCATTTGCTTCCTCTCAATCCGGCATGTTCATCATCATGCCGCCATTATAACACAAATCCAGTTGTCCGGCGGTTTTCCGCCTTGGCATCCGGTCATGCAACCGGGCCAAACTTGATACGGGTTTTGCAAACGCATTTCCACCCCTTCTCGACGTATGGACAATAAAATCCCGCAATTTTTTGCCAACCGACCCAAAAACCACGCAAAATTCCACCCATAACCGTGAATTCATGCAAGATGCACCGGTGAATGCCAATTCGTCATACCAAACAAGGTAGTGCGAATCCGCCACTGCGCAATCATCAGACCAATTGCACAGTTCATGATTTGCGGGCACACTGCGAGCGCCCACCACCAGCAGCACCACCGTTCAGCCGGATCCCCTATGCCCCTTGAAACACTTGCGATAATTGCCTGCGCCTATTTCGTTGCCGCCTTCGTCAAAGGGGCAACCGGGCTTGGCTTTTCGACATCGGCCTTGCCGATCCTGGCGCTTGGGCTGGGGCTTAAGGCGGGTATGCCGCTGGTGATCATTCCATCGCTTGTCAGCAATTCCATCATCATGGCGCAGGCGGGTCACTTTCGTGAAACGATCAGCCGGTTCTGGCCGATGTTTCTGGCGACCATTCCCGGCATTCTGATCGGGCTTGCCGTGCTTGAAATGGTCGACAGCATTCTGGCCGGGGCGGTTTTGGGGTTGGTCTTGATGAATTACGGGGCGATTACCCTGTTTCGTCATGGCAAGCCACTATCTGACAAGCTTGCACGGCGACTGGCCCCGATATCCGGCTTTGCCACGGGTCTTATCAACGGCATCACCGGATCACAGGTCATGCCGGTATTGCCGTTCCTGCTTTCCATGCGGCTTGAGCCCAAACGCTTTCTGACAGCCATCAATATCTCGTTCAGTCTTTCAAGCATCGTCATGGCACTTGGTCTTGCGCGGTTGGGGCTGATGACGATTGAAACGCTGTGGATATCGCTGGCCGGGTTGGTGCCAGTGTATCTTGGCACCAAGCTGGGCACGCGGGTAAGGGATCGCATGGATGCGGAAACCTTCCGCAAGGTTGTTTTGATCATGCTGATCATTTTTGGCGTCATTCTGGTCGGCAAACTGTTTGCGTCTTAACGGTCAAACGCCAGAGCGGGCCGAGATGTCGTCTGGCACAACCTGGCCATTTCTGATAGCACATCGCCATGAAAACCATCGCGCGCCCTGCCTTTGCCGAAACCGAAGAAAAGAAGTCCCGCTTTCTGGCCGAACTCGTTTTTCACGATGATCTGGCCAAGCGGATTGATGAATTGCGCACCCTCCATCCCAAGGCCAATCATCATGTAAACGCCTATCGCTATCTTAATGACGAAGGCCAGCTGATTGAACATGGCAAGGATGACGGGGAACCATCCGGCACATCGGGCATTCCGTGCCTTAAGGTTCTTCAGGGACGTGATCTGATCAATGTTGCGGTGATTGTGACGCGCTATTTCGGTGGCACGAAGCTTGGCACCGGCGGGTTGGTGCGCGCCTATAGCGGGGCGGCCAATGCGGTTTGCGATGTTGCCGAAATCATCGAATATATTCCGCAGGGCGAGGCAGAACTGTTTGCCGGATTTTCCGATGCCGGAACGCTTGAACAAGCCTGCGCAGAGGACGGCATCACCATCATTGATCGTCAGTTCGACACCGACGGAACGCGCATCAAAATCACCGGACCACGCGAACGCCTGGCAGAGCTTAGCGTTCAATTTCCAATGCCTGAGTAAGAGTTATTAGCGCGCCTTTGACTTCGGGCGCATGGTGCTTTCGCGGCACTGAAGTTCGAAACCAAGATCGATGATTTTCTGTTCTGGGGTTTCGCCGTCCAGAACCGCTTTGATCATTTGCACGGCCCGTTTGCCGATCTGATAGCGGTCGGTTCGGATGGACGTCAGTGACGGATAGCTTGCCGCCATCATTTCAAGGTCGTTGAAGCCGATGATCCCCATCTCGTCCGGGACCGAGATACCGGCCTTTTGACAGCCAAACAGCGCGCCAAGCGCCATGTCATCATTGTTGCAGAATACGGCATCAAGGTCCGGGCGACGTTTGCGCAACTGTTCGATCAAATGCCCACCAAGCGAAACACTTGAAGAATCGGTCGTCGTCATCATCAGGTCCGGGTCATATCGCCCGCCTGAGCGCAAGGCTTCCTTGAAACCTTCCATACGGCGGTGCGAGCGCGGATCCATGCGCGCGCCGAGAAACCCGATGCGTTTATAGCCCTTTTGCACCAGATGCACCCCGGCGGCCCGCCCGCCTTCAAAATGCGAAAACCCGACCATCATATCGATCGGGTCGTCACTGATATCCATGACCTGGACCACCGGACATTCGGCATTTTCAAGAAGTTCTCGGGTTGCATCGGTCTGATCAACCCCGGCAACAATCATGGCTGACGGGCCCTGTCCCAGGAAGGTGCGCACAAGGCGTTCCTCATCCTTGGCGACATAGCGCGAGTTGCCAAGCTGCACCTGAAACGGCCCCTGATAGAGCTCGTCATAAATGGCACGCAGCGTGTCGGCGAACACGTTGTTGGTCAGCGAGGGAACGATCACACCGATCACATTTGATCGGGTCGAGGCCAGCGCGCTGGCATGCGAATGGGGCACATAATTAAGCTTGCGCACCGCGTCGTTGATTTTTCGTCGCAGGTGATCAGACACCTTTGACGGATCGCGCAACGCGCGTGAGACCGTAATGGTGCTGACGCCAGCCCGTTCGGCAACATCGGATATTGTTGGCCGTCCGGCCCCTTTGCGCTTCCTCATAACCTTACATTTATTACGTCTTTTCCAAACCGACAAGCACCTTGTGACGGCAAAGCAAACACCGGAAATTCGGCTGTTGACTCAATGTTAGCGCTAACATTATGTTAGCGCTAACATTATAACACAACAGGGCAGTCCAAGAGTAAAACCCGCCCTGAAAATCAGTGAGTGCATCGAATTCAATGAACCGGCAAACGCAGTATGTCGTTGTCATGGGTGTGAGCGGATCGGGCAAAACCGAGGTTGCGCGTCGTCTGGCAAGCATGACAGATACCATGTATCTGGACGCCGACGATCACCATCCAAGCACGAATGTAGAACACATGCGCCGTGGTCTTCCGCTCAATGACGATATGCGTTGGCCCTGGCTTGATGCGGTCGCAGAAGCGGCCCGCGCGCAGGCTGGTTCAGTTGCCAGTTCAGAGGGAAGCGCAAAGTCCGGTCAGGCCATTTTCATCGCCTGTTCTGCGCTTAAACGTCGCTATCGCGATGTGTTGCGCACGCACCTCGACCCGATCACCTTTGTTTTTCTGGATGGCACGCGCGAAGTAATCCAGACCCGGCTTGAACGCCGCGTCGGTCATTTCATGCCATCCGCACTTTTAGACAGCCAGTTTACAGCTCTCGAGCCGCCGGGGCCGGACGAGAATTGCGTGACTGTCTTTATCGATGCCCCGCTTGAAACTGTTGTTGCCACGGTCCTTGACCGACTGGCGGAGCGTGAAGACGGCAGTTTTTCCTTTGTCAAAGAGAATACTGCCGGAAAATAAGGCATTTTAGGGAGAAGACGAATGACCAAGACTCTTAAATCGCTTGCAGGTGCAGGCTTTATCGCAACCCTGATTGCAACGGCGCCGTTTGCCGCCAATGCACAGGAATTTACCCTCAAGATGCAGTCGAGCGATGCTGCTGGCGTGCCTAACTTTGAGCTGGAACAGGAATGGGCCGAACGTGTCGGCGTCATGACCGGTGGCCGCGTTTCCGTGGAAATGCTGCCGGTTAACTCGATTGTCGAACATGCCGAAACCCAGGACGCCATTGCGGCCGGCATTCTTGACGGTCACATCACCGACACCAGCTATTTCACCGGTAAAGATCCGGCATTCGGCCTGATCGCCAACCCGGTTGGCGCATGGTCGGCACCGTCCGAAATGCTGCGCTTTGTTGAATATGGCGGCGGCAAGGAACTGATGAACAGCCTTCTGAACCCGCGTGGTTTGCAGTTCGTCGGTGCCGTTACCCCGGGTCTGGAAGCATTTGTTTCCTCTGTCCCGCTTGATGGCGTTGCCGATCTTAAAGGCCTGAAAATGCGTGCCCCGGAAGGCATGGTTCAGCAGGTCTTCGCCGCAGCCGGTGCATCGCCGGTGAACATCCCGCAATCCGAAGTATTCACCTCGCTTGATAAAAAAGTGATCGATGCTGCGGATGCGACCGTGTTCTCGACCAACCAGGCCATGGGTCTGCACGATGTTGCAAAGCATCCGGTCTATCCGGGCTTCCACTCCATGCCGATGCTTGAAGTATCGATCAACAAGACCAAGTGGGATTCCATGCCGGCTGATATCCAGGCGATCCTTGAAATGTCGGTCCGTGATCTGGCCCATGACATGGATGCACGTCTGGCGATGAAAGACATGGAAGCTGTTGCCAAGGCCCGTTCGGAAGGTGGCGTCACCATCCACAACTGGTCGGCTGAAGAGCGTGCGAAATTCCGTCAGATTGCCACCAGCCAGTGGGAAAAAGTCGCGGCACGTTCCGAAGATGCACAGCGTGTTTACGACACCCTTGTAGACTACCTTAAGTCACAGGGTATGATCTAAGACAGAACAGCTTTTTCGCCGGCAGCAACGCACCGTGTTGCTGCCGGCAAACTGCTGGGATACAATCCGGCTGGTTCCGTGATCCGAGACGTATCGGGACTGAAGGCCTCCCTCCTTGCCGGATTGTATTTCCTGTTGATGCAAGGAACGCAGAAATGTCTGACACCCCGCAACACTCACCGTTGCCCGAACTTCCCGAACTTGAAGAAAGCACCGATCAGGCAACTGAGGTGTCCGGTCTTCTGGGCCAGATGATTACGAAGGTTTCCAGCGTGTTCGCCATTGGATTTCTGCTTTCCATGGCGACGTTGATTTATGAGATCGTGGCACGTCACGTTTTTGGCAGCCCGACCTTGTGGGCGCATGAAACCACGACCTTTATCTGCGCTGTCGGCTTTGTGTTTGGCGGCCTTTATTGCGCCGCGCGCGACAAGCATATTCGTGTTGTCCTGCTTTATGACATTGCCGGACCGAAAATGCGCAAGACGCTTGATATCTGTATTTCGCTGGTCTGCATGATCGCATCGGGCTTCTTTGCCTGGGCCGCCTGGCTGATGGTCGAACGTGCCGTCTTTACGCCCACTGGTGACATCCACCTTGAAACGACCGGCAGTGCGTTCAATGCGCCTTATCCGGGCGTGCTTAAGGTGTTTTTGTTGGTGGTCCTGATTGTATTGATGGTTCAGTTCCTGGTTCAGGCCTTCAACTATGCCCGCAAGGCACCAATCATGCCTGCATCCCACACTTCGACCGAATAATCTGCGCCTCGTGCCCAATCAATTGATGCGTCTCCGCACGGCCATGCCAAGCAGCGCAACAGGATACATTTAAATGTTTGATTTACAGTCCCTTGGCATCGAATTCGGCACACTTGCCATGTTTGTCATGCTGCTCGGTTTCCTTGTGACCGGCATGCCGTTGGCATTTGTCACGCTGTTGATTGCCTTGATCTTTACCCTTGGCTGGTTCGGCCCGATGGCGGTGCCGCTGATCACGAGCCGGGTTTATTCATTCGTTTCATCCTTTGTTTTCGTCTCGGTGCCGATGTTCGTCCTGATGGCGGCCATCCTTGACCGATCCGGTATTGCGCGCGATTTGTTTGATGCCATGCGCCTGTTTGGCGGACGCCTTAAAGGCGGCGTTGCGGTTCAGACGATCTTTGTTGCGGTGATCCTGGCTGCCATGAGCGGCATCATCGGTGGCGAAATTGTTCTGCTCGGCCTGATCGCCCTGCCCCAGATGCTGCGTCAAGGCTATGACAAGAACCTGGCCATCGGGGTTGTCTGTGCTGGCGGCTCACTGGGCACCATGGTGCCGCCTTCGATTGTTTTGATCATTTATGGCCTGACCGCGAACGTATCGATCGGCGATCTGTTCACCTCGGCCTTTTTGCCGGGCTTCATGCTGGCGGGCTTCTATGTCGCCTATGTGCTGTTCCGCTCTTACACCGGCAACAACATCGCCCCGCCGCCGCAGACCGAAAAAATCCCGCGCGAAGAAAAGATCCGCCTGCTCAAGGGCCTTTTCCTGCCCATTCTGGTCGTGTTCTGCGTTCTGGGGTCGATCTATGGTGGCATCGCATCCGTGACCGAGGCCTCGGCCGTCGGTGTGGCCGGTGTGATCGCCTCGACTGTTCTGCGGCGTGAATTTTCGCTTCCGATGCTTAAGGCGGCGGCACTTCAAACGCTTTCGACCTGCGGCATGATTGTCTGGATCGGCATCGGCGCATCGGCCCTTGTCGGGGTATTCAACCTGATGGGCGGGATCAAGTTTGTCTCAACTCTGATCACCGGCATTTCCGATGATCCGACCATCATCATCCTGTTCATGATGCTGATCCTGTTTGTGCTGGGCATGTTCCTTGACTGGGTCGGTATTGCGCTTCTGACCATGCCGATCTTTGTGCCGATTGTAAAAGAGCTCGGCTACGACCCGGTCTGGTTTGGCGTGCTGTTTGCCATGAACATGCAGGTAAGCTTCCTGTCACCACCATTCGGGCCCGCGGCCTTTTACCTGAAATCGGTCGCGCCCCACGACATATCGCTTGGTGATATCTTCAAGTCGCTTCTGCCCTTTATCTGCCTGCAGATTTTGGCCGTGGTCCTTCTGATCATCTTCCCGGGCCTTGCCGGGGGCTAAGACACCAAACAAGAACAACAAAAAAGGCGGGACCAATCAGGTCCCGCCTTTTTTCGTTAAAGCAGATTGCCTAGTTCGCAACCGGGAAGCGCATGGTGACGAATTCCTCTGCCGCAGACGGATGAACCGCAACGGTCTGATCGAACTGCGCCTTGGTTGCGCCCATGCGGACAGCAATGCCGATGCCCTGAATGATTTCAGCCGCATCCGGGCCGACCATATGCGCGCCAAGCACCACATCAGTGGTTTTGTCGACGACCAGCTTCATCAGCGTTTTTTCATCACGTCCCGAGAGGGTGTGGCGCATCGGCTTGAAGGTCGATTTATAAATTTCGATGTCCTTGCCCTTATCGCGCGCTTCTTCCTCGGAAAGCCCGACGGTGCCAACCGGTGGCTGGCTGAAGACAGCGGTCGGAATGGCCTGATAGGACATTGACCAAGGCTTACCGCCATAAACCGTATCAGCAAAGGACATGCCTTCCTTGATTGCGACCGGGGTCAGTTGCACGTGATCGCGGACATCGCCAACGGCATAGATGTTTGGCACGCTTGTCTGCAAACCGGCGTTGGTTTTGATCGCCCCGCGGTCGTTCAGCTCCACCCCGGCCTGTTCAAGACCCAGACCATGGGTTTTCGGTTCGCGCCCCGTGGCAAACATGATGGCATCGACTTCCTGATGCCCACCACCGGTCAGTGTCAGGCTAAGCGAGCCGTCGTCATTCTTTTCAATCGCCGTGACATTGGTCTCCAGACGCAGATCGATGCCCTTTTTGACGATTTCGGCGGCCAGATGGTTACGGATATCGTTATCAAAGCCACGCAGGATCTGATCGCCGCGATAGAACTGGGTCACATTTGCGCCAAGGCCAGCAAAAATACCGGCAAACTCGACAGCAATGTAACCGCCACCAACAACGGCGATGCGTTCGGGCAGGTCTTCAAGATGGAAGGCCTGATTGGATGAAATGGCATGTTCGATGCCCGGAATGTCAGGCATCACCGGTGTTCCACCCACCGCAATCAGAATGCGTTCGGCGGTCACCGTTTTGTCGCCGACCTCAAGGGTATGGGCATCTTTCAGGACCGCACGGCTTTCAAACAGCTCGACATTCGATCCCTTCAGAAGGCTTTTATAGATGCCATTGAGACGATTGATCTCGGTATCCTTGTTTTCGATCAGGGTCTTCCAGCTAAAGCTCGGTTCGCCCGGAAGGGTCCAGCCATAGGCGGAGGCATCTTCGAAATCCTCGGCAAAGTGTGCGCCGTAGACCAGCAGTTTTTTCGGCACACAGCCACGGATCACGCACGTACCGCCGACCTGGCTTTCCTCTGCGATGGCGACCTTGGCACCATATCCCGATGCCACGCGGGCGGCACGTACACCACCCGAACCGGCACCAACAACAAACAAATCAAAATCATAGTCCGACATGCGGAAATTCCTGTTTTTGGTCAATTGACAACATGGCGCCAAATGTAGGGCGAATTTGCCAAGAGTCGAGGCAAAACACGGTAAACCGGGCGTAAAATCCGCGTGAAAGGGCTCCAATGTGCCCGCAAAGGCGCAAGATGCCGCTATGGGATAGCTTTTGTAAACTTTCGCGCTATATGATGGCAAAGACGCGATGGGGATTGCGACAACTTGATAGGATTTTATCCATGAACGACCATATCCACGGTCAGGATGCGTCTTTTGACAATGCACCGCGCTATACTGACGAGCGCGGCGGGAATACGGCCGCTGTCTGTTACGGGCTGATGATCGCAACCCTGTTTACGGCCTTTGCCACCGGTTTGATTGCGCTGATTGTGTCCTATGTCGCGCGCGAAGACGACAATCACTGGACCAACAGCCACTACACGTTTGTCATCCGGACATTCTGGATCAGCATCCTTTATGCCATAATTTTGGGTTTCTTCACCTTCGTGATTGGCTGGATCCCGCTTCTGGGTTGGGCTGTCGTCGGGTTGATGGCGCTTTACACCACCGCCTGGTTTATCGGGCGTAATGTGATCGGCCTTCTGCGTGCGCTGAATGGCCGCCCGATTGATAACCCGCAAAGCTGGTTCTTTGGCTGATCGCCCATAAACGCGGTGCAATCGGGTCAAAGACTGTTTGTCCGATTGCACCGGACTCCCCGGCCCGTTAAAGTTGCCCGATAATAACATTTGATTTGGACAGGGGTAAAAAGTGGCGTCGTCTGTACAGGGTTCCGGCGATAAAATGCGCTGGGAAGATCTTCTTTCTTCTCATCGGCTTGAATTCAAGGATGGCAAAATTCGCCTGCCCGAAGGTGCCCCTTATCCGACACCCGATGGCCGAAGCCCGTTTCAGATCGATGTTGATCGGGTAATCTTCTCATCCTCGTTCCGGCGTTTGCAAAACAAGACGCAGGTTCACCCCTTATCCGAAAACGATCATGTCCATACCCGCCTGACCCACACGATCGAGGTCGGCTCGGTCGGGCAATCGCTTGGCCTGATGGCGGGCGCGCATATCGTCAAAAATCTGCCCAAGGGATCGGAGACCACCGTGGCCGATATCGGGTATATGGTGCAGGCCGCGTGCCTGGCCCACGATATCGGCAACCCGCCATTCGGGCATTCTGGCGAAGACGCCATCAATGAATGGTTCACCACATCGCGCCTTGCCAAGGACGAGCTGACATCGCGCCTTTCCGGGCCAGAACTTGAAGACCTGCGCCATTTCGAAGGCAACGCCCAAGGGTTGCGCATCATCAGCCAGCTTGAAATGAAGCGCTTTGACGGTGGGCTTAACCTGACTTACGGCACGCTGGGCAGTTTCATCAAATATCCGCGCAGCACGTCGGTCCCTGATGCCCGCCGCAAGGAATATACCGGCCTTAAAAAGCCTGGCTATTATCAGGCCGAACGCGACATTGCGCAGGCGATTGCCAGGGTTTGCGGCCTGTCCCCGCTTGAAGGATTTGATGGCGCATGGCGGCGTCATCCGCTGGTCTATCTGGTCGAGGCGGCCGATGACATTTGTTATTCCGTGGTCGATCTTGAAGATGGCTGGGAACTGGGCTGTGTCAGTTTCGAGGAAGTCGAACGTGCCCTTGCCCCGATTGCCCGCCATCCGGAAAAATATGACGGCGATGCCGAACAACGATGGAAAGACCTGCGTTCGGAAGGCTGGTATGCCGAAAAATCCGAAGATGACCGGATCGGCTTCCTGCGCGGCAAGGCGATTGGCAATCTGGTCAAGGCGGCGGTTGATGCCTTCATCGAATATGAAGACGCATTGCTTGCCGGCACCATCGAAGGTGATCTTTTGGCCAACACCCCGCTTGGCCCCTATGCCAAGGCGTGCAAGAAGCTGGCTGTGCAAAAGATCTATAACGCGCCGCATGTCCTGCCGATTGAAATGGCCGGGTTTGAAGTCATCAATGGCCTGCTTGACAGTTTTGTCCGGGCCGCCATCGACATTGATGAGCATAAAAACCACGGCAAGCGCCTGCCGCCGCAGGCGGATCGCATCGACAAGCTTCTGTCGGGCAAGCTGATGGCAGCCCCCGACCTCTATAGCCGCCTGATGCGGGTGATGGATTACATTTCCGGCATGACGGATCGTTATGCGGTGACACTGTTCAGGAAGCTTCAGGGCATCACCATCTAACAAAAAACCCGGCCAGATGGCCGGGTTTTTCATAAAAGGCTGATTGGGCCTAGATGATGTAGTGAATGCCGCACTCGGTCTTGTCCTGCCCGGCCCAGCGTCCGGCACGGACATCGGTTGTGTTGGGATCAACACGTTCGGTGCAAGGCATGCACCCGATGGACAGGAAGCCTTCAGCCTCAAGCGGATGACGCGGCAACGCGCGATGCTCAAAGATGTCTTCGATATCTTCGCGCTTGTACCCCGCCAGCGGATTGATCTTGATCCGCGAACCCGCCGGCTCGATCACCGGAAGCGCATCACGTTCGCCACCGTGGAAGCGTTTGCGCCCGGTCAACCAGGCGTCATAGCCCTCAAGCGCACGCTGAAGCGGCTCCACCTTGCGCAGATAGCAGCATTTCGCCACGTCCGAGGCAAACAGCATGCCGTTGGGATCCTCGGCCTTAAGCTTTTCCTCGTCCGGGCGCATGATCTTGATATTGGTCAGGCCCAAATGGTCGACCAGCTTTTCGCGATAGGTATGCGTTTCGCCAAACAGCTTGCGGGTATCAAGGAAGATCACCGGCAGATCACGGTCGACCTCGGCCACCAGCGCCAGAAGGGCGGCGGCCTCTGTCCCGAAGGATGAGGTCATGGTGATGCGGCCGTTGAATTCTTCATGCACCATCGGTTCAATTAGAGCGACACCTTGCAGATCTCCATAACGGCTTAGCAAAGCCGCAGCACGGTCTGTTGCCTCTTCGGTAGACATCGAACCGCCGGTCACAATATCTTCTTCGCGCAATACATTCATGGCAACCATCCACGACGATCAATAAAATCGTCGGTTTTCTCAAGTAACTGCTTCATATCAGCACCGTCGGCCTTCCACTTCTCTCGCTGGTCGGCAAGAATGGATAGACGTTCGGACCATTTCGGATCAAGCCAGTTCTCTATAGCACGACGAATGCGTCCTGCAAGTCTTGGACTCTTCCCATTGGTCGAAACCGTGATCATCAGATCACCGCGCTGAATGCGCGCGGGCGATGAAAAATCACAATATTGTTTGACGTCCTCGACATTCGCAATCGTGCCAACGGCCTTGGCAATGGAGGCCAGCTCGGCTGCCTTTTTAAGATCAAGGTCGATGATAAACATGATGGAGGCCGCGTTGACATCCGCCGAATTTGGCAAATAGCGCTGCAACCGATCACCGGCCTGTTCGGTCAGTTCGGGTATCGGGTCTTCAGAATAGACGGTAACGTATTTTGCCCCATCACCGTCAAACTGGCGCAACCGGTTCAGGGTGGCCTGACCGTTGCCGACCAAAGCGACCGAAAGTCGCGTCAGGTCCAGATTGATGGGAAACATCGTCGATCCTCTAATGCGGGTTTCTCTCTATTGCCCATGACTATGAGTGTGGATAGCAAATTATTCAATACATTTTTTATGTGTTTTATATATAAATAACACTAAATATTGGTATTTAATAGTTGCGAACTGACTGATCCATCAGACCCGATTTTTCCGTAAAGCTTTTCCTGCAATTCTTGCAAAATCGCCCTATATTGGGCCAAATTTCAAAACCCGTCCGCCAGAAGATATCGTCAAGAGAGCGTCCAGATGTCCAGCAGTGCCTCCCCTGCCCTGTCCGAAGTCAGCCTTGCGCACCCACAAGCCAACAAAAACGTCGCCATCTGGCTGTTTTCATGTGCGGCGATGGTGTTCATCATGGTGGTGATCGGCGGCTTGACGCGCCTGACTGAATCCGGGCTTTCGATTGTGGAATGGCGGCCCTTTACCGGCATCATTCCGCCGATGAATGAGGCCGACTGGCAAACGCTTTATCAAAAATACAGCCAGTATCCCGAGTTCCAGAAGATCAACGCATGGATGTCGGTGGAGGATTTCAAATCGATCTTCTGGCTGGAATTCATCCACCGCCTGTGGGGACGGTTGATCGGGATCGTGTTCTTCATCCCGTTTGTCTGGTTCCTGGCCAAGAAATCGATTGATCGCGCAACCAAGTGGAAGCTCTGGGGGCTGTTCATCCTTGGTGGTCTGCAGGGCCTGATGGGCTGGTACATGGTGATGAGCGGTCTGGTTGATCGCCCCGATGTCAGCCAGTATCGCCTGACCGCGCACTTCGGTCTGGCACTGGTTATTTTCATCGCCCTGCTGTGGGTTGCCCTGCAACAGTTGAGCCCGCGTGTGACAACCACAGCCGCGTCAACGCGCGCCTTGCAGTTGCTGTGTCTGATTGTGCTTACCGCCCTGTCCGGCGGCTTTGTCGCCGGTCTTAATGCCGGGCACATATACAACACCTTCCCGCTGATGGACGGGCAACTGATCCCCGATGGCCTGTTCGTGTTTGATCCGGCCTGGCTCGCGCCATTTGAGGACCACATGACAGTGCAGTGGGATCATCGCTGGCTGGCGAAACTGACATTCGTGATGGTGCTGGTGTTCTGGTGGCGTGCTGGCAAATGGGACCTTAACCCCAACCAACGCTTTGCCACCCATCTGGTTCTGCTTGCGGCCTGCCTGCAGGTCACGCTTGGCATCACAACGCTTCTGAGCGTCGTGTGGCTACCGCTGGGTGTCGCCCATCAGGCCGGTGCGGTTGTTCTGGTTGGGACTACAACCTATGCCGCCTACAAACTGCGCGATACGGCCTAAGTCGCGGACGTATCGTTAGTTAGTCATCGGCACGATGCAGCGCCTTGCGGATGCGGTGCATCGAAAACCAGATCGCGCCCAGCACCAGTGGCACGGCAACACCGGTGGCAACCCGGTCGTTGATCGGAACGCCGGTATCCTTGATCGCCTTGAACAGGTAACCCAGAAGCCCGACCGCATAATAGGTGATGGCGGCCACCGACAAACCTTCGACGGTTTGTTGCAGGCGCAGTTGCAGTTTCACACGCCGGTCCATGCTGGCCAGAAGGTCGCGGTTTTGCGCCTCAAGCAGGATATCAACACGGGTGCGCAGCAGGTTGTTGGCTCGCGCGACACGCTTTGACAGAACTTCCAGCCGATCGCCGATATTCTGGCAGGTCCGCATTGCTGGCGCCAAGCGGCGTTCAAGGAATTCGGCAATGGTTTGCATGCCTTCGATGCGTTCTTCGCGCAGTTCGCCAAGGCGCGCCTGTACGATGCGGTAATAGGCCCGCGCTGCACTGAACCGGTAATTGAGCGAGGCTGCCATTTCCTCGGTCTGGGCGGCAAGGTCGGTCAGTTTGGCGAGTGTTTCTTCGTCATTGGTCTGGGTTTTACTCGCCATTTCAGCGGTGATTTCCGACAGGCGGGTATCGATTTCCGATACCTTGGGTGTCGCCGTATGTGCCAACGGAAAGGCCAGCAGCGCCATCATGCGATAGACCTCAATTTCCTTAAGCCGCTGCACCAGACGCCCGGCCTGAAGGTGTTCGAGGCCGCAATCCTTGATCAGGATGCGCCCAAATCCATCGCCATGCAGGCGAAAATCCGTCCAGACCTGTGCCGTGCCCCCCAATATGCGGCTGCCGGTCAGGCCATTGTGATCAAACAGCCGGGAAAGCTCATCCTCACTCCGCTCAGCCTTGTCGACGACGATATGCAACCCCACCAGCAATTGTCCCGGTGTTTCATCAAGCCAGTCGCGCGGCACAAGATTGATCACCGGGTCTTCGAACGGGTTATCGAATGGCTCGGTGCGTTTGAAGACATAGACCGTGAATTCCGCGTGCCGTTCCCAGATGACGGAAAATCCATCACAGGCGGCTTCGAAATATTTTTGATCTGCAGCTGGTGGCGTCAGGCTGTAGCGGTGGCAAAAGGCGGTGAAGTGGTCGCGCACCGCGTCATCAAGGTCTTCGCCCGTTTGAAAGGCAAGGCAGGAACACCGCGCCGGGCTAGTCACACCACCAAACGGTCGGGCATGGATTTCATTATGAAGGGCGACGCGCTGGGGATGTTCGACAAACATTGCCACGGGCTTTCATAATTGGTTATTGCAGTCTATATAAACCACTCGGGCCATTGCTTTGTCCTCTGCCCGAACAAGTACCTGTATAGATGAAAGTCGAAGGCATCAGAAACCCTAAATTGAGTAAGGGATAATACTGCCTCAACTGAATTATCGTACAGGGAAAGACATTTTCTCTGGCCGTGTTATCGCGGCCCCAAGGAGGTTCCATGACCGATCTTCGCACCACCGACAATCTGTTTTTCGCCAAGGGTGATCTTGATCGCGACCGGCTTGAAACACAGGTCAATGATGCACTCAGCGCTGCCGAAGACGGGGAACTGTTCCTTGAATATCGCCAATCCGAAAGCCTTGTCTGGGATGATGGCCGCCTGCGCAGTGCGAACTTTGATACCGCACAGGGCTTTGGCCTGCGCGCTGTTGCCGACGAGGCGACCGCCTTTTCGCATTCCAACGAACTCTCCAATGACGCGGTTGCGCGTGCCGCCGAAACCGTCAAGGCGGTTGGCTCGGGCCGCTCGGGCAAGGTTGATCTGGGATCAATCGGTACGAACGTATCGCTTTATTCCGACGTGAACCCGCTGGGTGAGGCCACATTTGAGGCCAAGGTCGACCTTTTGGCCCAGATTGATGCCTATGCGCGTTCGCGTGACCCGCGTGTGGTACAGGTTTCCGCCTCAATCTCAGGCAACTGGCAGGCCGTGCAAATCTGGCGTTCCGGCGGACAGCGTATTGGCGATATTCGCCCGCTTGTGCGTTTTAACGTCTCGGTCGTTGTCAAACAGGGCGATCGCATGGAAACCGGATCACACGGCGAAGGTGGCCGGATTGGTTATGACGGGTTCTTTGATGAGAAAACCTGGAAAAAGGCGGTTGATGAGTCGCTCCGTCAGGCGGTTGTGAACCTTGATTCAGTCGCCGCACCGGCGGGTGAAATGACCGTGGTGCTTGGCCCGGGTTGGCCGGGCATTTTGCTGCACGAAGCCATCGGTCACGGCCTTGAAGGTGATTTCAATCGCAAGGGCACCTCTGCCTTTGCCGGGCTTCTGGGCCAGCGGATAGCATCGCCGGGTGTGACGGTGGTTGATGATGGCACCATCCATGACCGTCGCGGGTCGCTGTCCATTGATGATGAAGGCACGCCAACCCAGAAAACCGTCCTGATCGAGGATGGCATCCTCAAGGGCTTTATGCAGGATCGCCTGAACGCGCGCCTGACCGGTGTCAAATCCACCGGTAACGGACGTCGCCAATCATACGCCCACGCCCCGATGCCACGCATGACCAACACTTATATGCTCGGTGGCGACAAGGAGCCGGAAGAAATTCTGGCCTCGGTCAAAAAGGGCATCTATGCCGTCAACTTTGGCGGTGGTCAGGTCGATATTACATCTGGCAAATTCGTGTTCTCGGCCTCCGAAGCCTATCTGATCGAGGATGGCAAGCTTGGCGCACCGGTCAAGGGCGCGACCCTGATCGGCAACGGGCCAGACAGCCTGACCAAGGTTTCCATGATCGGCAATGACATGGCGCTTGATGATGGTATCGGTACCTGTGGCAAGGACGGGCAAGGTGTTCCTGTTGGTGTCGGGCAACCGACGCTCCGCATTGATGGTCTGACCGTCGGCGGGACCGCAGTATAACCCTGGGTGACCTATGGATAGGAGCAAAACCACCTTTCGATAAATTCACTATACGCAAGGTGCGAAATACTATCCACCCACACATGGCAACACCAACCTGCCGAATGGCTATCCCTGTCTTTTCAAAGACCATAATCTGATTTGATCGTTTCCAAACAGGTTATGGTCGCCATTCGGGTTTCGTCGCCAAACTTTCTGCTGACATTACGTGTACCCGATGACGGTCCTGACCTGCCAATGGTAGGAAAGCAGTTTGACGACAGGCAGATGGCAGTACGTTACCGCGCTGATTGCAGCGGGTCTAACGTCGCTTGCAATCGGAACAACCGGGGTAAGCGCACAGCAAAGCATTGATGTGCGCACAGACGAAGCACGCCAGTTTTCCGAAGATTTCGAGCGACTCACCGACGTAACCGCACGGGCTAACTTTCTGCTGAGTACCGATGATGGCGGCGACATCACCTATGCCGACATCCTTGCAAATCCCGATGACATCGTCCTCAACTTCCGCTGGGCCAAGGCCCAGCTGGCGCGTGGCGACGTCCGCGGGGCATCGGCAACCCTTGAACGCATTCTTGTTCTGGACCCGGATCTGGCACCGGTACGCCTTTATTACGCGATTGTTCTTTATCGCCTTGATAGCCTGGACGAGGCCCGCAGCCAGTTTGATCGCCTGTTGCAAATGGATATCTCGCCAGATGTCGAAGCCAATATCCGTCAGTATGTCAGCGCCATCGAGCGCCGCCGCAAGCGCTTGTCCCAAAGCCTGACCCTGACACTGGGAAGCCAGATTGACAGCAACCGCAACGCGGCCCCGAACGACAAGGTCCAGCTTCTGACCGGCACACCGACGACCATCACCGCAAGCGAAGACAAACCCAACAACGACATCGCCTATATCGGGGCGCTTCGCTATGACGTCAGCTATGATCTTGGCTATCAGGAAGGTCACGAGGTTTTTGCAAGTTTAACCGGCTATGGCAGTGACCAGGTTCAGCTCGACGCGCTGGACCTTGGATCCTTTTCGGCAGAAATCGGCACACGTATTCGCGGCGGATACTGGATGCTGACCCCGACACTCAGCCAGACCGCGCAGTCGCTTTCGCGCGAGAAGTACCTGACCGCCAGAACCGGCCGCCTGCGGCTGGACTGGAACGTGCGCCCGTTCTTTAACCTCAACGGCGATATCACCTATTCTGACGAGCGATATCAGAACACATCTGAATCCAGTGCGCTTCGCTTGCATTCCGGTCAGCGCTATGGCGCACGGATCGGGGGCAACTACAATTGGTCGCCAAATCATCGTACGACGCTGAATTTTGCGGCCGGGATGAAGGATGCCGCCAGAAACTATTATAGTTACAATAGCTTGAGCGGCGAGCTGATCCATGCTTATCTGTTTGGCGGGGGAAGTTACATCAGCGGAAGTATTCGCTATGGCATGGACCAGTACCGGGATCCGGATTTTCTGACGACCGGCAATTCGCCGCAACATCGCACGGATCGCAGCACTCGGATCCGCCTGACATACGGTGCACCGCTTGCGACGATATTGCCGACCGACTTGTTTGGGGATAGCGAAACGGCAAATCAGATACTTGGCTTTCTGGCACCGATCAACTGGTCGGTCACCGGTGAGTATCTGAACACAAAATCAAACATTCCCAACTACGAATACCATAACGCACGTGCACAGGTATTTCTGACACGCCGCTGGGAGTTCTAGTGATGCATAAGGCCAAATATTCGCCCCTGAAATCGAATGCGACAATCCGTCGATTTGCCGGCAAAACGCTGCTTTGCGCACCTTTGATTGCCGCAACAATCTTGATGGCGCCAAAACCCGCCAGTGCAGAACTTGAAGCCGAAATGGCGGGCGTCTCGGCCGCTGTAACCGGCGAAATCACACTTTCCAAAGTCACCGGCGAAGTCGGCATTCTGGTTGAAAGTGGCATGCCGGTCTATCTGGGGGATCGGATCGTTACATCGGCCAACTCGGGCATGCAGGTCCTGTTGCTTGACGAAACGGTCTTTACCATCGGCCCGAACAGCGACGTTGCGATTGACGAGTTCGTCTATGACCCGGCCACCGGCGACGGACGCATTGTCGCCGATATGGCCAAAGGTGTGATGCGCTTTGTCACCGGCAAAATCCCGCTCAACAATCCATCGAGCATGGATGTGAACCTGCCGGTCGGCTCCATCGGTATTCGCGGCACCATTGGCCTGATCCGCTCCATGACCGCCGAACAAGCAAACGAAATCGTGCCGGGCAGTTTTGATACCACCGACGCAAACACCGCAAACCAGCTGGTTTTCATGGCGGTGAACCAAGGACCCGGTCTTTCGCGTAATGACACGACATCACGGCCCGGCGCCTTTGCCGCCTTTAACCAGAATGGCGGCTCACAACGCGTGACTGGCGAAAATTTTGGCGTCTTTGTTTCAGACAACAATGTCACCACGCCCACACGTTTCCCGACCAGTGCCGCAACGTTTGATTTTTCAGCAAATGTTGTCCGCACCGCATCACTTGGTGGTGGCTCGGATTCCGGTGCAGGTGCAAACTCGACCTCATCCACCACGCAGCAGCCTGTTGTCACGAGCCAGCAAACCGGACAGGCGCAAAACCAGACCGGCGCAACCAGCGCGCAGGCCGTTGACGTCGCCATGGCGCAAATTGGAACAGTCAACAGCGCCCAAAATGTCGCTGAAACCACGTCGATCCTGAATAATAATCTGGTCAACAATACAAGCAGTTCAGGCGGCTCATCTGACCCATTTAACTATGACGGACTTCGTCAGGTAATGAGTGGTAGCGCCACAACAGGCACCTTGAATGTCAGTGGCGGCGGAATTTCTTACAGTTTCTCGACAACGGTCGATTACGCAAACAGAAAGATCGATGTTTCATTTACCAGCATCAATGATGGCGTAGGGACAGGAGGATCGGCATCCTTTTCCGGTTTCGACTACTCAGCAAGTTCCGGAAATGTCGCCTTCGACAACAGCGCTTTTAGCTATAACGCCGCCTGCAATACGATGAACTGTAATCCGTCTGCGACATTTACGGATGCGACACATGTCGATTTCAATGTGAAGACCACGAACGTTCCGAACGGAAATGCATCATCCGGGACATTGAATTGATCCTCTTGATCCTTCGATCAAAGGCACAATCATGGGTCTGAGAAAATTCGGTCTTATGACCGGACTGCAATATATCGTTCCGCTGGCCATACTCTTCACCTGCATCATTTTGCGCTGGCAGAATGTGCCGGTGATTGATCAGCTGCGTTTAACGGTTTTCGATCTTTATCAACAAATTGCACCGCGCGCTTATGAAGATGTCGGCGTGCGGATTGTCGATATTGATGAGCGCAGCTTGGCAAGTGAGGGCCAATGGCCTTGGCCGCGTACCAAGCTTTCGGAATTGCTTTATCGCCTGCGCGCCAATGGGGCGATTGTTGTTGGCTTTGATATGGTTTTTGCCGAGCCTGATCGTACATCACCATCACGCGTGATCGACGATTGGCCGCAAAGCACCGAACGTGACCGTATTGCGGAAATGGCAAAGGCCTTGCCCGACCACGACCAGCTATTTGCCCAATTCATCAAGGGTACTGGCAACGTGGTCACCGCGGTTCAGCTCCGCAATGGTGAGTTTGATGCCCTTCCCCGCCAGGTCGGGAATTTCAGTGCAGCCGGCGAAGCAGGTCGCACGCTTTCGGATTTCGTTCCGGTCTTGCCAAGTGCAGCCAAAAACCTTGATGTTATCGAGGCGGCTGCAACTGGCAATGCGCTGGTGAACGTCTCGCCAGGTCAGGACGGGATTGTACGCCGTGTACCGTTGATGGCTGCCATCGATCATGAACAGCCAGGGATTGGCAAGCCGGTCTATCCGACACTCAGCCTTGAGATGCTGCGCGTTTTACAAAATGCCCCCAAGACCATGCTGGTGCGGATGTCCGGGGCGAGCGGCAGCACACGCTGGACCAACTCGGAAGGCATCGCGTCCGTTCGCGTTGGTGCCCTGACCATCCCGACGGATCGTGCCGGGTATATGTGGGTGCATTTTACCGGCCATCAGAAGGACCGGTACCTGTCGGCGACAGATATCCTTAACGGATCAGTCGGAACCGACATCCTTCAAAATAAAATGGTCCTGCTGGGGACGAGTGCGGCCGGGTTGCTTGATTTGCGCTCCACCCCGCTTGATCGCGTGATCCCCGGGGTCGAAGTACATGCCGAGATGCTTGAACAGATGCTGCTTGAGCATTTCCTTACCCGTCCCTATTGGGCGGCGGAGGTCGAAATGCTGGTCCTTCTGATCGTCGGCATGTTTTTTATTCTGGCAGTCCCACGGCTTGGTGCGGTCTGGCCGGCGGTGATTGGTCTGGCGATTGCCACCAGCGCGATCGGCATTTCCTGGTGGGCCTACTCAGATAAACTCGTACTCATCGATCCGCTCTATCCGATTGTCGGTTTGGCAGCCGTCTATCTTGCGACCAGTTCGCTTGGTTTCATGCGCACCGAAGGTGAACGCCGTCAGGTGCGCGCCGCCTTTGCCAACTATCTGTCACCGGCATTGGTGGCGCAACTGGCCGAACATCCCGAGCGTCTGAAACTGGGCGGGGAAACCCGTGACATGACCCTGATGTTCTGTGATGTCCGCGGATTTACCGCCATCTCGGAAGGTTTCAAATCCAATCCACAAGGCCTGACACGCCTGATCAACAGGCTTCTGACACCGCTGAGCGACTGCATCCTGAACCGTGAGGGCACGATTGATAAATATATGGGCGACTGCATCATGGCGTTCTGGAACGCGCCACTGGATGTTAAAAACCATGCCCATAATGCCTGTGACAGCGCGCTTGCGATGCGACATGCGCTTGAAAAGCTTAATGACGAGCGCAAACAGGAAGCAGAACAGGCCAATGAGCCCTTCCTGCCGCTCAATGTCGGCATCGGGATCAATTGCGGCGATTGTCTTGTCGGCAATATGGGATCGGATCAGCGCTTTGATTATTCGGTGCTGGGCGATGCGGTTAACCTTGCATCCCGGCTTGAGGGACAATCAAAGAACTATGGCGTCGATGTCGTTCTGGGCGAGGATGTTGCCAAACGGATTGGTAATGATTTCGCACTGATCGAACTCGATTTGATCACCGTTAAGGGCAAAAGCGAAGCACTGCATGTCTTTGCCCTGCTGGGCGATAAGGACATGGCGGCATCAGCGCAGTTCAAAAACTTCGCCGATTTGCACGCGGCCATGCTTTCGGCCTATCGCGCCCGAAACTGGGATGAGGCCGAAAATTTGATCGCAGAATGCCAGCAGGCATCAAGCGATTTTGCGAAGCTTGGCGACCTTTATGATCTTTACGCCAGCCGCATCGCTTTGTTCAAAGAAACGCCCCCACCAGCCGATTGGGATGGCGTATTCATCGCCACCAGCAAATAGCTTACTTGCCAAGCACGCAAAATCCAAACAATCTTGGCCAACCACCAAACAGCATTGCCTTGCCAAACTGCGCGCCTTTTTACGTCATCCCTTTGAGGCCCCAATGAACTTTTCATCTGACAATGTCACCCCGATCTGTCCGGAAATCCTTGCGGCTATCGCCGCCGAAAGTGATGCCAGCGCCCTGCCCTATGGCGCGGATGACAAAAGCCAAAAGCTTGATGCTGCTTTTTCAGAATTGTTCGGGCGTGATGTATCCGTCGTGCCGGTTGCAACCGGAACGGCGGCCAACGTCATTGGGCTTTCTGGGCTGGTGTCGCCGTTTGGCGGCGTGGTCTGTCATCACCACGCCCATATCAATGTCACGGAATCCACAGGTGTCGCCTTTTACGGCGGCGGGGCGAAGCTGCTGGGGATTGACGGGCCTTCGGCAAAGATCGAAGCAGACGCACTGGATGCCTATTTGACCAACCATGTTTCAAACGGCATGCATTCGGTTGATCCGGAATGTGTTGCGATCACGCAAAGCACGGAATTCGGTACCGTCTATGGCGTTGATGAAATTCAGGCGATTGGATCGGTTTGCCAAAAACACAATATGCGGCTTTTCATGGATGGGGCGCGTTTTGCCAATGCGGTTGCCGCCCTTGATTGCCCCCCATCTGAAATCACTTGGAAAGCCGGTGTTGACGTCCTGAGCTTTGGCGCGACCAAGAACGGTGCGTTGGCTGTTGATGCGATCGTACTGTTTGATCCGAAACTCCGGCGCAAAACGGAACAGAACCGCAAGCGCGGAGGCCATCTGTTTTCCAAGCACCGCTATCTTGCCACACAGCTTCTGGCTTATCTTGAAGATGATTTGTGGCTGCGCAATGCCCGTCACGCCAACGCAGCCGCACAGGCACTCGCCAAATCCCTTTCAAGCATGGGGGCAAAGCCGGCCTTTGTTCCCCAGGGGAACGAGCTGTTTATTCTCATGACCAATGTGTTGGCCGAAAAGCTCCGCGATGCAGGTATTGTATTCCGCCCCTGGCCGTCACTTGGTCCGGATGCCTATCGGTTTGTCTGTGCCTGGAATAGTCCGATCGAGATGATCGAAGCCTTGCCGGAAACCGTTGGTCAATAGCACAGCCTTGCCATGCCGCCCGGTTGCATGTGATATCACCGCCCCAATGCCACCAAAAAACGACGAGATTTAAGATGAATTTTGCCTCGGACAATGTATCGCCCTTTTGCCCGGAAATTCTGGAAGCCCTGACAAAGGACGCGTCTGTCAATGCGCCGGCCTATGGCGGTGACGATCTCAGCCAGCAACTCGATGCTGCCTTTTCCGAGCTGTTTGACAAGGAAGTTGCCGTCATCCCGGTTGCAACCGGCACTGCGGCAAACTGTATCAGCTTATCTGCGCTTGTTTCGCCTTATGGCGGGGTGGTTTGCCACCATGAAGCCCACATCAACGAGGATGAAAGCACGGGCGTTGCCTTCTTCACGGGCGGCGCGAAGCTTTTGCCGATGGATGGCCCGGCGGCAAAGCTTGAAGCAGATGGCCTTGATGGCTTTGTCAGCGGTCTGGTTGATCGCGGTGTGCATTCGGTGTCGCCTGAATGTGTGGCGATCACACAGGCCACCGAACTTGGTGCGGTTTACACGGTTGATGACGTCAAGGCGATTGGCGAGGTCTGCCGCAAGCATGACCTGCGCCTGTTTATGGACGGGGCGCGGTTTGCCAATGCGATGGCACATCTCAAATGCCATCCGGCCGATGTCACCTGGAAAGCCGGCGTCGATGCCCTCAGCTTTGGCGCGACCAAAAATGGTGCGATGGCGGTTGATGCCATTGTTCTTTTTGACACCAGCTTGAAACCCCGGATCGAGCAGGCGCGCAAACGCAGTGGCCATCTGCATTCCAAGCACCGCTATCTGGCGACCCAACTTCTGGCCTATACCAAGGATGATGTCTGGCTGAAAAATGCCGCCCATGCCAACGCAGCAGCGCAGGCCCTTGCCGACGTCCTGATCAAACAGGGCGCAACACTTACGCATGCGGCAGAGGGCAATGAGCTGTTTGTCAAAATGTCCCCGGAGCTTGCCGGAAAATTGCGTGATGCCGGTCTTATGTTTCACGGCTGGCCGTCGCTTGGCGCCGATGTTTATCGATTTGTTGCGGCGTGGAACGCGGATATCGTGCAAATCACCAAACTCAATACCACTCTAGGGTAGAAATTGAGGCAAAAAGGCCGGGTGAAATCAAACGAATCATTATGATTCAATAAGATATGAATCGTTCAAAAGCACATTTTAAACACGTGATTTACCGATTTCACCCGCCGAGCCTTGAAAAAAATGCACTGCTGCAATGATGAAACCGGACAGTGAATTTCATAAAAATAACAAATACTTGACTTAAATTCATCATTCGAACCTGCGGTCGCACTACGTAAAATCCCGCAGGAACCGTTGACGATACGCAGAAACCCTGATTACTTTCCCTCGTCGATTGCCAACATTCATACCTGTTGGATCGGGTAAACCTCGTCCGTTGCAAAATATGCTGTCAAACGTGACCGGATCAAATGTCACGCGGACAGCATTGATTTGCTCGGACCAGCCTTGAGGGAGGCATTTAATGAAAGCGAATTTCGTCAAAGTGGCACTTGGTGCAGGCCTGCTTGCAGCCACCGCACTTGCTGCTCCGACTGCCGCTTCGGCAAAAACCCTGGTATACTGCTCGGAAGGTAGCCCGGAAGGCTTCAACCCGCAGCTTTACACTGCAGGTACGACCTTCGATGCGTCTTCGCGTCAGGTCTTCAACCGCCTCGTACAGTTCAAGCGCGGTACCACCACCATCGTTCCGGGTCTTGCGACCAGCTGGGACGTTTCGGCTGATGGTCTGGAATATACCTTCAACCTGCGTGAAGGCGTGAAATTCCACACCACCGAAGACTTCACCCCGACCCGTGATTTCAATGCTGATGACGTGATCTTCACCTTCATGCGTCAGTTTGACACCGAGCACCCGTATCATGGTGTATCGGGCGGCGGTTACGAGTACTTCAACTCGATGTCGATGGGCGATCTGGTCAAGGACATCGTCAAGGTTGACGATCAAACCGTTAAATTCGTTCTGAACCGTCCGGAAGCACCGTTCATCGCCAACATGGCCATGGACTTCGCATCTGTTCTGTCGGCTGAATATGCTGACAAGATGATGGAAGCAGGCACCCCGGAAAATGTTGACCTGAACCCGGTCGGCACCGGTCCGTTCCAGCTCGTTGCCTATCAGAAAGATGCGGTTATCCGTTACAAAGCATTCCCGGAATACTGGGAAGGCAAAGCAGCAATCGATAACCTGATCTTCGCAATCACCCCGGACAGCACCGTTCGCTACCAGAAGCTGAAAGCTGGCGAATGTCATGTCATGCCGTTCCCGAACCCGGCCGATCTGGAAGAGATGGAAGCAGATGCCGACATCAACCTGATGAGCCAAGAAGGTCTGAACGTTGGCTATCTGGGCTACAACACCCAGAAAGAACCGTTCACCGACCCGAAAGTCCGTAAAGCACTGAACATGGCGATCAACAAAGACGCCATCATCGAAGGTGTTTATCAGGGTGCCGGTTCGGCTGCGAAAAACCCGCTCCCGCCGACCATCTGGTCTTACAACAACGACACCGTTGATGACCCGTATGATCCGGAAGCAGCCAAAGCGATGCTGGCAGAAGCTGGTTATCCGGACGGCTTCACCACCGACATCTGGGCGATGCCGGTTCAGCGTCCTTACAACCCGAACGCACGCCGTATGGCTGAACTCGTTCAGGCTGACTGGGCTGCAATTGGTGTGAACGCCGAGATCGTATCCTACGAATGGGGTGAATACCTTGATCGCACCAAAAAAGGTGAACAGGGTACCTTCATGCTCGGTTGGACCGGTGATAACGGTGACCCCGACAACTTCCTCGCAGTTCTTCTTGGCTGTGACGCAGTTGGTAGTGCGAACCGTGCACAGTGGTGCAACGAAGAGTTCGATAACCTGATTCAGCAGGCAAAAACCACTGCAGACGTTCTCGAGCGTACCCGTCTGTACGAAGAAGCTCAGCTGGTCTTCAAACGCGAAGCACCGTGGGCAACCATCGCACACTCGATCGTGTTCGAACCGATCCGCAGCGAAGTTGTTGACTACAAAATCGATCCGTTCGGTGGTCACATCTTCTATGGTGTAGATCTCGCTGAATAAGCGTATCAAAACCTGATCAGAGAGGCCCGGTTTTCCGGGCCTCTTTGCAATTTCGCAAAAGAGAGAGACGTCCGCCTGCATCCTTAATGTGTGCGGACACAATAAAGGCCCGATGGCATGCTAGGATTCCTGTTTCGCCGTTTGGGGGACATCATCCCGACCTTCTTCGGTGTCACCCTTTTGGTATTCTTCCTGATCCGCCTCATTCCCAGTGATCCCATCCTGATGATGGCTGGTGAACGTGGTGTCGATGCTGAGCGATATGCAGAGCTTCAGGCTCAGTATGGTTTCGACCAGCCACTGATCGTTCAGTATTTCGATTATCTGATGGGCGTATTCCAAGGGGATCTTGGCAAATCCTTTGTAACCAAGAAACCTGTTCTGGACGAATTCCTGACCCTGTTCCCGGCGACGGTCGAACTTGCAGTCATGGGTATCCTGTTTGCCGTGATCCTTGGCATTCCGCTGGGGGTGCTTGCCGCCATTAATCGCGGGAAGTGGCTCGACCACCTGACAATGTCTGTATCCCTTACAGGCTATTCGATGCCGATTTTCTGGTGGGCGCTGCTTCTGATCATGTTCTTCTCGACCACCTTGGGCTGGACGCCGGTCTCGGGTCGAATATCGGTCATGTATTTCTTTGAGCCGGTGACCGGTTTCATGCTGATCGACAGCCTCCTGAGCGGTGAGAAAGGCGCTTTCACCAGTGCACTCAGCCATATGATCCTGCCCACAGTTGCACTCGGCACTATTCCGATGGCGGTGATTGCGCGTATGACGCGCTCCTCGATGCTGGAAGTCCTGGGCGAGGAATATATCCGCGTTGCACGCGCCAAAGGTCTGGCACCGATGCGGGTAATCATGGTTCATGCGCTGCGTAATGCCTTGATCCCGGTAATCACGGTGATCGGCCTTCAGGTCGGCGTGCTGCTGGCTGGTGCAATCCTGACGGAGACGATTTTCTCTTGGCCGGGTATCGGCAAATGGATCATCGAAGCCATGAACCGTCGCGACTATCCGACCATTCAGGGTGGCATTCTGATGATTGCCTTCCTCGTGATGGCCGTGAACCTGATCGTTGACGTTCTGTACGGGATTATTAACCCCCGTATCCGTTACAAGCGCTAAGGAGAGCTGTGAGATGAGCGATAACACCACCCCGTCCGCAGCACAGGCCTCAAACGTTGCCGAAGCAGCCGTTGAGCCCGTCGGCGCACCGCCGAGCCCGATGCGCGAAACTTGGGACTATTTCAAAAAGAACCGCGGTGCCTTTGCCGGTTTGATCGTGATTGCGATCATTCTGTTTCTGGCCGTGACCGCACAATGGATCGCACCGTTCGATCCGGTCGCACAGGACCGTACCGCGTTTCTGAAACCGCCGATCTGGATGGAAGGTGCCGATCCCCGTTACATCCTTGGCACTGATGCGGTTGGTCGTGACATCCTGTCGCGCCTGATCCACGGCGCTCAGTTGTCGGTTTCGATCGGTGTCGTCGTCGTGATCCTGTCGATGATTGCCGGTATCGTGCTTGGTATGGTTGCCGGTTACTTCCGCGGCTGGATCGAAGTCGGCGTCATGCGCCTGATGGACATCATGCTGGCCCTGCCCAGCCTGATCATGGCGCTGGCGATTGTTGCCATCCTCGGCCCGGGGCTTGAAAACGCGATGCTGGCCATCGCCATCGTCCAGTTGCCGCACTATGTGCGCCTGACCCGTGCGTCGGTCGTATCGGAACTTAACAAGGAATATGTCATCGCATCGCAGATTGCCGGTGCCGGTCATGTCCGCCAGATGTTCGTCAACATCCTGCCGAACTGCATGGCACCGCTGATCGTGCAGGGCACGCTTGGTATTTCAAGTGCGATCCTTGACGCTGCTGCCCTTGGCTTCCTTGGCCTTGGCGCGCAGCCGCCGCTGCCGGAATGGGGCACCATGCTGTCCGAGGCCCGTGAATTTGTGGGCTCCGCTTGGTGGGTAATCACCTTCCCCGGCCTATGCATCCTTGTCACCGTGCTTGCCTTCAACCTGATGGGTGATGGCCTGCGCGATGCCCTTGATCCCAAGATGAAACGGTAAGTCATGGCTCTTCTCGAAGTAAAAAACCTGACAGTCGAGTTCGGCTCCGAAGACAAGCCGTTTCGCGCTGTTGATTCCGTAAGCTACTCTGTTGATCGCGGCGAAGTCCTTGGCATCGTCGGGGAATCCGGTTCGGGTAAATCGGTTTCATCGCTTGCCGTGATGGGTCTGATTGATTTTCCCGGCCGCGTGACCGCGGATGCCCTGACCTTTGATGGTCAGGATCTGATCACCATGCCTGCAAAACGCCGTCGCGAGATCACCGGCAAAGACATTGCCATGATCTTTCAGGATCCGATGTCGGCCCTTAATCCGTGCTTCACGGTCGAAGCCCAGATCATGGAGGCCCTTAAGGTCCATGAGGGCGGCAACAAGAAGCAACGTCGTGAACGCACGCTTGATCTTTTAAACCAGGTCGGCATTCCCGATCCGAAGTCGCGCATGACCGCCTACCCGCATCAGCTGTCAGGCGGCATGAGCCAGCGTATCGTCATAGCCATGGCGATTGCGTGTAACCCGCGCCTTTTGATTGCCGACGAGCCGACCACGGCCCTTGATGTGACCATTCAGGCCCAAATCATTGATCTGTTGCTGAAACTGCAAGAAGACAGCGACATGGGCCTGATCCTGATCACCCACGATCTGGCACTGGTGTCGGAGGCCGCCAACCGCATTCAGGTGATGTATGCCGGTCAGCTGTTTGAAAGTGGCCCGGCTGACAGCATCTTTGCAGCCCCGCGCCATCCCTATACGCAGGCGCTGCTCGAAGCGCTGCCGGAACGATCCGAAGGCCATGACCGTCTTCGGACCATCCCTGGCGTGGTTCCCGGTCAGTATGACCGCCCGCAGGGCTGCCTTCTGGCACCGCGTTGCCGTTATGCCAATGAACGCTGCGTGAAATCGCGCCCGGAGGTCACCGACTTCAATGGCCGCGATGTGCGTTGCTTCTATCCGCTAAATGATCAGGGCCAGCCGACCGGCCTGACCGCTGATACGACCACCGGGGAGACTGTGTAATGAGTTTTCTGGATACCAAACCCGGTGTTCCGCTTCTGGAATCCGATGATCTTGTCCGTCACTACGAGGTCAATCGTGGCTTTGGCAAACCCAGTGCCATGGTCAAGGCGCTTGATGGTGTTTCCTTTACACTTGAATCGCAAAAGACCCTTGCAGTTGTCGGTGAATCTGGCTGTGGCAAATCGACCCTTGGCCGTCAGCTAACCCTGATCGAAAAGCCGACCTCGGGCGCGCTGAAACTGAACGGTAATGCTGTTGGCAATCTGTCTGACAAGGAAGCCAAGCAGTTCCGCCGCACCGTTCAGATGATCTTCCAGAACCCCTATGGATCGCTGAACCCGCGCAAAAAGGTTGGCCAGATCCTGGCCGAGCCGGTTCTTTTGAACATGGATAATCTTGGCCGCAAGGAACGTGAAGAACGCGTTCATGCCACCATGGCAAAGGTTGGCCTGCGTCCGGAATTCTATCAGCGTTATCCGCATATGTTTTCCGGTGGTCAGCGTCAGCGTATCGCGATTGCCCGTGCCCTGATCCTTGAGCCGAAAGTCATCGTCGCGGACGAGCCGGTATCGGCCCTTGATGTATCGGTACAGGCACAGGTTCTGAACCTGATGATGGACCTGCAGGAAGAGATGAATGTCGCCTATGTTTTCATCTCGCATGATCTTTCTGTCGTCAGACATATTGCAGATGACGTCATGGTGATGTATCTCGGTCGCGTCGCTGAAAAGGGACCAACTGACGAGATCTTTGCCAAGCCGCTGCACCCCTATACACGGGCGCTTCTGGCGTCGGCACCAAAGATCGATCCGACACAACGTGTGAAGGCAGAACCGCTGACTGGCGAGTTGCCATCACCGATCAACCCGCCATCGGGCTGTGCGTTTCATAAACGCTGCCCGTTTGCGACCGAGGAATGCGCAAAAGTTCGCCCGGAACTGCGCAATTTCGAGGGCCGCGAAGTGGCGTGTCATCGGGTCGAAGAAATCGCCTGACAACAGGCGATCGCCCGGAAAGCCTAACAGCTATCCAGGTAGACAAGGGAGCAAGGGGGCGCGCTTTTAACAAAGCTGCGCCCCTGCGCATTTCTGAGGATATCTTGCCTGAATTAGGCCGTCGTGCGTGACCGGTCGGTGAGTGCCAGCAAAACACCCGCCCCGACCAGAAGCGTGCCCGAAACACGGTTGAGCATCCGCATATGTCGGGCTGACTTGATCAGGCCCTTGACCTGCCCGCCCAACAATCCATAGGCCAGCAAAACGCTGGTTTCCATGGCAATGAATGTCACGCCCATGACCGTGAATTGCGGCCCGTATGCCACAGCCGGATCAAGGAATTGCGGGAAGAAGGCCGTAAAGATCAGGATCGCCTTGGGATTGCCAATCGCGGTCAGGAACTCGGTCTTTGCCAGATTAAACGGCCCCGGATTGACCATAAGCTCGGCCGGGCCAGTCGTTTCATCACTGTCATTGACCTTGGCAAACCAGCTTTTAAGACCAAGCCAGACCAGATAAACCGCGCCACCCCATTTGATCACAAGGAAGGCTGTTTCACTCGCAGCAAGCACCACACCAAGCCCGGCCGCAGTCACCACAATCATCAGGGCAAAGGTAACAATACGGCCAATTCCGCCCACTGCAGCAGACGATACGCCATACCGCGCGCCATTAAACATCGCGAGAAGATTATTAGGACCGGGCGCCATCGCCAACGCGATTGCCGCCCCGGCAAAAAGAAGCCAGGTGTCGAGCTGCATGGGGCTATTCCTGTATTTCGGGGCTGGCGGCCACGCCAAACAACCCCAAGTTGGTGACGTCGTACTTTCGCCTGAAAATCAGTCGCGCGTCAATGCCGCAATCAGCTCGGACGCGGCAGGCCATTTCGCTGTCAGTGCCGCGCGTTTGCCCATAGAGAAATCGGCAAAATCAAAGCCCGGCGCAACGGTGCAGCCCAAAAGCGCAAACTTGCCGCCGGGCTTAAGCCGCGCCCCCTGCCAGACATTTTTCGGCACCACCATTTGCGGTTTCTGCCCGGCCAGCAAATCCTTGCCGATCTCGACCCGCTTGTGCGTGCCGTCCTCAAACAGCTGAAGCTGTTCGACGGCATCCCCGATATAGTGATGGAAAATCTCGTCACTGGTCAGGATATGCATGCCTGAAAAAGTATCACGCGTCAGAAGGTAATAGATCGCCGTTCCCGTGCTGCGCACCCCCAGATACCGATTGCCGGGATTACAGGTTTCAAACGCCCTGAAGGTCTCGGCGTAATAGCCACCCTCCGGATGGGGTTGCAGGCCAAGCTTGGCGATCAGATCGTCAATAGTGATGTCGTCAGACATGGTGGGCTCCCTGTAACCGACCGTTTTGGTTGCCCCATCATGACGAAAAAAGGGGGTCGGCGCAAACCTTCCCCCTTTGAATATTCGGCTGCCGTGCAACCTTAGTTGCTGTTCATTTTCATCTTGCCATGACCATGCCCCATGCCGGCACCACCGTTCGGCCCCATCGCCATGGTGTTGAGAACATCAATAGTCACAGGCACATCACCGGCCTTCTCGAATTCCAGTGTGATGTCGATTTTCTCGCCTTCTTCAAGCGGCTTGTTCAGGCCAATGAACATGACGTGATAGCTGCCCGGTTTGAACTGCACAGAGCCATGCATTGGCACCTCAACACCACCCTGAACTTGGCGCATCTTCATGACATTGTTTTCCATGATGTGGGTGTGAAGTTCGGTGCGTTCCGCAAGATCACTGCGCACGCTAACAATGCGGTCGGCAGCCCCGGTATTCACAACATCAAAGAAGGCCGCACCATTGCGCACCATGCCCTTGGATGCCTTGGCCCAGGCATCCTTGACTTCGATATCGGCGGCAAAGGCGTTGGTAACGATAAACAGCGACGCCACGGTCGCAACAATTGCAAAAAGCTTTTTCATGATATTCCATCCAATTAGCAGCCTGCATCCGCAGGTCTGCGATTTCAGTAATCGTGTTTTGATCAGTCTTTGAAATCAGATGGAAACCGGGGGTGCCCGGGAATGGCGACCGCGCGGGATGTCATTGACCGCGACAAAGGCAATCGCCTTGGCATAGCTGACATCATGAATGACCGGCACCGGCGCGACATAGGGCAAATCAATTGCCGCCATCGCCCCGTGATGGTTTGCACAAAGCGGGCAAAACGCATGGGCCGGCATTTCGTCGGTTTGACCGGACGCATTTGATGCCACGACACCTTCAAGCGTATCAGCAGATACAAGCTTGATGCCAGCCGGGGTGCAAATCAGAACGTAATCACCACCCGGTGCGATTTCCGCCGCGGATGCAGTCGCAATGCCGGTGGCCTGCCCGCTGAGAAATGCTGGGACCAGCCCGGACTGGGTGACACCCGCAAACAAGACAACAAACGCCACCAGCCATGTCTGAACGACACGGCGCAGGGAAATTCCGCCCGAACGGCGGTTATGGCGTTTGCACGTTATCATGGGTTGGATATGCCCGATTTAAACCACACCTGCAATGACATTGATCATTGCAGGGGGTCTGTTTTGTCCAGTCGTCTTCATACTTTTCATCATGCGGAAACATAAGGCCGGGTGCGATGCCCGGCCTTGCTTTTCGATGCTTTAAAACATCACATCAGATCATGTCGCGGGCCTGAACCAGCTCATCAAAGCGATCGCCATCAAGGAAACCAAGCGCGATGCAGGCTTCCTTCAGGCTGCTGCGTTCCTTGTGGGCCTTCTTGGCCACGGCCGCCGCATTGTCATAGCCAATATGCGGTGCCAAGGCGGTCACCAGCATCAGGCTTTGTTCGACATAGTGCGCGATCTTTTCCTGATCGGCCTCAAGCCCGGCAATGCAGTTATCAGCAAAGCTGACCGATGCATCGGCAATCAAGCGGATCGATTGCAGCAGGTTATAAATAATCACCGGCTTGAACACGTTAAGGTCCAGATGACCGTTCGAACCACCCACCGTGACCGCAACATGATTGCCCATCACCTGCGCGCAGACCATGGTCAATGCCTCGGCCTGGGTCGGATTGACCTTGCCAGGCATGATCGAGGATCCGGGTTCATTGGCGGGCAGGACAAGCTCACCAAAACCACAACGCGGCCCGGACCCAAGCAGACGAATATCGTTGCCGATTTTCATCAGCGACGTCGCCAGCACATTCATGACACCCGACATCTCAACACAGGCATCATGGGCGGCCAGTGCTTCGAACTTGTTTTCCGCCGTTCTAAACTCAAGCCCGGTGATTTTTGACACCTGTTTGGCAAATTCAACGTCAAAGCCATCCGGCGCATTCAGCCCCGTACCAAGGGCGGTGCCCCCCTGTGCCAGTTTACGCAGACGTTTAAGCGCATCGTCAATTCGATCAAGGCCGAGTGCGATTTGCGCGGCATAGCCGGAAAATTCCTGCCCCAGGGTCAGGGGCACCGCGTCCTGCATGTGGGTGCGACCGATTTTGACGATATCGCCAAATGCATCGACCTTGGCGTCAAGGGTCGTGCGCAGGTGTTTAAGGGCGGGTTTCAGCTTTTCCTCGATCTCGACCACGGCGGCGATATGCATGGCCGCCGGGAAGCTGTCATTCGATGACTGGCCGCGATTGACGTGGTCATTGGGGTGGACCGGTTCGCGCTTGCCCATCGGCTTGCCCAAAATCTCGCACGCCCGGTTGGCGATGACTTCATTGGTGTTCATGTTGGTCTGGGTACCCGATCCGGTCTGCCAGACAACCAGCGGGAAGTGATCCAAAAGCTTGCCTTCGGCCACTTCGGATGCGGCGGCCTCAATCGCCTTGGCCAGTTCCGGATCAAGGTTATCAAGGGCGGCATTGGCGCGCGCAGCCGCCAGTTTTTGAACCCCGAACGCCTTGATCAGGGCATCTGGCATGCGTTCACCGCCAATGCGGAAATTCTGTCTGGATCGCTGGGTTTGCGCCCCCCAATACCGATCAGAAGGCACATCAATTTCGCCCATGGTGTCCTGTTCGGTACGGGTGGTCACTGGATTGGTCACGATCATAATCCTCCGTGTCAGAAACAAACTGACCGGGGCGGGAACCCGGCATTCAACACAATAACGCGCTGTGCCGGGAAATATGGTTTGGAATCAGGACGAACGCAAACTCAACCGTGACCAAATTGTAGTTTGACCGATCTGTTTGTCGGTTCAGGCCGGACCATGTTTTTCATCACACCATGCCAAAAGCCGTATTCCCGCCCGTTCAAGCTGGGACGCGAATTCCGGTTCGGGTCTGCGATCCGTGATGATGCCGGTAAGCGCTTCAAGCGGGGCGACATTTTCCAGATAACGTTGATCAAACTTCGTATGATCAACCATCAGCCAGGTTTCGTCTGATCGTTCCATCATTGCCCGTTTAACGGCCACCGCCCGGCGGTTAACGTCACTAAAGCCCTGCCGCGAAATGCCCGATGCCCCGATAAAGGCAATATTGGCATGGAAACGGCGCAGATATTCGACGGTATCGTTGCCATAGACCGCGTTTTCACGACGATCAAACTGGCCCGGACACATCAAAACATCATCATGATCGGCAAGTTCGGCCATGCCATGCACCACCGCATAGCAATTGGTTAGAAACGTGCGTGGCAGTTTTGTTGTGCGGGCCGCCAGAAACGGCGCAATCTGGGCCACGGTTGAGCCGGCATCAATCATTGCCACATCGCCGGACCGCACCATGTCGGCCGCCAGCATGCCAATCCGTTCAAACCCGGCCACCGCCGATAACTGGCGTTCTGCCAGATCGGGCTGATGGCCCATGGGCCGGGCCGATGCGCCACCGAACTCGCGTTTGATCAATCCATCACGGCTCAGCGCATCAAGATCACGACGGATGGTTTCGGTTGCAACATCGAATCGCTCTGCAAGTGTGGCAACTCTCACATGAGGGTGAACCTGTAACTCTTGTAAAATACGACGCTGCCGCTCTTTTTTTCCCAAACGCAAAGCCACATCCCCCTCAATTATGGCCGGTTTTGTGCCAATAGCAGGCATCTTAGCAATCCTGAGCGAAACCTTTTGTTACAGTTTTGTGTTGATTTTCCAACTTTTTCAAATTCATAATGTTGATTAAAGCAACAATAAAAACAACAAAACCACATTCAAAAACGGCGGAAAGCCGTCATTCACAGGGAAGAAAGGTTCGAAAACAGTGTTTTCAATTCCGAAAAAAACCGACAGTTTAAAGCTCACCACCCTCCTTGCCGCAATCGGCATGGTCGGCATGGCATCCACCCCGGCCGCGGCGGCAGATGACTGCATCGCACGCGGCGATCTTGACCCGATGTATTGCGACATGGACGGCGACCTTGTTGCCGATGCCCCGCCCGCAGACCAGCAGGTCGATCCGGACACCCTTGTCTTTGCATATACCCCGGTCGAAGACCCGGCCGTTTATGCCGATATCTGGGACCCATTCCTGCAGCATCTTGAAGAAGTAACTGGCAAGGACGTTCACTTCTTTGCCGTTCAGTCGAACTCGGCAGAAGTCGAAGCCATGCGTTCAGGCCGCCTGCACGTTGCCGGCTTCTCGACCGGCCCGACCCCGTTTGCCGTCAACCTTGCCGGTGCGGTTCCGTTTGCCCTGATGGGTGCGGATGATGGTCGCTTTGGTTACACGCTTCAGCTCTACACCCGTGTAGACAGCGGCATTGATACCCCGGCTGATCTTAAGGGCAAACGCGTTGCACATACCTCGCCGACCTCGAACTCGGGCAACCTTGCACCGCGTGCACTGCTTCCGGGTCAGGGCATCGTTCCGGAACAGGATTACGAAGTTGTCTATTCCGGTTCGCATGACCAGTCGATCCTGGGCGTTGTCGCCGGTGACTATGATGCCGCCCCGGTCGCGTCCGAAGTTGTCGAACGTATGGCCCAGCGCGATCTCTATGATCCGAACGAAGTCAAAATCATCTATGAAAGCAAGCCTTTCCCGACCACTTCGTTCAACTATGCCTACAACTTGAAGCCGGAACTGGTCGAAAAGATCAAGGAAGCCTTCTTTACCTTTGACATGAAGGGCACCGCCCTTGGTGAAGAATTCAAGGGTGTGTCGAAGTTCCTGCCGATCACCTATCAGGAAGACTGGGCGGTTATCCGCGAAATTCAGGCTGCCAACGGTGTGAAATACACCCCGGACAACCTGAAGTAATTCCTGATTTTCCAATCGATCCGAACTTTGCAGGGCCTGCCTTGGCAGGCCCTGTGCCACCCATTTCATTCGGGGTAACGCAATGCTGCGTATCAAAGAACTTGTAAAACGCTATGGCGAAGAAAAGGCAGTGTTGAAGAACCTGAACCTTGAAGTGCCGGGCGAAAGTGTTGTTTCCATCATTGGCGCATCAGGTGCGGGCAAAAGTACCCTGCTGCGTTGTATCAACCGCCTTGTCGAACCGTCTTCGGGCTCCATCGAACTCAATGGCACGGAACTGACCAAGCTTGAAGGCAAGGCGCTGCGTCTGGCACGCCGCCGCATCGGCATGGTGTTTCAGGGCTTCAACCTGATCGACCGTTTGACAGTGATGGAAAACGTCCAGTCCGGTCGTCTGGGCTATCTTCCGGCATGGCGTGCGGTAGCCCGCAAATACCCGCAGGAAGACATTGATCGCGCCTTTCATCTGATGGAACGCGTCGGGATCGCCCATTATGCCGACAAACGTGCCGATGAACTTTCCGGCGGTGAACGCCAGCGTGTCGGTGTGGTCCGCGCCCTGATGCAGGAACCTGAAATCCTGTTGGCCGATGAACCGACCGCATCGCTTGATCCGAAAACATCGCGTCAGATCATGGAACTGCTGCGCGCGCTCGCATCCGAGCTGCACCTGCCGGTTCTGATCAACATCCATAACGTCAATGAAGCCAAGGAATATACCCAGCGGATCGTTGGCATGCGCTTTGGTCGCATTATTTTCGATGGCGAGCCGGTCGACCTGACCAATGACGCCATGGACGATATCTATGCCGGTGTGCCCGCCGAAGAACGCGGCGACGCCGAAAGCAGCACCCACCTGCGTGAGGTCGCCGCACGATGAGCAGCACCGTTCAAAAAACGGGCCGCACATGGAAGAAGCCCCCCTTTATTGCCAACCCGATGTTGCGCTGGGGACTTCTGATTGCTGTTGTTGCCTATGTCTGGTGGGCCATCACAACCCTGCCATTCGACTGGGAGCGCATCCAGGACGGTGTCCCGCGTGCGATCCGCATCTTCAAGGGCGCCTTCCCGCCAAGCTTCATCCGTGGCGAGTTGCTGTTTGACGGCTTTATGGAAAGCATCAAGATTGCCATTGTCTCGACCCTGCTGGGGCTGGCACTCAGCGTTCCGATTGCCTTTGCATCGGCGTCAAACATCGCCCCGAAATGGCTTTACACCATCGGGCGTGGCGTGATCATCGTTGCCCGTTCCTTCCACCCGGTCATTGTCGCCATCCTGTTTGTCAAAGCTGTCGGCTTTGGCCCGCTGGCGGGCATTCTGACGCTTACGGTCTATTCCATCGGTTTCGTTGCCAAAATGCTGGCCGAACGGATCGAGGAAACTGACTGGGGTCAGGTCGAGGCGATCCGTGCTGCTGGCGGGGCGACATTTGTCACTCTTCTGTATGCCGTGATCCCGCAAATCATGCCCCGTCAGATCGGTCTTTCGATCTATCAGCTTGATAGCAACCTGCGCGCCTCTGCCATTGTTGGCATCGTTGGTGCGGGCGGTATCGGATCGACCCTTCTTAATGCCTTCGGGCGTTATGACTACGACTTTGCGCTGGCGATTACCCTTTGCATCATCGGTGTGATCCTTGTCAGCGAGGCCATCAGCGGCCGGATCAGGAGGAACCTATGGTAGCCACCACCCAACCTACCGGACCGGAAGCAATCGCCAACCGCGAATGGTCCCGCTATACCACCAAGGAACGCTGGCGGCGTTATGGCCTGACCGCGCTGGTCGCACTGGCTGTCGTCTGGTCCTTATCGACCATCAACATCATCTGGCCGTGGCTTTGGGATGCCCCGGAACAGATGGGCGATCTGTTTGCCCGCATGTTCCCGCCATCGCTTGAAGGCTGGCAGGAAATCGGCTGGACGCTTCTGGAAACCGTCAATATCGCAACCATTGCGACCTTCTTTGCCGTGTTCCTGTCCCTGCCGATTGCGTTGATCGCAGCCCAGAACACGACGCCGAACCGTTTCACGCTTTGGCTTGGCCGGTTCATTCTGGTGTCGTCGCGTTCGGTCAACACCATCATCTGGGCGCTGCTGTTTGTGGCTGTGTTCGGACCGGGTGTCTTGGCCGGTATTCTGGCGATCATTTTCCGGTCGCTTGGCTTCCTTGGCAAATTGCTGGGCGAAGCGATCGAGGAAATCGACCGTGCCCCGATCGAGGCACTGGAATCTGTTGGTGCATCGCGCTTCAAGATTCTGGTCTATGGCGTCATTCCGCAAGTCATGCCGACCTTCTTTGCCGTATCCATCCTGCGCTGGGACATCAACCTGCGTGAAAGTACGGTTCTGGGTCTGGTCGGTGCTGGCGGGATCGGCATCATCCTTCAGGGGGCGATTGATACCTTTGCATGGCAAACGGTTGCCACGATCCTTCTGGCAATCATTGGTCTGGTCATTATTGGCGAAGCCATTTCAGCTTACCTGCGTAAAAAGGTGATCTAACGTGACCGGAACTTACGACCTTCTGGTCGTTGGCGGCGGCATCAACGGGGCTGGTATTGCCCGTGATGCCGCCGGTCGCGGGCTTTCTGTTCTTTTGGTCGAACAGCGCGACCTTGCCTCGGCCACCTCTTCTTCCTCGACCAAACTCATCCATGGCGGTCTTCGATATCTTGAACATTACGAGTTCCGTCTGGTGCGCGAAGCACTTCAGGAACGCGAAGTTCTGTTGGCTGCTGCCCCACATATCATCTGGCCTTTGACATTCGTTTTGCCCCATCACAGGGGCTTGCGTCCGAAATGGATGCTGCGTGCCGGATTGTTTCTTTATGACCATCTGGCAAAACGCAAACGCCTGCCCGGATCACGTGCCGTTTCGTTTAACGGCACGCCAGAAGGCCAACCGTTGAAATCTGATTACGCCGGCGGTTTTTCTTATTCCGATTGCTGGGTGGATGATGCCAGGCTTGTGGTCCTCAATGCACAGGACGCACAGGCACGTGGGGCTGATATCCGAACGCGTACCAGATGTGCCTCACTGGTGCGTCATCACGATCACTGGAATGCCGAGTTGATCGGGCCCGATGGTTCCCGGCAATCGGTTCAAGCGAAAGCGGTGGTCAATGCCGCAGGGCCGTGGGTCACCGAGATGGTTGAAAATGCCGGGCTTGGCAAAAAGGCCGCCGGTCTTCGACTGGTAAAGGGCAGCCACATTGTGGTTCCGCGCATTCATGACCATGATCATTGCTATATCTTCCAGAATGGCGACGGGCGCATTGCCTTTGCCATCCCCTATCAGCAGGACTACACCCTGATCGGCACCACCGATGTTGCCTATTATGGCGACCCGGCACAGGTCAAAATCAGCGATCAGGAAATCGACTATCTGCTGGATCTGGTGAATGGCTACCTCGCCAAACCGCTTACCCGCAAGGACGTGGTTTGGGACTATTCCGGTGTGCGACCGCTTTATGACGACAAGAACGACAATGCGTCGGCGGTAACCCGCGACTACGTGTTTGATCTTGATACCGGCGACACCGGAAGCTCCGCCCCGATCCTGTCGATCTATGGCGGCAAGATCACCACTTATCGCAAGCTTGCCGAACATGCGATGCAGAAACTGGCCCCGGTTCTGGGCAACGATGCCAAAGACTGGACGGCCAACTCGGTTCTGCCCGGTGGCGACATGCCCGGCGGCGATTTCGATGCGTTCCTTGCCAAGACCAAGGCAACCTATGACTGGTTGCCAAGCGGATTGCTGTATCGGCTGGTGCGATGCTACGGTACGGCAATCAGCAAGATCGTTGGCACGGCGACGTCGCTTGGCGATTTGGGCCCGGAAGTCGCGCCAAACCTTTACGAGGCAGAACTCCACTACCTGATGGCCAGTGAATGGGCGTGTCGCGCAGATGATGTTCTGTGGCGCCGAACCAAACTTGGCCTCGGGATGCAGCCTGATCAGGTCGATGCCATCGAAAAATGGTTTGCCGCCCAAACCCGGCTTGATCGGGCTGCGCAGTAACCCTCAAAAAGAGCAACCTGCAAACATCAAAAAAGGGCAGCGATTTCACTGCCCTTTTTTATTGCGTATTCGTTGGCCTTAGTAGGCGTATTCCTTGAACAACGGATCGACCGAGCCGTTCCATTCGGTTTCGTACTTATCAAGGAATTCCTCAGCCAGGGTACGGCCGCTTTGCGCAACGTCATCAAGGCTGTCAAGGAAGTGGCTTTCATCATCGCCATAGCCATCCATGCGACCACGGTTCTTAAGACCCTGACGGGAAATCGCCAGAACGTCTTTCGACAGATCCTGAACCGTGCCGTTTTTGAACGGGGTGGCAAGGGCGGTGCGCGGAACATCGTTGCGAAGCGCTTCACGTTCGGCAACCGACAGGCCCTTGACCAGATCCCATGCGGCATCAAGGGCGGCGTCATCATACAGCAAACCAACCCAAAGGGCCGGCAGCGCACAGATGCGTTTCCACGGGCCACCATCAGCACCGCGCATTTCAAGGAACTTCTTAAGACGCACTTCCGGGAAGGCCGTGGTCATATGATCAGACCAGTCATTCATGGTCGGGCGTTCGCCCGGCAAAACATCAAGTTTGCCATCCATGAAATCACGGAACGACTTGCCTGCTGCATCAATGTATTTGCCGTCGCGATAGACGAAATACATTGGCACATCAAGCATGTAGTCGACATAGCGTTCAAAGCCAAAACCGTCGTCGAACACGAACGGCAACATGCCACAACGATCCGGATCGGTATCGGTCCAGACGTTTGATCGTGCCGACAAGAAGCCGCTTGGCTTGCCATCAACAAACGGCGACGCCGCAAACAGGGCGGTTGCCACCGGCTGAAGTGCCAAAGAGGTTCTGAATTTCTTGACCATGTCGGCTTCGGAACTGAAATCCAGATTGACCTGAATGGTCGAGGTCCGAAGCATCATGTCCAGACCAAGGTTTCCGACCTTGGGCATGTAATTTTTCATGATCTCGTAGCGGCCCTTGGGCATCCACGGGATGTCTTCACGTTTCCATTTCGGATTATGGCCGACACCAAGCATATCAATGCCAAGCCCGTCGCAAATCTCGCGGACTTCGTGCAGGTGGGTGTGCACTTCACCACAGGTCTGGTGAATGTTTTTAAGCGGCGCACCGGAAAGTTCGATCTGCCCGCCCGGCTCGAGCGAGACGGAACATTTGTCCTTGGTCAGTGCAATGACATTGCCGTTCTCAATGATCGGTTCCCAGTCATAATGTTCGGCCAAGGCATTAAGCAGCATTTTGACCCCGCGTTCCCCTTCATAGGGGATGGGGCGAAGATCATCGCGGGTGAAGGCGAATTTTTCGTGTTCGGTGCCGATGGCCCAGTCTTTTTTTGGCGTACAGCCGGACTCAAACCATTCGACAAGCTGGCGCCGGCTTTCAATTACCGGGCTGTCACCAGTGGAGGCGCTGACAGTCATAAGGGCTTCCCCTAATCTCTCGCAACGGGTCGGTGCGACCAATCGCCGATACGATCCTGAAATACGGTCAAAGCTGCAATTGCGGCCGTTTCGGCACGCAGAATACGCGGACCGAGGCTTACAGGCGTTGCAAAAGGCTGTTTGCGGATACGTTCAAGTTCGTCGGCGCTAAAGCCGCCCTCGGGTCCAATCACGATTGCATGGTTAACAACATTGGTATTGTCGATAAACGAGCCAGCGCCCTTTGCCAATAGCTGACTTAGCACTTCACCAATTGGTGACCCCGATCCTGTTTCATCACAAAATAGCAGATGGTGATTTTCCGGTAGATTTGCGACCCAGTCCAAAAGACGCACAGGTTCGCAAACCTCAGGCACAGTCAGGCGTTCACACTGTTCGGCCGCCTCAACAACCTGTGCCTGCAAACGATCAAGGCGGACCTTGTCGGTGATGCCATGTTGGGTGATGACCGGTTGCAAACTTTGAACGCCCAACTCAACCGCCTTTTCAATCAGGAAATCAAGCCGTTGCTTTTTGATCGGTGCAAAAACAAGAGTCGGACCAACTTCATTGCCCTGCGCACGTAATTGGCGTTCCGCGGTGACGCTGCCCTTCTTTTTGCGAAGTTCGCTGATCGTGCCCAGCCACTCCCCGTCAAGGCCATTAAAAATTTTTACCGGCGTTCCGGGCTTGAGGCGCATGACATGTTCGAGGTAATGAGACTGTTCGGGAGCAAGTTCGATTTCACTATCAGCCGTGATAGGATCCCGAACGAAAAGGCGTTGGCGGGCGCGCGTGGCATCAGCAGTCATAAAGGTCCCCAAAGCCGTTTTACGGCATCTTGAAATGGTTTTTTATCAGATAGGCCAATTATGACACAGGTCAACCAGCCAATACAGACCAGCAAGAACGATATGCCACAGGATGGCTGGATCGATCGTTTCATGCCCGAAGCTGTGCGGCCCTATCTGAAACTTCTGCGCCTTGATCGTCCGATTGGCACATGGCTTTTGCTTTTGCCCTGCTGGTGGTCCACCGCCATGGCAGGCGGGTTAACCGATGCCGTCACCACCAAACAGATCGTCATCATGATGGCCCTGTTCGGGGTGGGGGCCGTGATCATGCGCGGGGCCGGTTGCGTGATCAATGATCTGGCCGACCGCAATTTTGATGGCAAGGTCGAACGCACCACCACCCGCCCGCTTCCCAGCGGTCAGGTCAAGGTATGGCAGGCTTTGCTGTTCCTTGGCTTCATGATGTTGCTGGGACTTGGCATTCTGGTGCAATTTCGCATCGAGGCGATCATTGTCGGCATCTGTTCGATCCCGATCATCATCACCTATCCTTTCATGAAGCGGATCACCTATTGGCCGCAGGCCTGCCTTGGCCTTGCCTTTAACTGGGGCGCGCTGGTCGGGTGGGCGGCTGTGACCGGCACGGTGGAGCCAGCCGCCATTGCCATGTATGCGGCGGGCTTTTTCTGGACGCTTGGCTATGACACCATCTATGCCCATCAGGACAAGGATGATGATGCAAAGATCGGCCTGAAATCCCTCGCACTGCGTTTGGGCGATGCGACGCCGAAATGGGCCAAGGGGTTCTATACCATGACCACGCTTTTGCTGGGCGTTTCGGGCATGCTGGCTGGTTTGCACTGGTCCTATTTTGTCTTGCTGGGGTTGGCGGGCATTCACCTTGGCTGGCAGGTTGCCACCGTCAAGCTTGATGATGCGGCCAATTGTCTGAAGCGGTTTAAATCCAACCGCGATTACGGATTACTGGTACTTGCTGCCATCGTGCTTTCGCATCTGATTGCGAACGCATAACCCGATACCCCTTTTCAAGGTAAACCGCCAATGAGCGAAAATGTCTTCGCCGATGCACTGGTGCCCGATGTCGACGATCCGCAATTTGCCGATCTGATCGAAACATTCACCGTACCTGCCCGCGTGCCTTTGGCGCCGGAAATCGAGATGTATCTTGCGACCCACATCACCCCGCTTTGGCAGGCGACAGAGGATATTCTGGGTGTGCTTGATATCCCGCCACCTTATTGGGCCTTTGCCTGGCCAGGTGGGCAGGCAATCACGCGCTATATCCTTGATCACCCGGAACTGGTGCGCGGCAAGCGGGTGCTTGATTTTGCCTGTGGTGGTGGCATGCAGGCGATTGCCTGCGTCCGTTCTGATGCCGCAGAAATCCTTGCCAATGACATCGACCCGGTGGCGATCACCGCCACTAGGCTGAATGCCAAGCACAATGGTGTTGAAATCCCGACGACGACCGAAAATCTGGTTGGCACATCGGCCCTGCAAAAGCGCTGGGATGTGATCTTTGCCGGCGACGTCTGCTATCAGCAAGACATGGCCAATGCCGTTTTGCAGTGGCTGATGGCCGAGGCCCGCCTTGGCACCAAGGTCATCCTGGCCGACCCGGGCCGAACCTATGCGCCGACGCATAACATTGATGAACTTGAAACCTATGACGTACCTGTCGATGTCGCGGTCGAAGATACCGACACCAAATTCACCCGTATCTGGCAGCTTTTGCCGGACCGCGATTAATCCTGTTCAACAACAAGACGGCGAAATGCCGGATCATCAATGACACGCAGGACGAATGCGGGGCTAAAGACCTGGCCGGCACGCTTGGCGAAAAGTGCCATCATTTCCCATTGGTCAAGGGATGTGAACCGGCGATCTCTGGCCTCAATCGCAGACAAGGCAAACACCGATCCCTGATCAAAAACATGTCCGCGTGCAGATTGGTACATGCCGATGTGATCGGAAGTGACCCCGCAATCGAGATCAAGATCGCGACCCGGAAATTGAACATAGCTGTAATGGGCTGGCACCGATTCCGTGACATGCATATGTGCAAGTTGTGTCGGGGTGAGCCAGGTTATCGAAACACGCACGCGCGTGCCCGGTGAGGACGCCAGGGTTGCCGGAACCGCGCCGTATCCGGTTATGTGCGTTGAATAGACAATATCATGATGCGCCAGCCAGCCATGGGTCACCGGAATTTCATCTGAAAGGTTTTGATGGGTGAATTTTCGGGTCAGTTGTACCGGCGCACGATTGGACCCAACGGCCAGAACCGGCGTCCTGCCCTTTGTCGCGACCACAACGTCTGATGGCTCCATCGCAACCACGTCACCACCGCGAAACAGAAAATCATGATCCGGCGCAGGATAGGGATACAAAAACGCGCGCAGGAGGTCCTGCGCGCGTGGATGCTGTTCGATCTGGTCGCGCAACACGGGATCCGTGATCATATGCGCATCAGATATCGAAAACATATTCGTCGTCCGGCTTAGCCTTCGACGACGCGATAGCGATAGTTGCAGTCATCAACATGCTGCCATGCCAGTTTCGACCATGCTTTTTCGGCATCGCCAAACGTGGCATACGGGCCATGACGTTCTTCTTCACCGCCAACCGGGGTTTCGAAATCGGTGCTTTCATATTCGCCACCGACAACCCAGTATTCTTCAAGGCGTTCGATCCGATACCGCGAATTCGCGTCATCAACCGACTGCCAGGCCATTTTCGACCATTCCTTTTCGGCGTCTTCGAAGCTGCCAAACGGACCAACTTTGGTTTCTTCGCCAATTGGCGCATCAAAACCGGTATCCTGATAGGTGCCCCCGATAACCCAGTACTTGGCCATCTGTGCGTCCTTCATGCTTTTGGTGAGTTGCCAGGTCGCGTGCTGTGGGTCACGCGACTCTTTTCCTTGCCCATGTATAACCAAATGATGCGCTGACCAAAACCGCAAAATTATGCATCGCCGTGCAACGCAGCATTGTCAGATCATGTAGGGATGGATCGATGCGGTTACAAATGACGTATTTGACAACAGCAAGGTTGTCCCGTTTCGCTCCGCGGCGTATGAAGACAATCAGGTTTCAAAGCTTTGCAGATGACAGGTGCCATGCCCTATCAATCCCTTCGTGACTTCATGGATGCGCTGGAAAAAACCGGCCGTCTTGTCCGTGTCACTGAACCGGTCTCCCCCAATCTTGAAATGACGGAAATCCAGACCCGCCTTCTCGCCGAAGGTGGCCCGGCTGTTCTGTTTGAAAATGTTGTCGGTGATGACGGCAAAAAATACGACATGCCGGTTCTGGTCAACCTGTTTGGCACCGTGGACCGTGTGGCGGCGGGCATGAACCGCAAACCCGAAGAACTGCGCGAAGTCGGCGAAACGCTGGCGTTCCTGAAACAGCCCGAACCACCGGCCAGCATCCGCGAAGCTTTTTCGCTGCTGCCGCTTGCCAAGACCGTGATGGCGATGAAACCCAAAACGGTTTCGAAAGCCCCGTGTCAGGAAGTGGTCCTTCAGGGCGATGATATCGATCTTTCGAAAATTCCGGTGCAATCCTGCTGGCCCGGCGAACCCGGCCCGCTGATCACCTGGCCGCTGGTCGTGACCCAGGGGCCAAGTGCTGGCGCCAAGGGCGGTGACAAGCGCGATGTGTTTAACCTTGGCATCTATCGCATGCAGGTGTTGGGTAAAAACAAAACCATCATGCGCTGGCTGAAACATCGCGGTGGCGCACAGCATCATGCGCGCTGGAAACAGGAAAAGCGTGAACCGCTGCCAGCCGCCATCGTTCTGGGCGCAGATCCTGGTACGATCCTTGCGGCTGTCACCCCGGTCCCCGATACCCTGTCGGAATATCAGTTTGCTGGCCTTCTGCGCGGTGAAAAGGTTGAACTGGTCGATTGCAAAACCGTCCCGCTCAAGGTCCCGGCCACGGCCGAGATCATTCTTGAAGGTTACGTATCGCTTGATGAATATGCGCCCGAGGGGCCGTATGGCGATCACACCGGTTATTATAACTCGGTCGAAGATTTCCCGGTCTTTACCGTGACCGCCATCACCATGCGCAAAAAGCCGATTTATCTGTCGACCTTCACCGGCCGTCCGCCAGATGAACCATCGGTTCTGGGCGAAGCATTGAATGACGTCTTCGTGCCGCTTTTGCAGCAGCAATTCCCGGAAATCGTAGATTTCTGGTTGCCGCCAGAGGGATGCAGCTATCGCATCGCGGTTGTCTCGATGAAGAAGGCCTATGCCGGTCATGCCAAGCGCGTGATGATGGGCGTCTGGTCGTTCCTGCGGCAGTTCATGTACACCAAATTCGTCATTGTCGTGGATGACGATATTGATGTCCGCGACTGGAAAGATGTCATGTGGGCGATCTCGACCCGGATGGACCCGGTGCGTGATATCACAACCGTCACCGACACCCCGATTGATTACCTTGATTTCGCGTCCCCGGTTTCGGGTCTTGGTGGCAAGCTTGGCCTTGATGCCACCAACAAGCTGCCCGGCGAAACCAACCGCGAATGGGGCGAAAAGATCTATATGGATGATGACATAATCGACCGTGTCGATCAGAAATGGGAACGCTATGGCCTGCCCGGAACGGGCAAGAAGATTTGGCGGGACTGATCGCTAAAAGCCGTGAAAGACCATGTCGAGAGCGTTGGTGAGGCCGAAACTATCTTCGAACTCACCAACTTTCTCACCAATTTCCGCCAGCCCAACTGTCGCGATAAACTGCGGCAACAAAACCCATTCGTCGCCATTAATCTGGATGACGGGATTAAGCCGGTCGGCGGGCATGGTATATTCGGCGATTGGTTTCAGGGGCACGACGACCCGTGTCTGCAAATCAGAAAGCAGATCCGACTGCACATCGACGACATAGCCATCCTCGAAACGGCAAATATCCCCCTTGGCCATCAGAATTTCCGATGTTTGGCCAATGGTATGCCGTTCTTCGCGACATAGCTGTTGCTGGCTTCAAGGGCTGCCTTGTTTTGCTCTTTCCAGAGTTCAGCCCGTTTCATCGAAATCGCATCGCGCAAACCCGACTCAGCCGAGCGCGAAATGTTGATCCCGAGTTTTTTGGCCTCTTGCAACAATTCAGCATCAAGACTGACATTTGTCGGCTTGCGCTGCTTGGCTTTGACATCTGCGGTCATTTACGCAAGTTCCATGTGCATATTTATGCGCATACTTTATCAGCAAACGAAGCGAAGCTCAATTTCTGAAGAACATCCAGTGATCGCCATTTTCATCCGGCTTCTCGGAATAGAAAAACTGCGGCGCATCACACATGAAATCATCAACGCGGATGGCGAAATTGCACATATCCGCATCCCCCATAACTTCGGCCATGTATTCAGTGCTGTTTTCCTGCCAGCTCAGCACCGGTGGTGCCGTTTCATCAAAGACACAGAGCGCAAACTGCTCGGACTGTTTGAACGGAATATAACGGATTTCACTGTGATTTTTGGCACCATGGTTGGTCACAAACAACAGTGCGAAAAACGGACCGTCAGGGTTATCAAGGTCAACCCAACCGGCGATGCGATCGAGCACGCCGTCACAGGTAAAATCACCGGTCAGCATCTGATGACGATAATTTCGGGCATATTTCCCGCCCTGCCAGCGCATTTCGTAATAAAACTGTGCGCTTGAAACCGGATCGGTTTCGCCATTCGCATTCAGCTCCCATACACCATTTTCATCCCAGCCTTTCATCACAGTCTTGCTGTCATCTGCGAATGCAGGGCTGACCAATCCGATCAGGCAAGCCACACTAAGCCCGGAAAGAATTTTCTGCTTGTTCATCGCGTTCCCGTTTATCTGGCGCCAGTAGCACTTGTTTGTCTGACTATAACAGAAAGCCGTTTGAAATCTGTCATTGACCGGGCCTTGCCATTCGGCCCTCGTCCTGCCACCTCTGAAACAAGGCAGGAATTTTAGACCAAAACCAGCTTTTTGTTTCGGGTCTATGCGAAAACGTTCGTGCCCCCTATAACGTAAGAAACACATTCCGATACAAGGGAGCCTCCATGCCCAAGACCGACATGACACTTGATCGCATCAATGACCTTTTGGCACAGGCAAAAAAGGCCGGTGCAGACGATGCCGATGCCGTTTATGTCGAAGGCACATCGCTTTCGGTTGCCCAACGTCTGGGCAAGATGGAAAAGCTTGAACGTTCCGAGGGGGCTGATCTGGGCCTGCGGGTTCTGATTGGCAAGCAACAGGCAGTTGTATCGTCATCTGATACCAGCGACGCGGCCCTTGCCGAGCTGGTCGAACGTGCGGTTGCGATGGCCAAAAATGCCCCGGAAGATCCCTATTGCGGCATTGCCGACCCAAGTGAACTTGCCGAAACCTTCAATGTCGAAGCACTTGAACTGTGCGAGCCGGGCGAAGTTGATCAGGACAAACTGATCGAATGGGCCAGTGCCTGCGAAGAGGCCGCGCGTTCGGTCGACGGCATCACCAATTCCGAAGGATCAGAAGCCGGTTGGGGCCGCCATCAGATCACGCTTGCCGCGACCAACGGCTTTGCCAATTCTTATGCCGGGTCCGGCAGCCATATCTCGGTTTCCGTATTGGCGGGCACCGGCACAGGCATGGAACGCGATTATGATTATGACAGCGCAGTGTTTTCCACCGATCTGCGCGATCCGGTCGATATCGGCAAGAAGGCCGCCGAGAAAACCCTGCGTCGTCTGAACCCGCGCAAGGTCAAAAGCGCGCAGGTGCCGGTCATCCTTGATCCGCGCGTTTCCGCCTCTATCGTTGGGCACCTGTCATCGGCGATTAATGGTTCCGGCATTGCACGTGGCACCAGCTTCCTGCTTGATGCCATGGGCAACGAAATCTTCGCGCCGCATATCAACATCATTGATGATCCGCATCGCAAACGCGGCCTGCGGTCCAAACCGTTTGACGCAGAAGGTGTGGCAAACCAGAAACGCCATCTGATCGAAAACGGTGTCCTGAAAACCTGGATCATGGATCTGCGTTCGGCCCGTCAGCTTGGCCTGAAATCAACCGGCAACGCATCGCGCGGGGCCGGAAGCCTGCCTGGGCCGTCGACCACCAACCTTTATATGGAACCGGGCACCATTTCGCCCGAAGACATGATCAAGGACATCAAGTCGGGCCTTTACATCACCGAGATGATCGGCAGCAGCGTGAATGGTGTGACGGGCGATTATTCGCGCGGGGCGTCGGGGTATTGGATTGAAAATGGCGAACTGGCCTATCCGGTGTCCGAAATCACGGTGGCGGGCAACCTCAAAGACATGTTCAAGACCGTTGTCCCGGCCAATGACCTGACATTCAAATACGGCACCAATGCCCCGACCCTTCGCATTGACGGCATGACGCTGGCCGGGCAGTAACCGACCTTCGCTGTTGCCCAATTAAAAAAGAACGCCCGGTCCATTTTGGCCGGGCGTTTTGCGTTTGTGTATCTGAAAATCCGGTGCGTCTAGGCCGACCGGATGGCATTGACGAAATTGTCCGTCGCACCTTTCAGGGTGGCAAAGTTTTCGGACAAAGTGCTGACCGCGGTTAAAACGTCGCTTGATGCTGTGCCTGCATCGTTTACAGCCTGTGAAACCGTAACAATGTTGGAACTGACAACCGTTGTCCCGGTCGCGGCCTGTTCTATGTTAAAGGCGATTTCACGGGTTGCCGCAGATTGTTCCTCCACCGCCGAGGAAATGGTCGCAACAATGCCTTCCATTTCGCTGATCGTTTGGCTTATCAGTTCGATCTGGTTGGCGGCAAAGCCGGTGCGGCTTTGAACACTGTCGACCTGGGCGCGGATTTCTTCTGTTGCCTTGGCCGTTTGCGCCGAAAGGGTTTTGACTTCATTGGCGACAACCGCAAATCCCTTGCCCGCATCACCTGCCCGCGAAGCTTCAATCGTTGCATTGAGCGCAAGCATATTGGTCTGGTCGGAAATATCGGTAATCAGTTTAAGAACATGATCGATATTGTTGGATGCCTCGACCAGTTCCTTGATACCGCGCATGGTTTCGCGGGCCTGATCAACCGCCTTCTTGGCGATTTCATTTGAAAAGACAACCTGACGATTGATCTCCTCAATCGAACTGTTGAGCTCCTCAGTGGCCGAAGCAACGGAATCCACATTGCCACTTGCCTCTTCACTGGCCGATGCAACAGCCGTCGTTTGCTCTGACGCCGAATTTGCGATCTGGGACATGCCAGTGGCCGTTGCCTGCAACTCGACGGCCGCGGCAGCAACCGCTTCGATAATGGTCCCGACACTTGTCGTAAAGCTGTCCGCCGTCTGGTTCATGAACCGCCGCTGCTCTTCTTTGGATCGTTCTTCCTGCGCGCGGGCTTCGGCTTCGAGTTCGTCATTGCGAATGGCATTGGTTTTAAACACCTGAACCGCCTGTGCCATCTGGCCGATTTCGTCCTTGCGGGTCTGTCCGGGAATTTCGACACCCAGATCATGATTGGCCAGCCTGCGCATGATGGTCGTAATCGCAGTGATCGGACGCGATAAGCGATCCCCCATGACCCAGGCCAGAACCATCCCAAGAACGGCACCGCCAATCGATGCGATCAGGATTTCCTTTTCTGCCAGAATGATTTCGGCGACGACCTTTTCAAAGATGTTGTGCTCTGCCACCGCGAGTTCCTGTTTCAGGGCCTCGGCATCGGCAATAATGCCCTCGGATGCTTCGCGCATGGTCCCGTGGACTGTTGCGACAATTTCCAGTTCGTCGGCACGCACCTTGTCAAAGACCTGACGATAATCGGCAAACAGTTCCTTGGCTTCCTTCAGAACACTGGAAAGTTCGCCAGGCAATGGTTGATCACCAATGCTGCCCAGTGCGGTCTCAAGCTTGGCAAATTCATCGGCGGACTTCGCGCCAAAGCTGTCATCCTGACGGCCAATCAGGATATTGGCATACAACCTTGCCAGAAGCGCATGTTCACGTGCCGCGACTGAACGTTTGAGGAGTTCAAGATCGCCGGTGTTCTGCGCATGGGCAACAAGCTTGTCGAGATCGGCAACGATCTTGATCCCGTCGGGTTCAAGGCGATCCAGGATCAGGGAATGGTATTCGTCGCTCAGGTTTTTGGCCGAGGCGAAGCTTGCCAGATAGGCATCAAGCTCTTCGGCGATGTGTTCAATGCGATTGCGATGTTCTTCGACCATGAATTGCGACTGCGCGTCTTTAAGCATCAGCTCAAGCTGCTTGGCATAGGTAAACACGGCTTCGGCATCTGCCGGATCAGCCGTATTGGCAAATTCACGCGCGTGACTGTTAAAGCGCAGGAACTGCGTCTCAATCTCGCTGATCAGCGCGGCTTCTTCGACATAATGGGCATATTCATCCACATCATGTGAAACAGCAACAAAGGTGAAATACGCAAAGGCAAGTGCCGAAATGAGAATTGCCAGTACCACGGCAAAACCAGCCAGAATTTTTGTTTTTATCTGCATGTCAGCCAACACACCTGAGTTGAGAACCAAAGCAGAGGACCCCGAAACCATCGTCAAACTCCTTGTAAGGCGAAGACAACCATCTACGCTCACCGATGCGATCTAGCGGAATTGTCTCGGTGCCCAATATCCTCAAACGGAGAGGGGGCACGCACTTATCCCCTTATAATTAAATTGGAAAAAAGAAGTTCAACTTCAAGAACCCACTAGCATTCCATCACAGATGCGTAATAAAGCGCAGAAATCCAGGCGTTTGACCAAGACAACCCGACAGCCAGAGGAATGAAGTTTGGAAGCGATTTCTTTTAATCCGCAGCGATCCGAAGCAGATCAGGTGACGGGTGATCGGTCATTGAAGACAATGCGGCATAGGCCGGCGGCACCATCAATCGCACAGGATAGGGGGACAAGCTGATTTCACACGGCAGTTTCCCGGCACTTTCGCCGTCAATCTGAAGCGGGGCTGGTCCGCAATGACTGGTGATCGTGATGCGCTCCGCCCGGACCACCGAAACGTCACTTTGGGCATGCAACCGATTAAGTGTCAGTGCCAGACCATAACGCGACAAGGCCCCGATCCCGTTGCCCGGCATCAGCACAACATCAAGGCTATTGGCCGTCAGGCTGGCATCGGGCGATATGACAAATGCCCCGCCGTAATGTTGCGCATGGGTTACAACCACACCCGACACTCGATAATTTTCCCGGCCAATACTGACTTCAAAATCACGATGACGCGGGAAAAAGATGTTGCGAAGGCCTTCCAAAACATAGGCCCCCTTACCAATCAGGCGTTTGAGGCGAAGCGAAACATTGGCGACCGTATCGGCATCGGCCCCCATGCCGACCATCAAAAAGAACGCCCGGCCATTAACCAGTCCCGGACGCACCCAGACCATGCCGGGGTTATTGATATAGTCGGCAATCGCGCGTGCGCGGATTTCAAGCCCGACCTCGACCGCAAGCACATTGGCCGTTCCAAGCGGGATGATGCCAAGTGGCGGGACCTCGTGCCCGTCAATCTGGGCATCAAGCAATCCGTTTAATGCCTCGTTAAGCGACCCGTCGCCGCCGGCAACAAACAAACGTTGATGGGCACGGACCTTGCGGGCCAGTTCGCGGGCGTGACCGGGATGGGTGGTTTGCAACAACTCCACCTTGATGCCGGCATGTTGCAATATCTGGGATAAAAACCGCTGTTTATTGCCACCGGCCCGTGGATTGAAGATGACAGTCACATCCGCATCGGTCATTTGGACCCACTTCCGAAATAAAAATGAAATAAATTTTTCACACCACCTACCATATGAAATAAAACATGTAACAGTTGCTTTACAGAACTGCGAAATTTCTGTGAACGGGTTATATAATCGAACGATTTGTTTTAAACCGATACTGGTTGGGAACAGTATTCGGCAAGACAAACTGTCGAATTCCAGCCATCCTTTTGGCAGGATACGGAGGAGCGGCAATGACAGCGATGACGCTGCAACCGCATTACCGCACGGTCTGGATTTCAGACGTCCATCTGGGGACACGTGGATGTCAGGCAGACCTTCTATTGGATTTCCTCAATGAAGTGACGGCAGACACCTATTATCTGGTGGGTGACATTATTGACGGCTGGCGCCTCAAGAAAAGCTGGTACTGGCCGGAAAGTCATCATGCCGTGATCACGACAATCATGGAAAAGGCAAAGAATGGCGCCAAAGTCATCTTCGTCCCCGGGAACCATGATGAATTCGCCCGCGAGTTTGTCGATATGACTTTTGGCCATGTCGATGTTAAATTGAACGATATCCACGTCACCGCCGATGGCAAGCGCCTTTTGGTCATCCATGGCGACGAATTTGACGGCGTCGTCAAATACGCCAAGTGGCTGGCCTATCTGGGTGACACCGCCTACAACCTCGCCATTACACTCAACCGCTATTTCAACGGCGTTCGACGCCGCCTTGGTTACGGATACTGGTCGCTTTCGGCCTATCTTAAGAACCGGGTGAAGAACGCGGTTCAGTTCATCTGCAACTTTGAAAATGCCGTCGCCCACGAAGCCGCCAAACGCAAGGTGGATGGCGTGGTCTGCGGCCATATCCATCACGCCGAAAAACGCAAGATCGGCGATGTGCTCTATTGCAATGATGGTGACTGGGTTGAAAGCTGTACTGCCCTTGTCGAAGACAAGGAAGGCAAGCTTGAACTGCTGCACTGGGCCGAAATGCGCCAGATGGCGATGAGCCATTCAAGCCCCGGTCACGATGCGGCAAGCGCCCCGTCGCTTGGCCTTGGCAAATTGATTTCCATGTTTCGTATCGCCCATGAAGCGGGCAACTCTGCATCGGGCTCTTCGAAAAAGGGCAATGATGCACCGATTGGAAAGACTGCATGAAAATACTGATCGTAACCGATGCCTGGTATCCGCAGGTCAACGGTGTTGTCCGTACCCTTGAAACCGTACGGGGCGAGTTGGGCGAGATGGGACATGACGTTCATGTCATCTCGCCCGATCAGTTTAAAACCATCCCCTGCCCGACCTACCCGGAAATCCGGCTGGCGCTTTTTGCCAAACGCAAAATGGCCAAGATGATCGAAGCCCTTCATCCCGTCGCCATCCACATTTCCACCGAAGGCCCGCTGGGACAGGCCGCACGGACCTACTGCCTGAAAAAAGGCATCCCGTTTTCGACCGCCTATCACACGCGTTTCCCGGAATATATTCATGCCCGCTGGCGCTTGCCGCTTTCGATCCTTTATCGCGGCATGAAGCATTTCCACGGCAAATCGCAATCCGTCATGGTCGCGACCGAAACCCTGCGTCAGGAACTGTCCGACTGGGGCTTTAACAACCTGCAAATCTGGTCACGCGGTGTCGATCTGGACCTGTTCCGCCCCCGACCAGACGCCAGTTTTGGCGATTTCCCAAAACCGCACTGGCTGTTTGTCGGTCGGGTTGCGGTGGAAAAGAATATCGGCCATTTCCTTGATCTTGATCTGCCCGGCACGAAATTCGTTGTCGGCGATGGCCCGCAGCTAAATGAGCTCAAGGGCAAATATCCCAACGCGCAGTTTCTCGGCAAAAAAATCGGTGAAGAACTGGCAACGGCCTTTGCCGCCGCCGACGTCTTCGTCTTCCCCAGCAAGACCGATACTTTTGGCCTTGTGATCCTTGAAGCCCTGGCATCGGGCACCCCGGTTGCCGTCTTCCCGGTTCAGGGACCGGCCGATATCGTGCGTGGCACCAAGGCCGGCGCCATTGATGCTGATTTGCGCGAGGCCGCATTGGCCGCCTTGGAACTTAAAAGTGAAGATGCCCGCGCCTTGGCCGAACAATATAGCTGGCGCAATTCCGCCAACCAGTTCCTGCACAATCTGGCACCGTTTTCCGGTGGGTTTGATGGTGTTGAGGCAACCCGTATTTCACTGGATGACGCGGCAAATACCAGCGCAGCAAAATCAAAAATCACTGAACCGGATCACGCGCCTGAAACCGCGGCAGGCAAGGCACCTGTTGGGCAACCTGCCCAATAGGTTACACGCCTGATCAGCGATAAAGGCTTTTGCGCAAGGTGCGATATGCCCAAAGACCGTTGAGCGCATCCGTGCCCAGCCAGCGACGGAACGGGCGCAGCATCAGATAGACCGGGCGCAAAAGCCTGATCACCTTACGCAGCGGCACCAATTGCGGTGCGGTTGCACCAGCGGCCTCAACATAGGCCTGCCATCCGGCACGCAGCAATTCCGGGCGTTTTTTAAATTCACGCTGGATGGAAAAAACAAACAGCAAGATGTCGCGCGCCTGGGCATCAATCACCGGCATGCGGGCGTTCGGATCTTCTTCGAAATCGATAAAGCCGATCTGATGATCGTCGCGCAGTGTCATGTTGCGAAGCAACGGCGCACCGTGCGCAACCCCTTCGCGGTGCAATCTTGCCAGGGCCGCACCGGCGTCGACAACGTGACGACGGATGGCATCATCATTGCCCTTGTCGACATCATCTTCGATGCAGGTTTTAAGGATGCGGCCATTATCACCGATGGCAATCCAGTTTTCACCGACGTCAATCAGATCCGGGACCAACACACCGAGGGATGTAAGCTTGCGCAACGTCGCGGCCTCGCTTTCAAGGCCCTTTTGCCCACCGGGCGATACGGTCGGGCGCAACAATGGAATGCCGGTAATGTTGGCCGCAAAGCGCTGAACGCTGTGCCAGACTTTGTGTTTGGCCGGAACTGCCTGTTTGACCCAAATGCGCCGGTTATCCCAGCGCAGCGGGAAAACCCGTGCACCGACACCCTGGGCCACGGTGCGTTCGACAAGTGCGTGGAGTTGCTCGTTCATTTATTTGTCTTATATGTCGCAGTTGGCAATCTGCTGTTATGCAGACCATTTTTGTGTCCGTTAAAGCGTCTCAGCAGCTTGCCGCCCTTGTCCGAGCGTGCTAGCAACAGCGCGAGTATTTTACTTTTATGATGCCGTATCCATAACGATAGTATCAATTCGATACAATCTGGAAATGGCGAAGAAGGCCGGGATCAAATCATTGCCAAAGAATTCGTTGGATCATACTGCAGAACACTGGGGTACCTGGCCGCTGGTCAAGCGTATCGTGCGAGATGCGGTTGCCCCCTATCTTGGCAAAATACTGCTTGCGCTTCTGTGCATGGCTCTGATGGCCGGGGCGACTGGCCTTTACGCGCTTTTGATGGATCCGATCATCAATGATGTGTTCATCAACAAGAAGGAAAACATGCTGGTGCCCGTCGGGGCAGCGGTTCTTGGATCCTTTGCCCTCAAAGGCTTTGCCAACTATGGGCAGACGGTTTTGATGAGCTATGTCGGCGGGCGTATTCTGGCCGATCTGCAAAACAGCCTGTATGAGCACGTCATTCGCCTTGATATCGGCTTTTTCCACAGCACGAATACCGGCAAGCTGATCACGCGCTTTACCAACGACATTACGGCGATGCGCGCAGCAGTTTCAAACTCGCTGACCGGTTTTGGCAAAGACCTTCTGACCGCGGCCGTCCTTGTCGGCGTGATGTTCTACAAGGACTGGTTGCTTGCAATCATCGCCTTTACCGTATTTCCCGCTGCGATCTATCCGATTGCGCGACTGGGTAAACGCATGCGCAAGGTGTCTGCCAACACCCAGCAACAGATTGGCGAATTCGCCACCTTGCTTGAACAAACCTTCCAGGGCATTCGCCACGTGAAGGCATATGGCATGGAGCCCTATGAATGTTCGCGCATGGGCAAGCTGGTTGAAACCGTCTTCAAACTGAGCTTCAAGGCATCGACGGTTAGCGCGCGTTCTTCCCCCATCATGGAAACACTTGGTGGTGCAGCAATCACCGCGATCATCATTTATGGCGGCAACCGCGTGATCGACGGGGCAAGTGACCCCGGAAGCTTCTTTGCCTTTATCACCGCCTTGCTTCTGGCCTATGAGCCGGTCAAACGTCTGGCCAATATCAACATCACCTTGCAGCAAGGCCTTGCCGCATCCCAGCGCGTCTTTACGGTTCTCGATATTGAACCGGAAATCAAGGACGCACCGGATGCCAAGGAGCTCGCGGTTTCGGGCGGCAACATCAACTTCAAAAACGTTGCCTTTGCCTATACCCCTGAAATCACGGCACTGCGTGAGATTGATCTTGATATCAAGGCAGGTGAAACCGTGGCCCTTGTCGGCCCGTCGGGTGCGGGTAAATCGACCATCCTAAACCTGATCCCGCGTTTCTATGACATTGATCAGGGTGCCATCACCATTGATGGTCAGGATATCCGCAATGTGACGCTTGAAAGCCTGCGCAAGGCGACCGCGCTTGTCAGTCAGGAAATCACCCTGTTTGACGATACGGTTCGGGCCAATATCGCCTATGGCCGCGCCGGCGCATCGGATGCCGAGATCGAACAGGCCGCACGTCAGGCTGCCGCCCACGACTTTATCGGACAGCTTCAACATGGCTATGACACGATTGTCGGCGAACATGGTGTGAAGCTGTCGGGTGGCCAGCGCCAGCGCATTGCGATTGCGCGCGCCATGCTGAAAAACGCGCCGATCCTGTTGCTTGATGAAGCAACCTCGGCCCTTGATACGGAATCCGAACGCCATATTCAGGGGGCTTTGGCCGAACTGATGAAAGGCCGGACGACCCTTGTAATTGCGCACCGTCTGTCGACCATCATTGATGCCGACAAGATTTGCGTGGTTAGCAATGGTCGCGTGACCGAACAGGGCAAACACGAAGAATTGCTAGCACTGGGAGGGGCTTATGCGCACCTCTATAACTTGCAATTCTCGGAAGAAAACGGAAACTGATCCGGACAACTTCGGGAATATCGGGCGTGCAGTGGCATAAACGGATCATAAAAAGCGATACAATGCGCAGCACACTGTGCTGGCTGGCGGCGTTTTATGTGCGCCTGATGCGTGCCACAGGACGCTGGCGCACCAAAGGTGGAGACCATCCGGCCCACTACCTGACGGAAGGCAAACCGTTTATCGTTGCCTTCTGGCATCAACGCCTTTTGATGATGCCCTATACTTGGCGATCTGTCGGTGGGGACCGCCCGTTTAACATGCTGATCTCATCGCATCGTGACGGGGAAATCATTTCTCGGACGATTGCGCGCTTTGATATCAAGACCATCGCCGGGTCGACCGGCAAGGGCAAAGGCGGTGCCGCGGCCCTGCGCCAGATTCTAAAGGCGCTGAAAGCCGGCGAAGTTGTCGGCATGACCCCCGACGGCCCGCGCGGCCCCCGCATGCGGGCATCAGACGGGATCATTCAGGCCGCCCGTATGGCCGGTGTGCCGATTTTCCCGCTGACCTATTCGGCTTCCAATCGCAAGGTCATTCAAAGCTGGGATCGGTTCATTTTGCCCCTGCCCTTTTCACGCGGTGTTTTTCACTGGGGCGATCCGATTTTTGTCGACCGCAAGCTTGATGACGAAGGCATGGAAGCCAAACGGATCGAGCTTGAAAACGCCCTGACCAGGCTCACCCAGGAAACTGATCGTGAACTTGGTCTTGCGGTGATCCCGCCTGCTGCCCCCGATGAACTGCCCAAACAAAAGCGATCTGCCATCGCGTCGGGGGAAACCGGGTCATGAGCCTGTTTTACGCCTATCGCGCGGCAACCCGCCTGCTTGGTCCGGCGCTAAACCTTTATCTGAACCGTCGTAAAAACCGCGGCAAGGAAGACGCAGGGCGCATTGGGGAACGCTTTGGTCATCCGGGTGCGGCCCGTCCCAAAGGACATCTGGTGTGGATCCACGGGGCCAGTGTGGGGGAATCCCTGTCGGCTTTGCCGGTGATTGATGAAATCCGTCGTCTTTATCCGTCGGCATCCATTCTGGTGACAACCGGCACGGTCACATCGGCGACCATGATGCATGCCCGCCTGCCCAAGGGCGTCATTCACCAGTTTGTCCCGATTGACCGTCAGGTTTGTGTCGCGCGTTTCCTGCATCACTGGAAACCTGATGTCGCGCTTTGGCTTGAAAGCGACTTCTGGCCAAACCTTCTGACCAAGGCCAAGAAAGCCGGTGTCAGCCTTGCATTGCTCAATGGGCGCATTTCGGAAAAAAGCTTTAAGGGTTACTCACGCTATCCGTCTTTTATCCGGCCGGTTATTTCTGCGTTTGATCTGATCCTGACCCAAAGCCGCGACGAAACCACGCGATTTGAAAGCCTCGGTGCGACATCCGTCCAGGCTGTTGGCAATCTTAAATTTGCTGCCCCGCCACTGCCCGCCGATGAAACTGATCTGGCCAAGCTTCAGGAACAGATTGGTAATCGTCCGGTCTGGCTCGCCTCAAGCACGTTTAAGGGCGAAGAACATATTGCCGGCGACGTGCACAAAAAACTCGCCCGCGACCATAGCGGCGTGCTGACCATCATCGTGCCGCGCCACCCGGATCGGGCCGACGATATTGAATCCGATCTGGTCGCACAGGGCCTGCAGGTATCGCGCAGAAGCCTTGGCCACGACATCACACCGGGTACCGATGTTTATCTTGCCGATACCATGGGTGAACTTGGCCTGTTTTACCGCATCGCGCCAATCGTCTTTATGGGCAAAACCCTGTGTGCTGGTGGCGGACAGAACCCGCTGGAACCTGCACGATTGAACTGCGCTATTTTGCACGGCCCGGATATGAGCAACTTTGCCGCCATCAGCACCGAAATGCTGGCAAACGGCGCCTGCCGCCCGGTGACCGATGCGGATGACCTCGCACGACAGGTCGCCGCCCTGCTTCGCGATCCTGACTCCACAGGGAAAATCGCCAAAGCCGCACTTGATTACGCAAACTCCAAGGCCGAAGTGCTCGGTCGAACGCTTGATGCCTTGCGCCCGTTGTTAGCGCAAAAGGGCATCAGGGAGGCCCGCGATGCGTGATCCGGAATTCTGGCAGCATGACGGGGTCATTCCCAAACTTCTGAGCCCGCTGTCCGCAGCTTGGCGGGCGGGCACCTGCTTTCGCAAACTGACAACCACGCCGCGCCATCCCGGCTGCCCGGTTTTCTGCGTCGGCAACTTCACCGTCGGGGGGGCCGGGAAAACCCCAACGGCTGTCGCACTTTACAATCTTCTGACAAGCCTTGGCCGCACGCCGCATTTCGTTAGCCGCGGCTATGGTGGATCCCTTGAAGGTCCGCACCGGGTCAATCCGGGCGTTGATACGGCCGACAAAGTCGGCGATGAACCGCTTTTGCTCGCCCAGCATGGCCCGGCTTGGATTTCACGCAACCGTGCGCTTGGCGCCGAAATGGCGGTTGATGCCGGTGCCAATGCGATCATTCTTGATGACGGATTGCAAAATCCAACCCTGATCAAGGATTGCAGCTTTGCTGTGATCGACAGCAACTATGGCATTGGCAATGGCCGCGTCATGCCCGCAGGCCCCATGCGCGAACCGCTGATCAGCGGGCTCGAAAAAGTGCGCGCCATCATTCTGATCGGCGACAAGACACCCGACTTTATCACGCGCCTTCCGGCTTCCGTTCCGGTGTTGCGCGCATCAATTGAGGCGATCAACGCGGGTGATTTCAATCAATCCCGTGTTCTGGCCTTTGCCGGGATTGGCCAACCGTCGAAGTTCTATGACAGCCTCCGGAAGGCTGGCGCGCAAATCATCCAGACACGTGATTTTTCAGATCACCACCCCTTTACGGCGCAAGAGCTTGGCGATCTGCGTGCCGAGGCAGAAAAGCTTGATGCCAGGCTTGTCACCACGCAAAAAGATCTGATGCGCTTGCCATTAACGGACCGGGACGGCATAAGCAGTCTCGACATTCGTCTGGTGTTCGAGACACCAGATCAGCTCGCAAAGATTGTGACATCAGTACTTGCCGATGGATAAGAACAGCCAACTTTACAAAATGCGCCAGAAATACATCTCCCACCCGCTTCAGGGTTTCGGGGCGTATCTGGTCTACTGGATGTTTGCGCTGATGCCCGTGGACATGGCATCGGCGGTTGGCGGTTGGCTTATGCGTACCCTGGGTCCCAAAGTTGGTCAGACGAAAAAGGCACGCAACAATCTGGTTGCGGCGTTCCCGGCAAAATCCCCCGATGAGATTGAGCAGATCATTGTTGGAATGTGGGACAATCTTGGCCGTTCGGCTGCCGAAATTCCCCATCTGCATAAAATGCGCCCGGGTGGACCCCGCATTGAAATCGTTGGCATTGAAAATGGCCTCGCCACCAAGACCGATGACAAGCCCGGCCTGTTCTTTTCCGGTCACATCGGCAACTGGGAAGCGACCATGTGCATCGCCGAGGTGCTTGATATGGACATGATGAGTGTCTATCGCGCACCGGATAATCCGTGGGTAGAAGGCCTGTTCATGCGGGCGCGCAAAACCTTTAAGGGGAAACTGGTCAAAAAAGGCCCGGAAGGTGCACGCAAGCTCACACGCTATCTGAAAGATGGCGGTCATGCCTGCATGCTGGTCGATCAAAAGATGACCGATGGTATCGCCGTGCCGTTCTTTGGCCGGGATGCGATGACAGCCCCGGCACTGGCACAGTTTGCCCTTAAATACGATGCACCAATCATTCCTGTTCGCTCAGAACGTCTCAATGGTGCGCATTTCCGCGTCACGTTCTATCCGCCACTTGAAGTCACCAAAACCGGTGATCGCCGCGCCGACATTCTGGCAATCATGACCGATGTGAACGCCACCATGGAACACTGGATCCGCGAACGTCCCGAACAATGGCTTTGGCTGCATCGCCGCTGGCCGAAGTAAATCCGACTGGCGTTTTGATCGGGCATTAACCGAATAGGAACCCTGTTGGCGCAGACTGGCATTTCGTCCGCTGTCGAACGCGTCTTCGGAGCCCGCCTTTTTGCGCCGCTTGCTGATCATTTTCTGTCTTATTCTGGCCGGGTCGATCTTTGTCGTCTGGCCGACAATGGCGCTTGATCAGGACGACACGACCATTCGTGAAACAGCACGTGATATCCGGTTGCGAATTTCCGAGCTTGATCAGCAGCTTAAGGAACATCTGAAGCGTGCCCTTGAAGAGTTCGGCAGTCGGCAAGTCGAATGCACCTCTGATCAACCCCGAAAATCATTGTCGCAATGTATCGAAGAAGATGCGCGCCATCTGACGCGAACAACCATCACAATCGCCTCTGCCGGGAAGGATGATAAAAACCTTCTTGATGATCTGGCCGATACCGAAGAACGGTTTGCCCTGTTCACCCGCGAGATGAACAAAACCAATGACCTTCTGGCACGCGCAGGTGCAAGGCTTTACCTCAACAGTCTTGATGTCGCGCCGGAAATGGACCAGTTGCGCCGTGATGTGATTGTCTTTGTCGAACGCAAGCAGGCCTATGAACTGCGCACCAAACAGGCGCTTCTGATCGCAACGGTTGCCATCATTCTGATCGCGATCTTTTCACTGATCTTCGCCGTTATTCAGCGGTTCAGATAAGGCCCTCAGCACTATGGGGCCGTTCAAACGATGATCTGATGACCATTGCGTCGCCCATCCCCGGTCGCCGAAAGCATATCGCCCGCCTGATTGACCTTGGCCGCGTGCACGCCGCCAAAGAACATGTCCTCGCAATCCCAACGCTGTTGATTGCCAAGGCTGAGCCCATCAAGCAAGGCGTCATCAAATCCGGGCTCGACCGATAACAGTTCATCTTCAACATGCATGCGCGGGGCCGAAATCGCCCCGTGCAGGGTCATGTCAAACGCATCGATATTAAGCAACACCTGGAGCATGGTCGACCGGATCCGGTTTGACCCGCCAGAGCCCAGCGCAACCGACTCCCCGTCCTGCCCAAGATAAAGCGACGGGGTCATCATCGATGTCATACGAACACCACACGGCCAGTTATGGAAACCATCCGGTGACAGATCGGCTTCGCCCAGCATGTTGTTCATCATGATCCCGGTGCCCGGCACCACCCGCCCCGATGTGGAGCCGTTTGAAATCGTCGCCGCGGCAAGATTGCCATGCTGATCAACCACCGAAATATGGGTGGTGCCATTCTGGCTAAGCGGGCGTTCGCCAATCATCAGACGATAACGCTCACAAAGCTCATCAGCCAGGATTGCCGGGCGTGCACCATATTCGCCGCGTGCCAAACCGGTGGCATGAATGATCCGCGATACCGCTTCGAGATGACGTTCCGAGCCAAAGGCGCCCAATGCCATTTCCCTCGCAAGCTTAAGGCCAAAACCGACCAGAACCCCACCCGATGCCGGTGGCGGGTTCAGGACAAACCGCCCCTTGCGTCCGGAGACCAAAAGTGGATCACGCAGAAGCACCCGATAGCCCGCCAGATCCTGTTCTGTGAGATAGCCACCATGCTCGGCACATCCCCGCACAAGGGCGGCACCAAGGTCACCTTGATAAAATCCCTCTGCCCCGTTCTCGACAAGATAGTGGATGCTGTCTGCCAGATCGGGTTGCCGATGAAGCACACCGGCATCAAGCAACTCAAACTCATCGGCACCGGTTTTGCCAGCCTTGCCAAACACCTTCCGACTTTCGGCACAAAAGCCCAAAAGTGGCTCGACAATCCCCATGACATAGCGTTGAAAGGCATCAAGTTCGACGCCATCGAGCGCGGCACGGATTGCTGGCTCCGCCAGTTTTGCCATCGGCAGTTTGGCAAGATCGTCATGGACGGCAAAAAGCCCTGCCACCACGCCCGGTGTCGCCACCGAACCATAACCACCATGGAATTCCTGGGTTACGCCACCGGCAAAGGTCGCAAGGCGGCTTTCAAATTCAAGGTTTTCACGCGATCGTTTTTCAAGCGGGGTTTCGACAAAGAAATCATACAGCCGTGGCGTTTGCCCGGCTGGCCTGGCCATCACAAAACCACCGCCGCCAAGCGATGCCAGAACCGGCTCCGCCACACAGGCCGCCCACATCGCGGCAATCACCGCGTCAAAGGCGTTGCCACCCTCGTCAAGCACACGGGCCGCCGCATCTGCGGTAACGGCATGTCCTGCGGCAACAGCCCCGTGTGTTTTCATGGCTTGTGTTTCCCGTTACTGACTGGCGTTTGCGGTCTTTTGTGCTTCTTCCATTGGCGGCACCAGCAACTGGGCATCAATCCGTGCCGCCCCGACATTGACCCGCCAATCCAGATGCGGCCCGGTCGCACGACCTGATTCACCGATTTTACCGATCAAATCGCCCTGTTTGACGACGTCTCCGACCTGCACATCAATTTCTGACAGATGCAAAAACGCCGACACCACGCCAAGCCCATGATCGATAAACAGTGTCGCACCGGAAAAATACATATCGGGATGCGCCAGCGTCACAATGCCATCCGCCGGGGCAACAACCGGGCTTCCGGTCGGAAGGGCAATATCAACGCCCCAATGCGGTGCGCGCGGTTCCCCATTCAGAATGCGTTGTGATCCGTACACCCCGCTGATCGGACCAACGGCGGGCCAGATAAAACCGTTTTCAAGGAAGTTCTCGGTAAACCGTTCGGTGCGTGCTTCGCGGGCCTGGCGTGAGTCATCCTGAATGCGGCTGATGACGTCCGGATCGGGCGTCACCATTTTGGGTGCCAGTCCGTCAATCCGTTGAACATTAAATTCGCGATCACCGATCTCGTAACTGAACGCCTCGACACTGCCATCGGCATGCCGGATGCTGACCCGTGCCGGGCCTTCGTAATCGCGCGGGAACCCCAGAACAAACCGGCCATCGGGCGCGATGGTATCAATCGCCTCATCATCCAGCAGCACTTGGGACCCGGCATCTGTCTGCCCGAACACAATCCCGCCCTGAACAAACTGCCCCTGATAGGTCGGCTCGGCCGCCTGTGCAGAAAGACTAACCGCCAAAAGGCCCGCTGCGGCCAGCATGCCGGAGATGGTCATACGCATTACAGAAGGCTCCCTTGTCTGTCGTCGTCTTTGGGGCTTGGATTTTTCTTCTTCGCCGGTTTGGGTTTGGCGGATTTTTCAGGCGCGGATATGGCGGCGTTTTGATCTGCGATGGTAGCGCTATCATCCCTGCCCTTCGTTGGCGTTGACGTCGCAACACCTTCGCCCGCCGTCACCGGGGTAATGCCATCGCCCATCTCAAGATCATAGGTCTGACCTGTGACAAGATCGGACGACTTACCAATAAGGTTGCCGCCCCCGTCACGGACAACGGCAAACCCGCGTTTCAGCACATTGCGATAGGAATAACTTTCCAAAAGCCTGTCATAGCGGGCAAGTCCCTCTGCCTCGCGGGTCAGCGTATTGCGAACCGCCCCCTGCAAACGCGTGCCAAGATCAATGATCTGTTTGTCGGCACGGGCAATGTCGCGTTTGGCGTCACTGGGCCGAAGGCCAGCCACCGCACGATCAAGGCGCGATTGCTGCATCTGAAGGGCGGATTTCATCGCGCCATCCAAACGCAATGCCGCATTTTCCAGACGCCCGCGCTTTTCCGAAAGCTGTTCACGCGGGCTGACCAATCGGGCACTGGCCTCGTTCAATCGTGCGCGGGCTTGTTGCGTGACATTGACGGCTGCGCGCGGCAAACGATCAGTCCAGTTATCAAGGGTCTGGCTGCGTTCCTCAAGCATGCGTTTGGGATCGCCCAAACCACGGGCCAGACTTTCAAGCGCCGTTTTCTTTTCAACGCCCAAACGCCGCACGGCTTGCGCCAGACGCAGGCCATCTTCCTCGACCTGACCAATCAGTTCGACGCGGACCGGCACAGCCTTTTCCGCCGCCCCGGTGGGCGTCGGTGCACGCAGGTCCGAAACAAAATCGATCAGGGTGGTATCGGTTTCATGGCCGACGGCCGAAATTACCGGAATATCAGACTCGGCCACCGCGCGGGCGACGACTTCCTCGTTAAACGACCAAAGATCTTCAAGCGATCCACCACCGCGCGCCACAATCAGCACATCCGGGCGCGGGATCTGGCCATAGGGCAAAAGATCGTTAAAACCGCGCACGGCTTCGGCCACCTGATCAGCCGCCCCCTGCCCCTGCACGAGTACTGGCCACAACAAAACCCGGCGCGGGAAACGATCACGCAGGCGATGCATGATATCGCGGATCACGGCACCCGTGGGTGATGTGACAATGCCAATGACATCGGGCAGGAACGGGATCGGCTTTTTGCGTTCGGGATCAAAAAGCCCTTCGGCGGCGAGTTTCTTTTTGCGTTCTTCCAGAAGCTTTAAAAGGGCGCCTTCGCCCGCGACCTCCATCGTCTCGATCACGATCTGGTATTTTGATCGGCCCGGGAATGTCGTCAGACGCCCCGTAACGATGACTTCCATGCCGTCTTCGGGGACAAGGCCAAGCTTGGCCGCCTGCCCGCGCCAGCACACGCCATCAATCACCGCCTTGTCGTCTTTCAGCGCAAGGTACATATGCCCGCTGCTGGCGCGCTTGAACCCGGAAATTTCGCCGCGCACCCGCACGAACGAAAACGCATCCTCCACGGTCCGCTTCAGCGCGTTTGACAGGTCGGAAACCGAAAATTCGGGCGCATTCCCCGATTTTACAGGCGTTTCGGGAACCGGGGCGTAAGGGTCGAACAAATCTTGCGTCATCAAGGGTACTTTATGCTAAAAGCCCGCCTAATAATTTTGCGGGGTGGCAATTGGGTCTAGCCTAGTTCATCGCGCATGGACCATCAAGCAATCGGACAAGTCGAAGGATAAAGTCATGAAGGTTCTGGTCGTTGGCGGCGGCGGACGTGAACACGCATTGTGCTGGGCAATTGCGCGCAGCCCGCGCGTTTCCAAACTGTGGTGTGCACCGGGCAATGCCGGTATCGCGGATTCGGCCGAATGCGTTGCGATTTCCGATGGCGACATTGATGGTCTGGTAAAATTTGCCAAGGACAACGCGGTTGATCTGGTCGTTGTCGGCCCCGAAGCCCCGCTGGTGGCGGGCCTTGTTGATGCGCTGGATGCCCAAGGCATCAAATCATTCGGCTGTTCCAAGGCAGCCGCCCAGCTTGAAGGTTCCAAGGGCTTCATGAAGGACATGGTGGCAAAGTTCGGTGTCCCGACCGCCGCCTATGGCCGTTTTACCGATCCCAAGGACGCCAAGGCGTTTGTCGAAAAACAGGGCGCACCGATTGTGGTTAAGACCGATGGTCTGGCCGCGGGCAAGGGTGTGACCATTTGTATGACAAATGAAGAAGCCTTTGCCGCGATTGAAGAATGCATGGTCGGCGGCAAGTTTGGCGATGCCGGTGCGGAAATCGTGATCGAGGAATTCCTCAAAGGTGAGGAAGCCTCATTTTTTGCCGTGTGTGATGGCGAAAACGTCATTCCGCTGGTTGCAGCCCAGGATCACAAGGCGGTTGGCGAAGGCGACACCGGCCCGAACACGGGCGGCATGGGGGCTTATTCCCCGGCCCCGGTCTTTACCGATGCGGTCGAAGCCAAGGTCATGGATCAGATCATCATCCCGACCGTCAAGGGCATGGCCAACGAAGGCCACCCGTTCAAGGGTGTTTTGTTTGCTGGCTTGATGATTGATGATGCGGGCAATCCGAAACTGATCGAATACAACATTCGGTTTGGTGATCCGGAATGTCAGGTCCTGATGACACGTTTGAAATCAGACGTGCTTGATATCCTGGACGGGGCAGCCACCGGCACGCTCGATAACGTCAAACCGGAATGGCACGATGAAACCGCGATGGTCGTTGTTATGGCGGCGAAGGGGTATCCGGGATCCTACGAAAAAGGGACCGAGATCAAAAACGTTCCGGCGGCGGACGCCATGGACAAGGTCAAGGTCCTGCATGCCGGCACCAAGATGGATGGTGACAAACTGGTTGCGACCGGTGGCCGCGTCCTTGGTGTGACCGCGCGCGGTGCGACGGTGACCGAAACCCAGAAACGTGCCTATGAGGCGGTTGATGCAATTGATTGGGATGGTGGTTTTTGCCGCCGCGATATCGGCTGGCGCGCGGTTGCCCGCGAACAGGGCTAAGCCGCAAGCAGACCAAGCTACCGAAATCAAAAGACCGGGTTACGCAACCCGGTCTTTTTTAATGGCCGAAGATTTCTGGTTTCCGACGTGATAACGGATATGGCAGCGGCCCTGATCATCAATCTCGATATCGGCGGCAACCCCGAAAACATCACGCAGGTTTTGCGATGTCAAAATCTGTTCGGGCGTGCCAAGCGCAATCAGCTTGCCGCCATCCATCATCGCAATCCGGTCACAAAACATCGCCGCATGGTTCAGGTCATGGAGTGCTGCCACCACGGTGACAGGCAGCGCACGCACCAGTTCCAGCAGGCCCAGTTGATGATGGATATCAAGATGGTTGGTCGGTTCATCAAGCAACAGGAAGTCAGGCTGCTGCGCCAAGGCACGGGCGATGTGAACGCGCTGCTTTTCACCCCCCGAAAGCGTATGCCACATCCGGTCCGCAAACGGCCCCATTTCAACACTGGCAAGGGCTTCGCACACGATGGCGTCGTCGTGCCCTGACCATGGTGTCAGCAAACTGAGATAAGGCGTTCTGCCAAGGGCGACGGCATCGCGCACGGTAATGCGGTCGATGGTATCGGCCTGTTGTTCGACAAAGCCGATATGACGGGCAAGGTTGCGCCGACCGATTTTCTTCATCGGTTGGTCCCCCAGCAATGCCTGCCCGGTCGACGGCGCACGAATGCCGCCCAGAACCGACATCATGCTGGTTTTGCCTGATCCGTTTGGCCCAATCACACCCAGGAACTCGCCCCGTGTCACGTGAAGCGACACGTCGCTGATGATCTTTTTAAATCCGGCATTCCAGCCGACATTGCGTAATTCAAGGCTCATCGCAACACCCGCCCATGACACAGGATGATCGCAAAGGCCGGTGCACCGATCAGCGCCGTGATAACCCCGATGGGCAGGACCTGACCATCAAGGATGATGCGCGATACAATATCGGCCGCCACAAGAAACACCGCCCCGATCAGGGCCGATGCCGGCAACAGAAATCCGTGCCGTGTTCCAACAAAGAACCGCGCGGCATGGGGAATGACCAACCCGACAAAGCCGATGGACCCGACGATACTGACCATCACTGCGGTCATCGAGGCAGCAATGGCAATCAACACCACATAAACCCGGCGCACCGGCACACCAAGGGATGCTGCCGACTCCACACCAAAGGTAAAGGCATCAAGCGCACGGGAATACCAAAGGCAAACCAGCAAGCCGATAACGGCAACCGGCAGCGCAAGATAGACATCAGGCCATCGCACGCCACTTAGATTACCAAGCAGCCAGAACATTACCCCGCGTGCCTCGTCCGCCGTGGCGGCCTTGGTCACGATGAAGGACGTTAACGCGTTAAACAGTTGTGATCCGGCTACCCCGGCAAGAATGATCGCACCGGCCCCGCGCCCGGCCGGAATGGCCAAAAGGGCAACAAACCCGAATGCCACCAGCGCGCCGACAAAGGCGCCAAGTGACAGGGAAACCATGCCCGCGCCAAACCCCAGAATGGCAACGCTGACTGCACCGGTCGATGCCCCGGCCGAAATCCCCAGCAAATAAGGATCAGCAAGGCTATTGCGCAAAAGTGCCTGCAACACTGCGCCGGACAGCGCAAGGGACGCCCCGCAGGCCGCCGCCACCATGGCGCGCGATATCCGGTAATTCCAGATGATCCCGGCATCAATCGGATCAACGTCATAGCCCGCCTGCCAAAGATGATTGGCAATGGTCTGAAAGACGGTGCCAAGGGGAATGTGCGTTTCCCCCTTGGCCGCGGCCATCGCGATGACACCAACAAGCAAAACCAGGGCGCCAAGACTGACACCGGCCCGCACAAGATATGCCCGCCCCGCCAGCGATTGCCGAGGTGGCTGAACCGGCTGCTGCACTGGCGTTGTTTCAAACATTGAATTCTCCGGGCATATCAGGCGCCTTTGGCAGTGCAGGTCAGTTCGAAGCACTCAGTCTTTCGACCGCTTCGGCAAGTGTTTCAATACCATTGATCAGGCGGATGGTCGGATCCATCGACTGGGCGTCCATCACCACGATATTGCCATTGCGCACTGCCTTCATCTGACTTGCGACCGGATCGGTTTTCAGGAAATCCATCTTGACCTGCCAGTCATCGGCCGGAAAACGCCGACGACCCATCTTGCCAATCACGATGATATCAGGATTGGCGCGCGCAATGGTTTCCCAGCCAACGGTCGGCCATTCTTCATTGCTGTCGATGATGTTGCGAACACCAAGTTTACCGGCGATATAGCCCGCCGCGCCGTTCTTGCCCGCCACATAGGGATCACTGTTGATTTCAGGACTGGAAAACCAGAAGACGGCGGATACGTTGTCATGGCCGCTTGCCGTCACACGCGCCAATGAGTTCGCCTGACGTTCCTTCAGGCTGGCAATCAGCGCGTCGCCGCGATCTTCGACATCAAAGATTTGCGCAAGATCGGAAATCTCGCGATAAATCAGATCCATGGTGAAGCCTTCGTGGCGCACCCCGTCACCGCCACCGGCATTGTCCTTGCCCACACAATCAGCAGGTGCGGTGTAGACCGGAATCGACAGCTCGTTGAACTGTTCGGTGGTGCCGACGGTGCCCTTGGGCCCGACATGCCACTGATACTGGGTGGCAACCAGTTGCGGCTTTTGCGCGACAACGGTCTCGAACCCCGGATCATTGTCGGCCAGACGCGGCACAGATGCGTTGACGTCCTTGAATTCATCCATCACCGGACCGAACCAGACACCCGTACCCTTGACCTTGTCGGCCAGGCCCAGCGAATAGAGAATTTCAGTCGTGCTTTGGCCCAACGACACCACGCGATCCGGGGCCGCATCAAATTGCAACATAGTCCCGCAGTTCTCGATACTGAGCGGATATTCGGTTGCGGACGCAAATGAAACAGATGAAATAAGACCAGCGGCAAACACCCCGACCGCCAGTACACGTTTATCGTGATTGATCACTTTTAGTTCCCTCTTGCTGATGCGCTGATCCGGGACCGTTTTGGATGATCCAGTTTCAACGCACCGTCAAATGTTATGTTATAACATAACATCATTTTTACTGCTGTCAATGGACTGGCAAAAGTGTCAGGAGATGACGGAAGATGTCGGCCTTAAAGCTTAGAAAACCTGGGCTAAACTGTTGGGCCAAGACACGTACCGACATTCTCCGGGGCACCCCGCCCGGTCCGTCGTCTTCGTGTCGGCAGGTCTCCTGGCTTACGGGTCAACGCATTTTCCCTGGCCTTCCCGGGTTGATCCCAGTGGCATTGGTCAGAAAAATGCTCGCCGCCTACAGTTGCGGGGGCAGCTTCGGTTAATGAACCCATATTCGGCCCATCTCGAATTCCCTTTATCCGATATTCGGATACCGACACGTCACGGTTAGATTAAACCAAAAACACGGTCAAGGAAATTGGCAGACCACCAGCGGCATTAACGCCAAGGCTCCATGCATAAAAAGCAATTGATACGACCTTGAATTTGCCATGTTTCATCCCGATTACCTCCACACTGCCGGGTATGCTTTCCCGACACCTCAAACCACAGGAATGTGATGAACATGACGACTTCTGTTGAACGCAGACGCTTTTTGAAATCCATCGCGGCAGCCGGTCTTATCCTGCCGGGAATGTCGATCTATCAGCATGCTTTGGCAGATGTCGACGGCCTTGATCTGGGTTCGGCACAGCCGTTTGATTTTGCCGATCTGATTGCACGCGCCAAATCCATGGCCGCATCGGCCTATGAGCCACCCGTTGCGCCAAACCCGGAAATTGTCGGCAAGATCGATTACGACACCCATGGCAAGCTGCATTACAAACGCGACCATTCGCCGTTTTCCGATGGATCAGGCACCTATCCGCTGACCTTCTTCCATCTGGGTATGTATTTCGCCAAACCGGTGCATATGTATCTTCTGGAAAACGGGCAGGCGCGCGAAGTGATCTATAAGCCCGATTACTTTGACATGCCCGAAGACAGCATTGCCCGCCAGTTGCCCGCCAATAGCGGCTTTGCCGGTTTCCGCCTGCATGAAAATCAGGCGCGCGATGACTGGAAAACCCAGGACTGGGCGGCGTTTCTTGGCGCATCCTATTTCCGCGCCATTGGGGATGAAGGCCAGTATGGCCTGTCGGCACGCGGCATTGCGGTCAATACCGCGACCTCGGTTCCCGAAGAATTCCCCGATTTCCGTCAGTTCTTTATCGAACCGGCCAAAAATCCCGAAGACCCGGTGACGGTTTATGCCCTGCTGGATGGCCCCAGCATCACGGGGGCGTATAAATTCCTGCTTTATCGCGGCGAAGGGGTGACGATGGATGTCGAAAAGCATCTGTTTTTGCGCAAGGACATCGAACGGCTTGGTATCGCACCGCTGACCAGCATGTTCTGGTATTCCGAACAGAACAAATCGTTCCGCTTTGACTGGCGCCCGGAAGTGCATGACAGCGACGGGCTGGAGCTTTGGACCGGTGGCGGCGAACGCATCTGGCGACAGCTGAACAACCCGGAAACCATCCGTGCATCGGCATTTGGTGACAACAACCCGCGTGGCTTTGGTCTGATGCAGCGCGATCGCGATGTGAAAAACTATCTGGATGGTGTGCGCTATCACCGCCGTCCCAGCCTGTGGGTCGAACCGCAGGGCGAGTGGAATGACGGCGCGGTTCAGTTGATCGAAATCCCGACCGACGATGAAATCCACGATAACATTGCCGCCTTCTGGGCGCCGAATGGCCCGGCGAAGGCGGGCAATTCTTATCAGTTCAAATACCGCCTGTATTGGCAGGCCCATAACCCGTTCCCGGTCAAGGAACTCGCAACCGCAACCGCAACCCGCATGGGACGTGGCGGGGAGCCCGGCACCAACCGACCCAAGGACGAGATCAAGTTTTCGGTCGAGTTCGAGGGTGAGGTTCTGGGAACGCTTGCCTACGGCGAATTCCCCGAAGTGGTTGTGACATCCTCGCGCGGGGAGATTGTGCGCACCAAGATCGAACCGATCATGGATACCCGCATCTGGCGCGCGGCCTTTGACCTTAAGGCGGCGGGCACAGACCCGGTTGACCTGCGCATGTATCTGAAACGCGGTGATGAACCGCTCAGTGAAACCTGGATGTTCCAGCACCTGCCGGCCGTTGGTAACCAGCAGCAAGGTTAACTCGGCAATCAAACGCGACCAAAAGAAAGACAGGGCAATGTCATTTGCACTGACCCGTCTTTTGGGCGCTGAAAGGTTACCGGTTTCGTTCCAGTGCAATCACCGTATCGATCAGTTTCCCCGGCTTGCTGCCGGGTTTCTGGCCGATGCGCGAGAAATTCTCAACAAAGATCCGCGTCCAATCTGTTAGATCAAGGTTCAGTGCGACCAAAGCTTCTTCCGGTGTCGGGAAATCCGTTTCCCATTGTGTCTCCGACCATGGTGGCACCGAACCATGCGTGGTGACCAATAACATGCCCGCCGCACAAACGTGCCTTGCTGCGTGGTTCAATATCCTCTCGCGGGGAAACTCAAAGGGTGACTCAAGAAACTGGGCCGTAACCAGATCATAATCCCCCTCTGGGAAATCCTTTGTCAGATCACAGACCTTGAAATTGATCTTTTCGGCGACGTTGTTGCGCTCGGCATTTTTACGCGCAATGTCGATTGCTGCCTGGGAAATATCGAGAGCAGTAACAAACCATCCCTGCTTGGCAAGCCAAACAGCGTCATCCCCTTTCCCGCAGCCAAGTTCCAGCGCATGCCCAACAGGGCGATCCTTCACAAACTTCTCTAAAACGGTGGTAGGGCGACCACTTGTTTCAGCCGAGGCCGCCTCATAGCGGTCTTCCCAAAATTCGACAGGGGCCATCGCTGGTTCATCTTTTTCCATTTTCATCAACTCAACCTTCCAAAAGGGTGGCGCGGGGGAGATCCACAAAAGCGAATCACGTATCAACTCAAGTTACATGATTCGCTTTACCTGTCAATTTTCATGTATCTTTTAGTGTTACGTGTAATAGAAGGATGAATACCCACTCGCAGCAGTTGACCGCAAACCGGAGCCCCAAATGCGCCAGGACAACCGCCTTCCCCGCGTATTGCATGCGCTCCTGCACCTGAACGAGATGACAAATCCAGCAACCTCGGATCAATTGGCTGGCATGCTCAACACCAATGCGGCAGTTGTTCGCCGCACGATGTCAGGTTTGCGCGAACAGGGTCTTGTCACCTCCATGAAAGGACATGGCGGCGGGTGGTTTCTGGCAAAACCTTTATCGGAGATCACGCTTGCCGATGTTTACGAGGCACTTGGCGCACCAAGACTGTTCGCATTAGGATGCGGTGATGATACGTCTAGCTGTTTGATGGAACAAGCAGCCAATTCGGCGACGGCCAAGGCCCTTCAGGCCGCGTCCGATACTTTTATTGCATCGCTGAGCACTGTGACCATGGCTGACATTGCCAAGGACTTTGAAGCCAAAATGCTCGAACTTGGACTGCCAACCAACGACTTCTCTTATCAGTCTGGGAAATACAAGTAACCACCAGAACCGTATGGGCTCTGGCGAGAAGCAGCTTGATGTGCTTTGCGCCTTTTGTCTCTGGCGCGGCGCTTAAACCTGTGCGCCAAGGCTTGTTGAATGTCCCAAAATGGCTGAAATGTCACGCATTGGCGGTGCGCCAAACATGCGGGCATATTCGCGACTGAACTGTGACGCGCTTTCATACCCGACCGCATAGGCCGCGGATGCCGCATCCTTCATTTCAGCCAGCATGATCTGACGCGCCGTGGTCAGGCGGAGCCGCTTTTGGTACTGAAGCGGGCTCATGGCTGTCACCTGCTTGAAGTGGTGATGGAAGGAAGACGGGCTCATATTGGCGCGATTTGCCAGGTCTTCCACCTTCAGCGGCTTGTCGAAATTATCCTTGATCAGCTGAAGGGCGGCCGAGATGCGCTGCATGTTGCTGCCGCCGATGGCAAGACCCGCAATCGCCGCGCCCTTGGCAGTACATAACAAGCGGTAATGCACTTCGCGCATCAAAAGCGGCAACATCACCGGCACATCATCGGGACGATCAAGCAGCTCAACCACCCGCAAGACAGCATCCGTCAGGCTTTCGGTTGTTTTTTCGACGAAAAGCCCGCGCGTACTTTCACCATCTGCACCCATCTTGATATCCATATTGGCAACAAGTTCGCCCAGAATCTTCGCATCCAGATCAAGTGACAGGCTGCGATACGGCGCATCCTCGGCCGCCAGGGTCACATGGCCAACAAGTGGCAAATCGACCGATGCGGCCAGCAGTTGGCCGGGCTCATAGCGATAAAGCTCATCCCCCAGCGTGACTTCCTTTGCGCCTGAGATAATCAGACACAGGCAAGGCTTGTAGATCGTTGGCACCTTAAGGGTCGGGCCGGTTGATCGGAACATCCAGACCGGTTCAACGGCCGTGCGCACAGCGCCATCCGCCTCGCAGTATTTGTCAATCAGGCTACACAGCTTCTGATAGCTATCCATCGTAAAACCCTTTGTTTTCCAAAGGCCCACTATACACGCGCCCACACACGGACAAAGCACTCAATCTTCGATTTGGAGGATTAGGCAATCCAATTCGAGTTCTGTGTATTCATCAATCGGGGATTTATCGACAGAGTAAGCGCCACGAACAAACACCGACACACCAACCCAAGGAGCATGTCATGTCGAACCCGATCAACCATGTCGAAAACAAGACCGTTATCATCACCGGGGCCAGCAGCGGCATTGGCGAAGCCACCGCCCGCCTTCTTGCATCCCGCGGGGCGAATGTGGTTCTTGGCGCACGCCGCACAGAACGCCTGGATGAGATTGCTACCGAAATCGAAGCTGCCGGCGGCCGTGCCATGGCCCGTTCGGTGGATGTCACCAATGCCGATAGCGTCGAGGCACTGGTTTACAACGCAAACAACCTTTATGGCCGTGTGGATGCGATCTTCAACAATGCCGGCGTGATGCCGCTTGCCCCGATGTCGGCACTGAAAACCGACGAATGGGACAACATGATCAACGTCAATATTCGCGGTGTTCTGAACGGCATTGCGGCGGTTTTGCCGCTGTTTCAGGAACAAGGTGGCGGCCATGTCATCAACACTGCATCAATCGGTGCACATGTGGTTGTGCCAAGTGGCGCGGTTTACTGCGCAACCAAATACGCGGTCTGGGCGATTTCCGAAGGCCTGCGTCAGGAAAGCACCAATGTCCGTGTCACCACCATTTCACCGGGCGTGGTCGAGACCGAACTGGGCCATGATATTTCCGATCCAAACAGTAAGGAGCTCCTGACCCAGTTCCGCCAGATCGCCCTCAGCCCGGATGCCATTGCGCGGGCGGTTCTTTATGCTCTTGATCAGCCAGCAGATGTCGACATCAACGAAGTCATCGTCCGTCCGACAGCATCCGCGTTCTGATGAAAATCATTCTGCAATCCTTGTATTTTCTTTCCGTGCTGGTGGTGTTCGCATCACCAGCATGGCCCCAACAGGAGGCCGGTATGAACAAAAGCGCTGAAATCGCCCCGCACCCGTATGTCGGCATGTGGGTGACCAAAGATGGTCATATCCGCCAGGAACTGCGTGCCGATGGCCGCTATGACGAGGCCCGTGGCGAACGAAAGTCAGCCTATCAGGGCGACTATCAGGTTTCGGGGAACTACATCACCTATCAGGATGACACCGGTTTTACCGCCGATGGCTATTTCGAAAATGATGTCCTGTATCACGGTGGCATGGTGATGTTCCGTGAAGTGCCGGAAAACTAAGTTCCGACGCCACCCAACCGAACAATCAAATCCCTAGCGCAAGCTGCCAAAGAAATCCTTCAGAAGCTTAGTAGCCTCGACCTCGCCAATGCCACCATAGACTTCCGGACGGTGATGGCAGCTTGTGCTTTCAAACACGCGCGGGCCGTGATCAACGCCACCACCCTTCGGATCATAAGCCCCGAAATAAACCCGGCGCAGACGGGCAAATGAAATGGCGGTCGCGCACATCGGGCAAGGTTCAAGCGTGACGTAAAGATCGCAATTGGGAAGTCTTGGTTCGCCCTTGGCCCCGGCAGCGGCCCGGATGACGAGGATTTCGGCGTGTGCTGTTGGGTCGTTCATTTCCTCGGTCAGGTTTCCGGCGCGTGCCAAAACCTCGCCGCTATCAGCATCGACAAGAACGGCACCGACGGGCACTTCGCCCCGGCGCGCGGCAGCACGGGCTTCTTCAAGTGCCATATCCATGTAGCTGTCTGCACTCATGATCTTTCCATCCCACTTGGGCCATCTGACAAATCAGGTCGTTTGTCATGGCTGATCTTGTTTTTACTTCATTTTAGGGCGTTAGGATCCAGAGTGCTACCATGCAGATAATCGGTCAAGCGATGATCTGGCGGGTTGCTGGTGAAGCTTTACTGGCGAGGGCCCGCAGAAACGCATGGACCATCCGCGTGAATTGCCGTTGCCCTTAAAGGGTTACACAGGTAGTTTCCGCGTGACTTTATTCGCGAACCTGTCACCAGCATCAAGGCTATTTCGATCATGACCACGCGCAAGCCGATCATTGGTATCACACTCGATTCCGAAGAACCGGGGGGCTATTCCAAATTCCCGTGGTATGCGCTGCGTGAAAACTATGCCGGTGCGGTGACCGAGGCAGGCGGCATTCCGATGCCTTTGCCCCACGAAGTGGAACTGGTTCCCGATCTGCTTGATCTGATTGACGGGCTGGTCGTGACCGGTGGCGCGTTTGACGTGGATCCGAGCCTGTTTGGTGCGACGGAAAAGCACGACACGGTTGTCACCAAGGATCGGCGCACCAAATTTGAATGGGCGATGGCCGAAGGCGCGCTTGAGCGCGACATGCCGGTTCTTGGCATTTGCGGTGGTCAGCAGCTTTTGAACGTTATTCTGGGCGGGTCGCTGATCCAGCATATCCCGGACACGGTTGAAAACTGCCTGCCCCACGAACAGCCGAACCCGCGCAACGAGCCCGGCCATAATGTCACGGTCGAACCCGATACGCTTCTGGCGAAGATCGTTGGCGATGTGAAAAGTCTTTCGGTCAATTCCGCCCACCATCAGGCGGTGGCGGGGGTTGGCCCGGATGTGATCATTAATTCCTATGCGCCTGATGGCGTGATCGAGGGGATTGAGCATCCGAAATATCGTTATTGTCTCGGGGTCCAGTGGCATCCCGAATTCCATATCAGTTCGGGCGATGCGAAGATTTTCGACGCCCTGATTTCCGAGGCCCGCAAATGAGCGACAAGAACACCACCCCGGATGACAACAAGCCCGAACGCATTGCCAAGCGCATTGCGCGATCTGGAGTTTGTTCCAGGCGTGATGCCGAACGCATGATTGCCGAGGGGCTTGTCCGCCTGAACGGCAAGAAGCTTGATACCCCGGCCGTCACCGTAACCGACGAAGATGAAATCATCGTTGATGGCAAGCCGCTGCCCGAAAAGGAAAAGCCGCGTCTTTGGCGCCTGTTTAAAAAGCGCGGTCTGGTCACAAGCCACCGCGATGAACAGGGACGCGACACGGTATTTGAACATCTGCCAAGTTACGTTCCGCGCGTGATTTCGGTCGGGCGACTTGACCTTAACTCCGAAGGGTTGCTGTTGCTGACCAACGATGGCGAGCTTGCCCGTTATCTGGAACTGCCTGCCACCGGCTGGGCGCGCCGCTATCGCGTGCGCGTGCATGGTCAGATCGACGAAGCCAAGCTTAAACAGCTTGAAGACGGTGTTACGGTCGACGGCATCAATTACGGCTCCATCCAGGCCGAGGTCGATGTTCAGAAAGGCACCAATGCCTGGATGACAGTGACGCTCCGCGAAGGCAAGAACCGTGAAATTCGTCGTGTCATGGAACATCTTGGCTGGCCCGTCACGCGCCTGATGCGCGTGTCCTATGGCCCGTTCCAGTTGGGCAATCTGGCGCCGGGCGAGTGCGAAGAAATCACCGGCAAGGTGATGAAAGAACAGCTCGCTGCGTTCTTCAAGGGCGACTATTCCAAGGTTTCCGAAAAGAAATCGGTTGCCCGTGGCGGCACGTCGCGCCCGAAAGCCCCGCGCACCGTATTCGGCCAACCAGCCCAGCGCAAACGCCCGCAAGGTGGCGCGAACGCCGCAGCCCAGAATGCCGAGGCCGACCAACAGCGTGAAACCCGCGAACGTCCGTCTGGTGGTGCTGCACGGAAAGGCCCGCGCATCGGGGCTGCCCCGCGTGCCGGTGGCCGTGGCAAACCGGCTTCTGGCGGGGATCGCCAGGAACGCGATATGCGCGAAGAACGCGGATCATCGCGCCCGACCAACAAGGGCCGTGGCCGTTACAGCGCCGAAGGCAAAGCTGCCGGTGGGCGTGATGGCGGCCGCGACAGTGGTCGTGATGGCGGACGGGGCACTGGCGGCCGCGAAGGTAAGCCGGGCTTCATCGAAGGGCGCGGTCGTGGAAAGCCAACCGGCAAACCGTCGGGAAAACCTGCTGGGCGTTTCGGCGATACCACACATAGTGCGCCCGGCCGCAAGCCGTCCGGCAACCGTCCGCGCGGCAAGAAGGACTAAGCTGAATGCGGATTGTCAGTGGCACCCATCGTGGCAGGCTTCTGACCGCACCGGAAGGGCGCGATACGCGCCCGACCCTTGATCGGGTGCGCGAAGCCCTGTTTAGCATCCTGTCACACGCATCGCGCTGGTATGAGGATGACTTCAACCCGCTATATGATGGCGTGATCCTTGATGCCTTTGCCGGATCGGGTGCGCTTGGCCTTGAAGCCATTTCACGCGGGGCGGAACGCGCAGTGTTCTTTGACAATGACCGCAAGGCGATTGCGATCATCGAACAAAACATCGACACCCTTCGCATTGCCGATCAGGCAAGTGCACGACGCGCGGATGCCACCAAGCCACCGCGCGCCAGCACGCCCGCCAGCATGGTGTTTCTCGATCCGCCCTATGGCAAAGACCTGATCGATCCCAGCATCACGGCCCTGGCCCAGGCCGGGTGGATTGACGATAACACCCTGATTGTTGCCGAACGCGATCCGCGCGATCCGGAAATCGCACTTGAAGATTTTTATCTGTGCGACAGTCGCAAATATGGCCGCTGCCAGATTGATATCGGGCGTTTTATCGCCTGATTGCGGCAAAGCTGCCCGACACCGAATTCTGTGATAGATTTGCCTACCAGCACTACCGGTTGATCGTCATGAAACGCCTGTCCAATAGTTCACCAGACAAGGATTTTGGTCGCCTTTTGCGCCAGTGGCGGCGCGCAAGCGATATCAAACAATCGCGTCTGGCCGATATTCTGGGCGTAACACAGGCAACCGTTTCACGGTGGGAAAGCGGCGCGCAAAGCCCGGCCCCGCTGCAATATGGCCTGATCCATCAAATGATGACGCGCAAACGCAATTTCCGCCTTGATCAGGCGATCAAACGGCTGGTGATGCAGTCATCACAGCGTGTCCACCTGATCGAAGACAGATCGCACCGTCTTCTTTGTTTGTCGCGCCCGCGTGAAAACGAGTGGCAACGTGACAGCACGCCGCTGCTTGGCACCTCGTTGTGGTGCTTTGCTACCCCGGAAATCGCATCAGCAGAAAAAAGCCTGCATGACCTTGGCTGGCACGAGGATCAGACCGATCACCTGACCTTTGAAAACTCCCGCCGGGAGGGCGCACCGCTGCGGATTGTCGATACCTATATCCTTTGGGAACGGTTTTTCCTGTCTGATGGCACGGCAGTGCGCCTGACCACCGGGTTTGATCAAAAGCCGGTTCACATCTGATACGGATCAGCGACGCATATTTTACCGGCGCATATTTCATACGTGGCATTCTTCTCAGAATATCGGTAATCAGTCCCTTCAAGTGCACCGTCCTGCCCGGAACTGATCCATGCCACCCATCACCGCCGTTATCATTCTTTATGGACTTGGATTGACCGCCTCGATGCAGGTCGGTCTGATTGGCCCGATCGCGCCTGACTTGCGCGCAAGCTTCGGGCTTAGTCAGGCGGAGTTCGGACTGGTAGCCTCCCTGATCACCGCAGCAGGCGCGCTTTGTGCCATACCCGCCGGGGTATGGGCGGCACGAGCCGGGCTGCGGAGGTCACTCGTCCTTGGCTGTATGATGATGATTGCGGGCGCGCTGATTTTTGCCACCGCAAGCGTGAGCAGCCTTTTATATGTTGGTCGGATTGTCACCAGTGTTGGCTATCTTCTGATTGTTGTCGGTGCGCCAAGCTGGATGGCGGCCTTCACAAACCCCAAGCTTGTCGCCATGGCCATGAGCATCTGGGGCACCTTTATCCCGGTTGGCATTGCCCTTGGCAACTGGGTCAGTGCGGCTGCGGTGACATGGATGGACTGGCGGATCGCTGTTGGGGTTTGCACCCTGCCGGTTCTGGTTTTGCTACCGCTTCTTGCCCTGATGGAAAAACCCGAAATCGCAACGGCGCGGCGATCACTTGTTGTCGGGGTGGTCGGTGTTTTGAAATCCCGTTCCGCCCTTCAGGTGGCGCTGACCTTTGGCGCGTTTGCGGGTGCGACATCAGCCGCTTTGGCGTTCATGCCGGCCATGCTGGCAGACAACCTTGATATTGGCATTACGCTGTCGGCCGGGATCATCGGCACAACCGCAATTGCCGGCAATATTGTCGGCAGTGTCGCCGCCGGGACTGTTCTGGGCCGTGATGTAGCTGGCCGAACCATTCTGATTATATTTTTGCCGATGATGGCGACTGCCATTTCGACCCTCTATGTCAGCACCTCTCTACCGCTTAGCGTCACCGCGCTGATTATTTTTAATGTCTGTCAGGGCATGGTCGCCGGAACCTGCTTTGCACTTTTGCCAAGGATCGCAAAGGACGGCCTTTCCATGCCCGCCTTGCAGGGCATGCTGGCCCAGTTCGCCGAGATTTTTGTCGTGATTGTTCCCCCATTTGCCGGGGCGATGATCGATCAAAATGGCTGGGCCGGGGCGGCTGTGGTTCTGGGTGGTTTTTACTTTGCAGGCTTCCTGATTATATTACGAAAACCGGGCGTGACAGCCCCTATTAGACAAAATTCATCTTAGAACTATACGATACGATGGCTTGACCTGTCCGGCGAAGCAGGCGACCCTTCCCTCCCACACAAATCAAAAAGATTCAGGGAAGTGGAATGCAGTTGATCAAAGCCATCTTTATCGGACTGGTATTGATCGGCATTTCCGTTCTTGCAGTCTTCTTCATCTGGCTGGCCCCGGTGGGGGCTGCCTATAGCGCCAAGATCATGTGCTCCGCCATTTTTGTCGATGGCCTGACATCGACACGGGCGCGCGATGTTGATGTTCTTGCCGACAACAATGCCCTTTTATCCCTGATCACCACCAATGTGGATCTGCGCAACCAGACTGTCAGCGCGCATGCCTTCGGGTTCCGCAAACGGTTTGCCGTTTATCGCCCCAACCTTGGCTGCACGCTGGCCGACGATCTGGATCATGTCGCCCAATTGCGCAATTCAACCCCGGTGATGAGGCCGGTCACACCGCGACCGCTTCTGACGACACCGCCGCCCACCAATGTTGACCGCCGGGCTCTTAACAACATCCTGTTTGACGTCATGGATGAGCCGGGCCTGAATCCGGAACGGCGGACGCGTGCAGTTGTGATCTTACATAACGGCAAGGTGGTTGCGGAGCGCTATGCCGAGGGTATAACAACCGACACGCCGCTGCCCGGCTGGTCGATGACCAAAAGCGTTTTCAACGTCATCCTCGGTCGCATGCAGTTCGAAGGCATGATGCCCGACATCCAGGACCCGGTCCTGATCAACGAATGGCAGGCAGAGCCAAACGACCCGCGCGCAACCATCAATTACGATGACCTGCTTCGCATGCGAAGCGGGCTTGAGTTCGATGAAAGCTACGCCAATCCGCTATCGGATGTGGTGCAGATGCTGTTTATCGAACCTGCGGCGGCAGGTTATGCGGTATCCATGCCGCTCGAAAACACGCCGGGGAGTGATTTCGCCTATAATTCCGGGGCAAGCAACATACTGTCAGCAGCCATCCGTAATCTGAGCGGGTCACGCTCAACCTATCTCAGCCGACCGACAGAGCTTCTGTTCCGTCCACTTGGCATGAGCAGTGCGGTGATCGAAACCGACCCGGAAGGCTATTTTATTGCCTCAAGCTTCATGCATGCATCCGCACGCGACTGGGCGAAGATCGGCCTGTTGTTCCTGCAAGATGGCGTGTGGGAGGGGGAGCGCCTGCTGCCCGAGGGATGGGTCGGATATTCCACCAGCCCCGCCGCAGAAGACCCGTATGGCCTTTATGGCGCACATTGGTGGATTGATCTGCCCGGCAGCCGGAACGAGGATGGAACACCCCGTAACGACGTGCCGCAGATCCCCGAAGACGCCTATTTCGCACTTGGTCATGATGGCCAATCGCTTACCGTCATTCCGTCAAGAAATCTGGTGGTGGCGCGTTTCGGCGTCACCCGCAATTCCGGCGCGTTCAAGCTGCGTCAGTTCATTGCCGATCTAAGTGCCATTTTCCCGGCGACTTCAGATACCCCGGCGGATGCGCCGATCGGATCGGACGCGACAACGACCGGGGCAAATGACGGCTGATTGCAACAGTTGGTGCAATCACAAAAGACCTGTCAGATACCCAACCACAGCACCGGCACCGACGACGGCCCAGACCGGGGCAATCCGCCATTGCAGGATTGCGAAAACCAAAATCACGCACCCGATATCAAAGATATCAAGATTTGCACCGGTCCAGATCGGGTCATACAACACCGCCGCCAAAAGGCCGACCACGGCCGCATTCACCCCCATCAATCCGGCCCGCATGGAGGGGATATGCCGCACACGATCCCAGAACGGCAAAAGGCCAACCACCAATAACCATGCCGGCAGGAAAATCGCGATCAATGTCACAAGGGACGTGATGGCACTGACCAAAGGCCCCGTACCACCAGACCCGGTATGAAGGGCCGCCCCCAAATAGGCGGCAAAGGTAAAGATCGGACCGGGTACAGCCTGGGTGGCGCCGTAACCTGCCAGGAAAGTCTCGGCATCTACCCAGCCCGGTGTGACCACGGCATTTTGCAACAGGGGCAAAACCACATGCCCGCCGCCAAACACCAGGGCACCACTGCGATAAAAGCCGTCAATCAAGGCAAAAAGTCCGGTGGGATCAATCTTTGCCAAAATGGGCAACAGAACAAGCAGAGCAAAAAATGCGCAAAGGGCCGCAACAGCCCCCTTGGCCGAGCGCGGCACAGGGCAGGGATCGGCATCCGCGCCCACCTTGTCCCGAAGCAGCAAAAAGCCCGCCAGCACCCCGCCAAGGATGACGCCAAACTGGGCCATCACCGTTTCACTGGCAATCATGATAGCCGCGGCCAACACGGCAAGAATGGCACGCGGAACATCCGGACACAGGCTGCGCGCCATGCCAAGCAGGGCATGAAGGACAACCCCGACCGCCACCAGTTTAAGGCCGCGAATGATCCCCTCGACCGTGCCAAGATCAAATCCGACAAACGCCATGCCAAGGGCGGCCAGCACAATCGCCGATGGCATGGTAAATCCGAGCCAGGCGAACAGCGATCCGCGCAAGCCACCAAGCGCCATGCCAATGCCCATCCCAACCTGCGAACTGGCGGGCCCTGGCACGAACTGGCAAAGTGCCACCAGATCGGCGTAGCGCGCATCACTCAGCCATTTGCGGCGCGCAACGAACTCTTCGCGGAAATAGCCGATATGCGCAACCGGCCCGCCAAAACTGGTCAAGCCAAGACGCAGAAAGATCAGGAAGATTTGCCAAAGGCCAACACCGCCAATCGGCAATGAAGGTGCTTGGTTATCCGTGGAACTTTTTGTTGTTTTGCTTTCTGGCGTTGCGTTTGGCATGTGATTTTCCTGCCCTACCCCTGATTTTGCCTGACCATACGCAATCGCACAAAGGCGGCAAAGCCAAAATCGGGGCCACAGCCATTCGTCACAATTCCATAACAAAACCCCGCCTGTGGCGATCTGCCGCAGGCGGGGTTTTGGTTTGATCATTCACGCCTTAGCGGAAGGCGGGCTCATCCAGGGACCGCAATTTGCGCGAATGGAGCTGATTGACGTCCTGACGGAGCGTATCAATCGTATCCAGACCAACCTGCAAATGCTGACCGATACGCTGGCGATAGAAATTGTTCGCCATGCCGGGAAGCTTCAATTCGCCATGAACCGGTTTGTCGGACACACACAAAAGCGTGCCATACGGCACACGGAACCGGAAGCCGTTGGCGGCAATGGTGGCACTTTCCATGTCGACCGCAATCGCGCGTGACTGGTTGAGGCGCACAAACAGTTCACTATACCGCAGTTCCCAGTTCCGGTTATCGGTGGTCGCCACCGTCCCGGTGCGCATGCGCGCCTTCATTTCACGGCCCTTAAGGCCGGTGATTTTGGTCACCGAATTTGCCAGTGCCACTTGAACTTCGGCAATGGGCGGCACCGGAATCCAAAGCGGCAGGTCCGAATCAAGCACATGATCGTCACGAACATAACCGTGGGCCAGAACATAGTCACCCAGAAGCTGACTGCGCCGCAATCCGGCACAGTGCCCCAGCATCAACCAGCAATGCGGTCGCAGAACGGCGATATGGTCGGTTGCCGTTTTGGCGTTCGACGGCCCCACACCGATATTGACCAGTGTGACACCAAGACCATCTTCGCGGACCAAGTGATAGGACGGCATCTGCGGCAGTTGTTTGACCGCTTCACCGCTTTCAACCCAGCCCTTTGGTGCGTTTTTGCGCACACTGACTTTCGGCCCCGGCTCGACAAACGCGACATAGGGGCTTTTCGGGTCATCAAGCTGCGCCTTGGCGAATTCGATGAATTCATCGACATAGCGCTGATAGTTGGTGAACAGAACGAACTTCTGGAAATGCTCCGGCGCGGTTGCCGTGTAGTGACGTAGCCGTGCCAGCGAATAATCCACACGTTCGCCGGAAAACAGCGACAATGGCTTTGGCCCCGGGGTCGCGTTCGCGCCGTAATGAACGCCATTGGCGATGTCATCATCGGTCCGCGCCAGATCGGGCATATCAAAGATCAGCTGCATCGGGCGGATATCATTCGGACCGATACTGTCAGTTGCGGTTTCAACCAGAAACGGCAACGGAATGGGACGGTCCGACACCCCCACCACGACCGGAACGTCGTGGTTTTTGAGCAGAAGTTCGATCTGCTCGCGGTAATATTCTTCAAACAGGTCGGGCCGGGTCAGGGTCGTTCCATAAACACCCGGATCGCGCGGTGCGCCAAATGACAGGGTGCTTTCGACATGCAGCTTTTCCGGCGGCACTTCAATGCCGAGATACGGATAATAGGCACGTATCGGGGAAGATTGCTGACCTTGACCGAAACGGTTAAAGGCCTCTCGGACGGCATTGGCACCGGTCGCATATATATCCTTGATGCGCGCAAGTGCCCGGTCGGCGTCCGTGAATTCAAACAGATCGCGTACCGATCCATGGACTTCTGAAACCATATTGGTTGCTCCTTTTTGTTATTGTTGTTTGGGTCTTTTGCCAGATCACGAAGCATAAAACAGCGACGGATCAATGACAAAACCCCTTGGAGCGAGAGATTTATCACCGCTCGCCCGGCTTCTGACAACCGAAAACTTTGCCATCACTTTCAATCCAGACGTCAAAACGCCTGATTTGTGGGTGTCGGAAAGTTTATAATTCGCACCTTTCCCGGCATTTTCAGAAACTTATGAAATATATGTCGGGTTTATTTTCAAAAATTCCAAATGACAGTTTTGAGGAGACCGTCATAACCCGCACGGGTTGCACGCAAAGCGGGCGACATGAAACGGCCGGTATTCTGAAAACAGGGCAAAAAAAATGCCGAAACCGGGGGACGGTTTCGGCAATTTCAGGGAAGGGCCTTAGACGTTGAGGGAAAAGACGATCAACCCTGATGTTCTGTATTTATATGACCAATGGTCATTTATGTCAATTCTATTTGATGCAAGATGAAGTTTTCTCACTTCCGCATCAATTCAGGACATCTGAATTATCCGCTATGCTCTGCAATCTTTTAAGCCGTCTGCGCACAGTATCCTCAGATGTCCACTGGTCACCACAGTCGGTAACTTCAAGCTTTTTGACAATTCTGGCAGCGCGCGGGTCACTCTCGACCAGGCTCTCGATGTCCTGTTTTTCTTCGTCGTCTTCAAGCGTCCCGCGTACATAGCCAAGAATGTGATCTTTGCCATATATCGCAAGAACCAGGCTCATATCATGCGGCCTCCGAGACATAACGTGATGCGTGTTCACGGGCTTCGATTCGACCAACCGATGCGCGCAGCTTGCGGCGTGCACGGCCAACACGGGATTTGACCGTCCCAATCTCGACACACATCTGTTCTGCAGCATCCTGATAGGACACATCATCAACAGCGGTCAGCATGATCGCCTCGCGCTCCTGGGCCGGCAGATCTTCAAGCACACGGTCAGCATCACGAAGCTGCAAACGCGCCATCTGATTGCTGCCATGGCCATAGACGTCGCCAAGATCATCCCAGTCGACCTGCGGGCCACGCGTTTTTTCACGACGTTTTCCGGAAATGAACGTGTTGAACAGAATACGGTGCAACCAAGCCTTGAGGCTGGTGCCTTCTTCGAACTGGTCCTTTTTGCTGATGGCTTTCAACAGCGTGTCCTGGACCAGATCCTGAGCCATGTCGTTGCTGCCAGTCAGACGATATGCATGACGGCGCAGTGCAGGCACATGGTTTTCGATTTCGTTCATCACTTGTTCAGACATCACAACCTCCTTGTTCGGATGACCTGACCCTAACAAACGAAAATAAAATTTAAAGTAAAATCGTATGTTTCACTTAGGCAATACAAGTATGTCACCCAATATACATAGACACATCAACTGACTTACTTAACTCTCATTAATCAAAATGCTCAATATACCTTAGGAACTCATTATAATTACTTTACGTTACTTACGCCCATGACTTCAGTGATGTCGATTCAGCAAGATGGTTGTGTTACGGAGAAAACAGCGGTAACGTAAGTTACTCCAAAATTTTGGAACGCTTTGATTTTCAACGACTTCGGACGGTTTTAAGAACCTCTGAAATTTACAGGAAACCCCACGTGCCTACGTCGAAGAGAACAGAAAAGCTCCAGATCATGCTTGATGATGATGAATTGAAATTCATCGATGACTGGCGTTTTGATCATCGGATGCCGACCCGAGCAGCCGCAATCCGCGAGCTCATTCGTCGTGGCCTCGTCGCAGAAGACGTCGATGACCCCGATACCGAGGGTAAAAGCACCACCGATTTCCGCATCGAGACGGAATAAAAAATTTGATTTTCCCAAAAAAAAGACCCGGCGAACTGCCGGGTCTTTTTTATTTAGGCGTGTTTTCGGACCAGTTTCAGGTCGCATCTTGCCGTAAATCGGGTTTGCGCCCCTCGAAAATGCGGGCGATTCCTGCACCAAACCCCAAAACCAGCAACCACAATCCGTAATATCTGATCGCACGCGATGCCGTGATCGCAATCAGAAACAACCAGATCGGATAGGATGTCGCCCCTGCGGCCAGGGCAGCAAGCTGCATCGGGACCGGTGTAATACTGATCGCAAAGACCACCCAGAATCCACCTTCGGCAAATCGGCCTTCCAGATCTTCGAATTCCTGCTGCCCGCCGACCAGATCAATAAGCGGCTGGGCAAGGTCATCAAACAAAACCCACGCCAAAAGATATAACGCCACCGCACCAAGCACACTGCCCGCCAGTGTTACGGATGCCACAATAAACCCGCGCGTCCGCGATGCCGCCATGATCGGGGCAACGATGACTTCGATCGGAATCGGGATGATTGTCGTTTCAAGAAATGACGCGACAGATATACCGCCTAGTCCCTTGCGTCCCTCTGCAAGTTTGGCGAGGCGGGACTTGGCATATCCCAACCCGTTTTTTATGCGCATTCCTGTTTTTTGATTATCGCCCGACATGTTCTGATCCTTGTTGGCGGTCCTGCCCCAAAATAAAAGCAGCCCGCCCGAAGCCGGGCGGGCTGCTAACCTCGGACGTCATCCGCCGAGTTCAGGTTGTGACGTCTTATTCGGCGGTCTGAGTATCCGAGATGGCCTTCTGCGCATCTTCAAGCGCATTTACAGTGTTGGCCTTTACATCTTCCCAGGTTTCCGCAGATGCTTCCTTGGCATTTTCCAGTGCATCGCTCAGCTCATCGCTTGCGCTGTCCCAGGCTTCAGCCATTTCTTCGACAGCATCTTCGCTGTCATCTTTAACTTCGGCAGAAACTTCGTCGTACTGTTCGCCAAGCTGTTTGGATTTGGCATCAACCCACGCAAGGAAGTCTTCTTTCTGCTCGAACGTAAAATCTTTGGCTTCTTCATATTGGGCTGCAATTTCGTTGCCCAACTCATTGACGTCGGACTTCACTGCATCGTCAGTCGCCATGGTGTCCGAGCTATCGGACCCGGCGTAAGCCGGCGCCATTACAGAAACAGACATAAGTACAGTACCGATCATCAGCATATTCTTGTTCAACATCACAACCTCCTTATTTAATAAACACAGCACAATTACTTGCACGCTGCTTACCATTCACAACGGATGGTGCGAAAGAATGTTCCAATTGTGTTGATTTTATTTTCTGGAACCTTCTGGCGGAATGCACGTTTCATCTGCAAGCGCCCACAAAACGAAACGGGGTACAGCGCAATAAAGAATGCGCAATCCGATTTCACGGGCACGCTGTAAACAAAAGGAGTTTTAGTTATGGCACATAGCAGTATGCAGACCGTTGCGAAGGAAGTTCCCGTCGAGACCGGCGTGGACCGCAAGGATCGTCGCGAACTGGCGAAAATGCTGACCAAGATCGTTGGCTCGTCGCATGTACTGTATGCCAAAGTTCGTGGTGTTCACTGGAATGTGGTGGGTCCGGCTTTCTATTCGCTCCACAACATGACCGAAGAGCATTACGAGGACCTCAACACCGCGATTGACGATATGGCGGAACGCATCCGCGCCATCGGCTTTACGGCGCCAACGGGTCTCAGCGAAATGATGGAAAACTCGTCCATCAAGGATCAGACCAAACTTCTTTCGACCGAAGATATGGTCAAGGAACTGGTCGAGGATCACGAAAAAATGGCCCGCCTGCTCCGTGACGGGGTGGCTGCCGCCGAGGAAGTTGATGATGTGAAAACCGCCGACATGCTGACCGAGCGGATCGGTGTTCACGAAGAAGCAGCATGGATGCTGCGTGCAACGATCTCGTAATCATGCCAATATGATATGATGAACCGGCGCCTTCGGGTGCCGGTTCTTTTTTGTGCCCCCAAACCAACGGTACAGCGTGATGAAAAGCTCTGATCTGACTGGCAAGGTCCACTTGCTGCTGACGAAGTCGAAACTCCCCGACGAGTGGCGCGATAACGGCGCACAGCCGCTGCGCAATGTGTTCGAAGATGCCGGTTACAAGACCGAGCTGACGCTGTGCGATAACCCCGACGTCATCAAGGAACAGATCAGCACTACCTGTGCCCCGGGCGATATCGTCGCGGTTGGCGGCGGTGATGGCACCATTAATGCGGTCCTTGATACCGTGATTTCGCAAAAGGTCGTTCTGATCCCGGTGCCGCTTGGCACGGCAAACGATTTTGCCCGCACCCTGACATTGCCCGACGATCTGATTGATGCGGCGCGCGCATCAATCCACGGTCAGATCAGAATGCTTGATATCGGCAGCGTGAATGACAAAAGCTTTGTCAATGCGGCCAGCATTGGCGTCCCAGCCGATGCACGCAAACGCATCAATCCCGACCTAAAACGCACCTTGGGGGCTATCAGCTATGCGGTTGCCAACTGGCAAAGCTGGCATGAAATGGATCCGCTTGATCTGACCATCACGTGCGGCGAAGAAGAACCACAAGCCATGAAGCTGCGTCAGGTCACCATCACCAATGGCCGATATTTTGGCGGTGGATTGCGACCGAGCGAAACCAAAAGCCCGGAAGACGGTCTTTTGCACATGTTTGCCATTCGCGACAGTGTCGACACGCTCAGCGGCCTTGATATCGCAGCCGAGCTGTTGTTTGGCTCTGTCGATGAAAGCAGCTATGCGACGTCAATTCAGTGCGACACGATCAAGGTCGATGGCGAAGACGGTGCGCCGATTCTGGCCGACGGCGAAATCATCGGCAAACTTCCAGCCAAATTTGCCATCCGTGCGGCGGTTCTGCCGGTCTTTGCCCCCAACAGTTTCGTCGACGAGGTTATCAATGACGGCGAGGCAAAAACCAAAACATTGCCCCAGCAGAACGAGATTAATGACGTCATGCGCGACACCATTGATTTCGCCGTACGTCTTGAGGCGATTTACCCTGTCGCACAGAACAGCGCGCTCAAATCGCTTTGCCATGACGCGGCGGGCCATTTGCGCAGCCATGCCCGCCAGCTTGAACTGGGCGTGCGTCCCTTCGGGATCAATGCCGCCTCCCCCGACCCGGACCTTCAGAACCTTGAGGAGCTCCGCGACAAGGTCATGGGCTGGTTGCTAGGCAATGCCGACACACGCCTCGCCAATGGCCTGAAAGCACGTGCGGACACCTTGACAACGGAAATACACGCGATCTCGTTGGACAACCAACCGACTGAGGTCTCAAAGGCCCTCGACGGGCTGGCAACGGAAATGGTCGATTTTTCCAAAACGCTGGATTGTATCGCCAAGGATCTCTGAGATACAAAAAGACCGCCAAATGGCGGTCTTTTTTTTGGGCTTTATTTTGTATCTCTTGGTTAGTCTTCCAGACCGGCAAGACTTCTGGCAAAGGATTTGGCCTCGAACGGGCGCAGATCTTCAGCAGATTCACCCACACCAATCGCATGCACCGGCTTGCCGAATTTTTCGGCCAGCGCGACAACGACGCCGCCCTTTGCCGTACCATCAAGCTTGGTGACGATAAGACCCGACACATTGGTTGCCTGACCAAAGGTCTCGACCTGTGAATGCGCGTTCTGACCCGTGGTGGCATCCAGCACCAGAAGCGTGTCATGCGGTGCCGTTTCATCGCGCTTTTTGATCACGCGGACGATCTTTTTAAGCTCGTCCATCAGATGGGCCTTGTTTTGCAGACGACCGGCCGTATCAATCAGCAACAAGTCATAACCTTCGCGCTGAGCCTGTTCGATCGCATCAAAGGCAAGGCCTGCGGCATCGGCCCCCGTGTCGCGCGCAATCACCGGGCAATCGGTGCGCTCACCCCAGACTTTAAGTTGCTCGACCGCGGCCGCACGGAACGTATCGCCCGCGGCCATCATGACCTTGAGGCCCTGATCCTTATAGGTCTTGGCAAGCTTGCCGATGGTTGTGGTTTTGCCCGATCCGTTCACACCAACCACCAGCACCACATGCGGTTTCTTGCTGGCATCAATCACCAGCGGCTGTGCGACCGGTTCAAGGATCTTGGCAACTTCTTCTGCGATGAATTCCTGGATTTCGGCGGAATCGACTTCCTTGTCAAACCGGGTCTTGGATAGTTCCGCGCTCAGCTTTGCGGCAGTTGTCACGCCAAGGTCGGATGTGATCAGAAGGTCTTCGAATTCTTCAAGCGCGTCATCATCAAGACGGCGCTTGGTAAAGATATCGGAAATGCCGGTGGTCAGTTTTGAGGAGGACCGTTTCAGCCCGTCTTTCAGGCGGCTAAACCAGCTTTTTTTCCCCTCTTCACTCATCCCGCAAGCTCCGCTATCAGTTTTCCATCTTCAAGGCCGGTGACTTTGGCCTTTGCTATCGTGCCCGCTTCTATCACGCGATCCAGCAGAACGGGAGCAAAATGCTCCGTATGGCCGGTATTTTCCTTTTCAACCAACACATTTTCGGTCATGCCGATGCGCGATTGCAGGAACTTGTTCAGCTGTATCTCGCCCGCTTCGCGAAGGGCACTTGCCCGTTCCTTGCGCAGGTCCTTGGGCACTTGCGGCATCTTGGCCGCGGGTGTTCCCGGGCGCGAGGAATACGGGAAGACATGCAGGTAAATCAGGCCGCATTCATCAACCAGACGCAGGGTGTTTTCGGCCATTTCATCGGTTTCGGTCGGGAAACCGGCAATGATATCGGCCCCGAACGTCACATCCGGGCGCAGTTCCCGGACCTTTTTACAGAAATCGACAACGTCTTGGCGCAGATGGCGGCGCTTCATGCGCTTAAGCACCATGTCGTCGCCTGCCTGCAAACTGATATGCATATGCGGCATCAGGCGTGGTTCGGTTTCGATCAGACGAAACAGGTCTTCGTCCACCTCAACCGGGTCAATTGATGAAATGCGCAGGCGCGGCAGTTCCGGCACTTGTGCCAGTAACCGGCGCGACATCTGCCCCAGTGTCGGCTTGCCCGGCAAATCATGGCCATAAGATGTGATATCAACCCCGGTCAGAACCACTTCGCCATAACCGTTGGCCACCAGTTCACGGACCTGGGTGACGATTTCCCCCATCGGCACACTGCGCGAATTACCACGACCATAAGGAATGATGCAGAACGTGCAGCGATGGTCACAGCCATTCTGGACCTGCACAAAGGCGCGCGCACGGCCCTCAAAGCCCGATACAAGATGGCTTGCGGTTTCTTCTACCGACATGATGTCGTTGACCACGACGCGTTCATGTTCGGGCATCAGAAACGTTTCGGCCTTCATCTTGGCGTCGTTGCCAAAGATTCGGTCGATCTCGCCCATATTGGCGAACTTGTCGGGATTGACCTGAACAGCACAGCCGGTAACGAAGATTTTGGCGTCCGGGTTTTCGCGGCGCAGACGGCGGATGCTTTGACGCGCCTGACGCTCCGCCTCGGTCGTGACAGCACAGGTATTGATGATGATGGCATCATCAAGTCCGGCACTTTTGGCATGGTCGCGCATCACCTCGGATTCATAGGTGTTAAGGCGACAACCAAATGTGACGACGCGTGGCTCTTTCATGCTCGGACTTCTGCGATCCAAAGTTCGGTTTTGGGAATTATTCCGCCAGCGCAATTCAAAAAGGATGCTGCAAGTGCGGAACGCCCGGCAAGGACATTGATCCTTGCCGGGCGCTGGTTACATACGCTTTTGAACGCTTCAATGCAAGTCCGCGGCCCTCATGGCACACATGCATCGGGCGCGCAAATCATCGTCTGTCACTGATATCAAAGGTTGGAAAAGGCTGCTTACGCCGCGAAATTGCGGTTACGGCCTTCTTTTTTGGCCCGGTAAAGCGCGCCGTCGGCCCGGTCGATCAGTTTCGCGCCGCCTTCCTTGGCGACATATTCCGCAACACCAATCGATATGGTCATCTGACCAAACGAGACGCCCGATTGCTTTGCCTTGATTTCACGTTCGGCAATGCGTTTGCTCATATCGTCGGCCAGTGACATGGCATCGACCAGCGGCGTCTGCGGCAGCAGAATGGCAAACTCGTCACCGCCATAGCGCGCGACAACATCGCGCCCCTTGATATTGGCCTTCAACATCGACGCAATCAGGACAAGGATTTCATCCCCGATGCGGTGACCAAACCGGTCATTGATCGCCTTGAACTGGTCAAGGTCGACAATCATCACACAGAATGGCTCGGGATGTTTTGACGAGTCGTGCTCTGCAACAAGCAGGTTGAGCTGTTCTTCAAAATACATCCGGTTGGAAACACGCGTCAGGCCGTCGGTATAGGATCGTTCGCGGGTTTCTTCGAGTTCGCGTTGCAACCGTTCGACGTTGCCAAGATACTGATCAAGGCGCTGATGCAGGCCTTCGACCGTGTGTTGCATCTCGTCGGTCTTCTCGATGATCTCGCTCAGAACCGGGCTGACATGCTGATGATCCTTGAGCGTCTCAAGAGATCGCGTCAGCAGCGCACCATAATCCTGAAAACCGCTTCGCGCGGTTGTCAGACATTCATCGCTGCTTTCAACAAGCTCGGAAAAGTCTTCCATCCCGCGCTGCAGGAAGTCTGCGGCCTGACGGTCAAAGATATAGCGGTAATACAACTGAAGAAGCGTGTCCTCGGCCAAGGGTTCCCCGCTGGCCTGCACAGCATCGATGACGCGCAGGATTTCGGGGTTTTCCTCGGCAAAATAGACAAACCAAACATGATAAAGTTCGGGTGTCGGGCGCAGGCCGCGCTCGCGCAACGCCTTAAGGGTCGCATCCGCAAAATCCCAATGACGGGAAATCTGTTTTTCCGCTGTGGTCACAACGGGTGCTCCGGGCTTGTTTTCATTCGCAAAGACAATGCGTTATGCGCTTGATGCATACCGATTTGCCTCAACATACTCCAAATTGCCCTTCGGAGCCAGATATAGGTCGAAATAAACTAACCTAAAGTGGTGGTCTAATATCGACCTTTAGTTACCTCTGATCATTGTGCCTGCACCGCGTTCGGTGAACAGCTCCAGCAGAACTGCATGTGGTGCGCGACCATCAACGATCACGGCGGCTTCGACCCCGTTTTCAACGGCATCCATGCAGGTTTCGGTTTTGGGAATCATGCCGCCCTGAATGGTGCCATCCGCAATCATTGCATTGATGTGGGCGGTGTCGGCGTCCCGTACAAGGTTCTTGTTCTGATCAAGAATCCCTTTTACGTCGGTCAGCATGTAAAGACGGCTGGCACCAACGGCCTTTGCAATCGCACCGGCAGCCGTATCGGCGTTGATATTATAGGTCTGACCATCTTCACCGACGCCGATTGGCGAGATCACCGGAATAATGTCGGTGTCGATAAAGCAATCAAGAACGTGCGGATCAACCTTCACCGGTTCTCCGACAAAGCCAAGATCAAGGACCTTTTCGATATTGCTTTCCGGATCGCGTTTGGTCCGCGTCAGTTTGCGCGCGGTAATCAGGTTGGCATCCTTGCCGCACAGACCAACGCCAACGCCGCCTGCGGCATTGATGTTTGATACGATTTCCTTGTTGATCTTGCCGGCCAGAACCATTTCGACAACATCGATGGTCTGCTGATCGGTGACACGCAGGCCATCAACGAATTCCGACTGGATATTAAGCTGCTTGAGCATCTGACCGATCTGCGGTCCGCCGCCATGCACAACAATCGGGTTCATGCCGACCTGTTTGAGCAGCACCATGTCCTGGGCAAACAGCCGCGCCAGTTCAGGATCACCCATGGCATGGCCGCCATATTTGACGACTATTTTCTGCCCGTTAAAGCGGCGCATAAAGGGAAGAGCCTCGGAAAGCACCTGAGCACGTGCCAGCATGCGATAGGCGCTGGCTTCCGATTGGTCTTCTTCAGAACGGGTTTGGTCGTTCATGTCACTTCCCCATATTGTCGCTTTATGTGCCTGCCGGGATCAAAGCAGAGTGGATATTTCTGCCCGCAATTCGGCAAGGCCGGTATTCTTCTCGCTTGAAGTCGCAAAAATCTGCGGCAGGGCTGCCGGGTGTTTGATCAACCCGTCGACCACTTCCTTGATGCGTTTTTCAAGCTGTCCCTTTTTTAACTTGTCTGCCTTGGTCAGCACAACCTGATAAGGCACAGCAGCCTCATCAAGCAGCTTCATCATATCCAGATCAGCCTTCTTGAAGCCGTGTCTGGAATCAATCAAAACAAACACACGGCGCAGCGTTACACGCCCGCGCAGATATTGTTTGATCAAAGCATGCCAGGTATCAACGATATCCTTGGGTGCCTGGGCAAAGCCATAGCCCGGCAAGTCCACGATATAGCACGCACCATCAAGATCGAAATAGTTCAACTGCTGGGTCCGGCCCGGCGTGTTTGACGTGCGCGCAATGTCCTTACGGCCGGTGATCGCGTTGATCAGGCTGGACTTACCGACGTTTGAACGCCCGGCAAAACAGATTTCTGTTTTGTCTTCCGGCGGCAGTTGTTCGAGCTGTGCGACGCCAAGAACGAAGTTAACCGGGCGGCTAAAAAGCTTCCGCCCGGCTTCGATCACTGAGTCTTCATGCGTCGGTATTGAAGTTGCCGACGGCAGGTTTTCTTGTGTCATAGTCTTTCCTTCCCCGATCGGTCGGGGATGCTCCCCGAAGGGAAGGTCAACCCGTGAAGGGTAGATGGGGATTAAATCCCCATCTTGTACATGATGTAGCGCTGCTGTGCGATGGACAGCAGGTTGTTCCACGCCCAGTAAATCACCAGACCTGCCGGGAAGCTTGCCAGCATGAAGGTAAAGATGAACGGCAGGAACATCATGATCTTCGCCTGGGTCGGATCAGCCGGCGCCGGGTTCAGTTTCTGCTGCAGATACATGGTAACACCCATGATCAACGGCCAGACACCGATCATCAGCATCTGCGGCGGATCCCACGGGATCAAACCAAACAGGTTAAACAGCGAGGTCGGGTCGGGTGCTGACAAATCCTGAATCCAGCCAAAGAACGGCGCATGGCGCATTTCGATGCTGACAAACAGAACTTTATACAGCGCAAAGAAGACCGGGATCTGAACAACAATTGGCAGGCAGCCAGAAGCCGGGTTGATTTTCTCACGCTTGTAAAGCGCCATCATTTCCTGCTGCTGACGCTGACGGTCGTCCTTGAACTTCTCGCGCATCTCGGTGATTTGCGGCTGCAGCTTTTTCATCGCACTCATCGATTTGTACGACTTGTTGGCCAGCGGGAACATGATCGCCTTGATGATGACCGTGATGATCAGGATCGAGACGCCAAAGTTGCCAACCAGATGATAGAGATACTGCAAGAACAGGAAGAACGGCTTGGTCAGGAAGTAGAACCAGCCAAAGTCAATCGCGAGATCGAAGTTGGTGATCCCGTAATCCTCGGCATAGGTATCAAGCAGGGTCACTTCCTTGGCACCGGCAAACAGGCGCGTTTCAGCAGCACCTTCACTGCCGGCCGCAATCGTGCGCGGGGCACCAAGGTAATCGGTCTGATACTTGTCGGCGTTTTCCGCAACATGGTGGCTAAAGCGCGTGGTCATTTCCTCGTCCGAGGAAGGTGCCAGCGCAACCAGCCAATATTTGTCGGTAATGCCAAGCCAGCCACCGGTGGTTTTCTGTTCGATCGCACCGTCATCAGCCAGATCGTCATAGTCGATCTCGGTGAGCGTACCGTCGATCACGCCAAGCGGACCTTCGTGCAGGATATAGAACCCTGCAGTCTGCGGCTTGTTCTTGCGCGAAATCAGGCCATAGGGATACAGAACGACATCGCCGCCGGTATTGTTGACCACCGACTGGTTGACGGTGAACAGATAGTTCTCGTCAATCGCGATTTCACGTTTGAAGGTCAGGCCTTCACCGTTATCCCAGGTCAGGGTGACCGGGCTGTCTGGTGTCAGCAATTTTTTATCAGCGGTCCACTGGGTGTCGCTGCTTGGCAGCGCCATACCGCTTTTCGCACCGACCCAGCCGAACTCCGCAAAATAGGCATCGTTGCTGCCAGTCGGGTTCAGAACGTGGATCAGCGGGCTGTCAGGTTCTTCGGTTTCGCGATAATCCTGAAGCTGAATGTCGTCGATCACACCACCGACAAGACGAATCGAACCTTCGACGCGCGGGGTATCAATCTTGATTCGTGGCGATTTGGCCAGCGCGTCTTCGCGCTTAACAGCCGGAACAGCGGGTTGACCACCCGGTACGGCCGGACCGGATACCTGCGGCGCGTTGGTTCCGTCCGCATTAAGCTGTTCGCGAACCTGCGCTTCACGAACCTGAGGACCAGGCTCGGGCGCAAAGAAGAATTGCCACCCGATAAGAATCACAACTGCTGATGCAATTGCTACCCACAGGTTACGTTGTTCGTTCATCGCCTCTTTCCGCTTTTTTCAGCCAGCAGGTGCCGACCGCATATTCTATTTACATGACGAAAGCGCCGGGGACCGGTTTTCACCATCCGACGACGCTTTGTTCTGTTCACAGCCACATCCGGGCACGGGATCATAACCATGACCACCCCATGGATGGCAACGCATTATCCGTTTAAATCCCATCCAGCCGCCTTTTAATGCACCATGACGGGCCAATGCTTCGAGCATAAAAGCCGAACAGGTCGGCTGATAACGGCACGACCACCCGATATATGGCGACAAAAACAGCTGATAGCCGCGAACTGCGACTTGAAGAAGACGGGCAAAAAAACCGGGAGCACGCATGAATGTCATTTTCCCGGGCCTCCTGCCTTCGTCGAGCCGGCTGACTTGCTGTTGGCGCGTCCTTTTTTCGGACGACGCGCATCAGGCGCAGACGGCTTGGCATCAGGAACCCGACGCAGGGCAAAACGCATATCATCAATCAGCTTGTCAAAAGGCCGATCAATGGTCTGCGCACGACCGATCACTACATAGTCCCAACCGGGCAATGCGTGTTCGCTCATCAATTGCTCTGCCACAGCACGCAAACGCCGCCGAACGCGATTGCGGACGACGGCCTTTCCCACCTTTTTGGTGACGGTAAACCCGACTCGTACGAGTCGGTCTTCACCGGCGTATTCTGTGTCCGGTTTGATCCCCGGCCGCGGTGCGCCCTGCAGGATCAATCCCTGTGTAACCCATTTCCGGCGGGTGCCCGCAACACGGAGAAACTCCGCCCGCTTTTTAAGGCGTTCCACCGAAACGGTCACGACATTAGGCCGACAGACGCTTGCGGCCCTTGGCGCGGCGTGCGGTCAGCACACGGCGGCCACCGACGGTCGCGCTGCGGGAACGGAAGCCGTGGCGGCGTTTCCGTACGAGTTTGCTTGGCTGGTAGGTGCGCTTCACTGCACTTACTCCGTTCTAAATAAGGTAATCCGATAAAATTCGAGGTCCGCTGTATAGGGCTTCACACCAGAGCTGTCAACTCGTGACACGGCATTTACCCCCAGAAAACCGGCAATGCCGCCGGGATTTCGTCCCGACGGCATCCGAAATGCGAATTCGTCACCACTCGATACGTTCGACATTGGAGAATGTCAACTCGGAACCGTCAGAAAACACGATTGTTCCGGACGAATCGGTGCTGAGTTCAAGGGAGTGTCCCTTGCTTTTGGTAATCTCGCCCTCATCAAGGACAAGGGTCCAGTCGCTCGAGTCGATATTGCTTCCACCGGCCCCGTGCAATTCAATGGTGTCGGTGGTCCATCCGTTGGCACCGCCATCCACATGATCATTGCCATCGCCCATGTTGAAGATGAACAGGTCCGACCCACCCCCGCCATAAAGACTGTCATCGCCAATGCCGCCGATCAGGGTGTCATCCCCCTCACCGCCCAGCAAGATGTCGTTGCCAGCCCCACCAAGAAGCATGTCATCGCCAGCACCGCCCAGAAGGCTGTCATTGCCGTCACCACCATCAAGGCTGTCGTCATCACCACCGCCATCAAGATAGTCGTTACCCGCCCCGCCATAGAACGTGTCTTCGCCCCAACCGGCGCTCAGGGTGTCGTCTCCGGCACCGCCGTCGAACACGTTGTCACCGCCATCAGCATTCAGGATATCGTTGCCATCGCCACCATAGAAGGTGTCATCCCCCCAGGCGCCGTGGATCGAGTCATCGCCACCACCGCCCCAGACGGTGTTGTGGCCGCTCCCGGCATCAATGCTGTCATTGCCGTCACCGGCCGAAATGGTGTCCTTGTCGCTTCCGGTGGTGATGCTGTCATCCCCACTGCCGGTGTCGATGGTATTGCGGCCTTCGCCGGCGGTAATGGTGTTATTGCCATCACCGGCATCAATCACATCGTCGCCCGATCCGGTCATGATGGTGTCATCACCGATCCCGGATGCGATGGTGTTTTTGCCTTCGCCGACATTTATATAGTTGTCGCCATCCCCGGCACTGATGGTGTCGTTGCCGCTCCCGGCCAGGATGCTGTCATCCCCCGATCCGGTCGTGATGTCGTTCCGACCTTCGCCCGCACTGACATAGTTATCGCCATCACCGCCCAGAATGGTGTCATCACCACTTCCGGCATAGAGGCTGTCATTACCGGCACCGGTTTCGATATAGTTGTTGCCTTCGCTGGCATAAACAATGTTGTCACCTGCACTGGACCTGATCGTGTCGCGGTCGCTGCCGCCCGTAATATAGTCATTGCCAGTACCGCCATCGATGGTGTTGCGGCCCTCTCCACCGTGCAGGGTATCATCGCCACCACCGCCATAGATCGTATCGTTACCGCCATCACCGGTAACACTGTCATCGCCATCTCCGGCATAGATCACGTCATCACCGTTGCCGGCCCAGATCGTGTCGTTCCCGGCATTGGTGCTGATGGTGTCATCCCCGTCATTGCCGCCGACCGTGTCGTTCCCGGATCCGGTTTCAATCACGCCATCATCGTTCGGGTCCCAGATGACTTCATCGCCGTCCTGAACGGGATCAAAGGTCACTTCAAGAATGGCTGTGGTGGTTGCGGTATCGTCGCCATCGCGCGACTGGACCGAAACGGTCAGCTCAAACGTGCCGGCATAATCGCTGGCCGCTGAAATGGTCAGGCCCGACAGTTGTGCGGATGTCAGCGTCCAGGTACCGTCGCCATTATTGGTACCGGCCGACAAGGTCGCACCCTCAGGCACGCCACTGACGGTAACCGTTAAAGTCTCGCTCGCATCCGTGACCGCCGCATCAATATCAAGCGCAACGGCGGTTCCTTCATCGCCACTTGCGTCTTCGACTTCAAGGGTCGGTGTATCCGCCACGCCCGCGACATTCACCGTGATCGTATCACTCACACTGCTGGTATCGCTGCCATCGGTCGAGGTCACGGTGACTTCAAGGTCAAACGCGCCGGAATAGTCATCCGCAGGCGTAATTGTCAGCCCCTCAAGGTCGCCAGCACTCAGGGTCCAGGTACCATCGCCATTGTTGGTACCGGCCGAAAGGCTCGCCCCGTCTGGCACGCCGGACACCGTAATCGTCATGGTTTCGGAGCTGTCACTCAAGCCTGCATCGATGGCAAGCGCGATGTCCGTGTCTTCATTGCCGGAGATATCGGACACATCAAGGCTTGGCGTATCCGCCACACCGCCAACATCCACTGTAATGGTATCGCTAATCGTCGAGGTATCTGTGCCATCGGTCGAGGTCACAGTGACATCCAGATCGAACGCGCCGGAATAATCCTCTGCCGGTGTCAGTGTCAGCCCTGCAAGGTCTGCCGCTGCCAAACTCCAGGTCCCATCGCCGTTATCGTTACCCGCAGACAGGCGCGCACCTTCGGGCACACCCGAAATTGTCACTGACAGCACTTCCGATGCATCCGAAAGCCCCGCCTCGATATCAAGTGCAATATCACTGTCTTCCGAACCCGACGCATCCGACACATCCAATGTCGGCGCATCCGCAACCCCGGCAACATCGACCGTGATCGTGTCACTTACACTTGCAATATCCTCACCATCGGCGGAGGTCGCCGTAACACGCAAATCGAACGAGCCGCTGAAATCTTCCGGCGGGGTGATCGTCAAACCTGCAAGCTGCTCAGAGCTCAACGACCAGGTGCCGTCGCCATTATCAGCGCCAGCCGACAAAGTTGCACCTTCCGGAACGCTGGAGATCGTAACCGTCAGCGCTTCAGAACTGTCCGTAAGACCGGCATCAAGATTAAGTGCGATCGCCGAATCTTCGTTGCCAGCAGCATTACTGACATCCAGCGTCGGAGCATCTGCAACGCCAGTCACGTCAACAGTAATAGAACCGGTCGCGGTCGCTACGTCTTCGCCATCCGCAGAAGTTGCCGTCACCCCAAGATCAAACGACCCACTAAAGTCCTCAGGCGGCGTGATCGTCAAACCTGCAAGTTGCTCAGAGCTTAGCGTCCATGTGCCGTCACCATTATCGGTTCCAGCCGACAAGGCGGAACCTTCTGGAACGCCACTGATGGTCACGGTCAGTGATTCACTTGAATCAGCAAGGCCCGCATCGATATCGAGTGCGATCGCACTATCTTCAGAGCCGCTTGCATTTGCGACATCCAGTGTCGGCGCATCGGCAACGCCAGTTACATCCACCGTGATAGAAGCAGTCGTCGTTGCGACGTCTTCGCCGTCCGCCGACGTTGCCGTCACGCCGAGGTCAAACGAGCCGCTAAAGTCCTCAGGCGGTGTGATTGAGAGACCTGCCAGCTGATCCGAGCTCAGAGTCCACGTGCCGTCACCATTATCGGTCCCGGCAGACAGCGATGCACCTTCCGGAACGCCGGAAATCGTCACCGTCAGAGTTTCACTCGAATCGGCAAGACCCGCTTCAACATCAAGCCCAATCGCAGAATCTTCGCTGCCAGCAGCATTGCTGACATCCAGCGTCGGTGCATCCGCAACACCAGCAACATCAACCGTGATCGAACCGGTGGTGGTCGCAACGTCTTCGCCGTCAGCCGACATTGCCGTCACGCCCAGATCAAACGACCCACTAAAGTCCTCCGGCGGCGTGATCGTCAAACCGTCAAGCTGGCCCGGCTCCAGCGACCATGTGCCATCGCCATTGTTCGTACCAGCCGACAAGGTTGCACCTTCCGGAACGCCAGAGATCGTCACCGTCAGCGTTTCAGAACTGTCCGTAAGACCTGCATCAAGATTGAGTGCGATCGCCGAATCTTCGTTGCCAGATGCATTGCTGACGTCCAGCGTCGGCGCATCTGCAACGCCGCTCACATCAACTGTAATGCTGTCGGTGGTGGTTGCAACATCCGAACCGTCAGCCGAGGTTGCAGTAACCCCAAGATCAAATGAACCACTAAAGTCCTCAGGTGGCGTGATCGTCAAACCTGAAAGCTGATCAGAACTCAGTGTCCAAGTACCGTCGCCATTATCAGCGCCAGCCGACAAGGTTGAACCATCCGGAACGCCACTGATCGTAACAGTGAGCGTCTCAGAGCTATCGGTAAGCCCAGCATCGATGTCCAGTGCAATGGCGCTGTCTTCATTGCCGCTGGCGTCGGAAACATCCAAGGTCGGATCATCGGCAACACCCGTTACATCAACTGTGATGCTGTCGGTGGTGGTTGCAACATCCGAACCGTCAGCCGAGGTTGCAGTAACCCCAAGATCAAACGACCCACTAAAGTCCTCCGGCGGCGTGATCGTCAGACCATCAAGCTGATCCGAGTTCAGCGTCCACGTGCCGTCACCATTATTAGTACCAGCCGACAAGGCGGAATCTTCTGGAACGCCACTGATGGTCACGGTCAGTGATTCACTTGAATCCGTGAGGCCAGCATCGATATCGAGTGCAATCGCACTATCTTCAGAACCGCTTGCATTCGCGACATCCAGCGTCGGCGCATCGGCAACACCGGCAACGTCAACCATGACGGTGTCGGTAACCGATGCGATATCAATTCCGTCCTGCGTGCTCGCGGTAATTTCGAGATCAAAACTGCCACTGAAATCAGACGGTGGCGTAACGCTGAGGCCTTCGAGTTGATCACCGCTCAGAGTCCAGGTGCCATCACCATTATCTGTCCCAGCCGACAGCGTCGCACCTTCTGGCACACCGCTAATCGTTATGGTCAGCGTTTCACTCGAATCCGCCAAACCAGCTTCAATGTTCAAGGCAATGGCACTGTCTTCATCGCCGCTGGCGTCGGAGACATCCAAGGTCGGGTCATCTGCCACACCCGCAACATCCACCGTGATCGAACCAGTGGCGGTCGCAACGTCTTCGCCATCTGCCGAAGTTGCCGTCACACCAAGGTCAAATGATCCGCTGAAATCTTCAGGCGGCGTTATCGTCAGACCTTCAAGCTGGCCCGGCTCCAGCGACCATGTGCCATCGCCATTATCGGTGCCTGCTGACAAGGTTGCACCTTCCGGAACGCCACTGATCGTAACCATGAGCGTCTCAGAGCTATCGGTAAGCCCAGCATCGATATTCAGTGCAATGGCGCTGTCTTCGTTGCCAGCAGCATTACTGACGTCCAACGTCGGTGCATCCGCAACGCCCGCGACTTCAACTGTGATGCTGTCGGTGGTAGTTGCAACATCTTCGCCGTCAGCCGAGGTTGCCGTCACGCCCAGATCAAACGAGCCGCTGAAATCTTCGGGCGGTGTGATTGTGAGACCTGCCAGCTGATCCGAATTCAATGTCCAAGTCCCGTCACCGTTGTCGGCACCAGCCGACAAGGTCGCGCCGTCCGGAACGCCAGAGATCGTAACCGTCAGCGTTTCACTGGAATCGGCAAGACCCGCATCAATATCCAGCGTAATAGCATTATCTTCGTTGCCCGAAGCATCCGAAACATCCAGCGTTGGCGCATCCGCGACACCCGCAACATCAACAGTGATTGAACCGGTAGTTGTCGCAACATCCGATCCATCTGCCGAAGTCGCCGTCACACCCAGATCAAACGATCCGCTAAAGTCCTCAGGCGGGGTAATCGTCAAACCATCAAGCTGGTCAGAACTCAATGTCCATGTGCCGTCGCCATTATCAGCACCAGCCGACAAGGCAGCACCCTCCGGAACGCCACTTATTGTAACTGTGAGTGTCTCAGAGCTGTCCGTAAGACCTGTATCAAGATTGAGCGTGATCGCCGTATCTTCACTGCCAGCAGCATTGCTGACGTCCAGCGTCGGCGCATCAGCAACGCCCGCGACATCAACCGTGATGCTGCCCGTCGTCGTGGCAACTTCCTCGCCATCCGCAGAAGTTGCCGTCACGCCGAGATCAAATGAACCGCTGAAGTTCTCGGGCGGCGTGATCGTCAAACCTGAAAGCTGCTCGGAGCTTAGCGTCCATGTACCATCACCATTATCGGCACCAGCCGACAAGGTCGCCCCGTCCGGTACGCCAGAGATGGTTACGCTCAAAATTTCAGAGCTGTCCGTCAAACTCGCATCAAAGTCGAGCGCGATGGCCGAATCTTCATTCCCCGAGGCGTCGTTCACATCCAACGTCGGCGCATCGGCAACGCCAGTTACATCCACCGTGATCGAACCGGTCGCGGTCGCAACGTCTTCGCCATCTGCCGAAGTTGCCGTCACACCAAGGTCAAATGATCCACTGAAATCCTCAGGCGGCGTGATCGTCAGACCTTCAAGCTGATCCGAGCTCAGCGTCCAGGCACCATCGCCATTATCGGTGCCAGCAGACAATACAGCACCATCCGGAACGCCAGAGATCGTCACCGTCAGCGTTTCACTGGAATCGGCAAGACCCGCGTCGACATCAAGCGCGATCGCAGAATCTTCGCTGCCAGCAGCATTGCTGACGTCCAGCGTCGGCGCATCGGCAACGCCGCTCACATCAACTGTGATGCTGTCGGTGGTGGTTGCAACATCCGAACCGTCAGCCGAGGTTGCAGTAACCCCAAGATCAAACGAACCACTGAAGTCCTCAGGCGGGGTGATCGACAGACCTTCAAGCTGATCCGAGCTCAGCGTCCATGTGCCGTCGCCATTATCAGCGCCAGCCGACAAAGTTGCACCTTCCGGAACGCCAGAGATGGTGACCGTCAGGGTCTCGGAACTGTCCGTCAAACCTGCATCGATATTAAGTGCAATCGCCGAATCTTCGTTGCCCGCAGCGTTGCTGACATCCAGCGTCGGAGCATCTGCAACGCCAGCCACATCAACCGTAATAGAACCGGTCGTGGTCGCGACGTCTTCGCCATCCGCAGAAGTTGCAGTCACGCCGAGATCGAAAGAACCACTAAAGTCTTCCGGCGGGGTAATCGTCAAACCATCAAGCTGGTCGGAACTCAATGTCCATGTGCCATCGCCATTATCGGTGCCTGCTGACAAGGTCGCACCATCCGGAACACCGGCGATGGTTACGCTCAAAGTTTCAGAACTGTCCGTCAAACCTGCGTCGATATTCAGCGCAATCGCACCATCTTCGTTGCCTGATGCATCACTGATATCCAGCGTCGGTGTATCGGCGACGCCTTCGACGTCAACAGTGAGATTTTGCATCACAACGGCGGTATCATCACCATCGGTGGTCGACACCAGAACCGAAAGATCGATTTCGCCGCTGAAGTCTTCCGCAGGCGTGATGCTCAGGCCTTCGAGTTGATCCGAACTCAGCGTCCAGGTGCCATCCCCATTATCCGTCCCGGCAGAAAGCGTGGCACCATCCGGCACACCTTCAATGGTGATCGCAAGGTTTTCGCTGCCATCCAGAAGTTCGGTATCGATATCAAGCGCGATCGCGCTGTCTTCAGTACCACTGGCATCGGACACATCAAGTGTTGCGCCGTCCGCGACACCGGTGACGTCGACGGTAAAGCTGGCATTTGTTGTCGCAACACTGCCATTGGCTTCGCGACTGGTTGCCGATATGTCGAGATCAATCGATCCGCTGAAATTGTCCGGCGGCGTCAGGGTCAAACCGCTCAGCTGTCCCGGCGTGAGGGTCCAGGTACCATCGCCATTATCCGTACCAGCCGAAAGAACAGCCCCGTCAGGCAAACCGGAAATCGTGATGGTGAGCGTTTCACTGCCGCCATCAAGGTCATTAAGCGATGCCGACAGATCAAGGGCAATGGCACTGTCTTCCGCACCGGTGACATCATCCGCACTCAGAGACGGCGCATCCGCGACCTTGGGGTCTTCGACCTCGAACTCGTCCTCGGTATCAAGTTCATCCTCAAGAAGGAGCTCGTCTTCTTCAAGTTCGCCTTCCGCACCTAAGGCTTCTGGCGCCGGTGGCTGTTCAACGGGGGGAATGAAATCGGGCCGAAGACCTTCGTCCGTGCCCGCGCCGGGTCCTTCGCGGTCACCGCGCAGCGCATTGGTATCATTGGTCGCAAGCGGGATTTCCGGCAAATCAACCGTACTCGGTTCCGATCGCAGGGAAAGGTTATCTGCCCCGTCTGATCCAGGATTGCTTTGGAATGTGTCAGCGCCGGTATCGAGATTGTTTTCGATCTCGGCCGCTTCGTTCAGGGAAATGGTCTGTTGTTCGGTGGCCTCTCTGGCCTGCGCACTTTCCTGGCGCTGGGCTGCGGCATTTCGGCGCTGGAAAGCCTGTTGTTCTTCGCCTTGCGGATTTCGGATCTGGGTACCGTAGTGAACCGATCCCAGTTCCTGTTCCTGCGGACGCGCGGAACTGTCCTGGTCGTCATGCAATTCGACCAGTTCATCACTTTCGCCATCCTGACCAAGCGAACGCTCCAGATCCTCTGTCGAGGCCTGGTGGTCAAGATCACTCCGACCATCTTCAGAGCGGGAATTTTCAGTATCGCGCGCGTCGTCCGCCATCTAACCCATTCTCCGTAAAGTGCAGGACGGGATAGCCCCAACCTACACCTCTATACATTAGTATAGAAACACTGGCTTTAACCAGTGAAATGTACGGCCAGGCAGTAGAAATGAGATCATTTCCAGCGGGACCAGAATAGCTCAGCGTTCGCTAAACGCTTGATCAAGCGAGACATAAACCGGCTTCAACAGATATTGAAGAAGGGTACGCTCCCCGGTCTGGATGTCGGCCTGAACCGTCATACCGGGTATGATCTTCTGAGCTGAAGCACCTTCGCCGACAGCATCGGCTTCCAGCGCAACTTTACCCTTATAATACGGACGTCCATCTTCATCAACAAAAGTAGAGGCCGATATCGATACCAATTCACCCTGAATCCCGCCATAGCGGATGAAATCAAACGCACTGACCTTGACCGTTACCGGCTGCCCAAGGTGAACATGGCCGATATCCTCGGTCGAAATCCGGGTTTCGGCGATCAAAACATCATCAACCGGCACCAGCTCCATCACCACCTGTGCAGGCGCAATCACCCCGCCAATCGTGGTAAACTGAAGGCCTTTGATATAGCCCCGCGTGGGCGCAATGATTTCAAGCCGGTTCACACGGTCCCGCAATTTGCGAAGCGCTTCGCGGGCCTGAGCAATTTCGCCACCCAGACGGCCAAGTTCGGTAATGGCCTCTTCGCGTTGCGTTTTTTCAAGTTCGTTCAGGCGCAAGTTTGCCTCGGCGATGGTTTCGCGCGCCCGCGCCTTTTCGGCAATCACGCCCGAAAGGTTGCCTTGGGCCTCGTTCAGTTCGCGCTGAATATTGAGAAACAGCACCTTGGAATTAAGCCCCTGCTCATAGAGCGAACGGCGCATGGTGACTTCCTGGCTCAGCAGATCAACCGATTTGCGAAGGGTTGCTTCCTGCTCGCTCAGTTGGGCCAGTTCGGCATTACGTTCCTTGATTTGGACCTCAAGGATTTCGCTTTGGTTGGCATCAAGCTCGGTCTGGATGCGATAAATTTCATCCTGATTCTGCGCAAGTTCGGGATATTGCACCATCAGGGTGGTGAAATCCGGTTCGCGGCCCTCGGCCAGGGCGCGGTAACGTTCGGCTTCAAGCTGCAAGTTGCCAAGCTTTGTTTCGGTCTGGGACAGTTCCGCCTGCGCCCCGTCAGCCTTGAGACGGATCAGAACCTGCCCTTGCTCCACAAGGTCACCGTCGCGCACCATGATCTGTTCAATGATGCCGCCTTCAAGATGCTGGATCTTGTTGACCGCACTTGTTGGCATGACCTGCCCGAATGTGATCGCAGTTTCCTTGATTTCGGTGGTTGCAGACCATGCAATCAAGGCAAGGAAGCCGACCGAGAGCATCACCATCGCAGAACGCACAAAGACGGAAATCCCGCCTTCTTCAAGCAGGACCGCATGCGACAAATACCGCGCCATGCGCCGGGATCGCCGGAACCGCTGGATCGCAGTATCCTGAACTGCTGCTTCACTCATAGGTAGCCTCCGTCTATCACTTGCTGCTTGATCCGTTCGGGCGGCCCGTCGCCGCGCAACTGGCCGCCTTCAAGCACAAGAATGCGGTCCGCCAAATCCAGATGACTTGGTCGATGGGTAATCAGGAAAATGGTCGAACCGCCCCGCAGGCGATTGATCGTGCTTTGGAAGGCACGGTCGGCCCGCTGGTCGAGACCATTGGTGGGTTCATCAAACAAAATGATCGGCGCTTCGCGCACAAACGCACGCGCCAGCGCAAGTCGTTGCAGGAAACTGGCCGAGAAGCGCGATGAGTGCTGATCACCAACACGGGTCTTGAACCCGTTGGGAAGGGCTTCAACGTCATCAAGGATCCCTGCTGACATACAGGCCATGCGCAGATCATCATCGGTTGCGACCGGATTGGCCAGACGCAGGTTTTGCGCAATCGACCCCCGGAAAAATTCGATATCCTGCGGCACATAGGAGATGGCCTGACGCAGGGTTTGCGGGTCCATCTGACGGATATCCGCGCCATCAATCAAAACAGCCCCTGCCTGCGGCTGATACATGCCGGCAATCAGCTTGATCAGCGATGATTTCCCCGCACCGTTCGCACCGACCACGGCAACCACCTGGCCTGGTTTGATATCGAAATTGACCCCGACCAGGGCCGGATCGGAATCCGCACTATAGCGGAAACTGACCCGTGAAAATGTCACCGCCCCGTCAAAGCGATGCTGTTCGACCGAACGCGGGACAAGGTCCCCTTCGGGCGCAATGGTCATCAGCCGGTTGATCTGGCGCACACTGCCGCGCAACTGCGCCAGCCGCGGCATGCCAAGAAACGCCTGATTGATCGGGCCAAGAACCCGCCAGGCCAGCATCATCGATGCCACCAGCGCACCGACGCTCATTTGGGCTTCCATCACCCGCTGCGCGCCGAAGGCAAGCACAAGCGCACCAGACGTAATCATCAGTACCTGGGCCAATGTATTGATGACGTTATTGACCATCGCCACCCGATAGCCGGAATAGGCCGTATCAGCAGAAATATCGCGAAAGCGTGCCAACCAGCGTTGCTCGGATGCGGTGTATTTCAGCGCCGACATCTTGCCGACGGTCTCGACCAGGAATTCCTGACGGTTGGCACCATGACGACCAAGTTCGGAAACACGGCGTGCGACAATCGGAAATGCAACGATGCCGATCAGTGCGAACACACCGATCAATGCAATCGGGATCAATGCCAGCCAGCCGCCAAGATAGAACATGACAATCAGGAACAGCGGCACGAACGGCATTTCCATCATCACCAGTGCCATCGGCCCGGTAAAGAATTCACGCACGCTTTCAAAGTCGCGAATACGCGAAATCTGTACACCAACCGGCGCACGTTCGGTGAAGGCCGGTGGCAAGGACAACAGCCGTTCGAAAATGGCACCACTGACAAGCGTATCAAGGCGCGCACCAAAGTGACTGACGATCTGACTGCGCAGTGTGCGCAAAACCCAGCTCAGGATCAGGACGATGCCAATCCCGATGGAAAACTGGATCAACATCGGGATCGACCGCGTGCCGATGACACGGTCATAGATGCCCATGACGAAGATCGGGGTCGCCAGTGCCAGGATATTCAAAACAAACGTCATCGCCAGCAACTGATGAAGCAGCCCCGAAAACCGGTCGGCAATCCCCCCAAACCAGCCGCGCTTGTCATCTTCCAGATAACGTTCACGGCGATCCGCCGCCGAAAACTGATAAATCTTGCCCGGAAGGGCCGACAGCCTGATGACCATTTCCCGATCCGTGCCACCGTCAAAGACGCGCACACCATTTTCTTCAGGCCGGATCACGACAAGGGCCGTTCCCTCGTCCGGGACAAACAGGCACGGCATCAGGCGTTCGTCGATCAGGTCAAGCGTCGCGTCGATTTCGCGCGACTGATAGTTCAGATGCGCCATGACATTGCGGAAATCAGTCAGATCAAGCGCCTGATCCATATGTGGCAGCGCCTCTGCGACCTGACGGGGCAATCCGCGCCAGCCCAGCGCCTGAAGCAGCGGCCAGACACATGCGTCGAAATCGGACAGCGCATCGGTGCTTTCCAGCCCCATCCGATAGTTCATCGCATAGTCCATGTTTTCGAGCTTTTTCATCATGCCTTCGACCCCGCTGCGGCCCGGGCGCCGGTGTTTTTGGCCGGATCGGCAGTTTTATTGGTGCGACGCAAAACAGGCACAAGATGCTTGTCGATCAGACGGTATTGCTTGTTGGCCATGGCAATCAGGGATGGGCGATGTGACACCATCACCAGCGTGCAATGCTTTTTAAGTTCCACCATCAGGCTGGTCATGATGTTGTCACCCGCCATATCAAGCGAACTGTTGGCTTCGTCAAACAGGACAATGCGGGGGTAATCAATCAGGGCACGGGCAACCGCGATGCGCTGTTTTACACCACGCGGCAGGGTTTCGGACGCCTGACCACCAACTTCGGTGTCATAGCCTTCGGGCATGCGCATGACGATGTCATCAAGTCCCAGACGCCGCGCAATCTCGATCACGCGGTCGACACCGATTTCCTTGCGAAACCCGGTGATGTTTTCAAGGATCGTGCCTTTGAACATCACGCCATGCTGCGGCAGATAGGCGATCTGACGACGGGTGGATTCGGCGGTGTAATCGGCCGGGTCCTTGCCATCCAAAAGCACTTCCCCCCGATCCGGGCGCAAGGCCCCCATCAGAAGCCACAAAAGTGTGGTTTTGCCAGTACCGTTGTCGCCGGTAATGGCGATGGAATCGCCCGGCTCCACCAACAGATCAAGGTTTTCGAAGATCTTTTTGCCATCCGCATGGGAAAACGCGACATTGCGCAATTCGATCTTGCCATCAAGCAACGGCATTTCCGCCGCCCCAAGCTGGTCTTCTTCTTCGATTTCAAAAAGCTCGTTGACCCGCTGGCGCGCAACGCGAATGTTCTGGAACTGCGTCCACAGGGTCATGGCCCGCTGAAGCGGCTGGATCGAACGGCCCGACAACATCGTGCAGGCTGCAAGCCCACCCACTGTCAACGTCCCGTTAATTACAAAAACACTGCCGACGGCTGCCACCAGTACCATGGTCAGCATCGAAAAGGTCGCGCTGGCATTGACCGCTGTGTGGGCCGAGCGCGCGGCCCGCAGGTCATCACCCGAACATTGTGCCTGGAGCTGGTCATGACGGCGGATCATCAGGTTTTCCATCGCCATCGATTTGATGGTGTGAATGCCCGTCAGGGTTTCGATGATGAAGTTATAGCGACGTTCATCCGACTGACTGCGATCATCAAGTGCGCCACGCAACTGGCGGCCCAGAAACATCGCCGTCAAAAGGAAGGCTGCAAGAATGCCCAGCGGCACAAGCACCAATTGACCGCCAATCACGGCAATCAGGGCCAGGAACAAAACAATGAACGGCAGATCGACCACCGCACCAATCGCCTGCCCGGAATAGAAGTCGCGCAGCATATTCAGGCTGTTAAGGCGTTGCAGATGAAGACCCGGTGCGGTTTTGCCATAGTCGGTCAAGCTTGCCGACAGCAAATGTCCGACCGCCTGCTGGGAACTGTAATGTTCAAACTTCGCCGCCGAGAGCGAGGAGATATAAGCCCGGCCAAGACGCAGGATCGCCTCAAGCACAAGCGCCCCCAGCACCCCGAAAATCAAAAGGGTCAGTGTCGGGATGGAACTGTGTGGCAGGACACGGTCATAGACTTGCAAAAGGGTAATTGGCAGGGCAAGCGTCAGCAGGTTGATCACCAACGCTGTGATCAACAGTGCGAAACGGCCGGTGCGCAAGTGCGACAATGTACCGATATTCAATCGAGACCGACGTCTCATCACGCAGGCGAGCTCCAGATCTTCACAAAAATCTACCACCCCAAAGTAGGGGATATATACAATCAGATAGTATGCATACCGGATCGCACCAGCCAAAGCAAGAAAATCGTGCCGGGATTACAACCTGATGTGATCCATTCCGCCCCGTGTAAACGGGCGCGGGTCAGTTATCGGATATATATTAGCGATACCAGTATATATTATTCATTACTGCCATCACCGCGCAAACGATCAAGTGCGCGACGTTCTGCCTTTGTCGGGCGCCCTGCCCCCGCATCGCGTTCGGCCAAGGGTGCGGTACGGATATCGGACGCCACTTCTTTTTTGGGTGTTCGTGGCGGGGAATGATCAGCATAAAGCGCCTGGGCCTCCGGCGCTGGGCCGCGTCGTTCACCAAGGGCGACAACCTCGACAACGCGCAGGTGCGGCCCCTGAAAGAATTGCAGGCGATCACCGGCAACCACCGTGACGCTGGCCTTGGAAACCGACTGACCATTCAGAACAATATGCCCGGCTTGGCATGCCTTGCTGGCAAGCGATCTGGTTTTGTAAAACCGCGCATGCCAAAGCCATTTATCAATACGAAGCTTCTCTGCCTGTTCCTTCACGGCCACCGATTTCCTGAAATCAACGGGATATTATACAGTTGGAAAGCAGAACGGCGACCCACAAGGGTCGCCGCTCGATACATGATATCTGAAACAATCAGCCCTTGGCTTCAAGCATTTCCTTAAGCTTGGCAAACGGCGAATCTTCATTGATCTGGTTGGCTTTTTCCGGCGCCTGATTGCGGCCACCACCGGGCTTGCCACCGCGGCCACCTTTGCCACCCTGGTTCGGACGATTGCCGCCCTTGCCTTTCGGGCCACCTTTGCCGCCGCCACGGGCTTCCTGACGCGGGCCGCGCTGACCACGGTTCTGTCCGCCACCGCGTTTGCGACGATCAACACGGACGAAGTATTTGACTTCGACCAGCTCGTCACCATCGGCATCGGTTTCAACCGCCGGCGTTTCCGAAGTTGCTTCTGCCGACGCATCGGCAGCAACCTCTGCCGGTTCTGCCTTTGCTTCTGCCGGTGCTGCTGGTTCCTCAGCCGGGGCATCAGCCTTGGCGTCGGTTGCAGCCGCCTCGGAAACCTCTGCGGTTTCAGCTTCGGCTTTGCCCGCTTCAGGCTTTGCTGCCTTGGCAGCTTCTTCGGCCTTTTTCTCGGCTTCCTTGGCTTCAAGCTCGGATTTCTTGACCTTGGTTACCTCGGCGCGCCAGCCAAGGGCGGTGAACACACCTTCGGCCTGTTCGACTGTGCAGCCCAAAAGCGACAGCAGATCAGGATCCGGGCGCACCTTGCCATCGTTTTCACGCGCCTTCTGACGCAGAAGGGCGGCAAAACGTTCAAGCATGTCGACACGCGCGGCAAGCGGGCCAACCGGCATGTAACCGGCAGCCAGATAGAAGCCCTTGGAATTCGCACGGTCATTGGGAACCGATGTCCGGCCTGCCGGCGGCAGTTCCGGAAGGGCGTCAAGTTCACGTGCAACCGCCCACAGAATGCCGCGCAGCTCAACCGGGTCCGGTTTGAGCGCATCAAGCACATGGACGGTTTCAACACCCAGACGCACGCCAAGCTTGGCAAGTGCCTTGCGGTCTTCGTCCGACAGGTCCTTGACCAGACTTTCGAGTTCCGAACGCGGCACACAGCCCAGACCTTCGTTCAACTGGAACAAAAGTCCGCGAATCGGCCCGGACAGCTGACAGTCGCGCAGACGGGTCAGCATTTTAAGGCGCGTTTCGATATGGGAATTGATGAAATTCTGCAGACGGGTGCGTACCCGTTCGCGGGTCGGACCGTCAAAGAACTCGCTGTCGATGACCTGAACTTCGGGTGACAGAACCGTCTCCCCTTTTTTCAGTACACCAACCGGCGAACCGTTCCACAGCACCTGAAGCTGGCCGTTTACTGCGAACTTGTCGTCTTCGTCAGTTTCAAGTTGTTTAACACGTTGGGCGATTTCGCCACTCAACGCGCGACGTGCGGCACTGGCAATCGCCTTGCCTTCAAAAGCAGCATCGGTTTCATCAGCAATGAAACGGAATCCGTCAAGACGGCCGACAAATTCACCTTCGACCTGTACTTCACCATTCGCAGTGATGGTAGACATGAGTTCAGACTTGTCCTTGAGACTTTTCAATAAAACCGAGGTCCGTCTGTCAACGAACCTTTGGGTCAGGCGTTCATGTAGCACATCTGAGAGCTTGTCCTCAATGGCCCGCGTGCGTTCCTGCCAATGATTGGCATCTTCGAGCCAGTGATGCTTATGCGATACATATGTCCAGACGCGAATACCTGCCAAACGTGATGACAACTGGTCAATATCACCATCATAACGATCCAGACGCAAGATTTGTTCGCCCAACCAGTCAATGGGCAGTTTGCTTCCGGGTTTCGCAAGATAGCGATAGATAGATGTTAGCAGCCTCGGATGGGCATCGGTATGGATATTTCTGAAGTCGGGAATCTGGCAGATTTCCCACAATAATTGCACCCGATCCGGGGCGGTTGCGATGCGTGCGACATCCTCGTTGCGCGCCAGATGATCAAGCATGATCTCATCAACCGGTTCGCGCGCCAAAATAAGGGTCGGATCATCCGACCGCCGGCGCAGCGATTTTTGCAGCGCATCCACGGTGCGAAAATCAAGTCGCGCGTTGCGCCAGAACACTTTTGCAAGCGGCTCGAACTCGTGTTCTTCGATTTGTTCGATAATGTCGGGATCAATCCCCGAAAGATTTCCCGTCACCCCGAACGTGCCATCATTCATGTGACGTCCGGCACGACCGGCAATCTGCGCGGTTTCAGCCGCGGTCAGGCCACGATTGAACTTGCCGTCAAACTTGCTCATCGCGGCAAAGGCCACGTGGTTGAGATCAAGGTTTAACCCCATGCCGATTGCGTCCGTCGCAATCAGATGTTCGACCTCGCCATTCTGGAACATCTCGACCTGGGCGTTACGCGTGCGCGGGCTTAGTGCGCCAAGCACCACAGCCGCCCCGCCCTTTTGACGGCGCACCAGTTCGGCAACGGCGTAAACTTCCTGGGCTGAAAACGTCACCACCGCCGACTGGGCTGGCAGGCGCTGGATTTTCTTGGCCCCGTTATAGGTCAGAGTCGAAAACCGCTCCCGGCGATCAAATTCGACATTATCAACCAGCTTACGGATCACCGGACGAATGGTTTCCGCCCCCATGAACATGGTTTCATGGCGTCCCCGCGCATGCAAAAGCCGGTCGGTAAAGACGTGACCGCGTTCCGGGTCCGCACACATCTGGATTTCATCAATCGCCAGGAAGTCGACCTGCTTGGCGACCGGCATGGCCTCGACCGTGCACAGGAAATAGCGCGCTGTTTTCGGAAGAATACGTTCTTCGCCGGTGATCAATGCCACCGCGCCCTTGCCGACCTTGGCGACCGCGCGGTCATAGTTTTCGCGCGCCAGAAGCCGTAACGGGAACCCGATCATCCCGGTCGTATGTGCCAACATCCGTTCCATGGCGAGATGGGTCTTGCCGGTGTTGGTCGGCCCCAATATGGCAAGGATACGAGGACCGGTTCGGGTTGAAATCTGCATCAAACTTTTCCAATCGACAGCCCAATGATCCGGGCCATCGCAATCATTGGGCCTTTCAACACGCGAACCAGCGCCATGTCAAGCTTTCTGCCTGCCGTCGCAAGGCGCATCAAACTGGCGTATCGCGGCCCAAACCGCTGATACCACGCAAACCCGCCTATTCTTCCGTGAGTTCAAGCAATCTTGCCCCCGGGCCATCACTGCCAAGGGTGTCTCCGGGGTTGTATAGCGGGCATGCGGAAATCGACAGGCAACCACAACCGATGCATTTGCCCAGCTGATCGCGCAAACGGGTCAATTGTTCGATCCGTTCGTTCAAATCATCGCGCCATTGCGAGGAAAGCTTTTCCCAGTCTTTGATGGTCGGCACGGTATTGGGGGGCAGTTTATCGAGCGCCGCACCGATTTCCGACAGCGGAATACCTGTTTTCTGCGCGACCTTGATGATGGCAAGCTTGCGCAACACGCCACGATGAAAACGGCGCTGGTTGCCGTCGGTCCGGATCGAGCTGATCAAACCTTTGCGTTCATAAAAATGCACCGCCGAAACGGCAATACCGCAACGACTTGCGACTTCTCCAACACTCAGATAGCGCTGCAACACGCCTTTTTCTGCCATTTTCCCTGCTCCCCTTGCCTGATTTGAAAAAGTTCCAAAACGCGCTTGACCTTAACATTAGTTGAGGTTTTAGAACCTTACGCATTGAAGCGAAATTGGCAAGGAGAGAACGCCGTGAAAGAGACATTTAATATCGCCGTCATCTATGGCAGTGCGCGCGAAGGCCGCTTTTGCGATACGGTCGGGACCTGGGTCGTTGAAACCCTGAAATCCGATCAGGATCTGTCGGTTGATACGATTGATCCCGCTGTTTTGAACCTGCCTGCGGCCCATGTTGGCGCTGAACACCCTGCGGTCGCGCATTTTCACACTGCCTTGGCTGAGGCCGATGGTTTTGTCGTCGTCACCCCGGAATACAATCACAGCTTTACCGGCGAGCTAAAGCTTCTGATCGATGCCGCCAAACACCAATGGAAACGCAAACCCGTCGGGTTTGTATCCTATGGCGGCATGTCAGGTGGCCTGCGCGCGGTTGAACAATTGCGTCTTGTCTTTGCCGAATTGCACGCGGTGACCATGCGCGATGTCATAAGCTTCGCCCAAGCCTGGGACAAGTTCGATGATACCGGTCGCCCAAAAGACCTCGAAGGTACGAATAACGCCCTTCATCACATGATGACCGATTTCAAATGGTGGGCTGGTGCGTTACGCGATGCGCGTTACCCGCAAGGCAAACACCATCTTCTTGAGGCGATTGCATAACGCGCGTTCTCTCCGTGGCTGAAGCGACTTCCCCGGTCGCTTCACCCCTGTATCAGTCCGGCACTGTTTAACTGCCCCAACCCCGGCGGTGTCGGGCTGATACATTTTCCAACCACCTCGTGCCACCACACGACAAAGCGGGGCGACCATCCGGTCGCCCCGCCTGCCTTTTCAAACCTATTCAGTAACCTTAGTGGTTGCGCATCTTGTCGGCATATTCCTTGAGCTGTCGACGTGCAGCCTGAAAACTGTTTTTCAGCGCGATATAGACATCCTCATGGGCATGGTCAGCACTGTCGCGCTTCACCATGATTTCCTTGCCCGGCACATTAATGCCGAAATGCACGGCAAAACGGTTTCCATGGTTATGCGATGCCTGCGGGCGTTCCACTACAACATGACAACTGGTCATGCGATCGAAGGTTTCTTCCAGTTTTTGCACCTTGAAACGAATGCGCTCGTCCAGCGCATCAGACTGATCAACATCACGGTAGGTGATTTGAACGGGAACCTTCATGGTACGGCCTCCTGTGTAAAGCCTTGGACGCAAGACAGGGCGTTGCACCCTGCCGATTACCCTAGCACTTTTGCTGCTCGGGAACTTTCGGGAACGCTTCAAGACTGTGGCGTGCGCCCCTGTTATTAAAGCCTCTATATTTATACTTAGGATACAAGACTTGCGCTGCAAGATGCGTTGACGCATATCAAGCTCGGTTTAGATTCAGGACCTGTTAATTTTGTCGTCATGGCAACCATTATGTTTGAGAAATCCGAGGAAAAGCCCGCTGTGCGGGATGGCTCCCCGGACAAGGGTTTTGACACAGGAGTTCTCAAACATAATGGTTGTCCTACGGATCAAACGGATTGGCACGGACTACTTTGTCGTAAAACTTTGAAAGATGGCAATCTTCCTGCAGTTTTTCTCCTCGTACCCGTACAAATCCGATTGACCATGGCGGCAAAATTAACAGGTCCTGAATCTAAAGTTCACCCCGTTAAGGTGTCGGTCCTTCTGCCAATATCGGAGGAGGCTGACAGACGCTTGAAACAAAGGAGAAAAAAGAGGTCATGACGGAAGAAAAAATGCGGTTCGAGGCCGAGGTTAGCCGACTGCTCGATATCGTTGTCCACTCGCTTTATTCCAACAAGGACATCTTCCTGCGCGAGCTGATCTCCAACGCCTCGGATGCGTGCGACAAGCTACGCTATGAAGCGATTGCCAAACCGGATTTGCTCGCTGGCGATGCCGATTTCAAGGTGCGCCTTCTGACAGATAATGTCCGTAATGTTCTGACGATTGCCGATAACGGGATCGGGATGAACAAGGAAGATCTGGTCGAAAACCTGGGCACCATTGCCAATTCCGGTACCGCGAAGTTCCTTGATGCCGTTTCGAAATCCGACAACGCCAAGGATGTCGATCTGATCGGTCAGTTCGGGGTCGGTTTTTATTCCGCCTTTATGGTCGCAAACAAGGTCGAAGTCGTCAGCCGCAAGGCCGGCGATGATCAGGCATGGAAATGGTCATCTGACGGCAAGGGTGAATACACCATTGCCGAGGCCGAAATGGAAGGCCGCGGCACGCAGATCACCCTGCATCTGACCGACGACAACAAGGAATTCACAGACGAACATCGTCTGCGTCATATCGTCAAAACCTATTCCGACCATATCGGCATTCCGGTGGTCCTGATGAAGGGCGACGGTGATGAAACGCTGAACGCGGCATCCGCTCTCTGGACCCGCCCGAAAAGCGAGATCACCGAAGAACAGTACAAGGAATTCTACAAGCACACCTCGCACGCCTTTGATGATCCGTGGAAAACCATCCACTATCAGGCCGAAGGTGCGATTGAATATACCGGGCTGCTTTACCTGCCGACCATGCGCCCGTTCGATCTTTATGATCCGCAGCGCAAAGGCCATCTGAAGCTGTATGTCCGCAAGGTCTTCATCACCGAAGGTGCCAACGAATTGTTGCCGCCGTGGCTGCGTTTCGTATCCGGCGTGGTCGACAGTCAGGACCTGCCGCTTAACGTCTCGCGCGAGATGTTGCAGGACCACCCGCTTCTGACCAAGATCAAGAACGGCCTGACCAAAAAGGTCCTGTCCGAACTTGAAACCGCGGCCAAGAAAGACGCGGAAGGATATGAAACCTTCTGGGAAAACTTCGGCTCGGTCGTCAAGGAAGGTTTGTACGAAGATCAGACCAACCGTGACCGCATCCTCAAACTCGCCCGGTTCCGTTCGACCCATGGTGACGGCTGGACGACGCTGGCCGACTATGTCGAACGGATGAAAGACGGCCAGAAGGCGATCTATTACATCAGTGGCGAGGATATCGACGCCCTTAAACGCAGCCCGCAACTTGAAGGCTTTGCTGCCAAGGGAATTGAAGTCCTGCTTCTGACCGATCCGGTTGATGAATTCTGGATGCCGTCGGTTGGCCAGTTTGATGGCAAAGACTTCAAATCGGTTACCCGTGGCGGTGCCGACCTGAACGACATCAAGTCCGATGACAAGGATGACGCCAAGGACGAGAAAAAGGATGATGCCGCAAACGAGGCATCGGTCAGTGCCCTGATTGCCGCGATCAAGGTTGCCCTTGGCACCGGGGTCAAGGACGTTCGGGAATCAGATCGCCTGACCAGTTCGGCCTGTTGTCTGATTGCCGATGAGATGGGCATGGATTTGCGCATGGAACGCCTGATGAAACAGCACAACCGTGTCGATGAAATCAGCCCGCGTATCCTTGAAATCAATCCGAAGCACAGCCTGATCAAAAAGCTGTCTGACGTTGCCACCAAGGATGCCAAGGCGCCGATCCTTCATGACGCAGCCCTGCTGTTGCTTGATCAGGCCCGTATCCTCGAAGGCGAAGCCCTGCCCGATCCGGTCAGCTTTGCCCGTCGCCTTGATCTTGTAATGGAAAAAGGTCTGGGCGCTTAATCGCCCCACAGGCCCGATCTTTGCAAAACGGCGCATCATCAGATGCGCCGTTTTCTTTTGGTTTTGTGCAGAATTTAAAATGCTTATTTACCAAAACCCGGCATAAACTTCCCAGATATCCAAGAACTGAAGTCCGACCGGAAGGTGCGAAATACGATGACAGCGATGATGAACTGGCAGCAATTGCTATCTCCAGCTCGGCTTGGGTCGCGTCATTCCAGTGTGGGTACATTTGGCCGGTCCGATTTTCACAAGGATTATGACCGGATCATTTTTTCGGCGGCCTTTCGCCGCTTGCAACGCAAAACGCAAGTTCATCCGCTGCCGGAAAATGACAATGTCCACACCCGCCTGACCCACAGTCTGGAAGTATCCTGTGTTGCCCGGTCTTTGGGGTTAATGGTTGGAAACCGCCTGCATGAAAAGGGCAGCCTGCCCGACGCGATTGAGCCCGACCATATGGCCGCCATCGTGCAGGCAGCGGCACTTTGTCATGATATCGGCAACCCGCCCTTTGGTCATGCCGGGGAATATGCCATCCGCCAATGGTTTGTCGACGCAAACCCGAAATTCACCGAAGGCCTGACAGAGGCGCAGTTTGCCGATCTGACGACTTATGAGGGCAATGCCCAGGGTTTCCGTCTTCTGACCAACAAACGGACCGGTCTGTATGACGGCGGAATGCGCCTGACCTATGCGACCTTGGCAAGCTTCTTGAAGTATCCGTGGTCAGCCGCTGGAAGTCCTTTTCCACAGAAAAAGAAATTCGGCGCCTTTCAAAAGGAATTCGGCCTGCTTGAAGAAGTCGCCGATGCCACCGGATTGATCCGCACCGGCGATCAGGCCTTTTGCCGTCACCCGCTGGTCTATCTGGTCGAGGCTGCTGATGATGTTTGTTATGCCCTGATCGATATCGAGGACGGCGTTGAACTGGAACTTGTCGATTTCGCTATTCTTGAAAAGATGCTGCTGCCCTGCATCACTGATGACCTGCCGGCCGAGTACAACCGTGAACCCAATGTCAGCCGCAAGATTTCCTTCCTGCGGGGTAAAATCATTGCCGGTGTTCTTGATGCACTGGTTGATGCCTTTGTCGCCAACGAGGAGGCGCTTCTGGCTGGCGAATGGAAGGGAGATCTACTGGCATGTGCCAAGGGGCCCTTTAATAACCTGATCGCGCAGGCCAAGTCATTTTCCGAGAAACAGATCATTCTCAACCGTCGCAAGGTCCAGATCGAGGTCGGCGCCTTTGCCCATCTTGAAACCTTGCTCGAGACATTCTGCAAAACCGCCCTTGATGTGCATCACGCACAATCAGAAGCCGACATTTCCTATCGCACCGGACGGGTCCGCGAACTGATCGGCAATGATGCCATGCCCATCGGGGCGTCGCTTTATGATCTTTACCTGGTCATTCTCGATTACGTATCAGGGATGACCGACGATTTTGCCGCCCGTCTTGCACGTGACATCGGTGGCGGACAGCACTAGGCGATGTGGCTCCTCGGTCCTTTTATTGCCCGCTATCGGCGTCGCACGGCTTTTCTGGCAGCAGGGGCATTGGCGGCCATCGTTTACGGGCTGGTTGATCAAAGTACGCGCCCGGAAATACAGGCGTGGTATTGGCCATCTGTTGCCAGTGCAGTGACGTTTTTTCTGACCCGGTTTATCATTTCCCGGCTGATTGGCCGGTTTATCGGCGGTGTACGCCGTAAACTGCACTAGGCAATCTGCCCGGCGTTCTAGGATCTGGATCTACTCAGATAAAGAAAAAGGCAGGCTCGAAAGCCTGCCTTCTATTGTCGGGATCGTTGCTGTTTGCCATTTGGCAAACGGCTTCAATCATTCCTGACCGCCACCCATGGCGCTGCTGATTTTCTTGTCGGTGTTATACTGGCTGAGCGCATAAACGGCCCAAATTGCTGCCGGAACCCAACCAATCAGCGTGATCTGCAAGATCAGGCAGATAACACCGGCAATCGGACGCCCGATGGTAAAGAAAAGCAACCAGGGCAGAAGAAGTGCAATCAATAGACGCATGGATGAAATCCCCTTTTTAGTTCGACGTGCTTACATGCCGTCTTCGAAAGTAACCGTCACAACGCGGTTGCCCTGTTCGGGCACGCCGTCAGCAGTTGAAACCGGTACATTGGCTTCACCGCTGATGCTGATTGCAAGTTTGCTTGCCGGAACACCCGCATCACGCAATGCCTTGACCACCGCATCAACACGCGACTTGGCAAGGATGTCATTATACATTGCATCACCGGCACGGTCAGCATAGGCAACAAGGCTGATCATTTTCGGATCATATTTGCCATAGGCCTCGACAATACCGTTCACAACAGACATCGCCTTGCTATCAATGGCGGCACTGTCGAACCCGAAATAGACATTCATCGGAACCGGCATCGGCATCGCTGCCATCGGGGCCGGGCCGGTATCAAGTTCGGCCTGTACGATGGCCAATGCCTGATAGAATGCCGAACGGCAGTTATCAATGTCTTCCTGCTGGATGTTTTCTTCGAGTTCCTGCAACCAGCAATCAAAGCTGCTCTGTGCCCGTGCGGCAGCACTGGCAGCCTTTTCACGACCACCGGCCTCAAGGGCCGCCATCAGGTCAGAACGGGCGACTTCAACCTCGGCCTCGGACCCTTCGGGCAGGTTACGTTCGGCAATTGCCTGCGGACCGGAATCCATGCCCATCGCCGCAGTCTTTGAACGGTTGGTGAAATAACGTGCATCGGCCCAGTCAGCCTCGTCATATTCTGCCTGGGCAAGGTCTGCATAATTCTGGTGAAGAGCTGCGTCAAAAGCCGATCCTTCGTCGGCCATATCACGCACTCCGGGAATGTTCATGTTCGCGCACGCACTCAAAAAGGCGGCGGCGGATACAACGGCAAGCAGTTTGGCTCTCATCGGTGTTACTCCTTGATCTGACCGACTATCAGGATCCCAATCCCATTCTATTTTTTTCGGCCCTGCCGACATTTTTCCCAATGTCTTGTCAGGCCATATGGCGGGCCTTGTGGCCCGTCCTGTTCCACGCCGTTCTTGTCATAATCAGATCAACAGACCTGACCCCGAATTTCGATCCACCTCACGTCCGTGGTCGAAGCCCCAAGACAACACAGATTGTGGATATAACTATTCCTAACCCAAGATATATAGAAGTCAAATTCATGAAAAAAAGCAGTGGGATAGAGAAAATTTACAATCGACAGACATCCGGTCTCGCGGCCTGCCTGTTTGATTTGATCACGCTATCGCCAAAAACACAGCGGCCCGATGGAACAAAAACAAATCCATCGGGCCGAACATCACATCAGATCAAGACGATCATACGATGACCTAGTCCGAGGAACCGCCAAACAGTCCCTTGACCGCGCCACCAAGCGCATCGGCACCTTCTTTCAGCTTGGTGCCACCGCCACTTGCGGCACCACCAACGGCACCGACGACACCTTTGCCAAGGTCACCGACGCCCTGCAACAGGCCATCGACATTCAAGCTTGAAACCGCCTTGAAGACGGCGGTGTTGATCGCCGTCAGGATTTCACCGGCAACCTGGGCCGGGGTTGCGCCGCCTTCTTCCTTGCCCACATCGGTCAGATGAATTTCCGGCAGGCTGGCAGACAGTTTCTTGCCCTGCAGGAAGTCGGCCGAAACGCCAACATCACCGTTGCGGACATAGACATTGTCGATAATGATTTTGGTTCCACCCGCGGCATCGTCGCCAGATGTGTCACCATCTGCCCCACCCGCCCCGGTCGGACCGGAAACACGTTGAACAAAGGCTTCGACGTTGCGCTGGATGGTTGCGATGTTTGAACTGCCATTGCCCAGTTCGTAAATGACACTTGGCTGATCAACCACCACTTCGATGATACGGATCGTGTCGCTGGTCAGGGTCGATCCATCAAGACGGACCGAGATATTGCCAAGCGAGAACGCATAATCGGAGTTGAATCCGTCCGGATTGCCGACCACAAGCCCGTTGATCGCCGCGGTATTTTGCGTCGGCTCGATCGACACACCTTCAACCGCGACATCGGCCAGGGTCACACGCGTGCCAGCCTCTTCGATGGTGGATTTCACGATGTTATCAAGATTGACGTAAACATAGACGAGGGCCCCGACGACCAAAACGATGATCACGGCCAGACCAATCAGTATCTTTTTCATTGCCCGTTTCCTGCGTAGTGCCTCACCGAAAATACGCGAAATTCACCCCTTAGGGTGCAAATGGGGACGCATCCGGTTTCGTTCAACCAGAAGAGTTGCGCTGATCAGTGAGACAATCAAGTTATTTCACATGACAAAACAGCGGATTAGGCTTCCCTGATCCGCTGTTTTGAGTTCTCCGATAATCTGTATGTTCAGAGATTGAATTCCACCACAACGGGTGCGTGGTCCGATGGTTTTTCCCAATCCCGGGCAATGTCATAAACCGATGCCGAGCGCACTGTTCCAGCCATGTTTGGCGTCATCCAGACATGATCAAGTCGACGGCCCTTGTTGCTTGCCCGCCAGTCGCGTGCGCGATAGCTCCACCAGCTAAACAGTTTTTCGGGCTCAGGAACCACTTCGCGGACAGCATCGATGAAATCGCCCGATTGGCGGAATTTCTCAAGGATTTCAACCTCTACCGGCGTGTGACTGACCACGCGCAGAAGCTGCTTGTGCGACCAGACATCATTTTCCGATGGCGCAATGTTGAAATCGCCAACCAGAACTGCCTTGCGGTTGGGATCGGTTGCCCGACGATCCCCCCACCAGTTGGTCATTTCATCAATGAAGGACAGCTTGTGGGCAAACTTTTCATTGATTGCCGGATCGGGTTCATCCCCGCCAGCCGGGATATAGAAGTTATGAAGCTCGACGCCATTTTCGAACTTTACCATGCAGTGGCGGCGATCTTCCTTGCCACAGAAATGCTTGATGTCGGTTTCGACAAACGGCAGGCGCGATATGATCGCAACCCCGTTATAGCTTTTCATGCCGTGATTATGGCGATGAACATAACCAGCCGCCTCAAAGGCATCATGCGGGAAATGCTCATCGGGGCATTTCAGTTCCTGCAAGCACAGCACATCAGGCTGCTGATCATTCAGAAACTTGATGACCTGTTCAATACGCAGTCGGACGGAATTGATATTCCAGCTTACGATTTTCAAAACGGGCTCCGTTTTTGCTCGATTGAGGATGGGCCCCTGCCCCACGATCCCCCAATGGTCTACTTCAAGGTCACGGACAGTTCCGCGACATCCGCAATCACCAGATCCATGCGATCACCGCGGACAACCTGGCCAACACCTTCGGGCGTTCCGGTAAACAGAAGATCGCCCGGTTTCAGTTCGATCAGGGTCGACAGATGCACCAATGCATCCACCACCGGCCAGATCATTTTCGCCGTGGTGTCGTTCTGGCGCACATCGCCATTGACCGACAATTTCAGGTTCGTGCCATGCGGATTGCCTGCATCGGCCTTGGGCTTGATGGCGGAAATGGCCGCACAGCCATCAAAGGATTTTGCCATATCCCATGGCAGGCGACGGTCCTTGAGACCAGCCTGAACATCGCGGCGCGTCATATCAAGACCGGCGGCATAGCCAAAAATCGCATCTTCAACGGCGGCACGATCCAGATCCTTGCCCCCCTTGGAAAGCGCAGCCACCAGTTCGCCCTCGTAATGCAGATCTTCCGTGCCCGACGGATAGGACAAATCACCATTTCCGACCACAAGGCAGTCCGTAGGCTTCATAAAGACACAAGGCGGCGTGTCCGAAGGATCGGAACCCATTTCGCGGACATGCTCGGCATAGTTTTTGCCGATGCAGAAAATGCGATTTACCGGGAAAACGTCGTCGGTGCCCTGAACCGGAATGGTCGTCGGTGCAGGCGCGTCAAAGATCAAACTCATGATGACCCCGTGTTGTTTATGCGTGATATGCAACAGTCATAAACAAGCACGGATCAGAAAGAAACGCCCAATGCACATTGGCACGTATCTGCTGTCAGGAATTGTCAGGAGAAAGGATCATCGCACCCTCAGGTAGGTGCTTACAGGTCACTTAAGCTTCTCGCGCAGGATCATATCGCGAACTTTGGTTTTGGCGATCTGCAAGGCAGAAAACTGTTCCGGATCCTGAACAGAGGGCACAGCAAGGATCAAAAGTTTGGCGGTTTGGCCGGCATTGACATGAAGATGGTAACGCTGCCCCTGAAGGACCGAAATGCAGCCGTAGTGGCTTTCATATACATTCCCGTCGCCATCACTGACCAGGACGGTTCCGGAACGCACAAAGACAATCTCTTCGGCGTGACGGCTTTGGATGCCTGATACCACGCATGGCCCGTGCAAGACGACTTCGCGTGTTGCAAGCCCGGCCGCGACATCATCATTTGCCGGGGTCGCGACACCCAGATCAGCAACAAGCGTTTTTGGCCGTCTTACCATTTGTGCACATCCCGAAATTGAAACCGGTTTGGTTTAATGCCTGGGAAAATGCCGGTAATGGGCTCATCACACCATCCACATATGGGGAGTGTATGAAAAAAGGGGTGATATACGCGCCATCACCCCTTTGAAATCATTATGGAAAGCGGCCTACAGCAGTCCTTCGATCACGCGATCTGGTGGCGTGTGACCGTCGACAAACGTCTTGATGTTGATCAGGACCTTTTCGCCCATGTCAACGCGGCCTTCGATGGTGGCCGATCCCATATGGGGCAACAGAACCGCGTTTTGCAGTTCCAGAAGCTTCGGGTTCACCGCCGGTTCGTGTTCAAACACGTCCAGTCCGGCACCGGCGATTTCACCATCGGCCAGCATCCGGGTCAGGGCCGGTTCATCAACGATTTCGCCGCGTGCGGTGTTGACCAGAATGGCATGCGGCTGCATCAGTTTAAGGCGACGCGCCGACAACAAATGATAGGTCGCAGGCGTATGCGGGCAGTTGACCGAAATGACGTCAACATGGGCCAGCATCTGATCAAGGCTTTCCCAATAGGTCGCATCCAGTTCTTCTTCGATATCAGGATGCACACGGCGACGGTTATGGTAATGCACCGAAAGGCCAAACCCCTTTGCCCGGCGTGCCAGTGCACGGCCGATACGGCCCATGCCGACAATGCCAAGGCGCTTACCCCAGATGCGATGACCGAGCATAAGCGTCGGGCCCCAGCCCGCCCATTCGCCCTTGCGAATAAGGCGCTCACCCTCTGCCAGGCGGCGCGATACCGACAGGATCAGCGCCATGGTCATATCCGCGGTATCCTCGGTCAGGACATCGGGTGTGTTGGTGACCGTAATGCCACGCGAACGGGCAGTTTGCAGATCGACATGATCGACACCGGTGCCGAAATTGGCAATCAGGCGCAGATTGGGGCCCGCATGGGCCAGGACCGCCGCATCGATTTTGTCGGTGACGGTTGGCACCAGCACATCGGCTTCCTTGACCGCATCAATCAGTTCCTGCTTGCTCATCGGCGCATCATCGATATTCAGACGCGCGTCAAACAGTTCCATCATGCGGGTTTCAATCGCTTCCGGCAGTTTCCGGGTCACGACGACAAGCGGTTTTTTCTTGGTCATGTGCCGATCCTATGCGGTCTTTTAACTCTTTTTCAGACAAAATAAGGCATGGTGCATTTTTGTGCCCTGCCGCAGTGCAGTGATGCCATGCCGAAAGGTACAAAAGCAAGAATTTTGACGCACTTTTTGTAATTTTATTTCGCAACAGCGAATTATTACAAAACCAGCGCAAATGGAATAAATGAAGGAATACCAACAAGATGCCGCAGGTTTTGCGCAAATTTCTGTATCGCTTCATGGCCTTGGCGATTCTTGGCAGTCTGACCGCTCCGATCGTGGCCAGCGCACAGGAATCGGGCCTGCCGATCCCGCGATTTGTCGCGCTGCGCTCTGACAAGGTATTTTTACGCTCTGGCCCCGGCCTGCGATACCCGAAAGTCTGGATTTATCACCGGCGCAATATGCCGATGGAAGTGGTGTCGGAATTCGATACCTGGCGCAAGGTGCGTGACTGGGAAGGCAGCGAAGGCTGGGTTCATCAAAGCCTTCTGATCGGGTCGCGCCACGTCATCGTGACCGATGAAAACATCACGCTTTATTCCGCCGCCGACAAGAATGCCCGCAAGATTGCGCTGGTCTCGGCAAGTGTGATTGGCCGCATCGAAGACTGCCCGGCGACGGTCGATTGGTGTCAGTTGCGGTTTGGTGATTTCGAAGGCTGGGCGCCCCGCCACGGTTTCTGGGGTATCTACGAAGGCGAGAATGTCGAAGGATAATACGCCTTCCTGCTGACCAATTCGGAAACTCCGATCAGGCTCACGCTTCGACAGAAATCCGATTGGTCGGACGATCCGCAGTACCACTGCCGCCCGATGTTCCATTGCCATCGCTGTCATATCCGCCAAATCCGGTGGTCGCCAAAGGCCGGGATGTTCCGCTGTCTGGAACAGCTTGACCAAGGAAGTCTTGTGATTGGCTCGGATCGTCATCTTCTGCGGTCGGATCGAAGAACGGATCTTCTTCCTGTTCGGGCACAGGATCAGGGCGCGGCTCTGGCAAGGCAATACCACCCACCGCAACTGTCTGATTGGCAAGCTGTGCGGAAATATCGCCAAGATAGGCCTGCAGGTTTTGCGCAATGTTTGCCTGCGCATCCTCGCGACCAGATGATGCCGATGCCGCCAGTTGCGCCTGAACAATGTTTTCACCTGCGACCTGCGAAACGCGGTTCTGGTCCTGCGCAGTTCGCAAACTTCCCTGATCAGCAGAAACGGAAATCTCGCGCTCACGAAGCGCTTGCTGCGCCTCGTCAACCAGCGCACGCGCATTGGAAACGCCCGTACTGTCGGAAACATTTATCGCTGAAAGGCCGGTCGCCAGATCTTCGGAACTCGACGCCGACAACTCCACATCAATACGATTGTCTGATGATGTACCGCTGCCAACCTGCAACGTAATCGTCTGATCCGATGCCAGAAGATCGCGGCCCTCAAAATTGCTATTGGCTGCAATATCGTCGATCCGGGTCAGATAATCTTCGATCTGTGCGTTTAACTGTGCGCGTTGCTGTGTGGACAGATCACTGTTTTCTTCCGCGACCGTGACAAGCGCGTCAATTTCGTCAAGCGCATCGCCAATCCGCGAAAGATCGCTTGATGCCTGACCAAGAAGTTCACCCGCACCGCCCAAAGACCGGTTTAGTTGCGCATTGGTAGAACCTGCACTGCGAAGCGGGTCGGTATTGCGGTTTGTGTTTTGATTGTTAGCGGAAAACTGGCTGCTTTCAGGCGCAATCAACCTGTTCTGCGGGGCAATTGCACGCGCAGTACTGGTATAGATCGGCAACTGACTGGCCAGTGGTTCCATTGTTTTTCCGCTCAAACAAGCCGGCAAAACAACTACGTGCTGCACGGGCAAAGGGACTGCGCATTTTCAATCCCTTGCCAACCTGACCATCCTGGTGTCCGGCGGAAATACCAACTGATAGTATAGTATATCAGTGAATAAAAATTAAGCCCCAAAGCGCACCGCTCTGCAAACGGCGTCAACCGGCAGAAACGCGACGCAAAATGGCGAATAATTCAAGATGTGACGACCACAGGAACTGATCGACCGGCACAACTTTGGTGATTTCATAGCCGCCATTCCGCAGAACCCGCATGTCCCGGCTAAACGTCGCCGGATTGCATGATACGGCAATGATCCATTCCGGCCCGTCGACGGCAAGCGTCTCTGACTGTGCAAGGGCCCCGGCACGCGGCGGATCAAACACCACAAGATCAAAGCTGCTGAGTTCATCCCCAACAAGCGGCTGGCGAAACAGATCGCGTTTTACGACCTTGACCGGGCTACCCGATTGTCCGACCGCATATTGCAGTAACTCCACGGCCCGCGGATCACTTTCCACAGCCGTGACCGAACGGCGCTTGCCCGAAAGGGCCAGTGAAAATGTAAAACTGCCCACACCACAAAAAAGATCGGCAACGTTTTTCGGCGCGATATCGGCCAATGCCGACTTGATGGCCGCAACCAGTGCCTGTTCCCCGTCCTGGGTCGCCTGCAAGAAGCCGCCCGGCGCAATCGCCACTTCGACACCTTCAAAACGGACAACCGGCAAATGACGCGCAGCAACCGGTTCATCAGGACGATCCCCGGTTTTCCAGCTCAGCCGGGCGATATTTTGCGCTTCTGCGAATTCCGCCAGATCCTGTCGCATATCAAGGTCGGGATCGTTGCTTGCCTGAATAAGCACATCCAGACCGCTATCGGTCAGGGTGACAAAAACTTCCTTGATGTCGCGTGCATGTTCCGGCGGGCAGGCTTCAAGGAACATGACAAATGCCTCGCGAAAGGCCATCAGTTCCGGACGCAATACGGCACAGTCGGGCACATTTAGAACCGTATGACTGAACCGACCATGGAAACCGACAAAAACGCCGGTTGCGCCGACATGCACCGAAAAACCGGCACGACGGCGACTTGCCGGTGGTGAAATCTCCACATCCCCGACAAGCGTTTCGGCATCTTGCGGATCGATACCCGCACGCTGAACGGCGACCAAGGCCTTGTCACGCTTCCAGGTGCGGTAATCGTCATCATTCATGTGTTGCAGGGCGCAGCCCCCGCATTCCTTGAAATGAGCACAGCGTGGCGTGTTATACCCACTCGAACGTGCGATTTCGGCAACCACCTCGGCCCCATACCCGTCGCCACGTTTCTGGCGAAGGGCAACGCGCACCTGATCACCGGGCAACACGCAATCCACATAGATCAAAACCGATTTACCATCGGGTGTCGCGACATGGGCAATCCCATCGCCGCGCGCACCGATCTGTTCGATGGTGACGTCTGCTTCAAACCCGATCAGCGGATCACGCCGGGATGGCTGACGTTTGCGTCCTCCCCGTGCACGGGGATTGCGGTTATGGTGTTTCATGGACTCTCTCTGGGGGTGATCTTTGTCACACAATGACCGGCCTTTACTGCGGGTGCCGGATTTCCGCCTCAGATACAACACTTCACGTTTTCAGAACAGGGGCTAACACGGATTTATTATCGCCAAACCTGTATCAAAACCCTGTCCCGGAACAGTTTTTGGCAATTACCGTCAAAAATTAATCCGTAAATGCAGGCGACCAACCCCTTAAAGTCGTGTAAGAATAACACCATAAACAAATAGTACCGGTTATCGGCCAGCAAAATACACTGGCATCTTTATCCATCGGTGCATGGATGTTTACTGGTGATAACCGTATGCACACACATCCTGATCGGGGAGGATCAGCAAGGGTCGTTGTGTTTGGGGGACAGATGGAAGAAGAAACAAAGCACGCTGAGGAAAACGCAACCAAACAAACGTCACGCCTGAAAAAACGGGCTTTGGCGGCTGGTTTTCTGACGGCTGCTTTCTTCGCATCTGTCACCTATCTGATTTGGCAAATGGTTGAAAGTGATCGCCGCGTAATCCTTCAATCTGCTGGCCAGATTACGGCAAATTCCGTTTCCCAGCAGATCAAATCCATTGTGAACAATAATCTCGCGGTGCTTGAAAGCTTTGCCGACAATTGGCAGAGCGGCCCGCCCGAGGACGAAAGAGATTATCTTTCGATTGCGACCCCGCTTCAAAGCCGCTTCCCTGCACTCCAGGCGATCAACTGGATAACGCCGAACTACATCATTTTGTATGTCGCCCCGATCAAGGGCAACGTTCCGGCCATGGGGGCGGATCTCAAACGTCACCCGCTTGCTGGTCCGGTTCTTGATATCGCGCTTGATCAACGCCGCACCCAGATCACACCAACGCTTGAGCTCATGCAGGGCGGGCGTGGCTTTGCGGCCTATACCCCGGTTCTGGGCCGCGATGGCGAGATTATCGGGATCATCAACGGGGCGTTTCGCATTCGCTCCATGCTGGCGGCGGTGATCAACACCGAACAGGTCGAAGATTACACCGTCCGTGTCCGCGAAGGTGACACTGTTCTGTTTGAAATTCGCGGCGAAGGTGATGATGAAACCCTTCAGCGCACAGTCGCCTTTGATGTGGTTGGCCGCCAATGGCAGGTCGATGTCATTGCCGATCCGCAACTGGCCCACAGCACGATCAATCCGGAACTGATCCTGATATTCGGCGCACTGACGACCATTTTGTTCACGACGATTGTCTTCCTGCTGAGCAACCGGCAGAAAATGGCAATGCGCCGCACGGTTCATCACATCCATGCTGGCGATGACATCAGTGACCTGTCACTATCAATCACCAAGCTTGACGGTCACCTGAAATCAATGTCGCCGGAAACCGCCGAATTCTTTGATTTGCGCGAAGAGGATTACGGCTTTATCCGGTTTTACAATCTGGCACCGGAATTCCAGTCGGATGGCACCGCATCCCGTCGTTCGCAGGAAAAGATGCTGCTTGCGATCAATCGTGGCGATGACGAACTCAGGCGTGAATGGATTGTCCGCAGTGCCGAGGGCGTGCATGTTGTCTGCGATCTGACAATGCGGCCATCCACGACCCATCCGGATTGTGTCGACATCACCTTGCATCACAACCCGGCTGCCAATGCATCGGTCAACCGGTTGCGCTATCTGGCGACGCACGACCCGCTGACCGGCCTTCCCAACCATGCCCTGTTTGAGGATCGCCTCAATCAGGCGGTTGCCCATGCCAAACGCTACGAAAAGCTTCTGTCGGTTCTTGTCGTCGATATCGACAATTTCCGGGCAATCAATGACCGGTTCGGGGCCGATGTCGGCGATGAAACGCTGCGCACCATTTCCGGTCGCTTGCGTGCGACCGTGCGCGAAAAGGACACCTGTGCGCGGTTCTCGGGCGATATGTTTGCCATCATCGCGACCGACCTTTCCGAGGCCGAGGGGGCAGCCCTCGTCGCCGAACGCGTGGTCGAAGCCATGTCGCAACCGATCTTGACCACCACAGGCGATGAAATTCGCCTGCATGTCAGTGTCGGTGTCGCACTTTATCCCAACGATGCACGCGCACCATCGCAATTGATGGCCAATGCCGACGCGGCAATGTATCGCGCCCAGAAATCCGCAGAATCATCTTATTGCTTCTTCGTCGAGACGATGAACAACGTGATGCATGCGCGCCTGTCGATGGAAACGCAGTTGCGCCGTGCGGTCGATGAAAAACGCTTCGTTCTGGAATATCAGCCGCGCTATCGCACATCAGACCGCACCCTTACCGGGTTCGAAGCACTGCTGCGCTGGATTGATGACAGTGGCAAACGCCGCCTGCCGCCCGATTTCATCGCGGTTGCGGATCGGACGGGCCTGCTTTCACCCCTTGGTCACTGGATCATTGAGACGGTGTGTAAACAGGTCGCCGACTGGCGCCGTCAGGGCTATGTCCCGGTACCGATTGCACTTAACGTTTCAAGCCGCCAGTTCATTCAGGCCGATCTGATCAAGAACATCACCGATCTGACCGCCGAACATGAAGTTGATCCGGCGATGATCGAGATCGAGGTGTCCGAGGAAATCGTCATGCGCGATCCGGAACGCGCCCTTGGTCAGTTTTATCGTTTCTCGGAGGCGGGCATTGGCCTGACGCTTGATCATTTTGCGGCCGGCAACACATCGCTGCGGTATCTGAAACGCTTCCCGGTCCAGCGCATCAAACTGTCCAAGTCGCTGTTTAATGTCGCACTTGATGAACAGCCCGAAAACAGCGTCCTGCAACCAGCCATCCGGCTGTGCAAAAGCCTGAACCGCAAGGTGGTTGCCGTTGGCGTTGAAACCGAAGAACAGATGGCATCCCTTCAGGCGGCCGAATGCGATGAAATTCAAGGGTTCCTTCTGTCGCCACCGCGTGATGCAGCCGATACGATGGAACTGCTGATACAGCAAAAACCGACCAAATCGGCCGCCAAAGGCAAGTCACGGCCTGCCTCTGACACAAAATCGGGATAGCCTGAGCCTGTCATTCCGATCAAAGAAAACCCCCGCAGCGGATCGACTGCGGGGGTTTGTTTTTTGGTGTTCGAATGAGGTGACTAAAGCAGGAAGACTGCCGCCAATCCCAGAAAGGCGAAAAAGCCGACAACATCGGTAATCGTCGTCAGGAAAACCGCCGACGAGACAGCCGGGTCGATACCCGCACGTTCCAGACCAAGCGGGATCAGCGCCCCGAACAGGCCGGCAAACAGCAGGTTGATGATCATGGCAACGCCGATCACCCCCCCAAGCAGCATGTCATCAAACCAGAACCACGTCACAGCCCCGGCAAGAACGGCAAAGGCCAGGCCATTCAGACCACATACCGCGACTTCCTTGCGGATCACACGCAATGCGTTGGTACTGGTTAACTCACGCGTGGCAATCGCACGTACGGCCACGGTCAATGTCTGCGTCCCGGCATTACCGCCCATCGAGGCGACGATTGGCATCAGCACGGCCAGCGCCACAAGCTTTTCAATCGTGCCTTCAAACAAACCGATCACAACCGATGCCATGATCGCGGTGCCAAGATTAACCAAAAGCCATGTAAAACGTGATCGGGTGGTGGCAAAGATCGCACTTGAAAGGTCGTCTTCCTCGCCAACACCGGCAAGGCGCATCATGTCTTCTTCGTATTCCTCGTCGATAACGTCAACGACGTCATCGACCGTGATCACACCGACCAGCCGTCCGCTGTCATCGACAACCGGGGCGGAAATCAGGTCACGTTGACGGAACAGGTGGGCGACGTTTTCCTGTTCCTCGGTCACGACGACCGTGCGCATTTCATCTGATTCCATCACATCGCGGATCAGCACCGGGCGGTTTGTCCGGATCACACGCGACAGCGGCACAATCCCCACCGGGCTATAGCGCGGATCAACGACAATGATGTCATAAAAATCTTCCGGCAGGCTTTTGGCCGAACGCAGGAAATCAATGGTTTGCCCGACAGACCAGTAATCCGGGATCGCCACCAGCTCGCGCTGCATGATACGACCGGCGGTATATTCCGGATAAGACAGCGCCTCTTCAACGCGCGCGCGCTCGATGTCCGACAGCGCGCCAAGAAGTTCGCGCTGCTCATCCTCGTCAAAGTCCTCGATGACCTCGACGACGTCATCAGAATCAAGTTCGGTGATGGCCTCGGCCACCACATCGGTGCCAAGTAACCCGATGACTTCTTCACGAAGTTCATCATCAAGTTCGGTCAAGAATTCCGGATCAAAATCCGGCCGGATCAGATCAACAAGCAGTTCACGCTGGTTGGAGCTTGCCCAACCCAGCAAATCGGCAATATCGGCAAAGTGCAACTCGCCCAGAAGATCAGCAGCCTTGCTGCCTTCTTCTTCGCCCAGCGCATCAAAGATTTCGCGGGCATATTCGGGAGTCAGATCGACATATTCATCGCCAGACGACTTTTCCGCCGGCCGGTCGAGTTCTTCAACTTGACCTGTCATCTGCCCCTCCCTGTTTAATGAGCCGCCAATTTTTCCTGCAAAAGATTAAACGCCGTGTCGGGCATTGTGTTCCAACGCCCGGCACGGCTGTTTCTGCGCTATCACATAGCCCCGGTCAAGAGCGCGATAGCAATTCACCCCAGCCCCGCCTGGGATAAAGACGGGGTTGGGAGTATGTTACTGGCTTTCCTGCGTCCGTGTGACGGCATCAACAACGGCAATCGCCGTCATGTTGACAATACCGCGCACGGTAATCGACGGGCTGACGACATGGGCTGATTTGGCCGCACCGACCAGGATCGGCCCAACCGGAAGCCCATCGCCCAACATCTTGACCATGTTGTACGAGATATTGGCCGCATCGAGTGTTGGCATCACCAGAAGGTTGGCCGAACCGCTCAGCATCGAGTGCGGGAAGATCCGGTCACGGATCGGTTGCGAAATGGCCGCATCCGCATGCATTTCACCTTCGACCTCAAGATCGGGTGCCTGCGTTCTGATCAGCTGAAGCGCATCACGCATCTTGCAGGCAGACTTGTTTTCGTGACTGCCGAAGTTGGAATGCGAAATCAACGCGGCCTTTGGCGTCATACCGAAACGCTTGACCACATCGGCCGCCATGATGGTGGTTTCCGCGACATGTTCCGGGGTCGGATCGACCGACACATAAGTATCGGTCAGGAAGAACGTCCCCTGCTTCATAATCATCATGTTGACCGTGGAGAAATCAGTAACCCCCTTACGCAGGCCGACAAGATTGCGGACATAGCGCAGATGGCGCAGGAAACCGCCCTGACAGCCGCACAGCATCGCATCGACTTCCCCGCGACGCAGCATCAGGGCCGCGATCACGGTCGGACGTGTACGCACAATCGCCCGGGCATATTCCGGGTTGATGCCGCGACGGCCCATGATGTTGTGAAAGTCCTGCCAATCCTGTTCGAAATGCGGATTGTCATCGGGATCGTGAATTTCAATCTGCTCATCGGGAACAAGACGCAGGCCAAGCTCGGTAATCCGTTCAAGGATGACCTCGCGGCGGCCAATCAGCACCGGATGACAAATGCCGTCATCGACAAGCACCTGACAGGCCTGCAGAACACGGCGCGATTCGCCCTCGGGATAGACAACGCGTTTCTTGTGCGAACGGGCCACGTCAAACACCGGCTTCATGACAAGGCCGGAACGGAAGACGAAACCTTCAAGCTGCTGACGATACTCGTCAAAATCCTCGATCGGGCGTTTGGCAACACCGCTTGCCATGGCGGCCTTGGCCACACGCGGCGGAATTTCGAGCATAAGGCGCGGATCAAACGGCTTCGGGATAAGATATTCCGGGCCGAATTTAAGCTCCTCCCCGCCATAGGCAGTTGCCACCACATCGGAAACCTCGGCCGTTGCCAGATCGGCGATGGCATGGACCGCGGCGATCTTCATTTCCTCGTTGATCTCGGTCGCGCCAACATCAAGCGCGCCACGGAACAGGAACGGGAAGCAAAGAACGTTGTTCACCTGGTTCGGATAATCCGTACGACCGGTGGCCATAACCGCATCCGGGCGGATTTCCTTGACCAGTTCCGGGGAAACTTCCGGCGTCGGGTTGGCCAGCGCCATGATGATCGGGCCTTCGCCCATCTTGCGAAGCTCATCCTCGCCCATCACGTTCGGGGCCGAAAGACCCAGGAAGATATCAGCCCCTTCGATCACGTCGCTGAGTGTACGTGCGTTGGTTTCAATCGCGTACTCGGCTTTCCAAGGGTCCATTTCCTCGGCCCGGCCCTTATAGACAACACCAAACCGGTCGGTGACCGTGATGTTGTGCTTGGGCAAACCCATGGAAACCAGAAGGTTCAGACACGCCAAGGCGGCTGCACCGGCCCCGGATGTCACAAGGCGGACCTTGTTGATGTCCTTGCCGGTCACACGCAGGCCATTGAGGACCGCGGCGGCAACACAGATCGCCGTACCGTGCTGGTCATCGTGGAAAATCGGAATGTTGCAGCGTTTGCGCAATGCCTCTTCGATGATGAAGCATTCCGGTGCCTTAATGTCTTCGAGGTTAACCCCCCCGAAAGTCGGCTCCAGCGCTGCGACGATATCGATAAATTTCTGCGGGTCGGTTTCGTTCACTTCCAAATCGAAAACATCGATATTGGCGAACTTCTTGAACAGAACCGCCTTGCCTTCCATCACCGGCTTGGAGGCCAGCGGGCCAATCGGGCCAAGGCCAAGCACAGCCGTACCGTTCGAAATCACCCCGACCAGGTTACCGCGCGCAGTGTAATCAGCTGCGGTATCGGGGTTTTTGACGATTTCCTCGCACGCAAACGCGACGCCCGGCGAATAGGCCAGGGCAAGGTCACGCTGGTTTGCAAGGGTGGTGGTTGCCGTTACGGACAATTTCCCCGGGGTGGGATACCGGTGATAGTCCAAAGCTGCTTCGCGCAGCTTGTCATTTCTATTTGCCATTATAATACCTTTGATTTCAGGTATTTACATAAATTAACCGTTAATCGGTTAAATCCTGATAATTCACTCTAGCGGGACCGGTAGACTAAATGAGTTTGGCCCGCGATTGAAGCACTCAGTTCATTCTTCGCCAAGGGGCTGCATTGCGTAATTTTCAACGCGGCACCGCACAATAAATCAATTGTTTATGCCGCAACCGCGTGATGACGCACACCAACCGATCCATTGCCGTATTCAAACCATTGTAGGGGATATATGGGGAAGGTCCACAAACGAAAAAACCCGCCATTGCTGACGGGTTCTTTTTCGTGACCTTCCCGATTGACCGGGAGGCCAGATAATGGTGCGGTCGAGAAGACTCGAACTTCCACGGGGGTTAGCCCACAGCGACCTCAACGCTGCGCGTCTACCAATTCCGCCACGACCGCATATGTTAGTCAGCAAAACCCTTGAGGTAATTAAGTGGGCTTGCCTTGGTGCGGAAAGGGAGATAGCAAATTGGTATCCCCTGATCAAGGGCTCATTTCACTTATTTGACAGGAAAAATGCAAAGCAACGCCCCAACCGCGCAAATCCCCGAGTGGCGCACCACCTCGGAGTTGGTTTCCTACCCCGAAGCCCTTGCAGAAATGGAAGCCCGCGCAGAGGCCATTCATGCTGGCGAAGCCCATGAACTTGTTTGGTTTCTTGAACATCCGCCACTTTATACGGCCGGCACCAGTGCCCATGCCGAGGACCTCGTCGATCCGGATCGCTTTCCGGTCTATGACGCGGGCCGCGGCGGGCAATATACCTATCACGGACCGGGTCAGCGCACGGTTTATCTGATGCTCGACCTTAAGAATCGCGGTCGCGATGTCCGGGTCTATGTCCATAACCTTGAAGAATGGGTGATTCGCACCCTTGCCCTGCTGGGCGTTAAAGGCGAACGGCGCGATGGCCGGGTTGGCATCTGGGTGGTGCGCGATGATGGCCGCGAAGACAAGATCGCCGCCATTGGCGTCCGGGTGCGCCGCTGGGTGACGTTCCATGGCATTGCGATTAATGTCGCCCCGGACCTGACGCATTTCGGTGGAATCGTGCCGTGTGGCATTTCCGACCATGGGGTCACCAGCCTCAAAGATCTTGGCGTCGATATTCCTATGGCGGAACTTGATCGCCTGTTACAACAGACCTTTGGCGAAATCTTTTCCTAGGGTCAGTCATGTGAATGCGTTCTAACCCTACAACCAATCCGGGCCTTCCGAATGAGTGACAAGTCGCAACCGGCCAAGGCAGACACCCCGCCAGCTAAAGGCAGATCCAAGGGCCATAAAATGCCCGAAAGCATTGCCGATGGCGGGATGGCCGATGCCGAACGCGACATTCTTGCCGAACTTGAAAAGGCACTGGGCGAACATATCGCCCTTCTGCTGCGCTGGAACCGCAAGCTGGTTCTGGCGGATTCGGGGGCGCCATCTGACGCCGACGAAGACGATCATGATTGTGATTTCGGGGCGTGGTACGCGCTTAATCGCCATAACCGCCTGATTGACCAGCCCGCCATGCGCGCCCTGGCAACAACCCATCAGCAACTTCACGAGTCGGCAAAGCGGCTTTTAAGCGCACATGATGTTGATCACGAAGTCGATTCGGCCGAGTTCGACATGATGGCCCTGCGCGCAGAATCGTTCTTTGCTCAGCTCCGCCGGCTTGAACGTGCGTTTCGCACCGCGCGATCAGATGTCGATCCTCTCACCGGCACCTATAACCGTCAGACCATGATGGGTGATCTTAATGCCGAACGCGAACGTGCGATCAGGACCGGGGTCCCCACCGCGATCGCGCTGGTCGACCTTGATCACTTCAAATCGGTTAACGATACCTATGGCCATCAGGCCGGTGATCTGGTTTTGCAATCAGTGGCGGGGATCCTGCAATCGCATGTGCGCCCGTTTGATAAAGTGTATCGCTATGGCGGTGAAGAATTCCTCGTCTGCCTGCCCAATGCCGACATGAAGCAATGCGCCCGCGTTCTCGAACGCCTGCGGCGCGTGATCGAGGCATCCCCGGTTGCCATCTCGGACGAAACGATATTGCCGGTCACGGCCTCTATCGGCGCAGCCCCGATGACCAAGAACCGCACGACCGAGCAAATCATCGAAAAAGCCGACAAGGCGCTATATGCCGCCAAGGAAGGCGGCCGCAATCGCGTGCGCGTCTGGCGCAACCCGGATGGCAAGACCGCGTCCACGGCCACAAAACCCGGCAAGAACGCGACCTGAGGCGATCTGCACCCAGGCACCAAAGGCGAAAGTGCATTTGTCCGGCCCAAGCCACACCAAATCAGGAAAAATTTTCACCAAATTCTGCTGCAACGCAGCAACGGCAATAGCCACCTGTTTTCAGATTGTTACGCCGTGAAAGTGTTTTTGTTCACTGCCAAGAACAAAAAATTCCGCATAAGCGAAATCTTGTCTTCACAAGTTGGCAACATATCTGCAAACTATAATAAGAAAAAGCAGCAGGGCTTTGCCCCCATCAAGACCGAGAGAGCAAGGCCAAGAGATAATCGCTGCCGACTTGGGAGGGAATTCGTTTAGACCCGAACGGAGGCCCATGAATGTCCAGTTCTATGGATTTCGCGCCTGGCGACCCGACCTTGATGCTGACCGTACTGCGCAGCGCCGAGGCAAATCTTGATCGCAGCATGTTGCTGCGCCGTGTCCTGTCCCTTTTCTGTACCGACGATTATGGCAATCAGGTTGCCATCCAGGACGGCCCTGACTTGCAGCGCCGCATCGACAATGCCATCGCCAATCTTCAACTGGCTGGCTTGATCCGCATGACGGCTGGCGAAGAATTGTCGATCACTTCGCTTGGAACGGCCATGATGATGGCCTACCCGCTTGGCATCGATGATGGTGTGCTGTGTTCGCTGCCGGCATTTCGCAACAGCCTTTATGAAACCCATGCGCCGGTGGTTCAGGAACGCCATCTGCCGAATTCGGCCTACGGGTCCGGTTTTTCGGCCGGGATCGATGCCCACCGTCTGACCGAAAACCCCTATCCGTCTGATTGTCGTGATCATGAAGACTGGTTGATGGGATGGGATGAGGCCCTTGATCAGGCCAAACGCGAAGCGGAAACGCTGCTGAACTGATCCCCGTGATCCGTTCACATTGCGCCTGAAGACTTGCGACCGGCAGACGGAATGCAATTTCCGATGCCGCGATTTGAATACCCGGCATTGCCGGTGATGCCGTGCCACCTTGTGCAACGGCCGACACCTGCCCGTTTGATCCGCAACGATGGCAACACGCCATTGCCACTGCACATCACACGCGGGCAACGGTTCCCTGCCCCCTGATCACAACCGCCCCCCCCTGATCGCAACTTACAGACCAACAAAGCACCACATGCGGTTTATACGCATGTAGTCGGTATCGTCATGTTCACTTGAATGATTGGACGGCTATTTGGCTTCACTGTCGGACGGGTCATCAGATGCGAAGATTGAAACCACGTTATTTTCGCTGACCTCGGGGGCTTGGTCTTCCTCACCACTGGTCGGCTTTTCACGCTTGTGCCCGTCATGCTGTTTGTCGGCGTTCTGGCGTTCATGTTCGGTCAGGGTGCGTTCGCCACGCGTCCTCCCGTGCAGCAAGCGGTTCTGATCGGCCTTGCGCGCCTTTTCGTCGCGTTGCTTGCGTTTGCGTGCCTGACGCAGATTAACCAGATCGCCCATATCAGCCTTCTGTTTTCTGGCTTCTGTTTTTCCGGCTGACCGGATCAGGCGAAATAACCTGACCGGCATGACCCGAAATAAAAAACGGGTGCTTCGATCTCCCGAAGCACCCGCTAGCCGTTCTTAAAATCCGTTGGTGTCCGACAGGACTTAGCGCACGAAGACGTGCACCTCGTTTGCCGAGACAGATGCGCTGGTCGCATCAGAAGCACGCACGCGCGAGCTTGGCATGCCCATATCGGTCAGCGACCGAAGAACTGCCTGCGCGTTGCGCTTGGATTTATTGGCATTCAGCGCAACCTGCGCCGGGGTACCACGATTCGGTGTCACCGCAACCACATCAAAGCTTGCCTGCGGGCGACGTTCAAGAACGCGGTTCACCGCGTTATACAACGCCTGCTCGTACTTGACGCTCGCCGTATCAAAACGGATCACGACAAGCGGACGGTCGCTTGGTGCGGCTGCCATACGCTGACCGCTTGATGCCGGTGCAGCCTGCGACTGGAAGACACGCTTGGAAAGGGAATCCCCGAAGATCTCGCCATTCTTGACAGCCAGCGCCAGCGCATTGAGGTTCGCGCGTTCTGTGCTGACATATGACGTCTGACGGGCAAGGCTTTCGCTGATTTCGTTGAGAAGACGATCAATCAGCACCGTGGTGCGGTTGGTTTCGTCTTCAAGCAGGGCCAGCTGACGGTGGTCTTCGTCAACAGCACCTGAAACCTGATAGGCTGAACGAACCGACTCAAGCAGGAAGGTCGACAGCGTACTGTCGGCAGCAACCTTGTTGGCCAGCGAGTTCAGCGCGGCAATGTCATCATTCACACGATCCAGTTCGGACTGTGCGGTGTTCCACTGCTGCACCAGAACCGGGTTACCCGGCGTGGTGCCGACCTGCAGACGGGCACTGATCGCGGCAACCGTGCCGTGATAGGCCTGCGAGTGCGCGACGGTCTGTCCACGCAGCTGCTGCAGTTCGTTGCTATGATTGCTCAAAGCGGATTTGAGACGGTTCAGCTCCTGCTGCATGTTCTCGACCTTGGTACCAACAAAGGTTCCGGTCTGAGATACCCCAGTCAGCGGTTCCGTGCTTGCAGCAACGTCATAGCTGGTGATGGCATCGGCACCAACAGGCTGATTGGCAACGACGTTTTGCTGCGTCGTTTCCTCTTCACCGGCAAGTGTCGGCCACAGGGCCTCAGAAGAAAAAGAACATCCCCCCAGCATCAGGGCGGTGCCGATTACGGCGAGGTAGGTTTTACGAACGGCCATTTCGATCTATTACCTAAGTAGAAATATGCGAATCTCCCTGGGCTTGCCTTTTTATCTAGGTGAAACAAGCCCCTGCTCCCCCGGGATTGAAAGCATCTTAGTCTACGACCACTTATGGAACAAGACGCATTTGCCCCTTTTTTGCCGAGTCTTGTCCTTATTCACTTCAAAGCGGACAAAGCCGGGCAAAACAGGGGCGTAGCAGTCAGGTAAACCGCGCCCTGTGAAAAAATGGGAAAAATTCAAATTTACTGCTTGCAATGACATGCTCGTTTGCATAAGTTCCGCTCCGCCGACGGGGAGCAGTCCTTTGCAAACCGCCGGAAATTAAGGCAAGCGCCCGTAGCTCAGCTGGATAGAGCATCTGACTACGAATCAGAAGGCCGGAGGTTCGAATCCTTCCGGGCGCGCCAGTGAAAGGCTCGACGTCACCGCGTCGGGCCTTTACCATTTATACAAGCGTAAAAGCGCCCGTAGCTCAGCTGGATAGAGCATCTGACTACGAATCAGAAGGCCGGAGGTTCGAATCCTTCCGGGCGCGCCAGTCAAAGGCCCGACGTTACTGCGTCGGGCCTTTGTTGTTTCGCCCACCTGCTTTGCGCTTGCTTGGTCCGGCATATAATCTGCAAACAAGCACCAGCAGAAAAAAAGCCCGGCACGCATTTGCACCGGGCTTCGTAATTTACATCGGGTATTTTATATCGGTGCGTGCGGGCTTACATGCCCGGCATGATCACGGTATCGATCACGTGAATAACACCGTTGTCAGCCTCGATATCGGCATTGACCACAGTGGCTTCATCGACCATGACACCGTTCATGGCATTCACATCGATGCTGTCACCCTGGACACTGGCCACCATCATTTCCTTGCCTGCGATGTCACCCGACATCACTTTGCCCGGCACCACATGATAGGTCAGGATGGAAACAAGCTTGTCCTTGTTTTCCGGCTTAAGAAGGTCTTCAACGGTGCCTGCCGGCAGTTTGGCAAAGGCTTCGTCGGTCGGCGCAAAGACCGTAAACGGACCTTCGCCTTTAAGCGTATCGACAAGTCCGGCCGCCTGCACGGCCGCTACAAGCGTGTTGAACGAACCGGCGGCAACGGCGGTATCAACGATGTCAGCTGCTTTGGCAGACATGGCGCCAAAGGTCAGGCTGGCAGCGGTCGCAACGGCAATGAGAGACGATTTGATCGCAGACATGGTCCTATCTCCTGTTAACCAACGTGGAATTTCAACGTCGAATTGTTGCTGTCACAGGAAGGCATACGGCCCATCATCGCGTATCAGTTCAATCATATGATTGTGATAACAAAGGCGCATCCAATCACCTTTGCACAACGTACTACACTCTTGGCGCGTAGCGGTCCGGTCGACAAAATCACTGCATCTTGTATCGCTGCGGTGTTATGGTCAGCAGATCACAAGGGCAAAGCCCGATAAGGGACCTAGGACGGAGCGCACCAATGAATGCCAACACCCGGATCACCATTTCCTGCGATGACCGCGTCGGTTTGATTTCCGATATCACCGGACGACTGTTTGATATCGGCACAAACCTTGGCCCAACCTCCTTTTCGCTCGACGGCGATGTCGCGAAGTTCGAAACCACTTGCGAACTTCCCGACGAATGCCCGATATCCGAATGCGAAGCTGTGCTGCGCGGACTTTCCCTTGGCAATGCCGCCATCACGGTCGAAGCCATTGCCGCCGCCCCGGAAATGACCACGGCACCGGGTGCGACCCATCTGATCGAATGTTCGGGGATTGATCAGCCGGGCCTGATCGCGCGCCTGTCGGAAATCTTTATCGAATATAATGCCAACATCGTCCGTCTGGCGGCATCGGCAACCGATGAAAAGGATGCGCGGATCTATACCCTGCGCTTTGCCGTCGCCATTCCGCCGGAACGCGCCGCCAATTGCCTGGCAACCCTCGCCAATACGGCGGGCTCGATGCGGCTTGTCTTCAAATTTGACGAGCTTTAAATCACCACGCGATTACGGCCGGATTGCTTTGCTTGATAAAGCTTCTGGTCGGCACTTTTAAGGACTGCCCACGGGTCGGTGGTGTCTTCATCGCGCTCGCACACCCCGACCGATATCGTGACGGAAACGGATTTTGATTTTTCGGGCGGGGTGATCTTGTTCTCAGCAATCCGTTTACGCAACGCATCAAGTGGCTCTGCGGCACGTTCGGCACTGCGCCCGGCAAACAGCACGGCAAATTCTTCGCCGCCATAACGGTATGCCTTGCCACCCCCGCCGACGCGCGCCAGTTCCCGCGCAACCTTTTTCAAAACGATGTCGCCAACATCATGGCCATAGGTGTCGTTAAACTTCTTGAAGTGATCAACATCAAGCATCGCAATCGCATATTGATTGCCAAGTTCCGCCATCGCATGACCCAGCGCGCGCCGCCCCGGCAACCCGGTCAGATCATCTACAAACGCCATCCGCCAGGCTTCCTGTGCAAGCCCCGCCAGAACCACGCCGGTTGCCGCCAGATATCCATATTGAATAATGCCAGTGCCCATCACCGTTGCCACATCAATCGCAATGATCGCGGCCGCAAAACTGGTTTCAAGCGGCTTGTGCCGGATCAAAAGCAAGACCACCGCGATGACGGATATGATCATCGCCGGATGGGGCATTGCGCCCAAAATACCGGTACTGACAAAAAAGCGCGTATCAAGTGCGCGATGCAGGGCTGACCCGACATCGGGTTGGCCGGCCAGCATCAGCATGACAAAGATCTGCAATCCCAGAACCAGCATCCGGGCAATGCCCCGCGGGTTCAAAACACCGCGTTCAGCCGTAAAGCCCAGCAAAAGCAGATTGATCGGGATCAGATAAAGTGTCGCTATCCGCAGGAACGCCAATCCCTCGGCCGAAATGCCGGCCCCGTTACCAACCAGCAACCAATAGCAAACCAGCAGCAAAGCCATAACAAAAACCGCGCGCCCGCGGTTAAACCACCAGCCAATCGCCCCGCCCAGCACCGCCAGCAAGAACGGCCCATATCGCACCAATCCGGAAAGTTCCGCTGGCACCAGCGTCGGTGAAACGGCCAGCACCAGGCACGCCCCCAGAATGAGCGCAGGTGCCAGACCGGCAGAAACAACAATGGAATAAGCGCGACGCATGGGGCGTTCGATACTACCTGCTGATGGGGTCTAAGGGCCCGCAACCGATGGCGTTCCCGGTATCGCCGGTAATCTAACGACAGTCCGGTTAAGGGGCTATTGCTTTATCCGGCTTATCTCGAGTTTTTCTGATTTACGGGCCGCGTGCGCCAAAAGCACTAGAGACATAAGTGTTTTAAAACTTGCCAGCATTCGCATCCGCACCCTAAATTACCCACAGGTTTACTGCGACGCACAATGATCGCAGACCACATAACTGTCACGGCGGCCACGGTACGATCCCGAAAACGGGACGCAAGAATACGCCACATGCTTCGCGCGATGATCGATTGATGATCCATCGCCTGCGACGCACTGATTGAAATGACAGGTTCTGGAGAAACGTTACCATGAGCTTCACCACACCGACCCCGGCCCCGGCACGCCTGAACCGGTCCGAACTTGCCGTTCCCGGCAGTCGTATCGAACTGTTTGAAAAGGCCGCGAAATCCAAGGCCGATGCCATTTTCCTTGATCTGGAAGACGCCGTTGCGCCCGGTGACAAGGAACAGGCGCGCAAAAACATCATCGAGGCCATCAACGATATCGACTGGGGCGACAAGGTCCTGTCGGTGCGCATCAACGGTCTTGATACCCATTATATGTATCGCGACGTCGTCGATGTTCTTGAACAGGCCGGTGACCGGCTTGACCTGATCATGATCCCCAAGGTTGGAACCGCGGCCGACGTCTATGCGCTTGATATGATTGCAACCCAGATCGAAACGGCCAAGGGCCGCAAGAAACGCATCGGGTTCGAGCTGATCATTGAAACCGCCCTTGGCATGCAAAACATCCATGAAATTGCCGCGGGCTCCCCGCGCAATGAAAGCCTGCATTTCGGTGTCGCCGATTACGCCGCCTCGACCAAGGCGATGACAACCGGCATTGGCGGCCCGAACCCGCATTATGGCGTTCTGACCGACAAGGACGGCGATAATCCGCGCGATTATCACTGGGGTGACATGTGGCATTACGCCATTGCCCGCATGGTGGTTGCGGCCCGCGCCAATGGTCTGCGCCCGATTGATGGTCCATTTGGGGATTTCTCTGACCCGGATGGCTACCGCGCGCAAGCCGCCCGCGCCATGGTGCTGGGTTGTGAGGGCAAATGGGCGATCCATCCAAGCCAGATCACGCTGGCCAACGAGGTTTACTCGCCTTCTGACGAAGAAGTCACCAAGGCCAAACGCATCCTCGAAGCGATGGAAAAGGCCCAGTCCGAAGGCGCCGGTGCCGTCGCCCTTGATGGTCGATTGATTGACATCGCATCGATCAAACAGGCCGAAGTCATGGTCCGTCAGGCCGAAGCCATCGCCGCGCGCGACGCGGGTTAACCGGCTCATATACAGATCACATCAAAAGGGCCGGGATTTTCCCCGGCCCTTTTTACTATTATTTACGATGCCAGTCGGCGTGATTGCCTGACCTGCCCGTGCAGGACTTCCTGGGGATCACCCTCACGCACCAGATGCATGTTGATGCCATCCGACCCACCACCGAGTTCCGGTTTCAGGCGCTGCTTGCCATCATAATGGCCACCATTTTGGGTGCGGTACGGGATCGGATCATCGGTAAACAAACCGGCGAGGCGTTGCTTGAACGCGGCCTCGATTTCTGCCCAGCCGTCTTCATCCATGCGATCGGTGCTATAAACCGGGAATGGCGGCATGACGTCCATACCGGGATAGAAAAGCGCACCATGCTGGATCGGCCACAACACATCATCGATGCTGCCATTAACGCCTCGGTCACTGTAATGCGGCAAATGTCCGCCAATCGGCACAATCAACATCGCGCGACGCCCGGCAAGCGTGCCTTCGCCATAGCGATCGCCCCAGTGCGTCTCATTATGTTCGCCCACACCATAGGCAAAGCCATAGGCAAACACCCGATCAAACCAGCCTTTCAGGATGGCGGGCATGCCAAACCACCACATCGGAAAGCTGAACAACACCGCATCCGCCCACAAAAGCTTATCTTGTTCGGCGGCGATATCCGCCGTCTGAAAGCCGGACGCATAGGCATTTTTGGACTCTGCCACATAGATCAGCCGATCAGGATCGCGACGTTCGGTGAAATCGTGCGCATCAGCCAGCGGCTTCCACCCCATGGCATACAGATCAGAAACCTTTACGGCATGCCCGTCAGCACGCAGCGTTTCAACCGCGACATCCTTTAATGCGCTGGTCAGGGATGCGGGTTCGGGATGGGCATGGACAATCAAGACATTCGACATTGGGTCGTCCTTTCCAAAGGGGATCACGTTCGATGCGTGATCATGGCCTGATGTTCTGCTATCTTTGAAATTCAATAATTTTTGATCTGGTATAAATATGACAGATATCAGCAAGCTTGACCTCAACCTGCTGGTGACACTCGACACGCTGCTGGCCGAACGCAACGTCACGCATGCGGCAAAGCGGCTGAACCTCAGCCAGCCGGCGATTTCAACCCGCCTGACCCGCCTGCGTGATTTGCTGGGCGATCCGTTATTGCTACCCGCACAGCGCGGCATGATCCCGACCGAACGCGCACTGGAACTGCAGGAACCGCTGCATCAGGCACTGGAAGGGGTTCGCCGGGTCGTTGCCGAAAACAGCCCGTTTGATCCATCAACAATCACCGCCACCATCGCCATTGCCGCCAGTGACTATGTGCAATACGCGATCCTGATGCCGCTTCTTGACGTTTTGCGGCGTGATGCGCCGGGGATCAAGGTCGCCTGGCGGACGATCAACACATCGATGCTGGATACCCAGATGGCGCGCGGTGATGTCAGTCTTGCGCTTTCAACGCCTGAAACCGCGCCAGAAACGCTTCGGATGCGTAAAATTTATCGCGAGGAATATGTCGCAATCGCCAGATGCGAACATCCGGCAATCAGCGCGCCACTTGACCTCGACAGCTTTTGCGCGCTTGACCATGTGGTTGTGTCCCCCGAAGGCGGCGGCTTTAAGGGGCCTGCGGATGATGCCCTGGCGGCACTTGGACGCAAACGCAACGTTGCCCTGTCTGCACCGGGGTTTCTTGTTGTCCCCGAAATCGTCGCACGCAGCGATATGATCGCCCTTGTGCCCAGGCGGGTTGCCCATGGTCGTACCGGTCAGATCCAGATATTTGATCCCCCGATGCCTGTTACCGGTTTTGACATGGCGCTGATCTGGCATGACCGCACCACCACCCATCCACTGTATCGCTGGCTCCGGGATCAGATCACAGCATTGATAGCAGATGCTTCCGCCGATTAACCGGCATATCGCACAAACACAAAAAAGGCCGACCCGCGACATTCACGCGGATCGGCCCTTAATTCAGATGCCTGTTATTTTATGGCACTGCGATCAGTCGGCAATACCGTCAAAGATGATCTTGCCAATGGCCTTGCCACTTTCCAGCAACGCATGCGCTTTCTGCAGGTTTTCCGGTGACAGCGCGCCAAAGCTTTCATTCGCCGTATTGGTAATGGTGCCCTCATCAACCAACTGGGCGACCGTCGCCAGAAGCTTGTGCTGTTCAATCATGTCAGCCGTCTGGAACATCGAACGGGTAAACATGAACTCGTAGGAGAAGCTGGCCGACTTGGCTTTCAGAAGATCCACATTGTGATTTTCCTGGGCCTCGGTGATCGTCACGATCCGGCCCTGCGGCGCGATAACAGTCGCCATCACATCAAAATACTGATCAGTTTCCGACGTGCAGAAGATGTAATCAACATTGGCAACATCAATCGCGGCCAGTTCTTCATCCAGCGGATTACGATGGTTGATCACCTGATCCGCGCCAAGCTTTTTGACCCACGCCACAGTTTCCGGGCGCGATGCGGTCGTGATGACTTTCAGACCGGCAAGCTTGGCCAACTGAATGGCAATCGATCCAACACCACCGGCCCCGCCAATGATCAGGATCGTTTTGTCCGCATTGGAATCAACTGCGGTGCGATCAATCAACAGACGATCAAACATCGCTTCCCAGGCGGTAATCGTCGTCAATGGCAGGGCTGCGGCAGCGCTAAAATCAAGTGACTTCGGCTTGGGCGCGACAATGCGTTCATCAACAAGTTGCAGCTGGGCATTGGACCCCGAACGGGTCACATCCCCGGCATACCAGACTTCATCGCCCGGGCGGAAAAGGGTGACGTCTTCGCCAACAGCCTCGACAACACCGGCCGCATCCCAGCCAAGCACCTTGAAGGCACCGTCATCCTGCTTGCCCTTGCGGACTTTGAAATCGACCGGGTTCACCGCAACGCCCTTTACCCTAACAAGGATATCGTGACCCTCGGCAACCGGGGCATCGGTTTCGATCTGGGTGAACAGGCCGTCGGTTTCGACCGGGGCAGATTTATAAATACCAATGGCTTTCATCTTTGGCATTTCCTTCCATCAAAGGTTTGATTTGTGAATGGCCAAGTTTTAACGCATAATCCTCTTTGAAATAAGTACGCACAATTTCAGCATATAGTATCAATTTGTATACTATTGAGGATTTCAGGGCATAACAGGCACATCACCTGAACCGGTCTTGCTGATTTGGAGGTTAAAGATGAATAGCTGCCCACCCAACAGAAGCCCCGGCTGCCCGGTTGAAGGTGCGCTTGATATGATTGGTGGCAAGTGGAAGGGCGTTGTGATGTTCCATCTGCTTGATGGCACGAAACGCTTTAACGAGCTGCGCCGTCTGATGCCCGGCGTCACCCAGCGCATGCTGACCCGCCAGCTCCGCGAACTTGAAGCCGACGGCTTGGTGCATCGTGAAGTCTATGCCGAAGTCCCGCCGCGCGTTGAATACAGCCTGACACAAAAAGGTGAAACGCTGCGCGGCATTATTCTGGCCTTAAAGGACTGGGGCGAAACCCACGTTCCATATTACGCGATGTCAAAACGCCCAATGCCCGAAAGTGAACCCGCCTGATCAGATTTGCTGCAAATCACGCGCCATTTTCCAGAACGTCGTTCTGTCATATCCCTCATGGACGCCTTCGCCGGCAATCACAAACCCGCGTGATTTGAAGAACGCGATATTGTCTTCAAGTTCGATCCGAACACTAAGCCGCATATGCTGCTTGCCGCGACCACGCGCAAACGCCAAGGCCGCCTCGACCAATGCCTTGCCGATACCAGCCCCCTTGACCACCGGGTCAACCGAAAGCTTGTAAAGATAGGCGTCCTTGCCGACATCCTCGATCCAGATCTGGCCGATGATGTTGCCATTGCCATCCCGGGCGACAAACAGCGTGTCACGGGCAAAACGCCATTGCAGTTCGGAAACCGAAACCGATTTGGCCGAACTTGGTGGATCAACGATATCGTCCTGAAAGGCAAAGGCTGCCAAAAGAATTTCAACAAGCCGCTCGAACGAAACGTCGTCCGGGGCGTTGATGTGTGTGATCTCGATACTGGACGTCATGGGGTTCCACGTGCAAACTGTCGGGCGTAATGAATGTATGAACACTACGCCATAATTATTACGTAAACGGAAAATATGGACTGTTCATAGCTCCGCCCTTGACGTGGCGGGTCGATATACTATGTTCCGCCCCATTGTTTCCCAGTCGGATATGATGCCCTGATGCATAACTTCCTCGATTTTGAAAAGCCGATCGCCGAACTTGAAGGCAAGATCGAAGAGCTCCGTCATTTGACGGGCAGTGACGAAGTCAACATCGCAGACGAGGTTTCCCGCCTGCAGGAAAAGCTGACCAAGCTTTTGCAAGGCACCTATGGCAAGCTGACCCCCTGGCAGAAAACCCAGGTGGCGCGCCATCCTGATCGCCCGCATTTCACCGACTACATCGCCAACCTGTTTGACGATTTCACCCCGCTTTCCGGTGACCGCCAGTTTGGCGAAGACGCCGCAATCATCGGTGGTTTCGGTCGTTTGCAGGGCCGCACGGTGATGGTGATCGGCCATGAAAAAGGCCGCGATACCGAAACCCGTGTGAAACACAATTTCGGTTCTGCCCGTCCAGAAGGCTATCGCAAGGCAATCCGCCTGATGCGCATGGCTGAGCGTTTCAACATCCCGGTTGTCACCCTTGTTGATACCGCCGGTGCCTTCCCGGGTGCCGATGCCGAGGCACGCGGCCAGTCCGAAGCCATCGCACGGTCGATCGAAGCCTGCCTTGATATCAAGGTGCCGCTGGTATCGGTCATCATCGGCGAAGGTGGATCGGGTGGTGCGATTGCGCTTGCGGTTGCCAACAACGTTCTGATGCTTGAAAACTCGATTTATTCGGTGATCTCGCCAGAAGGTTGCGCATCCATTCTGTGGCGTTCTGGCGACGAAGCCAAAACCGCCGCCGAGGCGCTCCGTCTTACCGCACAGGATCTGTTGCAGCTTGGCGTGATCGACGAAATCGTGCCGGAGCCGCTTGGCGGCGCACAGCGCGATGCCAAGGAAGCCTGCAAACGGGTTGGCAAAGCGATCATCAAGGCACTTGAAAGCATGGACGATGTCGAAGGTGGCGTGCTGAAGGCGCGCCGTCGTGACAAGTTCCTTGAAATGGGCCGCAAGGGCCTGAACTGATTTTCCATTCAGGGCGCAGACCATCATCAATGATGCTGCGCCCTGTTGTCATTTTCCGGCGCAGTCTGTCCGTCGGTTATATCCGGCAAAATGAAGCGCCCTTTTCCGGCCTGGTCGGGAGGCACCATGAATTTTCTTCGCCGGATCGTTGAATCCAACCGATTTCAAAACTTCATCACCGCCGTCATTGCGATTAACGCCATCATCCTCGGGCTTGAAACTTCCCCGACTGTGATGAATGCGGCGGGGTCGGTGCTACATGTGCTCGATCAGGTGGCGGTGGCGATTTTTGTCATCGAACTGGTAATGAAACTTGCGCTCTATCGGCTGGCCTTCTTCAAGCGCGCCTGGAATGTCTTTGATTTCACAATTGTTGCCATCACCCTGATGCCGGCAGGCCAGGGCGTCTCGGTCCTGCGTGCGCTGCGTATCCTGCGTGCCTTCCGCCTGATTTCGACCGTGCCCTCCATGCGCAAGGTGGTCGAAGCCCTGATGCGCGCCATTCCCGGCATGATTTCCGTCCTGACACTTCTGTCGCTGGTGTTTTATGTCTCTGCCGTGATGGCGACCAAGCTGTTTGGCGAAGGCTTCCCTGACTGGTTTGGCACGATTGGCGAATCACTTTATTCGCTGTTCCAGATCATGACGCTGGAAAGCTGGTCGATGGGCATTGTCCGCCCGGTGATGGAGTCTTACCCGCTGGCGTGGCTTTTCTTCGTGCCGTTCATTCTGGTGACGACATTTGCCGTCCTGAACCTGTTTATCGCGATTGTGGTTGATGCGATGTCGACACATGTCGATGTTGAAGAAACCCAGACACGCGATGTGATCGAACTCGATCATCAGGAAATCATGACCGAACTGCGCGCTCTGCGTAGTGAAATGAGCAAACTTGCCAACGCCCGGAACGACCATCCACAAGACGTCCCATCCGATCAAAACAAGACATCAACACCATCCTGAACAGTCGGTCAGGCCAGGCTTACCGGGAAAATTGAGCGGTTACTCATAAAAAGGGGGTGGTTAAACGCCCCGAACCTCGTCTAATCTTTCGACAAATATCGGGAGATCGGGGAATGAAGCTAACGTTTGCGGGGACAGGATCGGCCTTTTGTATGGCCGCTGACAATTTTCAGAGCAACATGGTTCTGGAAACGACCCCGTCGGGCAATGACCAACCACAGCGCCTGCTGATTGACTGCGGTTCAGACGCGCGCCATTCGCTGCGCAACATTGGTCACATGCCAAACGACATTCATGGTGTCTATGTCAGCCATCTGCATTCGGACCATATCGGTGGGCTCGAATGGATGGCGCTTGCCAATTATTTCGTCTTCGAAGGGCACCGGGCGGAACTGTTTGCGGTCGACGAACTGCTTGAACCGCTGTGGGAGCACTCATTGCGCGGCGGCCTTGAAATCAGCGACCACGGCAACAGCAAACTGTCGTCCTATTTCGATGTGGTCCCACTTTCCACCAAGAACGGATTTGACTGGCATGGCATGCATTTCGATGTCATCCCGGTTGCCCATGTCGTGACACCGGAAAGCACGATGTATTCCTATGCCCTGTTCGGTCACGGCCAGAACAAGTCCTTCTTCCTGACAACAGATGCGATTTTCAATCCCGAAGACCACATGCCGTTCTACAAAAAGGCCGACATCGTCTTTCAGGATTGCGAACTCGGCCCCCGTCATTCCGGGGTCCATGCCCATTACGACCAACTTGTGACCCTGCCTGCCGAGATCAAGGCGAAGATGTGGCTCTATCACTATCAGGCTTATGATAAACCCGACGCCGTGGCGGACGGTTTCTGCGGGTTCATTGAACCGGAACAAAGTTTTGATCTTGGTTGATCAGACAACCGGCGCATAACCTGCACATTAGGGTCCTGACCCTGCCCAAATATAAAAACGAGCAAACGGAACAAAAATGTTCCACAACCACAAAACGGGACGTGCGAATGCCCAAATCGGTTTTTGCCTATATATGGCGTCATAGCCGCCTCCAGCAGATCATGCTGACATTGGTCACGCTGGCCTCTTTCCCGTTTCTTTATTACTCGCTTGATCTGCCCAAACAGATCGTCAACGAGGCCATCGGTGGTGCCGGTGCGCCCTATGACATCCTTGGCATCGATCTGACTCAGATCGAGTATCTGTTCGCCCTGTCGGGCATTTTTCTGGCCCTCGTCTTCGTTAATGGCGGCTTCAAATACTTCATCAACGTCTATCAAGGCGTGATGGCAGAACGCATGCTGCGTCGCATGCGCTACGAGCTTTTTGACCGTGTTCTGCGTTTTCCACTGCCGCATTTCCGCAAGACCAGCCAGGGCGAAATCGTTTCCATGATCACCGCCGAGGCTGAACCGTTGGGCGGCTTCTTTGGCGAGGCCTATGCCCTGCCGCTTTATCAGGGCGGCATTCTGATCACGATTTCGGCCTTTATCTTTATTCAGGACCCTTTGATGGGCCTGGCTGCGATCGCGTTTTATCCGCTGCAGGGCTATCTGATCCCGAAACTGCAACGTCGTGTTAACCTGCTTGGCAAACAGCGCGTTCAGAACGTGCGCCGCATGTCCGAACATATCGGCGAGACGGTTGGCGGTGCGACCGATATCCGCGCCAACGAGACCCAAGGGTTCGAACTGACCCACTTCACCCAGCGGCTTGGCCGGATTTTCGAGATCCGCAAGGAAATCTATTTCCGCAAATTCTTCATCAAGTTCCTGAACAACTTCATCGCCCAGATCACCCCGTTCTTCTTCTATTCCATCGGTGGCTATCTGGTGATTACCGGGGATCTGAGCTTCGGTGCGCTGGTCGCGGCTCTTGCCGCCTACAAGGACATGTCCGCACCGTGGAAAGAGCTTCTCGCCTATTATCAGCGCCTTGCCGATGCCAACATCAAATACGAACAACTGCACGAACAGTTCGAGCTGCCTGACCTTGCACCGGAACACGAACTGATTGCACCGGTTTCGCCAAAACTGGCCGGCCCGCTGGATGTCAGTGCCCTGTCATGGACGGATGAAGACGGCACCCGTGTTGTCGAAAATGTTTCCTTTAACATGGGATTGCCGGGCAAGGCCCTTTTGACCGGCGCATCAGACAGTGGCAAATCGCAACTTGCCCGTCTGATTGCCCACATCATGACCCCGACCGGCGGGCGCATTCAGTTTGCCGATTTTGATGCCACCACCCTTCCGGCTGCGGTGGTCGGGCAACGTCTGGCCTATGTCGGGGCGGATGCGTATCTGTTTAATGGCAGTATTGCAGATAACCTGTTCTATGGCCTGAAACACCGGCCTGTCCTTCTGGAACAGGATAACGATAATTCCGCACCCGAGAGCGATGCGGACGCCAAAGCCTATCCCGATCCCAAATTTGTCGATGTCGTCGAACTTGCCGATCCCGCCGACCTGCCCTGGAAGCTGACGCGCGAAATGTATGACGAGATCAAGATGTCGGGCAACATCCCCTATGATCCGTCTGCCGAGTGGATCGATTATGTCGGACCGGGATTTGAATCGCGCGAAGACATGCAAAAGGAACTGATGCGCCTGCTTGAGGTGGTCGGCCTTGATCGTGATATTTATCGCATTGGTCTGTTGCGCCGCATCAGCCCTGAAGAACGCCCGAACCTTGTTCAATCGGTACTCGATGTCCGTCCGCGTCTTAAGGAAATCCTGGCTGAACGTCAGCTGTCCGACCTTGTCGAACCTTATGATTTCGACAAATACAACGACAACGCGCCGGTCGGTGTAAACATCCTGTTCGGGACGCCATCACGCACCGAATTCAAGCGGATGGACTTCCTGTCCCATCCCTATATCCAGAAAAGCCTGCGCGAAAGCGGCCTGTATGAAAAGATGATCAAGATGGGGCGTGAAACGCTTGATCTGATGATCGAACTGTTTACCGGCCTGCCGCCGGGGCATGAGTTCTTTGACCGATACAGCTTTGTCTCGGCCGATGAAATGCCCGAGGTGAAGAACATCCTGAAACGCACCGACGGTGTGCGTGTTGATGACATGCGCAAAGAGGACCAGTTGCGTCTTCTCGACGTTGCCATGCAACTGACCCCGGCCCGCCACCGCCTGCGCGTGATTGATGATGATTTCCGCGAACTTGTTCTTCAGGCCCGCCCCAAGTTCCGCGAAAACATGCCCGACGATCTGGCAGGCTATATCGACTTCTTCGAGGCGGATGGCTACGCCTCAGCAGCACCGATCCTTGATAATTTGCTGTTTGGTCGCTTTGCCTATGGCCGTGCAAATTCCGAGGAACGCGTCGGCGAGGTCCTGTTTGAAATCGCCCACGAAGGCGGCCTTTACGAAGGACTGGTGTCACTTGGCCTTGAAAGCCAGGTCGGCGTTGGCGGCAGCCGCATGTCCCAGACATTGCGCCAGAAAATCGCCCTTGTCCGTGCGCTGATCAAGAACCCGGATCTTCTGGTCGTCGACGAAGGCCTTTCGGCTCTGGATCGCGAAACCCGCGAAAGCATCATCAACTACCTGACGGGTGAAAGCGACCATACCAGTCTGGTTTGGGTCGATGATGATGACCATGCCGGTGAAAAGTTCGATACCTTGCTCTATATGTCGAACGGAAAGCTGGTCAAACGCAAAAGCGTTGCCGATGACAGTGAAACAACAACCGAAGAAACCGAAGACGAAGCCGCAGCGGCACTGGCCGCAGGCGACATCGATCAGGAAGTCCGGTTGCTGCGCACGATCCCGCTATTCGCAGGCCTCGACCCCAGTGTCGTCAAGCTGCTGGCCTTTACCAGCCCGCGCCTGACCTTCAAACATGGTGAGGTTCTCGTCAAACAGGGCGACCCGGGTGATGCGGCCTTTATCGTCATTTCCGGGCGCGGTGAAATCTGGCTGACCACTGATGAACACCAGACGCTCAAACTGCGTGACGTTCATGCCAAGGAAGTCATTGGCGAAATCGCCCTGCTTGTCGACGCACCGCGTTCGGCAACCATCCGTGCGGTCGAAGACATGACGGTTCTGAAACTCGACAAGACCGAATTCCTTGGTCTTGTTCGACAGGACCAGGCTGTTTCCAATCAGTTGATCCGGGTTCTTGCCCAGCGGCTTGATCAAACCACCAAACAGCTGACCAACCGCAACAACGACAAGAACTGACAAAACGAACGGACGGAGCTTCCCGGCAACGGGGCTCCGTCCATCCTTCTTTTGCCTGACCTTATGAACTGCGCCTTATGAACAAAATCGCCTCCATACTTCTTGCCGTATTGCTTGGCATCATCATGCTGGGCGGCTTTATCGCCCTTGTTGGCGGCAGTGTTATCGGCGCACTGGCCTTTGTCATTGGCATCCCGGTCGCCTTCCCGATGACAACAAGCGTCGTGATCTTGTTTTTTGCGGCCATCATCATCCGAACCCTTATTGAAAAGCGCCGCCAGAAACGCGAAATGCGCAAATATCTCGATCAGTCAGAAGACTGATTTTCTGCGCGTTTTGGCGCTCAGCAGAAAAAACATTCGCTTTTTGCCACTCCGCGCCAAAAAAAACGCATCAAATGGCGCCGAGTTCGGTCACCTCCTCTGATCGCCTGTTGCTACCTTCCTCCCAGTTCAATGACATGCTTCGCGCAAACCGCGCCAAGCTTAAGGAAGGAGGCCACCATGACGGCACAATCAAAGGAACAGCGTTGCGTTTCGCTCAGCCAGCTTTCCGATCTGCGTTTGCTGCGCGAACATGCCTATATTGATGGTCGCTGGTGCTCGGCTGACAACCTTCAGGTGATCGAAGTCACCAACCCGTTCGATGGCAGCTTCATCGGCACCGTTCCGAACATGGGCGTTCACGAAACCCGCAAGGCCATCGCGGCTGCCCGCGAAGCGTTCCCGGCATGGGCCGCCCTTCTGCCTCAGGAACGCAGTGCCGCTTTGCGTCGCTGGCATGATCTTCTGATTGAAAACAAGGAAGATCTGGCCCTTCTGATGACCCTTGAACAGGGCAAGCCGATCAACGAAGCCCGCGGCGAGATCGATTACGCCGCAAGCTTCATCGAATTTTACGCCGAAGAAGCCAAGCGGGTGAATGTCGAAAACATCACATCCCACCTGCCCGGCCGCAACATGTCGATCAAACGCGAACCGATCGGGGTGACTGCTGCGGTCACACCGTGGAACTTCCCGTGTGCGATGATCACGCGTAAGGCCGCGGCTGCCCTGGCCGCTGGTTGCACCATGATCGTACGCCCGGCCACTGAAACGCCGTTTTCGGCCACCGCACTGGCTGAACTGGCCGAACGTGCCGGCATCCCGGCAGGTGTATTTAACATCGTCACCGGTGATCCGAACCCGGTGGTGGGCGAGCTGTGCGGCCATCACGATGTCCGAGCACTATCCTTTACCGGCTCGACCGAGGTTGGCCGTCTTCTGCTGTCGCAAGGTGCCCAGACGATCAAGAAAATGTCGATGGAACTCGGCGGTCATGCCCCGTTCATCGTCTTTGATGATGTCGATCTGGACGAGGCAGTCGCCCACGCGGTGAACGCAAAATTCGCCACCAGTGGTCAGGATTGCCTGGCCGCCAACCGCATCTTTGTTCAGCGCGACATCTATGACGACTTCCTTGATAAATATGCCAAGGCCATCGCCGATCTGCGGGTTGGCAACGGCATCGAGGAATATGTCGAAATCGGTCCGCTGATGCATGACCGTGCGGTTGCCAAATGCGAAGAACATGTTGCCGATGCGCGCGCCAAGGGAGCCCGTGTTGTCACCGGTGGCAAGAAAATGGGCGGGCTGTTCTTTGCCCCGACCCTGCTTGCCGATGTCACCGACGACATGAAGATCTTTTCCGAAGAAACATTCGGCCCGGTTGCCCCGGTCATGCCGTTCGATACCGAGGACGAAGTAATCGCCAAGGCCAATGACAGCGAATATGGCCTTGCCGCCTATCTGCTGACCAAGGACAACGACCGTGCGGCACGCGTCTCAAACGCCCTTGAATACGGCATGGTCGCGCTGAACTGCGTGAAAATCACCGGCGCACCGGTCCCGTTTGGCGGCGTCAAACAATCCGGCCTTGGGCGCGAAGGATCGCGCCATGGCCTCGAAGAATTTACCGAACTGAAATACGTCTGCGCTGCTTACAAAGCCTAGGTTTTGACCTTGGTGCGCGCAAAAGACATCAACCGCATTCACATGGGAGAATTCAAATGAATGTCATCAAAAACACTACTGCTGATCTGCAGGAAATGGACCGGGCGCATTTCATGCACCCCTCGACCCACATGCGTCAGCACGCAGCCGGTGAAACCCCCAACCGCATCATTAATGGCGGCAAGGGCATCTATATCCACGACACCGAAGGCCGCGAAAGCCTTGATGCGTTCGCCGGTCTGTATTGTGTAAACGTCGGTTATGGCCGCACCGAAATTGCCGATGCGATCTATGCGCAGGCAAAGGAACTGGCCTATTACCACACCTATGTCGGGCACGGGAACGAGCCGGTCATCCGTCTGTCGGACCGCATTATCAAAAGCGCACCCGAAGGCATGCAGCGCGTCTATTACGGCATGTCCGGATCGGATGCCAACGAAACCAACATCAAGCTGATCTGGTACTACAACAACATCCGCGGCCTGCCGCAGAAAAAGAAAATCATCTCGCGTTGGCGTGGCTATCACGGCTCGGGCATCATGACCGGCAGCCTGACCGGCCTTGCTGCCTTCCACAATGCATTTGATCTGCCGCGTGCGCCAATTCTGCACACCACCTGCCCGCACCATTACTGGAATGCAGAGGCTGGCGAAACCGAAGCAGAATTTGCCAAACGCTGTGCGGATGATCTGGAAAAAATGATCCTGCGCGAAGGTCCGGAAACCGTTGCGGCCTTCATCGGCGAGCCGGTCATGGGCACGGGCGGCATCATCACCCCACCAGAAGGCTACTGGGAAGCCATCCAGGCTGTTCTGAACAAGTATGATGTTCTGCTGGTTGCCGACGAAGTCGTGACTGCCTTTGGTCGTACCGGGTCTTACTTCGGGTCGCTTCACTATGGCATCAAGCCGGACCTGATCACGATCGCCAAGGGCGTGTCATCGGGTTACCTGCCGCTGTCAGGTGTGATCATTGGCGAACGCGTCTGGAAAGTGCTGGAACAGGGTTCCGATCAGATGGGCCCGATCGGCCATGGCTGGACCTATTCCGCCCATCCGGTCTGCGCGGCGGCCGCCAACGCCAACCTTGATATCGTCGATGGTGAAAACCTGACCGGCAACTCGGCGGACACGGGCGGTTACTTCCAGCAGCGCATGCATGAAACCTTTGACAACCATCCGCTGGTTGGCGAAGCCCGCGGCGTTGGTCTGATGGCCGCCCTTGAGTTTGTCGCCGACAAAACCAAGAAGGAACGCTTCGATCCGAATGCGAAAATCGGTCCGCGCGTATCAGCCGCCTGCCTGGAACGTGGCATGATTGCGCGCGCCATGCCGCACGGCGACATCCTTGGCTTTGCCCCGCCGCTTTGCATCACCAAGGCAGAGGTCGACAAAGTCATCGACATCGCCAAACAGGCTGTTGATGCGGTCGCAGACGAAGTTGCTGCTGGCAAATAAGCCAGACGGATATCACTGCGACATCACAAATACCCGCCGCGTCAAACCTTCTTCCCGACGCGGCGGTGCACAGGGGCCGGGCCCATGACCGGCCCCTGTTTTATTTCCACGCGACGATGATCTCACTGCCACGATCTCACTGCCACCGGGCGCAAACCTTTGGTTACTGACAGGTCGTCGCAAACTTCCCGGCAGTATCTTTCTTGGAAGTCACCGTACAAGCAGCGGTGACGCTGCCCGATGCATTTCTGATTTGAAGTTGGATCTCGGCATTGCCGCCATCTGCCGACGGCCACCAGATCGAACCGGCACCGTCAGAACCAAACAGGTTCAAATAAGGTGCCGCACTCGCATTGGTCACACCGGCAACAACCGTGGCATTTCCGGAATTGCTAAGCGCATCCTTTACCGTCACCTTTGCGGAGTCCGGGGATGTTTCGGCCCATTCGCTCGACGAGATCGGCACGCCATTGGGATTGTAAACTTCCGCCTTTGGCGACGACACAAGCGTACCAAGCGTCATCACGGCAAACATGATTGCCGGAAAGATCGCGTCACGGACAGTTTGAAGCAGGTTGAGCATATTCACAGCCAGTTCCTTTCACGTCAGTTTCATCACCACAGTCCGCTTATCGGAAAGGGCACGTATGAGACGCAGAAACGCTGATGTTGTGAGCATCACCGGGATCACAGACCGACCGTTCAAGACAAATAAAAACCCCCGCAAGCAGTGCCTGCGGGGGTTTGCGATATCTTATGAAATCGGGAAGTCCCGATTACATGTCGGTACCAAACTCTTCACGAAGCGAGTTCAGAACTTCTTCGGTGTCACCACCGACTTCCTCAACAAGGCTTGCGCCAACGCCTTTGGAAGCTTCCTTGAAGACCGAACGCTGTTCGTCATTCAGACGGATCACTTCGATTTCCGGCTTGGCTTCCTTGATGCGTGCCAGGGCTTCGTCATTGGCCTTTTTCTGGGCTTCATAGATGAAGTCATCCAGTTCGGCCTTTACTTCCGCCAGCATCTCTTTGCGTTCGTCAGACAGGCCGTCATAGAACGCCGCGTTTGAAACCACGGTGGTGGTGTATTGCTGCTGACCGGCATAGATCAGATGGTCGGTCACTTCGTAGAATTTGGCACTTTCAACGAAGAAGATCGGGTTGACCTGTGCATCAATCACGCTGGTCTGAAGACCGGAATAAACTTCACCCCACGGCAGGGCAACCGGATCAGCGCCGAACGATTCATAAGTTTCGATCAGGATCGGCGAGGTCATGACACGGAATTTCACACCATCGAAATCAGCCGGTTTTTCAACCGGTTTCTTGGTGGTCCAGACCATTTCGCCTTCCGGATACATGGTATAAAGCTTCAGCCCCTTGGACTCGAAGTCCTTGGACAGACCTTCGTAAATGGTCGGGCTCGAAGACAGAACCTTCTTGTTCACCTCGTTATCCTGCGACAGCAGATAGGGAACGCCAAAGACCTGAATTTCCGGAACGAAGGTCCCCAAGTGACCCGGCGATGCGTTCGAGAACTGAACAGCACCGGCTGCGGTCAGTTCGGTAATGTCGTTCTCGGTGCCAAGCTGGCCATAGGTGTAAATGGTCACATTTACGTCGCCATCGGTCTTTTCTTCGACCAGGCGTTTGAATTCCTGAGCGTAAAGGTCCTGAACATCACCCGGGCTTTCTTCGTGGGCGAATTTCCATTCCTCGGCGTGGGCAGCGGTCCCTGCGACGGCAAACAGTGCAGCCGCCGATAGGGTCGCTTTAAGGAGTTTGTTCAGACTCATATCGAAGTCTCCCGTGTTATCGCGCTCAACGATCGGCGCCAACGCTTGTGAAGGCACTCGGATCGGAACGCTTAATTTCAACATCACTGTGATGAACGCCCAAAGTTTTGAAATGTTCCTGCATCAGGTCAATGTTAGTTTTGTCTCATGACAAATTAGTCTGAACACCTACACAGAACAGGTCCGCCATGTTAGGCTGGCGAAAACATCAGGGTGGAAAGACAATCATGTGGTTACCTGACATCGACCTCAGCGGCGAAACAGGCCCGAAATACAAGGCACTGGTCGAAGCAATCATTACCGATATTGAATCAGGCAGATTGCGCCATGATGTCCGCATGCCAACACACCGTGAACTGGCCTATCGCCTGAAAGTCAGCGTTCAGACCGTCAGTGCGGCCTACAAGGAAGTCGAACGACAGGGCTATTTGCGGTCCGAACGGCGTCGCGGTACCTTTGTGCAGGCCCGCCTGACCGACCGGGCATCGTCCTTTATCCTCGATAGTCGTCAACCCGATCTGGTTGATCTTTCAATTGTGCGTGCCGCCTATACCGATTTTCACAATGATCTGTCGCGCCAGATGCACGCCAAACTGGCCGAAGAACCCCACCATGGCTGGATGGAAAGTTGCCGGCCGGTTGCCGGGTTTGATTATCACCGCGACATCGGGCGCAACTGGCTTTCCGGCATGGGGGTCGATGTTGAAATCCCCAACCTTCTGATTACCAATGGCGCGGCACAAGGCGTCTTTACCGCCCTTTCCACCGTCATTCAGCCCGATGACGTCGTCCTGACCGAAAGCCTGACCGACCATGGCGTGATCGGCTCGGCCAGCATCCTGCGCTTCAAGCTGGGCGCGCTGCCGACCGATGACGAGGGCATCCTGCCCGACGCGTTTGAGCACGAATGCCGCACCCGCCAAATCCGGGCCCTTGTCGTCACCCCGATCTTTACCAATCCGACCAACTGCCTGATGGGGCTGGAGCGACGCAAACGCATCGCCGAAATTGCCGAACATTATGGCGTCTACGTTATCGAGGACGATGTCTACCGCCCCCTTCTCGAAGAAAACCTGCCACCAATAACAAGCTTTTTGCCCAAGCTTGGCTTTCATGTCTCAAGCCTGACCAAGGCGGTTATGCCGGGCCTTCGAACCGGCTTTCTGGCTGTTCCCGCGCATTTGTCGATTCGTGCCAGCAGCGTTTTGCGCGTCACCGGATGGATGGGGACTCCATTGATGGCAGAGATCGGCGCACGCTGGATTGCCGATGGCACCGTCGATCAGGCGGTCACGGTCCAACGTGCGCTGATGCGCGAACGCCAGGCACTGGTTGCCGATATTCTCGGCGATGCGGTTGTGCGCCATCACCCGACATCGCTGTCGGCCTGGGTGCGCATTCCCGAACATTGGCAGGAAGAATGGTTTGCCTCCGAACTGCGCAAAAACGGCGTAGCTGTAACGATTTCCGACCCGTTCATGACCGTCAAGGTCCCCCGGCCAAACGCCATGCGGATCTGTCTTGGTGGCGCCCCGGATACGCCAACGGTTCAGCATGCCCTGATCCAAATTCGCCATACCATGGATCAAATGCCCGGCGTTCACGCCTTCGACGTGATGTATTGATTTTGTGTCATGACAAAAATCTGATTGAACCATCACAAAGCGTTTTTATTCTGACTGAACCGGCGTGAAGCGAACGACAATCCGTGTGGGAGGGAACCAACATCCGCACACAGCGTTCCACAAAAATGTCTCGCACACGCATCAAGGAGGTTCTATGTCAGGTGCAAACGGGGAGGCCCCCGCTCCGAGTGGCGGGGCGTTGGGGATTTTAAGAAAACTCGACCACGGCTTGTCCGTTGTCGAACGACAGCTCCTCGGATGGAGCATCATTATCATGGCGGTGAACACCGTCGCCAATGTGATCATGCGCCTGGGGTTCAGTTCGAGCATCTTCTTCTCCGAAGAGCTCAATCAGTTTCTGATCATTCTTGTGACCTTTGTCGGCATCAGCGAGGCCGCCCGCATGGGGCGCCATATCCGCATGTCGGCCTTTACCGATATGCTGGGCCCGCGCGCCAGCAAGGTCATGATGATCTTCATTACGCTTGGCACGGCCTCTCTGCTGTTCCTTCTGGCCTGGTATTCGATTGATTATGTTTCGTCGCTGATCACATCGAACCGGCTGACCCCGGCCTTGCGCATCCCCTATTACCTGACCGTTCTGATCGTGCCGTTTGGCCTGTGCGTAACCGGCATCCAGTTTGTTCTGGCCGCGTTGACCAACATCCTCAAACCGGGGACGCACCTGTCCTATCAGGTCGAGGATACGTTTGACGACGCCGACGAGCATCATCTGTAAGGGGGAATGGAAAAATGGATTTAGGAACAACAATCCTTCTGGTGATGCTGGGGCTTCTGGTGCTGGGCTTCCCGATGATGGTGCCGCTGGCAACCGCCAGTGTCGTCGCCTTCCTGTTTTACATGCCCATTCCCGAACGCATCCTGATTCAACAGATGGTCACGGGCATCTCGCCGGTCGCCCTGATCGCGGTGCCGATGTTTATCTTTGCCGCCGATATCGTCACCAAGGGGCACACGGCCAACCGGCTGATTGACCTTGCCATGACCTTTGTCGGCCATGTGCGCGGCGGCCTTGCCGTTACCACCGCGCTTGGTTGCACCATGTTTGGCGCGGTATCGGGCTCGACACAGGCGACTGTGGTTGCCATGGGTGGTCCGCTGCGTCCCAAGATGCTCAAGGCCGGCTACGAAGACAAATTCGCCATGGCGCTGATCATCAATGCCAGTGACATCGCGTTTCTGATCCCGCCATCGATTGGCATGATCGTGTTTGGCGTGGTGGGCAAGGTCTCGATCGGCGAACTGTTCCTGGCCGGTATTGGTCCGGGCATTCTCATTCTGATCATGTTCTCGGCTTACTGCATGTACTACGCCAAAAAGAACAACATCCCGACCATCCCGCGCATGACCTGGGCTGAACGCGGCAAGGCCGTAATCAATGCCGGTCCGGCCATCATGTTCCCGGTTCTGATCGTCGGTGGCATTTATCTGGGCTGGGTCAGCCCGACCGAGGTTGCGGCTGTTGCGGTCGTCTATGCCATCATCCTTGAAGTGCTGATCTTCAAGTCGGTCAAATGGTCCGAGTTGCTGGCGATTGCCCGTTCAACCGGTCTGATCACGGCGGTCGTGTTCATTCTGGTCGGTGCAGGCACGACATTCTCGTTCGTGATTTCCTTTGCCCAGATCCCGCAACACGTGATTGGCGCATTGGGGCTTGAAGGGGCGAACTCCTATGTCATTCTGGCCGCGATCTGCATTGCCTTCTTTATCGGCTGCATGTTCGTTGACCCGATTGTTGTCATTCTGGTTCTGACCCCGATCTTCATGCCGCTTGTCAACGCGGCGGGGCTGGACCCGGTGCTTGTCGGTACGCTGGTGACGCTTCAGGTTGCCATTGGCTCTGCCACGCCACCGTTCGGGTGTGACATCTTTACAGCCATCGCAATCTTCAGGCGACCTTATGCCGAGGTGATCAGTGGAACACCGCCCTTCATCATCATGCTGCTGCTTGCGGCCGTGATCCTGATCTTTGTTCCGCAGATCGCCCTGTTCCTGCCAGAGCTTGCCTTCCGCTGATCAAGTTCTGGCCCGTAAATTCCGGCTGCGACCGGAAGCATATTTGAAAATTTGAAACTGGGTCGTCCTGATTAAATCGGGACGACCCGCTTCTGGAGTTCAGGATGATTTCCGTATCCCGTGCGGTTACGCCAGAGCCGGCAGACGTGCCCTATTCCCCTGATCCGGTCGGACCGGCAGGGCGGATTGGCCTGATCACGCTGGCAACAGACTTTAATAGCGAGGATGACCTGCGCGCCATCCTGCCAGGCGACGTGCGCCTGTTCACCACGCGCATCGAAAACGCCAACCCGGTCACGGTCGCAAACCTGCAATCGATGGCGGCTGACCTGCCACGCGCGGCCAAAACGCTGTTGCCGGGATATGGCGTTGATGTTGCCATTTTCGGCTGCACGTCTGGCACCGCCGTGACCGGGTCGGACAAAATCGCCGAACTGATCAATCAAGGCATGCCCGGCACCAAGGTCACCAATCCGCTTTTGGCCAGTGAATTGGCCCTGCGTGCGGTCGGTGCACAAAAAATTGCCATCCTGACCCCGTATCTTGCCGATGTAACCCAGTCGGTTGCCGACGGTTTTCAAGAACGTGGGTTTGATGTTACCCGTGTGATGGGCTTTGGTCTTGATAACGACTTTGACATGACCGCCCTGCCGCCCAAGGCACTGCTGGAAGGTGCCCTTAAGGTCGACACGCCTGATGCCGATGCGGTGTTTATTTCCTGCACCGCGATCCGGTCGGCTGAAATCATTGCTGAGGCCGAACACCGTCTCAAAAAGCCGGTCATCACCAGCAATCAGGCCCTGATCTGGCATGCCTTGAACCTGATTGGGTACAAAAATCCGATCACAGGGTTCGGAACCCTGTTTGATCATGCCCCGCAACCAACGAACCAAGTCGAGGTCCCATGAAAGACCCCATCACATTTGCTGATGTTCTTTCTGCCCGCAAAACCATTGCGGGTCATGTGATCCACACACCCTTGCGCCCGTCCGCCGCCCTGTCTGATCGCATCGGAAGCCCCGTCTGGCTGAAATGCGAACAACAACAATATACCGGCAGCTTCAAGCTGCGCGGTGCCGCCAACGCGGTGCTGCGCCTCCGTGACGAGGAAAAGGCCAAGGGTGTCGTTGGCGTATCAACAGGCAACTATGGTCGTGCACTGGCCTTTGCCGCGCGCAATGCCGGGGTGCGATCGATCATTTGCATGTCCGAACTGGTGCCGCAAAACAAGGTTGATGGCATCCGGGCACTCGGTGCCGAAGTCCGCATCATTGGCCAGTCACAGGACGAAGCCCAGCGCGAAGTCGACCGGCTGGTCGAACAGGATGGCATGATCATGCTGCCGCCCTTTGACCATGCCGATGTCATTGCCGGCCAAGGCACCCTTGGCCTTGAAATCGTCGAAGCCCTTCCCGACGTGGATACCTTGCTGGTTCCCCTGTCGGGCGGCGGGTTGCTGGCCGGTGTGGCCCTGGTCGCCAAATCGGTCAATCCGATGATCCGGGTTGTTGGCATTACTATGGAACGTGGCTGTGCCATGATCACAAGCCTTCAGGAAGGCAAACCGACGTCGGTCAAGGAATTGCCGACACTGGCCGACAGCCTCGGCGGTGGCATTGGTGAAAACAACCAGTACACGTTCGATATGTGCGGCGATCTGACCGACGATTTCGTTCTGGTCAACGAAGCCCAGATCGCCGATGGCATCCGTGCGGCCTACCATGATGACCAACAAGTTGTCGAAGGGGCCGGTGCCGTGGGCATTGCCGCCCTGCGTGCCGGTCTGGTCGACAATCCCGGCCGCACCGTGGTGCTGACGACGGGGTGCAATATCGACATGGACCTGCACAAACGCATTGTTGGCGGCGAAGACGTCGACCTGATGGCGGAGTAACAAACCATGCCGACAATCAGAATTCTGACCGAAACAGACCTGCGCAAGGTCATTGATCTCGATATGGATGCCATCAACTGTGTCGAAGGTGCGTTCAAGGCGCTTGCCACGAAAGACGTCCGCATGCCGCCGATCCTGCGTCTGGATATCGATGAGTTTAATGGCGAGGTCGATGTCAAAACCGCCTATGTGCCGGGCATCGACAGCTTCGCCATCAAAATCAGCCCGGGCTTCTTTGACAATCCCAAACTCGGCCTGCCATCGGTCAACGGATTGATGAACCTGTTTTCATCCAAAACCGGCCTGCTGGAGGCCGTCTTGCTTGATAACGGCTATCTGACCGATGTGCGCACCGCGGCCGCTGGTGGCGTGGCGGCCAAACATCTGGCCCGCGAAGACGCCAAACATGCCGCCATCTTTGGTGCCGGCGTGCAGGCCCACTTGCAGCTTAAGGCACTGACACTCGTGCGCGATATCACCTCGGCGACGATCTGGGCACGCGACATCACCAAGGCCGAGGCGTGCGCGAAAAAGGCATCGCTTGAACTGGGCATTCCGGTTACCGCGACGACCGATGGCAAGGACGCCGCAAGCACGGCGGACATCATCGTCACAACGACCCCTGCACGCGAACCGGTTCTGATGGCCGATTGGGTCAAACCCGGAACGCATGTGACCGCGATGGGGTCCGATGCCGAACACAAAAACGAAATTGATCCTGCCCTGATCGGGCAGGCCGACCTTTATGTCAGCGACAGTCAGGCACAGACACGCATTCTTGGCGAACTGCATCACGCCATTGATGCCGGTGTGGTGTCCTCTGACGCGACATTCCCCGAACTCGGCCAAATCATTGCCCAATCCTTGACCGGCAGGACAAGTGCGGGTCAGACTACGGTCTGTGATTTGACCGGAACCGGTGTGCAAGACACCGCAATCGCCACCCTCGCCCGCAGCCGCTGCGAAGCAGCATCTGCCGGAACCGAGGTCATCTCGTAACAACAAAAGGAAAATGGGTCAGGTAGCTGAAACCCCGCCTTTATCTGGAGGCCTGCGATGAGCCAGGTAGAATTGAATTTCACGCGTGAGGAATATGCCGAGCGCCTGGAGAAAACCAAAAAAGCCATGGTGGAAAAGGGGCTCGATCTTTTGATCGTGACCGATCCGTCAAATATGGCCTGGCTAACCGGCTATGACGGCTGGTCGTTCTATGTCCATCAATGCGTACTGGTTCCAATCGAAGACGACCCGATCTGGTTCGGGCGTTCGCAGGATGCCAACGGGGCAAAACGCACGGTCTATATGCCGCATGACCGCATCATTCCCTATGCGGATTACTATGTGCAATCGACCACCCATCACCCGATGGACTACCTTGCCGAGGTGATCGAATATCGCGGCTGGGCATCGCGCCGCATTGGTGTGGAAATGGACAACTACTATTTCTCCGCCAAGGCCTTCCTGCAACTCCAGACCCATCTGCCAAATGCCAAGTTTTCCGATGCCACGGCCCTTGTGAACTGGCAGCGCGCGGTCAAATCCGAGACCGAGATTTTCTATATGCGGCAAGCCGCCCGCATTGTTGAAAACATGCATGAACGCATTTTCGAAATCGTCGAACCGGGCATGAAAAAGAACGAACTGGTTGCGGAAATCTTCCGTACCGGGATCGCCGGTGTTGACGGCATTGGCGGCGACTATCCGGCCATTGTACCGCTTCTGCCATCGGGCCCGGATGCTGGTGCACCGCATCTGACCTGGGATGAAAAACCCGTTCCGGGCAATGCCGGGACCTTCTTTGAAATTGCCGGCTGTTACCGCCGTTATCATGCGCCGCTGTCGCGCACGATTTTCCTTGGCGAACCCGATCAACGTTTCCTCGATGCTGAAAGTGCCCTGATCGAAGGCCTTCAGGCCGGGCTTGAAGCCGCCAAACCGGGCAATGTCTGCGAAGACATCGCCATCGCCTTCTTTGGGGTCTTGCAGAAATTCGGCATCGAAAAAGACAGCCGCTGTGGCTATCCGATCGGACTTTCCTATCCGCCGGACTGGGGCGAACGCACCATGAGCCTGCGCCCCGGTGACCGCACGGTTCTTGAACCGGGCATGACCTTCCACTTCATGCCGGGCCTGTGGTTCGACGACTGGGGGATCGAGATCACCGAAAGCATGATGATCACCGAAACCGGGTCGAAAACCCTGACCAGCTATCCACGCCAGCTGTTTGTCAAAAACTGACCCTGAAAAACCGTTCCGCACGCCATGACATCGCGACATTTGCGCGGGTCATGGTGTGCGTTACCCGACGCCACAGCCTGACGACGGCGGTCGCGAAGTCAGGCTTTTTAAGGATACGACCATGACAAAACCATCGCCCATCAGCCCGACGATCCCGCTTGATCAGGATGGCATTCACCACGGCTTTCTGAAGCTTCCCTATTCGCGTGATGATTCCGCGTGGGGTGCCGTGATGATCCCGATCACCGTGGTCCGCAATGGCAATGGCCCCACCGCCCTTCTGACCGGCGGCAACCATGGCGACGAATATGAAGGCCTGGTGTCGCTGTTCAAACTGGCAGAATCCCTCTCGGCGGGTGAAATCACCGGTCGGGTGATCATTCTGCCGGCTATGAACTATCCGGCATTTCGTAGTGCGTCGCGGACATCCCCGATTGACGCTGGCAACATGAACCGGTCCTTCCCGGGCAAACCCGATGGCACGGTGACCCAAAAGATCGCCGATTATATCTTCCGCTATCTCGTGCCCGAGGCCGATATCGTTCTTGATATCCATTCCGGCGGCAAGACGCTTGATTTCATCCCGTTCGCAGCCGCCCACGTCCTGCCCGACAAGGAACAGGAAGCACGCTGTGTTGCCGCCATGCAGGCATTCGGTGCGCCCTATTCGATGATGATGCTCGAACTGGATGCGGTTGGCATGTTTGACACCGTGGTCGAAGAAGCTGGCAAAACCTTTGTCACCACCGAACTGGGTGGCGGCGGTTCAACCACGGCCGAACGTGTAGCAATTGCTGATCGTGGTGTGCGCAACATCCTTATTCATGCCGGTATCCTCAAGGGTGAAATTGAACCGAGCCCGACCGGAACAACCATGCTTGATATGCCCGATGACCGTTGCTTTGTCGCATCCGAGGCATCCGGCCTGTATGAGCCGTGCGTTGATCTGGGCGACATGGTCAAGGAAGGCGATCTGATCGCGCGTATTTATGATGTCGAACGCACAGGCACCCCGCCGCGCGAATATTATGCCCCGCGCGAAGGCATCGTTTCGTGCCGCCATTTCCAGGGCCTGATCAAGACGGGCGACTGTTTGATTGTGATTGCCGAGGTGCTCTGACCATGGTCCGGCTTGATGAGCTCGATCTGAAAATCCTCAAAACCCTGCAACGCGAAGGGCGCATCACCAAGGTCAAACTGGCCGAGGCGGTGAACCTTTCGCCAAGCCCGTGCTGGGAACGGCTCAAACGCCTCGAAGACCTTGGGGTTATTTCGGGGTATCACGCCCATATCAATCTGGAAAAACTGGTCAAACCGACACTGGTCCTGACCGAAGTCACCCTGCGTCATCACCAGCATGATGATTTCCAGATTTTCGAACGCGCCGTGCAAGACATCCCCGAAATCGTCGAATGCTATGCGCTTGGCGGCGGGGTCGATTACATGCTCAAGGTGCTGTGTCATGACGTTGATGCCTATCAACGTCTGATCGACCGGCTTTTGGTGTCCAATATCGGCATCGACCGCTATTTCACCTATATCGTCACCAAAAAGGTCAAAACCACCTCAATCACCCCGATTGAAAATCTGGTCGAGCCCCCCGAACGCAAATAAAACCGCACCAGCGGGCAGGATCGTTTTCCTGCCCGTCTGCATCCGCGCCCCCAAAAAACGGTATGATTGTTCATATTAACAATTAACGTTTAAGGCGAATTCGCGGCTAATTGCGGACCAATTCGCCGCAATTACCGATAAAATCGCCGTAAATTTGCCCGCACGTCTGCGTAACCTTTCTGTCAAAATACACGGAGGTTATGCGTGCCTGATACTGGTCAATACGAAGAGTCCAACACCACCAATACCGGTGATCGCCTGTTTCTCACAGCTTCTGTGATCGGAATTGCCGCGATCAGCTTTGGGCTTGGCGCGTTTGTGGTGCTGGCGGAAGTCCCGCCCTACCAGTCTCTGAAAAATGCCTGGCGTGCCGGAACAGCACTTTGGGAACAACGGACCAAATATACCGATGTCGAACGGCTTGATTTCTGGTCACCGGCCCGCACCGATCAAACCGGTGTCACCATCCACGACCAGGACAAGGCACAGGATGGCCTGACGCTGTATTCATCAGGCGATGGCCCCCATGCGGTTCTGATCGATATGGATGGCAACATCGTCCATGAATGGCGCATGCCGTTCAGCGCCATTCACGATGAAACATCGCCGATCCCCAATCCGCAAAAAGATGAATTCATGCATTGGCATACGGCCAAGATGGCGCCGGATGGCAATCTGATTGTCCAGTATACCGCGGCTGGCGATACGCCCTATGGCTATGGCATGGCCAAGATTGATCGCAATTCAAAACCGATCTGGAAATATCTTGGCACCGCGCATCATGATTTTTCCATCGCCGATGATGGGCGTGTCTATGCGCTGACACAGGAATTCCGCTTCAACACCTATCCCAATCGCAAACAACTCAGGCCGCCGCGCCTTGATGATTTTGCCGTGATCCTGTCGCCCGATGGCAAGGAGATCAAACGCGTCTCGATCCTTGATGCACTGATCAAGTCCAACTACGCCAACATGGTTGATTTTGCCCCCTATTTTGCCAATGAAGACATCCTTCATACCAACACGATCCAGTTGATCGACGATAAAACAGCCGCCAACTTTGCCTATGGCAAGGCAGGTGACGTCGTTCTGTCCTTCCGCGATCTTGGCATCATTGCCGTGCTCGACATCGATGCGGAAAAAATCACCTGGGCCACCCGTGGGCCGTGGCTCGGCCAACATGACCCGGATGTATTGCCCAATGGCGATATCCTTTTGTTCGATAACCAGGGACAGTTTGCCGATCCCGATGCCGGGTTCTCGCGCATTTTGCAAATCGATCCGCAAACAAACGCCATCACCTGGCAATACAAGGGCAACGCCGATCAGAAGTTTGACAGCAACATTCGCGCTGATCAGCAACGTCTGGCCAATGGCAATACGCTGATTACGGAATCAAGTGGCGGCCGCCTGCTGGAAGTTACTGACAGCGGCGAAATCGTTTGGGAATTCCACAACCCGATCCGCCGCGATGATCCCGACAATCCCGGCAAGAAACTCGTCCCCGTCGTCTCACAGGCCGAACGCATCAGCGATGCGCGTGCCGACCTGTTTCGCACTACCGCCCCCGCCTCGAATACAGGCACCTCCAACACAGGAGAAGCACAATGAAACCGCAAATGAACAGCTCGATAATTCCGGCATCTAAAGCCAACCAATCCCAGACATTTCTGACCATTGGCACTGTAACGCTTGCGGGCGCGATGATGCTGATTGCCTTTCCCGCCCAAGCTTATGTCGGGCCGGGTGCCGGTCTCAGCCTGCTATCCGCCTTGTGGGCCGTTTTGGCGGCAATCGTCGTTGCAGTCGGTTTTGTTTTGATGTGGCCGCTTCGCAAGATGATGCGCAAACGCAAGGCCAACCGTGCGGCAAAGCCTGCGACCGCCAACGCATCAGAACATCAAAATTCCTGAATGGGCAGGCAGATGAATTCAAACCGGACTTTTTGCCATGGGACTATTTGCCATGGGATTGTTTGATTGGCCCGCCCCGGCATTTGCCGCCCTTGATGACCTGATGGCCACGGCCATTGGTCCGTTTGGCCGGGTGCTGATCTGGGCGTTGATCTGTGCTGGCGTTTCCATGGTTTTATATCGCCTGATCTCGCCGCAAACCCGCATCAAGCAGGTAAAGGCCGAAGTCAAGGCTGCCCAGCGTGCCATGTCCGATGACGACGGCGAGGATTTCGGGCAGGGCATGCAGCTTGCCAAGGCGCAGCTTGCCAAGTCCTTCAAACTGGTCGGCTTTGTCATTGGCCCGGCGGTTGTGGCATCCCTTCCCGCCCTTGCCCTGATTGTCTGGCTGGACGGGCAATACGGATATAGCTGCCCGCCGCCCGGCGAACCGGTTCAGATCGACGTAGAACCCAAGGATACCGAGATCGAACAGATCGGCGGCAATCCTGATGCCATCACCGGCGCCTGCCCGATCGTCCAGATCCCCGGACATATCGAAGGACACAGCCATATCGTCGAGGCAGCAGCCCCCATTCCGGTCATGCATCATAAAGTCTGGTGGAACAGCCTGATCGGCAATCCGGCGGGTTATTTGCCCGATGACACCCCGGTCACACAGCTTCGCTTTGCCCTGCAAAGTCAGGAAATCCTCTCTGCCGGTCCGGACTGGGCCCGCGGGTGGGAACTGACATTCTTTATAAGCCTGTTGTTGGGGTCACTTGCCATCAAGAAAGGGTTTCGGATCGAATGACCAATGCGACCGCGAAACAGGCATCAAACAATACTGCGTTTCATGTATCTGGCTGGGATCACTGGCTAAGCGGGCTGGTATCACGCCACCCGCAACACTGGATCCGGCTGGGAAATTTCGAAACCAAACTGGCCGCCGACGCCATTGAAGATATCAAGATCGAAAAGCCGATCTTTGTCGCCGGCCTTGCCCGATCGGGCAGCACCATTTTGCTCGAAACACTGGCCGGGCACGCGGATGCGGCAACCCATCGCTATCGTGATTATCCGCCTGTTTTCACGCCCTGGCTGTGGAACCGCTTTGTCGATCTGGCACCCGGCAAGAAAAATGTCGCGGTCGAACGCACCCATGCAGACGGCATCAATGTCACCCCCGAAAGCCCCGAGGCGTTCGAGGAAATGATCTGGATGGCCTTTTTCAACAATCTGCATGAAATCGGCAAAAGCAACGTTCTCGATGGCCATATCAGCAACCCGGCCTTTGAACAGTTTTACCGCGATCACATTCGCAAACTGATCCATGTGCGGGGCGGCCAGCGTTATGTGTCCAAGGCCAATTATCTGGTCACGCGGATGGAATATCTGCTGTCGATTTTTCCCGATGCCCGGTTTGTCTTACCGGTGCGCGATCCGGTCTGGCACATCGCATCCCTGATCAAGCAGCATAAACTGTTCTGCGCAGGCGAAGCCGACAATCCGCGCGCCATCGCCCATATGCAGCGCGTCGGGCATTACGAGTTCGGGCTGGACCGCCGCCCGATCAATACCGGCGATTTGCACGAAACCTTCGCGATCATGAAGCTCTGGACCAATGGCGATGAAATCGAAGGCTGGGCGCGCTACTGGTCCAACCTGCATCATTATCTGGCCGACCGGATGATCGTGAACAAGGATCTGGCAAAGGCGACACTGGTCGTGCGCTATGAAGATCTGGTCGCCGATCCTGCCCAGCAACTCGCATCCCTGTTTGACCATGTCGAACTGGATGATGCCGGGCCCCTGATTGATCGCGTCGCGCCGACCATTCATGCGCCGGACTATTACCGGCCAAAATTCGATGAGGGTGAAATTGCCCTGATCCGCGATATCACAAAGATCGCAGCCAAACGCTTTGGCTATGACGCGGTATCTGTCTGATACCGCCTGATCGGACCCACGCGAACACCGTCAAATAAAAAAGCGGGACAGGATCATCATCATCCTGTCCCGCAAGTTTGCTTGCATCTTCTGGGGTTCTCCCCGTCAGATCAGTGTTTGTCTTCCTTGTTGCCCATGGCGACATGCCACATATCCCACCCGGCAAGACCCACCGTCAGTGCTACGATCAACGCAAGGTCAAAGCGGGTGACATAGCCCACAAGAATGCCGACAAATCCGACAAGCACAGCAAAGGACAGAAGTGCCATGGCACGGTTCAAAAGACTGTTTTCCATTATGCGTTCTCCTGACTGCTGAGATGTGATTTCAACCAGTTGGCGGTCCGCATCAAACGCGCGTCATCGCCAATTCGACCAACAAGCTGCACGCCCATCGGCATCCCGCCTTCTGACCATAAAAGCGGGATGGTCACGGCAGGCGTTCCGCAGAACGTCCACAACCCGTTAAAGATCGGATTGCCGGTGGTCTGATGGTTGGCCGGTGCCGGACCGGTGGCCGCAGGTGTGATGATCGCATCACAGCGATTGAACACTTCGTCTAGCCCGGCATTCAGGACCTTGCGCCAGTCAAGGGCCGCCAAATAATCCCGCGCCTTGATGTCATTGCCCTTGTCGATGGCCTCAAGGATTTCGGGCGACAGGTGATCACGGCCACGCTTTTCATAACCGTAATAATCCTTGGCCATCTCGGCAAAGTTGATCCGGGCCCGCAGCGCATTTGCATCTTCAAACGCCTTGGGCAACGGGGCCTCGAAACATTGATCGCCGAGCATTTCGGTAATTTCACGAAACGCCATGATGGTTTCCTTGTCCGCGACCTCGTCAAATTGCGGCGGACGGACAAAGGCAAACATCGGGGTGACCAAGGGATCGCTTTTGGCGACATCGACCAACCTTGGTGTCGGGCTTGGTTCTGTTGCCGGGTCCCCTGCGTCATATCCAAACAGGCTTTCGGCCACCATCGCCGCCCCGGTGATCGAATTGGCGAAAACACCGATTGTATCAAGGCTCGGACTTTGGCTAAGAACGCCGGTCCGGGCAATCGCGCCAAAGGTCGGCTTGAACCCGACAACCCCGCAAAACGATGCCGGTCGAATAACCGATCCACCGGTTTGCGTCCCGACAGCAAGCGGCACCATGGCGGCTGCCACCGCGGCTGCCGACCCGGCCGATGATCCACCGGGTGTATGATCCGGGTTATGCGGGTTGCGCGTTTTGGACGGATGCATAAAGGCAAGCTCGGTCGAAACCGTCTTGCCCATAATGATGGCACCGGCTGCCTTAAGCCGTGATACCAGAACCGCGTCTTCTTCCGGCACCCGCCCCTTATCAAGGACGGTGCCGTTTTCAGTCGGGATCTTGGCGGTATCAATCACGTCTTTAAGGCCGACAGGAAGCCCGTGCAACGGACCAATCGGCGCACCGGATTGACGCCGCGCATCAAGGGCACGGGCCTGGGCAATCGCATGATCGCTATCAAGCCATGCCCATGCCTGAACCTGTGGCTCGATCTCGGCAATGCGCGCCAGGCAGGCTTCGACATATTCGACCGCGCGCACCGCCCCGCTGGCAAGGCGGTCGCGCAGTTCGACAACGTCAAGTGTCAGTAGCGGGTTGATATTACTCATCTCATCCCTCCCTTAACGTGCGCCATAGAACAGATCGGGCAAATGGAACACGATTTGCGGGAAGGCGTACATCAGAACCATGCTGACGATCACCATGAACAGGAACGGCATGATCCCCTTGAAGATATCGGTCAACAATATCCCGCTGGGCGCCACCCCCTTAAGGTAATAGGCCGACATCGCCATCGGCGGAGTCAGGAACGAGGTCTGCAGGTTCAGCGCCACAAGGATACCAAAGAACAGCGGATCGATATCAAACAGCGGCAGAAGCGGCAGGAAGATCGGAACGAAGATGATGATGATCTCCGACCATTCCAGCGGCCAGCCCAGCAGGAAGATGATCAACTGTGCGAGCAGAAGGAACTGAAGTGGTGTCAGGTCGAGACCACCGACAAACTCGGCAATCACATGTTCACCACCAAGATAAGAGAACACCGAGGAGAACGTATAGGAACCGACAAACAGCCAGCACACCATCGCCGAGGTCCGCACCGTCAGATAAACCGATTCACGCAGGCGATCAAAGGTCAGCGCCCGGTAAGCCGCCGCCAAAAGCATCCCGCCAAGCGCACCGATGGAGGCCGCCTCGGTCGGGGTTGCAAGGCCAAACAGGATCGATCCCAGAACCGCCAAAATCAGGAAGGCCAGCGGGAAGAACGAGGTCGCCAGCATCCAAAGGACTTTCGGCAATGGCACTTCCGGAATTTCCTCGGTAGTCGGACGGGGGGCTGCCTTTGGCTGCAACATTGCACGCCCCATGACGTACAAAAGATACAAACCAACAAGCGTCAGACCCGGCAACAGCGCACCGGCATAAAGCCGCACGATCGAAACCCCCGATGCCGCGGCATAAACAATCAGCATGATCGACGGCGGGATCAGAATGCCCAGCGTCCCGCCAGCACAAATGATGCCCGACGCAAAGCTTTTGTCATAGCGCGCCTTAAGCATCGCAGGCAGCGCTAGCATCCCCATGAGTGTCACCACCGCGCCGACAATGCCGGTTGCGGTTGCAAACAGCGCACAGGTAATCAGGGCCGCAACACCAAGCGATCCGGGAATGTTACGCGCCGCAATATTAAGGGTGCCAAACAGCCGGTTCACGATATTGGCGCGTTCAACGATATAGCCCATGAACAGGAACAACGGCACGGCGGTCAGAACTTCGTTCGACATCACCGTGTATGTCTGGTTGATGAACAAATCGAATATTCGGTTGTTAAACGCCCCTTCAAACCACGTTATCACCGAAGTCAGGGTTTCGCTGTCCTCAGCCAGCCGGTCAAAGGCCCGCCACATGCGGCCTGCATCGAAATAAGCGTAATATCCAAACCCGATGCCAAGCGCCATCAGGGTAAAGGCAACCGGGAAACCGAGGAATACCAGTATAATAAAGATGCCCAGCATCATCAGGGCGACATGTGCGTCAATCACGTTGGCTGCTCCGTTCGGGGGCGTGTATCGCGTATGGTCCAGCGGTCTGGTTGATCTTGATCGTCATGGGATCAGTCTTCCTTGGCCACTTTTTGCTTCATCAGCAATTCTTCGGTTTCCTGAACATCATCGTCTGCATTGCGCCAGTATCCTTCACGGATACACAAAATGCAGCGCATCACCTGTGCGATGCCCTGGATGAACAGAAGAATGCCGGCTGCGACAATCACTGCCTTGAATTGAAAGATCGGAACACCCGCCGGGCTGTTCACGCTTACTTCCCCATAGCCCCACGAACGGGCGGCATATTTCCAGCCCGACAGGATCAGGGCGGTCACACCCGGGAAGAAGAAGAAGATATAAAGAACCAGATCAACCTTGGCCTGGGTTGTGGGTTTCCACAGACGATAAAGGAAATCGCCGCGGACATGCCCGCCACGAGACAGGGTATAGGCCCCACCCATCATGAACAGTGTGCCATACATGATAAATGACACATCAAGCGACCATGTGGTTGGCGCATTAAATAGGTATCGCGATGCCACCTCATAGCTCATGCCAAGCGTCATGAGGATAATCAACCAGCCAAAGGCCTTGCCAAACCAGGCCGAAAGCTTGTCCGCGAATTCAATAAATCCAATCATGAAATCCTGTCCGTTCGCGTATTGACTGCTCCGCCAGCCAAAAGATCAGGCCAACGGAGCAGTCAGGATCATCAAAACACTGAAATCCTAAACAGGGATCAGAGTTTCAGTTTGCCCGGGAAGTAGTGTTCATAAGCGAGCTGATAATCAGGCGAGTTCATCAGTTCATAGAAGGTCACACGTTCGACCCAGGCACGCTGGCTGTCGAGAACCCGTTTCATGAACGGATCTTCTTCAAGTGTCGGGATCAGTTTGTCCCAAGCTTCAAGCTGTGCGGCCAGGATCTCTTTCGAGGTCCGGTGAACTTCTACGCCCTCATCCTGCAATTTCTGCAGATCCGAGGAATAGTTGTCCATCGCAAGCGCCGTGTTCGAAGTCGACGCCGCCTCGACAGAGTGACGCAGGATCGCCTGAAGATCCGGCTCAAGGTCTTCCATCAGGGATTTGTTGAACAGGAACTCGAAGCTTTCCGATGCCTGATGGTACGAAGACAGATAGTAGTTCTTCGCAACATCCTGTGCGCCAAAGCGCATGTCAGACGACGGGTTGTTGAATTCGAACGCGTCAATCACGCCACGTTCCATCGCCGGCACAATCTCGCCGCCCGGAAGCTGTGCGACCGACATGCCCATCGACTGCAGAAGGTCTGCTGCCAGACCCACCGTGCGGTATTTGAAGCCTTCGATATCAGCAACGGTGTTGACCTGCTCCTTGAACCAGCCGAACGGCTGTGCTGGCATCGGGAAGCCAAGAAGACCAACAACATCCAGCCCCATCACATCCTGGGTCAGTTCGCGATAGAACTCTTCACCACCGCCAGCATAGAACCAGCTCAGCATGGTGGTTGCAGAACCACCAAACACCGGACCGGTCCCAAACAGCGATGCTGCCTTGTTCTTCCCGTACCAGTAAACCGGCACGGAATGGGCGATATCAATCACGCCGTCATTGACGCCATCAAGAACCTGGAAGGCCGCAACAACAGCACCCGCCGGCAGAAGGTCGATTTTCAGACGACCACCCGACATGGCTTCGACGCGGTCAACATACTGCTGGGCAAAGGTCATCCAGATGTCGGATGACGGCCAGGAAGTCTGCATCTTCAGAACCATCGGTGCCGGCTGCGCGTGAACAGCAGGTGCCGCAAACATCCCGGTTGCCGCAGCACCACCTGCCACAACCCCGGTCGCCCCTTTGGTCAGGAACGAACGACGGGATACTTCCTTGGACTTCACGTCTTCAGATTTGGTTTTCATTTCCATTTTTCCTCCCAGATATACCGTTGTTTGCCGTCCACCATTGGCGGGAAACAATCGGTAACTGTCAGCCTTCAAAAGCCCCTGATCTTGATATCCAAGATCCTTTTTGATGCGCTTGGTCCGTTCCGGGACCGCAAAAACGGCGCGCATTTTGTTATTGTTAAAGACTTCAACAAACTGGACGCAGACGGTCTTCCCGCCTTCTACGCCACCCGGTCGCCGGGTTCTTTCCCCTGAAAATAGGCATCAAGGTTATCAAGTGCGCGAAACCCCATGGCATCACGCGTTTCTTCGGTCGCAGACCCTATATGTGGTAACAGAAAGACGTTATTCAACGCGCTAATCCGTTGATTTCCACCGGGTTCGTTGCAAAACACATCAAGGCCTGCTGCAAACAGCTTTCCGCTTTGAAGGGCGGCCACAAGCGCATCCTCGTCCACCAGGTTGCCACGCGCTGTATTCACAAGGATCGCGCGGTCGGGCAGCATCGCAATTGTCTTGCTGTTGATGATGCCTTTTGTTTCTGGTGTTGACGGGCAATGCAGTGACAACACGTCGGAATGGGCAAACAGGTCTTCGACCGTCTCGTGGAAAATTGCGCCCTTGGCCATATGATCGGGCAGTGGCTTGCGGTTGTGATAATGGACTTCCATGCCAAATCCGCGTGCCCGTTCGGCCGCGACCTGACCAACCCGGCCCATGCCCAGAACACCAAATCGCTTGCCGGTGACCTGACGCCCGACCATGAAGGCCGGCGACCAGAAATCCCACTTCCCGGCCCGCACCATCGCATCGCCCTCGGCCCCGCGACGCGCCGCACCCAGCATGCACAGCATGGCAATCTCGGCGGTGGCATCAGACAGGACATCGGGTGTGTTGGTCACAACAATCCCTGCATCCTTGGCCGCAGCCAGATCAACGTGATCCACCCCGACCGAATGATTGGCAATGATCTTGAGGCTCTTGGGCAGTTCGGCAATGACATCAGCCGAAAAATGCTCGGAATGGCAAGGCAGGACAGCATCGACCTGCTGGCACTTTTCAATGAGCTCTTCACGCGTGAACACGCGGTCTTCGGCATTGGTCAGAACCTGATAGTCCCGCGCGGCGCGTGCCTGAACGGCATCACGCAATCGTCGCGTTATCAGAAGCTTTGGCTTCTCGGGCATGCGGACGCTCCCGGTGATTTCCCTGAAAGTAGTCTTATTTTTTATGATCCTAGGAAACACCTTTACGGAAAATCCAGCAATAGGGGATCAACCAAGAGGCAAGTCTTTTTCACTTCGTGGAAAACCATGGGGCGCATTACGCCGCAATCACGCGCGTAAAAGGCTCAACAAGCTTCTGATTCTATTGATTAAAAATTGAATTTATGGCCTGGATTTTGATCCGCACACCAGTCAGGCCTTTCATCACCCAAAAGTATACATTCGCGTTCCCTCTTACGCAGCGTTGCGCAAAAGCCGTTCTGAACGGTCAGTATTTGGCGATGAACTGCCTTTTTAAGGCGCAACCAAAAAGCCAGCGTGCAGGCTAAATTCACTTTTCAGAATTTAAATTTTCTGCCCAAATACCCTGATCAGGGTCTGCATCAGGGGGCTTTAATGCAGGGTCAAACCAAACTCACAAAATCATCGTTTACCGCTGGAAGTCTGTTACTTGCCGCAAGCTTTTTGCTCGCAGGATGCCAGACAACTGATTTTGATCAATTAACCAGTAATATCATGAACGCGATAACGCCTTCGCAATCAGAAGGAACCGATACCGCCAGTCAACCTGAGACGACAACTGCAAAAACGACAGCAGCTGTATCAACAGCGACACCTTCAAACGCCCCTCCAAAGGGCATGAAGAAAAGTACGCTGAATTGGGGTCTGGTTCAGTTTGTCATCGGTGCAGGCGGCACCTATGACGATTACTGGAGCGCTTCTGTATTCCCGACCAGCAGTTCCGAGAACTTTATCGGTGCGCATGCAGATAAAGTTGCCATGGGCCGGATCCACGCCGTCCAGCTGTGGCCCGGTGAGTATCGCGTGCGCCTGACGCACAATTCACAGATCAAGGCAGATAGCATCATTAAGGTCGAAGCCGGAAAACTTGTCCGGTTGACAGCAGAATATGGCGTATTTTCAAACAGCGTCAGCACCACAACTGAGCCTGTCTATAATGACTTCGCACTTATGGCGGCAAGCACGGCGTCTTATGCCAAAGATACCTATCTTCCCGTCATCGTAGAACATCAGGGACAATGGCTTTTCGAATTCCGGGGACCACAGGTCAACGGACAGGTCGCAGGCAATGGCACGATCACGGTTCTTCGTGATGGCTCAGAAGTCGCTGTCATCAGCAACGCCAATATCACCCCGGATGAAATTACCGGCAAGGTAACACTGACGGGGGAAGGCGTTTACCAGGGACGCTTTAACCGCAAGAAGTTCGAACAGATTGCCGGCACCACAATTAAATGGAAGAACGGTAAAACCTTTGAAGGCACATTCGAGGCCGTCGTCCCCAAAGAAGGTAAACTGACACAACTCAGCGGGTCGGTCTGGGAAGGAGAAGTCGATGGTGATAATCCCAGTGGCGAAGGCCGCTTCACCAATACCGATGGCAGTTGGGTGCAGTATTCTGACTATGCCGCGCGCGATAGCTATGTTGGCCTGCGTGACTGCGGGCCATCACCGGATGTGATATCCACTTGCGCATACTACAAGGGTGAGAAGCTGGCATCCGAAGCTGAATTGAATGCCAAGATCGCCGAAGACAAACACCTCGCCGAACTTGAACAACAACGACAGGCTGAACAACGCCGCATCGCACAGATCGCAGCAGCCAAAGCAGCAGAGGAAGCCGCGAAAGAAGCGGAAGTGCGCCGTATCGCCGCGGCGGAACAGGCCGCACGCGAAGCAGCGGCCCCCAGGAAACCTGATGATTGCACCACGGCGACCGGCACCTTTTCTGCGGATGGCAACCTGACCCAATACACGATGAACGGATCAGGCAGCGGCAGCGGACATTTCCGCCAGCGCACGTATGGTAGCGAGTATCAATTCGACATCGACTTCTATTTCAACACCTCTGCCAACAGCATCAGCTTTGATTACGGCGAAGGTATCTATTCCGACGCTGGATCAGGGGCTATTCTTCAACGCACATCCATCCCAAATGGCAGTGCAAATTGCACCTTCAATGGTCGCGTTCTGACCATTGACGGCAAGGAATTCGTCAAGCGCTAAAAAAAGAGCCGCAACCAATAAGGCTGCGGCTCAATGCCGACAGAGCGCCGGACGGGAAGAACACGTTTCAATGGTGAATTCGCGCACACGGAAATCCCCAGATTTCCCGATTGCGCGAAATGATCACATTTTGACCCAAACGGCCCCGTCCCGACCGGAACGCACGACGGCTTCGACAAATTTCATGCCCTCAAGACCTTCCTTGACGCCGGGCACCAACATGGCGGCGGCATCGGCCTTTTCATTGGTCAGATGCGCAACCAACTGATCGGCGAAATCGGTGTAAAGGTTTGCAAAGCCCTCAAGATACCCTTCCGGATGCCCCGGCGGCACGCGCACACCATGCAGACCTTCGGCCCCGATGCCTGCCCCACCGCGGGTCAGCAATTCCGGACGTCCGTCAAGCGGGCGGAAATGCATGTGGTTTGGATGTTCCTGCGCCCATTCAAGGCCGCCCTTGTCACCATAGATCCTAAGGCGCAGGCCGTTTTCATGACCAATCGCCACCTGGCTGGCCCACAGCATGCCGCGTGCACCATTTTCATAGCGCATCAGGATCTGCACATTGTCATCAAGCTTGCGGCCCTCGACGATGGCATCAACATCGGCACAAAGTTCACTCGGCGTCATGCCAGACACAAAGTTCGCAAGGTTATGCGCATGGGTTCCGATATCGCCAAGTGCCCCGCCCATCCCGGCCTTGGCCGGGTCGGCACGCCAGTTGGCCTGCTTGTTATCGGTATCCTCGACCTTGGTTGCCATCCAGCCTTGCGGGTATTCGACCTGCACCAGCCGGATATTGCCAAGCTTGCCATCCGCCACCATCTGGCGCGCCTCGCGCACCATCGGATAGGCGGTGTAGTTGTGCGTTAAGGCAAACAGAAGGCCGGTTTCCTTGACCTTGGCCGCGATCTTTTCGGCCTCATCGACGGTCATGCAAAGCGGCTTGTCGCAAATCACATGAATACCGGCATCCAGCATCGCCATCGCGGCTGGGAAATGCAGGTGGTTGGGTGTGACAATCGCACAGACATCAATGCCGTCTTCACGCGCTGCTTCCTGTTTGGCCATGTCTTCAAAACTGGCATAGCTGCGGTCACTATCGATAAACAGTTCTTCCGCCGAGGCCGCTGCGACATCGGGCTTGGATGAAAGCGCACCTGCCACCAGTTCATAGCGATCATCCAGTCGTGCCGCGATGCGATGAACGGCCCCGATGAAGGCCCCCTGCCCGCCGCCAACCATGCCCAGGCGCAAACGACGGCCAAGCGATGTTTGTTTGCTCATATCTGCCTCCAAAGTCCAAATGGACGAGTATTGCCCGTGATGCTGCTAGTCGATGCCAAGGATGCGGCGATTGGCCGCCTCGTCCGTGCCACCGTCGGCAAAGTCATCAAAGGCTTTCTCTGTCACACGAATGATGTGGTTTTTAATGAATTCGGCCCCTTCGCGGGCACCGTCTTCGGGATGTTTGAGCGCGCATTCCCATTCGAGCACAGCCCAGCCATCAAAATCAATCGCCGCAAGTTTCGAGAAGATGGCGCCAAAATCAACCTGCCCGTCGCCAAGCGACCTGAACCGGCCTGCCCGATTAACCCAGCCCTGATACCCGGAATAAACACCCTGTCGGCCGGTTGGATTGAACTCGGCATCCTTGACGTGGAACATGCGGATGCGATCAGCATAAATATCGATGAAATCAAGGTAATCAAGCTGCTGAAGCACGAAGTGGCTCGGATCATACAGGATGTTGGCGCGCGGATGATTTTTCACCCGTTCCAAAAACATCTCGAACGTCGCCCCGTCAAACAGGTCCTCGCCCGGATGGATTTCATAGCAAACATCAACACCCGCCTCGTCAGCCGCATTCAGGATCGGTGTCCAGCGCTTGGCAAGTTCGTCAAACGCGGTTTCGATCAATCCGGCCGGGCGTTGCGGCCACGGATAAACAAACGGCCAGGCCAGTGCGCCGGAAAATGTTGCATGGGCGTTGATTCCCATATGTTGCGATGCCTTGATCGCGGCCTTGACCTGTTTGACCGCCCATTCCTGACGCGCCTTTGGATTGCCGCGCACTTCGGGCACGGCAAAACCGTCAAACATCTCGTCATAGGCGGGGTGGACCGCCACAAGCTGGCCCTGAAGATGGGTTGAAAGTTCGGTCACCTGCACGCCGTGCCCGGCAAGTTTACCGATCACTTCATCACAGTAATCCTTGCTTTCGGCGGCCTTTTCGACATCAAACAGGCGCTTGTCCCAGCTTGGAATCTGAACACCTTTATAGCCGAGTGACGCCGCCCAGCGACCAATCGCGTCAAGACTGTCGAACGGGGCTTCCTCGCCGGCAAATTGCGCCAGAAAAATCGCCGGTCCCTTAAGCGTTTTCATCTCAGACCTCTTTAACTGCGTTCTGGTGGAAATCAGTGGAAATCGGGCTGCGTCGGGCGGCGACCGCCCGACGCAAGAGTGCTTGTCCCAACCAAAGTTCGTTTAGAACGGGCTGTCCGGGAAATAGAAGTTCTCGGCATTTTCCTGGGTAACAACGGTCGCACCCAGGATATAGCGACCTTCAACCGGTGCGTTCGACGTGAACTTCATAACGGTCACGTCCATCGCAGTTGCGATCATTGCCGGCGGATACAGAACATCAATCGGGGTCAGTTCATCGCCATCCATCACGCGTTTGATGATGTCTTTCATGCCAGCACCGCCAACGATGAACATCTCATCGGTACGATCAGCCTGTTTGACGGCTTCGATCACACCAAGGGCGATGTCGTCATCCTGTGCCCAGACCGCGTTGATTTCCGGGAAGCGTGACAGGAAGTCCTGCATCACTTCATAGCCGTCATCACGGTTCCAGTTGGCATGTTTCATATCAAGGATTTCGATATTCGAGCCGTCAAGCGCTTCGACAAAGGCGTCCACACGCTCGGTATCAATCGTGGTCGGAATGCCGCGCAGAACAACGATCTTGCCTTCGTCATTCAGGCGTTCACGGATGTACTCGCCCGAAACACGGCCAAGTTCCGGGTTGTTACCCGCAACATAAACGTCTTCAATCCCCGGAAGCGAAAGGCCACGGTCAACCACGGTGACAAACTTGCCCGCCTGTTTGACCTGCTGGACCGGAACGGTCAGTGGATCAGACTCAAACGGCAAGACGACCAACGCGTCGATATTCTGAACCGACACCAGATCTTCAAGGTCGTTTGCCTGTTCGGTTGCACCATTCGCGCTGACCACAATGACATCGATATTGGGATAGGTTGCCTCAATACGCTTTTCGGCCTGTTCGGCATGCCAGTTCAGGCCACCTGCCCAACCATGGGTCGCTGCCGGGATCGAAACCCCGATCTTGATCTTTTCCTGTGCGATTGCACCGGTCGATGCCAAACCAAGGCCCAGAACACAGGCGGCCCCCAGATATTTTGTAAACGTTTTCATCAACGTTTCCTCCTGATCAAAAAAATGATGCGTTTTCACATTCTTCCCGGACGTTGATCGCCGGTTATTTGCTCTTTTTGCGTCGCCAGTCCCCGCGCTGCAGGAATACCGCAACGATGATGATCAGACCCTGAACTGCTCCGTTCAGATAGTTACTGATCGCATCCGTCAAATTAAGAATATTGCCAATCGTGGTCAGCATGATCGCGCCGATCACCGTGCCCCAGATCCGGCCATAGCCACCCTTAAGCATCGTGCCACCAATGATCACGGCAGCAATGGCTTCCAGTTCCCAAAGCACCCCGGTCGAGCTTGAGGCAGACCCAAGACGCGGCACATAAATGATGGTCGCAACCGACACGCACAGCCCCTGAATGACATAGGTCAGCGTCTTCACCCGGTCGACATGGATTGCCGAATACCGCGCAACCTGCTCGTTCGAACCGATGGCAAAGCATTTCCGCCCGAACGGCGTCATGTTCAGCAGCACATAGCCCGCAACCGCCACGGCAAAGAACACAAGTACCGGCACAGGAATGCCCAGAATGTCGCCGTAATAGACCGGGCGATAAACACCGCGCACATCAAAATCAAGCGACAGCGTCCCGCCATCAGCCATATAGGTCACAAGCGACCGGTAAATCCCCATGGTGCCAAGTGTGACGATGAACGCTTCGATCTTGCCCTTGGTGCTGACCAGGCCATTAACGGCCCCGGCCGCAATCCCCAGCAAGACTGACAGCACCACACCGATCAAAACCGTCTCGATCCCGGCACCCAGCGTTGCGACAAGCGTATTCATCACAACAATCATCGCACCCGAAATAAACGCCGCCATGGAGCCGACCGAAAGATCAATGCCGCCCGCGGTGATCACAAAGGTAGCACCGACCGCGATGATGCCGATAAAGGCCGCACGGGTGAAAATATTCGAAAGGTTGCCGCCGCTCAGGAACGCGTCATTAATACCCGTGCCCAGAACAAACAGGCCAACGAGGGCCAAAAACGGACCCAAGGCTTTGAAATCGATATTGAAACCACTCGAAGTCGAAGCTTCAGAGCGCTCAAGGCTACTCATGAACAGACACTCCCTGCTTGCCTGAAATTCCTGTCGCGTGCCGCATGATTTCATGCTCGTTGCGGTCGTTTCCTTCGAGAATGCCTGTGATACGGCCTGCCGCCATGACCGCGATGCGATCAGACAGGCCAAGCATTTCCGGCATTTCAGACGACAGAAGAATGACGGATTTACCGCGTTTGGTAAGATCGCCGATGAAATGATAAATCTGGCTTTTGGTGCCGATATCGATGCCGCGCGTCGGCTCGTCGATGATCACGACTTCCGGGTCGGTTTCCATGACCTTGGCTAGCAACAGCTTCTGCTGATTGCCGCCGGAAAAATCACCGACCTTGGCTTTCGGATCGGCCGCGCGAATGTCAAAGGCCTCGATCGCGTTGGCAAGTGCGGCTTCTTCGGCCTTGCGATTAAGGATCACGGTCCCGAATTTTTCAAGTGCCAGCAAAGTCAGGTTGGGCCGCATATCCATATTCAGCAACAACCCGCTGCCCTTGCGATCCTTGGTCAGATAGGCAATGCCGCATTTCTTGGCATCTTGCAGGCTGTGGATCGAAACCGGCTCACCATTGCGTTCGATCTCGCCAGATGATCTGTCGCGCAGGCCAATGATCGCCTCCATCAAGGCTGTCCGCCCGGCCCCGACAATCCCGGCAAAGCCCAGAACTTCGCCCCGACGCAAATCAAAGCTGGCGTCACGCACCTGGCCCTCAACCGATACATTGCGAACAGACATGGCAACATCATGGGCCTCAACCGGCGCGCGGTCGGGGAACATCTGTTTGATGTCCCGCCCCACCATCAGGCGCGCCATGTCGTCTTTTTCAACATCAGTCACCGGCTCGGTCGTGATCAGGCGCCCGTCGCGCAGAACCGTCACCCGGTCGGCAATCGCCTTGATCTCGTCAAGCTTGTGGGAAATGTAAAGGATCGCGACACCCTGTTCGCGCAGGCGTCGGATCTGATCAAACAGGATATCAACCTCGCGCCCGGTCAAGACCGCGGTCGGTTCATCAAGGATCAGAATATCGGCGTTTTTCGAAAGTGCCTTGGCAATTTCGACCATCTGACGGTCCGAAACCGCAAGATCCTTGATGCGCGTGCGCGGATCGACATCGCATTGCAATTGATCCAGAAGCTTTTTGGCTTCCGCGCGCATCGCCGCCTTATCAAGGAACCAGCCCCGCTTGATCTCGCGGCCAAGGAAAATGTTCTCTTCGACGGTCAGTTGCTCGGCCAGGTTCAGTTCCTGATGGATCAGGATGACACCATGATTTTCGGCAACTTCACTGTCTTCAAACGTGACTTCAGTCTGATCAAGACTAAGCGCGCCACTGGTCGGCTGATGGTAGCCAGACAGGATTTTCACTAACGTCGATTTGCCCGCACCATTTTCGCCCAAAAGCGCGTGCACTTCCCCCGCACGCAGATCGATGGAAACATCGAAAAGCACCTGTGCCGGGCCAAATGACTTGCAAATCTCCCGACCGGACAGCCGCACGCGCGCCTGCTGATCGGGATTAACGGCGTGAACAGCCGCATCCGTCATGAATATATCCTCCCTAGCGTCGCATTTTTTGCGATCAACTCTTGATTAAGCTCTGTGTAAACGTTTTCATTTTCGATGTAAACCTTTACATTTTGCTCGGAGTGATCAAAATCACCTGCCGATCCGGGCGTCGAATGCCGCTGGACAGCCTGCAACCGGCGGAGTAGGAAGAAGAATGACTGAAAAAATCGCGACGATTGAAGATGTTGCCCGCCAGGCAGGGGTGTCTATTGCCACTGTCAGCCGGGCCTTGCACAAACCCAATGTGGTTTCCGAAACCACACGCGAAAGAGTGCAAACTGCCATCGCCGCGACCGGTTACACCGCCAATGTCATGGCCCGGAACCTGCGTCTGAACCGTTCGGGGATGATTCTTTTGCTGGTGCCCGATATCGGAAACCCTTTCTTTTCGGCGATTCTGTCGGGCATTGAAAAGGGGGCCAGCCAGGCGGGCTACAATGTCCTGATTGGTGACACACAAAACGATCCCGAACGCGAAGCAACCTATGCCGCCTATCTGCGCAGCAATCAGGCAGATGCGATGATCCTGCTCAATGGCAGGCTTCCGGCACCACTTGCCAAGGCCCCGGCAAACGCCACACCACCGGTGGTGATTGCCTGCGAACGCATTCCGGGATGTGCTTTGCCAACCGTCATCATTGACAATGACGAGGCATCCTTTGTTGCGACCAACCATCTGATTGATCTCGGCCATACCCGCATCGCCCATGTTAGTGGCCCGACGGGCAACATCCTGACCACGGATCGCGTGACCGGATATCGTCGCGCCCTGAAATCGGCCGGCATCGCCCACGAGCCAGGCCTGATTTATCGCGGCGATTTTTCCATCGATTCCGGTATTGCCGCCGGCCGCGCCCTTCTGGCCGATCCAAAGACCCGACCAACGGCGGTCTGTTGTGCCAGTGACGGCATGGCGATCGGGGTGATTGTGGCGGCCAAGGAAGTCGGGCTTCGCATCCCGCATGACCTTTCGGTTGTCGGCTTTGACGATATTCCGCATGCCGCGGCCTATGACCCGCCGATCACCACCGTGCGCCAACCCCGCCGCCGTCTGGGCGAACAGGCGATAGCCTTGCTTCTGGATCGTCTGGGATCAAAAACGCCGCCGTCGCACGGCGAAACCGGGCCGGTGATCATCCCGACCGAACTGATCGTCCGTCAAAGTACCGGCCCCTGCCCCGGCTAGCGGCCCCTCTTAGGCATCTGCAATCTCAGGCACTTCTAAGCTCAGGCACTGGCAATCTTTTGCCACTCGCCCATGACGGAACGCGCGTTTCCTTCATGATCCTCGCCGGATTTGGCAATTTCAGAGGCAAAGATTTCGAACCGAATGCCGTTGGGATCGCGCATAAATAACCGGCGCGACTTGCCGTCATCCTCGCTGTGATAGACCACCTTGTGCTGGAAAAGATGGTTTTGCCAGGCGATCACATCGCGCGGCGCGGAACACCGCAACCCGATATGAAACACATCATCGGGCATGTTTGGATCGTCCGGATAAGGCCCGGTATCGGCCGGCCAGTCAAAGAAGGACAGGCGCGTACCATCGGGCAGCGCATAGGTAATCAGCAAATAATCGGATTTCCACGACGGGCTATAGCCACTTTCCGCGTGGACCAGTGTTGCGCCCACCACTTTGGAATAAAAATGGTCGGTCGCCTCAAGATCGCGGGTCGGAAATGCAAGATGGTCGACACTTACAGGTGCAGGTGACATGGGGCCTCCTCCGTCTGAATGTATCCGTGTTACGGGCGCGACACCATGATGGTAATCATGAATGCGCCCCATGATCAACAGATGGGGCAATGGCCCTTCGAAATCAATGCGATTGCCCCTTGATCAAACCGTCATGAAACCACAACATGCAGAGAGGCGCGAAATCGCCTAATAAAGGCGACATTGCAGTATTGACCGCCCCTGCCCCCGCTGCTATTGGGACGCAGCAAAACGCATTTGGCAAACCCGAAGGATGGAGGCATCTGATGAATGAATACAGTTTATCTGTCTCCGTCTATTGGATGACGCACCGTCAGGCTGACCACTAGAAAAGCCGGTTGCCCCACCAATTTGGTGATTTTGCCCAAACCCGGAACCTGACAGCGTGATCGCGCGTTCCGAGTTCACCCGCATTCCCCGTGACATAGTTGTAGAGAGCCGTCCATGCCCGCAACGCCCTATTATCTGATCGACAAGTCCAAGCTTAAAAGCAACATGGAAAAGATCGCCTATGTGCGCGAACATTCCGGTGCCAAGGCGTTGCTTGCGCTTAAATGCTTTGCGACCTGGTCGGTGTTTGACTTCATGTCAGAATATATGGATGGCACCACGTCCTCGTCGCTCTATGAAGTCAAGCTGGGCCGCCAGAAATTCGGCAAGGAAACCCACGCTTATAGCGTCGCCTATTCCGATGATGAAATCGGCGAAGTCATTGAGAATGCCGACAAGATCATCTTCAATTCCATCAGCCAGCTGACCCGCTTTGCCGATCAGGCATCGGGCATCGTGCGCGGCCTGCGCCTTAACCCGCAGGTCTCGACCTCAAGCTTCGATCTGGCCGATCCGGCGCGCCCGTTCTCGCGTCTGGGTGAATGGGATGTCGCCAAGGTCGAAGCCGTGATGGACCGCATTTCCGGCTTCATGATCCACAATAACTGCGAAAATGCCGACTTTGATCTGTTTGATCAGATGCTTGGAAATATCGAGGAAAAGTTTGGCTCGCTTCTCGCGCGTGTTGAATGGGTCAGCCTCGGTGGCGGCATTCACTTCACCGGTGAAGATTACCCGCTCGATAAATTCTGTGCGCGGCTCAAGGCGTTTTCCGAGAAATTCGGCGTGCAGGTCTATCTCGAACCCGGCGAAGCATCGATCACCAAAAGCACCACCCTTGAGGTCACCGTGCTTGATACCCTGTTTAACGGCAAAAACCTTGCCATCGTTGATAGTTCGATCGAAGCCCACATGCTCGATCTTCTGATCTATCGCGAAAATGCCAAGGTCCTGCCGAACACGGGCGATCACCCTTACATGATTTGCGGCAAGTCCTGCCTTGCCGGCGACGTATTTGGCGAATTTGATTTCGAAAACGAGATCAAGGTCGGCGACCGTATCTCCATTCAGGATGCGGCCGGCTACACCATGGTGAAAAAGAACTGGTTTAACGGGGTCGGCATGCCGTCCATCGTGATCCGGGAACTCGACGGAACAGAGCGCGTTGTGCGTGAGTTCACATTTGACGACTACGTTTCGAGCCTTTCGTAAAACACGAAAGCGCAGTTTTCATAGCGAACCGGGGAAGTGTTTCCCCACCTCTCAAAACAGGGGAGTTTTTGGCCCGACATGAAAAAGAATGTTCTGATTATCGGCGCAGGTGGCGTCGCCCAGGTCGTTGCACATAAATGCGCACAGCATAATGACGTGCTCGGCGATATTCATATCGCATCGCGCACGGCATCAAAGTGCCAGTCCATCATCGACAGCATCCACGAAAAGAAAAACCTTAAGAACCCCGGCGTTCTTGAAGGTCACGCCCTGGATGCCACCGACGTTGATGCCACTGCGGCCCTGATCGAAAAAACCGGCTGCCAGATCGTCATTAATGTCGGCTCTGCCTTTATCAACATGCCGGTCATGTCGGCCTGCATCAAAACCGGTGTCGCCTATCTCGATACTGCCATCCATGAAGAGCAGGACAAAATCTGCGAAACCCCGCCATGGTATGCCAACTATGAATGGAAACGCCGTGCCGAGTGCGAGGCCGCTGGCGTAACCGCGATCCTCGGTGTCGGGTTCGATCCGGGTGTGGTGAATGCCTATGCCAAACTGGCTGTCGAAGACTACTTCGATAAAATTGAGTCGATCGACATCATCGACATCAACGCTGGCAGCCACGGCAAATACTTTGCCACCAACTTCGATCCGGAAATCAACTTCCGCGAATTCACCGGCACGGTCTATTCCTGGCAGGACAGCAAATGGCAGTCCAACAAGATGTTCGAAGTCAAAAAGATCTGGGACATGCCGGTTGTCGGCGAAAGCCAGACCTTCATGACCGGCCATGACGAAGTCCATTCCCTGTCCCAGAACCTTGACGTGCCAAACGTCCGTTTCTGGATGGGCTTTGGCGATCACTACGTCAATGTCTTCACGGTCCTGAAAAACATCGGCCTTCTGTCCGAAAAACCGGTCACCACCGCCGAGGGCCTCGAAGTCGTGCCGCTCAAGGTCGTCAAGGCCTGCCTGCCGGACCCAAGCTCCTTGGCACCGGACTATACCGGCAAGACCTGCATCGGTGATCTGGTCAAGGGGACGAAGGACGGCAAGGAAACCGAAGTCCTGATTTATAACGTGGCAGACCACAAGGACGCCTACAATGAAGTCGGAAGCCAGGGCATTTCCTATACCGCGGGTGTACCGCCCGTCGCGGCCGCGATGCTGATCGCAACCGGCGAGTGGGACGTGAAGAAAATGGCAAACGTCGAAGAACTGCCATCCAAACCGTTCCTCAACCTGCTGAACGGCATGGGTCTTCCGACCCGCATCAAGGACGCCAACGGCGACCGCGCGCTCGACTTCTCCTAAGCGCACCTCACAAAATACAAACGAAATGGCGGGCACACATTGCCCGCCATTTCGCGTTTTTGAAAAGGTCGTCATTCCCGCGAAGGCGGGAATCTACCGACATTCGAACCGCTATAGATTCCAGATCTCAGGCGCGTCGCCAACTCACGACCACACCACACATCACCAAAACAGCTCCAAACCCGGCCACGGCGGCAAAGCCGAACCCGGCATAAATCGGTCCCATAATCATCGGCCCGGCAAACACCGCCGAATAGGTCACCGCACTATTCAGCCCCATCACCGCCCCGCGCGCATCAGACGCCTGACGGTTAAGCGACACCACCATCGCATTCAGACCAAGCTGATTAAGCATCCCCCAGATGGCAGTACCCGCCATGGCGCTGATCTGGCTTTGCAGGGTCAATCCCCAAGTGGCATAGCTTGTCGCAATCGCGATCAACACCAGGCACAAATACCCGCGGGTAATTTTGGGCGATATCACCCCCAAAACAAATCCCATGACGCCAAACCCCACGCCATAGGCCATAACAAACATACCGCTGCCCTGCGCTGACAGGTCAAAGGCCGTGCGCACACCCACCCCGAAAAACGCAAAACAGCCGTAAAACGCCGTCATATAAACCAGCATCACCGCCAGTAATTGCCAAACCCCCGGCAGCCGAAATGCGCGCAAGGGCGATGTCCGCGTGCTCATCCCGCCGCGCACATCCGACAGCAACATCACCAGAATACCGGCCACCAGGACCGACAACCCGGCCATCAGGAAATAAACCATCCGCCAGCCAAATTGCTCGGTAATGAACGCCGCGGCGGGGACTGCCACCACCAACGATAACGCCCACCCGGTCAAAACCACACCAAGCCGCGCGGCTTCTCGCCCCTTTGGGGCTGTGGCGGTGACCGTGGCATAGGATCCCGGCAACAACACACCAACCGCCACCCCGGCCAGCGCCTGCGACAGACACAACCAAACCCAATGCTGGCTCAACCCGCTTGAAACCTGCGCCACCGCCAGTAAAAGGGCCGCACCGCCCAAAACACGCCCGACCGACATCCGGTCAATCATCCCGGCCAGGGTCAGCGCCGATAGGGCCGTCGCCGCCCCGAACGCCGAAATCGCCCAGGCCACATGATAGGTCTGCGTCGAAAGCCCGCTTGCCACTTCTGACAGGATCGGACTTAAAACAAACGAATTCGACCCGACAAGCAACACCGCGCCAAGCAGGGCCAGAACCTTTACTTGCGCAATGGCATTCGGATTAATCTCAGCATTTTGGTCTGTCATACCGCCATGTGATATGATTTGCCCTGTTTTAGGCAAGGAAATTCAATACTTAGCAGATAAAATCGAGCTCCGCTCTGTAACGGGACCGTCCCCGACAGAATTGCCACTGATGGCATCACGCACCGTCTTGGATAAAGCAGCCGCGCGAGTCACCGCCCAACACGCCAAAACACACCACCCACGCGCGGCATACCGAAGGTTTGCGCCGCAAAATACGGCGTGCACTGAATTCTATACCTTTGGTTGATGAATTTGCGCACAAGGCTTGGCGTGCATGAATTACACGCGATTTCACCCCACCCTTGCGGGTAGCCTCAACCCGCTGCCGCGTTGCAAAATAAATCGTTCAAAATCAACTGTTTGACAACCGAAAGCGGTTTCGGATAGCGTTTCCCTGTTCCGAAAGCGGTTTCGGAACAGGAAACACCGTCAAAAAGGCGGTGAAAAGCAGTAGAGCCTGTTGCATTAAATTTGCTTCGCTTTGTTTGTTTTTGGCGTGTCGTTTGGCAAGGCACAGCGTGCAGAGCGATGCGGCGCATCGGTCAAACGGTGTAACGCCGCGAAACGCCGCCAAAAACGAACCCTGTGGGCCGGGACATTCTTCCGCCCCGCAGCGTCAAGGTCCTTGAACCGTAGCCCCGCTACGCACAGCGGACCTTTCTTTGCCGGACAGAAGGATGTCCTCGGCAAAGTGAGGCAAATTTGATGCAACAGGCTCTAACGAAGACACTCAGGGAGGTTCCGTGCCGCGCGTTCGGAAGCAAAACGAAACCATGTCGATTGCCCGGCTGGCCAAACATCTTGGTTTGTCCGAAGGAACCGTTTCGCGCGCGTTGAACAACTATCCCGATATCGCTGAAAAGACCGTTGCCCGTGTCCGCAAGGCCGCCGATGAGCTGGGCTATCGCCCGTCAACCACCGCACGGCGTCTTGCCCGTGGCGTGGTCGAAACCATCGGCTTTGTCCTGCCTGCCCGCGACGGCCATCAGATTGATCCGTTTCTGGCCGAAATTCTCGATGGGCTTGCCACCGAACTTGCCCTGTCTGATTGGGACTTGCTGGTTTCCGCCGTCCCCGATGGTCATGACGAGGTCGAAGTCATGGACCGTTTGATCCAATCGGGCAAGGTTGGCGGGTTTGTTGTTGCCCGCACCAAACGCCATGATCCGCGCATTGATTTCCTGCGCACATCCCACATCCCGTTTGTGGCCCAAGGGCGCACCGAAAACTGTGACGACTATGCATGGCTTGATATCGACAACGAAAAGGCCTTTGTCGATGCGGTGAACTACCTTGTCGGCCTTGGCCATCGCAAGATCGCCTATCTCGGTGGCGACCCCGAGCTTAATTACGCCTGGCAACGCCGTGCGGGCTATCTTGCCGCGACCAAGGCCAAGGGCTGCGACATTCTTCCGGGCTATATGCATGACGGCATCACCAATGAACTGGCGGCCCGCGAGGCCGTTTTGGAAATTCTCAAACTGCCCGATCATCCGACCGCCATTTTGTGCGTCACCGATGCGGTTGCCATCGGCGCTATCCATGCGCTGGCCCATGCCGGTATCGACGTCGGATCGGAAATGTCCGTGATTGGTTTTGATGGCCTGCCGATGGGCGAAGCCATCCATCCCGGCCTGACCACCATGAGCCAGGCCAGCTATCAGATCGGCCGTGAAGTCGGCCGGATCATTGTTGCGCAGGCAAACAAGGCAAATTCGCCTGCATCCGAATTTTCCCAAATCCTGTGGGAAGCATCGCTGACCGTCCGTGGGTCAGCCAACCCGCCAGCATTGAAGCTGGCCGCCAATGCCAAGGGAGGCATCTCATGAAAACAAGGTTTACGCGTGCATTGACTCGATCATTGACACTCGCTGCCGCTGGTCTGCTGGTTTCCACCAGCATGGCAAGTGCGCAACTGCGGTTCTGGACCACCGAAGAACAACCCGAACGCCTGGCCAAACAAGAAGAAATGGCCAAGGAGTTCGAAGCCAAAACCGGCACCTCGGTGGAAGTCATTCCGGTCACTGAAACCGAACTTGGCACGCGTGCCACCGCGGCCTATGCCGCCGGTGACTTGCCAGACGTCATTTATCTGACGCTGCAATATGTCCTGCCCTGGTCCGAGGCCGGCATCCTCGATACCGAAGCCAACAACGAAGTCGTCAACCAGCTGGGCAAGGATACCTTCGCCCCGGCAGCGCTTAGCATGGCTGATTTCGACGGCGAAGTTGCAGCGGTCCCCTCTGATGGCTGGACCCAGATGGTGCTTTATCGCAAGGACCTGTTTGACGAGGCGGGCCTTGAGGCCCCCAACACCTACGCCAATATCGTCAAGGCCATCGAGGCCCTGCACAATCCGCCTGAAATGTATGGCTTTGTCGCCGCGACCAAGATCGACGAAAACTTCATGAGCCAGGTGCTCGAACATGTCTTCCTGGCAAACGGCGCAACCCCGGTGGCCGCCGATGGCTCGGTCGGCTTTGACAAGGCGAAGCTCGTCGAGGCGCTTGAGTTTTATAAAAAACTCGCCGATGCATCGCCCCCCGGTGATCTGTACTGGAAACAATCGCGCGAGGTTTACTTCGCGGGCAAAGCAGCGATGATCATCTGGTCGCCCTTCATCCTTGATGAACTGGCAGGCCTGCGCGACAGTGCCCCGCCCACGATTAATAACGACCCGACCTCGGGCGAACTCGCCTCGAAAACCGGTGTTGTCACCCGCCTGATGGGCCCGTCCAATCCGAATGGCGCGGCCTGGGGTGACATCCGTTATTTCGGTATCACCAACGATGCCGATACCGACCCGGCAGAGGAATTTGTCAAATTCTCGCTTGGTGAAGGTTACACCAGCACCCTTTCCATCGCACCCGAAGGCAAATTCCCGGTCCGTCATGGCACCGCCGAAAATCCGGATGAATTTGTTAAGGCATGGGCTACGCTTCCGGTTGGTGTGGATCGCAAAAAGCCGCTGTCAGAGCTCTATGACCCGGCCGTCATCACCGATATCGTTTCCGGTCTTGAAACCGCAAACCGTTGGGGTGTTGCCGAAGGTCAACTGGCCAAGGCATCGCGCATCATCAACAGTCAGGTCATCAACCGCCGTGTGCGCGAATTCATCGATGGCGAACGTAATGCCGATGCAACTGCTGATCTGATCAACGAAGAAGTCAGCAACATCGAATAAGCGATCTTGATCCGGGGCGCAGATTACCACCGCGCCCCGGATTTCCGATTTTCACAACGGATTTCAAGACGATGGCCCCTTCCAACTCAACCGCTCACCCCCCGGCAACCAGCCAGCCGCGCAAAGGCAAACTGGGCCCAATGGCCCGGCGCGAAGCACGGCTTGCCCTTTGGATGCTGGCCCCGACATTTCTGATTGTCATGGGCATTGTCCTGTTTCCGTTGCTGGCCAATTTCTGGATTTCGGTTAAGCCGGTCACACTATCGGATTTGCGGCCGCCAACCCCGGTGGTGTCCGAACGGGTCCGGGGCGATTTTGACATCGCCGGGCAGGAATTTGAAATCCAGTACCGCCTGCGCAATTCATCGCGCGACGGCGATATTACCGACGTCGTCCTGACCGATACTTTGCCCGCGGGCATTACGGTCACTGACCCGGGGGATGTCTGTACGGTCACGGGGGCCGAGGTCCGCTGTGCCCTTGATGGCCTTCCGGCTGGCGAACGCACCCGGCTTAAAATGACGGCTGTTTCGGATGAAAGCTTTGCCGCCAATCCGGTTTCCCCGCGCGATAGCGAACCCACCGTTACCGGCACGTCCGACAACATCCTGACCAACAGTGAATTCACCCTTGATAACTTCGCGCGGATATTTGATTCCCACGAATTCTGGTCGGTGCTGTGGGTGACGATTACCTACACCGTCTTTGGCACGTTGGGCGCACTGGTATTGGGCCTGTTTGCCGCACAAATGCTCAACAAACCCTTTGCCGGGCGGTCGATCATTCGCGGGCTTTTCCTGTTTCCCTATGTGGCACCCGTGATCGCGGTCGCCTTTACCTGGGTGATCCTGCTTGATCCCTTCAACGGCACCTTCAACGCCATCTTGCAGCGCATGAACCTTGCCGACGAAGGCGTAAACTTCTTTGGTCAGCGCGACATTCCCATTGATGTTTTTGGCCTGACCATCGATTTCCCGCTGGCCCTGGCAACGGTGATTGCCTTTGAAGCCTGGCGTTATTTCCCGCTGTCCTTCCTGTTCATTCTGGCCCGCATGCAGTCGATTTCATCAGACATGTACGAGGCCGCCGAGGTCGATGGCGCCACGCCCTTGCAACAGTTCTGGCACATTTCCCTGCCGCAACTTCTTGGCATTCTGTCCACGCTGTTCCTGCTGCGCTTCATCTGGACGTTCAACAAGTTTGACGACATCTTCCTGCTGACCGGCGGGGCGGCAGGCACGCGCACACTCACAGTCGATGTCTATGAACAGGGCTTTGCCCTGTCCAATCTTGGCGCCGGGGCGGCAGTGGCGGTGGCCATCTTCATCCTGCTTCTGGTCTTTGCCGTGTTCTATTTCAAATTCGTCCATCGGGAGGATTCGTAATGCGTATCGGTACGGGTCTTCTTCTGGGTCTGCTGACCGGATTGCTTTGGGGCACGATTGCGGTTGCCCTCACCGGCATTTCCCTGACCCTGATCACCGGCCTTCCGGCAACGCCGATCATTTCGGCAGGTGCGCTTGGCGGGGCGGTCAATGCCGCCATCATCATGCTGCGCGCCCCCGCCGATCGCACACCGGGGCTTTATCTTGTCGCCTTTGCCGGCGTGATCGTCTCGATGATGCTGGTCTCCTTTGGCGCACCGTTCAGTCTGGCCTTCTCTGAAAGTTCGCTTATTCAGGCCTTCGGCGTCGGGCTGATCGCGCTTGCCGTGACCTTTGCCAACCGCGCAGTCCTGATCGACATTCAGTCGGGCATGCTCAAACGCTACAAAATTGATCTGGTGATTGTCCGAACGCTCAAGGGCTTTGGCTTTGTGTTCTTTAGCGTGATAGTCATACTGCCCTTCTATGTGATGGTGATGACCAGTCTTAAGAACCAGCAGGATCTGTTCCTGAACCCGCTGGATCTGTCGATTGATCTGACACAGGGTGCTGCCAGCCTGTTTGACAGCTATGTCGAACTGTTCACCAAGTTCAATTTTGGCCGCTTCCTTCTGATTTCGACCATCGTGTCGGTCTGCACCGTTTTGATCACGCTGGCCTTTTCGATCCCCGGCGCCTATGCTGTGGCGCGTTTGAAGTTCCCCGGTCAGACTGTCCTTTCAAGCTCGATCCTGCTGATCTATCTCGTGCCGATGATCGTTCTGGTCATTCCGCTTTATGCCGTGTTTAGCCAGCTTGGCCTGCGCAATACGGTGGTTGGCCTTTTGATCGTCTATCCGGCCACCACCGTGCCCGTGGCCCTTTATATGCTGCAGGGCTATTTCCGTGGCCTTCCGGCCGAACTCGAAGAAGCCGGTCTGATGGATGGTTTGTCGCGCTTTGGCGTGATCTGGAAAATCACCCTGCCACTTGCCTTGCCGGCGCTTGCATCGGTGTCGCTTTATGTCTTCATGATCGCCTGGAACGAATTCCTGTTTGCCTTCATGTTCCTCGATGATCCAGACATCTTCACCTTGTCGCGCGGGGTCGTGTCGCTGAATTCATCCGAAGTCCCGCGTCAACATCTGATGGCCGGTGCGGTGATCGCAACGGTTCCGATCCTGGTCATTTTCCTGTGGTTTGAACGCTTCCTTGTTCAGGGCCTGACCGCCGGGAGTGTCAAGGGATGAGCCAGATGAGCCAGATGCGCCTTTCACTCGATCAGCTTCACGGCACCAACAGACGGGCGGCCGACATCCTTATCGGCAATGATCGCGGCGGCTATACCGTGCCAAGTGCCAAGCTCTATCCGTTCCAGTGGAACTGGGATAGTGCATTGGTTGCCCTTGGCTTTTCGGTGTTTGATTCTGATCGCGCCTGGCAGGAAGTCGAAAGCCTGCTTTCCGCGCAATGGGACAACGGCATGGTGCCGCACATCATTTTCTGGAAAGAGGAAAAAAGCTACTTCCCCGGACCGGAACAGTGGGGCACGACCGATATCGCCAAAAGCCCGCCAACATCGGGCATCACCCAGCCCCCTGTGGCGGCAACCGTCATCGAACGGCTTCTGGCCGAAGACATTGCTGCCCATCGCGACCGGGCGGCAAAGCTTCTGCCCAAACTTGATCGCTGGCATCAATGGTTTCTCGATGCCCGGGACCCGGATGGCCGTGGCGTAGTCGCCATCATGCATCCATGGGAAAGTGGCCGCGATAATTTGCCCGACTGGGATCGCCCATTATCCTTTATCGATACCACCGGGGTTGGCACCTATCACCGCCGCGATACCGATATCGTCAACGAAGACGAACGTCCGAAAAACGACGACTACGATCACTACATGGCGCTGGTCAGGTTTGGTCGCGATTGCAATTGGGATACAGAAATCATTGCCCGCGATTGCCCGTTCTGGGTCGCTGAACCGGGCATGAATGCCATCCTGCGCCGGGCCGAACGCGACCTGATCAATATGGCAACGCTTCTGGGCCAGGACGACATTGCCGCCCGCGCCGCCGCCCGCCTCGCCCGTCTTGATGCCGGGTTTGAGTTGCTGTGGTCTGAACCGGTTGGTGGCTATGTCACGCTTGATTTGCGTCGTGATGAACACGCCACCGGCCTGACATCGGGAAGCTGGCTGGCGCTGTTTGCCGGTCCGGTCGAACCGACCCGGGCGGCCAAGATGGCAGCAACCCTGACCCACTGGCTATCACAGGTCAAACACGGCGTTCCAAGCTTTGATCCCACTCATGAACTGTTTGATTCCATCCGTTATTGGCGCGGCCCGGTCTGGGCCATGGTCAACTGGATGATCGCTACCGGATTGATCGAACATGGCGAAACCGACCTTGCCGATCGCATCCGGCGTGACACGCAGTCCCTTATCGACCAATCCGATTTTCGTGAATATTTCTGCCCGGTGACCGGCCGCGGTGGCGGTGGCACGGATTTTTCGTGGACGGCATCGATGTCGCTTTACTGGGCGGCCCGTCCCGAAACGTTGCCCATCACCGCACACCTTTCCCAAACCGGCACCGCAGATCAGGAGAACACATAAAATGGGCCAGATCGAACTTAAAGGCATCCGCAAATCATTTGGCGGGATTGATGTCATCAAGGGCATTGATCTTCAGATCAATGAAGGCGAGCTGGTGATTTTTGTCGGCCCGTCCGGCTGTGGCAAATCGACGTTACTGCGCCTGATTTCGGGCCTTGTCGAAGCATCCGATGGTCAGATCCTGATTGATGGCGATGACGTCACCGGCAAGCCCCCGGCAGAACGTGAACTCTCGATGGTGTTTCAGTCCTATGCGCTCTATCCGCACAAATCCGTGCGTGAAAATATGGGCTTTGCCCTGACCGTTGCCGGCATGCCCAAGGCCGAAATCACCCAAAAGGTCGATGAGGCCGCAGCAACGCTCAAACTCGAAGACTATCTGGATCGCAAACCCAAGGCACTGTCAGGCGGTCAGCGCCAGCGTGTCGCGATTGGCCGGGCGATTGTCCGCGAACCGCGCGCCTTCCTGTTTGACGAACCGCTGTCAAACCTTGATGCAGCTTTGCGCGTGGAAATGCGCCTTGAAATCGCCCGCCTGCACCAGAAACTTGGGGCCACCATGGTCTATGTCACCCATGACCAGGTCGAGGCCATGACGCTTGCCGACAAGATCGTCGTTCTGCAGGCCGGCCAGATCGAACAGATCGGCACCCCGCTTGATCTCTATCGTCATCCGGGCAACCTGTTTGTCGCCCAGTTTATCGGCTCGCCGAAAATGAATGTGGTCGACTGTACCGGCACGGGCACGTCACTGACCTTTGGCAATGGCAACACATCCGATATTGCCCGCAACACCGAAGGTGCCACCAAAATGGGCATTCGCCCCGAACATATGGCGCTTTGTGACGCCAATGATGCCTCAAAGGCCATCCTGAGCGGCCAGATCGATGTCATGGAACATCTCGGTTCCGACAGCTTCGCCTATGTCAATGTACCCGATGTTGGCCTGTTCACCGTGCGCATTGTCGGTCATTCCGACGCCAAGGAAGGCGACATGGTCGGCCTGCATTTCGCGTCAAACGATGTCCACCTGTTCGACGCGTCCGAAAAAACCATCCCGGCTTGACGAAACGCGCATGCCGGATTTCCGATTTGGGCGTCATTTTAATTGTATGAGGATTAAAATGACGTCCAATATCGGGTTTTGGGTCTGCTGCCAGACTTTTCACCAATATTGAATAATGGGCTTGGTTATTCATTTTAAGTGAATACCCAAAAAGCCCCTTTTTGCGCTATTTCAGCGACCCCAAAACCGCCAGGCTTTCATAGCGTTTGATATAGGGTTCATGAAACACCCGCTCGACAAAGGCGCTGTATTCTTCCATGTCACTGACCTGAATACGCAGCACAAAATCATGCGCCCCTGTCACATGATGACACTGCACAACCTCAGGCATTCTGCCGAATTCCTCACGCATCAGCATATACCGATCCGGGCGGTCGCGCTCCATGGTCAGAAGCACGATCACCATCATCTTCTTGCCAAACACCTTGGGCGACACAATCGCGACATCGCGCTCAATCACCCCGGTTTCACGCAGGCGCTGCACCCGGCGCAAACAGGCCGCCGATGAAAGGCCAACTTTCGCGGACAGCTCATTACCTGTTAAGCGACTGTTTTCCTGCAATAATTCCAGCAGGCGATAGTCAAATTTATCGAGTTCCGCCAAGGTCCAATATCCCAAACGACGCTGTAACTTCCTTCGGATAAACATGACCGAAGCAGACAGCGAAAGAAAATCGTTTTTACAGATTCTTTGCGAAAATCTCGCACGGATTTGCGAACTTTGCGCGCCGTTTCACATAATCCAGACGTAAATTGTTTTTGGGTCCGAAGGAAACTTTGTCCCCTTATTAGCAAACAAACTAGCGAGCCAGCATCATGCCAGCACAGTTTACAAATGGATCCCTCGTCGCCACCACCAATGTCGCGCCGGTATCAGGCGTAACCATCTGGCGCTGGCTCGTCCTTTTCCCGCGCAAATGGGCACAAGCCTACAAGGTCGCCCGTGATGCGGAAATGCTTCGCAACGCCCCGCGCGAAGTGCTTGAAGATATCGGCATTGCCCGCAAAGACGTCGCGTTCGTCTGCGAACATGGCCACCTGCCGAGATAACGACCTCTCTCATTAACGGTCATCAGGCGCCCCACCTGACGGACCGGCCTTAAAAGCCTGTCGGTGTCCCATGCACTGGCGGGCTTTTTGTTTTGATCTCTTTCTCGTCTCCGACGTCCCGTCCATCCGCCTTAAATCCCTTGGCAGACTGCCTGTATTGCCCTGCGACCGGCCGGGAGATCGCCATCACATCGCTACCAGATCACGCATTCCGGGCGTTTACCGCTTGGTTACCTGCCCCCACGCGATGATCAGGCATAACAAGCCAAGAAAGAGAGATGAGGCGGCCATGCAATATCAGCTTAAGATCAATGGAGAATCCCGTACCGTTGATGTCGAACCGGGCACCCCGCTGCTTTGGGTTCTGCGCGACGAATTGGAACTTACCGGCACCAAATTTGGTTGCGGCGTTGCCTATTGCGGTGCCTGCACTGTGCATGTCGACGGTTACCCGACCCGTTCCTGCCAGACCTTTGTCGAGGATGCGGTCGATAGCGAAATCACCACGATCGAAGGTGCAACCGACAAGGTCGCCAAGGCGGTTCAGGCCGCATGGCAAGAAAAAGATGTCGTGCAGTGCGGCTGGTGTCAGTCCGGTCAGATCATGTCGGCCATCGGCCTTTTGACCGAAAACCCCAAGCCGACCGATGAGGAAATCAAGGATTACATGTACGGCAATGCCTGCCGCTGTGTGACCTATGTCCGCATCAACGAAGCCATCAAGCTGGCATCTGAAAAGCTGGAGGCCTAAGCCATGAACATCAACGTTTCCCGTCGCGGCTTTCTTAAGGGATCAGCCGCAGGCGCCACAGCCCTTTTTGTTGGTGTGAATGCCAAGGGTGTTCTGGCTGTCGGAAGCTCGGTCACTGCAAATACCGACCTGAACCCGTTTGTCAAAATTGATGCCGACGGTGTTGTCACCGTCATCATCAAACATTTCGAAATGGGTCAGGGCACAACCACCGGCCTGACCACCCTGGTCGCCGAAGAAATCGATGCCAACTGGGACAGCGTCAAAACCGATTTCGCACCGGCCGATGATGTCCGTTACAAGAACCTGTTCTTTGGCGCGCAGGGGACAGGTGGTTCGACCTCGATTGCCAATTCATTCATGCAGTACCGCGAAGCTGGTGCTGCCGCGCGTGACTTGCTTGTCCGTGCCGCGGCCCAAAGCTGGGGTGTAGATGCATCAACCATCTCTGTTGAGAACGGCGTCATTTCATCAGGGGGCAATTCCGGTCACTTTGGCGAATTCGTTGCGATCGCAGCAACCCTTGACGCCGTTGAAAAGCCGACAATCAAGACCCCGGATCAGTTCAAGCTGATCGGCAACGAAAAACTCCACCGCAAGGACAATCACGGCAAGACCACCGGGACCGCGATCTTTGCCATGGATGTCAATCTGCCCGGCATGATTTATGCCGCGATCATGCACAGCCCGAAATTCGGTGGCACTGTTGTTTCCTTCGATGACAGCGCGGCAAAGGATATCGGTGGTTTCATCGCCGCGCAGGTCCTGCCAAACAAGGCCGGTGTGGTTGCCTTTGGCAAAAACACCTGGTCCGCATTCCAGGCCCGTGATGCGCTTTCGGTTGAATGGGACTTCAGCGTTGCTGAAACCCGCAGCACCGATGCCCTGATCGCGGCCCATCAGGCCCTGCTTGATGAAAAACCGGAATTCGAAATCGGCCACGAAATTACAACCGAGAATGTCGCACCCTTGATCGACGGTGCGTCAAAAACCATCGAGGCTGACTTCACCTTCCCGTATCTGGCGCATGCGTCAATGGAATCGCTGAACTGCACGATTGAACCAACCGATTTTGGTGTGCGTGTTCATGACGGGTGTCAGTTCCCGACCATCACGCGGCCGACGGTTGCGGCGATCCTTGGGCTTAAGCCCGAACAGGTCGAAATCAAGACGCTATATGCCGGTGGTTCGTTTGGCCGTCGCGCCAACCCGACCGCCGACTACAATGCCGAGGCTGCCATGGCCTTTGCCGTTTCGGGCAAGAAAGTCCCGGTCAAACTGGTCTGGAGCCGCGAAGACGACATGAAGGGCGGCTATTACCGCGCCATGTCGGCGCACCGGGCAAAGATTGGCCTGGATGCGGATGGCAAGATCGTCGGATGGGACCATCGCCTTGCGATCAAGTCGATCATGAAAGGCACAAGCTTTGAAGGAATGATGGTCCGTGACGGGGTTGATGCGACCTCTGTCGAAGGCGTTTCCGAAAGCCTTTATTCCATCCCGAACCAGGCCATCGGCCTGACGGATTTCCATAACCCGGTGCCGGTTCTTTGGTGGCGTTCGGTAGGGCATACCCACACCGCCTATGCCATGGAAACCCTGATGGATATGGTCGCAGCCGAGAGCGGTCAGGACCCGATCGAACTGCGCCTGTCGATGCTGGACGCAACACAGCCGAACCAGGCCCGTATGATTGAAGCCATCAAGCACGTGCGTGACATTTCCGGATGGAAAGAAGGCGATAAGCGCGGCTTTGCCTGCCACTTCTCGTTCAATACCTGCGTCGCGGTTGTGGCGGATGTCTCGGTCGATGACACCAGCGTGCATGTAAACAAGCTGTTCATGGCGGTTGAATGCGGTGTAGCTGTAAACCCCGATGTCATTCGCGCACAGATGGAAGGCGGCGCAGGCTACGGCCTGACAGCGATCTTGCGCAATCAGATCACCCTGACCGACGGTGAAGTCGATCAGTACAACTTCCCGGACTACGAATTGCTTCGTAATCCCGAAATGCCCGAAGTCGAGGTCGCCATCGTTCCATCGAACGGTGCACCGACCGGTGTTGGCGAGCCGGGTCTGCCCCCAACAGGGCCGGCCGTTGCCAATGCGATCTTTGCGCAAACCGGCAAGCGGATCCTGGATCTTCCCATGACCAAGGCCGGTTTCGACTTCGTGTAAGAGATAACTGCTCGGGGAATCATTTTCCCCCATCCCCCACCCCGTGGTTTCCCGGGCAGTTACCCTTTTGCTGAAAGGGCGAGGAATATGACCAATCAACTTTCTGCAATGCTTGGCACCTGGCAGGAAAACCGCGACAGCACTGAATGGGTGCTGGGAACGGTTTATCGCACCGAAGGGTCGGCTTATCGCAAGGCCGGTGCCATGATGCTGATCAACGGTCGCGGGCAACAGTTCGGACTGCTCAGCGGTGGCTGCCTTGAGGCCGACATTATCCGCAATGCGCGCCGGGCCATGGTGACCGGCAAGCCTGTCATGTTGACCTATGACGGCACTGACGAAGATGATCTGTCATTCAAACTTGGCGTGGGATGTGGCGGCACGGTCTATATCATGCTCCAGCCACTTTCTGCCGCGAATGATCTGGGCCTTGGCGATTTGTATGAAGCCCTGCAAAAACGTCAAAGCGGCGTCTATTTCCAGAAAATCGATGCGGTCGAAGGCTATTTCGAGGCTGGTTTGCTTTATGGGCAACGCCCGGCCCATATCGAAAACCGTGAAGACGGCAATTGGCTGGTGACACCGATCCAGCCTGAACCCCATATTCTTGTGGTGGGCGGTGGCCTTGATGCCCGCCCGGTGATTGGCATTGCCCATCAGATGGGCTGGCAAACAACGCTGGTCGATCCGCGCCCGGCAAATGCCCGGGCCGAGCATTTCCCCACAGCAGGCACCATCCTGCGCGAGATTGATCATAATTTGGCGACCTATGTGACCGATCACAAAGTCGATGCAGTTATTCTGATGGCCCATAGTGTCAGCATCGATGCCACGGCCCTTGCAGTGCTTTGTGATGCACCGATCAAACATCTGTCCGCCCTTGGTCCACGCCATCGGTTTCGCGATGTTCTGAACGAAGCTGGCATTTCCCGGAACGATCTGGCATTTGATATTTCAAGTCCGGCGGGTCTCGACATCGGCGGGCAACTTCCCGAAAGCATTGCTCTTTCGATGTTGTCAGGCATTCATGCCGCCCTGTTCAAGCAATCAGCGGCACCGGCCCTGGCACAAGCCGCCGAATAATGCGACCTTGATGATGACGCCACGCACAGACATCCCGAAACCGAAACTGGCCACGCTTCTTCTGGCGGCCGGGGAAAGTGCGCGCTTTGGCGGGCGCAAGCAGCTTGCCGATATCAATGGCAAACCCATGATCGAACATGCGCTTGATGCCCTGTCAGGGATACCAAAACCAGATACCTTCGTGGTTCTTGGTGCCTATGGCGATGAAGTCGCGCCGCGTCTGAATAACGGCGTGACCATTATCACCAATGACAAGTGGTCCACGGGAATGGGAAGCTCCATTGCGTGCGGCATGACAAAAATCGCGACCAACGGCGGGTATGATGGTGTTCTGATTGCCCTGTGTGATCAGGTCAATCTGACCGGCGATGATTACACCCGATTGATCACGGCCTTTGACGGCAAACAGATTGTCGCAACCCGACACCAAGATGGAATGGGTGTGCCTGCCATTTTTCCAAAATCGGTCTTTGATGATTTGCAAAGCCTGGCCGGGCCGATTGGCGCGCGCAAAATCATCAATGGATATGCCGATAACGTAATAGCCCTATCACTTGCAAATGCCGCACTTGATATCGACACCCAAGATGATCTGAAGCAAGTGAGAGACTAATCGGCCTAATGTGCCAAACCGGGCAGCGGGGTGTTTCCTGCTGACCCGTCGGCTGAATTGCGGCATGCTTGCATGTCTTGAAAAACGAGATGACGTGAATGAAAGCAACCGCCCACATCATGGTCCTTTTGGTCGAGGACAACATGGATATCGCCGCCACCGTCAGCGACTATCTGACGATTGAAGGCGTTGAATGCGACCATGCCTATGATGGTGAAACCGCCTATCAGATGGCGCTGACCGGCGAGTATGATGTCATCCTGCTTGATCTGATGTTGCCATTCCGTGATGGCATCAGCATCTGCAAGGCGCTGCGCGACGAAGGGGTGGACACCCCGGTTCTTATGTTGACCGCGCGCGATACACTTGATGACAAGATCGAAGGTTTCCACGCCGGTGCGGACGATTATCTGGTCAAACCGTTTGAGCTGGAAGAGCTTCTTTTGCGCACGCGTGTTTTGTCGCGTCGGCGCAGTGGCGAGGTCAGGCGTTTCTCGCTTGGTGACCTGCTTATTGATTTTGAAAACCGTTCCGTGGTGCGGGCTGGCCAGAATATCAGTGTATCGCCAACGGGTTGGACCATTTTGGAAGTTCTCGCGCAAAACAGTCCGCAGGTTGTAACCCGTTCTCGTTTGTCGATGGCACTCTGGCAAGGCGATCCACCTGATACCAATGCGCTGAAGACACATCTTTACAAACTGCGTCATCGGATCGACAAACCGTTTGAGCAAAATCTGATTCACACCATTCCGGGCCAGGGCGTGGCCCTTCGCGAGTAGCCGCTATGAGCACATGTTGCGCACCCAAGACCCGATCCTTTTCCCGCTTTGTGCGCAATTACGTGCTGCTGGGTCTGGTGATTACGCTCGTGCTTTATACGGTGGTCGTCAATTTCTACATGCTGTATGGCAAGTGGATGGTGGCGTCCTTCCAGCTTCAGGTCATTGCCGAACAATATGACACTGAACTGGCCGAAAACCCCAAAGCCGCCTTGCCCAAGGGTTTCAATATTGAAACCTTCACCGGGTTTGATCAGTTGCCAGCAGAATTGCGCGCGCATGCAACGCCAGACGATCTCGAGATTGGCGAGCTTTTCTATATCAACACCGACAAATACGCCGCCGAAGAAAACCCGGAAAACCCGGTCTTTCTGGTCTTCCCCTATCAGCTGCGCAATGGGGATGACATCCTGATCCTGCAGACCTATCACGCCGGGGATGAAGACAGCATCTATTTCGTGCGCCTGCACAAGCTGGCCCTGCTGTCGATCCCGTTTGCCATGGCGGTTGTCGGCATCTTTGCATGGTTCCTGTGGGTGATTGGCAAACGTCTGACCAAGCCGTCCGAGAACCTTCAGAACTGGGCCAACAATCTGACGGCAGATAACCTGCGCGAACCGATCCCGGATTTCGGGTTTGAAGAGCTTAACGACGTTGCCCACGAACTGCATCGATCGGTTGATCAGATCGACAAATTCGTTGCCCGTGAACGTGAATTCCTCCGTCAGGCCAGCCACGAGCTGCGCACGCCCGTTACCATCGTTTCGGGCAATGTAGAACTTCTGGAAAAAAGCCCGCTCAACGCAACGCAGGCACGCGTCATGGCCCGGATAAAACGGGCCAACCGCAATATGCAGCAATTGCTTGAAACGCTGTTGTGGCTGGGCCGTGACAATGCACCGCTTGGCCAAACCGAAACGATTAACATCAGCAGCTTCATCGAACAGGAAATCAGTGATCTTTCCTATCTGATGGAAGGCAAGCACGTCAGTTGTGCGTTTGAACCCGATAGCCGCGAAACCGAGATCGCGACCTCGCGCGCGGCACTGATGATTGTGGTGTCCAACCTGATCCGAAATGCGTTCCAGCACACGCCAAAAGGCGAGGTCAAAGTCACGCTTTCCGGCACACAGATCTGTGTCGAGAACGCCATCCTGACCTGCAATGGTCAATGCACAATGCCACAGGGCGAAGGCATTGGCCTGCAACTCGTCCGGCGTATTTGTGAACGTCTTGACTGGACCTGCACGCTTACGCATCTGCCAAATGGCGGCATGTCGGTTTGCCTGGATCCGGGCACAGCAACATTGGTTAAACCTGAACCCGAACTGGTCTAAGCAAACAGGTTATTGCCAAACCTGTTATCGAAAAAACCGCGACAAGCGTTTTGCTATCACCTATCGTGATGGCATCATGGCTTTTACCATTCGACAGCTTCAGTATTTCGTCGCCGTGGCCGAACAGGGAACTGTATCGGGGGCGGCGCATATTCTGTCGATTTCGCAATCGGCCGTGACAGAGGCGATCAAGGAACTTGAAGCCGATCTGGGGGTCGCGCTGTTTGATCGTCATTCGCGCGGGCTTAACATCACCCATAACGGCCATCAGTTCCTGCGCCATGCCACGACCATCCTTGCCAATGTTTCAGACGCCAAACAGGCCTTTGAGGAAACCGCTCAAACCCAAAAGGGCGAATTGCATCTGGGCGTTACATCGCTGGTCGCGGGTTATGTGCTTTCTGACATTCTGGCACGCTATCGCCGTGCCTATCCGCAGATAACGGTAAGTGCGACCGAGGATAATGGCGATTATCTTGAACACCTTCTGATTGGCGGCGAGATCGATGTTGCCGTGATGGTGATTTCCAACCTGCGGGATCGTCTGGCATTGCAATCTGAAATTCTTGAAGTTTCGCCCTATCGGCTTTGGCTGCCGCTGGGTCACAAACTGGCCACCGCACAAAGCATCACGCTTGATGATGTCACATCCGAGCCGCTGATCATGCTGACCATCGACGAGATCGAGGAAGCAACCGGCAAATTGCTGGGTGCGCTTGGCACTCGTCCCCGTGTTGCCTTCCGGACAAGGTCGGTTGAGGCGGTGCGAAGCCTTGTTGCCACCGGGGCCGGATTGTCGCTTTTGCCTGATCTGGTCTATCGCCCCTGGTCGCTTGAGGGCGACCGGATTGAAAGCCGCGATGTATCGGGTACGCTTCCAATGGTTCAGGTCGGCGTTGTCTGGCGAAAAGGCTCCCCGTTGTCCCAGGCGGCACGTGATTTTATCGGTCTGGCACAGGCCCATCGCGCCACCCGCCTGCGTTAAACACGCACATATCATCACCAGTGAAACAAGAAAATCGCCATGTAACAGACCGTTACGCTGCGCCGCAACAGATATCGGAAAATCCGATAACGTATTTCTGTTAAATGAAATTGTGAATGCTCCAGATCAGCGTAGGCTTGCCGTCGGGAAATAAAAGTCACGCGAACTGACGTCCTGCAACTGGGAGACATCACAATGAAATCACTATTGAAATCAGGCACGTCCGTGATGGTCGTGCTTGCCTTTGCCGCCAGTCAGGCGGCTGCCGCTGACATGATGACCGAACTTGGCACACCGGAAGGTTCCGTGAATATCGTTGCCTGGCCAGGCTATATCGAGCGCGGCGAAACGGATGCCAATTTTGACTGGGTAACCGCCTTTGAAAAGGAAACCGGATGCGCGGTGAATGTCAAAACCGCCAACACATCCGATGAAATGGTCGCGCTGATGAACGAAGGCGGCTTTGATCTTGTCACCGCATCGGGCGATGCGTCGCTGCGCATGATTGCCGGCAAACGCGTTCAGCCGATCAATACCGACCTGATCCCAAGCTGGAACACCGTCGATGACCGCCTGAAAAGCGCGCCATGGCACACGGTTGACGGCGTGCATTACGGGACGCCCTATCAGTGGGGTCCGAACGTTCTGATGTACAATACCGACGCCTTCGCCGAAGCACCGAAAAGCTGGAATGTCGTGTTCGAGGAAATGACCCTTGCTGATGGCAAATCGAACAAGGGTCGCGTTCAGGCCTATGACGGACCGATCCACATCGCCGACGCCGCGCAATATCTGATGGCGCACAACCCCGAACTTGGCATCAAAAGCCCCTATGAGCTGAATGCCGATCAATATGCCGCAGCACTTGATCTGCTGCGCGGGCAGCGTGAACTGGTGTCACGGTACTGGCATGATGCCTTCATCCAGATGGATGATTTCAAGAACGAAGGCGTTGTCGCATCCGGTTCCTGGCCGTTCCAGGTCAACCTTCTGAAATCGGAAGGCCTTCCGATTGCATCGACGATCCCCGAAGAAGGGGTTACCGGCTGGGCTGATACCACCATGCTCCATGCCGAAGCTGAAAACCCGACCTGTGCCTATCTCTGGATGGAACATTCCCTGTCTCCGAAAGTTCAGGGCGACCTTGCGGCATGGTTTGGTTCCAACCCGGCTGTTCCGGCAGCCTGCACTGGCAATGCCCTGTTGGGCGATGAAGGTTGCGCCACCAACGGCTTTGATGATTTCGACCGTGTCAGCTTCTGGCAGACCCCGGTTTCGAAATGCGAAAGCCAGGGTGAGTGCGTGCCTTATTATCGTTGGGTTTCCGACTATATCGGCGTGATTGGCGGCCGCTAAGCGATCCTGCGATCAGGTCCCCACCCTTGTGAACCTGATCGGGCAAGGGGATGCGCATGGCGAGTTGTCACACCCGGCACGAAATGCGCATCCCATTCTGATCGGCGGCAATGTCACGGCACTTCCGGGCTCCGGGGGACCCGAAAGGTGCCATTGCCGCTGATCAACCGCCAACGCCAAATGCACCACACCCGCCACCATTCCTTACTAAACGAAATCCGACTTATGTGCGGGTTTCAAACAACTGGTTGACCCATGACGACTGCAGTTTCCTTCGCAAAGGTTTCAAGACATTTTGGCGCGGTTCGCGCTGTGGATGACGTCGACCTGTCGATTGCCGAGGGCGAATTTTTCGCCATGCTCGGCCCGTCAGGATCAGGCAAAACCACCTGTCTGCGCCTGATTGCCGGGTTTGAACAACCCACCAGCGGCCATATCGAAATTTTCGGCACCACCGTCGAACATGTGCCGCCCTATCGCCGCAACGTGAACACGGTGTTTCAGGACTATGCCCTGTTCCCGCACATGAACATCATCGACAATGTCGCCTATGGCCTGATGATCCGCGGCATGAACAAAGCCGATCGTCATGCGGCTGCCAACGAAGCACTCGAACTGGTTGCCCTGCCGGGTTACGGCGAACGCCGCCCGGGCCAGCTTTCCGGCGGTCAACGCCAACGCGTGGCGCTTGCCCGCGCACTGGTCAACAAACCCAAGGTGCTGTTGCTTGACGAGCCACTTGGCGCGCTGGACCTCAAACTGCGCGAACAGATGCAGGAAGAACTGAAAATCCTGCAACGCAAACTTGGCATCACCTTCGTTTTCGTCACCCATGATCAGGGTGAAGCCCTTTCGATGGCGGATCGGGTCGCCGTTTTCAACGACGGCAAAATCCAGCAGATCGGAAGCCCGCAAGACATCTATCAACGCCCACAAAGCCGCTTTGTCGCCGATTTCGTTGGCTCGTCGAATGTGCTTGAACCGGGTTTTGTCAAACAGCTGACCGGCAAGGAAAGCTATGCCAGCCTGCGGCCCGAGGCGATCCGCATCGTTTCCGCCGATGGCCATAGCGCAACCGTCACCGGCAGCAGCTATCTTGGTGGCACCACACGCATCAGCCTTGCGCTTGGCGATATGCGGATCGGCGCGCTGATCCCGGCCGATCAGGCCGTGCCGGAGAACGGCACCACCGTTCATATCAGCTGGCAGGAAAATGACCTGCACCTGATGGAGGGGGCGCAATGACCGCCACCACCGCCACCAATGCCACAACGGTTCAAAGCGAAAGTGCTGTTCTGCCCGGACAAGGCGGGATCACCGGCGCCTTGTCGGACAAGTTCTGGCGCAATCCGAAGCTTCTTTTGATCCTTATGCTGACCCCGCCGGCCCTTTGGCTTGGTATCATCTATCTCGGATCATTGTTTGCCCTACTCGCGCAAAGCTTTTTCTCGATCGATGAATTTTCGGGCATGGTTCAATATGAACTGACGCTAAAAACCTATGGCGAACTGTTCCGGCCCGCCAATCTCGACATCATCATTCGCACGGTTTCGATGGCAGCCATCGTGACACTTGCCGCCGCCTGTGTCGCATTTCCGATTGGCTATTTCGCTGCGCGCTATGCACGGGGCAAGTGGAAGGCGCTGTTTTACATCGGCGTGATGTTGCCGCTTTGGTCAAGCTATCTGGTCAAGGTCTATGCCTGGAAGCTGATCCTGGCCAAGGAAGGCATCCTGACCTGGATTTTCACCAAGCTGCATCTGACCTGGCTGCTTGAAGCCTGGCTGGCGATCCCGATTATTGGTGGATATTCGCTCTCGGTCAGTTATACCGGGACTTTCCTTGTTTTCCTCTATGTCTGGCTGCCTTTCATGGTTTTGCCGGTGCAAGCCTCACTTGAACGCGTCCCCGGCAGCTTTATCGAGGCATCCGGGGATCTTGGTGCGACGCCGAGCCAAACATTCCGCCATGTGATTTTCCCGCTGGCCTTACCGGGCATTGTTGCCGGTTCGATCTTTACCTTCTCGTTGACGCTGGGCGATTACATCATTCCGCAGATTGTCGGCTCCTCACGGCTGTTTATCGGTCAGGCGGTCTATGCCCAGCAGGGCACGGCGGGCAACATTCCGCTGGCGGCCGCCTTTACGGTCGTGCCGATTGTTATCATGGGCTTCTACCTTTGGGGTGCCAAAAGGATGGGGGCTTTCGATGCGCTCTGATGGGAAACAACGCGCCCCTTGGGGCCTGAAACTTGCCGCCGGTCTTGGCCTTGCCTTCATGCATTTGCCGATTGCGCTGATTTTTGTCTATGCCTTCACGACAGAAGACAAATCCTATCAGTGGCCACCGCCCGGCTTCACCCTGAAATGGCTTGAGGTGACGTGGAACCGCCCGGATGTCTGGGAAGCCCTGAAACTTTCGCTACAGACCGCAACCATTTCGACCCTGATCGCGATGGTTCTGGGAACGCTGTGTGCGGCGGCGGTATCACGCACCAAATTTTTTGGCCGTGAAACCATCTCGCTTCTGGTGATCCTGCCGATTGCACTTCCGGGTATCATTACCGGTATTGCGCTTCGTTCGGCATTTAGTATTGCCGACATTCCGTTTTCGATCTGGACGATCATCCTGGGTCACGCGACCTTTTGTGTGGTGGTTGTCTATAACAACGCGGTTGCGCGGTTCAGACGGACCTCGGGGTCGCTGGTCGAAGCCTCGATGGATCTGGGGGCCAACAGTTTCCAGACTTTCCGGCATGTCATTTTACCCAATATTGGCACGGCGCTTCTGGCCGGTGGCATGCTGGCCTTTGCCCTGTCCTTTGACGAAGTGATCGTCACGACCTTTACCGCCGGACAGCAGTCGACCCTGCCGATCTGGATGCTTGAAGAACTTGTCCGACCCCGCCAGCGTCCGGTCACCAATGTGGTGGCGATGGTGGTGGTTCTGGTCACGGTCCTGCCGATCCTGGCTGCCTATTACCTGACACGCGATGGCGATCAGGTGGCCGGATCGGGAAAATAACAGCACGCGATAACGCTACCAACGGGAGAGCTTATTATGGATACCAAGATGCTGATCGGCAGCAGCCTTGAAATGGGCATTGAGGCCGAAGAAAACATCATCAATCCCAAGACCGGCGAAACCATCATGATGCTGCCCGAAGCATCGATGGAACAGATCGACCGTGCGGTCAGCGCGGCCGAGCACGCCTTCCAGTCATGGTCGCGCACAACCCCGGCAGAACGGTCAAACTACCTTCTGAAAATTGCTGATCGGATCGAAGCCGAGGCCGAAGAGTTCGTCAAACTGGAATCGCTTAATTGCGGCAAACCGATCAATGCGGTCCGCGATGATGAAATTCCGGCCATTGTCGATTGCTATCGCTTCTTTGCCGGTGCCGTGCGCTGCATGCAGGGATCGATTGCCGGGGAATATATGGCGGGCCATACCTCGATGATCCGCCGCGATCCGATCGGGGTGGTCGGTTCTATCGCGCCGTGGAACTATCCGATGATGATGATGGCCTGGAAACTGGCCCCGGCGATTGCCGGGGGCAACACGGTCGTTTTCAAGCCATCTGAACAAACGCCACTGACCGCGCTTAAGATGGCGACCATTCTGGCAGATATCCTGCCCGAAGGTGTGGTCAATATTGTTCTTGGTCGTGGCGCCACGGTGGGCAATGCCCTGATCAATCATCCCAAGGTCGATATGGTGTCGATCACGGGTGATGTCGCGACGGGCAAGAAGGTTCTTCAGGCTGCGGCGAAATCAGTCAAACGCACGCACCTCGAACTGGGTGGCAAGGCACCGGTGATTGTCTTTGATGATGCCGATGTCGATGCCGTTGTCGAAGGATTGCGGGCATTCAGCTACTATAACGCCGGTCAGGACTGCACGGCGGCATGCCGGATTTATGCTGGCCCGAAAATCCATGACAAGCTGGTGGCGGACCTGTCATCTGCGGTTTCCAGCATCGCCTATGCCCGTGCGGACGACAGCGAAAACGAAATCGGCCCGCTGATTTCCGAACGCCAGCGTGACCGTGTGGCAAGCTTCGTCGCGCGTGCGTCCGAACAAAAACACATGGAAATTACCACCGGTGGCAAGCTGCATGATGGACCTGGCTTCTTCTATCAGCCGACCGTGATTGCCGGTGCGCTTCAATCTGATGAAATCGTCCGGCGCGAAGTGTTTGGTCCGGTGGCGTCGATCACCCGCTTTACAGATGTGGATGAGGCCGTCGCATGGGCCAATGATTCCGATTACGGTCTGGCATCTTCGATCTGGACCAAGGATATTTCGCGCGCCATGCAAACAAGTGCCCGCCTTCGTTATGGCTGCACCTGGATCAATACCCACTTCATGCTGGTCAATGAAATGCCCCATGGCGGTCTGAAACAGTCCGGCTATGGTAAGGATATGTCGCATTACGCGCTGGAGGATTACACCGCCGCCCGTCACATCATGATCGCGCACGGTTAAGCCAAAAAATCCAATCATCAGACAGAAAGGGCAGCCCATCCGCTGCCCTTCTTTATTGGTCTGACTTATGGCCGAAACAGCCTTGCCGCCGGATGTTCGAACGTTACCCGACCGTCTTTCATGCCCCAGATCGGGCGGCTGATTTCGGAAACCACTTGTGCGCGGCTTTGGGCGGGCAGGACGATGAAGCTTGCGGCTTCGCCGACCGCGATTTTGTTGGAACGGCCGAGAAGTTTGGCCGGGGCGTCGGAGACCATGGCAAAGCAGTTTTCAAGTTCGGCCTCGGTCGCGAGCTGACTGACATTGGCATACAGATTTGCCATGCGCGACAGCGAGCAATCGCCGTAAGGCGTAAACGGGTTCAGCACGTTGTTGGTCGCAATCGTGCAACACACGCCATGGGCGGCAAGCTTGTGCGCCGGGGCGACACCACAGGGGACTGAATGATCGTGATCGCGCCCGGTGAGGAAAAGGTCGGTTGCGGGCAACACGGTCAGGCCGATCCCGGCATCGCGCATAATCGCAATCGTGTCTTCAAGTTCGGGTTTGGGCAAAACCGACAGTTTGGTCACATGCCCGATCATCACCCGGCCCTGCCAGCCAAAGGCGATGGATTGTTTTGCCACTTCATCCAGGTGCCGCCAGCTGGCATCCAGATCGAAATCAAGATGGAAATCCAGATCCACATCATAGTCGCGCGCCATTTCAAACAGACGCAGGATCTGACCATGTGGATCGGTATCCATATAGGGACAGCCGCCCAGCAGATCGGCACCATTGTCCAATGCCTGGCGCAACAGTTCCTCGGTCCCGGGATAGTTAAACAGGCCTTCCTGGGGGAAAACGCAAATCTCGATATCCATTGCCCAGGCATAGTCGGCCTTAAGCCGCTTGATGGCGTTAAAGCCCGCCAAGTCGATGCCCGGATCGATTTCGACGTGGGTGCGCACCGCATTGGTGCCCTCGGTAATTGCCTTTTCAATCACGCGGGCGCCACGAGCGTAAATGTCATCCTCGGTAAAGCCGCTTTTGGCGTTGGCGACCGCACTGATCGCGCCCTGAAGTGTGCCGGTTTCGTTCTTGGCACGGTCAAGAATGCAGGCCTTATCAAGGTGGATGTGACTTTCCACAAAGCCGCAGCTGATTAACTGGCCCGCTGCATCAAAGCTTGGCGCATCAAAACTTGGCCCCTCCCCGGCAATCGACTGGGCGATCTCGACAATTTTTCCATCCGCCACTGCAAGATCGACAAGCGTATTCTCGCCATTCAGGCAGGCGTTCCTCACCAGATAATCAAGCATTCTCGTGTGTTTCCTGTTTTGGTTTCTTATCGCCTTGTTCCGAGCCCCCCAAATAGGCGGCAATCAGGCGTTCATCTTTTCTCAGCTCGGATGCCTTGCCCTTGGCAACCACCTGTCCCTGTTCAAGGACATAGGCATAATCGGCAACCGAAAGCGCCATGGTCGCCATCTGATCGACCAGAAGGATTGTCACCCCTTCGTCGCGCAATTCGCCCAGAATGGCATAGAGCTCCTCGACCATGGCCGGGGCCAGACCAAGCGATGGTTCATCAAGCAACAGCGCCTTTGGCTTGGCGACCAGACCACGGGCAATTGCCATCATTTGCTGTTCCCCCCCGGACAACAACCCAGCCGGGCTGTTGATGCGATCGCGCAGACGCGGGAAACGGTTCAGGATGGCTTCAAGCTCATCTGAACTGACCGGTTTGGGTTGTTTGTAGGCCCCCAGTTCGATGTTTTCGCGCACGGTCAGTTCCGGGAAGACCTGACGGCCTTCGGGCACCAGAACCAAGCCCTGTTCGACGATCTGATGCGGGGCAAGGTCGTGGATATATTCGTTATTAAGAACGATCTTGCCATCCACCGGGCGGAGCAACCCGGCCAGTGCGGTCAGGAAGGTCGACTTGCCCGCACCGTTTGCCCCCAGCAGTGCAACCATTTCGCCCTGACGGACCTTAAGATCAATGGAATGCAGAACCGGTGCGGCGCCGTAGCCAGCCGTTAAACGCAGGGTTTCAATCACCGGGGAGTCCCCGGCCTCAAACGGGATCGGGCGCGGGCGGGCCTTCATTTCGCCGTCACCAAGATAGGCCGCGATGACCTGCGGGTCATTTTGCACGGCCTGCGGGGTGTCAAAGATGATCGGGGTTCCGGCATCAACCGCCAGAATCTGATCGGAAATGCCCATGACCATTTCCATGTCATGTTCGACCAGCACCACGGTAATTCCGGCATCGGCCAGTTGACGCAGCAATTTGGCCAGTGACACCTTATCGGCATGCATCAGGCCAGCAGCCGGTTCATCCAGCAGCAGAACACCGGGTTTGGTCGCCAGCGACCGGGCAATTTCAACCAGCCTGCGATCAACATGCGGCAAATCACCGGCACGGGCATCAATATCGCCATGATAGCCACAAAATGCCAGAAGCCCGGCGGCATGGTTGCGGTTGGCATCAGACGCAATCGCACTGAACGGTTTGCCAAACCGGCCGACCGGAATCCCGGCAATGACGTTGTCGATTACCGACATGTTTTCAAACAAACGGGTCGCCTGATAGGTGCGCGCAATGCCATTACGCGCAGCAAAATCGGTGGGCTTGCCTGCGATGTCCTGATCCCCGATGCGCACAACACCTTCGGTCGGTTTGTAAAATCCGCTGATGATGTTCAAAAGTGTCGTTTTACCCGCCCCGTTAGGCCCGATGATCGATGTGACATCGCCCGGCTTGGCGGTAAAGGAAACGGCATTGACCGCCTTGACCCCGCCAAAGGCGATGGACAGGTTTTCAACCACCAAACCATCCGATTTGGCGTAATCCTTAAGGCCTGCCTCAATCTCGTGCGCCGGGGTGGCGGTGACACCACGTTTGGTCAGTGGGATGAAGCGTTCGATGACGCCGACAATCCCGCGCGGGGCAATCAGCAACACGACAATCAAAAGCCCGCCAAAAATCAGCAGGCGATATTCGGCAAAGTCGGCCAGAAGTTCGGGCAACAACACCGAAACCGATGCCCCCACCAGCGGCCCCAGAACCGTGCCCGCACCGCCCAGAATGACGGCAAACAGATACAGGATCGACTGGCTAAGCGGGAAGTTTGACGGTGCGATAAACATCATAAGTGGCGCAAACAACGCCCCGGCGAGACCGGCCATGGCAGCCGCAATCGCAAAGCCGGTCGCCTTGACGGCAAAGGCGTTATAACCGAGCGAACTTGCGGCAATTTCCGCATCGCGCATGCTGGTCATTGCCATGCCCCAGCCACTTGTCGCCAGACGACGGAAGGCAAAAAGCGCGACCCCGGCCAGAACGACACACAGCATCACAAGATCGCGTTCGCTAAACATATAGCCAAACAGTTCGGGCATCGGGAAACCCATCAAGCCGTTTTGCCCACCCGTAAGCGCACGCCATTCAATCGCGCCATGTTCGACAATAAAGGCAAAGGCAATCGTCACCATGGCAAGGAACGGCCCCGCCATGCGCACAGCCGAAAGCGCCAAGACACAGCCGGCCAACCCGGCAATCACGGTGGATGCAATCAGCGCCATCCAGAAATTAAGCCCGGCCAGCGTCAGGATGGCACTGGCATAGGCCCCGATGGCAAAGAACCCGACCTGCCCCAGCGACACCAACCCGGTCAGGCCATACAAAACATTGAGCCCGACACACAAAACGGTGGTAATGGCGACCAGGCCAATGACGAACTGGGTATAGCCGCCCGTGATCGTCACACCGATCAAACCGGCGATGATGGCGGCCAGGATGGTGGCATCAAGGGCGATGGATTTATTGAGTTTGGGCATCGGATTTTTGAATTTAATATCGCGTTTCATCATCAGACCTTCTTGATCGCAGCACGGCCAAACAGCCCGCTTGGTTTGACGGTCAGAACCGCGATCACAAGCGCGAAGACGACGATGAAGGTGTAGGACGATCCGAGATAGGTGGTCACACCGGCCTCAACCAGGCCATAGATAAAGCCAGCCAACATCACGCTATACGCCGATGTCATGCCGCCCAGAATGGCAACCGCAAAGGCCTTGAGGCCAAAAAGCGTGCCCATATCGGAATGCACCGAAAACAGCGGTGCAATCAGAAGCCCGGCACACCCGGCCAGCATCGATGAAATGGCAAAGGATCCGGTCACCATCAGGGTGGTGTTGATCCCCATCAGCTTGGCCGCCTGAAGGTTTTGCACCACCGCCAAAAGGGCACGCCCCTGACGGGTATGACGGAACAGGGCATGCAGTGCGAGTGCCACACCAATGGCCGCCACAGGGATCAGGATTTGTTGCGGGTAAACGCCGGTGCCAAACACGTTCCAGCTTTCGCCAACAAGGGCGGATGGCAGGGTGCGCGGTTCGTTGCCGAAGGTAAACAGCACCGCGTTATCAAGCAAAATACCGCCCGCGACGGTGGCCATCAGCCATGCTTCGGAATTGCGAATGGCAAACGGACGGACAAGGAAAAATTCAACCAGAATACCGGCAAGCCCGCAGCACAAAATGGCCAGCGGATAACCGACAATGACCGGAAAACCGTATCGTTCGCAGAACACAAAGCCCAGAACAGCGCCCAGCATCACCATCGATCCTTGGGCGAAATTGACCTTGGAGGACACCGAATAGGTGATCTGGAAACCAAGTGCGATCAGCCCGTACATACTGCCCAGACCGATCCCGGTTATCAGAGCTGCGATTAAAAGTGTCATTGCCAGCCGCCTGCTTATGCCGTGCACGTAAGTGCATCATTTAAAATGAATAAATCCCCCGTCGGCGTGCATTGGGGAACACGCCGACAGGGTTGGATAAGTTGCTTATTTGATCGGAATGATCTGGCCTTCGACGAAATGCGCGAAGGTGTAGTCTTCCGGACCAAGCGCATCCTGATCGTCCGGGGTGAACGGCTTGTCATAGGTTTTGATCATGCCTTCGACACCGCTGATCTCGTACATTGCTTCGCGGATGGCCGGACCTTCGGTCGAACCGGCCTTTTCAATCGCCGCTGCAATCAGAAGGGTCGCGTCATAAGCATTGGCAATGCCGGTTGCCGGGGTCACGTCGGCAAGGGTTTCGATCTCCGGGAACTTTTCCTGAAGTTTGACAAACATCGGATTGGCCGGATCGGTAAACAGATAGGTCTGGATGAAGTGGACTTTCTCGCCCGACTTGCCAGCCAGTTCGGTGAAGCGGCCACCAGCCGGACCCCAATGCGAGGAAATCGGCACATCCCAGCCCATGCGATCGAGCGACTTGATCACCTGTGCGGTCGGGGCAACGTTGGCAACCACAAACAGGGAATCTGCGCCGTTTTCCTTAAGGCGGGTCAGCTGCGGTACAACATCGACATCGTTTGATTCAAACTTTTCGATCCCGGCATGTTCCATGCCACGCTTTTCAAGCGCCTTGAGCAGGCCCTTTTCATTCGACTCCCCCCAAGGGTTGTTGATCAGGATCATGCCCGGTTTCTTGGCACCGTAATTGGCGATCAGATATTCCGTGATGGCTTCGTCGACATATTCATCAACGGCCGAAACGCGGAAAACATAGTTTTCCTCTGCACCGTTTTTGGTGATCCCGGTTCCGGCAGCCCACGGACCAATGAACGGGATTTTCTGCTGGTTCACATAGGGTACGATGGCAAAGGAGACCGGCGTATCAAGGCCGCCAATGATCGCCGCAACGCCTTCGCGCTGGGCCAGTTCACGGGCTGCAACCAGACCTTTGCCCGGGTTGCTTTCATCATCACGCGAAACAAGTTCAAGCGGCTTGCCAAGAACACCACCCTCGGCATTGATCTTATCAATCGCAAGGGTGATGCCACGCGTAATGGCCTCGCCCGATTTGGCCGACTGACCGCTGAGTGCGGCAACAAGGCCAAGCTTCACAGTGTCTTCTGCACGGGCATCATGGGCAGGCAGGGTGGTGGCGAACATCAGCGCAGCAGCGGCCCCGAGAAGGGCGGCACGCCGCGTTATTTTCCGGAAAGGCGAAGAAATAGGCATGTGAGACTCCCTGATTATGTGTCTGCGTCGTCCGGCGTCGCAAATTCGGCATGCGCACCAAATCGTCACCGCACTGCAGCAAGCGACATGCCAAGAATCACAATCATTCAAAATCAGGAACTTAGGCGTTTTCCCGCCGCTTCGGAAAACAGAATTGCCTCATGTATGCGCAGATTGCATGCAATTTTTGCATAAAATTAGTGCATGCAAAATTTCTGCACAGCGTTTATGCTGATCCCAGATCAATTCCCGAAAACAGAGGCCTTCGAAATGAGTGACCAAACCACGGAAAATGTGCTCGATACCCTGCCGCCAGAGGCGCAGACGGTACGTGATTTTCTTGACGCATCCATGAAGCCCGACCCGGAACTGGCGGCGACCTTCATGTCTGATGATGTTGTCATCACCTTTACCGATGGTCAGAAATACGATCATCCGTCGGGCACCACGGCGTTTAACGCCGCACGTTATAAATGGGTGAAAAAGAAGTTCGGTCAGTTTGATGTCGCCCATACCAACGGCCAGACCGTTGTTTACAGCACCGGCTGGCTTTATGGCGAATGGCCGGACGGCACCCCGTTTGAAGGCAACCGTTATGTCGACCGTTTCGTGATTGAAAACGGCAAGATCATCAAAATGGATGTCTGGAATGAAAGTGCGGAACGCATCCTGATCCGCAAGGGCATCAAGGCCTGAGCCAGACCGGAACCCGAATGATGCAGCCCGCACCAACCATTTGCCATCCGCAAACCACACGTGAAGTCGCGCGTGCAGATGTTGATATGGCGATGGTGCGCGCAGGCTTAGCTGGTGCCGTCACGCACCTTTTTGGCATAGGGTTCCAGCGCATCAAGATACAAAAGCGGCCCGCTTTCCTTGGTCGTGAACAGGGCGCGGTCGGCAACCGCCGTCAGATGATGGCGCATCAGTTTGCGCGCCGCATCTTCATCGCCCTTGGCCAGCGCCTCGATGATCTGGCGGTGCTCCTGAATGCCGCAATCGGTCGAATGCGGGCGGGCATAAAGCGACAATGTCAGACCACAGCGATATCCGATTTCCTCGACATAGCGCAGCAAGACCGGGCTTCCGGCAAGGCGGGCGAGCAGGATGTGGAATTCGGTGGCAAGCCGGATCGAAATCGGCTCGGACGCGTTTTCGGCTTCGACTTCCTTGGCAAGATGGGCTTCAAGTTCGCCCAGAATTTCCGGGCTCATATTCTTGATTACCCGACTGATGACAAGGTCTTCGATCTGGGTGCGGAGCTCAAAAAGATCACGGGCCTCTTCAAGGCTGGGCTTGGCAACCGCAGCCCCCTTGTTACGGCGAAGTTCGACCAGCCCTTCGGCGGCAAGCCGTTCAAGCGACTGGCGAATAAGCGTGCGGCTGACGCCAAACCGTTCGCCAAGGGAATCTTCGGGCAGCTTCATGCCAGGCATCAGAACACGTTCGAGGATTGCCGAACGCAATGCCGAACTGATCATGTCTGTGCGATGCTTTGCCTTGTCCGCTGCTTTCATCCCGATCCGCCAAGTTTCTTGTTTCGATCACTTTATTGCCTGCGCCTGTATAAAGGATTGCATGCAATTTCGCCACAACCGATGCACGCATAGCGCTAACCTGTTTGAAATCAATCCTTTTGGCTGAAAGAACCAAGCCCATGACCGACCATCAGACTGCCCCCGAACATCGCGCCATGGTGACAAGCCCCAGCACAGCCGCCAGCGAAGCCGGTGCGCAAGTCTTGCGCAATGGCGGCACCGCGATTGAGGCGGTCGTCGCCACCGCGGCGGTGTTGGCGGTAACATACCCGCATTTCTGCGGCATTGGTGGCGATGCGGTCTGGATGGTTTCAGACAACACGGGCAAGGTGCAGTCTTTCCTGGGTATTGGTCAGGCCGCCGAAAAAGGCGGCGATACAATCACGCCCGGCACGCCCATTCCGCTGCGCGGTCCGGGCTCGACCCTGACCACGGCGTGCACGGTGGATTCCTGGCAACACGCGCTTGATCATTCGGCAAAGAACTGGGGCGGGACCAAAAGCCTTTCGGAATTGATCACGCCAGCCATCGCGCTTGCGGAAAACGGCTTTGCGATCAGTCCGTCACAATGTTTCTGGCTTGATTTCCGTAAAGAGGAAATCGCCAATTGGCCGGGCTTTATGGATGTCTTCACCCCGAATGCGCGGATGCCGCATGTCGGCGAGACATTTCATCTGCCGCATCTGGCGCAAAGCCTGAAACGCATTGCCGAATTTGGCGCGCGTGATTTCTATGAAGGCGGGCTTGCCGATCAGATTGCCAAAGGCCTGTCGGCCGTCGGATCGCCGATCACCAAGGCGGACCTTGCGAAAACCCGTACCCGCACGGTCGATGCCGTATCACTTGATTATGGTGATGTCACCCTGTTTGCCCCGCCTGCCCCAACGCAAGGATTGGCGACCCTTATGACCATGGGGGTGTTGCGCGAACTGGGGCAAAAGGACTGGGCCGAGGGAACGGCGGATCACTACCATCTGGTGGTCGAGGCGATCAAGCGCGCCTTTTTGAAACGCGATCAGATCGCCGATCCCGCTTTTACCCGCACTGTTTTTGCAGCCCTTCTGGATCACGCCAGCTTGGCCGCAGACGCCAAGGATATCTCGCCCACCAAGGCGCTTGATTGGCCGCATCCGTTCCGCCATGGCGATACGGTGTTTCTGGCCGCCAAGGATGCCAATGGCAATTGCGCCAGCGTTTTGCAAAGCACCTATTTCGATTGGGGCAGCGGGGTTGTCGCCGGCGATACCGGCATTGTCTGGCAAAACCGTGGCGCGGCATTCAGCACCGATGCAACCCATCCGAATGCCTTCGCACCGGGCAAGCTTCCGTTCTATACGCTTAATCCCGGCATGGCGCTTAAGGGTGGCAAGCCGCATCTGCTTTATGGCACGCAAGGGGCAGATGGGCAGCCACAAACCCTTGCCTTGCTGCTCACCCGGCTGCTTGATTTTGGCCTGTCCCCGCTTGAGGCGCTGACCAAGCCACGCTTTTTGCTTGGCAAGACGTTTTCGGATACCAATGACAGCCTGAAACTTGAAGTCGATGCCGGGGATGACGTGTTTGATGAGCTGGCCGCACGTGGTCATGTCCTGCGTGCGATTGAGCAGCAAAGTGCCCTTGCCGGACAGGCCGGGATCATCCGCATCGATGACGATGGCTTCGTCGAGGGTGCGCATGATCCGCGCAGTGACGGCAGGGCGATTGGCGTCAATCCGGTCTAGCGCGGGCACCGGTCCGGGTGGGCGTTGGCGAAGGCAGCAATGGCGTTACAGCGTTGTTCTATCGCGCAAATTCGCGGAAGGTGAGAAAAGCTCACATTCCAGCGACGCGCGTTATAAAGCTGCGGGATCAGGCAGATATCGGCCATGGATGGGCGGTCACCGTGGCAGAAGTCGCCATGGCTGCCGCCCCCCTCACCGGCAAGCATGGCCTCAAACCCGGCCAAGCCCGATCCGATATATTTCGCCATCCATTCCTGCCGTGCGGCGTCGGCGTCATCACCATGCGCCTCGGCGATATCCATCACATGGCGCACCACACCCAGATTACAGACCGGATGGGTATCCATGGCAATCGCATGCGACAGCGCCCGCACCCGTTGGCGTGCCAGCGTTTCGGTCGGCAAAAGCCCCTGCCCCGGCCGGGTTTCATCAAGATATTCGATGATCGACACCGACTGGGTCATCATGACCCCGTCGATTTCAAGGGCGGGGACGAGACCTTGCGGATTGCGCACCAGATGCTCGCCAATTTTGTGGCTGCCAGCCAGCAGATCAACCGGCACCGTCCGGTAGGGAAGATTGAGCAACCCCAGCGCAATCCGCACGCGATAACTCGCCGAGGATCGCCAATAGTCATACAAAACGATCTCGCTCATGATCTCGCTCATAGTGGGCCTTATGGTTTGTATTCGCGGACGGTTTGTTCAATCGCACCAAAGATCGATTGGCCTTTGGCATCAAGCATTTCGATTTTGACGCTGTCGCCAAATTGCAGGAAAGGCGTTGCCGCCGAACCATTTTCAATGGTTTCGATCATGCGGATTTCAGCAATGCAGGAATAGCCAGCACCGCCCGCGGCAACCGGTTTGCCCGGCCCACCATCAAGCTTGTTCGATACCGTGCCCGACCCGATGATTGACCCGGCACAGAGCGGACGGGTGCGTGCGGCGTGGGCGACAAGCTGGGCGAAATCAAAGGTCATATCGATCCCGGCATTGGCACGCCCGAACGGCTTGCCATTAAGGTCCACACACAGCGGCAGGTGAAGCTTGCCACCATCCCACGCATCGCCCAATTCATCGGGGGTCACTGCAACCGGGGAAAAGGCCGAAGACGGCTTGGACTGGAAGAAACCAAATCCCTTGGCCAGTTCGCCGGGAATAAGACCGCGCAGCGACACGTCATTGACCAGCATGATCAAGCGAATGGCATCACGCGCCTGATCAAGGGTGGCGCCCATCGGGACATCATCGGTGATGACGGCAATTTCGCCTTCCATGTCGACGCCCCAGGCGGTATCGCCCATCAGGATATCATCGCGCGGCCCCAGGAAGCTGTCAGACCCGCCCTGATACATCAGCGGATCGGTCCAGAAGCTTTGCGGCATTTCAGCACCACGGGCCTTGCGGACCAGTTCGACGTGATTGACATAGGCCGATCCATCGGCCCACTGGAACGCGCGCGGCAAGGGTGAATGTGCCTTGGTCTGGTCAAATGCAACGCGTTTGGCCGGACCTGATCCGGCTTCGACATCGCCTGCGAGATCCTGAAGGCGCGGGGCAATATCAGCCCAGTTATCAAGCGCTGCCTGAAGGGTTGGCGCAATCGCGCTGGCATCGACATATTCCGACAGGTCCTTGGAAACCAGCACCAGCTGGCCGTCGCGGGTACCATTTTTAAGGGTGGCGAGTTTCATTGGTTTTGTGCCTCCGGCATTCTTTTCGTTAAGTCCTGAGTGATTGTTTTTTTTGGGTCGCGGTGACTTATGGGCGACCTTCTGGCGTGCCATCGAACTTGCGTTCCAGCCCCGACCAGCAATCAAGATAATCGTCCTGAAGCGTTTCCAGTTCGGCGGCGAATTTCGTCAGTTGCTGCGGATAGCGGGTCTCGAACATAAAGGCCATGGTGCCATCAAGTTTCTGCGGCCCGAGTTCGGCGTTCGATGCCTTGTCAAACCCGTAGGCATCCGGGCCATGCGCCAGCATCATGTTATGCAAGCTCATGCCGCCGGGCACAAAGCCCTCTTCCTTGGCATCATACTGGCCGCAAATCAGGCCCATGAATTCCGACATGATGTTGCGGTGATACCAGGGCGGGCGGAAGGTGTTTTCAGCCACCATCCAGCGCGGCGGGAAGATCACGAAATCAACATTGGCCGTTCCGGCCTCATCGGTTGGGGCGGTCAGCACAGTAAAGATCGACGGATCGGGATGATCAAACAGGATCGCGCCCACCGGCGAGAAGGTCCGAAGATCATATTTGAACGGCGTGTAATTGCCGTGCCATGCGACGACATCCAGCGGCGAATGGCCGATTTCGGTGACATGGAACTGCCCACACCATTTGACCAACACCCGACACGGGGTTTCCTTGTCCTCGTAGGCCGCGACAGGTGTTTTGAAATCACGCGGATTGGCAAGGCAGTTGGCCCCGATCGGCCCGCGTTCGGGCAGGGTGAATTTGGCGCCATAGTTTTCACAGACATAACCGCGCGCGCCGCCATCAACCCCGGCTTCAAGGATGCTGACCTTAAACAGCATGCCACGCGGAATAAGTGCTATTTCAAGCGGGGCGACATCCATCATGCCAAGTTCGGTAAAGATGCGAAGCGTGCCACTTTCCGGCACGATCAGAAGTTCACCATCGGCATTGAAGAAATAGTCATCGACCATGTCGGTGTTGCAGACATAGACATGGCTCGCCATGCCGGTCTGGGTCATGGCATCGCCCGCGGTCGTGACCGTGCGCATGCCCGATATGAAATCAACCGCATCCTTTGGCATCGGCACCGGATCCCAGCGCAACTGACCCAGCGCAAGGCTGTGATCATTCAAGCAAGGTGCGGTTTTCCAAAGCGGTCGATCAAGGGCGGCAAAGCGCCCGTTATGTTTGACACTGGGGCGAATGCGATACAGCCAGGACCGTTCATTGGTGCCGCGCGGGGCGGTGAAAGGCGATCCTGAAAGCTGTTCGGCATAAAGCCCATAGGCGCATTTTTGCGGGCTGTTTTGCCCTTGGGGCAACGCACCCGGAAGACTTTCGGTTTCAAAATCATTGCCGAAACCGGGCATGTAACGCAGATCGTTGGCACCGCCTTTTTCGGCATTTTTGGTCGGCTCGTTGTGATCCGTCATTGCCTTTTTCCTCCCAATCTTTGATATAGTTACATTCGTAACTGTAATTTTTGTAACTATCAAACAGCCTTTTGAAGCCAATGAAATCCGAATTTGATCTTCACAGTTTCCTGCCGTTTCTGATGCATCACGCCAGCGAAAAGCTCAGCCTTGGCTTTCGCGATATCTATCGCGACCGATACCGGATGACGCGGTCCGAATGGCGGGTTCTGGCAACGCTCGGCCAGTATGGCGCCTTAACCGCGACCGAAATCGTGACCCATACCGGACTGCATAAAACCAAGGTTTCACGGGCTGTCTTTTCCATCGAGAAACGGCGTTGGTTGAAACGGTTTCAGGATGAAAATGATCGCCGTGTGCATCGCCTTGACCTGACTGCGCAGGGAAAATCAGCCTTCACGTCACTGTGTGAGGCGGGGATCGCCTATGACCGGAAAGTGCGCGACTTTCTGGGCGAAGATGAATTCAAACGTCTTTCGGACCTCCTGAAACGGTTTAACGACCTGTGATCTCAGCCCCCTTAAGCCTGATCAGATTCCGTGCGCGGCGTGCCACCCCAGCTTTGCGTGAAATCGGCAATGGCACGGGTAAACACATCGAACGCGGGTTGGCCGGGCTGGAAGTAATTGGCATTGGGGTTCATCAGCGTGACGCAACAGGCCACCGCCCCGTCAAGATTATAAACCGGCGCACTGATCGCCGATAAACCGGGCACGATATCGCCTTCGATTACAGCCGCCCCGCGTTGCTTGGTGTCGGCAATCAGCCGATCCACCGTGGCATCATCCCAATGCAGGATATCCTGTTCGGCCGAAATAACGTGTTCGATCGCGCTACGCGGCATGCTGGCCAAAAAGGCCTGCCCGGTTGCAGAGCGCAAAAGCGGCATGACGGTGCCAAGCCCCATGGTCGATATGATTGGCGGGCCGCCATGTTCGGTGCGGATCAAAACCGGGCCACGTTCACCCCAGATCGCCAGATGCCCTGAGGATCGCAACTCAATCGCCAGATTGCGCAACAACCGACCGGCGCGCATCACCACATCATTGCGTTCAATCGCCGAAACACCCATGCGCAACGCCATCGGGCCAAGACCATACAGCCCCGTCTGATCATCCTGCCAGGCAAGGCCTATGCGCACCAGACTGGCGAGATAGCGATGCACCTTGGCCGCCGGCATAGAAACCGCGTCCGCAAGGTCCTTTAACGGCACCGGGAATTTGAAATCGCACAAGGCGGCAATAATGACGCCACTGACCTCCACCGACTGAATGCCTTTGCGCTTGTCAGCGGCATCAACCACGTCGGCGATGTCATGTTCGGTTTCGCTATCCGGGATATTTTTGGGCGAGGCTTTGGTCAAAATTTACCTGCATAAATTTCATATTGCGTAATTGATTATATATATCATAATTCCAATTCAAAGAAAAAACAGCATTCCAGGCGCGATCCCAGACTGCCATCCCGGACATGTACAGGCCGATGGCAACTGAACAGCAATCGCTTGGCCCGAAGCTGGTCAGACGCAAGACCAAATGAACGACTTAAAAAAATAGGGAGACATCCGTGAAACATCCTAATCTTCGTAAAACGCTGCTTGGTCTTATGACCGGCGCAACCATTCTGGCCGGTGCCGGTATCGCGCATGCGGCCGACATCACCCTTAAAGTCAGTCACTATCTGCCGCCAAGCCACGGCTTCCAGAAAGACTTCCTTGAAAGCTGGGGACAGCAACTGTCGGAAAAAACCGGCGGCAAAGTCGAAGTCGAGATCTATGACGCCACGTCGGCCTTTGGCAAAATCGACCGTCAGGCCGATCAGGTGCGCGCGGGCGTTATGGATATGGCCGTGGGCCTGAATGGCATTCCGCGTGACCGTTATCCGGCTGCCTCGGTGATTGAACTGCCGTTTCTGGTGAAATATGCGGATTCCGGATCGGAAACCCTGTGGCAGCTTTACAAGGAAGGCCTTCTTGGCAGTGACTATGCCGACTTCAAGGTCCTTGGCCTGTTTACCCATCCGGGTGGCCTGATCCACACCCTTGATACACCGGTCAGATCGCTTGACGACCTTAAGGGCCTGCGTCTTCGCACACCAAGCCCGGCGATTTCGGCAATGCTGGAATCCTTTGGGGCATCCCCGGTCGGACTGCCGCCCTCAGCCATCTACGAAAACCTTGAAAAAGGCAATATCGAAGGTCTGGTTGCCACCTGGGATCTGGTCAATGCGGTCAAGGCCAATGAACTTTTGAAATATCACACCGATGCCGCGGCCTATACCGCTGGCTTCTATTTTGTCATGAATCAGAAAAAATATGACAACCTGCCCGACGACGTGCGGGCCGCAATTGACGAAATTTCCGGCGATGTCCTCGTCGGGAAATTCGGCGACTGGTGGGACAAATGGGAAGCCGTTGGCAGGGCTGATGCGGAAAAACACGGCAATGAAATCATCACGATTGATGACGCCACCCGTGCGGAATGGCAGGAAGCATCCCAGCCGATGATCAAGGAATACCTTGCCAGCCTGAAGGAAAAAGGCGTTTCAGATCCTGAGGCCGTCTATGCGCGTGCGCAGGAACTTATCGCGGAATTTGATGCCAAATATCACGCTGGCGACAAATGACCCAACCGACTGAAAACTTTGGTGGATCGCGGCTTTATGCCGCGGTTCACCGCACTGACCGCTTTATGAACAGACTGACCGACATTCTGGCTTTTGTCGGCATGGCCGCCCTGATCGGTGCGATTGCCATTGTGGTTGTCGATATCATCTGGCGCCGCATTGGCGGCCAATCGATGGTGGGCGCGGTTGACCTGACCCAGTTTTGTGTCATGGCGGCGGCATCCTGGGCGATCCCCTATGCGTTTAGCGCCCATGCCCATGTCACGGTCGATCTGGTGGGCAAGAACCATCTTCGCTTCCTGTTTCGTATTATCGACACCCTGATCCCGCTTCTGTGTGCCGGGTTGATGGCGTTCCTGTTTTATCTGTCATGGGGACGCGCGATGGAACAATGGAGCTATGGCGATGTGTCGCAGAACCTTGAGATCCCGATGATCCTGTTCTGGGGCTTCCTTCTCAGCGGCATGGCGATATCGACAGTGGTCTGTCTTGTCCATTTTCTGAAAATGCTTTTAACGAACGAGAATAACTGATGGCGACGGAATGGGCGGGATTGATCGGGTTTGTTGCAGCACTTGCACTTGCCCTGTTGCGCGTACCGGTTGCTGTTGCGATGGCGGTGGTTGGTATTATTGGCACGCTGCTTTTGACCGACTGGATGTCGGCAAGCTATGTGATGGCAAGCCTGCCGTTTGAGGCGATCTTCCCCTATGGCCTTTCGGTGGTGCCACTGTTCATTTTCATGGGCGTGTTCGCCTCACACTCAGGCCTTTCAAGTAACCTGTTTCGCGGAATCACGGCGTTTTCCGGCCATCGTCCGGGCGGACTTGCCGCATCAAGCATCGGGGCCAGTGCGGTGTTTGGTGCGATTTGCGGATCGTCGCTTGCGACCTGTGCGACCATGGGGCGGGTGGCACTTCCTGAAATGCGTCAACGCGGCTATGCCAAAAGCCTTGCCGGGGCATCGATTGCGGCGGGCGGTACACTGGGCGTTCTCATTCCGCCATCGATCCTGCTGGTGATTTACGCGCTGATGACCGAACAATCGATTGGCGCGCTGTTTGCCGGCGCGATGATCCCCGGTCTTTTGGCGACGGTTCTTTATATCGCCTCGATCCGTATTCAGGTGATGCGCGATCCGTCGCTTGCGCCGGTCAGCACTTATGTACCCTGGTCGCAACGCTGGGGGGCCTTGTTACAGATGTGGGATGCGGTCCTTTTGATCGCCTTGGTGATTGGCGGGATTTATGCCGGCCTGTTTTCCCCGACCGAGGCCGCGGCCGTTGGTGCCGGGGCAGCATTGCTGTTTGCCTTTATGCGCAAACGCCTGACCTGGAGCGTTTTGCGCACCGGCATTCGCGAAACGGCCGGCATGACCGGGATGATTTTCCTTATTCTGGTGGGGGCGGCACTTTTCAATTTCTTCATTGAAACCAGCGGACTGACCCAGACCCTTGTCGACTGGATCACCACACAGGGCTATTCGCCGCTTGTCGTTTTGATCGCACTTCTGGTGTTTTATGTCGTACTGGGGTGCTTCATGGATAGCCTGTCCATGATCCTTCTGACCGTGGTTCCGGCCTATGGCGTGATAACCGGGGTCGGCTATGACCCGATCTGGTTTGGTGTTGTTCTGGTATCGGTTGTTGAAATCGGCCTGATTACCCCGCCCATTGGCATGAACCTGTTTATCATTCAGGGCGTTTCACCGGACATGAAGATCACCACGCTTGCACGCGGTATCCTGCCATTTCTGGCGGCTGACTTTGTGCGGGTGATCCTGATGATTGCAATCCCGGGGCTGGTTTTGTGGTTGCCGCATTTGCTGGGATTTGGTGCCTATTGATTGGTCCCACAGTTAAAAACGAAGCCCCGGAACAGACAGAACCTGTTCCGGGGCTTTTGCGTTTCTGACTTCAATGGCGCTTATTCGGCGGCATCAACCTTCAGCACGCCGCGGCGGATCTGGTCTTCTTCGATACTTTCAAACAGGGCGCGGAAGTTGCCCTCGCCAAAGCCTTCGTCGCCTTTGCGCTGGATGAATTCAAAGAAGATCGGGCCGATCACGGTTTTCGAGAAGATCTGAAGCAAAATCTTGGTCGTGCCGCCGTCAACCACACCTTCGCCATCGATCAGGATGCCGTGGGTTTTCATGCGTTCAATCGGCTCGTCATGGCCGTGCACGCGTTCGTGGGATTTCTCGTAATAGGTTTCGGGCGGTCCTGGCATGAATTTCAGGTCATTGGCGGCAAGCTTGTCGGTGGCGTCATAGATGCCGTCGGTGCCGACCGCGATATGTTGAATGCCTTCGCCCTTGTATTTGCGCAGGTATTCTTCGATCTGGCTTTTGTCATCGGTCGATTCATTAAGCGGAATGCGGATCTTGCCACAGGGGGACGTGATCGCACGGCTGACCAGACCGGTGATTTTACCGGCAATGTCAAAGAAGTGGATTTGCTTGAAACCAAACAGGTCGCGATAGAAGTCCCACCATTTATCCATATTGCCGCGATAAACGTTATGGGTCAGGTGATCGAGGTAATAGAAACCGACCCCTTCGGGTTTCGGATCGCGTTCGCCCAGCCAGTCAAATTCCGCGTCATAGGCCGAACCGGTTTCACCATATTTATCGACGAAATACAGCAACGACCCGCCAATGCCGACGATGGCCGGGACATCAAGCGTCTTGTCATCCCCGGTGTAGGGCTCCGCCCCCTTTGATACTGCATGGTCAAAGGCATGCTTGGCATCCACCACGCGCCATGCCATCGAAGGTGCACAGGGGCCATGTTTCTCAACGAATTTCATGCCATGCGATGATGGCTCGGCATTGAGGATGTAGTTGATATCGCCCTGACGCCAGACGGTGATATTTTTGGTCTTGTGTTTGGCAACCGGGCTGTATCCCATGCGGGCAAACAGGGTTTCCAGTTTGTCGGCGTCTTCATGGGCGAATTCAACGAACTCGAACCCGTCGGTTCCGGCCGGGTTTTCATCGCTAATGGTTGCGCGCGGGGCATCATGCGGGAACGGACCCATCGGAAGTCTCCTTTGATTGGCACATTCGAATGATTGGAATTATTCGAATTCTTGTTATGTCCCAATCGTGCGCCAAACCGCGTGCAACGTGCGTGCATTTACGCTTGCTTTTCGGAATTCTTTGCATACATCATGCATTAAACAATCATTTAGCGCGTGAAACATGCAACTGGACCGACTGGACCTTAAACTGCTGGCGGAACTGCAAAAGGATGGCCGCCTGACAAACAATGATTTGTCAGGGCGCATCGGCCTTTCGGCGTCACAATGTTCACGCCGCCGTGCGCGCCTTGAAGACGACAAGGTCATTCGCGGATACCGTGCTGATATTGACCGGCAAAAGATGGGCATGGGCTTGCTGGTGGTGATTTCGGTAACACTTGCCACCCATAACCGCGACAATGCCAAACGGTTTGCCAGACTGTTGGCGGATTTGCCCGAAGTGTTGGAGGCGTTTTCGCTGACCGGGGAGATGGATTACCATCTTAAGGTCGCGACCAAGGACCTGGCCGCACTTTCGCATTTCGTCAATGAGGTGTTGTTGCCCCATGACTCGGTCCAGCATGTGAAGACATCGATTGTGCTGAATGTGCTGAAGGATTTCGAGGGGCTTGCCGTCGATCCGGATCTTTAGAGTACGTTGCGTTCAAGCCATAAAAAGGGAAAAGGCCGCGCCCCGAAGGCACGGCCTTACCTGTCCCGAAACTCCCCTTACAAAAAAGTTTCGGTGACGCCCCCCTGTCTTTAGATGGCAAGGTACTGATCGCGCAGCTCCTCGTTATCGAGAACAGCCTGCGCGGTGCCGTCAAAGACGATCTCGCCGCTATCCATGATAATCGCGCGGTCGGCCAGTTTCAGGGCTGCAATTGCATTCTGCTCGACAATAATCGTCGTAATGCCAAGCTTCTTGACGTTTTGCAGGGTCTTTTCAATTTCCTGAACAATGACCGGCGCCAGGCCTTCATAGGGTTCATCGAGCAGCAAAAGCTTGATGTCACGGGCAAGTGCACGCCCGATCGCCAGCATCTGTTGTTCGCCACCGGAAAGCGTGATGGCTTCCTGTTCCGCCCTTTCACCAAGACGCGGGAACAGTTCATAGATGCGCTGGATCGACCAGCCATGCGGCTCGGCAATCTGGGCCAGTTCAAGGTTCTGCTGAACCGTCATGCCCGGAATGATGCGCCGATCTTCGGGCACAAGTTGCAGACCCAGACGGGCGGCCTGCCATGCCTTCATTTCGTGCAACGGCTGGTGATCAAGCCAGATTTCACCATGCTTGAGTTCCGGGTCACCCATGCGCGCAAGCGTGCGGAGTGTCGATGTCTTGCCCGCCCCGTTACGCCCCAGAAGGGCCAGAATTTCGCCTTCACGGACATCAAAGGACAGCCCCTGAACGATATAGCTTTCGCCGTAATAGGCATGGATGTCATAGACCGAGAAAAACGCCGGATCTCCACCCTGTTTACGGACGGGTTCCTGTTTTGGCAAAGCGTTCATACCGTTTCCCCTCCGAGATAGGCTTCCTTGACCCGTGGGTCGTTACGTACTTCTTCCGGCGTGCCTTCACAAATGATGGCACCCTGGGCCAAGACGCTGATGCGATCGGCAAGACTGAAGACAACATGCATGTCGTGTTCAATGATCACCTTGGTCATGCCGCGTTCCTTGATCCGTTTGAGCAGATCAATCGTGCGGTTGGTGTCATGGCGCGACATGCCAGCAGTCGGCTCATCCAGCAGGAACAGTTTCGGCTGCTGGCCAAGGCACATTGCAAGTTCAAGACGACGTTTGTCACCACGCGACATCGAACCGGCAAGATGATCCTTATGCTGAAGCAAACCGACATCTTCAAGAAGGTGCTCAGCATGTTCGCGGACTTCTTTTTCCGCAAACAGGCTGCTGAGGAAGTTCATCTTGAAAATGCCTTCGCGCTTGGCAAAGGCCGGAACCATCACGTTTTGCAAAAGCGACAGTTCCGGGAAGATTTCCGGCGTCTGGAAGACACGCGCGACACCAAGCTGGTTGATCTCGTGCGGTTCCTTGCCGGTCAGAACCTGATCGCCAAGCAACACACGACCGCGGCTTGGTGCCAAGCGTCCGACAATCACGTTCAGCAATGTCGATTTGCCCGCACCGTTTGGCCCGATGATCGCGTGCACGGTGCCTTCCTTGACCCGAAGGTTGATATCGGAAAGCGCCTGCAGACCGCCAAAGTTCTTGTCGACGTCGGTGACGTCAAGAATGTATTCGGACATGGATCAGACCTCCCCCGCCGATGTTTGTTCTTTTTCTTTGGTTTCGTGGGCTTCGGACTTCGGCTCGGCCTTATCACGTTTGGTAACCAGGCGCGTCAGGCGCGTGATACCTTCCATGATGCCACCGGGCAGGAAGATCACGATCAGCATGAAGACCAGACCAAGGGTCAGGTGCCAACCTTCGCCGACAAACAGACCAACCACCGATGCCACCGGATGGGCCAGCCAATCGGGCAGGAAGGAAAACGCATTGAGCAACACGGTATCGTTAAAGGCCGAGAAGATGTTCTCGAAATACTTGATGATACCAGCGCCCAGAAGCGGACCAATCAGCGTACCGACACCACCAAGGATCGTGATCAGAACGACCTCGCCCGATGCGGTCCATTGCATGCGCTCGGCCCCGGCCAGCGGATCGGTTACCGCCAGAAGCGAGCCGGCAAGACCGGCATACATGCCCGAAATGACAAACGCGGTCATCAGATATGGACGGGTGCTGAACCCGGTATAACCCATGCGGTTCTGGTTCGACTTGATCGCACGCAGCTTAAGCCCGAATGGGGATCGGAAGATGCGCAGATAAATGAAGAACGAAATCAGCATCAGGGCGGCACAGATATAGAAGCCGGAATAACCGATCCCCTCGATCCCGAACAGGTTCGGGGTCGGAAGCGATCCGTCATCGACGATGCCCGACATCCGATCCAGAACGCGCGGGTCGGCCTGTTCAAGCTGCAGACCGGTTTCACCATTGGTGATCGGGGTCAGAACCGAATAGGCGAGGTTATAGGACATCTGCGCAAAGGCCAGTGTCAGGATCGAGAAGTAAATCCCCGAACGACGCAACGACACAAAGCCGATCGCGAGCGCAAACAGCCCTGAGAGAACCGTGCCAAAGATCATGGCCGGAATAACGTTCATCGACAGCAGTTTGAACGACCAGACGGCGGTATAGGACCCAACACCGAGGAAGGCTGCGTGACCAAAGGACAGATAGCCGGTCAGGCCAAACAGGATGTTATAGCCGATGGCAAAAATGCCAAAGATCATGAACTTCTGCATCAGGTCAGGATAGGCCGCCCCGAAGGGTTGCAACCAGATCGGCATGGTCAGGACCACGACCGACAGGATGGCCATAAAGATCATATCTTTCTTGGGCGAGACGATTTTTGTATTTGACATTATTAGCTCTCCATCACGCCCCGGCGTCCCAGCAGACCACGCGGACGGGTCAGCAGAATGACGACGGCAACAAGGTAGATGATGATCTGGTCAATGCCCGGGAAGATGTCTTTTACCTCGGTCATGGACGAGAAGGACTGCAGGATTCCCAGCAGGAAGCCAGCGGCCACCGCACCGGGCAAGGAGCCCATGCCACCCACAACAACCACGACAAATGACAGCACCAGGAAGTCCATGCCCAGATGGTAATCCGGGGGCAGAACCGGCGTGTACATCACGCCTGCCAGACCCGCGACCACGGCCGCGATGCCAAACACAATCGTAAAGCGACGTTCAATATTGATGCCCAGAAGTTCGACCGTTTCGCGGTCGGCCATCCCGGCGCGCACCACCATCCCGTAGGTGGTGAAATGCAGGAACGAGAACACAAGACCAATGGTGATCAGCGAGAACGCCAGATAGATCAGACGCCACCACGGATAAACCACCGCTTCGCCCAGACCAAAGATCGCACCAACGGCAGCAGAGCCGGAAACGATATCCGGTGCGCCCTGCGGGATCGGGTTTGCGCCAAAGGCGGCCTTGACCAGTTCCTGAAGCACGATGGCCAGACCAAAGGTCACAAGAATCTGTTCGGCGTGAGGACGCTTGTAGAAATGCCGGATGAGGGAGCGTTCCATGACAATGCCGATGAGCAACATCACCGGTATTGCCAGAATGATTGATAACGGTACCGACCAGTCAATGATCGCCGTGCCGGTATCGCCAAACCACAGTTCGAGGTAGGGCGTTTCCTTGTAGGCATCAAAGAAGGTAACCGACTCATCCTTGACCTTGACCGAGAGGGTCAAAAGTTTTTCGAGAGTTACCGCGCAAAATGCGCCCATCATGAAGATGGCACCATGCGCGAAGTTCACCACGCCAAGCGTGCCGAACACCAGGGTCAGGCCAAGCGCAATCAGTGCATAGGCACCGCCCTTGTCCAGACCATTCAGGATTTGAAGAAATATAGCGTCCATCAGATATCCGCCGCGTATTCGTAAGGGACTTAGTCAAAAGTCGTACAGGCCGAGGCCAGAGGGCAAACGGGCCGACCATTGGGAGATGGCCGGCCCTGCTTGCATCAATTTGGGTGCATCAGACTTGATACGGACCCAGTTCACCGCCGAACATGTCGGCCGGATACTCGACCTGTGACCGCGGCACTTCCTTGACGACTTCAAGAAGGTCGAAGTTGGACTGCGGGTTTTCTTTACCACGCACGACCAGAACATCCTTGAAGCACTGATGGTCTTCTGCACGGTACAGGGTCGGGCCATTGCCCGCGCCATCGAACTCGAAACCTTCGAGCTGCTTGATGACTTCCCAAGGTGCGAACGTACCGGCCATTTCACAGGCGTTTGCATAAAGCAGCGTCTGGACGTAGCAGGTATGTGCAGCCTGGGACGGCGGGAAGCCGTATTCCTGACCGAACGATTTCACGAAGGCCTGCGAACCGGCATCCTGAAGCGACCAGTGCCAGTTGGTGGTCCCAAGGATACCTTTTGCAGCTTCGCCAGCACCCTGTGCCATCAGGCGGGAATAAAGCGGAACAACGATTTCGAAGTTCTTGCCATTCACCTGCTTGTCACGCAGACCGAACTGAACGGCCTGGGTCAGGGAGTTGACCATGTCCTTACCATAGTGGTTCAGGATCAGGACATCTGCGCCAGAGTTCAGAACCGGGGTGATGTACTGGGAGAAGTCACCCGCACCCACCGGGGTACGAACCGTGTTGACGGTTTCCCAACCGATGTTTTCGGTCGCGGCCTTGATCGATTCTTCCTGGGTCCAGCCCCAAGTGTAATCGGCCGTCAGGTGATAGGCGCGACGTTCTGCGCCATACTCGTCGAGCAGAACCGGCGCGATCGCCTGACCGGACATGTAAGCGTTAAAGAAGTGGCGGAAGCCATAACGCTTTTTGTCTTTACCAGTGGTGTCGTTCGAGTGGGTCAGACCCGCCATGAAGATGACGCCCATTTCCTGGCAAAGACCCTGCACGGCAATTGCCACACCAGAGGACGAACCACCGGTGACCATCGCCACATTGTCTTTTTCAATCATACGCTTGGCAGAAGCACGCGCAGCATCGGACTTGGTCTGGGTATCACCGGTCACGAACTCGACTTTCTTGCCGAGGATGCCGTTACCCTTGAGCTCAAGCGGCTTGATGGTATTGAGCATACCGCCGTCGCCTTCGCCGTTGATGTGCTTGACCGCAAGCTGATAGGCACGCAATTCGTCAGCACCCTCATCGGCATACGGACCGGTCTGCGGCACGTTGAAACCGAGTTTGACGCTGGCAGCACTGCCCGGATCACCCCGGAAGGTCTGGGCATGCGCGTTCTTGATGAAATGCATCGGGAAAGTGCCGCCGATGAGGGCTGCACCCGTGGTTGCCGCGGATCCCTTCAGGATCGTACGACGAGATACATTTCCGATAAGCTTAGTCTCCGACATGGTTTTCCTCCCCAATGTCTTGGGATCTGTTTCAGAGAAATCTGAGGCCTGTTTTTTGGTTCGTTTTTTTATCGACCTGACAAAACAATGAGGATCATCTGAAAATGAATCAACACCTAGTTGATATAAAAGAACTTTTTTGTAAATATATAGATGATCTTTGTGAAAATTAGTAAATTCTGTCAACAGGTAAGACTTTAGTATGGCGCGTCAGGCCCCCATCGGACACCGCATTCGCGGACGGCGAAAAGACATCGGGATGACCCAGAATGCCCTGGCGAAGGCTGCGGGTATCTCGGCGTCCTACCTTAATCTGATTGAACATAACCGCCGCTCGATTGGTGGCGGATTGTTGATGCGGATTGCCGAGGCACTGGAAATTCATCCTCATAGCCTGTCAGGCTCCGAGGAAAGCCGGTTGCTTTCGGATCTGGCCGAAGTTGCATCCGATCCGGTCTTTCGCACCACCCCGGTCGAAAGCCGCGAATTCCCCGCCATGATTGCGGCCTCACCGGGCATGATCACAGCGTTCTTGTCGCTGTATCGCGCCTATCGCAGTGGTCTTGATGATATTGACGCGCTGTCCGAACGGCTCAGCCATGATCCGTTCCTGACCGAGGCCAGCCATTCGATCCTGACGCGGATTACCTCGATCCGCACAGTGGCCGAGATTTTCGATGACTATGATGATCTGTCACGCGACCAGCGGGCACGCTTTAACGCGACACTGGTGCGCGAATCCCAGCGCCTTGCCGAATCCGCGACCGAGATTTTCAACTTTCTCGAACGTGGCGAAGCCGGCCGCCCGGCCGCCAGCCCGGCCGAGGAAGTTGATGATCTGCTATATGACAATGCCAACCACTTTCCCGCCCTTGAAGACCACGCCAACGAAATGCGCCCGGCGATTGATCCTGATGGCGGGCTCTATCTGACTGATCTGATCAATTATCTGGAAGACACCCACAACACCCGGATCGAACGCCGTCCATCCGAGGACTTCCTGACAAGCGGCTATCAGTGGGATGCCAAGAGTAATACTTTGCGCATTTCCCGCGCCCTTCCGATCACCTCGGCGCGTTTTCAGGCGGCACGCACCATTTGCCGCCTTGAAGCCGCAGACCCGATCAATGAAATATTGGATCGCGCCCAGATTAGTAGCAAAGCCGGACGGGTTCGCGCATCCGAGGCATTGATTTCATACACCGCCGCCGCACTGCTGTTTCCCTATGACCTGTTTTTGGATGACGCACGCAGGATGCGCCATGACATCGAACTTTTGCAGCAACGTTACGCGGCAAGTTGGGAACAGATTTGCCACCGCTTGACGACGCTTCGCCGCCCAGGGGCCGAAGGCATTCCATTCCACTTGGTGCGGACCGACATCGCCGGGAACATTTCCAAACGGTTCTCGGCATCCGGCCTGCAATTGCCGCGTTATGGCGGCGCCTGCCCGCGCTGGGTGGTGCATGAAGCCTATACCGCGCCCGAACGCGTCATTCCGCAATTTGTCCGCCTGCCCGATGGCAGTGAATTTCTGTTTGTCGCGCGTGCGTTGCGGTCCGGGGCCGGGGGATATGGCGTTCCGCGCTCAGTTCATTCGGTGATGATCGGTTGCGACACGGCCTTTTCAAATGATGTGGTTTATGGCGACCGATTATCGCTTGATCGTCCTGAATCTGCGGTGCCGGTCGGGATTTCATGCCGCCAGTGCCCGCGCGATGATTGCGCACAGCGGGCCTATGAAATGGCCGATGGCACGCCGAAAACCGCCAAAAAATGATCCGATGAGGGCTTTCAAGCAACGTCTTATGTATACCACCCCAAAGTAGCATTATCATTCAGCCCATAAGTCGTTAGGATTGGGAATATAAAAATCCAAAAAATCGGGGAGAACGTCCTTGAATGAGAGACCAAAGGTCTTGATTGCCGAAGACGAGGAAACCATTGTCGAATCACTCAGCTTTCTGATGGAAAAGGAAGGCTATGACGTCAGCGTTGCAACGGATGGCCGTACGGCGATTTCGATGATTGCGCGCGATATTCCGGACATGGTTTTACTTGATGTCATGATGCCCGTTTGCGACGGGTTTGAAGTCGTGCGCGCAGCGCGTAACGACCCCAACACCCGACAAATGCCCATCATGATGCTGACTGCCAAAACCCGCGAAGTGGACCGCCGCAAGGGGCTTGAGCTTGGCGTGGATGACTTTGTCACCAAGCCGTTTTCCACACGCGATGTTGTGTCCCGGGTCAAAGCCCTGCTGGAACGTGCGGAAAACTGACGCGCGCGTTTGCGTTCCCCATCAATGCGCAGGAGGCCCCCATCACACCACCACGCAAACTTACCGAACGCGCCCTTGTTCTGATGCTGGTGGCGTTGTTCATCTGGCTGCCTCCGATTGTGGGGATGTTTTCGCTTGATGGCACGATCCTTGGCCTGCCGATCCTGTTTGTCTATTTCTTTGCCGGATGGGCCATCCTTATTGCGCTGTGCGCCGTTCTGACCCGCGCGCTGCGCAGTGCCGCCCAGATCGAGAGGAAATAGCCCATGCTATCCTCGGAACTGGTCATCCTTGTGTCGCTGATTTATGTCGGCCTGCTTTATGCGATTGCATGGTGGGGCGACAAACGTGCGCGTGATGGCCATTCCTGGGTCCGCAACCCGACGGTCTATACCTTATCCATCGCGGTGTATTGCACGTCATGGACGTTTTATGGCGCGGTCGGAACAGCCGCGCGCAACGGACTTGAGTATCTGACGATTTACCTTGGTCCAACCGTGATCTTTCTCGGATGGTGGTTTTTGCTGCGCAAGATGCTGCGCATTTCCAAGGCCCATCGCATTACCTCGATTGCCGACTTTATCTCGTCACGCTATGGCAAAAGCACCCAGCTTTCGGTCCTTGTAACCCTGATCGCGGTGATCGGCACCACGCCCTATATCGCGCTTCAACTCAAGGCGATTGCCACCAGTTACACCGTGCTGACCGGCTGGGAATTTGGCATGGTCGAACCGGTCCGCGAAACGGTCAGCATCTTTTCCGATAGCGGCTTTTGGGCCGCCGTTGGCCTGACGCTGTTTGGCATTCTGTTTGGCACGCGCTTCATTGATGCAGACGAACATCACGAAGGCATGGTTGCCGCCATCGCCTTTGAAAGCCTGGTCAAGCTGTTTGCCCTTTTGGCCGTCGGCTTCTTTGTCTCATTCGTGATGTATGACGGGCTTGGCGACCTGTTTGCTCAATCTGCTGAAAACGCCGATACGGCAAAGCTTCTGATGCTGCCCGAAGGGGGCAGTTCGCGCTGGCTGACGCTTATGATGCTTTCGATGGCGGCCATCCTGTGCCTGCCGCGCCAGTTTCAGGTGATCATTGTTGAAAATGTTGATGAACGTCACCTTGCCACCGCAAGCTGGGCCTTCCCGCTTTATCTGCTGGCGATGAACTTGTTTGTTCTGCCGATTGCACTGGCGGGGCTGGGTGCCCTTCCGGTGTGGTCGGATCCGGATTTCTTTGTGATTTCCGTGCCGCTGTTTGAAGACCAATCGATGCTGGCGTTACTGGCCTATGTCGGCGGCCTATCGGCCAGTACCAGCATGGTGATTGTTGCGACCATCGCGCTTTCGACCATGGTTTGTAACGACCTGATTGTGCCAGCGCTTTTGCGCATTCGCCCCCTGCGTCTGACCGAACGTGATGATCTGACCGGGCTTTTGATCTTTATCCGGCGCGCGTCCATCGTCGTCGTGGTGTTTATGGGCTTTGCCTATTACCGGTCCGCCGGGGCCAGTGATGCGCTGGCCGAAATCGGGCTGATTTCCTTTGCCGCCATTGCCCAGTTCATTCCGATCATGATTGGCGGGCTTTACTGGAAGGGTGGCACGCGCACCGGCGCGCAGGTGGCCCTTACCATCGGCTTTGCGGTTTGGGGCTATACCCTGTTGCTGCCATCGCTTGCCGATAGTGGCTGGATGGATCCGTCGCTTATTCTCAATGGCGCGTTTGGTCATCCGTGGTTGCGCCCCGAAAGCCTGTTTGGTTTGACGGATTTTGCGCCCCTGACCCATGCGCTGATCTGGTCGATTTCACTCAATACCGCGGCCTATGTGTTGATCAGTCTGTTTACCGAACCAAGTGCACTTGAACGCATTCAGGCAACCCTGTTTGTCGATGCCTTTTCACGCAAGGGGCAGGATACCGTGATCTGGCGGTCATCGGCCTCGGCCAATGATTTGTATGAACTGGTAGAACGGTTTTTGGGTCGGGATCGTGCCTATCAGTCGTTCCGCCAGTTTGACCAAAGCATTGATCCATCCTGGCGGGGCAAGGGCGAAGCCGATGCCGACATGATTGCCTTTACCGAACGGCTTCTGGCGGGCTCCATCGGGGCGGCATCGGCCCGTGTGATGGTGTCATCAGTCGCCAAGGGCGAGATGGTCAGCCTTGATGAAGTGCTTGAGATTTTGGAAGAAACCTCGCACGTCATTGAATATTCCCAGCGCCTTGAAACCAAGTCGCGCGAACTTGAAAAAGCCGCGGCCGAGCTGCGTGCCGCCAACGAACGGCTCAAGGAACTGGACCGGCTCAAGGATGAATTCCTGACCATGGTCAGCCACGAATTCAGAACGCCGCTGACCTCGATCCGGTCGTTTTCGGAAATTCTGGTCGACTCCCCGAACCTGGACCCGAAACAAGCCGATCACTTCCTTGAAATCATTGTCCGCGAAAGCGAACGCCTGACTCGCCTGATTGACGACCATCTTGACCTTGCCCGCCTTGAAGCAGGTCATTCCGATTGGCGTGCTGTCGAAGTTGATCCGCGCACGGTGCTTGATGAAAGTATTGATGCGGTCAAAGGGCTGTTTGACGCCAAGGGCGTTGTTCTGACCAAGGAATATTCGCGGAATTCGGCTTTGTTGCATGTTGACCGCGATCGCCTGACGCAGGTCTTCATCAACCTGCTGTCGAACGCAGCCAAATTCTCTGCCCCCGATCACCCCGAAGTATCGGTGCGCGGGGAAGCCATGGATGGCGGCTATCTGGTGTCGATCACTGATAACGGCAAGGGCGTTGCCCCGAACGAACTTGAAATCATCTTTGACAAGTTTTCGCGCGGCGGCAAATACGCCGATGACAAACCCAAACCATCCGGTTCGGGCCTAGGCCTTGCGATTGCCAAGCATGTTGTCGAACATTGTCAGGGCAAGATATGGGCCGAAAGTCCTGCGGGACGCGGGGCAACCTTCCGCGTTTTCATTCCCGGCACCATCATGGAAGCCATCAAACCCGCCAAACCGGCATCCTTTGGCAGCTAACACCCCCGAACAAATCAGGGCGCGCAAATTTGGCTTTGCGCGCCCTTTGATACTGCGATGAGTGCAATACTTATTTCATCGCCTATTTCATGGTGGGCATAACGAACTCAGCACCCTTGCGAATGCCGGTCGGCCAGCGCGTGGTGATGGTTTTAAGCTTGGTATAGAACCGCACACCTTCCGGGCCATGCATGTGATGGTCGCCAAACAGCGATGCTTTCCAGCCACCAAACGAATGGAAGGCCATCGGGACCGGGATCGGCACGTTGATGCCAACCATGCCGGTCTGGGTGCGTGCGGCAAATTCACGGGCGGTATCACCATCGCGGGTGAAGATCGCGGTACCATTGCCATATTCATGATCATCAACAAGGTTGGCAGCGGTTTCGAAATCATCGGTACGTACAACCGACAGAACCGGGCCAAAGATCTCTTCCTTGTAGATGCTCATATCCGGTGTGACGTCATCAAACAGGGTACCACCGACGAAGTAACCGTCTTCATAGCCCTGAAGCTTGATATCACGGCCATCGACCACCAGCTTGGCACCTTCTTCGACACCCTTGTTGATATAGCCGACAACCTTGTCACGGTGGGCTGCGGTCACAAGCGGGCCCATTTCGGCCGCCGGATCAATACCCGGTGCCACGCGCAGTTCATTAATGCGCGGAACCAGTTTTTCGATCAGGGTATCGGCGGTTTCCTTGCCAACCGGAACAGCGACCGAGATTGCCATGCAACGCTCGCCAGCCGATCCGTAAGCAGCGCCCATCAGGGCATCGACCGCCTGATCCATGTCGGCATCGGGCATGATGATCATGTGGTTCTTCGCACCACCAAGGGCCTGGCAACGTTTGCCCTGCGCGGTCGCGGTTTCATAGATGTATTTGGCAATCGGGGTCGAGCCGACAAAGCTGATAGCCGAAACATCCGGATCAAACAAAAGCGCATCCACTGCTTCCTTGTCGCCCTGAACAACGTTGAATACGCCATCGGGAAGACCGGCTTCGGTCAGCCATTCGGCCAGCAGAAGCGAGGCGGACGGATCACGCTCTGACGGCTTGAGGATAAAGCAGTTACCGCAGGCAAGGGCGACCGGGAACATCCACATCGGCACCATGGCCGGGAAGTTGAACGGCGTGATACCGGCAACGATGCCCAGCGGCTGACGGATGGAATGGCTATCAACCTTGGTGCCGACATTCTCGGTGAACTCACCTTTCAGCAACTGCGGTGCTCCGGTGGCAAACTCTACAACCTCGATCCCGCGGGTGACTTCACCCAGCGCATCGGACAGCACCTTGCCATGCTCAGCCGTGATGGCGGCTGCGAGTTCTTCGGAACGATCTTCAAGGATGCCGAGGAACTTGTTGAGGATACGTGCACGGCGCAGCGGCGTGGTTGCGGCCCATTCGGCGGCAACGGCGGACGCGGATTCAACTGCGGCACGGACCTCGGCCTTGGATGCCAGATCAACCGTTGCACTCTGTGCGCCAGTTGCCGGATTGAAAACCGGTACTGAGCGGCCGGAGTTGCCGGCAACGCGTTTGCCGTTGATGTAATGGGTAAGTTGGGTTGCCATTGGGTTTCTCCCGATAAACCTGATGATCAGTGGGACGATCTTAATATAAGTGGGGGTCTTACCCCTTAATATTCTGCACCCATTATGGCTATGCACAGGGATGCACATCAATTATCATTTCCGCAAATTCGATGTGCAAAAATTAAAGTCATGACAGGATCACACCCATCATGGATTGGGATCGCTTCCGCATCTTTCTGGCTGTTGCCCGCCAAGGTCAGATCCTTGCCGCCGCCCGGCAGCTTGGCCTGAACCACGCAACAGTTGGGCGCCAGCTTACTGCGCTTGAGCAGGAACTTGGCACCAAACTGATTGAACGGCGCACCACCGGATCGGACCTGACCCCGGCTGGACGGGAATTGATGCAGGCGGCAGAGGCCGCAGAGTCCGCTTTTTTGCGTGCTGGCACCGCCGTTTCCAACCAGTCAGAGCTGATCAGCGGCACGGTCCGCGTTGGCGTCCCCGATGGATTGGGCAACTATTTTCTGGCTAGTGAGTTGGCTCACTTTGCGTCCAATCACCCGGATCTTGTCATTCAGCTGGTGCCGCTGCCACGGACATTCTCGCTATCGCAACGCGAAGCAGATATCGCCATCACGCTCGACCGACCGAAACAAGGGCGCCTGGTAATCAGCAAACTCACCGACTACACGCTCAGCGTCTATGCCAGCAAATCCTATATCGAACGGTTTGGTGCGGTCAAAACCGAGGCCGATCTGACAGACCGCCTGTTTGTCACCCATATCGAAGACCTGATTTACAGCCGCGCACTGGATTACGCCGCCCGCCTTGGCAAACTGATGAAACGCCGATTTGAATGCGGCAGTGTGGTGGCCCAGATGGAGGCCGTGCGCAACGGATATGGCATCGGTATACTGCACGACTACGCCACCGAGGGCATCCCCGACCTCGTTCGCCTGCTGCCTGAAATCCGCTTCACCCGCAATTACTGGATGCTCCAGCACCCGGACACCAAGGATACGCGAAGTGTCGCGGCCATTGTCGATCATATAACGCGCGTCGTGCGCGGGGCCCGGGACCGCTTTATCATGAGCTGAGAACACACAATTACCGTCAACGGCAATGACCGGATTGCGCAAAGCGGATCGCCATCACATACCCGTTGTGACCAGGCAAACAAAACAAAAGCCCGTTCAATGCTGAACGGGCTTTTTGATCACAAAAAGGTGACAAATGGTCATTTATTTCGCCAGTCAATTTCGATCTTGGTTTGCGGCGACAGGGTCCGCAGCTTGTCTTCGAAATAAGCCTGCATGTCTGCAAGGCTGTGTTCGTCGGCCGCTGACATCGCAACTGTCAGAAACAGCGGCGTCGCCGTCAGCTCGCACGCACCATTTTCAAATGCCAGAACACCAGCATCGGGTTTGCGCAAGGTGCCCTTGACGTCTTCGCCACGGGCTTGCAGCATCATCCCCTTGAGAAAGCAAGGCGCGCCGCGCAAATAGATATCTGCAAACGCAAAGCTACCGACACCATCCTGTGCCTTTGAAGTCCGAGACACAGGGCCAGCCTCATCAACTGAAACATCCATCGGATTGACCGAAACCGGCCAAGACTCGTTCACTTTGATCGCCAGATTAGACATGTGCATCACCAATCCTGTAAGGGCGCTTTATGCGCACGGTATCCCCATACCCCTTGGACACGCATTTCACATTGCTTAAGCACTGAACAATAATGACTACTAGTCATTTATCGCACATCACAGAAGAACGTCAATGCACTTTGTCCTGACAAAAATGTCCTGAATCGGGCAAAGCGCAAGTCTGTCGGCAAAAATTTCTGAAATATTGGCGTGACGATCCGCCAGATCACGCAGATCATCGTAAAAAATCGTTGTTTAACAACGGTATGCAGCAGAGATCACATTGCTGTGACGAGATCTCGATTGCTGCATCCCGATATTTGCATGGCAGCGTTGCCTAGCCCTGAACGACTTCCTGACGCTGCGCGCCCAAACCATCGATTCCCAGTTCCATCACGTCGCCGGGTTCGAGGTACACCGGCGGGTTTTGCCCCATACCCACACCCGGCGGGGTGCCGGTCGAGATGATGTCACCGGGTTGCAGGCTCATGAAACGCGACAGATAGCTGACCACGAATGCAACACCATAGGCCATGGTTTTCGTACTGCCGTTCTGATAACGCTTGCCATTCACATCGAGCCACATGGAAAGATTCTGTGGATCGGCAATCTGATCGCGAGTGACAAGCCACGGACCAATCGGGCCGAAGGTATCGGCACTTTTGCCCTTCACCCATTGCCCTGAATGTTCAAGCTGAAACGCGCGCTCGGAAACGTCATTGATCAGGCAGTAACCTGCGACATGATCAAGCGCATCGGCCTCGTCGACATATTTGGTGTGCTTGCCGATCACCACGCCCAGTTCGACTTCCCAATCGGTTTTGGTCGAGCCACGCGGAATTTCGATCGTATCATTCGGACCACAAACGGCCGAAGTTGCCTTGAGGAAAATGATCGGTTCAGGCGGTAGTTCCATACCTGCTTCTTGCGCATGGTCAGAATAGTTCAAACCGATGCAGATAAATTTGCCGGGCCGCCCGACACAGGCGCCAATGCGCGGATCACCCGACACGACAGGCAGGCTTTCCGGGTCAAGTGCGGCAATACGTGCAAAAGTTTCATCGGAAATCGTGGTTGGATCAAGATCATCAATCACGCTGGAAAGATCGCGGATTACGCCATCCGCATCACAAAGCCCCGGTTTTTCCGCCCCGACCGGGCCATAGCGCAAAAGCTTCATGAATTCTCTCTCCTGATATCGTCACGCGGGTTCTTTCTGCGTCCTAGACCAAGCCAAGTCTTACAAAAAGAACGATTTATTCCTCATACCTTAGTGATGTCACATCATGATCCCAAAGGGCAAGCCAATTGAGGATACATTATCCGCAGTAACCATGATGATTGTTCTCGCCCCGCAATTCGATATCATCACCGAAAAGACCATTGCGCCGAGAAAGGAAACGACAGGACATGATGGACACCCTTACCGCAGCCGACGGGCATGAGCTTGATTGTTGGTTTGAGCCACCCGTTGGTGCAAGACGCGGCGCGATTGTAATCCTGCAGGAAATCTTTGGCATCACCGAACAGCTCAAGGGGGTTGCGCGCAAATATGCCGCCCTGGGTTACGAGGTTGCCATCCCTGCCCTGTTTGACCGGGTGGAGCGTGGGGCGGTTGTTGACTTCAACGATTTTGATCGGGCGCGTGCGTTGATGATGGCGTCCGAGTTGTCAAACACCCTGAGCGACATCGATGCCGCCGCCCGCGCCCTGTCTGCCAAGGGCGGCAAGGTTGGTGTGATCGGCTTTTGCTGGGGCGGCGGGTTGGCACTGCGCAGCGCCCAATGTCTTGATATCGCGGCAGGTGTTTCATTTTATGGCACACGTATCGACCAATACCTTGATAAGCCGCTGCAAACGCCATTTCTGGCACATTTCGGCCTGTCTGATGGTCACGTCCCGGTGGAGATGATCGAAGACGCCAAGGCAGCCCTGCCCGGCATGGAAGTGCATATGTATGAAGCCGGTCACGCCTTTGCCAACGAAGCACGCCCATCCGCCTATGTCGAAGCGGCCGCCGAAGTTGCACATGCCCGCACAGCCGAATTTCTTGCCCTTCATATCACAGCCTGACACGACAGAACCCCTGCCCTGACCCATTGGAAACACAGCCCAGATGCGTATTGCCATTCTTGATGACTATCAAAACATCGCCCTGCAATCGGCCGACTGGACAGACGTCCAAAATCACGGCGAGATCACCGTATTTAACGATCATGTTTGCAATACGGGCGACCTCATCAGCCGCCTTGAACCATTTGACGTCCTGTGTGTCATGCGTGAACGCACAGCTCTTACGGGCGACATTTTGCGCGCGCTTCCGAACCTGCGGCTGATCGTGACCACCGGCAAACGCAATGACGCCATTGATGTCGCGACCGCAAGTGAGCTGGGCATCACGGTTTGCGGCACAGAATCGCCTTCCACGGCAACGCCGGAACTGACCTTTGCCCTGATGCTGGCATTGGCCCGCAACCTCATGGCGGAAAACGCATCGATGCGCGCCGGCGGCTGGCAAGTCGGGATCGGTCAGGACCTTGCAGGTTCGACCTTGGGAATTATCGGGCTTGGACGGTTGGGCGCAAAGGTCGCGAAAATGGCACAGGCCTTTGACATGCATGTCTGCGCCTGGAGCGCCAACCTGACGCAGGAACGCTGCGACGAACTTGGCGTAACCCATATGGCAACCAAGGAAGACCTGCTGCGCGCGTCGGATTTCGTCACCATCCATCAACGCCTGTCTGATCGCACCCATGGCCTGATTGGCACGAATGAGCTCAAACAGATGAAGCCAACCGCCTATCTGATCAACACATCACGCGGCCCGATCATTGATGATACTGCCCTGATTGATGCGCTCAACAGCGGCGAGATTGCCGGTGCGGCACTCGATGTTTACGACAAGGAACCACTGCCCGTATCGCATCCGCTGCGCCATTGTGATGGCCTGTTGCTAAGCCCGCATCTTGGCTATGTCACCCGCAACACCTGGAACGTGTTTTACGGCCAGACGGTCGAGGCCATTCTGGCTTGGCAAAACGGCAAACCGATCCGGGTCATAGAACCTTAAGAAGCGCATTTAACCATTTTCTGAGCTCTACGAGGCTCGATGCCATGGGAAAACCAGCCACCGCCAGACGCCGAAGAGACGACTTGGAAAGACAGCGAAATATGTGATCTTGGTAACGCCAATCTCGCAGGTAGCACGTTTGTGATTTGCGAATTCTCGAACTTCGTTGAAAATAGAAATCAGATCCAAATCAGGATGCAGCGCGACAAGCTGGTCCCTGATTCAGGCTGACAGTTCAATCCGGATAATCAGATATTCGTCACCAGCAAGCCCCAAAATCTGATGTGTAATTTCACAAGGATCGCATGATGGAACGTTTGACTGCCAAGGATTTTTCTCCGGAGCTTCTCGAACTTTATGATTTCTATGCCCACGGCATGATTGATCGTCGTGAGTTTCTTGATCGTGCGGGCGATATGCGGTTGGTGGAATGACCGCCCTTGCGATCCTTAATGCCATGAGCCCAAACTATGCCATGGCTCATCAGGTCGACTTTACCGATCCAGATATTGTTGCTGAATACATCATGTACCCGTCGCCCAACGGTCACGGCGAAGTGCGTGGCTATCTGGTCAAACCGGCCAATGTGACCAGCAAGGTACCCGGTGTTGTGGTCGTGCATGAGAACCGGGGTCTGAACCCCTATATCGAAGATGTCGCGCGGCGTGTAGCCAAGGCAGGCTTTGTCGCACTTGCCCCGGATGGATTGACATCGGTTGGAGGCTACCCCGGCAATGACGACAAGGGCCGCGAATTGCAACGCACAGTCGACCCAACCAAGCTGATGAACGACTTTTTTGCCGCCATTGAATTCCTCACCGCCCACGAGGCCACCACGGATAAGACTGGCATCACTGGCTTCTGCTATGGTGGCGGTGTCGCCAATGCCGCCGCAGTTGCCTATCCGGAATTGGGGGCCGCCGTTCCGTTCTATGGCCGTCAGCCCGCGGTCGAGGATGTCCCCCGTATTCAGGCACCGATCCTGTTGCAATACGGTGAACTTGATGAGCGTATCAATGCCGGATGGCCAGCCTACGAAAAGGCATTAAAGGCCAATGAAAAGGTCTATGAGGCCTATATCTATCCGGGCGCCAACCATGGCTTCCATAACGATTCCACGCCACGTTATGACGAGGACGCAGCCGAACTGGCATGGCAACGCACCATTGACTGGTTCAACAAATACCTGTCCTAAAGCATTTTGCCTTTGATCTGCTTAAAAGGGCTAGCCGGACGTGCTTCACGACAACCCGGCTCGCCCTTTTTGGATTGAAACTCAGATCGCAGAATGTTTGCGATAGCCCGGTGCAAACAGAAGCCTGGCCGATGTGATGCCAGTGTTATTTTCCCAGGTGGTACGTTCCATCAGGAAAAGTGATGTGCCGGGATCGGTGCGCAGCACCTTGGCCTCGGCCGCGCTGGCATTGACCGCGGAAAAATAGATGTCGCCGCGCGTATAGGGCGCATGCAAAACCAGCCATTCATTGGCACTAATTTTCTCAAGATCGGCATCAAGGATTGTCGGCGTTGCGGCAATCGACACCCAGCGATCTTCAAACATGAACGGTTTGCCATCGGCCAGATGGAGCGAGGTGATATGCAGCATATCACTTTCGGCCGTGACACCCAGATTGGCGCAGATTTCAGGCGGCGGCGTACGCCGTTCGCTAAACAGCAGGCCATAGGCATATTTCTGCCCGCGCCCTTCGATCTCAAGACGGATGACCGGAATATCAAGTTTGGCGCGCCGCACCGGGTGGGCAGCGACCCGCGTGCCGGCCTTACGCCTTCGATCCAGGAAGCCTTCAGATGCCAGTTCACGCAGCGCACGGTTCACCGTGGCGCGCGCACAGCCAAGTTGCTCGGCAAGTTCGACTTCCTTGGGGATCAGGTCGCCGGGTTTCCACTCACGGGTATGAATGCGGCGCAAAACCTCGTCATGGACGGATTGCCAGCTTTGCTGTTCCAGGCTGTTCACACTGCTTCCTTGAGTTGTTCCATCACCTTGCGATACCGGTTGGTGATCGCGTCATGGGCGATGTGGCGGCCCTCGGTCACAACATGGCGACCGGCCGACCAGACATCACGCACCATGCGATCATCTCCGGCAAAGATATATGTATCGAGGATCGTATCGCCTGTCCGACCGATCAGGTCAACCGCCGAACCATCCAGCGCCATCAAATCGGCCAGTGCACCGACCTCAATCCGGCCTGAATCGCGTCCGGCGGCCTGTGCGCCGCCCTTGGCGGCAGCATCATAAATGCGACGTGCGGTCGATTTTTGTTCGGTTGCCAAAGCCGCGCGGGAATTGTCGCGCAGACGCTGGCTGTATTCGAGGGTCCGCAATTCTTCCGACAGCGAAATGCGGATATTGGAATCCGACCCCACACCAATCACGCCACCGGCATTGAGATAACGAACGCCATCAAAGATACCATCGCCCAGACTGCTTTCGGTGATCGGGCAGAGACCAGCCACAGCACCGGTTTTAGCCAGCTCAAGCGTTTCGTGTTCTTCCATCTGGGTGCAGTGGATCAAACACCAGTTCGCATTCACATCGGCATTTTCAAGCAGCCATTCGGTCGGGCGCTTGCCCCAGCTTTCGCGCACTTCATCCACCTCGGCCAGTTGTTCGGCCAGATGCATGTGGATCGGTCCGTCCTTGGATAGAAGACTGGTCGCAAGCAGGTCTTCGCGGCCAACGGCACGCAAGGAATGTGGCGCGACACCCATCACCGTATCCGCAGGCAGGTTTTTGATTGCGCGAACGGATTCCTCATACAATTTGGTGAACTGGTCGGGATCATTGCCAAAACGGATCTGACCGGGACCGAGCGGGCGCTTGTCACAGCCGCCATATTGATAATGCACGGGCAGAAGCGTCAGGCCGATGCCGGTGATTTCGGTCGCGGCGGCAATACGTTCGGCCATCTCGGCGATATTGTCATACAAATGCCCACCGGGACGGTGATGCAGGTAATGGAACTCTGTATTATTGGCATACCCGGCTTCCAGCATTTCCATCTGAACGAAGGCGGCGATCGCTTCGACATGGTCCGGGGTCAGCTGATCAAGGAAGCGGAACATCAATTGCCGCCAGGTCCAGAAGGTATCGCGCGGATCTGGGCCGCGCCGTTCCGTCAGGCCGGCCATGGAGCGCTGGAACGCGTGGCTATGCAGGTTTGAAATCGCCGGAAGAAGGATATCGGTTTTGCTGGTGGCATCGGATGGCGCAGCAGAATCGGCCTGAATCGCAGCAATTCTGCCATTCTCATCAATTTCGATCCGGACATTGCGCTGCCAGCCTGATGTCGTAAGTGCCTGATTTGCCCAAAGAACCTTCATTGCCTCTACCCGTCTTGACAGAAATATTATGTACGTACATATTATCTTTAATAACAAACTTATCAAGGGGTGATGCTTCGCGATGCTGCTTCGAAACGCAAAAATCGTCACGATTGAAGATCAGGACAGTTATGGCCTGATCGAGTGCGGCGCGATTGCCATCAAGAACGGCCTGATCGATTGGGTCGGTGCCGATGAAGCCATCCCGGCCGAATATCTTGACGGTCCAATGCGTGACCTTGAAGGTCGCCTGATCACCCCGGCCCTGATTGATTGCCACACCCATGTTGTCCATGGCGGCGACCGCGCGGTTGAGTTTGAAATGCGCCTGAAGGGTGCAAGTTATGAAGAAGTAGCGCATGCTGGTGGCGGCATTGTTTCCACGGTTAAAGCCACCCGCGAAGCATCAATAGAGGATCTTCTGACATCCGCCCTGCCGCGCGTGGATGCGCTGCTGGCAGAGAGCGTGTCGGTGATCGAGGTCAAGTCGGGCTATGGCCTTGATCGCGAGACCGAGCTTAATATGCTGCGCGCAGCCCGGAAAATTGCCGATCATCGTGATGTACGGATCAAAACCACCTTCCTTGGCGCCCATGCGGTGCCGGTTGAATATAAAGACAATCCGGACGGCTATATTGATGAAGTCTGCATCCCGACCCTGAAAGCCGCCGACGCTGAAGGCCTGGTTGATGCGGTTGACGGTTTCTGCGAAGGCATTGCCTTCAACACCGATCAAATCAAACGCGTTTTTGATGTTGCCCGCGAGCTTGGCATTCCGGTCAAACTCCATGCCGAACAGCTATCGAACATCGGCGGCACCAAACTGGCCGCCGAATATGGGGCGATGTCGGTCGATCATATTGAATACGCCACCGAAGAAGACGCGGTCGCCATGGCCAAGGCTGGCTCGGTCGCAGTACTTCTGCCCGGTGCGTTTTATACCCTGCATGAAACCCAGTTGCCGCCGATTGACGCATTCCGCAAGCACGGCGTGCCGATGGCGATTGCGACCGACTGCAATCCGGGCTCATCGCCGCTGGCATCAATCCTTCTGACCATGAACATGTCCTGCACGCTGTTCCGCCTGACGCCCGAAGAGGCACTTGTTGGCGCGACTGCCCATGCGGCACGCGCCCTTGGCCTGTCGGATACCGGGCGGATCAAAGTAGGACTGCGCGCCGATCTTGCGATCTGGAATGCCAAACACCCGGCCGAGCTTTCATATCGCATCGGGTTCAATCCGCTGTTCGAACGCATTATTGGCGGTGAAAGCACCGCCGCCTGAGCCCAAAGATAACTGCGCCACCGCATCAACATGTGACCTTAAGGATAGATTATGACTGTCACCCTTATCCCCGCTTCGGTCAAACTGGCAGAGCTTGAACGCATCTGGCGTGATCAGGTGGCAGTCAAACTCGACCCATCGGCCCGCGACGGTGTTGAAGCGGCGCACGCAATGGTGCGCAAGGCGGCCGACGGCAGCGATGCGGTATATGGCGTGAATACCGGCTTTGGAAAACTGGCCTCGGTCAAGATTGCCCCGGAAGACACTGAAACCCTGCAACGCAACCTGATCCTCAGCCATTGCTGCGGCGTGGGTGAGCCGCTTGATATCGCGACCACCCGTTTGATGATGGCATTGAAGTTGCTGTCGCTTGGGCGCGGCGCATCAGGTGTGCGTTGGGATTTGATCGAACTGATCGAAGGCATGCTGGCCAAGGGTGTGACCCCCGTCGTCCCGTCGCAAGGATCGGTTGGCGCATCGGGCGATCTGGCCCCGCTGGCGCATATGGCAGCGGTCATGATTGGTGCAGGCGAAGCCATCTATGACGGTGCGACCCAGCCGGGTGGTGAGGCACTTGCCAAGGCTGGCCTGACGCCGGTTGTACTGGGCCCGAAAGAAGGCTTGGCGCTGATCAATGGTACGCAGTTTTCCACCGCCTGCGCGCTGGTCGGGCTGTTTTCGGCCTGGCGCAATGCGGCAAGTTCGATTGTCACATCGTCACTTTCGACCGATGCGATCATGGGATCGACCGCGCCGCTGGTCGATGAAATCCATACCCTTCGCGGTCATCCGGGCCAGATCAATGTCGCGCGTGCGATGCGCGATCTGATGAATGGGTCTGAAATCCGCGAAAGCCATCGCGAAGGAGATACCCGCGTTCAGGACCCCTATTGCATCCGCTGCCAACCGCAAGTCACCGGGGCGGCGATGGATTTGCTGAGCTTTGCCGGTCAGACGCTTGAGATCGAAGCCAATGCCGTGACTGACAACCCGCTGGTTCTGAAAGAAGATGGCCGCATTGTTTCGGGTGGTAACTTCCATGCCGAACCGGTCGCCTTTGCCGCAGATCAGATCGCCCTTGCGGTTGCCGAGATCGGGGCGATTGCCCAGCGCCGTGTCGCATTGATGGTCGATCCGACCCTGTCACATGATTTGCCGCCGTTCCTGACGCCGGAGCCGGGCCTGAATTCCGGTCTGATGATTGCCGAGGTCACCACTGCCGCACTCATGAGTGAAAACAAGCATCTGGCCAACCCGTGTTCGACCGATAGCACGCCGACCAGTGCCAATCAGGAAGACCACGTTTCGATGGCCGCCCACGGCGCGCGCCGACTGGCACGGATGAATGCCAACCTTTCCTATATTCTTGGTGTCGAGCTGATCTGTGCCGCGCAGGGTGTGGAATTCCGTGCGCCACTTAAAACCAGCCCGGGGCTGCTCAATGTTTTGAAATCCGTTCGTGCCGACATCCCGACCGTCAAGGAAGACCGTTACATGGCGCCGGATCTGGCGAAGGCCGCCGAACTTGTCACTGGCGGCACACTTGTAGATGCCGCCAAACTTTCGGGCTTTGTCGTCGGGGAGGCAGCATAACCATGACCGATCCGGTTGAAATCAAACGTGGCGATAGCCCGATTGTTCTGGGCCTGCCCCATACCGGCACTTATGTACCGGACGACATAGCGGCGAAACTGAATGATCGTGGCCGTGAACTGGCTGATACCGACTGGCATATTCATACGCTTTATGACGGGTTGCTGGATGGCGCGACCACGGTCCGCGCAACGTTTCATCGTTACGTGATTGATGCCAACCGCGACCCCGAAGGGGTCAGCCTGTATCCCGGTCAGAACACCACCACCCTTGTGCCGCTGACCGATTTTGACGGCGAGAATATCTGGGACGTTGCCCCGACCGAGGATGACATCGCCTATCGGGCAGCAACCTTCCATGCGCCTTATCATCAGGCACTGGCCGCCGAGCTTGAGCGCGTGCGCGCCAAACACGGTGTGGCGATCCTCTATGATTGCCATTCGATCCGCTCAAACATTCCGTTCCTGTTTGACGGGACCCTGCCCGATTTCAATATCGGCACCAATCTGGGCACGACATGCGATCCGATGATCGAGACGCTGACATCGGAAATCTGTTCGCAGGCCCAAGGATACAGTGCGGTTCTGAACGGTCGTTTCAAGGGTGGCTGGACCACCCGCCATTACGGTCGCCCGGAGATCAATCAACACGCCATCCAGATGGAACTGGCGCAATCCACCTATCTGACGGCCGAGGAAGCTCCTTGGTCCTATGACGAAAGCCGTGCAGCAAAATTGCGCACGCATCTTACCGAAATCCTGAAGACACTGGCCGATTTGGCCCCAGCACTAAGAGGCAAGTCATGACCAACAATCCGCGTCACAACCAGCGTGATATTTATCCCGACACCGGGAGCACAATTTCGGCGAAAAGCTGGCTGACAGAAGCACCGATGCGCATGTTGATGAACAACCTGCATCCCGATGTGGCCGAAAACCCGCATGAGCTGGTTGTCTATGGCGGCATCGGCCGGGCAGCGCGCACCTGGAAGGATTTCGATCAGATCGTTGCCAGCCTGAAGGAACTTGAAGATGACCAGACCCTTCTGGTGCAGTCGGGCAAGCCGGTTGGTGTGTTCCGCACCCACAAGGATGCGCCGCGCGTTCTGATCGCGAACTCCAACCTGGTGCCGCATTGGGCCAACTGGGACCATTTCAACGAACTCGATAAAAAGGGTCTGGCAATGTATGGCCAGATGACGGCCGGTTCGTGGATCTATATCGGTTCACAGGGCATCGTTCAGGGCACCTATGAAACCTTTGTCGAGGCAGGCCGCCAGCATTATGACGGTAACCTTACGGGCAAGTGGATCCTGACCGGTGGCCTTGGCGGCATGGGTGGCGCACAGCCGTTGGCCGCCGTGATGGCCGGTGCGTGCTGTTTGGCAGTCGAGTGCGATGAAACCCGTGCAGACTTCCGCCTGCGTACCCGTTATGTCGACGAGAAAACCCATTCGCTGGACGAAGCGCTTGAAATGATCGAGCGTTGGACCAAGGCAGGCGAAGCCAAGTCCGTTGCCCTGATCGGCAATGCGGCCGATGTCTTCCCGGAACTGGTCAAGCGCGGCGTTCGCCCGGATATCGTCACCGATCAGACGTCGGCACATGATCCGGTGCATGGATACCTTCCGCAGGGTTGGACCGTTGCCGAATGGCGCGAAAAACAGGAATCCGATCCCAAGGCTGTTTCCAAGGCGGCGCGCGCATCGATGCGCGTTCAGGTCGAAGCCATGGTTGCCTTCCACGAGGCGGGCGTCCCGACGGTCGATTACGGCAACAACATCCGTCAGATGGCGCTTGAAGAAGGGTTCGAGAACGCATTCGCCTTCCCGGGCTTTGTTCCGGCCTATATCCGTCCGCTGTTTTGCAAGGGTATTGGTCCGTTCCGCTGGGCGGCCCTTTCGGGTGATCCTGAGGACATCTACAAGACCGACCAGAAGGTCAAGGAACTGATCCCCGATGATCCGCACCTGCATAACTGGCTGGACATGGCGCGCGAGCGCATTTCGTTCCAGGGCCTGCCAGCGCGTATTTGCTGGGTCGGTCTGGGACAGCGCCATCGTCTGGGTATGGCGTTCAACGAAATGGTCAAGAATGGTGAACTGAAAGCCCCGGTCGTCATCGGGCGTGACCATCTTGACAGTGGTTCGGTTGCAAGCCCGAACCGCGAAACCGAAGCCATGAAAGATGGCTCGGATGCGGTCAGTGACTGGCCGTTGCTTAATGCGCTGCTCAATACGGCGTCCGGGGCAACCTGGGTATCGCTGCATCATGGTGGCGGTGTTGGAATGGGCTTCTCGCAGCATTCCGGCATGGTGATTTGTTGTGACGGCACAGAAGATGCCGCACGCAGGGTCGAACGCGTCCTTTGGAACGATCCGGCAACCGGTGTGATGCGTCATGCGGATGCAGGATATGACATCGCACTGGATTGCGCCCGGGAACACGGGCTGAACCTGCCCGGGATTCTCGGCAAGTAATTAAAACTCACGCGTGGGGGCAGTGACGACTGCCCCTGCATCGCCCTATCAGGGTACAATCAAGGAGGCTTCTTAACATGAAAAGACGTGAATTTCTGACCGCCGGTGTGGCCGGCGCAGGTGCAGCGGCCGCTGCAACATTCGCAACCCCTGCCATCGCACAGGACAAGCGCCAGTGGAACATGGTCACCGCATGGCCGAAAAACCTGCCTGGGCCGGGTGTGGCTGCGCAGAAGCTTGCAGACCGTATCACCACACTTTCGGGTGGTCGTCTTGAAGTCAAACTTCATGCCGCTGGCGAACTGGTTCCGGGCAATGGCGTGTTTGATGCCGTTGCCGAAGGTACGGCCGAGATTTATCACGCGGTTCCGGCATACTGGGGTTCGAAATCCAAAGGCATCCTTCTGTTCGGGTCGCAGCCGTTTGGCCTGCGTGCCGATGAACAGGTTGGCTGGCTGAACTACGGTGGCGGTCAGGAACTGTATGACGAGATTTATGGCCAGTTCGGTCTGAAGCCGTTCCTATGCGGTAACTCCGGCCCGCAGTGGGCAGGTTGGTTCCGTAACGAAATCAACTCGGTCGATGACCTTAAGGGGCTGAAGTTCCGCACCACCGGTCTGGCATCGGAGATGTGCTCGAAACTTGGTATGGCGGTTCAAGCCATGGGCGGTCGCGACATGTTCCAGGCACTTCAGTCTGGTGCGCTTGATGCCGGTGAGTTCATCGGCCCGTGGAGTGACAGTGCACTTGGTTTCTATCAGGTTGCCAAAAACTACTACTGGCCAGGTGTTGGCGAGCCGTCCTCGGCCGAGGAATGTGCGGTCAATGCCAAGGCATATGCCGATCTTCCCGATGATCTGAAAGCCGTCGTCAAGTTCGCGGCAGACAGCCTTTATAACGAAGTCTGGACCGAGTACGAGACCAAGCACGCCATGGCGCTGAAACAGCTTGTTGCAGAACAAGATGTGAAGGTTCGCAAGCTTCCGGACGAGGTTGTTGAAGCCATGGCCAAAGCCGGTGCCGAGGTGATTGCGGAGCTTCGCGAAAGCGACGATGCACTGACCAAAAAGGTCACCGAAAGCTTTGTTGCCTATCGTGACCTGATCGGTGGTTACATGACCTATGCCGATAACGGTCAGATGAATGCACGCGCCAAAGCGCTTGGCTTCTGATAGACGTTATGACCGGTGCCGGAAATATCCGGCGCCGGTTTCTTTTTTCAGGCGTGCCTTTCACGGGGAGATGTCATGCAACGCCTTGCTGATGCACTTGACCAGATAAATCACTGGACCGGGATGACCGTGCGCTGGTTCGCACTTCTGATGGTTCTGCTGCAGTTTACCGTGGTCTTGCTGCGCTATGTTTTCGGGTTCAGTTCAATTGCGCTTAATGAAAGCGTTCTGTATCTGCATGCCGCTTTGTTCATGTTGGGGGCGGGCTATACGCTGTTGGTTGATGGCCATGTCCGGGTGGACATTTTTTATGCCGCAGCCACCGACAAGACCAAGGCGCGGATTGATGCGTTTGGCTATGTGGTTCTGGCAATCCCGTCGATGGCAGCCCTGCTGTATTGGACCTGGCCATCAGTGATCAATTCGATCTCGATGATGGAAGGGGCAATTTCGGTGGGGGGCATTCCGGCCGTCTGGTTTTTGAAATCCCTGATCCCGGCCTTTTGTATTCTGTTGATTATCCAGTCTGTCGCCTGCCTTCTGAGGCAGGTGGTTTTGCTGCGCGGCAATGTTGAAGATCAAGGCGGTGCGAAGTGATGGAATATCTTGATCTTTTGATGTTTGCCGCCCTGATGGGCTGCATCCTTTTGGGCTTTCCCGTATCGTTTTCAATCGCCGGAACGGCGGTGATTTTCGGCTATCTCGGCTGGGTCACGGATTCGATGAATATCGGCCTGATGGGGGCGTTCGGGCAGCGCGTGTTTGGCACGCTGACCAATGATGTTCTGATTGCCATTCCGCTGTTTGTCGTTATGGGTGTCGTGCTTGAACGATCCCGCATTGCCGAAGATTTGCTCCATACCATGGGGCGACTGTTTGGTCAGTTGCGCGGCGGTTTGGGGATTTCGGTAGTACTGGTGGGGGCGTTGCTCGCGGCCTCAACCGGCATCGTTGGCGCCACGGTGATTGCCATGGGCATGATCGCGCTTCCGACCATGTTGCGCACTGGCTATAACCCGAAAATGGCATCGGGCCTTGTTTGCACCGCGGGCACATTGGGCCAGATTATCCCGCCCTCGACGCTTTTGATCATTCTGTCGGATGTGATGTCATCGGCCTATCAGCAGGCGCAATATGAACAGGGCAAGTTCACCATCGAAACCATTTCGGTCGGGCAGATTTTTGCCGGTGCGCTGATCCCGGGTCTGACGCTGGTGGCGATTTATATCATCTATATCCTTCTGCGCGGGCTGATACGCCCGGCCGATATGCCACCGGTTCAAAGCGATGATGGCCGCCCCAGTGCGGGCGAAGTGGTGGGTGCGGTTTTGCCGCCTGTGCTTCTGATCATTGCCGTGCTGGGTGCCATTCTGGGCGGGGTTGCCACCCCGACCGAGGCGGCATCAGTCGGTGCAATCGGTGCGATCCTGATGGCGGGTGTCCGTCAGGGGGCGAACCGCAATCTGGTTCTGACCGGGACCGTCGCACTTTTGATCCTGGCGATCATGGCAGGTGTCGCGCCGGTGCGTTTCCAGCGCAGTGACCTGACCGGTGTTGATTATGCCCTGGGCGCTGGTTATGTGGCGCTGGCTGTTATCGGGATTATCGCGATCCTCGCCTGCCTGCGTCAGGCATGGAAAGCCGACATTCTGAAATCGGCCCTGACATCGACCATGACGGTCAGTTCGATGATCTTTGCTACGATCCTGACAGCCAGCATGTTCTCGCTGGTGTTTATCGGGCTGGGCGGTGAAGACCATGTGGAGGAAATCCTTGAATCGATGCCCGGTGGTCCGACTGGGGCGCTGATCTTCTGCATGGCGTTGATCTTTGTGCTGGGCTTCTTCCTTGATTTCGTGGAAATCACGGTGATCCTGCTGCCGCTGATTGCGCCGGGGCTGATCATGATGGGCCATGATCCGGTGTGGCTTGCGATCCTGATTGCGATCAACCTGCAGACATCGTTCTTAACGCCACCATTCGGCTTCTCGCTGTTTTATCTGCGCAGTGCCGCCCCGCCGGAAATCACCACCGGCCAGATTTATCAGGGTGTGGTGCCGTTTATCGCGCTTCAGCTGTTTGGCATTTTCGTGATCTGGCTTTGGCCGTCACTGGCCAACTGGCTGCCAAGCGTGGTGTTCTAGGCAAAGAACTCAAAATGAAAAAACGCCCCCGATTTATTGGGGGCGTTTTTGTTTGGGGCTGCGCTTTAAGTCCCCAAAGCGGCTATTACAGGACTTCGTAGACCGAGACATAGACCGTGCTTTTTTCACGCTGTCCGGATCCGACAAAGATCCGGTGATTAAGCCAGCTATAGCGTTCATCGCCGGTTTCGAACCGGGGCTGGGTGCGCATGTAATATTTCGACGGATCGACATGTTCACCGCGTGCAAGCGCGTCCAGAACATCCTTGGGCCCATGCCGGAACCCGAAATTGCGGATATCAATCAGCGCCCCGTCATGGGTTTCGATGCAATATCGGGTATCAAGTTCGGCCACTCCGTTGTCAAAAACGGTTTGCCAGTCCGCGCCCAATGCCAGAACGCGGCCGTTCAACGATTTGCCTTCGACATGCCCACCAATGATCGGAATGATCCGGCGTGTGCCGCGCATCGAATTGCCAAGCTCCATCGGGGCTTCCAGCTCGACCGTCAGATCGCAAAAATGTTCAAGTTCAAGCTTCATATCGGCCTCTTTAATTCATGGTCGTCGGCAGGAAAAGAACGATGGAAGGCACCAACACCAACAGGATCAGGCGAATGATGTCGACCGCAACAAACGGGATGACACCCTGAAACACCTTTTGCAGGGGCACTTCGCGGGCAATCGAATTGATGACAAACACGTTCATCCCGACAGGCGGTGTGATCAGGCCAAGTTCGACCGTCATGACAACAATGATGCCAAACCAGATCGGATCAAACCCCAACTGGGTGACCACCGGAAACACGATGGGCACCAGAAGAATGATCATCGCCATGGCATCAAGGATGCAGCCCAGCAACAGGAAAAACACAAGGATCAGGGCAAGTGTCGGATAGGCCCCGATATCGAGCCCGACCAGCCACGCGGTGATCTTTTGCGGGGTCTGGGTGATGGCCAGGAAATAGCCAAACAGGATCGCACCGATCAGAATGGTATAGATCGCAACCGAGGTGCGCAGGGCCTCGACCAGACTATCAAGAATGCTACGCCAGCCAAGCCGCCCCCGGATCACCCCGATCAGGGCGGTCAGGACAGAGCCAACCGCCGCGGCCTCTGTTGCGGTGACAACACCTAAATAGATGCTGCCGATAATGGCGATGAACAGGGCCAGAACCGCCCAGACATCGCGCAAGGACCGAATGGCGTTGCGTAAATCAAACGGTTCGCCCGCCGGCAATCCACGGGCATAGGTCACCCGAAAGGCCAGCATATACATCACAATCGCCAAAAGGCCCGGGATGATCCCGGCAATGAAAAGCTTGCCGACATCCTGTTCGGTGATAAAGCCATACACCGCCAAAACAACCGATGGCGGGATCAGGATGCCGAGCGTTCCGCCCGCGGCAATCACCCCGGTCGCCACATGATCGCGATAGCCACTGCGCTGCATTTCCGGCAATGCGACCTTGGTCATGGTTGCCGCCGTTGCGACCGATGATCCCGATATGGCGGCAAACCCCGCACAGGACGCGATGGTCGAAAGCGCCATGCCGCCCCGAAATGATCCCAGCCACGCCTGCCCTGCGCGAAACAGTTCGCGCGACATGCCGGAATTGGTGGCAAGAACGCCCATCAGAATAAAGAACGGAATGAGGCTAAGGTTAAAGTCGGTGATGGTGCGGATCGGCGATTGCGCCAGAAGGTTGAGTGCAGGCGTCGGGCCAACGATTGCGGCAAAGCCGCCGACACCGACAATCCCCATCGCAATGCCGATTGGAACCCGAAGCAGCATCAGGGCAAACAGCGCAACAAACCCGCCAAGTGCGACAAAATCGGCTTCAGTCATCAGTTCCCCCTGAACCACCAGTTTGCTTTTGTTTTTGCGGGTCGGAGGCAATATGCGGCTCTGACTCGGCGGGTTCAAAATCATCCAGACCCGCATTGGTCAGCGCGATCATCAAGGCGCGCGCCAGAATGGTCAGCATGCTGACCGCAACGCCAAGCCAGATCAGCCCCATGACCGGCCAGACGGGTACTTGCAGATCAAATGTCGTCTCACCACTGTTATAGGCGCTGGTGACACGCGCCAGCATCTTCCAGCACAGCAAGCCGGTGAAACCCAGCAAGACCATCCAGGCAAAGAAATCCGTCCATCGGCGAACACGCGCGGGCAGCATCAGGGCAAACAGATCGACCTTGATGTGCGATCCGCGATAGCCCACGCAGGCAAAGCCCCACATGATGACCACGCCCAGAAACAGGCGCGAAAAATCAAATGCATCGGGGATCGGCCATGCAAACAGGTAGCGACCAATTGCAGAGGCCAGAACCAGCAACGTAATCACCGCAAGCAAAATGGCCGAGACCATTTCGACCTTGCGCGAAAAGGCTTCGAGATATGTCAGGGAGCGATGAAGAACCCGCATGATTTATGCACTTTCAGAGGTATCGGCAGCACCGAGATGCGATGCCGCCGATACAGGGAGTGTCATCAATATTTGGCGTTCTCGGCTTCGAGCGCGTCGATGAAGGCCTTGTAAATGGCATCGGCATCACCGCCCTTGGCCGTAACACTCTCGCGCCATTGAGCAACAAGCGGTTCGGCGGCATCGCGCCATTGTTGCAGTTCATCGGCGGTCGGCTGATACAGTTCGTGATCACCCGATGCCATCATCTTGTCACGGCCCGATGCCTCGTTCTCGGCCCAACCCTTGGAAAAACGACCGGACCATTCCGGCGTGCAGTGATCATCCATGACTTTGCGGTTTTCGGCCGACAACCCGTCATAGACACCACGGTTGATCACAAGGATCTGCGAAGAGACATAGAACGGCATATCAAGGTGATATTTGGTTTCCTGATCAATCCCGAAGATATAGATCGAGTTCCACGGGAAGGTGATCGCATCTGCCGTGCCCTTGGCGATGGCTTCGCGGGCCTCGGGTGCAGGGACCTGAACACTTGCCCCACCCAGCAGGTTTACAAACCGTGCCATGGTCGCGTGCGCCGGACGTACCGCATGGCCGTTGATATCTTCCGGCACGCGGACCGGCATTTTTGAATGGATGGTGCCGGGGTCATGCGGGTTGACCAGACAGAGTTTGACTTCCGGCATTTCCTGTTCGGCGTAGTTCGCATACCACTTGTGAAGGGCGACCGATCCATTGACCGCATCCTTCACATTGAAGGGCACCTCGGTCAGGCCATAGATCGGGAAACGCCCGGCCTGATAACCCGGATTGATATAGCCGATATCGGCAATGCCATCGCGGGTCATGTCATAGTGATCCGGTGCGGAGCCCAGTTGCTGGGCCGGGAAAATCGTGAAGTCGATGTTGCCGCCGGATGCCTCGCGGATGGAGTTTGTCCATTCTTCAAGCCCCATGGTTTGTACCGGATGGGTTGGCGGCAACCAGTGGGCCAGACGGAAATTCACTTCCTGGGCAGACGCACCGGAAATGGCAGACATGGCGGCAACTGACGCCAAGGCAATCACTGAACCAAGTTTAAGTCGTTTCATTGTTTCCTCCCTGAGAAAACCGACACCGGCAATTTTGTTTTTGTTACCTTGTCTGTCGGCTCCTCGATTTGATCAGACCACCCTTGGAAGCCTTTACCCCATGGGTTGGGCTGATCGCCAAACCGGGCCCAAAACCAATGTCCCGGCTAAAAATAACGTCTCCGTTTGTCGCGACCCGGCGCAGTTGATGGCGCCCTGGATCGTGCCTATGCCAATTTCGTGTTTTCGATCAGAACAGCAATGCCCTGCCCGCCACCAATGCACGCCGATGCGATGCCATAGCGACCGCCGGATTTGACCAGTTCGCGCGCCAGCGTATTGGTGATCCGAACTCCGGTCGCACCCAGCGGATGACCAATTGCAATCGCGCCGCCATTGACATTGACCTTGTCTTCATCAAGGCCAAGTTCGCGGATGCAGGCCAGTATCTGCGCGCCGAAGGCTTCGTTGATTTCGATCCGGTCAATCTGATCAAGGGTCATACCGGTTTGATCGAGAACGGCTTCGATGGCCGGGACTGGGCCAATACCCATGATTTCCGGCGGCACACCGACAGCTGCGCCAGCGATGATGCGGGCACGCGGTGTCAGGCCGTGTTTGCGGGCATAATCGGAACTGCCCAGAACAACGCCCGCCGCGCCATCCACCACGGCTGATGAATTGCCGCCCGTCTGGACCCCGCCAAAGGCAGGGCGCAGCTTTGCCAGAATGTCATAGGGCGATGGCCGGATGTGGCTGTCGCGGTCGACCTGATCGATCTTGCGCGGCAGGCGGATGGAGCGCGGATTACCATCGGCAAATTCAAAGGTTTCGTTGGTTACTGTGGCAATTTCACCGGCAAGGAAGCCGTTTTCGTGCGCAGCGACGGCACGGGCAAAACTGCGTTCGGCAAAGCGATCCACTTCTTCGCGGGTGATGTTATATTTCTTGGCAAGATTTTCGGCCGTGTCGCCCATGGTGCAACTCACCGCCGGATCCAGAAGCGCTTCCCACAGGAAGTCCTTGAATTCGACCTGCCCCATGCGAAAACCACTGCGATGGGTGTAGGCGGCAATCGGATTGCGGCTCATGGATTCAGTGCCAACACAAAGTGCCAGATCCCCACGACCAAGTGAAATATGATCAGCGGCCTGCAGGATGACTTCGATCCCGGTACCACAGATCCGCTGCACAAGATGGGCGGGGCGATCCACCGGCACCCCGGCGTAAATCCCGATATGGCGAGGCGTCATATAGGCATCATAGGATGCCTGGGCCATCGATCCGGCGACGGTGAAATCGATATCGTTCGCATTCACCCCGGCGTCCTCGATGGCCGCGCGGGCGGCCTTGATGCCAAGATCAATCGGGGAGACCAGCCCGAACGCCCCGGTATAATCGACAAACGGTGTGCGTTTTCCGCCCAGCAGCCAGACATCTTCAAATTCGGTCCGAAGACCTTTGGCGTTCGCAGTCATTCTGCTTATCCCTTTTTGGCAATCATGACCCCGGCGGGTGACGGGTCGGTATAAAGTTCGGCGACCTTGTCAGCGCGTTTGGTCAGAACCGCGCGCTGATTGATCGAGCCCTTGTCGGTGACTTCGTGCGCATCAAGTTCCGGCGAACTTTCCAGCAGGATCGCGCGCGCGACAAAGTTCGAACTGCCGGTCGATTTGGTCGCCAGCTCATTGAGGCATTTCTGGAAATGCGCCTGCACGGCCGGATGGGTTGCGATATCGCGCTCCGACGCGTTGGCGGGCAGATCCGGGCAAAGCTTTTTGCAGGCGGTGAAATCGGCAAAGATCAGCGCACCGACATAGCCTTCGTTCAAACCGGTCAGCACCGCATCACGCACATAGGGCGCAAAGGTCTGGGCAATGGCCGTCCGGATAGCGGCGACATGCACCCACGTCCCGGTCGAGAGTTTGAAATCTTCGCAAACCCTGCCATCAAACAGGAAGCCGCGTTCGATATTATCCGGATCAACAAATTTCAGGGCATCACCAATCAGGTAATAGCCTTCATCGTCAAAAGACTCGCGGGTTTTATCAGGTTGCTTCCAATATCCCGGTGTAATGCTCGGTCCCTTAAGACGGACTTCGAGCTTTTCGGCATTGGGCACCAGCTTGATATCAAGCCCGACGGCCGGAAGGCCGACACTGCCCGCCTGATCAACCGCCCAAGTGGTGGTAAAGGCAAAGGGGGCCGTTTCGGTGGAGCCATAGCCGGTGACGATGACGATCTTTTCGCCAACCGTGTCCTCGGCGATCTTTTCCAGATTGTCCCAGACATATTGCGACAAACCGGCACCGGCGTATTGCATGAGTTTGAGCTTGGCAAAGAACATCTCGCGCAGTGTTTTGTTTTCGCGCAGATGATGGACAAGTGCCTCGTACCCCTTGGGAACGTTGAAATAGATGTTGGGCGATACTTCGCAAAGATTGCGCACGGTTTCATGAATACCGTCCGGGGTCGGTTTGCCCTGATCGATATAGAAACTGCCGCCGTTATAAAGCGCGATGCCGAAATTATGGTTGCCGCCTGCGGTGTGGTTCCAGGGCAACCAGTCAACCATCACCGGTGGTTCATCCTGCAGGAATGCCAACGCGTGACGCAGCATCATCTGGTTAAAACACAGCATCCGCTGGGTATTGATCACGGCCTTTGGCATCCCGGTGGAGCCGGACGTGAACAGGAACTTGGCAATCGTGTCTTCGGTGATTTTGCCATTGGCGGCATCGACCGCATCGGTCGGTGTGGTCTGACGAACATCATTGAAAACATCGCAGTCATATTGCGACAGCGGGTTTTCCAGAACCAGCAGACGGGCATCCTTTGGCATGACGGCGGCCAGTGCCTTGGCATATTTGGCACCATCATCCACAAAGATCAGACCGGGGTTCAAAAGATCACAGATATGGCGCAGCTTGGCGAAATCGGACGACACCAGCGAATAGGCTGGTGACACCGGCGCATAGGGAATACCGGCATACATCGATGCCAATGCAAGAAGCCCGTGTTCAAGACTGTTGCCCGACAGGATCAGGACCGGGCGATCTTCGGACAGGTCCTGTTCGATGAGGTACTGCGCAAGACTGCGGACCTCGTTTCGGGTTTCAAGGAAGCTTCGTTTTTGCCAGCCGCCGGTTTTGTCACGGTCGGCCAGAAACAGATGATCGGGTGTATGTTGCGCCCAATGGTCAAGCTTGTCAGTGATGGTGCGCGGATAGTCATCCGGCGTTTCCGTTGATCGGATATAGATCGTGCCGTTGTCCTTTTTGGACATCGAGACACGCGTATCTCCCATGCGAACCGGACGGAGTCCGGGTTCAGCAATCATAGGCATGAGACGAAACCTCCAGTTTTCATTTTCTTATTTGTTATAATTCATAACAATCATAATTCATCACATCAAGCGCAATATCTTTATGCGTGTACGTGGACCCAACAATTTGACCTTGAGTATAATTATGCTCGCGCGCGAGGGGGGCGAATTTTGATGCGATTTCAGTTGACTAATGACGATTGACGCCGCTCTTTTACTGTGTAAACATAATTGTTATAAAACATAACAAACTTTGGGTAAGGAAATGCAGCTCAATCAGGTTCCCGCCATCATTACCGGCGGCGGCAGCGGCCTTGGTGCCGCCACCGCACGCACATTTGCGGTTGCGGGCGCGAAGGTCGCGGTGTTTGATCGCAACGGCGATGCCGCCAAACGAGTCGCCAGTGAAACTGGCGGAATTGGTCTGGAAGTCGATGTGTCAGACCGAAGCTCGGTCGAAGCTGCATTCAAGACCGTGAAACAAAATCTTGGCCTGCCGCGCATCCTTGTGAATTGCGCTGGCATTGGCACCGCCAACCGCATCTTGCCACGCGATGGCAGCCTTCCGATTGATGATTTTGTCAAAACACTGAACGTCAATCTGACCGGCAGCTACATCACCATGAGCTATGCCGCGCAGTTGCTGTCGGAAGCAACCCCGGTAAATGACGATGGCGAACGCGGCGTGATCATCAACACATCATCGGTCGGGTATGAAGACGGGCAGATCGGCCAGTGCGCCTATGCGGCATCAAAGGGCGGGATTGCGTCAATGACGTTGCCAGCCGCGCGCGAGTTGGCGCGGATCGGTGTGCGGGTGATGGCGATTGCACCGGGTCTTTTTTCCACCGCAATGACCGACACCCTGCCCGAAGAAGCCCGTCAGGCGATTGAAGCCAACATTCCGTTTCCCAAGCGGCTGGGCAAGGCACAGGAATATGCCGACCTTGCCCGCCATATCGTCGAAAATACCATGCTGAATGGTACCGTCGTCCGGATCGACGGCGCGGTTCGCCTGCAGGCAAAATAAAGACCAGATTGCTTTACGTAAGGAACAAGAACATGACCAACGGCGCGAATGACGTATTGAACGTCGCAATCAACGGATCGATTGCCCGTTTGACCATCACGCGACCTGAAAAGCGTAACGCGGTCAGCGATACTTTGATGGCAGCATTTGAGGCGTTTTTTGCCAATCCGCCAGAAGGGGTGCGGGTTGTTATCCTGGCTGGTGAAGGCGGGCATTTTTCAGCCGGGCTTGATTTGGCCGAACATGTTGCGCGCAATGCCGCCGATACGATGCGCCATTCACGCAACTGGCACCGCATCATGGATATGATCCAGTATGGTGGATTGCCGGTGATTTCCTTGCTTAAGGGGGCGGTCATCGGTGGCGGCCTTGAACTGGCCAGTGCGACCCATATTCGTATTGCCGATGAAACCGCCTTTTTCCAGCTTCCCGAAGGGCGCCGTGGCATTTTCGTTGGCGGCGGTGCATCGGTCCGGGTCGGCCGGATTCTGGGTGCGGATCGCATGATCGAGATGATGCTGACCGGGCGCAAATACAACGCCGAAGACGGCCTTCGCCTTGGCCTGACGCATTATGTTTGTGACAGCGAGGAAGCCGCCGAAGAAAAGGCCATCGAGCTTGCCAATACGGTTGCCGAAAATGCGCAGCTTTCGAACTATGTCATGATCCAGGCCCTGTCACGGATCGAAGACATGGCAAAAACCGATGGCCTGTTTACCGAAAGCCTGTGTGCCGCCCTGACGCAAACCAGCGAAGATGCACAGGAAGGATTGAAGGCGTTCCTTGAAAAACGTGCACCGAATTTCAAGTAACCGCCTATAACAGAGCCGCAGATAATTGCGGCCATCAGATCGCATACCATAAGATCAAGGATCGGCAAGAAACCGCACAAAGCGGACGCCAGAACAATCAGGAAGGAACAGGGCCACCCAAAAAACCGGTGCGCCCATAATGTGAGGAGACGTTCGATGTCAGGATTTTCCGTTAATCGCCGCCAGATGCTCGGCATCATGGGCGGCGCACTTGCAGCGCCTGCAATCATTGGCAAGGCACGCGCAGCCGAAGTGACCCTTCGTCTGCATCATATGTTGCCGCCGGTTGCACCGATGCACAAGGCGTTCTTCGAACCGTGGTCCAAGACCATCCGCGAACAGTCCGATGGCCGTATCGATATTCAGATTTTCCCGGCCATGCAGCTTGGCGGCAAACCGCCGCAGCTTGCCGAACAGGTGGCAAACAACGTTGTGGATATCGCCTGGACGCTAACCGTCTACACCCCGGGTCGTTATCCGATTTCCGAAACGCTGAGCCTGCCCTTCATGGTGACAACGGCCGAGGCAACATCGGTTGCCATGCACAAGTTCATGGATGAGTTTGGTCAGGACGAATACCGTGGCATGAAGCCATTGGCCTATCATGTTCATGCCGGTGGCAAGTTCCACATGCGCGACAAGGCGATTGAAAATCAGGCTGATCTTGACGGCCTGCAAATCCGCGCCCCGAACCAGAATGTTGGTAAGGCCCTGTCCATTCTGGGCGCCGAGCCGATCTTCTTCCCGGTTACGGAAATGGCCGTCGGTCTTGCCAATGGCGTGATTGATGGCACCTGCCTGCCCTATGAAGTGGTTCCGGCCTTCAAACTGCATGAACTGACATCCGTGCATTGCGCCCCGGCAGAAGGCGGACGCGGTCTTTATGCCAACTCGTTTGCGCTTTTGATGGCGGGCAATGCCTATGACAGTATGCCCGATGATCTGAAAGCAGTGATTGATGCCAATTCCGGTATCGATCTGTCACGCCAGATTGGCAAACAGTTCGATAGCTTTGAATCGGTTGGCTACAAAATGTGTGCCGATCGCGGCAACAAGTTCGTCGAGATTCCCAAAGACGAAATCGAACGTTGGCAGTCTGCGACCCAGCCGGTCGTCGATGAGTGGATCGAGACCCTCAATGATGCCGGACATGATGGCAAGGCGATGATTGATCGCCTTAATCAGCTGATCGACGCCGAGACCGCCTGACATGTCAGGCGCCACCCGTGATCACAATGGGCGCGGCAATCGCGCTGCGCCCATTCATTTTCTTGGTCAGTTTGTTGATCGTGCCTGCATTGCATCCGCTGCCGTTGCGGGTGCCGTCATGCTTGCTGTCGCCGTCACGGTAACGCTGTCCGTGACGATGCGATATATCGGCATTGGCGGCATTCGTGGTGACTTTGAAATTGTCGAAATGGGATGCGGGATTGCCGCATTTCTGTTTTTGCCGTTGTGCCAACGCAAGGGCAACCATGTCATGGTCGACATTTTCAGCATGGCCTTCCCCCAACGCACCCGCACCATTCTGGATCAACTCTGGGAGATCCTGTTCTGTTGTGGCTGGGTGATTATTTCCTGGCGGGTCGCTTACGGCCTGATTGATATGTTTGATTATAACGACCGCAGCATGCTTTTGAGAATGCCCACCTGGATTATCTACGGCTTCGCACTGTTCGGGCTTGGGCTTTCAGCCCTGACCGCCTTGTCGAACGTGATCGAACAGTTTGTTCGCCCAACCACCTCATCGCAAACGGATGCCCCACAATGAGCCCGGTTGAAATCAGCATCATTATGGTCGTCGTCCTGCTGGCGCTTATTTTCCTGCGCATGCCGATTGCATTGGCAATGGCCGTTGTCGGGGCGGGCGGATATGTGGTCCTGTCGGGATGGTTGCCGCTGTCGGCTTATCTCAAGACCGCAATTGTCGATAAGTACATTTCCTATGACCTTGCCGTCATTCCGCTGTTTATCCTGATGGGGCAGATCGCCACCCGGACGGGCATCAGCCGCGCAATCTTTACCGCATCCAATGCCTGGCTTGGTCATTGGCGGGGTGGACTTGCCATGGCATCGGTTGCCGGCTGTGCGGCGTTCGGATCGATTTGCGGGTCCTCGATTGCGACCGCAACCACCATGGGACGCGTTGCCTTGCCCGAAATGCGGCGCCACGGATATTCCGGCGCACTTGGGGCCGGAACACTTGCCGCGGGCGGCACGCTTGGCATTCTGATCCCGCCATCGGTGGTTTTGATCATTTATGCGCTTCTGACTGAACAGAACATCGTCAAACTGTTCCTCGCCGCGACCATTCCGGGGCTTCTGGCCGTGCTTGGCTTTATCCTGGCGATTGGCGTTTACGTTCGCCTGTTTCCCGAAGAAGGCCCGGCCCATGCCGGACTCCCGATGCGCGAACGCATCAGGTCGCTTGGCGGGATCTGGCATGTTGCGCTTGTTTTCATTGCTGTTCTGGGCGGGATTTATGGCGGTGTCTTTACGCCGGCCGAAGGGGCATCTGTTGGGGTGGTTCTGATTGCGCTGACCGGTTTCCTGATGCGCAGCCTGTCGGTGAAGGGCCTCTTTGAATGCGTGATCGAGACTGCCGGAACCACGGCAATGATCTTTGCCATCATTTTTGGCGCAGATCTTTTTAATGTCGCGCTTGCCCTGACCCGCGTACCGACCATGGCCGCCGAGTGGGTCGGCACGGCCGGGATCGCGCCGATGACGGTTCTGATGGTGGTGATCCTGTTTTACATCGTCATGGGGTGCATCATGGACAGCCTGTCGATGATCCTTTTGACCGTGCCGGTATTTTTCCCGGCCTTTATGGCGATGGATTTCGGGATGGACCCGACCCATCAGGCGCTGTGGTTTGGTATCATCACCCTGATTGTTGTTGAACTGGGGATGATCACACCCCCGGTCGGGCTTAATCTGTTTATGATATCGGCGATGGCACCCGATATTCCGACCCGCAAGATTTTCCGCGGGGCGGTGCCGTTCCTGCTGGTCGAGTGCCTGCGCATCGCGATCATTGTCGCGTTCCCGGTACTGACATTCTGGCTGGTGGATATCGTCACAGGATAGCCGCGTCCAAAAAGATGGAGACACCGTTGCAAGCAAACAAAAAGAAGAAAAACGATACGGATACCGGTATTGCGGGATTGTCGCCCGACAGTCCGCTGCGCGGCTTTGTCGGCTATAACCTCAAGCGTGCCTATATGTCGATCCATAGCGATTTTGTCGCCAGCCTGACGCATCTTGATCTGAAGCCGACGACCTATAGCGCGCTTGCCATCATCAATGAAAACCCAGACATCAGTCAGACCGATCTGGCGCGGTCGCTTGCCATGGAACGGTCGAACATTGTCGTCATGGTCGATGAACTTCAGGCGCGCGGATTAATCGTGCGCAACAAGGTGCCAACCGATCGTCGTGTCTATGCGCTGCGCACCACCGCAAAGGGGATCGAGCTTTTCCTTGAGGCCAGCCGTGCGGTTCAAAAGCACGAAGACAAGCTTCTGGAAGGGTTTGATCCCGACGAACGCGCACACCTTGTAGAGATGCTGATCCGTATTCAGCAGGTAAAATAACGCTTAGATCAGGTAAGGTTCCATGTTGCGACTGTCCCGTGAAATCCGTGTTGAATGGGGTCACTGTGACCCGGCCCGGATTGTCTATAACCCGAACTTCTATGACTGGATGGAAGGCGGCCTTCTGGCCTTGTTGTCAGTTGCCGGGTTCGACCTTGCCACGATGATCGCAAAGGATGGCGATTTTCGCGGAACGCCGCTGGTGCGTGGTGATGCCAGCTTTATGGCGCCTGCCCGGGTCGGGGATTTGATCGTGCATCACGTCGAAGTATCACGCTGGGGCGGCAAATCGTTCGACCTTTCCCATCGCTTTACGCTGGGTGAAACCACCTTGCTTGAAGGATCGCAAACCCGCGTCTGGGGCCGCGCCAACCCGGACAACCCGGCAAGTCTGGTTGCTGTTCCCGTACCCGATGCAGTCAAGGCCGCCTTGTCAGAAGACAAGGTTATCCGTCTGACACTCCATCAGGAAACGCAAGCTTAAGAGACACCGTCGTGATCCCCTTCAAAGCGCCGATTAACGATATTCTGTTTGCCCTGTCAGTGACCGGTGATGAAAACGGTGCTGCAGAACACGGCTTTGATGCGGAAATCACCCGCGAAATTCTGGATCATTTTGCCCGCTTTGCCGAAGACGTCATCGCCCCGATGGATGAGCCGGGCGATCAGGAAGGCTGCCGGATCGAAAATGGCCGGGTCCGGATGCCATCGGGTTTCAGCAACGCCTATCAGGCCTATGTCGAACAGGGATGGCAATCGATTTCACTGGCCGAGGAATTTGGTGGTCAGGGCGCCCCGGCCACCGTCTGTGGCGCGATCAGCGAAATACTGGCCGGGGCCTGTCATTCCTTTCAGATGGTCACCGGACTTGTCCCCGGTGCCGCCAGACTGATTGCGCAATTTGGCACCGATGACCAACGCCAGACCTGGCTTTCAAAACTGGCATCGGGCAGCCACCTTGCCACCATGTGCCTGACCGAACCGCAAGCAGGATCGGATCTTTCGGATATCCGCACGGTCGCAAGCCCGCAAGAAGATGGCAGTTGGGTTCTGACCGGGGAGAAGATCTTTATTTCTGGCGGGGATCAGGATCTGAGTGATGAAATCCTGCATCTGGTTCTGGCGCGGACCGGCACCCGCGAAGACGGGGTTCGGGGGCTGACGCTGTTTCTGTGCCCGTCCGATATTGGCGACACGGAACGCAACGCCATCACGGTCACCCGGATCGAAGAAAAGATGGGTTTGCATGCCTCCCCCACCTGCCAAATGGCGTTTGACAGTGCAACCGCCACCCCGATTGGCCAGGTTGGCAAGGGTTTGATGTGTATGTTCACCATGATGAACCATGCCCGCCTTGATGTCGCGTTGCAGGGGGTGGCACATGCCACCCGCGCCCATCACATCGCCCAGAGCTATGCCGCAGAGCGCACGCAAGGCCGCGACCGAAATACCGGTCAATCGATTTCCATTGATCAGCATCACGACGTTGCGCGCATGCTGGCCCGCCAGGACATGCTGGCGATGACCGGCCGGTTGATGGCCTATAAGACCTTTGCGTTGATGGAGACCGGTACAAATTCCGACCTGATCGAATTCCTGACCCCGATTTGCAAATCGTTCTGCACCGATGCCGGGGTTGAAGCTGCCCAGATCGGCATACAGGTGCTTGGCGGTTATGGTTATTTGCGAGAATACCGGGTGGAACAAACACTTCGCGATGCGCGCATCTGCCAGATTTATGAAGGCACAAACGGCATTCATGCCCTGACCCTTGCCGGTCGTTTGACCCGCCACAAGGACGGCGCAAGTGCCAAGGCGTTCGAGGCCCTGATCAGCGACCTGATTGCGGGCACCCGCGGTGATACCGAGCTGGCAAAGAAGCTTTTGGCATACTGGCAACAGACGACATCAGAAATCATCGCCAGCGACACGCCAGAGCAGTATGCCCAAGATTATATGCAAATCAGCGCGGCAACCTATGGCGTGGCACTTTGGACGGAAGTCGCAGATCGACTTTCACCCGATCAAACCAGCCGCTATGAGAAATGCCTGGCGCAGGTAATGGAGTGGGGTGCTGTGACACTCGCCTGCAGCACCGCAAACATGGCGCATCGCTAAATCTCTGGATGCCTCCTCGCCGTCAAACTTGAGCATTTAAATTAAACACGTTTCTTTGGCAGGTGGGCCAATTTATAGTTCGAGAATCGAGTCCTAATTCAAGGGAACGCTTTTGGCCGGATTTCATTGGTCCCGAAATCAACGACTAAGCCTTGTAGGCCGATATACCTTGTTATCGGTCGGTGTTGTCGTGTGCGCGCTTCTGGCACTCAGTTTCTTTTATCAGCGTTTTTCCAATGAACTGATTGACCGTCTGACAGGCGAACGGCTCAGCGCGCAGGTCGCGGCGACGTCAAACAAGCTTTCTGCCTTTCTAGATGCGCGCATCTATCAGTTGGTTACGCTGTCAAACCACCCGGCCCTGCCTGCCTTTATTGAAGCGCCGAACTCCCCACAGGCGGAAGAGGCCCTGACGCTGCTTCGGGTGGAGGCAGATTCGCCCGACCTTTATGGTGTGCTGTTTTTTGACTGGTACGATAATCTTGATCGGTTGGTCGCAGGCCAAGCCGCGTCGGGACCGCCTTATTGGTCGAAAAACGGCTGGGATATTTCCGGCCTGCCGCGTGTCGAGCATGAAGGTATTGAGTTTATCGGCCCCAAATTGCCTGAAAATGGCAATTCCGGCTGGATCTTGATGCGGGCCCATATTCGCGACACCGGTCTGGGGCAGAACACGTCTGTCGCCCTGCATGTGCGTCTGGCATCCCTGACCGAGCTTCTGGCAAGTGCCGGGGTGTCGGGCGTGATTGATCCGCTTTTGCGCACGCCGGGCGGTATTGTTCTTGATGCCACCGGGCGCCCGACCGAGGTCACTAGCGAACTGATCGAGGGCCCCAGCATCCTTCCGGGATGGAACCTTGTAATGAGTGTTCGACCGGGTACCATCCTGCAGCCGATTGATGAAACGCGCTTTTGGCTAGCGGTGACAGCCGCCGTCATCATTGTTGTTATTCTGGCGATCTTTTTTGCCCTGTCGCGCAGCCTGCGGCGACGGGTCGATACACTTGTTCAGGGGGCACACAGTATTGCATCAGGCGATCTGTATTACCGCCTGCCCGAAGGTCGCCGTCGCGATGAAATCAGCACGGTCGCCAAGGCCTTCAACACCATGGCCTGGCAGCTTAAAGACCTGATTGACCGGACAGTGCGCGCCGAAAAGCTTGCTGTTCTGGGCCAGTTTGCCACCGGTGTGGCGCATGAGGTCCGCAATCCGCTGGCGACGATGAAAACCACCGTTCAGGCCCTTGTGCGCAAGGAACCCGATGGCGAGCGCAAAACACTTTTGGATGATATGGGCCACCAGATTGATCGTCTATCACGCGTGGTGAATGATCTTCTGGCTTATGGCCGACCCGGTGAAGCCTGCCCGCAGGAAACCGAAATACGGGATCTGTTCCGACAGTCATCGCGCGTCCTGACCCCGGTCGCCGAAGAGGCCCAGGTGCGGTTTTACACCAGCGGCGATTCCCGCCTGACGATCTTTGTCGACCCGGATCAGGTACTGCAGATCCTGCTGAATATCGGGATCAATGCCATTCAGGCCTGCCAGCCAGGCGGCACGGTGAGCCTGCGCGCAGAGCGCCATCAGGATCAGGTCGAAATCCGCGTCACCGATGATGGTTCGGGCATCCCCAAAGAGCATTTGCTTGACGTCGTGCAACCATTTTTTACCATGAAAAGCAAAGGAACCGGACTTGGCCTGACAATCAGCCAACAACTGGTCGAGTCAAATAACGGTTCAATCAATATTGAAAGTGCCCCGCAAGAGGGCACGACAATCACATTGAAGTTCCCGGCAACGAAATCGGAAACTTCAAAGGAGGAAACATCGAAAAATGCCCCGCCAGATCAGGATTCTGATCGTTGATGATGAGGAATCATTCGTCCGATCGCTAAGCTTTGCGCTTCGTACCGAAGGCATGGATGTCACCGGCGTCCATTCCGGTGAAGATGCGTTTTTGCAAGTCCGTGAAAACAAGTTCGATATCATCCTGCTTGATCTGCGCCTGCCCGGTGCCGATGGCATGGAGGTCCTTGATAGCATCCGCAAACTTGATATCGACGTGCCCGTCATCATGATTTCGGCCCATGGTGACACGCGTGCAGCGGTGAAGGCCGTCAAACTCGGTGCGGCCGATTACCTGAGCAAGCCGTTCGAACTTGATGAGCTGATCCACACGATCAACACCACCCTTGATCAGAACCGCACCGCACTTGAGCTTGATTACCACCGCAAGCGCAATGTCCCGACCAACGGTCTGATTGGCGAATGCGCGCCGATGCGCGAATTGCGCACAACGATCGACCGTGTCGCACAAAGCAGTGCCAGCCGCATCCTGTTGCAAGGGGAGTCCGGGACCGGCAAGGCGCTGGTTGCGCGTGCCATTCACGGCCAAAGCCCGCGTGCTTCCAACGCCTTTATCGAAGTCAACTGTGCCGCCCTGCCGGAACAGCTGATCGAAAGCGAACTGTTTGGCGCCGAAAAGGGCTCCTACACCGGTGCGCATCAGAAACGCACCGGCCTTGTCCGTCTTGCCGATGGCGGCAGTCTGTTTCTGGATGAAATCGGCGAATTGCCGCTGGCGCTGCAGGCGAAGTTTTTGCACTTCCTTGAAAACGGCGACTATCGCCCGGTCGGGAGCGAACATTCCGCATCGGCCGATGTCCGCGTAATTGCCGCGACCAACCGCGACCTTGCCGAGGAAGTTCGTCTGGGCAATTTCCGTGAAGACCTGTTTTACCGCCTGAACGTCATCACCATTGATATCCCGGCACTGCGCCACCGCGGCGAGGACATTATCAAACTGGTCGACCATTTCGCCGATCATCAGGCAAAGGCCGAAGGATGCCATCCGATCCATTTTGACGATGCAACCCTTGATCTGCTGCGCCATCATCGCTGGCGCGGCAATGTGCGCGAACTTAAAAACCTGATTGAGCGTCTGACCATTCTTTATCCGTCCAAACAGATTTCAACGGATCTGCTGCCGGCTGAATTCCACGTAACGGATGATAACCCGGATGATCGGCATGGCGGAGTTTCGGATGGCAATGCGCAATTGCAGGACCGCATGGACAACACCGAGCGTCATCTGGTACAAGATGCACTTGATCAGGCCGACGGTCACAAAGGCCGTGCGGCAGAAATACTTGGTATTTCACGTCATGCCCTGAAACGCCGACTACAAAGGCTGGGCCTGCAATAACTTATCCCCAACCCGAAGCATTTCCGATGCACCCTTGAGCGGTTTCCGCTCAAGGGTGTTTTGCTGTTTGAGCGCCTAACGCTCAAATTCGCGCTCAAGGCCGCTCTATGATTTTGGCCCAAAACAGTCAATCGCTCGGCTTTCCTGACTTTGCGCCGAAATTTCGCAACTGGCACAGCCTTTGCGGAATAGCGAGACAAAGGTACAAACGCGGATGGAACAACCATTCGCAGGGAGGAAAGTCATGGAGATGCTCAAACACCCGGTTTCCGGGTGCATCACCATTATTGTAGCCACGTTCGCACTGTTTGCGGCCAATACCGCACAGGCAGAACGTTTTGAGCTGGGCGCATCTGCACAGAACGCAGATGCTGTCATCGGCTGTTTGTACCCGATGACCGGACGGTCGGCCACCTATGGCCGCGACAGTATTTCCGGCATCAAGATCGCCATTCAGGACCTCGAAGCCGAAGCAAAGTCCGGCCTGGATGTGCCCAATCTGCGCGTCATCGCCGATGACCCGCGATCAAAGGCATCCTATGCGGTCCGTCTGGCACAGGATTTCATCACCAATGACAATGCCAAGTTCTTCTGTGGCATCGTGTCATCAGGTGTGGCCCACGCCGTGAGCGATCTCGCCAAAAACGAAAAGATCATCATGGTCGGTACCGATCATGCATCATCGCGGCTCAGCATCGAGGCCGGTCACGATTATTACTTCCGCGTCACCAATGACAGCTGGACGTCGATGGCCGCCGGTGCGCGTTATTTACGCGACCTGCAAAAGGAAACCGGCTGGAAACGCCTTGCCTTTGTCGGACCGGATTATGATTACGGCCATGTTTCCTGGACGGATCTGCAACTTGCCCTTGATGAATTGGGTGTCGAATATGAGACCGTCGGCGATCTGTGGCCGAAGCTCTATGAGCCGGATTATTCGATCTATATCAACGCCCTGCAATCGGCGAAGGCCGACGTGGTCGTAACCGCCCTTTGGGGCGGGGACTTCATCGCCTTTATCAAACAGGCGGCATCAACCCGTTTCTTTGAAACCACCCGTCTGGCCAATTTCGATACCGGTGCTAATTACGATGTGATGATGGCCCTTGGTGATCAGCCCTATCCGGGTTTGATCCTGTCGGCGCGCCATCACAATAACTGGCCCGAAACCGGCCGCAACAAGCGGTTCGTCAAACAGTTTCACGACATGACCGGGCGTTATCCGACCTATGCGGCCGAAGGCGCCTATACCGGGATCATCGCCATTGCACGCGCCATTGAAAAGGCTGGCGGCGTTGACGATGACCGCGCGCTCATCACCGCACTTGAAGGATTGCAACTGGCCCTGCCCGAAGATCCGCCGGGGTTTGCATCCTATATCGATCCCGAAACTCACCAGATTGTCCAGGCGCAAGCCGTGGGCACGGTCGTCCACAACGAAGACTTTCCGCCATCGAAACTGATGGTGGGGAACTGGGCGATCTACGATGCCGAAGACCTCAAACCATCAAAAGAGATGGTCAAACGTCGCCGCGATGCCGTGGCTGGCGGGTCGGAGGCAGTTCCACCGCCAACTCCATGACCTTTCCCAAGGGAGGAAATAGTGAAGAACAATAAATCAAAATTCAGCAAATACCTTGTATCGGGCGTCGCAGCGCTTGCCCTTGCAGCTGGCGCAGCCGGTTCTGCATCGGCCGCTGAGAACGGCAAATTCCGCGTCGGGATCGTGACCTTCCTGTCCGGTCCGGCAGCTGGTCCCTTCGGCGTTCCGTCGGCAAATGCCGCCAAGGTTCTTGTTGAAGAGCTGAACAAGGGCAACCTGCCCGCACCATACGACAAGATCGGCATCAATGGTGCTGAAATCGAAGCCGTCATCATCGACGAAGCCGGTGGTGCAACCAAGCAGGTTGAAGAATACCGCAACCTTGTTCAGCGTCAGAAAGTCGATGCCGTCATCGGCTATGTTTCTTCGGGTGACTGCCTGGCAATTGCTCCGGTTGCCGAAGAACTGAAAACCTTCACCATCGCTTATGATTGCGGTACTCCCCGTCTGTTTGCGGATAACCCGGACGCGCAATACATGTTCCGTACCGGCCTTGACGCATCTGTCGATAACATCGGTGCGGTTCGCTACCTTGCGGCAACCCGCCCGGACGTTACCCGTCTTGCCGGTATCCAGCAGAACTATTCCTGGGGTCAGGACAGCTGGGCTGACTTCACCGCCGCTGCATCGGCACTCCTCCCTGAAGCAGAAGTTGTCGAAGAACAGTTCCCGAAAATCTATCAGGGCCAGTACGGTGCTGAAATCTCTGCCCTGTCCGTGAAACGCCCGGAAATCGTTCACAGCTCCTTCTGGGGCGGTGATATGGAAGCCCTGGTTCTGCAGGCAAATGCCCGTGGCCTGCTCGAAGATGCAACCGGCCTTCTGACCTGCGGCGAAGCATCCTTTGCCACCTACAAGGATCAGGCCCCGAACGGCATGATCATCGGTGCACGTGGCCCGTTTGGCCAGTTTGCCCCGGACAACGAACTGAACACCTGGTTTGAGGGTGTCTATCAGAACGCCTATGACCTTGAGCCGGTCTATCCGGCAACCAAGATGGCCCAGGCGATCCTGGGTCTGAAGTATGCCGCCGAGAATGCCGGTGTCGCCGATAAGGAAATCCCGTCGGCAGAGCAACTTGCTGCTGCGATGAAAGGTGCAACCTTTGAGTCGGTTTCGGGCACGGTTGAAATGGCACGCGGCAATGGTCATCAGGCCATGCAGGGTATCACCTATGGTGAATACCACTACGAAGACGGCGTTGCCTCGATCAAGAACGCTGTTTCGTTTGATGGCGAATGCGTAACACCCCCGGAAGGTGTTGCTGCTGCGGACTGGATCGCAGACGGCTTCCCGGGCGCTAAATGTAACTAAGTTGCCCGCTCTGTTTCACAGAGCTTCCTGATCCTGCGGACATCCCGTCTACCTTGGGATGTCCGCCCCTTTCCCTGCACACTGGATATTTGTGATGACAAGTCTTCTTGCCGTCCTGATTGATGGCTCGATCTATGCATCGTGGCTGTTTCTTGTGGCTGCCGGCCTGACCGTGATTTACGGGGTGATGCGCATCCTGAACATGGCGCATGGCAGCTTTTATGCTATCGGCGCCTATTCGGCAGCGTCACTGGTTGGCTGGTATTTCAACAACGGCATGGGCCCGGCATGGGTCAGCTATTTGTTGCTGGTTGGTGCCGCGCTGGTTGCCGGTCTGATTGTCGGTGTGATCGTCGAACGCGGATTGCTGCGCCTCATGTATGGCCGCGACGAAATCCTGATGGTGATCATTACCTATGCCCTTCTTCTGATCCTTGAAGACGGTATGAAAATCGTCTGGGGTGTCAGCCCGTATTTCGCCTATCAGCCTTATTCCGAGCTTGGGCGAACATCGCTCGGCTTGCTTAAGGTTTCCAATTACGACGTCGCCCTGGTCGGGGTATCCGCATTGCTCGGGCTTGGCCTGTGGGCGTGGCTTGAACGCACCAACCAGGGCAAGGTCCTGCGTGCAGTGATCCATGACCGCGAAATCGCGGTTGCCATGGGCGTGAACGTGAAACTGATGTTCACCATCACCTTCGTTCTGGGCACCACACTGGGCGCACTTGCCGGTGCGCTGACTGCACCTGCGATCTCTGTCGTGCCGGGGATCGGCATCGAGGTGATCGTTTTGGCCTTTGCCGTGGTGGTTATCGGTGGCCTTGGCAGCATCGGGGGGGCCGCTGTTGGTGCCCTTTTGGTCGGGCTAAGCCGTGCAGCCGCCGTTCACTATGCCCCTGAATTCGAACTGTTCGTCATTTATGGCGTGATGTCACTGGTTCTGGCGTTCCGTCCCGAGGGCCTGTTTGGTCGTACTTTGGCGAGGAAAATCTGACATGCGTCTTGATAAAACTGAAATCTCGCTCGGACTGATCGCGCTTGCCTGCGTTCTGTTCGGCTTCGTTTCGCCGGGTTGGCTGATCTTTCTTTTGACCATCGCACTGGCCAAGGCACTTGTCGTCCAGGGCGTCGTCATGCAGATGCGTTCCGGCCTCGTATCCTTTGGTCAGGGCCTGTTCTATTGCATCGGTGGTTACACCGTTGGCATGGGCGGTCAGTTCTTTGGCATTCATGATGCGATTGCCGCCCTGTCACTTGGTATGTTTGTCGCAATCGTTGTTGCCATGCTGTTGGGTCTGTTGCTGACGCGCTATCGCGAAATCTTCTTTGCCATGCTGTCGCTGGCATTTTCGATGATCCTGTTTGGCATCCTTGTCAAAAGTCAGGAACTGGGCAGCACGGACGGCTTTAACGTTCATGACTGGACCCTGTTTGGCTGGGCCCCCGAAGCAGGCGCTGGCAGCCAGCACACCGTCTTTACCATGACTGTGGTCTCTGGTCTGATCGTTGCTGTTCTGATCCATCGTTATACCAAGGCAGGCATTGGCGTCATTTGCGAAGCTGTTCGCGAAAATGAAGTCCGTGTTGAATATCTTGGTCTGTCACCGCGCTGGTTGCTTTATGGCAACTATGTTGCTGCGGCGGCGGTATCGGCCCTTGGCGGCGGTTTGACGGCCCTTGCCACCGGCCACGTTGATCCGGAGATGGCCTATTGGACCACGTCGGGCGAATTTGTCTTCATCGCGCTTTTGGGTGGTTTGGGCCACGTGGCAGCACCGTTTATTGCGGCCATCGTGTTCTCGTTCGTGCGGACCTACGCCATCGAATTCGTTCCCCATACCTGGCAGATGATCCTCGGTTTCACGCTGCTTGCGGTCATTATCTTCCTGCCCAAAGGGCTATGGAGCCTGGTCAGCCGTGAAAAAACAGGAGAACGGGCATGACCTGCATTCTTGAAACACGTTCGCTGAACAAGGAATTCGGCGCGGTCATCGCCGCAAAGGATTTGAACGTTCAGATCAACAAGGGTGAAGTGGTTGGTGTGATTGGCTCCAACGGGGCTGGCAAAACGACCTTCATCAACATGGTAACGGGCTATCTCAAGCCGACGCGGGGCGAGATCCTGTTTAACGGCAAGTCCATCATGGGCCATTCCCCGCGCGCGATCACGCGGGCCGGCATGGCGCGTTCCTTCCAGGTTGCACAGCTGTTCCCGGAAATGAACGTGCTCGACAACCTGATTGTCGCGCTGGCTGCGGCCGAAAGCGCCCGTCCGAGTTTCCTAAGTCCCCTTCGCAGCGATGCCCGCATCGCCAGGGCTGAGGAAATCCTTAAGGAATTCGGTGTCGAAAACTACCGCGATTCACTGGTAACCGCCGTTCCGCAGGGTGCGCGTAAACTGGTTGATATCGCCATGGCGTTGATCGGCAATCCTCAGATGCTGCTGCTTGATGAACCGACCAGTGGTGTCAGCGTGGACGAAAAAACCGACCTGATGGATACGGTCATGAATGCCGTGCGTCAGCATGGCGTGACGGTGCTGTTTGTCGAACATGACATGGATGTGGTCGAACGCTATGTCTCGCGCGTTCTGGCATTCTATAGCGGCGAAATCATTGCTGATGGCGAACCTGCGGCTGTTCTGGCCGATCAGCAGGTCCGCGATCTTGTGACCGGCCATCGTCCCACAACCAAACAAGGGAATGGCGCATCATGACCCTGCAAATCAGTAATCTCGATGTATCGATCGGTAATATTCCGATCCTGCGCGATGTCTCGCTTTCGGTGCCGTCCGGCAAGATGTTTGGCCTGATAGGCCATAACGGGGCGGGCAAGACCACGCTGATGCGCGCCATCATGGGCCTTCTGGACGCAGATCAGGGCACCATCAGCTTTGATGGGCAGGACCTGCGCAAGATGGCTGACTTTGCCCGTGCCAAAGCCGGCATCAGCTATATGCCCGAAGATCGCCGTCTGATCCCGTCCCTGACGGTCGAGGAAAACATTCTTCTTCCGGCCTGGACCAACGGTATTGCGGACGCCGCGGAACGGTTGAAATGGGTCTATGATCTGCTGCCGGAAATCGCCCAGTTCCGGGATCGCCGTGCGCTGCAGCTTTCAGGCGGTCAGCAGAAACTGGTCTCGCTCGGGCGTGCATTGATGCCCGGTCGCAATCTTTTGTTGCTCGATGAACCGTTCGAAGGGGTCGCACCGGTCCTGTCACGCCGCCTGTCGGAAGTCATTTCCGATCTTGGCAGCAGCGGGCTGTGCGTTCTGATCTCTGAATCTGATGACAGCCACTCCGCCGATCTGGTGGCGGGCAGTTATCGCATCGAACGTGGCACCGTTTCCAAGGCTGAATTGGAAACCGCCTGATCCCGACAACAGACATGTCAAAAGACGAGGTCCCCATGTCAGACTTTGTGTTTGAAACCACCCCTCGCGTCATCTGCGAGTTCGACGGTGCCTTGCAACTCGGCACCCTGTGCAAGGAGTTCGGCGCGAAACGCGCCGTTCTTCTGTCCGATCCGGGCTTGCAGAAGGTTGGCCTGATCGACGCCCCCTATGCAGCACTTAAAGAAGCCGGGATTGAAACCCTGCTCTGGACCGATGTTCAGGCAGACCCGCCCGAGGAAAGCATTCTTGCCGCGGTCAAGGGTGCCCGTGACTTCAAGGCCGATATCGTCATCGGCCTTGGCGGCGGTTCATCGCTTGATACCGCAAAACTGGTCGCCCTTCTGTGTGGCAAGGAACAGAAACTTGACGAAATCTATGGCATCGGTCTGGCAACCGGTCCGCGCCTGCCGCTTATTCAGGTGCCGACCACGGCGGGCACCGGTTCGGAAGTCACGCCGATTTCGATCGTTACCACGCCGACACACGAGAAAAAGGGCGTGGTATCCAGCCTGCTTTATCCCGATATCGCACTGCTTGATGCCAAACTGACCATGGGCCTTCCGGCCCCGATCACGGGCATGACCGGCATTGATGCCATGGTGCACGCCATCGAGGCCTACACCACCAAGCACAAGAAAAATGCGCTGTCGGACGGACTTGCCATCCGCGCGATGCAGCTGATGACCGCCCATATCGATGATGCGGTTTCTGCCACCCCGTCACGCGAAGCCCGTGAAGCCATGCTTCAGGGGTCCATGCTGGCCGGAATGGCCTTTGCCAATGCCCCGGTCGCGGCGGTTCATGCCCTTGCCTATCCTCTGGGCGGGCATTTCCATGTCCCGCATGGACACAGCAATGCGCTGGTCCTGATCGAGGTTTTGAAATTCAACCGGGATGCGGCCGTATCGCAATATGCCGAACTCGCCCGCGCCATTCTGCCGGATGAAAAGTTCGCTAATGACGATGCTGCCTGTGATCGCTTCGTTGCTTTTATGACCGACATGGTCGAACGCATGCCGTTCAGCCGCACCTTGCGCGAAGTCGGCGTGGCGGAAAGCGATCTAGATATGCTGGCGACCGATGCGATGAAGGTTGAACGCCTTTTGATCAACAACCCGCGTGAAATGACGTTCGACGCCGCACGCGCGATTTATGCCGCCGTGCTGTAACGAAAAGGAATAGCCACCATGACCATCCAGCTAAATGATACTGGCCTTTGGCAAACCCAGGGGCATATCGACGGCAAATGGGTCGCATCCGACAGCGGCAAGACCTTTGCGGTTGTTGACCCGGCCACCGGCGAACATCTTGCCGATGTTCCCGATATGGGCGCGGCAGAAACCAGTCGTGCGATTGATGCCGCCAATGCCGCCCTTCCAACTTGGCGGGCCAAAACCGCCAAGGAACGTGCAAATGTGTTGCGCAAATGGTTTGACCTCTGCATGGCGGCACAGGCCGACCTTGCATTGCTGATGACCCGCGAACAGGGCAAACCCCTGGCCGAGGCATCCGGCGAAGTGGCCTATGGCGCGTCCTTCCTTGAATGGTTTGCCGAAGAGGGCAAACGCATTTATGGCGATGTTATCCCGTCGCATGGGGCGGACAAACGCATCATCACCGTCAAACAGCCGATTGGTGTTGTTGCCGCGATCACGCCGTGGAACTTCCCGATGGCAATGATCACGCGCAAATGTGCCCCGGCCCTTGCCGCGGGTTGCACGGTCGTCATCAAACCTGCGGAAGATACCCCGCTGACCGCGCTTGCACTGGTCGAACTGGCCAAACGTGCCGGGTTCCCCGATGGCGTGATCAATATCGTCACCGCATCACACGGGGCGGAAATCGGTGGTGAATTGACTGCCAACCCGATCGTGCGCAAGTTGTCCTTCACCGGCTCTACCCAGGTCGGCAAACTTTTGATGCGTCAGTGTTCTGATACCGTCAAAAAAGTCAGCCTGGAGCTTGGCGGCAATGCGCCGTTTATTGTCTTTGACGACGCCGATCTGGATGCGGCCGTTGCAGGCGCGATTGCCTCGAAATACCGCAATGCCGGTCAGACCTGCGTCTGTGCCAACCGCATTCTGGTTCAGGAAGGTGTCTATGACGCCTTCGCCGCCAAACTGGCCGAGGCCGTTGGCAAATTGCGTGTCGGTTTGGGCACCGAGGAAGGCATCACACAGGGCCCGCTGATCAATGCCAAGGCGATTGAAAAAGTCGAAGCACTTGTCGAAGACGCCGTTTCTCGTGGGGCAAAGGCTGTTCTGGGTGGTGATCGCGCCAAGCCTGACAGCAACTTCTTTACCCCGACCATCCTGACCGGGGTTACGTCGGATATGCGGATTTTCTCCGAGGAAATCTTTGGTCCGGTTGCGCCGCTGTTCAAGTTCAGCAGCGAAGAAGACGCCATTCGCATGGCCAATGACACACCATTTGGTCTGGCGGCCTATTTCTATGCCCGTGATATCGGCCGCATCTGGCGGGTTGGCGAGGCGCTTGAATACGGCATCGTTGGCATCAACGAAGGCATTATTTCGACCGAATCAGCACCGTTTGGCGGGGTCAAGGAATCCGGCATCGGCCGCGAAGGGTCGAAATACGGCGTCGATGATTTCGTCGAGATTAAATATATGTGCCTCGGCGGTCTCGCCGGGAATGCCAACTGATCCCGGATAAGGAGACACATCATGAGTTTCATGTTCCGAAGCGTGCCGCGCATCGTCTGCGAAGCCGGTGGCATTGCCAAGACCGGCAGCCTGATGAAGGAACTCGGCGCCAGCCGTGTCACCATTGTCTGCGATCCCGGCATCGTCAAACTGGGTTTTGCGCAAAAGGCGCAAGATGCACTTGAGGCCACCGGTATCGCGGTTCAGATCTTTTCCGAGGTCGAGGCCGACCCGCCCCAGAAAATCGTCGAAGCCGCCATTGCCGGGGCACGTGACTGGAAGGCGGATGGCGTAATCGGTCTTGGCGGCGGCAGCTCGCTTGATAGTGCCAAGCTGGTTGCATTGCTTGCCAACAGCGATCAGACCATCGAGGAGATCTATGGGGTGGACAAGGCAACAGGTGATCGCCTGCCGTTGATCCAGATCCCGACCACCGCCGGGACCGGATCAGAAGTTACATGGGTGTCGGTGATTACCGATAACGACCACCTCAAACAGGTTGTCTACACCCCGCAACTGATGCCCGATATCGCCCTTCTTGATGCGGAACTGACCTATGGCCTGCCGCAAAAGGTCACAGCGGCCACGGGCCTTGATGCCATGGTCCATGCGATCGAAGGCTATACCAGCCGCACACGCAAAAACCCGATTGCCGATGGCATGGCGGTCACCGCTCTTTCGCTGCTTGGCAAGAACCTGATGAAGGTGATTGAAAATCCGGGCGACAAGGAAGCACGCTCTGCCATGTTGCAGGGATCGCTGATTGCCGGGATGGCGTTTGCCAATGCATCGGTTGCCGCCATTCATGGATTGGCCTATCCGCTGGGCGCACGTTTCCACATCCCGCATGGTCATGCCAATGCGCTGGTCATGGCGCAGGTGATCCGCTTTAACCTGCCAGCCGCGAAAAAGCTGTATGCCGAACTCGCCCCGTGCCTGATCGAAGGGGTCGATTTCGACAGCGAAGACGCCGCCGCCGAGGCGTTCGTCAAACGGATCGAGGAAATGGTCCCGGCCAGCGGTCTTGAAATCCGCCTGCGCGATCTTGGCGTCACCGAAGAGTCCCTGCCGGAAATGGCCGAGGAAGTCTTTACCAAGATCCATCGCCTGATCGACAGCAATCCGCGCGACATGACCGCCAAGGAGATCGAGGCGATTTATCGCAGCGTTTATTAATTTGCCCGTTTGCAAACTTCGGTTTGTATCGTGGCACAAGAACCGGCGGCCTGTTTGGTCGCTTGGCCGCCGGTTCTAAAGTTATCAAGATGATCAGACCGGCTTAACGAATGGCAACGGGGTTGATGATCATCTGTACAGCGCCCTTAAGCTTGGCCTGCCCGAGAACGAACAGGAACTCGTGCGCCCGGTCTGCGGCTAGGTCCCGGGTGACGATATTTTCAAGAATATAGACACCGTTTTCTGCCAGAAGCTTCACATGGACCGGGAAGAAAGCACTGGGATCTTCATGGGGAACAGCTTCAAGCCCCCATGTATCGGCGCCAACGGCCACAACACCCTGATTTGCCAACCATTCCGCTGCTTCCAGACCAAGGCCCGGTTCGGTCGTTCCGTAAAGCTCATTGTCTTTCCCGACCAAATCAAGCCATCCGGTATGGATCAGAGCCACATCTCCCTTGCGAATTTCTGTACCGGCCGCCTTCTGGGCCGCCATGATATCCTCAAGGGTGATGACATAGCCGCCTTCAAGACGATCAGTCCCCTTGATCGCAGCAACGTCCAGCAGGACACCACGCGTTGCCATTGGTGGCACGTTTTCGATGCCTAACTTGGTCAGGCCGGTGGCTGCGACCATGTCTTCGGCGTGGTTATTGTTATAATAGGTATGATGATCACCCAGATGGCCCAGACCATCAATTTGTGTCCCGACACCGAGCCAGCCGGTGAACATGTCATCGTTATAGGTTCCTGCATTGCTGCCGATTGTTTTGTTACCGCTTTGTCCGGGCGAGAAAACCGTCACAGCGACGCCACGTGGTGCAAAGGCCGGCGTATCACGGGAAACTTCCATCCCCAGCGAATAGACCTTGCCTTCGGAAATCAGCTTGCTGGCTGCAAGTGTTACTTCCGAAGTCAGATAGTTCGCAGCCCCGATCTGATCATCAGGTCCAAACGGTGATGTAAACCGGTCATTGGCCGAAGCGGTATCGATTGCGCCGATAAGACCAAGCATCATGGATGCAGAGATAAGCATTTTTGCTTTTTGCATTTTTTCCTCCCTAAGTTGATAAGGACTCAGAGAACAGCAATTATAATGCCAACAAAAAATGGCTTAAAACGGCGATCTTCAAAAGGAATTTGAGCGGCAACCGATCAATCGAACACCTTACATGATCGGTTATCGCTCCGGCAAAACATGCAGGCGATCAGCCTGTCTCACCAAGCTCGCAATTTTTGTCATTCTATCTTTTGGGAAAAGTGATGGTGCCCCCGGGGAGAATCGAACTCCCACTCACTAAGTGAAACAGATTTTGAGGGCGGAGAAAACTCAATGAAATCAGTACATTTCCAAAATACAGGCAGCATTTCGGAGCTTGTATCTTGTACTTCGTGAATGAATTTACGGAATGGATTTCATCATATCCGCTGACCACGCAGTACTTAAGATTTCTCGGCTCAGATTGCTGTCAACTCCAAAGCTGAAACAACATGATTATTCAACCTGCCGTTCAGCGAAGCTATGAAAAATCGATATGCGAAGATGACCGCGCGCCGAAGAACTCGGGGCTATCTCAAACGAAAATCCCTTTCATTTGATGGGCACATTCAACTTTTACGCCCCCAAAATTGGAAACGAGGGCCACGCATCACAGCTTGCTCAACAAGACAGGTTCATTCTAATTGAAAAGAAAATCAGGCTTAACTCATGGACGATAGTTTCCGAGAGGGCCAGCTATTTACCCGACCTAGCATGCAAGGCCCAATCACCTTCGGAAAAACGGTCATGTGCAAATTGCCCCTGATGCCAGTAAGGATAAATCAACGGCGGAGCACTGACCTCATCAAGACGTTTAAGATCATCTGGATCAAGCTTGACATCAAACGCACGGAAATTAGCTTTGAACTGATCGATATTGCTGCCCCCAATTACAAGCGATGAAACTGCGGGGCGGGTTAACAACCAAGCCAGTGCAATCTGGGCGGCTTCAACGCCATGTTTTTCACCCACCGAGATCAGGACGTCAACTATGTCCCACAAACGATCCTGATCCCGGATGGGTGGTTCGGTCCAGCCCGCAGCCTGCCGGGACCCTTCCGCAACAGGCTGACTACGGCGATGTTTGCCCGAGAGCAATCCCGCCGCCAATGGGCTCCAGACCAAAACTCCAAGCCCTTGGTCCACCGAAATCGGCAGAAGTTCATATTCTGCTTCGCGGGCCTCAAGGGTGTAATGAATTTGCTGTGTGACGAACCGCACACGGCGATCCCGTTCGGATGCCTGCAATGATTTCATGATGTGCCAGCCCGAATAGTTTGAGCAGCCGACATAGCGCACCTTGCCCTGTGTGACCAAAGCATCAAGAGCGGCCATCTTTTCTTCGACCGGGGTGACGCCATCCCATTCGTGCATGTAATAGATGTCGATGTGGTCGGTGCGCAGATTCTTGAGCGTCTTTTCGCATTCCCGGATCAGGTGATAGCGACTTACCCCCTCATCATTCGGGCCATCGCCAATCCGCATGCGGGCCTTGGATGTAACAAGAACCTGATCACGTCGGCCGTCAAGGACTTCGCCAAGGATTTGCTCGGACAGGCCCGTCGAGTACATATTGGCAGTGTCAAACAGGTTCACACCGTGATCAATGCAGCAATCGACAAGACGGCGTGCTTCGGGCACTTGTTGCGAACCGACCATTGCGAACGGTCCGTCGCCGCCAAAAGTAAATGTTCCCATCGAAAGGGCTGAGACTTTCAACCCTGATCTGCCTAGTGTTCTATACTCCATAACCCGGTCCTTTCGATGCAAGTCATTGCGGTGTGGCGCAAGGAGGAAAAGGTCTCAGCATGCCGCCCAAGCACGGCGCAATCATGCTGAGACTTAGAAAGTCAGCCTTTTACAAAGCGTGCGAGCGTTTCAATCAACAGGAAGGCAACCGTGCCCCCCGCATCCTGAAGACCTTTACTTTTATCGGCAAACGCCGCAGCCTTGCCGTGCTGGGCGACCATATCCTTGGTTGCTTCCAGCGCTGCCTGTCCGGCACGTGCGGCGTCTGCAACCGCATCTACCAACGGGGCGTGTTGGTCGGCAGATTGTTCAAGGCTTTGGGCGATGGGCTCAAGCACATCCAAGACAGTTTTATCGCCAAGTTTGGCTTTGCCGCGTTCGGCAATCCCGTCGGCATACGCCCGCCAGAAGGCCGTCATTTCCTTGGTGCCAATCGCGTCAGTATCATCAACAGCCTTGCCTCCGCGCATAAATCCGGTTGCTGTCAACGTCCCCATTGTCGAGGGCGCTGCCTTTGCCATTGCCGCACCAGCCATTTTGAACTGCTTGCCCAGCGGTTCACCGTCCATGTCAGAGACCGTTTTAGTGGCAGCCTCAAACGCAGAATTCATAGTGATGCCAAGATCACTGTCACCGACCTTGGCATCAAGGGCGATCAGCTCATCACGCTTGTCGCGAAATGTGGCATGAAAGGCCTCGAACAGGGCGGCAATATTGCCGGTATTAATTGTGTTCATCATGGCCTCCGATTACTGCGCGAAATGTTTGAAGAATGGCGTGTCGGCTTTGGCAGCCATCAGGCGATCAAGTTCTTCGTCAAGATGCAGAACCGAAACAGATGCACCGGCCATTTCCATCGAAGTCGCAAATTCACCGACCCAAACATGCTTCACGTTGATCTCGCGCTCGCTCATCAATTGGGAAACACGACGGAACATGATGTAAAGTTCTTCAAGCGGTGTCGCGCCAAGACCGTTAACCAGAATGGCAACATCGTCGCCTTTCTTGTAATCCTGCTCGGCGAAGATTTTCTCCATCATCTCGTCGACGAGCGGATCAGCAGCAGTCAGTTTTTTACGGGTAATACCGTTTTCGCCATGGATCCCCATGCCGATTTCCATCTCGTCATCGCCGATTTCAAAGGATGGTTTGCCAACTTCGGGAATGATGCAGCTGCTCAGCGCGACACCGATGGTGCGTGTGCGATCTTTGGCCTTTTCGGCAACGCGAACGACCTCTTCAAGTGACATGCCTTCCTGTGCGGCCGCACCGGCAGCTTTATAAAGGAAGAATATCCCGGCAACGCCACGGCGCTTGTGTTCTTCACCAACGACAGAGGACGCCACATCATCATTGCCGACAACCGACATCACCTTGATGTCTTCAAGGTCGGCCAGCTCGGTCGCCATATCGAAATTGATGATATCCCCGGTATAATTGCCGTAAATGTAAAGGACACCAGCCCCCTGATCGATATGCTTGGTCACTTCAAGCATCTGTTCGGCACTGGGTGACTGAAACACGCCGCCAACAGCCGCACCATCGAGCATGCCTTTGCCGACATAACCCAGAAACAGCGGCAAATGCCCCGAACCACCACCGGTGGCAATGCCAACCTTGCCTTTGACCGGCTCGGCCTTGACATAGCAGCGCTTGTCATCGGCAACATAGGTGACCTCTTTGTTCGCCAGATAGATGCCTTCAAGCATTTCATCGACGAAATTCTTCGGATCATTCATAAATTTTTTCATGATTTTCTCTTTATTTCGCAGGTTTGAATTTGCGCTGACGGGTTACGAAGAACGCCGCGGCAAGCAGAATGAACGCGCCGACGAACACCCGTTGCCATGTGCTTGGAATTCCAACCATCACAAGAACATTATCGACCACAACGACAAGCAAAACGCCCAGCATGGTGCCAATCACCGACCCGGTTCCGCCGGTGATCCGGGCCCCGCCCAGAACAACCGCTGCAATCACCGCAATTTCGGTTCCGACAAGATCAAACGGGTTCGCCAAACGGTTGGCCGTCACATGAACGATGCCTGCCAGGCCGGCCAAAGCACCAGCATAACCAAACACGAAAAGATGGACGATCTTGACGTTGTACCCCAGACGGGCGGTGACATCCGGACTTCCACCAAGCGAGAAGATGGCGCGTCCCATCAGGGTACGGCGCATGATCCACCAGGTCAGGATCGCTGCTGCTGGCAGGATCAGGAAGTAAACAGGCAAACTGACCGTTGCGCCATTTGCCGTTTCAAATTCTAGCAGGGAAATACGCCCGAACGTGCCCATCTGACCGGGCAACTCCATGATCCAGGTCGTGCCGACAAAAGCCAGCAAGCCGCCCCGAAACAGGTACTGCGTCCCAATCGTGACAATCAGAGACGGCACACGCAGCGTATAAACCAGAAAGCCATTGAGAACGCCCAGTGCAATGCCACCGGCAACCGCGATCAGGAACACGACATAGATCGGCATGTTCGGTGCATAGTTGATTGCCAGAAGTGTGATCGAATACATCGTCAGTGCTGCGATGGCCGTAAATGACACATCAATGCCGCCTGCCGCCAGGATCACAAAAACACCCAATGCAAACAGGCCGGTCACGACACTGGCACGACCAATATCAATCAGGGTGGATGGCTGCAAAAAGGCCGGGTTTGCAATGGCGACAGCGATACAAATGGCAATAAGAAGACCCAAGGTCACCAATTCCGGTTTCTTGGCAATCAGATCACCCAATCCCCGGCGCTGCTGCAATTGCCCGGATGCCGATACATGGCCCGGAGCAGGTTTGTTTGAGGTTCCAGCCGAACTCATGCTGCACCTTCCTGTACTGAACCAAGCATCGCCTGGTAAATATCGTCTTCACTTGCGGATGCCCCATTGAGGTCTGAGACGACCTCGCCGGCATTCATCACAAGTATGCGGTCACAGTTTTGAAGAAGTTCAGGCAAATCGTCGCTGACGATGATCAGCCCCATACCGTCTTCAGCCATTTTCTGAATTGTCTGATAGATCGCGTCCTTTGACCCGACATCGACACCAACAGTTGGACCATGCAGCACGAGAATTTCCGGAGTGATGCTTAACCAGCGACCAATCAGAACGCGTTGCTGGTTCCCACCCGAAAGCGATGAAACCGGCAATTCGATATCTGCGGTGTTCAGACGCATGTCGGCCGAAATTTCGCGGGCAATTTCCTTACCCTTCTTCATGTCGAGAATGCCCATGAACCCCGCAAGTTTACGCAGGATCAGAGCCACTTCGTTCTGATAGATAGATTTGCTTAAAAACAGGCCTTCGGACAGACGATCTTCCGGGACATAGGCAATGCCGGCATCAATTGAATCCGATGCTGTTGCAATGCGGATGTTCTTGTCATTGATAGAGATCGTGCCACTTGCCGCAGGCCGGATACCGGCTATTGCCAAAGCAAGTTCATTTCGCCCAGAATCCGACAGCCCGGTAATGCCAAGTACCTCGCCTTTGCGAAGATCAAATCCGACATCGTTGAAACGGCCCGGCATGCTGAAGTTCGAAAGCGACATCAGCGTATCTTCCAAAGGGCTACCTTCGCGGTATCGCTTTTCGCTGATTTGACGACCTGTCATCAGTTCGGCCAAATCGGCCCTGCTATAACTTTCAATCGGTCCTTGTGCCACGCATTGCCCGTCACGAAATACGATCGCATGCCCGCCAATACGATAGCATTCTTCGAGTTTGTGGGTGACAAACAGCACCGCGACATTTTGCGACCGCAGACGTGAGACCACATCAATAAGGTTTTCCACCTCGCGACGGGTCAGCGACGTCGTCGGTTCATCCATGATGACAAGGCGTGCTTCACAGGCAATCGCACGGGCAATTGCCACAAGCTGACGTGTTGCCAAAGGCAGTTCCGAGACAATCGTCGACATCAGTTCGGGTGTTACGTCCAGGCCCACTTGCGACAGGGCTTTGGTCGCCGTTTGCTGCATCCGCGCCCGGTCAATACGGCGCAGAAGCCTGCCGTGGCCTTCGACCAGTTGCTCCCCAAGGGCAACATTTTCCATTACGCTCAGATTGGGGATCAAAGACAGGTCCTGATAGACGGTCTCAATCCCGAAATCGAGAGATTGAATGGGGGTAAGTTCGTTAAACACCTCGCCATCAAGAACAATCTGGCCTTCGCTGGGCGGATGCGCCCCGGCCATGATCTTGATCACGGTGCTTTTGCCACAACCGTTTTCGCCCAGCAGGTGGTATACCTCCCCGGCTTCAAGTGACAGGTCAACACCGCGCAGGGCATGGACACCGCCAAAACGTTTGTGAATGTTTCTTAGTTCAAGAAAACAGCGATTTTTCTGCGTGTTTTGCGTCACCAGTCAGACCCTTTCCTGCTGACATGTCCCGGCCTTTGACGAGGCCGGGCGGCCCGAAACATGCCAAGACACATTCCGGGCTGCCTCAACCGGGTTCGCTTAGAAAAGGTAATCTTTGTAGGTTTCCTTATCGACAAGGACCATGCCATTGCCAACAATCAGAAGACCTTTGCCTGCGCCTGGTGTGACGGTCACGCTTTCGTAGCCTTCAACACCAAGGTCCATGCCATCGGTAACTTCTTTGCCTTCAAGCATCAGCTTGGCAACGGCATTCATTGCCATGCCAGCTTTCTGCGGATCCCAGAAACCAATTGCGGTGATCGCACCAGATTCCAGATAGGCCGTTGACGGGTTCGGAAGACCGGTACCAACCAGGCAGACCTTGCCGGCAAGACCAGCTTCTTCGATCGCACGTCCGACACCAAGAACATCGTTGCCAGCCGAAGTCTGGAAGCCCTTGATGTCAGGATGTTTGCGGAGGATTTCCTTGGCTTTTTCATAGGTACCATTGGCATCATCGAACGATTCATTGTTCGGGTCGACCAATTCCATACCCGGATATTTTTTGGCATTTTCTTCGCCGGCACCAACCCACTGCATGTGCGTACGGCTTCCCAGCGATCCAACAAACGTTGTCCACTTGCCTTTTTCGCCCATGCACTGCGCCAAACGTTCGTTCAGGGCCGCACCATAATCGCTGTTATCGAATGCTTCGATATCGGCATGGGTGTTGGTCTGGTTATCGGCTTCGTGCGTCACAACGATTGTGCCGCGGTCCATCGCGCGGCCAAGGATACCTTCGAGAATATCTGGATCCATCGGCACAACAGCCAGTGCGTCTACGCCAGTTGCCACAAGATCATTGACGATCTGAAGCTGCTGGGCGGAATCCGCCGTTGCCGGACCGACCTGACGAATATCCATTTCGGGGTTTTGTTCGGCAAACTTGGTAACACCGGTTTCCATACGATCAAACCATGGAATACCGCTAATTTTAACGACAGTCGTAATGGATTTTGTGTCCTGCGCCGAGGACGGAGCAGCAAAACCAAGAACAGACATCGCAGCCAGTGCGAAAGCTGTGGTTTTCATAAGGTTGGCAATTTTCATAATGTTTCCTCCCAATTGGAAATATTCTGTTTGGCCAGATGTTTCCCTCTGATTTTTGATTACTTCTGTGCGTGAGGGCTGCGCACAGAGGCAGAGATCGCATGTTTTTGCAGGTTAATCAGATCAAGCAATCTGAACCGCCCGATCGCGAGGAACCCAAGCAACAGGGCCCCCCAAGCGAAATCACGAATAAAGTTTGAAAGGCCCATGAAGTTGAGCATGCTCGACATCATCTGCAGCGTGATTGCCGACAGAACAACACAGATCACCCGCCCATAACCGCCTTCGGGTTTAACACCGGCCATCACCGCAATCAGGATCGCCACCAGAAGGTAGGATGTGCCGTAATCCCACTTCACGTTGATGGTCCGCGCGGCAATTATGATCCCGGCAAGCGACGACAGGATGCCGCTTACGGTATAGGTCGAAATGATCACTTTGTTTTTTGGAAACCCGGCATACTCAGCGGCCTTGGGGTTTGACCCATTGAGCATCAGCCACATGCCAAACGGCGTATAGCGCAGAACAAAACCGATGATGCAGGCAACCCCGATGAACAAAAGGAAACTGATCGGGATTTCAAACAACAATCCGTTGCCGATTTCATAAAGCGGGCCCGGTGCACCAACCCTTACCGAACGACCATCGGAAATCGCAACGGCAAGCCCGATAAACAGCATTTGCGTGCCCAGCGTGCAAAGGATCGCCGTGATTTTAAGATAGGCAATCAACAGGCCGTTCAGCAAACCGCCAAGAAACCCGGTTGCCAATGCCACCACGATAAAGATGAGCGAGAAAATCTCCGGGTCCTGAGAGGCAGAGAAAAAACTTACAGCAATGGTCGCAGCGACGACGCCCGAAAGATTGGCCAACGCGATCCCCGACAATTCGATGCCGCCATTCCCGACACACATCGCCAGCAAAACACCGATCGCCAACAACCCGATTTCAGGCACTTGGCCCGCCATCGACTGAAGATTAAACAGCGAAAGATAGTTTCCATCAGAAACAATCGCGCCCGCCGTCATCAACGTGACGATCAGCCCGATTAGAACGGTCAGGTGCCCGTCAAAAAAGCGCATGGATCCTCCCCATACTTTTAGTAAATTTTTATGTTTATTGACTAAAAACTATCAATTCATTTTTATGTTGGCAAGCATCTGTTTGACACAAACTGTTACATCACAGTTGCATTGATATCCGGCAGGATGTTTACTAAAAAACATAAACAATGAAGAATCAGGGAAGAGCACCAAGGTTAAGTACATGAAAAAAAATAACAAACCGACGATCAAACAGATTGCCGAACAGGCGGGTGTCTCCCCTTCTACGGTGTCGCTTGTTCTGAATGGCAAGGGTGAAATTTCCGGCGTTACCCGTTCACGGGTCCTTGAAGTTGTTTCTTCGTTGAACTACCTGCCGCGCGCTCCCAAAAATCGCGAAAAAACGGCGAAAACCATCAAGTTTCTCAAGATCGCCAAACACGGTCATACTGTGAACCGTGACCATAGCCATTTCATTTCTGATTACATTGACGGTATGTCATCAGAGGCAACCAGTCGTGGTTATAAGCTGCAGGTTTTAAGCTATGAAAATGTCACAGCAAGTGACATCACAGACATCCTGGCAAATTCGGATGCAACGGCCGCCATCATACTTGGCACCGAGCTAACGCGTGAAGATATTCAGAAAATCCAGGACTTCAGATTACCAACTGTTTTTATTGATTCTTTTTATGATCTCATTGATGCAAATTTCGTCGACATGAACAATGGCGATGCGGTTTACACCGTGCTTTCGCACTTAAAAGATCTTGGTTTTAGTAAAATTGGCTTTGTCGGCAGTGAAACTCAGACCCGAAACTTTGCTCTGCGCAAGAAAGCCTTCCTGAAAAACATGCACCATCTCGGACTGACAGTGAACAGCAGTCACATCCTGTCAATCGGTTCCACCATCGCCTCGGCATATGAAGATAGCTTCAAGGCGCTTTCCGATCACGACAGCCTTGCTGAAGCTTATTTTTGCGCGAACGACATCATGGCATATGGATTTACCAAAGCCCTGAAAGAAAAAGGATATAAGATTCCACAGGACATCTCGATCGTCGGGTTTGATAACCTTCCAATGAGCGCCACTCTTGACCCGTCCTTAACGACGATAGATGTTTCGAAACGCAAAATCGGAAGCATGGCTGTTACGGTACTTGATGAACTCTTAAATGCAGAGGGCTCCCTGCCTGCGGTCAAGGTTCAGGTCGGCGCAGAGCTTGTTGTCCGCGCAAGTACAACCCCGAAGAAAACCGACTGATAACGCAATGTTCCATCACCATTGCCAACACTGCCTTTAAGCACCCCGTATCTCAACGTGGCACATATCGATTAATACGCAGCGTCTGGAAAAGATGTGGGAAGCTAAAAGAGCAAAACCCAACCGATTACGGCTGGGTTTGGAAAAGCGATGGTGCCCCCGGGGAGAATCGAACTCCCACTCACTAAGTGAAACAGATTTTGAGTCTGCCGCGTCTACCAATTCCGCCACAGGGGCAGGCAATTCGGGTGCGTGTGCGCACCCTCCATCAACGGGCGGGATAATAGCCGTAAATTTCGCCGGGTCAATGGGGCTTTGTGCAAAAATACGTCTGCGTAGATACGGATAAACTGCGCCATTGCGATTGCCGGCAAAATGCGGTTTGATCTGGCCTGTTTTCAAGGCCAAGCGCCGCTCCCAAATCGCAGACAACATGACAAGGCGCTATTGCCGTGATCCGCAGCCTCTATGACTGGACCATGAACCTTGCCGGCCACCGCCATGCCGGCTGGGCCCTGTTTTTCATTGCAGCGATTGAAAGCTCTGTCTTTCCGATCCCGCCTGACATTTTGCTGATCCCGATGATCATTGCCGCCCCGACGCGCGCCTGGCGCTATGCGCTGATTTGCCTCGTCGGGTCTGTCCTTGGCGGGCTTGTCGGATACGGTATCGGTTTCTTCCTGTTTGAAACGGTCGGACAGCCCGTGCTTGAGCTTTATGGCTATGCCGACAAGTTTGATCAGTTCCGCGACTATTATAATGAATGGGGTGCCTGGGCGGTGTTCATTGCCGGTGTAACGCCATTCCCCTACAAGGTAATCACCATCCTGTCGGGTGTGACCGCACTTGACCCGGTTGTCTTTACGCTGGCATCGATCCTGGCGCGCGGATTGCGGTTCTTTGTCATTGCTGCCCTGATCTGGAAATTCGGCCCTGTCATCCGCGACTTCATCGAACGTCGACTGGGCCTCGTTTTCACCATATTTATCGTGGTTCTTGTCGGCGGGTTTGCCGCGATAAAGCTGATCCCGCATGGTTGACCCGACGCCAAATTCTGATGCACGCCAATAAACGGACCAACTGATGTTCAATTTGCTGCGCCCACGCTTCATCCCGGCCTTTCCACCCCTTGCCCTGCTGCTGGTTTCAGCGGGCAGCATTGGCTTTGCCTTTTACGCGCAATATGTCCAGAAGCTGCTTCCCTGTGTGCTGTGTCTTTATCAACGTGTGCCATTTTATATGGTTGCCGGTCTTTCGATCGTCGCGCTGTTGCTGATCCGCTTTCCTGCCGCCGCACGAGCGGTGGTTTATCTGTGTGCTGCGACCTTTGCCGTCGGAACGGCGATTGCATTTTACCACGTTGGTGTTCAGGAATTGTGGTGGGAAGGGCCCGCCATGTGTGGGGGCGTGCAAAGCGGCGCCGCATCCGTGGCAGACCTCAAAGCGCAGCTTATGGCACAACCGATCATTCGCTGTGACAAGATCGACTGGACCCTGTTTGGCATCACCATGCCGACGGTCAACGTGTTCTTCTCGTCAGCACTCACTGTTTTCTGCCTGATCGCATCGTCGCGCTGGATGAAGAAATAACCGCGAACACCTTCGACGCTGCTGAAGCCAAGCCTCACAAAACCCGTCTGACACGTCAGGCGGGTTTTTGCATTTCCAAAGGCCGCCTTTTGCGCGAACAATTGCTCAGAAATCTGACAATTCTTCGCCTGATAATGAGAATTGTTATTGTTTGCAGAAAATTCCCGGTTATATTGAGACCCATTCGCACCATAAGTTCCGACTGCACAAAGGACCCCATTGTCGTGAGCGCCATGGCATTCCATCCGCATATGACCAGCCACATCGAAGGTATTTCCCTTCTTGATGACCTGCGGTTCCGTCGCTGGAACACCGCCATTTCCGATTTATGGCATGTGGAATGTGAAGCGGAGGCCGGGGGAACCTATGTTTCGCAAGCCCCGCGTCTGGTAGCGATCATTGATTGCGTGGGCGATGGGCGTATCAACGTCCGTTCCTCAGATGACGCGGCAGATCAGCAACGTCGCGGCAAAGGATGCCTGTCCTATATCCCGGCCGGGATGGAGGTCTCATCCGAGGTCTTCGGCGCGTGTCGTCTGCGCCATCTTGATATCCATCTTGATGTCGACGCGCTTGAAAACAGCATGGGCGCCCCACTTGACCTCGCGACCCTAGAAACACCCCGCATCGGTTTTTGTGATCCGCGCATCAATACGTTGGTTCGGTTGCTGGCCGACGACCTGCAAAGCGAACACCAAAGCCCGCAGATCTATGGCGAAGGTTTGATCAGCGCGTTGACCGCGGCCCTGCTGCAACCGCGCGCGGCAAGTGAACCGCAACGCAAACGCGGCAAACTGGCACCGTACCATTTGCGCAAGTCGGTCGATTATATCGAACAGAATTGCGGACGCACCATCCGCCTTGATGAACTGGCACAGTTGACCGGGCTCTCGCAATCCTATTTCTGCTCGGCCTTCCGCGAAAGTACCGGCATGCCGCCGCAACAGTGGCAGATGAAAGCCCGGGTGGAGCGCGCCAAAACCCTGCTTAAAGATGCCGAGACACCGCTAGCGTCGGTCGCCCTTCGGGTCGGCTTTGCCGATCAGGCGCATTTGACCCGCGTGTTCCGCAAAATCGTTGGCACCACGCCGGGTGCATGGCGCAAGGAACAGATCGCGTAACTTAAGCCAAATTCCGTTCAATACGCCGAAATCCGGTTCAATATCCCATCCCCCAACGCGTGATATCGAAAAGGCCATCATCACAGATGACCCGCCGGTTCCCGCCCGACAGGTCGTCGTCAAAGACAACCGATACAGGGAATCCCAAATGCGTTTTACAGGACAGAAATTGTCTTCAACCCTTTTGCTGGGTACGGCACTTGCATTGGTTTTTGCCGCACCCGATTTTGCGCTTGCGCAGTCTTCAGATGACGCGACAGAACGTGACGGCGAAAGCACTACCCTTAAACCTCTGATCATTGAGTCCGAAGCAGAGCCTGCACATGCTCCTGTAAACGGATATGTTGCTACACACAGTGCAACCGGCTCAAAAACCGGCACCGCCATTGAGGAAATCCCGCAATCCGTATCCGTTATCGGCCGCAAAGAGATGGACAGCCGCGGTGTCGACAAAGTCGATGAAGCATTGCGATATACCGCTGGCGTATTCACCCAGCCTTATGGCTCCGACACGGATACCAACTGGTTCTTCATTCGTGGCTTTGAAGCAACCCAGAGCGGAGCTTATCTTGATGGCTTGCAAAACTACGCCTATGGCTTTGGCGCATTCTTGGTCAATGATTACACTCTTGAAAGGGTAGAGGTCCTTCGCGGTGCCGCCTCTGTCCTGTATGGCAGCACCAATCCCGGCGGCATGGTAAACTATGTCAGCAAACGCCCGACCGATGTGCCACTGCGCCGTCTTGAGTTTTCCGTCACCGAGACGGGGAAATATGGCACAGGCATCGATTTCAGCGACAAGCTTAGTGACGTTGCAGCATACCGCCTGACCGGTAACTTTACCAATGGCGACGAACAGGCCGACGACAATGAAGGATTCCAGGGGACGGTTGCACCAAGCTTAGCCTGGACGCCGAACGAAGACACCAGCCTGACCCTGCTTAGCAGCTTTACCTTCGTGGACGGCAAGCATAATGGTGGCCTTGGTTTCCTGCCCTATTTCGGCACTGCCAAAGATGCGCCTTATGGCAAGATTGATCCGGAAACCAACTTCTCTGAACCCGACCTTGATAAAAACCTGCGCCGTCAGGTTATGGTCGGTTACGAACTTGAACACGATCTCAATGACGACCTAACCTTCCGCCAGAATGCGCGGATCGGACATGCGGACATTCATGAGATTTACTACTACCCAAGTGGCTATGCCACCGGTGGAACATCACCAACAACCACCAATTACGACCTTGATCGCTGGGGGTTCGAACACCGCACCCAGATCACATCCATCGGTCTTGATAACCAGCTCGAACAGCGCTTTGAGACCGGTGCACTTGATCACACATTGCTTGGTGGCATCGACCTAAAGCGGTTTGATATGTCGCGCAAAGAATATTCCGGCGCAGGTACCGATATTGATCCGCTGAATCCCGTACATGGCACCGCACAGGTCGCACGATCTGCCTATCTCGATCAGGACATTGTCATGAACCAGATCGGTGTATATGCTCAGGATCAAATCCGATTTGGTGACGGCTGGATCACGACGCTGAATGGTCGTTATGATTATGTCAAAACCGATGGCGACGATCCGATTTCCCGGTACAACAACTATAGCGAAACCACAGGTGAGTGGAGCGGTCGCGCTGGCTTGGCATATACCTTCGACAATGGTCTGACCCCGTATGTAAGCGCTGCAACGTTCTTTAACCCGGTTCTCGGTTCAAGCTCCCAAGGGGTGTATGAACCGGAAACCGGCAGCCAGTATGAAGCAGGCCTGAAATACGTCCCCAATAGCTTCGATGGCCTTTTCACGGTTGCTGTATTTGACCTGACCCGTCAGAACGTGATTACCGGCACCTTCCAGAACGAGCGTCAGCTTGGTGAAGTTAACTCACAGGGTATCGAGTTTGAGGCCAAGGCGAACATCACTGAGAACCTGCTGCTCAGTGCTAGCGCAACTGCCTACGACCTTGAAGTTACCAAGGACGAAGACGCAAGTGTGATTGGTAAGCAACCGGTCACCGTCCCGACCGAGATGGCGACCCTTGGTCTCGATTACACCATCCGTCAGGGCACGCTCAGCGGCCTTCGCCTAGGTGGTGGTGTACGTTATCAAGGCGCATCCTATGCGGACGAGGCCAACCAGTACGAAGTACCGGCAGCAACATTGTTTGACGCTGGCCTTGGCTACGGCGTTGAGAACCAGTGGAACCTCAGCCTCAATGTCAGCAACCTGTTTGACAAGGAATATGTCGCAGGTTGCAGTTCAGCCACGGCCTGCGGCTATGGCGAAGGACGTACGGCACTTCTAAAGCTTACCCTCGATCTGTAAGTTTTCTTGAACCAGCGAATACAAAAAAACCGACGGTCCTGCCGTCGGCTTTTTCGTTGCCAAGCTGAACTTTGTAAAAGTTTTGGTGTCGACTAGAAGTCGTATTCCAGTTCGGTATCCCAGTATAAAAAATCCCGCCAACTTTCGTGAAGATAGTTTGGCGGGAAACGGCGTCCTGTGGTCTGGAGTTCGTGCATCGAGGGCTGTCCCGGCGTCCTGCGTAGTCGCAGGCCAGCCTCGCGCACCGATCGACTGCCTTTAAACAGGTTGCAGTCAGAACAGGCCGTGACGATGTTTTCCCAATTGGTTCGCCCTCCGCGCGCACGCGGGATGACATGATCAAAGGTCAGTTCATTTGTCGGCAGGCGGTCGCCGCAATACTGACAGGAAAATTCATCGCGCAGGAAGACGTTAAACCGGGTAAAGGCCGGGCTGCTTTTAAGCGGGACATATTCCTTGAGCGAGATGACGCTGGGCAGGCGCATTTTAAAGGAAGGAGAGCGTACTTCGCGATCGTATTCGGAAAGAACATCGACGCGTTCAAGAAAGACTGCCTTGAGCGTATCCTGCCATGACCAAAGAGATAGCGGGAAGTAGCTCAACGGCCGAAAATCGGCGTTAAGAACAAGTGCCGGACACGCATTGGGCGATAAATGCATACCATCCGCTCCACCGTGTTTACCGAGTCGCTTGCCTTATTTAGCAGGTCCGGGAATCGCTGTTGATGAACATATCATGACGTTTCACCAAACCGGGCGACACGGCGACGTAAACCACTGATAGAGCAAAGTATAGAGCAAATTTCCAAAAGCGCAAAGCTCGTGTTCTGCCGAGTCGCGTTTATTGAGACTGCACCCTTGCGTAGCCCAAGAAACCCTTGGATAACTGCCAGTGCGGCACGGCACAAAAAAAGCCGCCCGACGATGTCTGGCAGCCTGTCTGGTGCACCTGAACCGATGCATCGGATGGCCAAGCCCAGAGCCGAAAAAAACGAAAGGCCCGCTAAAAAGCGAGCCTTCGTAAATTCTGTCTGTAAAGCAGAAGCCTTAATTAGGCAGCTTTTGCTTCAACAGCTTTGGCGACCTGGCGTTTGATTTTCACCAAATCTGCCGGCAGCTTTGCATTTGCAGTGCTGAGCAGATACGCATCCAGACCACCACGTTTTTCGATGGTGCGGACAGCATTGGTGGTCAGACGCAGACGCACCGAACGACCGAGCGACTCACTAAGCAGCGAGGTCGGCTGCAGGTTCGGGAGGAAACGACGTTTGGTACGATTGTGGGCGTGGCTCACATTCATGCCGACCAAAACGCCTTTGCCGGATACCGGGCAGCGACGTGCCATGACCTGATCTCCTGGTCTATAAATTCGCAAAAGGACGCTTGGCCTGAACATGCAGGCCCGCGCTTGGAAGCGGGTTATTACCGCCTCTAACCCATGCCGTCAAGCCTTCATCAACCGAAAACCGCGACAAAAACGCTTATCAGAGCTGTTTTGTCGATAATCCTTGGTTTGTGCCGGTATTTGCCCAACTCAACCGCACGGAATCTGATGTTTTCCAAACCGGGGCGACAATAACAAAGACCCCATTTACAGGCAATTGCGCCATTCTGACACAGGGCGAACAATCGATTCTCTGTGTTTATATAATAAGAGTACCCTGCTTGATGCCTGCAAAGACCTTGGGATTCAATCTGTCGCGTTTATTGATACGGATCAAAACGCCTACGCGCACAGCATGGTAGGTTCAACACCATGAGTTAAGAAATCCGTTTCGGGAGCATGACGGGACATGAAATCAGATAGCAAAGTTTCTCTGCCGCTTTTGGGCATTCTGCTGGTCGCTGTAATTGGCTTGGCACTTTACCTTGCCGGTTATGTTCTTGCCGCGTTCGGCGTTCCGATCGCGTCCTTCTGGATTTATGTCGCGCTGGCGCTTGTGCCGGTCAGCTTCCTTGTTCTGATTGATTTTAGCCGCTGATTCTGTCCCCCAGCAGAACAGGACTGTGAACGGCCTGCACCGCTTGCGGCAGGCCGTTTTTTTTTTGCGCCAGTTCCAAAGAAACACCCTCAGGCCAGCAAATCTGGATCAGTTTGCCAGTGAATGTCGCGACACGGGAGTTGCCCCGGACGGGCAAAGAAGTATCCCTGATAGGCATCTACCCCCATCGCGCGGAGTTCCGCACGCTGTTGCGGCGTCTCGATCCCCTCGGCAATGACCTTAAGACCAAAGCGATGAGCGATCAGAATTGCCGCCTCGATCACCACGCGGGCATTTTCATCCATCGACAAGACAAAGGACTTGTCGATCTTGACCGCATCCACATGAATTTCATGCAGGCGCGACAGGGATGAATAACCGGTCCCGAAATCATCAATATGAATGCCGACTTCCATCGCGTGCAGATGATCAAGCACAGCGGAAATCTGCGACGTCTGGCGTTTTTCAAAGATCGATTCCGTGACTTCCAAAACCAACCGATTGGATGCAAGACCGGTTTCCGCAAGGATGCGCGAAACCATATCCGGAAAATTCGGCATCACGATCTGACGGATCGAAACGTTGATGGCAATTTTCGTGGTGACCGGAATCTCGGTATTGTCATGCAGGGTCTGGCAGGCGCGCCGCATGCACCATTCCCCGATATCAACGATGAGCGCACTTTCCTCGGCAATTGGAATGAATTCATCGGGCGGCACAGCACCAAGGACCGCGCTGTCCCAGCGCAAAAGGGCCTCGTAGGCGATGATGTCGCCACGGGTTGCATCAATGACCGGCTGGTACTCGATATAAAACTCATCGGCACTCAGCGCCCGGCGCAGCGCCTGTGTCACACTCAGGCGACGTTCCTGTTCCGTCAGCAGCATCTTGTCGTAGTTATGCACGCTGCCCCGACCGGATCGCTTGACCTCGGCCGCGGCCAGATCCGCCCAGTGGATCAGTTCCGATATCGACGGATTACGTCCGGACGAAAAGGCAACGCCGGTACTGAACCCGACATGCAATGTATGACCGACAATATTGATCGGCTGATTAACCGCACGCTGAGCCAGGTCAACCGTGGTTTCGACCAGTGGGTGAAGCTCTTCATGCGGGGCGGCCAGAACAATCAGAAATTCATCCCCGCCCCAACGGCCCAAAGCATGGCGGTCATCAACACATTCCCTAAGCCGCATGCTGACAGCACGCAGAACTTCATCGCCAATCGCGTGACTGAGGCCATCATTTATCTGTTTGAACCGGTCCAGATCGATAAACAGCACGGCGTAATCCAGAAGCGCGTCCGATCTCTTTTTATGTTCGAACCACGCGACAATCCCGTCACGGTTAAGAATACCGGTCAGGGCATCGTGTTCGACCAGATTGCGCAGCTCCTCCGTGCGCTGTTCGACCCGCGCTTCAAGGGTGGCATTCCAGTTTTCGGTAATCCGGTTTTTCTGCCTAAGGTCTTCGACCAGCCCCTGATTTTGATGTTTGAGGACAAAAGATCTGAAAAGAACCGCGTGATTGTTGCGATGTGTAACCAGCATCACCAGCAGGAACACCAGCGCCAAGGCGGACAGGATATAGTTCGCATCCCCCATCACCGACAGGATCACGGCTGGCGGCAATAGCAGCGCACACAGATAAAAGCGCCCGACGAGGAATACAGGAGCAAGAATACCCGTGGCACCCCCAGCCATACCGGCAATGATGATCATAGTCAGAAACTGGCTTTCGCCCTGAACCGCGGGAATTTCAATCGCACCAACCATGGACCACAGCAGTCCGGTGACAATCACCCCGAGCTGATAGCGAAAGCGCCATTTTCGAAGCAGATCAGAGGAGAGCTCCGTCCTGTTTTCACGCGTCAGGTGATAGAGATACCCACCCCAAAGCCGAATGCTGCAAATCAAGGTGACGGCCAGAAGCCAGATAACGGTTTCGGCGCGCAAATCGCCGCGCAGCCAGAACATCGCAACCATGCTGGTGCCAGCGGCCAGATTGACCAGAATGTTAGCCCAGTTATTGCGATAGGCCAGATCAAGAAGGTCTCGCTGAACCTTTCCGTTCAACTCTTCCCCGGCACTTATTTCTATGCCCGGGTCGAGAACGCGTTTACCGATCCTCCTGACCAAGCCAGCGTTTTTTTCCATCTGGTCTTGCGCCTCTGACATCGTCGTATGATCAAAGATCATCCTATACGGAGGTACTAACCCACGACAATGGGAATATGACGAAACCGCTATATTGCCATGAGGCTAGTCAGGCACAGGCGCTCAATCAGAACTGATCAGCAAATTTTATTACGTCAGACGGGAGAAGCAATACCGCATTCTTATCTGGACAATAGTAATTTAAAATATACAGCTGCAGCGATAAAAACATCGCATCAAGAACGTTAATTGTTATTAGAAAATCTAAATAATTCTATGCAGAAATATCATCGCAACCAAAATACATTTAAACCTATCTATCAATGGCTTCACAAATATTCTTTAGAAAACTAGTCAAACTTGGCATGGCTATTTTCCGATAGTCGATCTTCCTATTTTCTATTTGATTTATCACTTCTCCTAGGTCGAATTCCCCTCCAAGAAGCTCTTCCAACTCCTTCTTTAAAGACTTTGGCGACTTATCGTTTCCCGACCGATTCTCCAAATTTCCGCAATGTTGATAAGGTTGATCTTTCAAAGCACAAATCAGCCAAGCCTCTGATTTTGGCTTTGGAACCATAGCAACTCCACGACGTAAACCTTCGGCCCGAAATCCATTCTCTATTGAACTCACTTTGTCGCTCCAGAGCCCTCGCCCACTCGAGGCGGTGCCGTCTGCATCTCTGAATAGAACTGCCACAGCATCTTCGGCGGCTTTATCTAAAGCAATTTTGGCAAGCGCCCTAGCATTTCGAAAAAAATATGCTGTTTCCTTTTTAGATTTATCACCTGGGAGGGTTACACCTTTTTTCCCAGAACTGATTTCTTTTGAAGCATCAGCTAAGACCGATTCACTAATAATAACCATCGTCGTAGCTTCAATTGGCGAATAATCCAGTTTATCTTGAACAACTTGATCAATGAAGTGCGCCATTGGCCCAGGTTTTAGTGTGTGATCGTGACTCGACGATCCAATATCACTAGGGCCCTCACCTGAAACGACGAATATCATCCTTGTTCGTCCTTATCCGACTCGAACAACTCTAAGTTTAAAGCTCTGAGGTCGGTGTCTGCGAACACCTCACCGGGCCCCATAACACGAAGCTTTTGAATCATTGAAGGAATACCGAATAGCGGGACAGACTTCACAGCACCATCTTTCCGTCGATATAAATACTGTACGGAAACCTTTGCACTTTCATCAGGTAGGTAATTCAATATAATGGGGCTATGTGTAGTTGACAAAACTTGGTGCTTGCTGTTCAAAATAATTTTGATTAGGTCCCCAACTAACTCGGGATTTATTCCATTCTCAATTTCATCCAAAACAATTAGGTTGTTATCCTCACCAATCAACAAAGCTAGTATTGCTAAGATACGAAGAGTCCCGTCATTGATATGCTGTTGTGCTGTTTCGAGTTTTGATTTCTGATAGAGCTCTGTAAGCCAGATCTCTTTCCAGCCAGACCTCAATGACTTGGTCTTAAAGGTAATGTTTGAATAAAACTTTTTAGTCAAATCATGCAGTTTTTCCCTATCACTTTCAGACATTTCATGAATCAATGCCGAAAGTCTCTCTCCGCCCAACCCAATCGTTCCTGAAGATTCCCTACTCTTCTTCCTCAAAGATTGAGGGGACAGGGAATCTAAGACTTGCATGTTTCTTAAAAACTGTTTCGTGGCGAAAATTCCGGGCCAATTTTCCAAAATGGAATCTTTCAATTGGAAAACATAAGATCCTTCGTATTCTGTTTTTATCTTCTCGGCATGGTTAGTTTCATATGAGTTATAAAAAATACCGTCTGAAACTCGCGCAACGGTTTTGCCGTTAACTTCAAATGACTCCTGAGTACAACGCATTTTAGCTCGATTGAACGAGGCCTTCCAAATCACCTCTCCAAAGCCTTCCCCAACACCAAGTTCAAATCTGATTTCAAACTCAATATTCAGCTTTCTTTTCAACTTAGAGTTGAGATCCACCGGGGACCAATCGCGATCATCCAACCATTGATGGCACTTGCCTTTAGATACGCTCGAAACAAAATCGATAAACTGTAGAACGCTTGACTTTCCAGCGCCATTTAGCCCTACCAAAAATGTGGTTTTTTCGAACCTCAGCTCAAAATCCACTAAAGCTTTGAAGTTATCGACGTAAATACTATTCAGCATGCATCTATCCATACTTGCGACAATCGCACTTTCCCAGAAGTAGAGAGGAAACGAATGTTTAGCTAAAATCCAGTAAATTATCGCATAAACAAGGGACAGTTAAACCGCAGGCGCGCATTGAGCGCAATGTTTTGGATTTGTCACGCTTGGCAAAGCGTTTGCCATCCGGCCCGGTCAGAAGCCCGTGATGGTGATATTCCGGCACGTCATAGCCCAGTAGTTCCTGCAACAACCGATGCAGGTGGCTGGCAAAAAACAGATCCTCGCCGCGGGTGACGAGGGTTATGCCCTGCAAATCATCATCATGGGTGACCGAGATATGATAGCTGGTCGGGGTATCCTTGCGCGCCAGAACCACATCGCCAAAGATTTCCGGGGTGGCGATCTGTTTGCCTGCTGCGCGATCAAACCATATCAGTTCGCGGCCGACCTGTTTGATCGCCGCAGCCATATCAAGACGAAGTGCATAGCTTTCACCGGCCGCAATGCGATCTTGGCGTTCGGTCGGCGAACACTGCCGACAGGTCCCGGGATAAAGCGCGCCATCCGGGCCGTGCGGTGCGTTTCCGATGCGGGCGATTTCTGCCTGAATGTCCTTGCGGGTGCAAAAGCACGGATAAAGCAATTCCATATCCGACAAGCGATTTAGCACCGTTTGATAGTCAGCAAAGTGATCGGACTGCACCCGAACCGGTTTTTCCCATTCAAGGCCAAGCCAGGCGAGGTCTTCATAGATCGCATCCAGATATTCCGGACGACACCGGGTCTGGTCGATATCTTCGATCCGCAAAAGAAAACGGCCATCCGGCCCGGCCTGTTTTGCAGAAAACAAGGCCGAGGCCGCATGGCCGAGATGAAGATATCCGGTCGGGCTTGGTGCAAAGCGGGTGATCGTGGTCATCCTTTACGCACCCCTGCCCTTACCAGCGGTCGCGATCGCCTGTGGCGTGATCGCGGGCCTGCGCGTTATCGGCGGGCACATGGCGCATCGGGCGTTTGGGCTGGCGCGCGCCCTGCTCGTCAAACAGATCGGACAATTCGCGCAGCATGGTGCCACCGAGTTCTTCCGGATCGTTGATTGTCACCGCACGGCGATAATAACGCGTGACGTCATGACCAATCCCGATCGCCAGAAGTTCCACCGGTGATCTGGTTTCGATCCATTCGATCACTTCGCGCAGATGACGTTCCAGATAGTTTCCGGAATTGACCGAAAGGGTCGAGTCATCAACCGGTGCACCATCGGAAATCACCATCATGATCCGGCGTTGTTCGGTGCGGCCAAGAAGACGTTCATGAGCCCAAAGCAGTGCTTCGCCGTCGATGTTTTCCTTAAGCAGCCCTTCGCGCAGCATCAGACCAAGGTTCTTGCGTGCCCGACGCCATGGCGTATCGGCAGCCTTGTAGATGATATGACGCAGATCGTTCAGACGACCGGGTTTTGGCGGTTTTCCGGCCTCGACCCAGCTTTCGCGCGACTGGCCACCTTTCCACTGACGGGTGGTGAAACCAAGGATTTCGACCTTAACGCCACAACGTTCCAGTGTGCGGGCCAGAATATCAGCCGACAGGGCGGCAATCGTGATCGGACGACCGCGCATGGAACCGGAATTATCGATCAGAAGCGTCACAACCGTATCGCGGAAGTCGGTATCCTGTTCCTGCTTGAACGACAGCGACGTCGACGGGGTCGAGACGATGCGGGCCAGCTTGGCGGCATCAAGAATGCCTTCCTCAAGGTCGAAGTCCCAGCCACGGTTCTGCTGCGCCATCAGGCGGCGTTGCAGACGGTTGGCAAGCTTGGAAACCACGTTCTGAAGGTTGGCCAGCTGCTTATCAAGCATGGCGCGCAGACGCGACAGTTCGAGGTTTTCACACAGATCATCTGCGGTGACCACCTCGTCAAATTCGCGGGTAAACGGCTCATAGCCACGTTCAACCGGCTCGTTACGGCCATCAAATTCCGGCTGCTCGCCCGGTCCGGCAGGCTTTTCTTCCTGCGACATGGCTTCAAGCTGCTGATCATCGATGTCGCCTTCACCGGCTTCTGCTTCTTCGGAACCGGCATCCTGTTTGTCATCACCAGTATCAGGATCTGAATCGTCATTCTGGCCCTGCTGGCCGCCCTGACTTTCCATATCTTCCTGATCGGGATCGTTTTCACCGTCTTTTTGCTCGTCATCCTCGCCTTCCTGTTCGGGCGGGGCATCGTCGAGGTCGTCTTCAAGCGACAGGCGATCGAGCAATTTACGCATGCCACGTGCAAAGGCATCCTGGTCATCGAGCAGATCGCGCAGGTTGCTCAGGTCTGAGCCGGCATTTTCTTCGATATGTGAACGCCACAGGTCAATCAGCGGACCAGCGGATTCAGGGGCCTTTTCACCGGTAAAGACTTCGCGCGCCAGCATCCCGATCGCATCGGCAAACGGGGCATCGTCGCGTGATGTCACACGGTGATAGTTCTTGGCATGGCAATCCTGTTCGGCATGTTCGCGAAGGTTTTTGCGCACACCGGGGAAATACCGCGATCCCACTGCTTCAACACGAGCGGTTTCAAGCGCATCGTAAACAGCCTGAGCCTCGGCGGTTTCAGGCATGCGTTTGGCGTGCAGGGTGGCATCATGGTGACGCATCTTAAGCGCCCATCCATCGGCAACACCGCGCAGATCTGCGACTTCATCCTTGGGCATGGACTGTTTGGGCATCGGCAAACGCACATGTTCACCATAGCCGCCCGGACGCCCGCCTTTGACAAAGCCGACTTCCAGATCATTGCGCCCGGCAAGCGCACGAAACGTCGCTGCCGTGCCGCGCAAGAAGCCGGAAAGAGCCTCATCATTCTTCATCGCACTACTCGCTTGTGGAACCAGTTCGCCAATCTGCTTGAGAGTCACGCCTTAGCGGACCATCACATTAATGGCTTCCTCAGGCAGTTCTTCACCAAAGCAACGCTGGTAATATTCCGCCAAAATCGGACGTTCGACTTCATCGCAACGGTTAAGGAACGTTACGCGGAAGGCATAGGAAACATCCCCGAAGATTTTGGCGTTTTCGGCAAGCGTGATCACGGTACGCGGACTCATGACGGTTGAGATATCACCGGCCACAAAGCCCTGACGCGTCAGGTTGGCAAGGGCAACCATTGCCTCGATCTTCTGGCGGCCTTCGGCAGTATCAAACGCCGGAACCTTGGCGGTGACGATGTTGGTTTCGTCTTCGACCGACAGATAGTTCAGCGTCGCAATGATCGACCAACGGTCCATCTGGGCCTGGTTAATCTGCTGAGTACCGTGGTAAAGGCCCGTGGTATCGCCAAGACCGACCGTGTTCGATGTCGCAAACAGGCGGAAATGCGAATGCGGGTGGATGACCTTGTTCTGATCAAGAAGGGTCAGCTTGCCATCGACTTCAAGCACACGCTGGATCACGAACATCACATCCGGGCGACCGGCATCATATTCATCAAACACCATCGCGACAGGGCGTTTGAGCGCCCAGGGCAAAATGCCTTCGCGGAATTCGGTGATCTGTTTGCCATCACGCAGAACAATCGCGTCCTTACCGATCAGATCGATACGGCTGATGTGGCTATCAAGGTTCACACGCACGCACGGCCAGTTCAGGCGCGCTGCCACCTGTTCGATATGGGTCGATTTACCGGTGCCGTGATAACCTTGGATCATCACGCGGCGGTTATGGGCAAAGCCCGCCAGGATCGCCATCGTGGTGTCGCGATCAAAACGGTAGGTCGGATCAATCGCCGGCACATGTTCGCTGCCCTGACTGAATGCCGGGACTTCCATATCGATATCGATCCCGAACGTTTCACGGACGGAAATGGTGATGTCGGGTGTATCAAGCGGATGTTCTGCCGCTGCACCGCTCGCTTCGTAACCTTGGCTCATAAGTACTCGCGCGTTTTTCGGACCGGCGCTGGTGACGCGGTCGTTTCGTTAAACTTGCTCATTAATAGCGGTTATGACGCATCACACAAAGGGAAGATGCGCAAAAAATATCTATTATCGCAAAAGGTTTGGTCGATAAGACCTTCCAGATACGCAAACTGCAACCAGATAGACCGGTTTTGATCAAATTTCGCAGAAAATTAGCCAGAAAGCTAAAGTGTCACGCGCGCTTCAAGATCACGGATATAGCGTGTGAGTGACGTATAGGCCGCACTGATCCGCTTGAAATGTTCCTCGGCCGCCTTGTCGCCGCCATTGGCATCAGGGTGGTACTTTTTGGAAAGTGCCTTGTATTTCGTCTTGAGTTCATCGCGGGTGAACGGCCATCCCAGATCGAGGGTCGCCATGGCCTCTTGCTGTTCGGTCGGCATGCCCATCGCGCCAGCGCGACGCTGGGCTTCTTCGCTTTTGCGTTTGCGTTCGGCATTGGCCCTGGCTTCGGCGCCGGGGCCATGATGGGTCTGGTCGCCGTCTTCGTTAAAGAAGCCGAACCCGTCCTTGAATTTGAAATTGAACGGTTTTTTTGATCCGCGGATATGACCGAACTGCCATGTCGGACGTTGCCAATGGGTATCGCGACGCATGTCGTTTTCGATATCCTCGGCCTTCATGCCGGCATAATAGTTCCAAGACTTGTTGTATTCGCGGACATGTTCCAGACAGAACTTGTAATAGTCGCGCAACTTGCGATCCTTGGGCGCACGGAATTCCCCATGCCCGTCACATTCCGGCCAGTCACATTCCGGCAGAACGGGTTCTTCATGGTAGAGCGTCTTGCGCTTGTTGCGGTGTCCTCTGTTCATTTGCGTCTATATGTTCTGAAAATTCGATGCGCGCAATATCATACGGGCGCTTTAAATGCGATAAAAGGCTTGAAAAACGGTCGCCGCATGACAGAACGTGACGTAAAGAAACGTTTTTGCAGCAATCTGCAAACATCACCAGAAAACAGAGGCCCTTACCATGCAGGTCGCCAACCAGATCCGTGACATCCTGACCGAACAATTCAGCCCGGTCGAACTACAGATCAATGATGATTCGTCCAAACATGCCGGTCACGCCGGTGCTGACCCGCGTGGCGAGTCCCATTTTTCCGTTCTTGTGGTTTCCGAAAAATTCGAAGGCGAGAACCGGGTCAATCGTCAACGCCTTGTATATGGCGCGCTTGATGCGTTACTGAAGGATCGCGTGCACGCACTGGCACTCAAAACCATGACACCAGCGGAATACGAAACCGCCCTGGCCAACAAAAACAATTAAGAATAATTCCACATAGTGAAATCAACCTAGACGTTCATCCCGATTAGGCGCAATGCTTATACACAAGCCGTGCGGATGGTGAAATTCGCGCGGCACGGATGCCGGTCAATGGCATCCGCTACAATCGGGAGGACTACGTAATGACGAAACGCCTTCTAATGGCGAGCATTGCGCTTGCCATGTCCGGAACCGCCTATGCGCAAGCACCTGCGCCGGACAATCTTGAAAAACTCTCCAACTTCCAATCAACCGGAACGACAGAATTCACGGTCATCGAACAGGGTGGTGATTACGCCGAAGGGATCAAAAAGACCCTTGAGCGCATCAAGCTTCCTGATGGTTTCAAGATCGGTCTTTATGCCATTGTCCCCGATGCCCGCCATATTGCCGTCGGGCCACAGGGGGTTGTGACCTTTGTCGGCACGCGCAAGGACAAGGTGTGGTCAGTCACAGACCGCAACAAGGACCGTGTCGCCGACGAGGTCAAGGACTTCGCCCCGTCGCTTCGATTTAGCATCCCGAACGGTCCGTGTTTCTCGTCTGACGGGTTCCTGTATATCGCCGAACAGAACCGTGTTCTGGTGTTCCCGGCGGCCGAGTTCTTCTATGAAAGCCCGGACGTTGCCGCGTTCAACGTGGTTAAACAGGGTGACCTGATCCCACCCGCCGAGGAAAGCTATAACCACACCGCGCGCGTTTGCAAAATCGGCCCGGATGGAAAGCTTTATATCTCGCTTGGTCAGCCGTTTAACGTGGCACCGGAAGACAAGCTGGATCTTTATCGCGAGTGGGGAATTGGTGGCATCATCCGCATCAATACCGATGGCACCGGTCGCGAAGTCTACACATACGGGGTGCGCAACTCCGTTGGGCATGACTTCCATCCGGTCACCGGTGAACTGTGGTGGACCGATAACCAGGTTGATGGCATGGGCGATGATATCCCGCCCGGCGAGATCAACCATCAAACCGCCGCAGGCCAACATTTCGGCCATCCTTGGTATGGCGGCGGTGATGTCCGCACCAATGAATATGCCGGTCAGGAAGTGCCGTATGATGTGGTCATGCCTGCGGTTGAAACCGTGGCGCATGCCGCCGACCTTGGCATGAGCTTCTATACCGGCAACATGTTCCCGGCCAAATACAAGAACGCGATATTTTCGGCCCAGCATGGGTCGTGGAACCGCACAACCCCGGTGGGCGCGCGGGTGATGGTCACCTTCATTGACGAAGAAGGAAACGCCACCATCGAACCGTTTGCCGAAGGCTGGATTGACGAGAACGAAGAATATCTTGGACGTCCGGTTGATGTTGCCCAATTGCGTGATGGCTCGATCCTTGTTTCCGATGATCTGGCCGGTGCGCTGTATCGCATCTGGTATGAGGGCAATTGATGCGCAGATTTATGATCGCACTCCTCGGCGGGCTTTTGTCCGCCGGGGGCGTATCCAATGCGGCGGCCCAAGATAAGTCCACGCCTGATGCGGACGCCCTTCAGGATGGCCGCAAGGTTGCCGGAATGTGCCGTACCTGTCACGGGCTTGATGGTCTGGCACGCATTCCGATTGCGCCGCATATCGGGGGCGAGCCGGTCGATTATCTGATCGCCCAGCTAAACGCCTTCAAGACCGGTGAACGTGAACATGAAATGATGACCGTGGTCGCAAGCGGACTGTCTGATGATCAGATCAGCAAGGTTGCGCTTTGGTTCAGCCATTTCGAGGTATCAGGCACCCTGCCCGCCGACACATCCGAAGATGATGCACCCGAACTTTGCGTTGGCTGTCACAGTGCGAATGGCATTTCAACACTGGAAGACGCCCCCAATCTGGCGGGCGAGACCAATATTTATATCGAAACGCAACTCAAGGCGTTTCGCACCGGCAAGCGGGTTCATGACGTGATGACACCGATTGCCAAGGACCTGACGGATGCGGAGATGCAGGCCGCGGCGGACTGGTACAGCAATATCGCGATTGAAATTTCCGAGCCGTCCGGCAAGTAATCCGGACGATTTACCGTTACGTGATCTCAGCTTTCCGGACGCAGTGCTGCGGAAACGTTTAGGCCCACCGTCAGGGCGGCAAGTGTCTGACCACTATCCGGGTCAATGATCGGCACCGTGATTTGCGACAGGAACGCACGGGTTGAGGCGTCATACCAAATATCGGTGATCAGTGCCTTTTCACGATTAAGGCTATCGATCATCTGAAACTGGGCTTCGTCACTCTGATCAAAATCCGATGTCAGGCGGCTCATGCCGATGATCTGACCATGGGTGTCAAACACGAATGCCTCTGCCACTTGTTCGCCAATACTGGCCTGAAACGTGCGAAGGTATTTTGACAAATCATTGCCAAGGATTTCCGTCGCGATTGCACTGGCGGCACCTTCGCGCGCCAGCGTGATCCATTCTTGATCGGTCAGGCGTTTTTGATCAGCACTCTGTATCTCTGTCCCATCCAACTGGTTAAAAACATGGCCCAAAAGTTCCGGCGAACTTGCAAACTGGCGAATACCGGGCAGTTGAACATTCTGGATTGCTTCGCGTTCCCAGGCTTCCAAATGCATCGGGCGAGTTTCACAAAATTCCAAAACGGCATTGAGGTCATCAAGCAGCCGCGGGAAAGTCGCAACGTAATGTTTGGAAAAATACACAACCAGCGGAACATAGCGTTCGAACTGCATCCGGAACTTATCGGCTGTCAGTTGCAGTTCCTTGCGGGCGAATTCAAAACTGTGCTTATCCACAAGGGCATATTCGACCCGACCTGCTGCGACTTGCCCGACCAGTGACGCGATGGAAGGTACCCGCATCACATCGGTGTAACCCTGTTCAAGCAGCCACTCGGCCTCGTTCGATCCCAGTATCGCCCCGACTGTAGAAAAATCACCGGGCTTGGGCCGCCGACTAACACGGGGATCGTCCGATTTGATCGCGGGCGACACCCAAACCCATTTTTCAAGCGCCAACGGATTTGACGCCACGGCGTATTCGTCCATCGTGTCGCTGATGCGGGCCAAAAAGAACCCGTCGGCCTTGCCGGTGCGCACCATTTCGCGGTTGCGTTGGCGGGGTGCAATCGCCAGCCCATAGCCAATATCAAGCCGATCAAACACACAATTCAGGATCGAAACCGAATATCCGCTGAGTATGCCGTTCTGAAGTTCCTGATAGGGGGGGTGCAGGTTGGTCTGCAAGATCAGGAAGCCATCCTGTTCATCAAGATTGGCTTGTCCGGCTTCTGCCTGTGGCGATGCAAGATCATGTGCCTTCGCCAAGGATGCTGTCAGAAGCAGTATCGCCGTCACGCAACAACAGAACACCGTCATTTCAAACGGGTGCAAGAAGCCTTTGCAATCTTTCTCGTTATTGGCGTTTCCACACCGGCGCAACATGAACACACGCCACCTGACAATTACACGTTACGGACCATTTGGATATTGGACCGCGCAGATGCACTTGCAAGACGCCCCGGTTAATCGTCACCGGTATAGAGTTCTGGAGATATCCGTTTGACGGCGGGACCGTCACTGCGCCAGCCATGGCAGGTATTGATCAAGGGATTGCGTCGTGGCGGCTTGTCATCATTTTCATCGCGTGCCTGCAAGGATTCCTTGGCAAGGATCGGGAAAACTGTCTGAAACGCCGTGGTCGCAACCGGGCCCATCAATTCATTCAGATGCGTACAGCCATGAACGCCCCCTACCCGGTCGCGGATCTGTTTGCGCAGGCCCGGGCCAAGCTTCAAACCGACCAGCTTTTCGTAATTCGGGGCAATCGCATCGCAGGCAGAAAACGGGGCAAAGTCGGTTACGGCCTCGACCTCGCGGATAACAAGATCATCGCCAATGGTAACGCGTATCCACATCCCGTGGACCGGCTCGCCGGCAGGGATTTCACCACGATCATGATTGGAAAAACCATAGGTTTTGACATCGGTGATGTGGCCTTCGATATCCCAAAGGCCGTCTTTGCGCCGGAACCCCTGACAGGTCACCGTGCGGATATGGATGTGTTCGCGTTCTGCGGGGCGGGACAGTGGCATCGGAATTTCTCCTTTACGTAAACGTAAAGACGTTCACCTGCATGCTGTCAAGTCGCAAACGCATTTTCCGTCATTCCCGCCGCCCAAACCTGGCGGCGAAAGACAATCACCGGAATTTCGGGAAATTCATCGGAATTCTTCACGGCACACAGGCCTGACGGGGAATTCCCCGTCAGACCGATACCATATGCTGCTTCCAGAAAACCGGTGGCTTCAGGCCACGCCGTAGTCCGAGCCGAAGATGAACTTTTCGCGTTCCCGCACATCTTCTTCGAGTTGGCGTTTGACCACATTAAACAGGTCACGGATCGACACCATGCCAACAACCTTGTCGCCATCGACAACCGGCAGGTGGCGGTATCGCCGTGCACTCATCAGATCAAGCGCACTCATGGCGGAATCGTTCGGGCCAAGCGTATCAGGATCAGCGGTCATGACTTTGGAAAGCGGCACAGATGCCGCATCCAGCCCCTTTGCCACCACGCGGTTGACAAGGTCACGCTCGGTAAAAATTCCAGCCAGTCTGGCGTTGTTATCAACGATGATGACCGCGCCAATCTTACGCTCGGCCATCATGGTGACGGCGTCCATCACGGAATCGGCGGGGTTGAGTGTCGCGATGGATTGTTCCTGGACCACACCCGGTACAATTTTAGTATCCATGCATCTCTCTCTGCAGGTTGCTGTTGCCACATGCCCAAACCCGATCAGATCATCTGGTTTCACACTGCCTGACGTCACATAGAAATGACGTCACTGGATGACACAGTGTGACGGGCCCTTATTTGCAAGTGGCCCTGCAATCCTTTGGGTCAAGACCCTGAAACAAGAGTTTAACCCATAAGTAGATAAAGCTGAAATTTTTTACGCTATAGTGGTTTGTCGGCAACACACCGGTAAAGCGGGGAAGAAGGTTTATTCCTGTTCTTCCCCGGCCGGATCCGTCACCGCGCGCAGACGCACACGGGTGATCTGGTTGCGAATACGCCGCAGCACTTCAAACTCAAAACCGTGGAAACGGAACTGTTGCCCGACATCGGGAATACGCCGGGTTTCATACAGCAAAAGACCGGCCACGGTGGCGGCTTCTTCATCTGGCAGACGCCAGCCGAAACGACGGTTCAGGTCGCGAATGGTGACATCGCCGCGCACAATGACCGATCCGTCAGCCTGCGGCTGGACACCAACCACTTCGACGTCGGTTTCATCGGCAATATCGCCAACGATTTCTTCCAGAATGTCTTCAAGCGACACAACGCCTTCGAACGCGCCATATTCGTCAACCACGATGGCAAAATGTTCGTGCCGTTCCTTGAACGCCTTAAGCTGGTCGGCAAGGGTGGTTGAATCCGGGATGAACCAGGGTTCAGAGCTCAGTTCGCGGACATCCTCGGCACTGGCGGGCTTGGCCCCGCGTACAATCGCCTTGAGAACTTCACGCGCATGCAGAACACCGACAATGTTGTCCGGGTCCTTTTCGTAGATCGGAATACGGGTGTGCGGACTTGCCAGAACCGTATCAAGGATTTCTTCCATCGGGCGGGAAATGTCGATCATTTGCACCTTGCGACGGTGCACCATGATTTCCCAAACGCCGACATCTTCAAGATCAAGCACCCCGTGCAACATCGTGCGTTCGGCATGGTGGTTACCGACAACCACGTCATCGGCATGCAGTTCGATGGCACCACGCAATTCGCGTTCGCTATCAAGACCGGGGCCCTCGCCACTGCCAAACAGGCGCAGGGTCGCCTGCACCAGGACCTGAATGGTCTGGGTGATCGGCGCGAACAGAACGACAAGGATGCTCATCGGGCGCGCGACGCGCAGCGCCATGGTATCGGCATGCTGAAGCGCGTAGGTCTTTGGCAGAATTTCCGAGAAAATCAGAACAAGCGCGGTCATCACCGCCGTCGCATACACGACACCGTTTTCACCAAACAGTTCGATCATCACCGATGTTGCAAGGGCAGAGGCCAGAATGTTGACCATGTTGTTGCCAAGCAGGATCGCGCCCAGCAACCGTTCCTGATACCGCCGCAACCTGTTGACGATTGCGGCCCGAATGTCGCCATCCTGTTCCTTGTGATGCATGACCGGACGCGACGCCGCCGTCAGCGCGGTTTCCGAGCCAGAAAAGAATGCCGAAAGCATCAGCAGCAAAAAAATCACGACAATCGTGATCGTCATTCAGGGCCGTCTCCAAGCGGTGATTGCAACAGAGCAAGTTTGTTCTGTGTTCATCTATAAGGTCAAATGCCGTTAAACAAGTTAACAACAACACATTGGCGGCAAAGTCACCACCGCGAAGTGACCGCCACCATGCACGTCCGTCGACCCACACGCATTGTGAATCAGTATAATATTGATCAACCCCGACAGGATCGGGTGATCGCGGCACGCATTTTTTCAACATCCATTGCCTTGGATGTAAACGCCTTGCCGATCCCGCGGGTCATGACAAAGGTGATCTCGCCGTCGCGGACTTTTTTGTCGCGTGACATGTGGCTGATCACCTTGTCGATATCCCAATGCATGCCCGTGACCTCGGATGCCGTCACCGGAAGACCCACCGATTTCAGATGGGCAACAATCCGGTCTTTCTCGCCCGCAGGTGCCATACCCATGGCACCGCAAACGTCATGGGCAATGACCATACCCATGGCAACCGCTTCGCCATGCAAAAGCTTTTCGCCATATCCGGTTTCGGCTTCAAGCGCGTGACCAAAGGTATGACCAAGGTTCAAAAGTGCACGCTTGCCGCCTTCGCGTTCATCCTCGGACACGATGCGGGCCTTCGCCGCACAGCTTTTTATCACGGCCTGACGGCGCTCAGATCCATCTTTATCAAGAACCGCCTGCCCGTTTTCTTCAAGCCAGGCAAAGAATTCCGGATCATCGATCAGGCCGTATTTGGCGACCTCGGCATAACCCGACCGCAATTCACGTGCCGGCAAGGTATCAAGAACGGATGTATCGGCCAGAACCAGACGCGGCTGATGAAACGCACCAATCAGATTCTTGCCCGACTTGGAATTGATCCCGGTCTTGCCACCAACGGAACTATCGACTTGCGACAGCAAAGTGGTCGGGATCTGAACGAAATCAAGACCACGCAACAAAGACGCCGCAACAAACCCGGCAAGATCGCCAACGACACCGCCACCGAGGGCAATGATCAGGGTGGACCGTTCGATCCCCATCGCCAAAATCTGTTCGACGACGTTTTCGAACATGGCAAAGCTTTTGGACTTTTCACCAGACGGCACGACGACTTCGCGGTGAGGAATGCCCGCCCCGTCAAGCGATGCCAGCACGGTCGGTAAATGATTGTCCGACAGTGCCGCATCGCTGATCACGACCACACCGGCCTTCTTGACGAACGGGGCAATATATTTGGCGGTATCGGCCAAAAGGTTGCTGCCAACAAGGATGTCATAGCTGCGCGCACCAAGGTCGACGCGAAGGGTGTCGTGATTGCTCACTCTGTCAGGTTCCTGTCTTGATCAATTGACCATCGTCATCAAAGGAATCGGCAAGCAGTTCAAGAACCGCATCGCGGGTGGCTTCCTTTGAGGATTCATCACAGTCGAAAATAATGTCTGCCCCGGCATAGACCGGGTAACGCGTCTCGATCAGATCCGCGAGAATTTGTCTGGGATCACCGTTATTAAGCAACGGACGATGGGTCCGCCCGCTGGTGCGGTGCATCAGCAGATCAAGGTCGGCACGAAGCCAGACCGATACGGATTTTTCGAGGATTAATTGTCGGGTACGTTCGCGAATGAACGCACCACCGCCTGTGGCCAACACGATCTGTTCGCCATCAAGCAAACGGGCAATTACACGTTCCTCGCCGTCGCGAAACGCCTCTTCGCCATACAGCTTGAAGATATCGGCGATCGAGCAGCCAGCGGCTTCTTCAATTTCGCGGTCGGCATCGACAAAATCCAGTTTGAGTTCCTTGGCGACCATACGGCCGATGCAGCTTTTTCCTGCACCCATCAGTCCAATGAACACCAATGTCCGGCCTTTCAGGCCGTCCCGAATTTTGGCGATCACGTCTTCGTGCAAACCCGACTCGGCAATGTTGCTGTCCATGTTCGGTTTGCAGTCCTGTGGTTCAATCATTGAGATACAAATTACCCAAATCTTTAGGCCAGCTTGCCCCCGAACGCAAGCAAACCGGACAGAAAACACGACAAAAATACTGCGCCAAATTGCCCCTTTCAGTCACTTTAGGCATGCCTATGCATCGTTTTGCCCAATGTTGTTCTGCGCGATGGCATTAACTCTCTGTGAGTAACAGGCACTTATACTGCCTTTAAGTTGCCGAATTGGAGTGCGACCACCCCATTGCGATGACAGGTTCAAGATACTTGGACGGATCGCCAGAATGATTGGCGGTTGCGGTTCTTGCATCTTTGATTTTCGTCCGCATACTGGTATTCGCGTCCATCGCTTAAACGCTTCGAAGTCTGGATTAAAATGAGAATTTTATCGCGCATCATCCTGTTGCTGGTTATCGCCGTGATTGCCGGCGGTGCCACTTTCCTGGTGACCTGGGACATTCCTGCCCCGACCGCCCAAATCGAAGAAACCATCCCGAATTCGAGGTTTAACTAAGATGACATTGCGTTCCCGCCTGTTAATGCAGACCTGTGTACTGGCCATGATGACGGGAACGGGACTGGGTTCCGCCCCTGCAAACGCGCAAAACTCGGCCCCCGTGCCGTTGTTTTTAAAACAGGAAGCAGAACAGGACGCGGAACGCCAGGTTGCCCCAAGCCCGACCAATCCGGGGGCCACATCGGCCCCGCGATCAGGCAGCTTTGGCAATACGTCATCTGGCACCAGCGAGACTGATGCATTCCCGTCGGATCCGAACGCGGTGCAATCGCTGTCACTTGGCGCAGTCGACGCCGAGGCCGTCGGGACCATTGATCAATCGCGCGGTGGCCTTGGCGCCGATATGTGGAACGGCACCACCCGCCGGTCTGCGGCACAACTGATTTCAGAATTGCCCGCGACCCCGGCGACCCATGCTGCGCGTGACTTGCAAAAACGCCTGCTTCTGTCCGCAGCCGCCCTGCCTCAGGGCTCGGCTGATATCAGCCTGCTTGAAGCGCGTGTTGCAAAGCTGATCGAAATGGGCGCGCTTGATGACGCCATCGAACTTGTCCGCGCCGCCCCGCAAGGATCGCGCGGCTCCATGCTGGCGCAGGCAGAGGTCAACGCCCTTCTGATTGGCTCCAGAATTGATGCGGCGTGTGACGCGATTGAAGGTTACGGCGCAAGTTACGAGGAGCTTTTCTGGCTTAAGGCGGCGGCGATGTGCGCGTTTTACGCCAATGACCCGACTTCTGCGGCCTTCACCGTCGATCTTGTGCGTGAAATGGGTGGCGAAAGCGATGCCACCTTCTTTGGTCTGGTTTCCGCAATCCGCAGTGGCAGTACTGCCGATGCCGACCTGCTAAATGATTTGCGCCCGATCGATCTGGCACTTCTGGCGGTTGCCAAACAATCGATCCCGACCAGCCAGCTTGAAACCGAAAATCCAGCCGCCATCATCGGCATTACCACTGCCGATGCGACTGCGACCGATGTTCGCCTTGAGGCCGCCCGCAAGGCTGAAAATCTTGGCCTGATCAGCCCGGAAAAGCTGGCTGATGTTTATCAGTCGGTGAATTTCGAACCGGCGGCATTGGAAAGCGTTCTTGATGATGCCAGCGAAGGCATTCAGGCGCGCCAGTATGCCAAGCTTTATCAGGCCGCAGCACAAAGTGATGTTGCCGCCGCACGGGCCGAAATTCTGGCTGCCCTGTTTGACGCCGCGGATTTTGAAGGCGATTTCATGCAGGTCGCAAGGCTGGCAGCGCCGCTGATGACCGACATTCCGGTGAATGGCGACTTTTCGTGGTTTGCTGTTCCTGCCCTTCGGGCATCAATTGCCGCAAACAATTTCGAGCGGGCAGAAAACTGGCTTCAGGTTGCCAAATCATCGGCCAATGCATCGAATGACATTTCATCACGCCTGAGCCTGCTTTATCCGGTTCTGGCGATTTCCGGCCTTGAAGAAACAGGCGCCGTTCGACCGACAGCCATGGCAACGGATGGAAGTTCTTCGCAGAGTTTTGGGGCTGATCCGCAATCCGGTCCGACGCAAACCTTCGGTCTTGGCGGTGCCGTCGTGCCGGGTGCACCGACATCAAGTGGCGGCATGGCGTCGGCAACCGTCATGCCCAACTCGGCCTCGGCAGAGGATGTGCAAAGTGCATCTGATCGCGCAGCCGCCCTTGCCCGCCATCGTGCACGTATGGTCGAATGGCAGGAAATGCAGGCTGCGCGCGGCGATCAGGCCGCGGCAAGACGTTATAGCGAACTGATTTTCAACCTGTTTGAAGGTTTCGGCATCGAAGTCCCCAATACGTTGTGGGACAGCATCCTGACCGCCCCCTATGCCGAACAACGCATGACAACCAGCAGTGCTGTATCGCATCAACTCAACGCAGCTGCGGCTGCGCGGCAAAAGGCGAAAACCGCGGCATTGGCCATTCAGGCCCAACAGGTCGCGGCTGTCGACAATGCCGACCCCAAGGTCCTGAGCGATACTGTGACGTCGCTTCTGGTCATCGGGCAGGAAAATGACGCACGGCGTCTGGCGACAGAACTGCTGATGTCGTTTAATCAGTAGGCTCTTTAATCACTGGCAGGACCGGTCATGGCCAAGGCACTGACAAGCTCGTTGATATCGGCCTTTCTGGAAATGATGGCGGCTGAACGCGGGGCCAGTGTGCATACGCTTGATGCCTATCGGCGTGATCTTGAAGATTATGCGTCATCACTGACTGCGGGCAAGGCTGATCCGGTATCGGCAAGCGATGCGGATGTCAGACGCTATATGGCCGAACTGGGGTCTGCCGGGCTTGCCCCGCGTACGCAGGCGCGGCGCCTGTCGGCCTTGCGGCAGTTTCACAAGTTCCTTTATTCCGACGGGTATCGCAATGATGACCCGTCATCGAATATCGATAGTCCGCAACAGGGCCAGACCCTGCCCAAATTCCTGTCGATTGAGGAAATTGATCGTCTGATCATCGCCGCCACCAATCATCCGGGTATCAAGGGCAAGCGGTTACTTGCGATGGTGGAGCTGATGTATGCCACCGGCATGCGCGTTTCGGAGCTGGTCGAGCTCCCCTTTGCCGCAGCGGCGCGTGATCCGCAGATGCTGATTGTGCGTGGCAAGGGCAGCAAGGAACGGCTGGTGCCGCTTTCCGATCCGGCGCGCGATGCGCTGCGTGATTACCTTGAAGTGCGCGATGCCTTCATTCCATCAGACAAATCAAACGGCCATGCTGATCGCCCCGGGCAATCCTCATACCTTTTCCCGTCACGCGGGAAAACCGGGCATTTGACCCGTCAGATGTTTTTGAAAATAATCAAGGATCTGGCGATTGAGGCCGGTGTCCCGCCATCAAAGGTATCGCCGCACGTCTTGCGCCATTCCTTTGCCAGTCACCTTCTGGCCAATGGCGCAGATTTGCGCAGCCTGCAAAAGATGTTGGGCCATTCGGATATCTCGACCACGCAGATTTATACCCATGTTCTCGAGTCACGGCTGCGCGGACTGGTTCAGGAACATCATCCGCTGGCCACACGGGCTATCGGTTAGTCGAGGCAGTATCGGGTTCGCCGATTTGTCTAACCCCTTTGTATAGAGATCCCGCCGTTTCTTGATAAAAAAGCGGATGTTTTCTGCGGATGTCACATATTCGTAACCCTACTGTCATGAACTTGTTGTCATATCTGGGATAACAGCAAACCTCGGAACTTCTAATTCTCACAACTTCCGGGAAAGCCGACCATTTTGAAGATCGGGGTACTGCATTTGACCTTTGATGCAGATGAACAGTGGATATCCGACCGACCCATGACCCAACCGGTCATGCTCCGTAACTGGCAGCAGGTCGTCGAAAAAGTCGACTTCGCCTTCCAGCCCATTGTCAGTCCGCACACCGGTCATGTTTTCGGCTATGAGGCGCTTTTGCGGCGCTGGGAAGAAGCCGGATTTACATCCATTCAGGCCCTGTTTGATACCGCATGGGATACTGGCAACCTGCACAGCGTCGACATGATGCTGCGCGCCAAGGCGATCGAGAAATTCGCGCGCTTTCCCGGCGCCAAGCGGCTCAAGCTTTTTTATAATTTCGACAATCGCGTCGTGAAGACCGAGGATTACCAACCCGGTCAGACTGCCGCCCTGCTGAGCGATGCCGGACTTGAACGCGATACTATCTTCCTTGAGATTTCCGAACGCCACGACATCAGCAATGCCGGGTACCTCAAAGACATTCTGGTGCGGTACCGCAGTCAGGGCTTCAAAATTGCCATTGATGATTACGGCAGTGGCTTTGCCCAGTTGCGCGCCCTTTATGAATGCGAACCAGACATCATCAAGATCGACCGGTTCTTTATCGATGGCATCGACCGTGACCGTCGCAAGGAACTGTTTGTCACGCAAATTACGGCGTTCGCCCACATGATCGCGGCACAGGTCGTCGCCGAAGGTGTCGAAACCCGTGAGGAGTTCCTGTGCTGTCGGCGTTTGGGCTGTGATCTGGTGCAGGGTTTCTTTATCGCGCGCCCGTCACTCGATATTCCCGAACAGACCGATATTGTGTCCTCAGCAGCCGACATTGCGGCAGATTCGCGCCGCCAGTCAGATCGCGATGATGATGTTGTCAGATCCTACCTGCTGGAAACACCGGCACTGCCGATTGATATCAACCCGGTCGATATCCTGAGCTACTTCCAGCAAAATCCGGATATCTCGCTGGTGCCGGTGGTCGACCATGACGGCAAGCCGTTGGGCATTGTCCGGGATTCAGAATTCAAGGCGTTTATCTACACGCCGTTTGGCCGTGAATTGCTGCAAAACCCGGCCAACCGGGCCAATATAAAACGCTTTTTGCGCCGTTGTCCGGTTGCCGATATCCGCACCAGCCTGTCGGAGCTTCTTGAAACCTTTGTCGCGACCGAGGCGTTGGACGGGGTGATCCTGACGGAAAATGACCAATATCTGGGTGTTCTGGATCAAAGTGCGCTTTTGCGGGCGGTCAATGAACGCAATACGCTAAATGCCCGCGATGAAAACCCGCTGACCCGTCTGCCGGGCAACAGTGCGATTTACCGCTATGCCGCCCGCGCGCTGGCAGAGCCGCGCCGACGCCGTTTTGCCGTCTATTTCGATTTCGACAATTTCAAACCGTTCAATGACCAATACGGTTTCCGCCAAGGTGACCGCGCGATCCTGCTTTTCAAGGATATCCTGGGCAAGGTCCTGAGCCAGAATGACTGGTTTGTTGGCCATATTGGCGGCGATGATTTCTTTGCCTATGTACAATCGATTGATTTTGAGGATGCGGTCGCGGCTGTCCAACGCGTTCAGGCCATGTTTGATGCCCAGATCAAAAGCTTCTATGATCCGGAGACACGTGAAAGTGGATACCTGACGGGCAAGGGTCGCGATGGCCAACCTGCACGGTTTGATCTGATGAGTGTCAGTGCCGCGCTGATCCGGATTCCGGCAGAACGCACCGACATCACCCTTGATCATATTTCGGTCGAAGCGGCGAAACTCAAGGCGCTGGCAAAGACCAGTCCACGGCGATTCGCGGCAGGTATTTATGACCCGGACAGCAACAACGCCAGCGAACCAAAACTTCTTTGATTGCTTTTTCAAAGACTTGTCATTTTTGTCGCTCTGAAGCGCAAATTAGGGCTTCAAATCCGAGTCACTCTGAGTAATATTCCGGCCGAATTAAAAACACCAATCGGTTCAAACGAGCAGTTCCGTCAATGGTAAATATCGCGCCTTTTTCTGATCTTTCGCTGTCCAATCCCGTCCGCCAGACCAGCCCCATCGCCCAGCAACGTGGCGATGAGCAACGGTTTGCCGAACAAAACCGGATTATCGATGGGACACGCGCCTCTGTCCTGACATCGGATCAGGAGATCGAGCGCGCTGTTCAGTCCTATCAGCGTGACCGCAATGAACAAAAGCAGTTCCTGAAAGACGGCGAACAGAAAACAATTTCAGACAGCTATGTCGAAAAGATCTCATCGCCGACATACAGCGCATCTGGCGATCCGTTGAACAACCTCACGGCCGGTGCCGGTGGACGTGGTCAGTATTTCGATATTCTGACCTGATTGGTTGTCCGACCCTTAGTCGTCTGAGGCTGAAAGACCAATGGTCTTTTGCACAGCACCCCATTCCCAGATCAGATCTGCCAGCCGGTCATAGCCGAACTTGTCGGGGTGATAGCCATCGCCGCGCCGTAATGCGCGTTGCCATGTATCGTCTTCAAGTGTCGTGGCAAGCAGATCGAGATAGGGCACATCAAACCCGCGCGCCGTTTCGAGATAAATCTGGTTCAGCCCTTCGAGGCGCTGGTTGATTTCCTGGCTGGATTTGCTGCCGTTAATCACGGCCTGTGGCCCGACCCAAAGGGTTGGTGCCAGTTTGGCAGCCGCACCGATAATCTCGGCGGCATTGGCCGCCGACTTTGCCGGGGAAACCCGCATGGTGGTTTCCTCGCCCCGGTCTTCGGCGTGGTTGGCGTCATTCACCCCAAAACTGAAGATCAGGACCGTCGGGAATTCTTCAACCATGCGAAGGCTTGCTTCAACCTGCCAGCGGGCCTTGAGCCCCTCGGACGTTTCCGCGCGAATACCAAGGTTATAGATCGTGACGTCACGCCCGGCCTCGTCCAAAAGACGCCGGGCCAAACGCATCGGCCAACCGCCCTTTTCACCGTCGCGAACACCATTGACCAGACTGTCGCCAAAACAGCAAATCCGATGTCCAATTGCGCCTGTCGTCATTCTTTCTCCTCATCGCCTGCAGTGATCTGGCGGGCAATATAGTCCATCAATTCATCCCGACCGGGCTGGAAATCGCGATCGATCCAGTATTCCTCGGCCTGTCTTAAAAGCGCCCCGACACACGGCCCTGCAGGTGCAAGGCCAGCTTTCAGAATATCACGGCCCTGTATTGGCAATTTCACCGGTTGCCAGTTTGCTGCGGCCTCAATCAGGGCTTTCCATTCGTCATTTTCTGCGCGTGTGCAACGTGGTGGCACTGCGGCGCGTGTACTCCATGCCAAGAGCACCGCATCACGAAATGCGGATGCCCCCATCCGATACAGATCGCGGCGCACGATTTCCGGCCGCAGTTTCGGATCAATCAGCGGCGCATGCGCAACCATTTCAGCAAAACGGTCGGTTTCTTCATTCGACAGTCGCAAATCACGCGCGAAGCGTTCTGCCGCCGCCAGATTGTCCTCGTCATCATCGCTGTTGCCTCTATCGCCCGCTGGCGCAAACAGTGCCGCAAGGCGGCGCAACGGATCGGGCTGGATCACCGGATCGGCAAGGGCGGTGCTATCAAGCCACTGCATGATGCGCAGGCAATCAGTGTGGATTAGTTTGGGCAGAATGGCGGGTAAAATGCCAAACCCGATCATGTCATTGATCGTGCCGGCAGGACTGCGCGAGCGAAGAAGCTTGAACATCTCGTCGCGAATACGTTCGACCGAAATATCATGAAGACCGTTTACTGCCTTGCGACAGGCTTCTGCCCCGACGGGATCAATCGGCGGGCGGCCAAACCAGGCCTGAAAGCGGAAGAACCGCAAAATGCGCAGGAAATCCTCGGCAATGCGGTTTTCGGCCACCCCGATAAATCGAACCCGCCCGTCGCGCAAATCGGTTTCGCCATCAAACGGGTCATAGATCGTGCCATCAAGGTCGCAGTATATGGCGTTGAAGGTAAAATCACGGCGCTTGGCATCTTCAAGCCAGCTGTCGGTAAAGGCGACCTCCGCGTGGCGCCCATCGGTCAGGACATCGACACGCAACGTCGTGATTTCATAGGTCCCGGCATCGGTAATTGCGGTGACAGTCCCGTGCTTAAGGCCGGTCGGGATGACCCGGATACCCGCCTTTTCCAAAGCAGCCTGCGTTTCCTCGGGCGCGAGATCACAGGCGATATCGACATCGACCAGATCGCGTTTCAGCAACGCATCACGCACGACGCCGCCAACAAACCGCGCACAACCGCCTTGCTGCGCAATGGCATCAAACACGCGGGCCGTATCATCGGCGACCATGATCCCGTATGGCCGCAATCTGCCGGTTACTTCGAGTGCTGTCATCGCTGCCTTGTTGCCACCTGTCATATCAAGTGCCACGACGGTGGCTGGGCTGTTCTATTCCTTGGGTTCGAAATAGCCCGGCTCGACCACGCCGTCACGCAATACCGGCGCATGATAAATGGAATCGGGCGGCGCACCAGTCCCAAGTGCAGTGAAAATCAGGATTGCAGCGGTCAGCAACACGCCCAAACCAAACAGCATCAGCCACGGCCCCTTGTTCCATGGCGGGATGATGTCATGACCTTCACGGATGGCCTTGGCGCGGGCCCATTTCAGCCACAGCCCGTAAATCACAAAGGGCAGGATCAGAGGAAGACCGATCTGGATGATTTGTCGCAACATAAAGCTCTGTCCTAATATTCGGATTAACGGTTAAGCGATGGCGCATTGGCCCGGATGACTTCAGAGAAGTTGACCAGCATCCCGGCGGTCGCGCCCCAGATGTAATATTCGCGATACGGAATCGCAAAATACCGCCTGCGGGTACCCTCGAACGTAACGGTTTGCAGTTTCTGATTTCGCGGATCAAGAATGAAACTGAGTGGCACTTCAAACACTTCGGCCACTTCGTGGTCATCGGGCTTAAGATCGAATGGCGGTGTAATCAGACCGACGACCGGGGTCACCTGATAGCCGGTCACGGTGTAATAATCGTCGATCCGGCCCACCAGATCGATGTGACGGCGGGCAAGACCAATTTCTTCCTCCGTCTCGCGGAGCGCGGTTTCTTCAAGCGTGGTATCAAATTCTTCCTGCCGCCCGCCGGGGAAGCTGATTTGACCTGCATGGTCGCTGAGGTGATCAGTACGCCTTGTCAGGATCACATGCAAACCCGCATCGCGTTTGACCAACGGCACCAGAACGGCTGCCGGACGCGAAATCAGCTCCCCATCGGCAAATGCCCGTGCGCGCGATTTCGAACCCGGAAAGTCCACCGCATGGTCGCCACGGCGCTGCAAAACATCGCCAGTTGGCGCGCGCAAGGCGGCAACGATGTCATCGGGTGTCATTCCGTGGCCTCCATCCGACCGATCTCAAAAAACTTCCCATGACTGTAAACACCGATACGTATCATGTTGTGGTCAGGGTCACTAATTTCTTCGGCCAATTCGACCAATTGATAGAACACCGCCCGGTTCAGGCGCGCCTCAAGGCCGCGCTCCAACCCGACATAGGGCGATGGTTCATCAGTTTCGGGGTCGTGTTCGACGCGCAGGGGATGATCATCATCAAGTTCCACCCACTGATCGATATTGGTCCGAAAACGGATATTCTGATCTTTGCCGTCGCCTTCATTTTGCATTTCAACCGCGATGAAGGCGACGTCCTCGACCTCGATCCGGGCCATCTCGGCCGGGGTCACCAACCAGTGCCCGCCTTCCTCATCACGCTGCAACACGGAAGAAAAAAGCTTAACCAGCTCAATTCGGCCAATCGGACCACCTTGATAGAACCAGGTTCCATCCCGACCTATAGACATAGGGATATCGCCACAGATTTGTGGGTGCCGCCCGGTGTCGGGCTTCTGCCCGCGCAAGCGCGTCCACAACTTCTCGGCGAGATCGATGGTTTTTTGGTTTTCATTCATGCTGTAGAGTTGATCCTGAACCAGACGTTTTCCCGTTATACTTCTGCGATTTCATCTGCGTTCTCTGGCCTGCCAACGCCTGCACTGCAACATAGGAAGCACAGTCAACCGCCATGACAAACGCGCCACAATTCCCCGAAGAAATGGGTTTCTCCCAGGAAAGCAGTCTCGAACGCGATGCAGCCCGTCTGGACGAGTGTGTCGCACGGCTGGCCGAAGCCCGCAAAATGATTTCCAGTATTATATTTGGGCAGAATGATGCCGTAGAGCAAACACTTATCGGCATTTTATCGGGTGGACATGTGCTGATGGTCGGTGCGCCGGGCCTTGGCAAGTCGCTTCTGGCGCACACGCTGGGCAAGGTTCTTGGCCTGCTTGACAAGCGTGTTCAGTTCACACCCGATCTGATGCCCGCCGATATTCTGGGTTCCGAAGTTCTTGAAGAAGGGGCGGACGGCAAACGCGCGTTTCGCTTTATCAAGGGACCGGTATTTTGCCAGTTGCTTTTGGCAGATGAAATCAACCGTGCCAGCCCGCGTACTCAATCGGCCCTGTTGCAGGCAATGCAGGAACGCGAGGTTTCGGTTGCCGGTTACAGCCACAAACTGCCCGAACCGTTCCATGTTCTGGCCACCCAGAACCCGTTGGAGCAGGAAGGCACCTATCCCCTGCCCGAAGCACAGCTTGACCGTTTCCTGCTTGAAGTCCGGCTTGGCTATCCCGATGCTGATGAAGAACGCAAGATCGTGACCGAGACCAACGGACGGTATCCGGCCCGCCCACGACAGGTTCTTCAAACCGATGATCTGGTTGAGGCACAGGACTTTGTCCGCCGCCTGCCAATGCCGGACCGGGTTCTCGATACTATCATTGCCCTGTGTCGCGAATGCCGCCCGGAAAGCACATCACTTGCCGATATTCGTGAAAATGTCGCCTGGGGCCCCGGTACACGTGCGGCACAGGCCCTGTCACTGGCGTGCCGGGCGCGTGCGATGCTGTTTGGGCGCTTTGCCCCATCGATCGAGGATATCGAAGAACTTGCCGTTCCTGTTTTGCGCCATCGTTTCGGTCTGACCTATGGCGCACGCGCCGAAGGCTTTACCGCCAAAGGGCTGATTACCGATGCGCTTGCCCACCTGCAGGAGAAAAACTAATTGGTCACCGCCCCCGTGCAGGATCATGTTGCCGCTGCCCGCGCCCTTGCGGCGAAACTGCCACAGCTGATTGATGAGTCACGCCGAACGGCCATCAGTCTGCGCAGTGGCCTGCATGGCAATCGCAAGGTCGGGCCGGGCAGCGATTTCTGGCAATTCCGCCCGTATGTTCCCGGCGACCCAACCAACCAGATTGACTGGCGCCGATCTGCGCGCAGCGAACATACCTTCATCCGCCAGACCGAATGGCAGGCCAGCCATAATTACTGGATCTGGCCGGTACTTTCGCCGTCGACCTATTGGGCATCAAGCGAAAAGCTGCCGTCGAAGGCGGAACGCACCCTGATCATTTCCATCGCATTGGCCGACCTTTTGATCCGCAACGGCGAAACCGTTGGCACCTTTGACGGCGAACGTACGCGCATCACATCGGCAGAGCATCTTGAAAAACTGGGTCACGCGATGCTGGCAAGTCCGCAAAGCATCGCGGGCCAGGCGACAAACATTCACCCCGGCCGGAAACATTCGGTGCTGATCCTGGGTGACTTCCTTGAATTTGCGGATCAAAGCGAACAGTCAGGACGCACGGTGCGGCGCTTGGGCCAGTATCAGAATGACGGTGCGCTGGTACAAATTCTTGATCCTGCGGAAATCGCCCCGCCATTTCAGGGACGGGTTGATCTGTTTGATACCGATGATCAGATGATCTTTCGCAGCGAAAAGTTCGAAGACCTCACGGAGGGCTATAAACTTCGCGCCCAGAAATGGCGGGCATTGGTCCGCGATGCCGCGCGCCAGAATGACTGGCTTTATGACCGGCATGTCACATCCGAAAGTGCCAGCCCGACATTGCTGGCCCTGTATCAGCATCTGAGCGAGCGGCAAAATCAAAGCGGATCGAACGGACGCGGTCGTCCTAACCTGCATCGCCATAACACGCAGGAGATGTCATGAGCCTGTCGGCCATCACATTCCTGTATCCTGCGATGCTGGCCGGGCTGCTGGCATTGCCGATTGTCTGGCTTTTGATCAGATCGGCACCACGGTCACCCAAAACCGTTATCTTCCCGGCTGCGCGTATTTTGCGCGGCCTTAAAAGCAAACGCCGCGATATTCAGCGCGCGCCGATCTGGCAAACCATTCTGCGCTGTTTGATCCTGACGCTTCTGATTGTTGCCGCTGCCCGCCCGGTGATGAACCGCAATGATTTTGCCGCCAATGATGGCGCGATATTGATCATTGCCGATAACGGCTGGGACAGTGCCGCTAACTGGCGGCAATACCGCACGGCATTGCAACAGATCGCCAATCAGGCCCGGTTCGAGTTGCAAACGGTCTATATTGCCCAAACCGCGCCCGAGGCAGCAGGCGCGACCACATGGAAACTTCCAGACATTGTCGGTCCGGTATCGCCCAACGATACCAAAAACCTGTTTGATCGCTTGCAGCCACGTCCTTGGCCCTCGGATTATACCGCCCTTTCGGATTTGATTTCCGAACGCCCGGAAATGAACCGGGCTGTTGGTAGCATCTTGTGGCTAACCAGCGAGATGGACAGCCCCGGCAAGGCCAAAATCGCATCCGAACTGCTTGATATCGCGCCGATCACAACGATCTCACCAACCATCACCGACCGTATCGCGATCCGGTCGCTTAGCCGGTCCGGTACCGGCATGTTGGCAACATTGGCCCACAATCGCGATGATCAACCGCGCGAGATCAATCTTCTGGCCCGCGGCGAACGCGGCAATGTGATCCTTCGCCATACGGTGGAAATCACACCCGACAGCGATCAAAGCGATGTCGCCATTCTGTTGCCGCGTGACATTTCCAATGCCATTCAATCTGTCGGGATTGAGGGGGTCGAAAGTGCCGCATCGGTATTTCAGACCGGTGCGCGCTGGCAACAACGCCGGGTTGGCGTCGTGGTCAGTTCTGGCGATGGTCCGGGGGTTTTGTCTGATCAGTATTTCTTCCTTGATCGGGCGCTTTCGCCCTATGCCGATGTGACCTATGCGCCGCTTGGAACGTTGCTTGAAGACAAGGTCGATGTTCTGGTCTCCGCTGGTCCGATTTCAGGTCTGGGCAGCCAGTTTGACGCGCTGGAACGCTGGGTCAATGAAGGCGGCATGCTGGTGCGGTTTGCGGGCGACAGTTCATCGCAGATCGGTAACGATTTCCTGCCCGTCACACTTCGACTTGGCAACCGCGACTTTGGCGGATCGATGTCGTGGGAAAAGCCCAAAAGGTTGCTCGACTTTCCGGACAACAGTCCGTTTCACGGGGTCGACGTGCCTGACGACATCACGGTCACGCGCCAATTGCTGGCCGAACCCGACCCGGACATTGTCAGCAAGACTTGGGCACGTCTGACCGATGGGACGCCCCTGATCACCAGCACACCGCGCAATGCCGGGCGGATTGTCCTTTTCCATGTCACACCATGGGCAGATTGGTCGAACCTTCCGATGTCGGGCCTGTTTGTCGAACTGTGGCAGCGGCTTCTTCCCCTTGCAAGTCCGAGCAATCGCAGCGACGCCGAACTGCAAAGCAGCCTGCCTGCCCAGACCATTCTGGATGGTTTTGGCCGACCGCATCAGCCAGATGCCTTGATCCTGCCGGTTCAAACCCCGCTTCCGACACCCAATCCGCGCCATCCACCGGGCATTTACGGCGAGAACGGACAGGCGGTTGCGCTGAACCTTGGCCCTTCACTTTCCGATATCGGTCGCGATGTGGTTTGGCCATCGGGCATCAGCACGCGCGAAATCACCGATCAAAGCCAGGTTGATCTTGCAGCCCTTTGCCTGTTGGCTGCCTTTATCCTGATCTTGTTTGATGCCGCGATTTTGCTGGTGCTGAACAACGTGTCCCTGCGGCGCAGTCGACGCAGCAATGCCCTGACATCGCTTTTGCTGGCCGCCGTCCTGACGGGTGCGGCCTCCGCCAGCATGATGATGCCCGCAGCATCCATCGCGGCAACACTGCCCGAAGCAGCCCTGCAACCGCGTCTGGCTTATCTTGAGACCGGGAATGCCCCGGTGGATCGCCTGAGCCGTGCCGGGATGACCGGCCTGACCGAAATCCTGCGTCGGCGTAGTGCGGCAGACCTCAACACCGTCGATGGCGTTAATCCGGAAACCGATGAGCTTAGTTTCTATCCGCTGATCTATTGGCCGCTGGTTGACGGGCAGGAACCGTTTTCCGAACGCGCACAGGAACGATTGAACCGTTATCTGAATAATGGTGGCATGATCCTGATCGATAGTCGGGATCGCGAAGTCCAACCGGCGCGCTTGCGGCGTCTTTTGGCCGGGTTGGAAGTCCCGCTTTTGGATCGTGCGCCAAGTGATCACATCCTGTTTCGCAGTTTCTATCTGCTTGACCATGCTTTTGGCCGATTTTCCGAACCGCTATGGCTTGATGCCCGCCCCAGCCAACGTCTGGATGGGGTGGCGTCGGTTCTGTTTGGCGGTAATGACTGGGCATCGGCCTGGATCATTCCCGAAGGCCGCGATGAATTGCGCAGCGAAGACATATCCCCCCGGCAACGCGAAATGGCCTATCGGTTTGGCGTCAATTTGGTGATGTATGCCCTTACGGGGAGCTACAAGGGCGATCAGGTCCATATCCCGGCCATTCTGGAAAGGTTGGGCCGATGAACCAGGGATGGCAGAACCTTCAGATTTCCCCGCTTCTCGACATCACCATCCTGCAAGGCTTGGCTGTTTTGTGTTTGGTTGCCGTCATTGTGTTCACCATCTTCCGGCTGCGTGGAACGGTTTGGCGCGGGGTGGTGATGGTGCTGGTTCTTCTGGCCCTTCTGGCACCGCAATTTACCGACCGTGAAAGCGAAAAACTAAGCGACATTATTCTGGTGCTTGTCGACCGGTCGGCAAGCCAGAATATCGCGAACCGCGCGGCACAAACCGATGCGGCGATTGCCGAACTGCAAGATCGCTTTGCCGAGGACCCATCGGTGGAGCTTCGCTTTGAAGATGTTCCGGGCGATACCGATACCCGCATGTTTGCCGTCCTTGACCGGTTGCTGGGCGGGCTGCCGCGCGAACGGCTGGGGGGTGTCATGATGATCACTGACGGGCAGGTTCACGACGTGCCAAGCAGCCTTGATCTGAACGCACCGTTGCATGTTTTGATCAGTGGCGGACGCGATGAACGTGATCGCCGGTTGGTAATTCGCCAAAGTGCCGATTACGGCATTGTCGGCAAGGATGCTGAATTCATGATCGAGGCGGTTGATCCACAACTGCCCCCCGGCACGGCGATCCAGGTACGGATGCTGCTTGAAGATGGTACGGAACGTGAAATTGCCCTGCCCGCCAACGAACAACGCCGGGTCAGCATCCCGGTGCCGCATGCCGGATCGGTTCTTGCCGAATTGCGTATGGATACGCTTGAGGAAGAAACCGACAAATCCAACAACCGGCTGATCCTTGAAACAACCGGTGTGCGTGATCGTTTGCGTGTTTTGTTGTTATCTGGTGAACCCCACCCGGGTGAACGGGCCTGGCGTAACCTTTTGCGGGCTGATCCGGGGGTCGACCTTGTGCATTTCACGATTTTGCGTCCGCCAGAAAAGGGTGACGACACGCCGATCAATGAACTGGCGCTGATCCCGTTTCCGATCCGCGATCTGTTTGAAGTGCGCCTGCGTCAATTTGATCTGATCATTTTTGACCGCTACCAGATGCGCGGCGTCTTGCCGCCGCACTATCTTGAAAAGGTGGTTGATTTCGTCAAATGGGGTGGCGCGGCACTGGTCGTCGCCGGGCCGGAATATGTCGGACCGGATGGGCTTGCCAGCACCGCCTTGAATGACCTGATGCCTGCCGCGCCGACCGGCCGGGTTATCGAGCAGGCCTTTGTCCCCCGTGTTAATCAGGCCGGCCGCCTGCACCCGGTTACAACCGCCATTGCCGGATCCCCCAACACGCCCCCGAAATGGGGTCAGTGGTATCGTCAGATCGAAACGCGTATTTCTGATCCCGATGCGATGACGCTTCTGACCGGTGTCGATGACCTGCCACTTCTGACCATGCAACGGGTCGAGGAAGGCCGTGTGGCGATGTTAAGTTCCGATCAGATGTGGCTTTGGCAGCGTGGCCATGATGGCGGCGGCCCTGTCGCAGAATTGCTGCGGCGCTTGTCACACTGGCTGATGAAGGAACCAGCCCTTGATGAAAACACTGTGCTGACCGAACGCAGCCCGGATGGCGAAAGCCTGATCCTCAATTGGCGCAAGATTGGCGCAGCCCCCGAAGCAGCCAGCGTGATCAACCCGGAAACCGGTGAACAGATCAATGCGCCGTTCGAACAGCTTCCCAATCAATCCTGGCAGGCGACTGTTCCGATTGAAACCCGCGGTCTGATCCGGGTTCGGGTACGTGATCAGGATGATCGCAGTCAAACCGCGTTGCATGTCGATCGTGATGTCCTGACCGCCGAAACCCGAAACACCAACTCCACCCCGGATCTGTTGGCCGGGCTGGTGGCGGAAAATGATGGATATATCGGCCGGATCGAAGATGGTTTGCCCGATTTCCGCCATGTGCCCGATGACCGTATCTGGCATGGCAGCAACTGGGCCGGGTTCCTTCAGACCGACAGTTTCAAGACGGTGATTGGTGGCATTACAAACTTGCTGCCGATCCCGTTTGTCGCGCTTTTGATCGGGGCAATCTGTTTGTTGGGCTGGCGGGTCGAAAGCAAGTGATTAGGGCCGTGGTCTTTGACGGCCACGTCCTTCATGGTATTCCGCACAGGCTTCCTGATGGAAGTTGCACAATCCGCCTTTGAATTTTTCGACCAGAAAATCGATAAACACACGCACCTTGCTGGGCAAGTGGCGGCGTTCGGGATAGACCGCGTAAATACCGCCACTGCTGAGTGGATCGTAATCATGCAGGATGCGGACAAGACGCCCTTCGCTAAGTGCCTCCGCAACGATGAATTCCGGTTCACGGGCAATGCCAAGACCGCGAATGGCCGCGACGGATGTGAATTCACCATTGTTGCATGACATCACCGGATTGACCCGGACTGAGACCTGACCATCAGGCCCGTCAAAGTCCCAGATATTGGGGCTGGGTACGTTGGTGTAGGAAATCGTTCGGTGCTCGGCCAGTTCCTGTGGCGTTTTGGGTTCGCCATACTGTTCCAGATAACCCGGTGAGGCCACCACATGGCCGGTAAAATCGGCCAGTTTACGGGCGATCAGGCTTGAATCCTTAAGTCGGGTGATACGGATCGCCATATCAATCCCCTCGGCCACCAGATCAACCATATGGTCGGCCAGATGGATATCGACATGCAGCCCGGGATACTTATCCATGAACTCGGTCACCAGTTGCGGCAGATACATCTGCCCAAAGGTCAGGGGGGCTGAAATACGCAATGTCCCGCGCGGCGTGCCGCGCAAATCGGTCAACGCATGTTCGGCTGTTTCGATTTCTTCAACCACACGCGCGCAGTGCTGATAGAAGGTCGACCCGGCATCTGTAAGGCTAAGACGCCGCGTGGTGCGGTTCAGAAGCCGGATGCCAAGATTGTCTTCAAGCTTGGTTACATGTTTGCTGACCGCGGATTTGGACATGCCAAGCTTGCGCGCCGCACCGGAAAAACTGCGTTCCTCGACGACACGGGCAAAGACGGTCATGCCGTCAAGATTTCCGATCAGCATTATACGGCTCCTGAGCGGGGTACTGTTGCGCGATTGGAAACAAATTAATGTCACATCAACGGATTGTCTTCAACGCGCAAATAAGCACAATGAAGCTTAACCGCGGCAGAATGCCTGCCAGAACCGATTAACAAAATTTGGGAAACGGACATGGGATTACTTGTCGACGGAGTCTGGCACGACAAATGGTATGACACCAAAAGCAACGGTGGAAAATTCAAACGCCAGGATTCAGCTTTTCGCAACTGGGTCTCTGCCGATCAGGATGCCGAATTTCCGGCCGAAAACGGCCGCTACCACCTGTATGTATCCTACGCCTGTCCCTGGGCACATCGCACGCTGATCTTCCGTGCGCTTAAGGGACTGGAAGACATGATCAGTGTATCGGTCGTGCATTGGCACATGGGTGAGAACGGTTGGAAGTTTGATCGCGATGCGGGCCTTCCCGACCATCTCGAAGACCGTGACTTCATGCATCAGGTCTATACCGATGCGATGTCGGATTACACCGGTCGCGTCACCGTGCCGGTGCTTTGGGACAAGAAGACCAACAAGCTGGTCAGCAATGAGTCGGCTGAAATCATCCGCATGCTTAACAGCGCGTTTGACGATCTTGGCGCAACGGAGGTTGATTTTTATCCCGAAGATTTGCGCACCGAAATCGATGAAGTGAACGAACGGGTTTATCACGATGTGAATAATGGCGTTTACAAATCCGGCTTTGCCACCACGCAATCAGCCTATGAAGAAGCCGTCACCACGCTGTTTGATGCGCTTGACTGGCTTGAAGAACGCCTTTCAAAGCAACGCTACCTTGTTGGCAACCAGCTTACCGAAGCCGACTGGCGCCTGTTCACGACCTTGTTGCGCTTTGATCCGGTCTATCACGGTCATTTCAAATGCAACCTGCGCAAGCTCAATGAATATTCCAATCTTTGGGCCTATACCCGCGATCTGTATCAGCACCCGGGGATCAAAGAGACGGTCTTTATGGACCATATCAAGGGCCACTATTACGAAAGCCATCCGACGATCAATCCGTCCGGCGTGGTGCCATTGGGCCCGGTCTTGGACCTTGATGAACCGCATGGCCGCGAACACTTGTCCTGATCCTCAGCCGGACTGTCGAACAATAAAAAACCCCGCAGCATCGCTGCGGGGTTTTCAGTTTCCGGAAACCGGAAAAAATCAGTTCAGACGACCTTTGAGTTCCGCGATCGCGCTATCAACCAACTCGTCTGCCTTTGCACCAGAAACCTTGTCACTGACAAGGGCCATGGTGGCCTTGGCTGCGATTTCGGCAACATGTGCACGAACTTCGGCAATAGCCTGGCTTTCGAGGTTGGAGATACGGTCCAGAGCTTGCTGTTCACGACGTTTGAGCGCCGCTTTCAGTTCTGCCTGGGCGTTCTCGAGCATACGGTCGGCTTCCACCTTGGCATGCGCACGGATTTCGTCAGCTTCCTTAAGCGCTTCACGCTGTTTGGCCTGATAATTGGCCAGAAGCTCCTGGGCTTCTTCGCGAAGACGCTGTGCTTCGTCCAGTTCGTCGGAAATCTTCTGTGCACGTTTATCAAGTGCGGCAGAGATCCCTTTGACGGCTTTGAAACCGCCAAAACCGACGACCAGCACGAAAGAAAGCGTGGTCCAGGTGTATGGATCGGTAAGGAAAGTAACCTCTTGGGTTGCCATTGTCTTACTCTCCTACGATTGCCGAAACAGCCTTGTCGGCAGTTTTGGCCTGAACCTTGACACCGATAAGTTTGTCGGTTGCTTCACGGGCAATTTCCGATGCTGCTTCTGCAACACCCGTCATTGCATCCGCTTTGGCGTCCGCAATTGCCTTCTCGGCATCAGATGTCTTTTTAGACAGCTTCTTGACCATAGCTTCGGTTTTCTTGGCTTGCTCTGCAGCAGCCTTTTCCGATGCTTCGCGAATGTCAGCCTGAGCGGCTTCACGAGCTTCTGCCAGAGCAGCCTCGTATTTCGCGATGGCGGCATCGGTTTCGTCTTTCAACGCCCGAGCCTTGCCAAGGTTGTCTTCGATGGTTTTTTGACGGCGTTCAAGAACTTCACCAACCTTCGGCAGCGCAATTCTCGACATCAGGAAATACAAGATGGCGAAAATAACGAACAGCCAGAAGATCTGTTCCGAGAACGTCGCAATATCAAACTGCGGCATAGCCTACTCCCGAATTCAACGACGCCGGCGAGGGAGTGCCTCGCCGGGCCGTGTATTCGCGCAAAAGGCGCCGATTAGCCGAACAGAACGATCAGCGCAACGACGAGTGCGAACAGTGCAATAGCTTCGGTAACAGCAAAGCCGATCCAGCCATACAGTTCAACGTCGCCTTTTGCAGCCGGGTTACGGCCAACAGTCGCAATCAGGCTCGACCAGATGTTACCAACACCGATACCGGCACCAATCATGCCAATAGCAGCCAGGCCAGCACCGATCATCTTAGCAGCATCGAGTTCCATAACTTCACCCTTTCGAATTTCTTAAAGGCAATCAGAAGAGATCACACCAAACCACACACATCAGTGCATGTGGATTGCATCATGGAGATAGATGCAGGTGAGAATTGTGTAGACGTAAGCCTGAAGCGCAGCAATGCCGAACTCCAGAACAGTAATCCCCGTCAGCAAAGCAAAGGGAAGCACGCCGAGAATGCCAATCAGGCCAACGAACCCACCGATAACTTTCAGCATGATGTGGCCGACGGTCATGTTCGCAAACAGTCGGATCGCCAGGCTGAACGGACGAGAGAAATAGGAGATGATTTCGATCGGGATCAGAATGATCGCGGTCGCAATCGGCGCACCTTCAGGGAAGAACATCCGAAGGTAATGCGTACCATGACGCATGAAGCCGATGACCGTCACACCGAGGAAGATCACCAGAGCCATCGCAAAGGTAACAGCGATGTGGCTCGTAAAGGTAAAGCTGTGCGGGATCATGCCAAGCAGGTTCCCGAACAGAACAAACATAAACAGCGTAAAGACGAACGGGAAATATTTGCGACCTGCGCTTCCCACGTTGTCCTTGAGCATATTGGCGACGAATTCGTACATCACCTCGGCAGATCCCTGCCAGCGGCCCGGAACCAGCGCGCCGCGACGCATCGAAAGCGTCATGAAGCCCGTTACGAGAACGGCTGCGATCACCATCCAAAGTGCGGAGTTGGTGAAGGAAATATCAATGCCGGCAACCGAAAGTTCGGCCAAGGGCTTGATTTCAAACTGCTCTAGCGGTCCAGCCACCGTAATCCTCGCTCAATATTATCAGGGTTCGGATTTGTCCCCGTTCCCCTGCTTGCGCTCCCCCATCGCACGACCAAGTCCGACAGCACTGTCAAAACCCTTGGCAACGCGATAAGCGTTCAAACCTCCGGCACCTGCTCCAAGAAAAACAAACAGAACAAGCAGCCAAGGTGTCGTATCAAGCACCCGATCCAGCGCCCAGCCAATCAGCAAGCCGACAAGAACCGCAGCGATCATTTCCGCCGAAATCCTCATGCCAAGCGCCATCCCTTGAGATGGTTTGCCGGTCGCCCGGTTCGGGCTGTGCAGTTCTTCTCGCTTGCCTGCTACGGCTGCCAGTTTGCTCTCAAGCTCTGCTAATGAAGCGCGATCTTTATCATCGCTCATTGTCGTGAACCCCGCTTTGGCAGCCCTGCAAACGTCGCAAGGAAATGCGCGGGCAACATACTTAGCACCCCATGGGCTGTCAAGCTGTAAAACCCCGTCTCCCCGGGCCTTTGAAAACCGAAATAATAATAATTATTTCAGACACTTAACCCCTTAAATGTGAAGGAAAACACTTTTAGAGTTAGGCAATAGTCGCAGTCAAAAGAATTGACAGTGATCTGCGCCACTGGCCTGCAACCGGCGGTTTTCCTTGGTTCCTGCCGGTTTTATCCCCTTTGGCATCATAGATGACAAATTCGGTGTTTTTCACCGGGCCCCGGCAATTTGCCAAAATCAGGAGTGTTTTTGCCCAAAACCATGAAATATCGGTGGATTAAAGAAAGTCGGCATTCCCGATTCACCCGCGGTCACCGAATGAGGCTTGCAGGGGCGCTACCCCCGCAAACCAATCAGATCTTGCGCACGCCGAGCGTCCGTTCACCGTCGGTTTTTTGCCAGCCGCCAGGCTTTGATGACAACATCCAATCGAACTTGTGAAACAGCGCCCACACAGCCCCCAATGTATTGATCGCAATCGAGTTCATATCAATCGGCTGGGTATCAAGAATTTCATCGCGCAGAATGGCGACAAGTTCTGCAACCGTCTTTTTGCCATCAAAGACCGCCAGCAAGCGGGCCAGATCCGGCCCACCGGTCAGGTCGACCGCATTGCCACTGCCGTCTTCGATCAGAACAGGTTGTCCGGCCAATGCCACCAGATCATCAAAAAAGGTCTTGTTGGGCGGGACGAAGAAGTAAGGTGCCAGTTCGGCATCTGGCAGCATTTCGGCAGTTTGGCTCTTGTCTTCACGGGTCAGGTAGAATGCATGCAGCGGCATCGCGCCACTGAACCTTTCGCAAAATGCCTGCTGATCGCGAAGCGGCTTGGCCGCCAGTTCGCGCAGAATGGCCGGATCACGCACCAGATTGTCGATCTTGTAATGCGCCTTGCCCGTTCCACCAAACCCGAAGAAGCCCGTAAAGGCCGCAACATGAAGGCCCGCAGAAGACGCGAAATCATACACCCCGTGGACGTCATATGCGCATTCAACGGGATGAAGCAGCAAATCAACAATTTCCGGATCGTTTTCAAGCAACCCTTTGATGAAGCCCAGACCGCCGCCCATCTTAAGCAGCATGTTGTCTTCGGGCAGCGACGATAGCAATGTCCGCGTCATCGCCAACTGTTGCTGCAGGTCTTTGCCTTCCAGCAATGGCTCGATCATTTTGCGCCACTCGGTCACGGCAAGGCGCCCGTGTTCGCCATAGACCATGATGCCCATCGCACCGTCGGCCTTAAGCACCGACATCAAATCGCGAAGGCCCTCTTCCGGGTCTTCAAGATGGTGCAAGACACCGGCACAATTGATGTAATCAAACGGCTCGGGCTTGGATTTGGCAAATTCAGAGATGGTCTGATTGACGTAGGTGACGTTTGAAAGACCGCGTGCCTCGGCCCGGGCACGGGCGACCTTGGTACTGGCCGCGGACGGCTCGAGGTAGGTCACCGATCCACCGACATCGCGCAATTGTTCTGCCAGCCAGATCATCGAATCCCCGGTGCCGCCACCGGCAACCAGTGCGCGGAAGGTGGCATCAAATTCCTTTGTCCCGCCAAAACAGTAATGATTGACCCGTGACAGGGTATCGATCGGCGGCATTAACAGGCGGTCTTTTTCCTGCCCTGGATCGCGCAACGGATAGGGAAACTGTTCGTAAAGCTCGCGCACTTTCTGGGACATCAGGCCTTCACCATCATTGAGTTTCAATGATGTGTAACATCGCGTGCCCTATCAGTTTATTAATGGATTGCTTAATAAAGGGCACGGACTAACTGGTGAAGTCGAGCTCGGTCTGTTCTTTCTTGGAATAGACTTCTGCCTGATGCAGGTCGACCGAGACCAGGGACGAAACACCGCGCTCGGCCATGGTCACCCCAAACAGACGGTTCATACGGGCCATGGTCATACGGTGGTGGGTGATGACTAGGAAGCGGGTATTGGCATGACGGCCAATGGCCTCCAACAGTTTACAGAACCGGTCAACGTTGGCGTCATCAAGCGGGGCGTCAACCTCGTCAAGGACGCAAATCGGGGCCGGATTGGTCAGGAAGACCGCGAACAGAAGCGCCACCGCAGTCAGCGCCTGTTCCCCACCTGACAGAAGCGACAGATGCTGAAGCTTTTTACCCGGCGGGGATGCCATGATTTCAAGCCCAGCTTCAAGCGGATCATCCGCATCGGTCAGCATCAGGTGCGCACCGCCGCCCCCAAACAGGCGGACAAACAGTTGCTGGAAATGCTTGTCGACCTCGTCAAAGGCCGCTTTCAAACGCGCACGGGCTTCGCGGTTGAGCTGATTGATGCCATTGCGCAGTTTTTCAATGGCAGCAATCAAATCATCGCGTTCAGACACCATGGTGTCTTTCTGTTCCTGCATCTCGGCCAGTTCGACCTCGGCACGCAGGTTAACCGCACCAAGATTTTCGCGTTCGCGGGTCTGGCGTTGCAGACGAGCTTCAATGTCGCCTTCGCTTGGCAGGTCCTTGGTCAGGTCAATCTTGCCAAGCTCAACCAACTGATCCGGCGTCGCATTGACACGTTCGCGGATACGTTCGATCAAATCGCGGCGATGCTGTTCGGCCTGCTCAAGCAGCGCTTCACAGCGCACACGACCTTCACGGGCTTCGGCCAATTTCTGTTCGGCTTCGCGCAGGTTGATATCGGCTTCGCGCTGAGCATTTTCGGCGCGCTGCAATTCATCAGCGGCATCTTTGCGGGTTTGATCGGAAAGCTCGATCCGGTCAGAAAGAATGGCACGGCGTTCTTCGATCTCTTCGGGCTTGAGTTCAAGCTCCTCGATCTCCATGCGGGCCTCTTCCTGGCGTTCGCGCAATTCGGCAACACGTTCACCGGCACCCGATGCACGTTCGTTCCATGTGGCAATTTCGTTTTCAACGAATTCAAGGCGCTTGCGGCGGCCTGACATGGTGCTTTGCATGCGTTCAAGCTGGCTGCGGGCTTCCATATGGTCCGCACGCGCATCGGCAAGATTGGCGCGTTTTTCAATCAACTCAGCCTTGATTTCCATCAGGCCCTCGCTGCTTTCCTCTGGCAGGGCTGCAAGCTCTTCCTGTTCGGCAATCAGTTCATCAAGGTCCTGCTTGGCGCGTTTTTCGGCCTCTTCGGCGTTCTGAAGGCGGCTTTCAATCGCGCTGGCATCGCGTTTGATATTTGCGATTTCTTCGCGTGCGGATGAGGCCGCAGTTTCAGCATCGCGCACCGCGCGGTGTGCTTCCTGTTCGGCCGTACGGGCCGCCTCGATTTCTTCATCAAGGCGTTCGACATTTTCGCTGGCGATTTCGGCCCGCTCGCTTGCAGCTTCGACAACCGCATCGGCTTCTTCAAGTTCGCAGCGCAATTCATCAAGTCGGTTACGCTGGCGCAGACGGACCGCAGCGGGCAATTCCGCCCCGGCCAGAATACGATAGCCATCCCAACGCCAAAGCGCCCCGTCGCGCGACACAAGGCGCTGACCAACCTTGAGGTTTTTGGCAAGGAAGTTACCGGTTGCTTCGTCTTCAACAATGCCGATCTGCCACAGACGCCGGTTCAAAAGTGCGGGTGCCTCGACATATTTGGCAAGGGCCGACACCCCGTCCGGCAGGGCCGGATCATCGGTCGCCGGATCAATGGCGGCCCAATGCATTGCGGCATCGGTTGCATCCGGGGCATCAAGGTCCTCACCAAGGGCTGCTGCCATGGCAAGTTCAAAGCCGCTTTGAACCGTGATGTTTTCGATCACGCCGGGATATTTATCATCGTCACCGCCGCGCAGCAGGCTTTCAAGTGCGTCGATCTCGGCGGTCAGGCGCGCCTTGCGGCTTTCGGCATCACGCAGTGCATCGCGCGCATCACTTTCGGCGGTTTTAAGACCATCTTCACGATCACGCATTTCGGCCAAGCGCATCTCGGCCTCTTCGACGGCCATTTTGCGCTGTTCGACCAGTTCCTCGCACTCTTCAAGATGCATGCTTGCTTCTTCAAGCGCCTCGGAAAAGTCGGCCTCAATTCGGATATCATCAAGCTTGGCGACGGCCTCGTCATGGCGTTCGGTCAGGCGCGCACGGCGGGCATTCAGTTCGCTGAGGCGCTGCTGCACCGATTTAAGGCGTGCCTCTTCCTCGGCGACCTTGTTGGTCAATTGATCAACATCGGCTTCCAGTTCTTCGACGCGCAGCGCCTTTTCGGATGCCATTTCGCGGGCTTCATCAAGGGCGTCATCTTCGCCGCCTTGGGCCTCGCGGAGTTCTTCACGCTCGTTCTTGAGCTTTTCAAGCGCGCCTTGCGCATCACTTGCCAATTCGGCCTCACGCGCAAGGTCGGCATCGATTTGCTGAATACGGGCACGCAATTGGCCCATCTGGGTTTCGATCTGGGCCTTGTCCTTATCAAGACCTTCGCGCTCGATCAAAAGACGTTGAAGGGCGGCGGCGGCCTCGGCCTCTTTTTTGCGAAGATCGGGCAGGCTTGCGGCCACATGGGCCTGAACCGTGGTCGCCTCGGTCACCGACGAGGTCAGATCACGTACCGCACTTTCGCCCGCGACCAGCAATTCACGTGCATCTTCCTGGCGTTTTTGGGCTTCGGACCAGCGGATGTGGAACAACAATGCCTCGGTCTCGCGGACACTTTCGGAAAGTTTGCGATACCGTTCGGCCTGTCTTGCCTGTTTTTGCAGCGATGCGATCTGGCCATCAAGCTGCAACAGAACGTCTTCAAGACGTTCCATGTTCTGTTCTGCGTTCTTAAGGCGCAATTCCGCCTCGTGGCGGCGTGAATGCAGACCGGTAATGCCGGCGGCCTCTTCAAGGATCAGGCGACGCTGGATCGGTTTGGCCCCGATCAGTGCACCAATTTTACCTTGGGAAACCATGGCATTTGACCGTGCACCGGTTGCGGCATCGGCAAATAGCAATTGCACATCTCGCGCACGGACATCCTTGCCATTCACGCGATAGTTCGACCCACCGCCACGTTCAATGCGGCGCGTGACTTCAAGCATGTCGAAGTCGTTGAACATCGCGGGCGCCTTGCGCTCGCTGTTATCAAGGGTGACGGATACTTCGGCAACGTTGCGCGCCGGTCGCGACGATGTGCCGCCAAAAATCACGTCGGACATGTCCGAGCCACGCATCTGCTTGGCCGATGTTTCCCCCATCACCCAACGCAATGCTTCGACAAGATTGGATTTGCCACAGCCGTTCGGGCCGACAACACCGGTCAGCCCGTCTTCAACCAATAAATCTGTTGAATCGACGAAGGATTTGAAACCCGTCAGCTTTAGCGATTTAAACTGGACCAATCATGTCCCCCGGTCCGACCCTGTCCCTTGTTGCCGGACACCACATATGCGGTGTCCGGCAGAATTGTTTTATTTAGTCGATAAGGTCTTCGACTTTTTCGATAAAGAATTCCGCGTCACGCGAACCGGCAATGGTGTCGCCATCAAGAACGAAGCTTGGCGTGGAATTAACGTTGAACTCCTGTTCGCCACGCATGCGTGAGCCGACGATACCATCAATCAGTTCCTGATCGGCCATGCAGGCATCAACCGCATCACCGGTCATTCCGGCAAAGCGGACCACTTCCTTGATGCTGGCAATCGGGTCCTGCGAACGCGCCCAGGTCATCTGCGATTTGAACAGCATGCCAAGCACACCGAAATAACGATCTTCGCCCGCGCACTGTGCGATTGCAGCCGCACGTAGCGCAACACCATCAAGCGGATAGTCGCGGAAGATCAGTTTCAGTTTGCCGGTATCAATCAGCTTTTCCTTGATCTCAGGCAGAACCTCGGTGTGGAAGGACGCACAATGCGGGCAGGTCAAAGATGCATATTCAATCATCGTGACCGGCGCATTTTCGTCGCCCAGCACATGTTCTTTCCATTCAACTGCCTGTGCCTGTTGGGTGCTTGCGACCCCAACCATCATCAAAAACGCACAAGCAAGAAACTTAACTGCCTTTAGCAAGGAAACCTCCGTTAAAACAAAGTTTTGTGATTACAAGCCTGTTGCAGCGCGCGAGTCAACACACCCCCGAAAACGGCTATGCCACCAACGAGTCGCCAAAGTGGTGCGCAATTGCGGCAACTCCGTGATCGTTCATTTCATGAAACTGATTCGATTATCGACGACGCGCAAGACAACAGATCGTGACCGCAGGGCAAGTTATCAAATGCCCACGGTTACGGTCGCGAAAGCGTTATTTCTTGCCTGTTTTGGGGCGCAAACCGCCGCTTGCACCGGCGATGTGACGACCAAGGCGGGTCAGAACTTCGCGAAGGTGCGGATCTTCGATCTTTTCGAGGTCGGCCTGACTGGTTGGGCTGATGTCGGCCTCGGGCACGTCGGTCGGGCGATGAACGGTCCGTTCGGGCCGTGAAATATCGCCCTGAAGCATCGTGATCTTGTTGATCGCACGATAGCCAAAATAACTGTTCACCCGTTCGATGATCTGCGGCATGCGGTGTTGCAGCTCAAGGGCTACCGGCCCGACAACCCTGATCAGCAATGTACCACCGGCCATGCTTTCCTTGGGCGGCGGGCTGTATTTCAGCGGCATTGTGTATTGTTCAAGATCACGCCCGACGATCTCGGCCCAATGCAGGATGATTTCCGTTTGGAAAAAGCCGCGCTTGCGCACCAGCGGCCGGGTCAGGTTGCCAACAAGGGGTGCAACATTACGCAGGCCCATCCGACGTTCCGAGCTGCCCAGCGGGACAAAGCCCTGCTTCTTTTTGGGCGCAACGGTTTTGGATGGCTGATCCATCACCGAGCCACTTTTCGTACCAACACTATCTTTTTTCTTGCTCACGCCCGCTTCTTTCGTAGGGTCTGCATACCTTCGGACCAAAAGTCTGTGTCCGCAAAACAACATAACACGGGATCGACGTGCATTTCACCCATCAGGATACCCAACGCCTCGCAGCAAGCATGCTGGAATGGTACGACCGCCATCACCGCACCCTGCCCTGGCGATCAGAACCCGGCGACACGCCAGATCCCTATCATGTCTGGCTAAGCGAAATCATGCTGCAACAAACCACCGTGCAAACGGTGGGGCCATATTTTGCTGCATTTCTGAAACGCTGGCCAACCGTGACCGATCTTGCCAATGCCGAACTTGATGATGTTTTGCATGCATGGCAGGGGCTGGGATATTACGCACGGGCGCGCAACCTGCACAAATGCGCCAAGGTTGTCGCATCGGAATATGACGGCGTTTTCCCCGATACCGAGGAAGGGTTGCTGAAACTGCCGGGTATCGGCCCCTATACCGCCTGCGCAGTTGCCGCCATTGCCTTTAACCGCCATGCAAGCCCGGTGGATGGCAATATCGAACGGGTGATTTCGCGCCTGTTTGCGCTGGAAACGCCGTTGCCCGACGTCAAACCGGAAATCAAGGAAAAGTCGGCTGCCCTGACCCCATCCGACCGCCCCGGCGATTATGCACAGGCATTGATGGATCTTGGGGCGACAGTCTGCACACCGCGCAATCCCGCGTGCGGCATTTGCCCATGGCAAGCCGATTGTGAAGGCCGCAAATCAGGCATCGCGCCCGACCTTCCCAAGAAACGCAAAAAGGAACCCAAACCAACCCGGGTTGGTTATGCGTTTTGGATCCGACGCGAAGATGATGGCCGCATCCTGGTGCGCCGCCGCCCGGAAAAGGGATTGCTGGGGGGCCTGTATGAAGTGCCCGGAAGTGACTGGCGCGCGATTGACGCGCCCGATGATGTGATGTTGTCCGAAGCACCGGTATCCGCCAATTGGTCGGAACTTGACGGTAAGGTTGGTCATACCTTCACGCATTTTCATCTCAATGTCAGCGTGCTGGCCACGACGCTGCCCGCTGATCATGCCGATACACTTGACGGTAGTTGGACAACCATTGACGGGCTTTCGGATTTTGCCCTGCCGACCATCATGAAAAAGATCGTCCGACATGCCCTGAAATACGGGCCAGCCTGAACTGAATAGCTGTGCCGAATGAAAGCACCGAAATTAAAAAGGCCCGAGGTCAAAACCACGGGCCTTTTGTTTTTGAACATCGCGCGGCGCGATCAGGCGTAAATGTCGATCACCTGTCCACGGCCCTCTGTCGGGGTCGGGGCTGCCTGCTGCGACGTTTCGGTTTCTGCTGCTTGCTCTATCCGCTGTGCCGGCGGTGAATTCAGGTCGTTGTTACCCGTTTCAGCAATTGGCGCGGCTGCCTGCTGAATTTGTACCGGGTTGGGTGCGTATGCTGCACCCCCTACTGCACCTGCTTGCATATTCTTCTCCATCTATCCTTGCGGATAAGTTTGATGATCGGAATATAGCAAGATTTTTGCCCAAAAGCAAAACCGGCGGGTTTTGCAACCACGCCGGTTCTTTTAGGCATCAAGGATTTAGCCGAAGTTTTGCGGCTTGGATCAGGCGGGGACCTGACCCATTTCCTTACGCAGCTGACTGCGCAGATTGTCGATCGAAACCAGTCGGCCATCGCACTTGTAATGCCAATAAGTCCAACCATTACAAGCCTGTGCGCCCTGAACGTGGGCACCGATCTGATGGATCGAACCGGCATTGTCCTTGTGACTGATCGAGCCATCAGCACGTACCATGGCGGCAACATTGCCCCGGTTGTCATAGATCTTGTCGCCCGGCGAAAGCAGGCCACGTTCGATCACCGCACCAAACGGGATACGCGGCAGGGAACGCTTCGACTCGGTCAGCTCAAGGCTGTCGCCATCCAGCATCTGAACCTTGGAAATGCGTTCGCGCGCGGCCTCGGCATAGCTTTCTTCGCGTTCCAGACCGATGAAGTGACGGCCCAAACGACGTGCGGCTGCACCAGTGGTGCCGGTGCCAAAGAACGGATCAAGCACCACATCACCCTGACGGGTGGTCGCCATCAGAACACGCTGAAGCAATGCTTCGGGCTTCTGGGTCGGATGGACCTTCTTGCCCTTGTCGTCCTTAAGACGTTCCGAGCCAGAGCAAATCGGCATCAACCAGTCAGAGCGCATCTGCAGGCCTTCATTGAGCTGCTTCATCGCTTCGTAGTTAAAGGTGATGGCCTTTTGCTCTTCGCTTTTGGAACACCACAAAAGGGTCTCGTGCGCGTTGCAGAAACGCTTGCCGCGGAAGTTCGGCATCGGGTTGGTTTTGCGCCAGACGATATCATTGAGGATCCAATACCCGATATCCTGGAGCATGTTACCAACACGATAAATGTTGTGATACGAACCGATCACCCAGATCGCACCGGTGTCCTTAAGCACGCGGCGCGCCGCCGTCAGCCAGTCACGGGTGAACTCGTCATAGTGACGGAAGCTGTCGAACTGATCCCAATGATCGTCAACAGCGTCGACCTTGGAATTGTTCGGGCGCAGAAGATCGCCACCAAGCTGAAGGTTATAGGGCGGATCGGCAAAAATCAGATCGACGGATTTTTCCGGCAGGCTGTTCATCAGCTCGATGCAATCGCCAACCATCACCTGATCAAGTGGTAAAGATGTCTTTTTTGTCATGATGCCTTCTAGGTTCCCCCTTGAAATCTTGATGAAAGCATCAACCGAAATAGTTAATGAAAGAGTTAACCGACTCCGAAATTTTTCAAGGATTCGCATTGTGTTAGAAAGTGCGTCACCTGTTTAGACAATCTTAACCGCTATGCCCGAAAAACCGGAAGATTTTGCCCCTGCTACCGCATGGTCACAAATACGGTTGATACAGCCCGGACTCGGGTATCGGGCCTGCGCGAAACAGCACCAATCGGCACCGGAATATCCACCGATCACCTTTTGGCTGCGCAGAAACCTGCCATTTGCACGCGTTAATTCACCCCAAACCCCGTGCATTCCCAAATACTTACACCAAAGAGTGGAAAACTGACCATTTGGACAGAAGGTGCTTTGCCTCTTTTGTGATCGCGTATACAATCTGCCCACAATCTATGCAAAAGGTTGAGTTTCGCATAACGGCAATAAATCCGCAGGGGGACAAAAATGAAGTCTGGTACTTTCCGCCTAACGCGTCGTGCCATGCTGTCGGCCATCGCTGGCGCAGCCGCCGTCGTATCGTTTGGCTTTGGTGCACCGGCCGAGGCCGCCGATCCGCTTAAGGTTTCGGCAATCTACACCGTTCCGGTCGAACAGCAGTGGGTATCGCGCATTCACAAGGCGCTTAATGCCGCCGAAGCACGTGGCGATATTTCCTATGAGTTTTCCGAAAACGTCGCCAACACCGACTATGAGCGCGTCATGCGCGAATATGCCGAAAACGGTTCAGACCTGATCGTTGGTGAAGTGTTCGGTGTCGAACGTGCTGCGCGCAAGGTTGCGGCCGACTATCCGGAAACCGCGTTCCTGATGGGGTCAAGCTTTGCCCCGGACGGGGAAAACTTCTCGGTCTTTGATAACTTCATCCACGAGCCGAGCTACCTTGTCGGCATGGCGGCTGGTAAGGCGACCGAAACCAACAAGATCGGCATGGTTGGCGGTTTTGCCATCCCGGAAGTGAACCGTCTGATGCATGCCTTCATGGCAGGTGCCAAATCGGTCAATCCGGATGTCGAATTCATGGTGACCTTCATCAACAGCTGGTATGACCCGCCCAAGGCCAAAGAAGCAGCCTTTGCCATGATTGATAGCGGTGCGGACATCATGTATGCCGAACGCTTTGGCGTTTCCGATGCCGCCAAGGAACGCGGCATTCTGGCCGTTGGCAACGTGATCGACACCGCGGCTGATTATCCGGGCACCATTCTGGGTTCGGCCCTGTGGCACATGGAAGCCACCATTGACCATGCCATCGAGGCGGTCAAAGCCGGTGAATTCAAGGCCGAAGATTACGGCAAGTTCAGCTACATGGAATATGGCGGCGGTTCTGTCGTTCTCGATCCGGCACTGCTGCCGGACGGCACGGTTGAAGAAGTCGAAGTCAAACAGGCTGAAATCCTTGATGGGTCCTTCACGGTTGACGTAAACGACGAAGAACCGAAATCATCAATGTAAGATTTCGCTGAAATCACTGGGCAGTTCGGTTAAACAATCGAACTGCCCTTTGTCATTTACGACATCATACCCACCACAAAGCCGCCCACTGCCCCACAGCGTGACGCATAAAAACAAAACGGATTACCCGAATGTCATCTGCTGCGCACACATCATCCGAAACGTCGCAAGACCTGCTGCTGTCGCTGGCAGGTGTCACCAAAAGATTTGGCCCACTCGTTGCCAATAACGCCATCGACCTGACCGTTCACAAGGGCGAAATCGTTGCCCTTCTTGGTGAAAACGGTGCGGGTAAAACCACCTTGATGAATATTCTGTTCGGTCACTATGTCGCAGACGAAGGCACCGTTACGGTCGCTGGTCGCGATGGTAACCTTGAACAGCTTGAACCGGGCGCCCCGCAGGCTGCCCTTGATGCCGGGATCGGCATGGTTCACCAGCATTTCACATTGGCCGAAAACCTGACCGGGCTTGATAACATTGTCCTTGGGACCGAACCTATTTTCAGGCTCCGTCGTGATCGCAGCAGCGCACGCGCAAAGCTTGGTGAACTGATGGCCGGATCGGGGCTTAATGTCGATCTTGATCAGCCAGTGCACAAATTGACCGTCGGTGAAAAGCAGCGCGTTGAAATCCTCAAGGCGCTTTATCGCAATGCGCGGCTTTTGGTTCTTGATGAACCCACCGCCGTTCTGACACCGCAAGAAGCCGACAGCCTGTTTGCCATCCTGCGCAAACTTGCCGCAACCGGCCTTGCGGTGATCATCATCGCCCACAAGCTGGCCGAAGTTCTTGCTGTTTCGCACCGGATTGCGGTCCTGCGCGGCGGTGCCAAGGTTGGCGAAATGAAAACCAGCGATGCGAACCATAAATCCATCGCCGAACTGATGGTCGGTCGCGAAGTTCCCGCCAGCCGCCGTACACCGCGCGCGCCCGGAAAGCCCGTCATCACACTTGTCGATGTGACCATTGATCGCGGTGATTCCCGCCGGTCCCTGCATGGGGTGAATGTCACCGCCCGGGAAGGCGAAATTCTTGGCATTGCCGGGGTATCGGGCAATGGGCAGGCGGCGCTGGCGCAACTTATCGCCGGGCTTGATAAACCCGATCGCGGCACAGTCGAAATATTTGGCGAAAAAGTCACCAAATTCGACGCCCACACCTTCGCGCAGAACGGCATCGCACGCATTCCGGAAGACCGCCATCATGACGGCATGGTCGGATCAATGACGGTGGCTGAAAACATCGCAATCGAGGATGTCCGAAGCGCGGAATACCAGAAACTCGGTTTCCTTGATTTCGAGGCCATCCGCAAACGTGCGGAACATGCGATTGCCGATTATGATGTGCGCTGCCCGGGCCCGGATGCCCCGGCGCGCCTGTTGTCCGGCGGCAATATCCAGAAACTGATCCTGGCGCGTGTTCTGGAAAAGTCGCCCAAGCTGATCCTTGCCAATCAGCCGTCACGCGGCCTTGACGTCGGCGCGCAATCCGAAGTCCATCGTCGATTGCTGGAAGCCCGCCAGGGCGGGGCCGCAGTGATCCTGATTTCCGAAGACCTTGATGAACTTCTGACCATTTCCGACCAAATCGCGGTGATCCATGCCGGGCATATTACACCCGCCATGCCAACCGATAGCATTGATCGGTCCGAACTTGGCCTGATGATGGCCGGACAAAAAGCCGCCTCGCATGCCCCCGATGCCCCTCCTGCCACGACGACCACCAATCCGGGAGAAACGGCATGATCCGCTTTGAACCCCGCAGCAATCCCGGCCCGTTTCTGGTTTATGGCGTCCCGGTTCTGGCCGCGACGATTGCCATTCTTCTGGCCGCCATTCCGCTTGCCCTTGCCGGTGCGCCGATCATTGAGGCCTATGGCCTTATGATCAGCGGTGCCTTTGGCTCCGTGTTCTCGACCTCGGAAATGCTGACCCGCGCAACGCCCCTGATCCTGACTGGGCTTGCGGCCGCCATCGCATTCCGGGCCAAGCTTTGGAATATCGGTGCTGAAGGCCAGCTCTACATGGGGGCCATGGCCGCCGTTGCCGTTGGTTCGGGTGTGATTGATGGGCCAAGCTGGGTGATGATCCCGGTTGTGATCATCGCAGGCATGATTGCAGGTGCGCTGATGCTGATTGGCCCGACGCTTTTGAAAACCCGCCTTGGCGTCGATGAAGTGGTCACCACCCTGCTTTTGAATTTCATCGTGTTGCTGTTCGTCCAGATGATGCTCGAAGGGGCGCTTAAAGACCCGATGTCGATGGGCTGGCCGCAGTCTGAACCGATCATTGATAGTGCAGCATTCCCGGCCCTTCTGGAACGCATGCGGGTACATATCGGGCTTCTCATCGCACTTGTTTCGGCCATTGCGCTGGCGATTTTCGTCAAACGCACGGTATGGGGCTTTGAAATTCGTGCAGTGGGGGAAAATGCCGCAGCTGCCAAATTTTCCGGCATTTCGGTGACCAAAACCATGATCCTTGTTGCCGCCCTGTCGGGTGGTTTGGCCGGTCTTGCCGGGGTATCGGAAGTGGCTGGCACGCGTGGTTACCTCGCAACTGACCTGTCGCCCGGATATGGCTATGCCGGAATTGTGGTCGCTATGCTTGCCCGTCTGTCACCCATCGGCGTAATTGCATCGGCGTTGTTTGTTGCATCGGTCTTTGTCGGTGCAGATTCCATGAGCCGTGCAATTGGCGTTTCAAGCTATCTCGCCGATCTGATCGTTGCCATGGCGTTGCTGTGCGTTTTGATCGGCGGGTTCTTGACCCGGTTTAGGGTTCACTTTGATCGCAAATCGGCGCAGGGCTAAGGGGAAAGACCATGGAAATCATTGATATTCTTCTTGCCGCCAGCTTCTGGGAAGCCGCCATTCGCATTGCGACCCCGCTGATCTTTGGCGTGTTGGGCGCATTGATTTGCGAACGCGCCGGTGTGCTTAACCTTGGGATCGAGGGCATCTTTACCGCCGGTGCCATGGCGGGCTGGATGGCTGTATGGCTAGGTGCCGGTCTTTGGGGCGGTGTATTGGTTGCAGCCCTTGCGGGTGGCTTCTTTGGCCTGATCCATGCGATCCTGACTGTGCCGCTGGGGCTCAGCCAGCATGTGTCAGGCATCGGGGTGACGTTGCTTGCGACCAGCCTGTCCTATTTCACCTATCGCACGGCATTGCCCGATGTTTCGTCCCCGCCGCGCATCGAACCGTTCCGTCCGCTTGATATCCCGTTTCTTTCAGACCTACCCTTCATCGGTCAGGCACTGTTTTCGCAAACGGCGATGACGATGCTGGCCCTTGTGCTGGTGTTCGTCACTGGCTGGGTTTTGTATCGCACGCCACTTGGTCTTGCGATCCGGGCGGTTGGCGACAACCCGTCCTCGGTAGAGGCACAGGGGCTTTCGGTTTATGGCCTTCGCATTGGTGCGGTCGTTGTCGGATCATCACTGATGGCATTGGGCGGGGCTTTCCTGACCATGTCGGCCTTTGATGCGTTCTTCTTTGGCATGATCAATGGCCGTGGCTGGGTCTGTATCGCGCTGACCGTGTTTGCCAGCTGGCGACCGGGCAAGGCATTGATCGGGGCTTTGCTGTTTGGGGCATTTGACGCGTTTCAGGTACGCCTGCAGACCGAGGTCGGCGCATTCCTGCCATCGCAGGTATTCCTGATGATGCCCTATATCCTGTCGATCATTGCGCTTATTGTTGTCGCCCGCAAAGCCGATTACCCCAAGGCGCTTCTTGTGCCATGGTTCAAGGGCCAGCGTTAAGCACAGCACCACAACTATGACTGCCACCACCAGACCAAGGATGACATCATGCAACCCGATCTGATCCTGAAAAACGCCAATATCGCCAATGGCCCAACCGGTGTGGATATCGCGTGTCAGAACGGCAAAATCATCGAGATTGCCGAACATATCGATGTGCCCTCGGTTGAGGTGCTTGATTGTGGTGACATGCTGGTCAGCCCGCCCTTTGTCGACAGCCATTTCCACATGGACGCGACCCTGTCACTCGGTCTGCCGCGCATGAATGAGTCGGGCACGTTGCTTGAAGGCATCGCACTGTGGGGGGAGCTTAAACCGCTTCTGACCCCCGAAGCGGTGATTGAGCGCGCGCTTAAATATTGCGATCTGGCGGTCTCCAAAGGACTGCTTGCCATCCGCACCCATGTCGATGTTTGCGATGACCGGTTGCTGGCGGTTGATGCGTTGCTGGAAGTCAAGAAACAGGTCGCACCCTATATCGATCTGCAACTGGTGGCCTTCCCGCAGGATGGTTATTTGCGCAGCCCGACCGCCAAGGAAAACACCATCCGTGCGCTGGACAAGGGTGTCGATGTTGTGGGCGGCATTCCGCATTTCGAACGCACCATGGCCGATGGTGCACAAAGCATCAAAGAACTTTGCGAAATGGCGGCGGACCGCGGGCTTATGGTCGATATGCATTGCGATGAATCTGATGATCCGCTATCGCGTCATATCGAAATGCTGACCTATGAAACCCAGCGTTTGGGGCTTCAGGGCCGGGTGACCGGCTCACACCTGACATCCATGCACTCGATGGATAATTACTATGTCTCCAAGCTGATCGCCCTGATGGCCGAGGCAGAGGTTTCCGCCATTGCCAATCCGCTGATCAACATCACCCTTCAGGGCCGTCATGACACCTATCCCAAGCGTCGCGGCATGACCCGTGTGCCGGAATTGCGCAAGGCCGGGCTCACGGTGGCCTTCGGTCATGATTGCGTCATGGATCCCTGGTATTCGATGGGTTCTGGCGACATGCTTGAAGTCGCATCCATGGGGCTGCATGTCGCCCAGATGACGTCACGCGATGATATCCGCGCCTGCTTTGATGCGGTCACGACAGAACCCGCCAAGATCATGGGACTTGAAGGGTATGGGATTGAAGTTGGCAACAATGCCGATTTCGTCATCCTGCAGGCCCGCGACACCATCGAGGCCATCCGCATGCGCGCCAACCGCCTGTTCGTTATCCGCCGGGGCAAGATCATCGCCGAAACGCCAATGGCGCAGACACGCCTGCATCTGTCCGACCGCCCGGATCATGTACGCGAACACGAATACGCGCCGGGACAATGAAATATGACGCATGATCAAGTGATCTGATTGCTTTTTGCAGTCGGATAAAAGACACCGCCAACCAGAACGGACGTCCCGATGTTTTACGAGCCCGGAAAAACCGCCCACAATCTTCCACATGACCCGTTCAAGGCCTGTGTGGCGCCGCGTCCGATTGGCTGGGTATCGACACTCGACAAGGAAGGCCGGGCCAACCTTGCGCCTTATTCCTTTTTCAATGCGGTGCATGGCAATCCGCCGATGGTAATGTTTTCGTCGGGCGGGTCGGTCGACAGTTTGCGCAATGCGCGCGATACCGGCGAGTTTGTTGTTGGCGTTGCGCCGAAGGCGATGCTGAAAGAACTTAATTTTTCCTCGGCCCCGCTGCCGCCGGGCGAAGATGAGTTTGAATATGCCGGGCTGGAAAAGCTGCCGGCAAAATGCGTCAAACCGCATCTGATCAAGGGTGTGCCGATCCATATGGAATGTGAAGTGTTCCAGATTGTCGACCTGCCAAGCGCCAATCCGGAACGCCCGTGTGCGATGGTGATTGGAACCGTCGTTGGCCTGCATATCGATGATGACATCATTCGCGATGGCATGGTTGATATCACACTGTTTGAGCCGCTCGCGCGGCTTGGCTATCAGGAATATGCCAGCGTTTCGGAAACCTTCACGGTCCGCCGCGAGGATTTCTGGAAGTAGTACATCCCAAACCTGGCCAAGCGTCTGATTTGTTTCATCAAAGCGACGCTCAAGTGCAAACAAACTGTCACACAGAACCCTTAATGTGAACAGGAACACAGTTCGCCCGAACATTGCGGGCTTGAGCCTAAGTGTTTTTGTGAAATTTTTCGGGGAATTCCCAGTGATGAAACGGACGTTTGCAGCCGGTCTTTTCGGTGTTACCGCCATGCTGATGGCGGGTTCTGCCATGGCAGGCGAAGCCAAGGTTTTTGAAACCAAAAGTGCGATCAACAACCTTTCAACCGTCATGGTTGACGGAGGCAAGGCACGCCCGCTTACCGTCGGCTTTGGTTCTGGCGCATACCGCCGCCCGGGCGATCCGGCCAACATGTTCTATGCCGTTTCTGACCGTGGCCCGAACTTTGTCTGTGGCGATGTTGAAGCCGTCCTTGGTGTTTCTGCCGATCAGGTCTGCAAGGGGCAGAAAGTCCGCGTTTATCCGACCCCGGATTACTCGCCTTCGATCTATACTATCTTCCTGAATGACGATGGCAGCTTTGACGTCAAGGACGTCATTACGCTGAAAGATCAGAATGGTGTGCCTTTGACCGGCCTGACCAACAAGCTGACCGTGGCGAAGACCGAAAAGCCGGTCGATGCCAATGGCAATCCGCTTGAACAGTCTGTTTCCTCCATCGATGCCGAGGGTATTATTCGTCTATCTGACGGGTCCTACTGGATTGGTGAAGAAAACGGTCCGTCAATCCTGCATGCGGCGGCGGACGGCACCGTCATTGAACGTATCGTTCCGGCCGGTTCGGAAAAGGATTTCGAAGGTTCGGCTTATACAGTCACCGGTGGCCTTCCGGCCATTCTGGTCAAACGCCAGACCAACCGCGGCATTGAATCCATGGCCGTATCGCCAGACGAAACCAAGCTTTACTTCATGGTTCAGAACCCGCTGGCCAACCCGAATGCCGATGCCTACAAGGCGGCCAAGAACACCCGCCTGTTCGTTTATGATCGCGCAGCATCAAAACTGAGCAGTGAATATATCTATCAGTTGGATGATCCGCAGAGCTTCCGCAACGATCCGTCCAAGAAACAGAACGCACCGCGCATTTCCGAAGTTCTCGCCCTTGGCAATGACCGTCTTCTGGTGCTTGAACGCACTGACAAGACCACGAAGCTGCATGAAGTCGAACTTGAAGGGGCAACCAACATCCTTGCCACCCGATGGGATGACATGTCGACCAGTCCGACTTTGGAACAGCAAAACGATCTTGACAGCATCAATCTCACCCCGGTTTCCAAGACGCTTCGTTTTGACAGCGCGGACTACCCGGAAGCCCCGAACAAGCTTGAAGGCCTTGCCATCATGGGCGACGGTGCACTTGCGATGATCAACGACAATGACTTTGGCATCAAGGGCGATCCGACCAAGGTTATCCTGATCGACGGTCTGGTTCAGGCTGACAAATTCTGATCTGTCGTCTTACTTCTCGACAATCACAGGCGGGAAAGCTGTCATGCAGCTTTCCCGCTTTTTTATTGGGTCAAAACCGCGTAAAAGCAGGCCCATGATGGAAAACACACAGACATTCGATACCCCGGACGGCGTTGATGCCGTAATCGAGCCAATGGATGCCACCGGCTACCTCGCCCCTGTCGGCTTTGAGGATCAACTTGAAGCCGAACTTGGTGACGTCAGTGAACGCCATGACCGGTTGATGTTCGCCCCCGGTCCGGAACGGCGCGTATTCTGGGCGCAGAATGTCTGGCGCAATCCGGTGCGCATTGCCATCCCGTCGATCAAGGGTGCGGCCAAAATCCTGAAATTCAATCAGCGCAACTGGGCCCTGTTCAAGTTTGACCATTTTTCGCGCGCCAAGCTGATCGAAGGGCATCTGCCCCATGTGTCTGCCAAGCGTCAGGTGTTTGGTGAACCCGCCCCGACCGCACCGCTTGGTTCATGGACTCTGATTGATCCCGATACCATCATTGCATCGGCCGATTGTTCCAGCCCGTGGAAAAACGGCGAGGTCGAGTTTGAAGAAGACAAGGTCACCCCACCCAACCGTGCCTACCTTAAACTGTGGGAGGCATTCACCCGGGTTGGCGCCTATCCGCAGGCCGGTGATCGCACCATGGATCTGGGCGGAAGCCCGGGCGGCTGGACCTGGGTTTTGCATGAATTTGGTACCGACGTCATTTCCATCGACAAGGCGCGTCTTGATGCCAAGATCGCCAATCTGCCGCGTGTGGATTTCCGTCAGGAAAGTGCCTTTGGCCTCAACCCGGAAGAAATCGGCTATATTGACTGGCTGTGCTCGGACGTCATTTGCTATCCGGATCGACTGTTTACACTGGTCAATCAGTGGATGGATGCCGGGATGGCGACCAATTTCATCTGCACCATCAAATTGCAGGGCGATACGGACTATTCCGCAATCACCGAGTTTGCCGATATCCCCGGATCAAAGGTCGTGCATCTGTATAACAACAAGCACGAACTGACCTGGATGAAGGTGCCCGGCGTTACCGATCAGGATTGATCGGCAACGGCAGCATTGTCGGCCTTGTCTGATTGATCATGTTGGGGAATTGCCGGATCAAGCGGATAATAATCCCCTTTATCTGCGCAATAAATCTGCCCGACTGTGGTCATACCCTTTGTATCATCAAGAGTTCCGGGCATCAGTGCCATATTGTCGTTGCGCACAGGGCGCCAGAACAGGGCGGTGCCGCATTCCTTGCAAAATCCGCGATCGGTTTTATCGGACATGCGATACCACCGCAGCCCGTCATCCTTGGCCAGTTTCAGATGATGGCGGTCAAAGCGGGCATAAGAGCTGACATGTCCGTGCAGCTTGCGACACAGTTCGCAGTGACACATCACCGCATCGTCAACCGGCCCGTGAACTTCATAACGGACATCGCCGCAATGACATCCACCGCGATAAACCGTCTCCTTGTGCGCAGAATTGCCCACAGCAAACTCCCCTAGTTGGTGTTGGGTGGTCCTTCTTAATCTGTCTGGTTGGCGGCCATTTGCAAGCAACGCGCAATAAATCTGACACAGGCAGACAGAAATCATCACACCATTTCAGACAAATATGTTTGAGATTGGCTAAAAGCAGTCCTATTCTGCGCCTCTGTTCGGAGCCCGATGTTGACGCCACCGCGCCAGTTTCCGCCATCTGGCACCGCCCGAAAGCGATGGGAAAAAATGTCCGAAAACTCTTTCCAGTATGATGTGCTTATTATCGGTAGTGGTGCTGCCGGTTTGTCCACGGCACTCAAACTTGCCCCGCATGTAAAAGTTGCCGTTCTTTCCAAGGGAAAGATCGATGATGGATCGACCAACTGGGCACAAGGCGGTATTGCCGCTGTGCTTGATGCCGCCGACAGCATCGAAAACCACGTTCGTGATACGCTGGTGGCAGGCGCCGACCTTTGCAAACGCGAAACCGTCGAATTCGTCGCCACCAATGCGCCAAAGGCAATTGCCTGGCTTGATGAACTTGGCATTCAACTGACCCGCGACCCCAATGGCGATAACAATCAGCCGTTCCACCTGACCCGCGAAGGCGGTCACAGTCATCGCCGCATTGTGCACGCGGCAGATGCCACCGGGCGTGCGGTTCAGACGACGCTTCAGGGGCAGGCGGTCAATCATCCGAACATTGATGTTTTTGAAAACTATCTGGCGATTGATCTGGTGACTGATCGCAAGTTCGGTGGCGAAGGTCGCCGCTGCATCGGGGCCTATGCGCTTGATCTTGGCACCGGAAAGGTCAAGTCATTCAATGCGCGCACCGTGATCCTTGCCACCGGCGGGGCGAGCAAGGTTTACCGGTTTACCTCAAACCCGGACGGGTCAACGGGCGATGGTATTGCCATGGCATGGCGTGCCGGTTGCCGTGTGATGAACATGGAATTCAGCCAGTTCCATCCGACGTGCCTGTATCATCCGCAAGCCAAATCCTTCCTGATTTCCGAAGCCGTACGTGGTGAAGGCGGCAAGCTTTTGCTGCCTGATGGCACACGCTTCATGGACCGGTTTGATGAACGTGGCGAACTGGCCCCGCGTGATATCGTTGCACGCGCGATTGACCATGAACTCAAACGTCTTGGTGCAGATTGTGTTTACCTTGATATCACCCACAAGGGGACAGATTTCATCAAGGAACACTTCCCGACCATCTATGAAAATTGCCTGAGCTACGGCATCGATATGACCCAACAACCGATCCCGGTTGTTCCGGCAGCCCATTATACCTGTGGCGGGGTTCTGACCGATCTGCGCGGGCGTACCGATCTGACCGGGCTTTATGCCATTGGTGAATGTGCAGGCACCGGTTTGCATGGTGCAAACCGACTGGCATCGAACTCGCTTCTGGAATGCCTTGTGTTTGGCGAGGCCGCGGCAAAGGACATTATCGAAGCCCTGCCGGTCGAGGATCTTTTCAAACCGATCCCGGACTGGGATGAAACCGGCATCACCGATTCAGACGAAGAAGTCATTGTTGCCCATAACTGGGAACAGCTGCGCAACGTGATGTGGGACTTTGTCGGCATTGTCCGCACCACCAAGCGCATGCAACGCGCCCAGCACCGGGTGGATTTGCTGTTATCGGAAATCGATGAATATTACGGCAATTTCCGTGTCACCAATGACCTTCTGGAACTGCGTAACCTGTCGGTCGTTGCCAAGCTGATCATTCAATCTGCCCTGTGGCGGCGCGAAAGTCGGGGGCTGCATTACACCACCGATTACCCTGATCTTGATGAAAGTGGCACGCCGCGCCAGACCATTCTGGTGCCGGAAAACTTCGCAGGTCGCTGGGTGATCTCCGGTCAATGGAAAACCTGAATGGTCGATAAAGCCGAACTTGTAGGTATCGCGCGCAAGGCACGCCCGCGCGCCCCGATGGAAAGCCTTGAAAGCGTCGCAGTCACAACCGAACTTGGTATCGACGGAGATTTTCGCGGCAAGCTGCGCCGACGTCAGGTCACCATTCTGGCCGAAGAAGACTGGCAGACGGCATGCCACGAAATCGGTCGAGATGACATTCACTGGACCGAACGCCGCGCCAACCTTTTTGTCCGCGGGATTGCCTTGCCACGCAGCAAAGGCAGCAAACTCTCAATCGGTGACGTGGTGTTTGAAATTACCGGCGAAACAGACCCGTGCAATCGCATGGATGCGGTTGCCATGGGACTGCAAGAAGCTTTGAGACCAGACTGGCGGGGTGGTGTGACCTGTCGCGTGATCACGGGTGGCACAATGACCGTCGGTGATCCGGTGACTGAGAACACCTAGTTTCCACCAACACCAAGTAGTTGGCAAAGCTGTGGTGGCGAAAGGCTGACAAGTTCAGCCAGTTCAATATACGGGTCGCCGGACAATCCCAGAAGTCTGGCAAAGGCCGGTTCGGTCTTGATGCCTGACTGCTTCAGCGCCCTGACCTCGCGGGCAAATTCATCGCCCATCACACATAGTATCCTCGCCTCGAACAGCATATGGACAAAACCGTATTGCGAGCGTGTCGGACAATCGGTGGCAAAGATTTCGACAGGCAGTCCGTCACACTCAAATCGGACAACCGATGCTGCCGCGACATGGCGGGTTGCAGGACGCTTGTGAAGACGATAACCGTCAAAATGACCAAACACCCGGTCTGAGAGTTCAGAGAACGCCGTCAAATCAGGGGCGTTGCACAGGATATCAATGTCAGAATCCAGCGTATCAATCGCAAGCGGCAAGGTCCCGACAACCTCGGGCTCATACACCGCCAAACAATCAAGTAGCCGGTGACGGTCAAGAATTTCGGCCGCGCGTGCGCCACGTGGAGACGCATTCGCAAGCCGGGTCACCCCGGAAAAGCTATTGCCATCCAGTCCTTCTGGCCAATCCATTACCGTATGGTTCTTTTTTGAAATCATTCTGTTTCTTGACCTTGGGCCAATAGGGGGCTAGCTGATGAAGGCCTTACCACAATGAAAGCCTCTGGCCCAGATGCTTGATATCCTTGCCGTTACATTGCCGATATTCCTGATCATCGCCATTGGCTATATCGCTGTCTATCGCAACATCGTTGCGCAAACGGTCGCACGTGGCATGGGGGCATTTGTGATCAACTTTGCCTTGCCGTGCCTTTTGATCCGCACGTTGATTGCCCATGACATCAATAAGGTGTTCGACACCAACTATCTGGCGGCATATGGCAGCGGGTCCTTGATCGTGTTCGCGCTGGGCTATTTCTTTGCCCGATTGATCGCCAAGAAAAGCCAACAGAATGCCGCCCTGCAGGGTATGGGCATGTCGATGTCCAACAGCGGCTTTATCGGCTATCCGATTGTTCTGCAGCTGCTTGGTCCGACGGCGGGTATTGCACTGGCACTTTGCTTTATCATCGAAAATCTGGTGATCACGCCACTGACCCTGATCCTGGGCGATAGTGCCGAGGCTGAGGGCACCAGTCGTTGGCAAATTCTGCGCAAGACCTTTACCCGGCTTGCACGCAATCCAATCATTGTCGCCATTGTGATCGGGATGAGCTTTTCGATCTCCGGGATCACGTTGCCCGGTCCGATCTTTTCGGTGATTGATATGCTGGCATCGGCCTCTGGGCCAGTGGCGCTGTTTGTCATCGGTGGCGGGCTTGTTGGGCTCAAACTGCGCGGTTTGCGGTTTGACATGGCGCGCATCGTGTTTGGCAAACTTGTGCTGCACCCGTTGATCATTTTCCTTTTGCTGGGACTTGTCCCCGATCTTGATCCGGTGATGAAGATCGCTGCTGTCGGTTATGCCTGTGCACCGATGTTGAGCGTCTACCCGATCTATTGTCAGCGCTACGGGCACGAAGCAATGGGCGCGGCATCCCTGATGGCAGCCACATCGCTGTCCTTTATCACCATCAGCACGGCGCTTTGGTTGCTTGATAGCACCGCGGTATTCGGGCCATTGCCTTAGGCAACCGCCCGAAACCACAGCTTCAAATCTGCCCCCAGAAAAATCAGCCTGGAATTTCACCCGCGTGGGCGAGGATTTCCTCGGCCTGGCGGATTTCCTGTTGCTGGGCCCACATCTCGGCATACAGGCCATCACGATCCAGCAATTCCTGATGGCGGCCACGTTCGGCCACCTGTCCATCGCGCAGCACGATGATTTCATCGGCGTCAATCACGGTGGACAGTCGGTGCGCAATAATCAGGGTCGTGTGCCCGCGCGACACTTCACGAAGCGCCTGCTGGATATCCTTTTCGGTGCGGGTATCAAGGGCGGACGTGGCTTCGTCAAAGATCATGATTTTCGGACGTTTGAGCAACATGCGCGCAATCGACACGCGTTGCTTTTCACCGCCCGAAAGTTTCAGGCCACGTTCGCCAACCATGGTTTTGAAGCCTTCGGGAAGGCCTGCGATAAATCCGTCGATGCTGGCAAGCTTGGCGACATTTTCGATCTCGCCCTGTTCCGAACCGGGACGGCCATAGGAAATGTTGTAGGCAATGGTATCGTTAAACAGGACGGTATCCTGCGGTACGATGCCAATTTCGCGACGAAGCGAATTCTGTGTGACGTCACGGATATCCTGACCATCAATCGTGATCTTGCCACCCGACACATCATAAAACCGGAACATCAGCCGCGTCAGGGTCGATTTGCCCGCCCCGCTTGGCCCGACCACGGCAACGGTTTTGCCAGCTGGCACTTCAAAGCTGACCCCCTTAAGGATCTTGCGATCCGGGTTATAGGAGAAATGCACATCTTCAAACCGGACGGTTGCCGCATCACAGGCAAGGCTTTTGGCACCCGCCTTGTCTTCGACTTCCTTTTCGACATCGAGAAGCGAGAACATGCGTTCCATATCGGTCAGCGACTGCTTGATCTGGCGATAGACAAACCCAAGGAAGTTGAGCGGCATGTAAAGTTGCAGCAAATAGGTATTCACCAGAACGAAGTCACCGACCGTCATGGTGCCGTCCTTAACCCCTTGGGCGGCCAGCAGCATGTTCAGAACAAGGCCGACGGCAATGATCGCACCCTGCCCGACATTGAGCTTGGAAAGCGAGACTTGCGACTGCACAGCCGCAACTTCATAGCCCCGCAGCGCCTTGTCATACCGGGTGGATTCATGGGCTTCGTTGTTGAAATATTTGACGGTTTCGTAGTTGATCAGACTGTCGATGGCCTTGGTATTGGCCTCGTCATCGCGCTTGTTCATTTCGCGCCGGAACTTCATGCGCCATTCGGTCACCACCAGTGTGAAGACGATATAGATCACGATGGTGGTAAAGGTGATCAGCGCAAACCAGACATCATAAAGCGCCCACAGGATGATCGAGACCATGAATATCTCAAGCAAGGTCGGCAGGATGTTAAACAGCATGAAGGACAAAAGAAATTCAATGCCCTTCACCCCACGTTCAATCGCGCGCGAAAGCCCGCCCATCTGACGATCCAGATGGAAGCGCAGGGATAATCCATGCAGGTGCTCAAAAACGCTCAGCGCGGATCTGCGAATGGCGCGCTGGGCCACCTTGGCAAAGACCGCATCGCGCATCTCGCCAAAGGCCGAAACCAGAATCCGCACAAGCCCATAGCCGACGATCAATGCTACCGGCACAACAATCAGGGCTGTGGTATCTGTTGATCCCGACTGGGCAGCGTTTGCCGCCGCATCACCAGCCTTGTCGCCACCACCAAGCGCATCGACCGCGTATTTGTACAGCACCGGGATATAGACGTTTGCCACCTTGGCCCCGACCAGAAAAAGCAGAGCCAGAACAACACGTACCTTGAGCTCAAACTCGCCGCGCGGCCACAAATAGGGTAGGAACGTCTTCACAACGCCGAACTCTGCACGCGCAGTCGGTTGATCGGAACCCATATTTTTCAAAACCTTATCCCCAATCAGCAACCGGGCAGCATTGCGGTATGTGCACGGCATGTCATCTCTTTGTGTCATCAACAGATGGACCGCTACGCACTATTTGGCAAGCATTCAGCGCGCTTTGTCCATTCAAGGACATTGCAGATAGCCGGTTTGATGTCTATTTTGCCAATTTGTTGATAAAATCTCAGAACAATTGGCCAAGTGCGTTTTGCACTGGCCAGAATGACAGGAACGGAACCAGGACCATGACGGCGCTTGCCAGTATCGAAAGCCAGGATATCGCAGCACTGATGCGCGATATGGGAATCAAGGCCCGCAAGGCGGCACTCGAACTCGCACAGGTCCCGGCCGAGCCAAAGGAAGCTGCCCTTAAGGCCGCAGCCGCCAAACTGCGCGAAAACGCAGATACCATCCTTGCCGCCAACGCAAAGGACATGGAAGCCGGTCGCGCCAAGGGCCTGACGGCAGCCTTGCTGGACCGTCTGGCACTGGATTCTGATCGCATCGAAGGTATTGCCAAGGGTATTGAGGCCGTTGCCGAGCTGCCCGATCCTGTCGGTCGTGAGCTGGCGCGTTGGAGCCCGGAACATAACGGCCTTGATATCGCGCGCGTATCCGTCCCGCTTGGCGTGATTGGCATCATTTATGAAAGCCGCCCGAACGTGACGGCCGATGCCGGTGCGATGTGCATCAAATCGGGTAATGCCGCCATCCTCCGTGGTGGGTCTGAAAGCTTCCACTCATCGCGTGCGATCTTTGACTGCATGGTGGCTGGCATCCGGGAAGCAGGCCTTCCCGAAAATGCCCTTCAGATGATCCCGGTAACGGATCGTGCCGCAGTTGGCGAGATGCTGAAACTGTCGGATTACATCGATGTCATCGTCCCGCGCGGAGGTAAGTCGCTGATTGCGCGCATCACGGATGAGAGCCGTATTCCGCTGTTCAAGCATCTGGAAGGGCTTTGCCACACCTATGTCCATGCCAGTGCCGATCCGCAAAAGGCGGTCGACATTGTCGTCAATGCCAAGATGCGCCGCGTCGGGATTTGTGGCGCGACGGAAACCATCCTGATCGATAGTTCGGTCGCAGGCCGTCTGTTGCCCCGCATTTCCGAGGCACTGGTTGCCAAGGGATGCGAACTTCGCGGGGATGAAACCGCGCAGGCGATTGATGGCCGCATCAAACCGGCCACGGCCGACGATTGGGTCACCGAATATCTTGATGCGATTGTGTCGATCAAGGTTGTGTCGGGCGTGCAAGAGGCGGTTGATCACATCAACACGTTTGGATCGCACCATACCGATGCCATCGTTGCCGAAAACGCCACCGCATCGGCCACCTTCCTCAATGGGGTGGATTCCGGGATCGTCATCGTTAACGCATCGACCCAGTTTGCAGATGGTGGCGAATTTGGCATGGGGGCCGAGATCGGCATTTCGACCGGCAAGCTGCATGCACGTGGCCCGGTCGGAGTCGAACAGCTGACCAGCTATAAATACATTGTTCGTGGTAACGGTCAGACCCGTCCATGACGTCATCTGCCCCCAGATCACATGCGGCCCCACCACGAGTCGGCCTGTTGGGCGGGTCGTTCAATCCCGCCCATGAAGGTCACCTTCATATATCGCTCGAAGCGTTGAAACGCCTACAGCTTGATGCGGTCTGGTGGCTGGTGTCGCCGCAAAACCCGCTTAAGTCATCGACCGGCATGGCGGACCTTGCCGACCGCTTTGATTCGGCACTGATGATGGCAAAGCATCCCCGCATTGTTGTTTCTGCAATTGAAACCGAGCTTGGAACCCGCTATACGGCCGACACTCTTGCAGCCTTGCAACGCCGTTTTACCCGAACAAAGTTCGTTTGGCTGATGGGAGCAGACAACCTGGCCCAGTTCCATAAATGGAAATGGTGGGAAAGGTTGATTTTACGTGCTCCCATTGCGGTTCTCGACCGTGAAGGGTATTCTAACAAGGCATTGTCCGGGACCGCCGCGCGCCGTATGGAACGCTGGCGCATTCCCATGGACAGGGCGGGTTTGCTGGCCGATCTGGATGTTCCGGCCTGGGTATACCTGCCAATCAAGCGCCATCCGGCCTCTTCGACCGCAATTCGCGCCGAAGGCAGATGGCAGGTGTAAGCATCGCAGCGATGTATTTGGCCGGTAAAGTCCGGCCTTCGCGCGAAACATTAAGGTGGCGACCATAGGTACCGCAAAACAGACTCTGACCTCCGGCGAAATGCTTTCGCTGATCCAGAGAACGCTCGAAGATGACAAGGCCGAAGACCTTGTTACCATTGATCTGACCGATAAAACCTCCCTTGCCGATCACATGATCATCGCAACCGGCTCGTCATCGCGCCGGGTCGCATCCATGGCTGAACACCTTGTCGAAGCCATCAAGGATGCCGGTCAGGGCCGTGCATTGGCCGAAGGCAAGGAACAGGGTGACTGGGTTCTGGTCGATACGGGCGATGTCATCGTTCATCTTTTCCGTCCGGAAGTTCGTGCCTTTTACAACATCGAAGAGATGTGGGGCGTTGAAAACCCGGCTCTGAAACAGCAGGCAGCGCGGCTGTACTAACAGCCCGCGCTGTTTGGCGCCTGCCCAAGGCGGGTAACGGCGCCAAACAGGTATCTTGCGTAACGGTCTGGATCGACGACATGCAAATCACCCTTGCTGCGGTGGGACGGATGAAAGCCGGCCCCGAGAAAGATCTTTTTGACCATTACGCTGCCCGACTGCGCTGGCCCTTCGTGCTGCGCGAAGTCGAAGAAAAAAAGAAACTCCCCCCCAATCAGCTTAAAGACCGCGAAGCGGATCTCCTGCTTGGCGTCATTCCGGAAAATGCCTTCCTGATCGCGCTCGATGAGCGCGGCAAGGAATATGGATCGATCGAGTTTTCGCAAAAGCTTGAAGGCTGGATGGATCAATATGCCGGCAATATCGCCTTTGCCATTGGCGGGGCGGACGGGCATGGCGCAGCCCTGAAATCACGGGCCAATACGCTTTGGTCGCTGGGCAAGGCCACATGGCCCCATATGCTGGTCCGCGCCCTAATTGCCGAACAGCTGTTTCGCGCCCACGCCATTCAGACCAACCATCCCTATCACCGCGAGTAATACCGCATCGCGGCATAAAGATAGGGACAGACCCTACCTGCAGTGCAAGGCACCCTATACCGTTGCTCAGCTTATGCCCGAGAAAATAAAGATATTTTCTCGTTTTAGCCCATGCTGCCTTGCAACATACAAACAGCGTCGCTAACATTCCCCACAAGAAAAAAATATTCCCAAAATCAAAAAATGACTCTTGGGTAATGGTAAGGCGTTGAATATGGAACAAACTGTTTTGGCTACGCAGGACGGCGAAACTGCGCGCAAGGTCGCCCAAACCAATGCTGGCATCGAAGACCTGATGCGCGGGATCTCCACCGCACTGGATTACATCCAGCATCTTCTGGAATTTGCCAATACGGCGGGCGAAACCCAAGACAGCCTGATGCGCGAAATCGACGTGCGGTCAAACAATCTGCGTGCCGGTCTGGATGATACCGGGCGCGAGATCGAAAACAGCACATCTGTTGCCCATGACGTTCAGGAAGCCACCCGCGCCACAGTGGCCGCAAAGACCGACGCAATCCGAACCGACCTTGAACGCATCAGCGCCGAACTGGAAACCAAGGCCGAAGGTGCGAACAAGGTCCTGAGCGCGATTGAGGATATCGGCAAGGGTATCAAGCTTTTGGCCCTTAACGCCGCGATTGAGGCCGCGCGCGCAGGTGATCATGGCCGTGGATTTGCCGTTGTTGCCAAGGAAGTCGGCAATCTGGCGCAAAGCACCATGCAGCGCACCCACGAGGCGGTCGATCTGATCGATCTTTCGGATGTCACCAAGGCGCTGCGCGAAAGCATGGCCAGTATCGGTAATGACCTTGATAGCCTTGGCAATGAAATCGAAGCGTCGCTGACCACCCTTCAGGAACGCTTTGCCAACATGTCAGAACGGCTATCTGACATCTCCGAACACAATCAGGTGGTGTTTGAATTACTGTCGGGCAGCAAGGATGCATCGGCCCGCACACGCGGCAAGGTCACCTGGGCGCATAATGACACCAAGGCGCTGAGCACAAGCCTTTCGGATGCGGCACTGGCGGAAGACAACCTTGCACAGTTTCTGAAGTCCCATCACCTGCATGATGATCCGACCTATGACCGACTGGCCGATATCAAGGCGCGCGGCAAAATCCGCATCGCCATTGAACCGGCCTTTGTCGGGCTGTCATTCCGCCTGAAGCCAAATGATCCGCTGCGCGGCCTTGATGCCGATTACGCAAGGGCACTTGCCAAATGGCTGGGCGTTGAATGTGAATTTGTTGAACATCCCTGGGATCTTCTGACAGAGCTTCTTTTTGTGGGCGCAAAGCCCGGCGCACCGACCGCCGATGTGGTCTGGAGCGCCCTGCCCCCCAGCGACTTTTACAAGGGTGTCGCTTATTCAGATACCTACACATACCTCAACTTCGCGCTTTGTCGGCGGGCCGGGAATACGGCGATCAATCGCCTTTCGGACCTTGATGGCAAGGTGTTGGGCATCATCAATGATCCGGTGGCGTTTCAGGTTCTTGAAGAACAGGGGCTGCGCTGGGCGGATAATGAAAGCAAGCCGGGCGGCATCGCCAAGCTTTCCAACCTGATTGCCTATAGCGACCAGACACGCCTGCATGATGCCTTGGCCGACGGGGCCGTTGATGCCTTTGCGGTTGATCAGCCGATCTTCCACTGGGCGGCAAATAACCCGGAAAGCCCATGGCATGGCCGTATTGAAGTCCTGCCGGGTAATATCCTGCCATTGCCTTATTACTATACTGCCGCCGTGGCCGCCGAACCGGCATCCTGGAAATTGCTGTGTGCGATCAACGAATTCATTGCCGAATTCCGTGGCACGTCTGCGCGCGCCGACATCGAAAAACTGTGGCAGGGCCAGGCGCTTGAACATCACCTGACCTACAAGGACGAGGCCGGAAACCTGATCGGGGCGGATGAACTGGCAACCCTCTATCACGCTCATTGCCGCAAGTTCGGCATTGCCGAGCATTAGGCATTGCAACGCAACACAAAGTTCCGGTGTGCGGGCACCAAACGCCCTGCGAGATTCGAAAAGCATTGCAACTTCAAGGCATCACAACACCTGTTATCAACTTTCATAATATGCTGCCTTGCAACATTTTCCACCCGACGATAGAGTTTCCTTATAAGAAATAAAAATTCACAAAATTCAGTGGCAGTGGTGAGGCTTTGAAAAATGGAAGAAACCATCTTGGCGCCGCGTGCAGACCTGGTCGATCAGGACGAGCCGCAACAATCATCAGACACTCAGCCCATGCAGGCGGATACCCCACCACCACAAGCCGACCAACTTGACGGGCTGATGCGCGGTATTTCCACGGCCCTTGATTACATTGAAAACCTTCTGAAATTCGCCAATACAGCGGGCGAAACCCAAGATAGCCTGATGCGCGAGATTGATGTGCGATCCAACAATCTGCGCACCGGTCTTGAACAAACACGCCGCGAAATCGAAGAAAGCACCCATACGGCCAACGATGTGCAGGAAAGTACGCGCGCAACGGTCTCGTCGAAAACCGATGCCATTCGTGGCGATCTTGAAAAGATCAGTCAGGACTTGGAAACCAAGGCCGAAGGTGCAGCAAAGGTTCTGAGTGCGATTGAAGATATCGGCAAGGGGATCAAGTTGCTCGCCCTCAATGCCACGATCGAGGCCGCCCGCGCCGGTGAACATGGCCGCGGCTTTGCTGTGGTGGCCAAGGAGGTTGGCAATCTGGCACAAAGCACCATGCAACGTACCAACGAGGCCGTCGATCTAATCGATCTGTCCGATGTCACCAAATCCTTGCGCGAAAGCATGGGCAATATCGGCAATGACCTTGACAGCCTGGGTGGTGAAATTGAAGAGGCACTTGGTGGGCTTAAGGATCGCTTTGCCCAGATGTCGGGACGCCTTGAACATATCAGCGGCCACAATCAGGTCGTGTTTGAACTGCTCGATGCCAGCAAAGACTCATCGGCCCGCACACGCAGCAAGGTTAGTTGGGCGTCAGGAGAAATCGCCAAACTGTCAAACTGCACCACCGATACAGCAAACGTATCGACCAAGCTTTCGCAGTTTCTGGCCGCCAGTTACATTCCCGAAGATCCGGCCTTTGACCGCCTTGCCGACATCAAGGCGCGCGGTAAAATCCGCATCGCGATTGACCCGGCACTGGTCGGGGCATCGTTCCGCCCGCGAAAAAGTGGCCCGCTGCATGGTATTGATATCGACTATGCCGAGGCCTTTGCCAAATCCATCGGCGTTGAGTGCGAGTTCATTGAACATCCGTGGGATCTTTTGACCGAGCTTCTGTTTGTTGGCAAAAAGGCCGGACAACCGCCCGCCGATGTTGTCTGGTGCGCCTTGCCGCCCAGTGATTTTTATAAGGGCGTCGCGTTTTCAGATACCTACACCTATCTGAACTTTTCGCTGATCCGCCGACCGGACAACACATCAATCAACACCATTGCCGATCTAGAGGGGAAGGTACTGGGCACGGTTAATGACCCCGCCGCCCTTGCCGTGCTTGAAGATGTCGGTCTTCGCTGGGCGGATAATGAAAACAAGCCCGGTGGCATTGCCAAGCTTTCGAACATGATCGCCTATGGCGATATTTCACGCGTACATGACGCGGTTGCCGACGGGGCGATTGATGCCTTTGCCGGCGACCATCCGGTGTTTTACTGGGCGTCGAAGAACCCGCAAAGCCCTTGGCATGGTCGTCTGGAAGTTCTGCCCAAGCCGATCCTGCCACACCCGTTCTTCTATGTCGCGGCGGTCGCAGCCGATCCGGCGTCCTATCCGTTGCTTTGCGCCATCAACGACTTCATCGCCGATTTCCGCAAGACGCCGAAACGGGCCGAGATTGAAAAGCTTTGGCAGGGTCAGCCGATTGAACATCATCTGACCTACAAGGACGAAGCCGGCAATCTGATCGGCGCAGATGAACTTGCCAGCAGCTACCACGCCCATTGCCGTAGATACGGGCTGAATTCCGATTGACGGATTGCTTAAAACGGCTGGCGCGATGATGGTCCGGGCACTATCATCGCGTTATGGCAGCAAACAAGAAATCCCTTCGACAACAACGCATTCTTGGCGAACTGGACCTCGAACCGTCATTGCGGATCGCGGATCTGGCCGAACGTTTGAATGTCTCAAATGAAACCATTCGACGCGACTTTGACGAATTGACGTCGCAAGGGCTGATCAACCGTACCTATGGCGGTGCTGTCCGCCGTCAGGCCAGCGAGCCGGGCCTGAATGAACGCCATCAGCTTCACATTGCCGAACGCGAAAGCATCGCCAAACAATCCGTGCCGGTTCTGGCCGGTGCGCGCCATATCATGATCGGATCCGGGGCCACCACGGTGCATGTCGCCAAACGATTGGCCGTGAACATGACGGATCTCACCGTCATCACCCATTCGTTTGGCGTTGCCACCGTACTTGCCATCAACCCGACGATCCGGGTGATCATGGCGCCCGGCCTTTATCACGCACAGGAAGGTGCGATGCATGGCGCGCAGACCGTGCGGTTTTTAGAAAACTATCGGGTGGAATGGGCAATACTGGGGGCCAGTGGCCTTGACGGTGACGGGGCAAGTGACGCCTTGATCGAGGCGGCTGATGTTTATTCCGTCATGATGGAACGCGCGACGCGGAGCATGATCGTTGCCGACCACACCAAGTTCAATCAGGCCTTCCCGGCGCGCTATTGCGACTGGACGTCGGTCGATGTTCTGGTCACTGATGAGAGCCCGATGGGGGTTCTTGATGAAACCATCCGTGCCGGTGGCTGCATGGTCAAGGCGGCGACGCGCACCTGATCCCTAAATCGCAGTCCGGACGCTTATCGACAGGCGCGTAGCGACTTCGCCAGCGCCTCGATAAAGAAATCGACCTCGGACGATTTCAGGCAAAGCGGCGGGCGAATTTTCAATGTCTGGCCGTATTTCCCGGCCGCCCCGATCAGAACCCGGTTCTCGCGCATGGCATTAATGATGTCACTGACCAGTTGCCCGCTGGGGTTGGCAGGATCGCCATCGGGTGACAGGTCAACACCGATAAACAACCCAGCCCCGCGCACATCGCTGATACGGCCATCAATATCAGCCAGATGCAGCAACCCTTCACGCAGTGATTTGCCACAAAGGGCCGCATTGGTCTGAAGGTTTTCATCGCGGATGACATTCAAAACGGCCAGCCCCGTCGCCGATGCCACCGGGCTTGCGGCAAAGGTGTTGAAATATCCGACATCGTCGCAAAAGGCGCTGAGCAATTCCGGCCGCACGGCAATGCCCGCCATCGGAAAACCATTGCCCATCGGTTTACCCATGCTGACGATATCGGGTTCGACATCGTGTCGGGCAAAGCCCCAGAAGGCATCACCGGTTCTGCCAAAACCCGGCTGCACTTCATCGGCAATAAACAGCCCGCCTGCCCGATGCACAATCGCGACCGCAAGACGCAAGAAACCGCGCGGGTTGGAAAACACACCGTCACTGGAAAAAATGCTATCGGCGATCAGGGCCGCAACGCCATAACCGCGATCTTGCAAAACCAGTGCGGCCTTATTGACCTCATCGGCAAAACCAGCGGCAATATCATCGCCGTATGTAAGCTTGCTGGGGGCCGGAATGGCAATCACGTGATCAGGCAATTGGCCACGTTTCAACGCCGATGGCGAAATGTCCGTCACCGCCGCCGTGTTGCCGTGATAGGCGGACTCAGTCACGATAAAACCACTGGCACCCGTCGCACGCTGTGCAATGCGCAGAGCAAGGTCATTGGCCTCGCTGCCGCTACAGGTCAGGACGATATTTTCAAGGTAATTCGGAAATGTCGCCTTCAGACGATCGAGATATTCCTCGGTCGTCTGATGCAGATAACGACTGTTGATATTAAGCTTGGCGGCCTGATCCGCCATAGCCGCGACCACACGCGGATGGCAATGCCCGACCGAGGGCACATTGTTATAGAAATCCAGATAGCTGGTGCCATCCGCCGCCGTCATCCAGCAGCCTGATCCCGACACCATTTCAATCGGATCGCGGTAAAACAGAACCGATGCCGCGCCAAAGTTCCGGGTGCGGCGCGACAAAAGGTCATCGCCCATGTTGGTCCGCCTGAAAGACGTTTTGCCATCATAGGCGTTCATATCAAGGATGGGGCGCACAGGCTTCATTTCGTACTCTCGGCTGTCAGATAATCCTGCGCCATTTGCAGGGTCCCGGCGGTAAAGCCCGTGCCCATTTCCTGCGCGGTCGGTGTTTCCGGGTGGCTGGCAATCCAAGCGGTCAAAAGCAGGCGACGCAGCATAACAAAGCTATCAAGCATCGCCGCGTCACTGGCCGAAAACGGGGCTACGGTCCGGTATCCCTCAATCCATGCTTCTTTCAGTGCCGGGACAATCGGATCAAGCTCGATAAAGCTGATCGCAGCGGCAAAATCATAGCCAAACCAGCCAAACCCGCAGTCATCGAAATCAATCACACCCAGCCGGTCGCCATCGACCAGAAGGTTTGCCAGACGCAAATCGGCGTGGATCAGACCATAGCGATCATTGCCCATCCCGAAGGACGCAAGCTTCTGATCAAGATGGCTGCATAGACGTTCAAGCAACGCCAGACCATCGTCATCAAGGCCCTGTGCGTCCCGCCAATCCCCCCAATGCGGATTGGCGCCAAGGGTGGTATCGAACGTCCAGCTTTTGCGCACAAAATTAACCGATCGGGTCCATTGCCGCGCATGACCATGCAGGCGCGCACTGATCGCGCCCAACTTGAAAAATCCATCAACCAGTGCCTCATCAGCGGAGGGTTCGGCACCACGCATAAAATCAAACGCGACCACATGGCGACTGACCCCGCCCTGATCAAACTCGGCAACCAGTGATCCGTCGCTGCGCATGCGTGGCTCGGGTGTGTCGACGATGTCACTGGCCCGAAGGGCGTTTATCCAGGCGAGTTCAGACTCGATTTCCGCACGCGTGTGATAGCCCGGCCGATGAACGCGCAGGATCAGTTTTGCACCGCTATTTGGATCGGTTGCCAAAAAGGTCGCATTTTCCGAAACGGTCAGAAGCGACACATCGGTATCCGGCCCCATACCCCAACCGGGCAGGACCGATACGGCCCCAGCCTTAAGCACATCAATCATGTTGTCATCGTAAATGCCGCCCAATTGATGCCTCCTGTCGTTGTTTCGTGACCGCCTCGAAGCGGATGTTGTGCGCCGTTTCAGGACCGTCTCAGTACCATTTTGTGAATAATGCGGCACAAAATGTGTAACTTGCAACATTTTTTGTTGCATCACGGAATATTTCGACCAATCATCAAGAAAACATAACTCAGCGCACAATCAGGGAACCGGCAATCCGCAGCACACCGCAAAGCTGGCGCATTGCCCAATGACTTCACGAAAGGATCGACCATGCTGACTTCGATTTCCGGCAAAAGCGTCATCGTCACCGGTGGCTCAAAGGGCATTGGCAAGGGTATCGCCAAGGTATTTGCCAGCAAGGGCGCAAAGGTCATGATCGCCGCCCGCACCGAAAAGGACGCGGCCGCGACGGTGGATGAAATCAAGGCCGCCGGGGGCACCGCCGACATGTTCCTGTGTGATGTCTCGGATTTCGATCAGGTAAGCGCGCTTGCCGACTACACGGCCAAAACCTTTGGCGGGATTGACATCCTGTGCGCCAATGCCGGCATATTTCCACAGGTCAAGATGGTCGATATGACGGCGGATGACTGGGATCAGGTCATGTCGACCAACCTTAAAAGCAGCTTCCTGTGCGTGAAGGCCTGCATTCCCTATTTCGAGAAAAGCGGCAAGGGGCGCGTGGTGATCACGTCCTCGATCACCGGGCCTGTCACCGGCTATCCGGGATGGTCGCACTATGGTGCGTCAAAGGCCGGACAGCTTGGCTTTATCAAGACGGCCGCCATGGAATTGTCGCGCTATAACACGACGATCAATGCCGTCATGCCCGGCAATATCATGACAGAGGGCCTGGCCGATCTTGGCGAGGATTATCTGTGCTCGATGGCGAACTCGATCCCGCTGAAACGTCTGGGCAGTGTCGAGGATATCGCCAACGCCGCCCTGTTCTTTGCATCCGATGAAGCGGCCTATATCACCGGCCAGCAAATCGTGGTCGATGGCGGTCAAATCCTGCCAGAATCGCTTGAGGCACTTGAAGAGATTTAAGCCTTCATCCTGCGCCAAAAACGGCACAGGAACACAAAGCCCGCATCCGGTTCACCAGATGCGGGCTTGTTTGTTTTCGGGCTTACGCCAAACCGTACTGGCTGCGCACGACGCCGGAATTGTACCGTTCGGACGCCAGAAGACGGGGTTTGATCCCCCCGGCGTCACGCCCGAACAATGAAATACCGGAACCCAGCACTTCCGGGATGGTAAAGATATCAAGCTGATCGGCGAAACCGCCAAACAGGAACTGTGTGACCACGCTGCCCCCGCCGACGACCCAGATGTCGCCATCCGCCGACCGCCGGTCGCGCAATTGATCGACCAGTTCGATGATACTGCCGCCATAGGCCTCTGTGTTGGCAGGCCTATCTTTGGGCAGTTCGCGTGAAGTCAGAACGATTGTGCGGCGGGCCTCATAGGGCCAGTCGCCAAATTCCATCACCTGATCAAAGGTGTTTCGCCCGATGATCAGCGTACCGACGGAGTCCAGAAAGTCATCAAAGCCGAACTCGGCCGGGTCATATTCCCCCAACCAGTCCACCGCACCATTGGCACGCGCAATGAAGCCATCCAGACTGACCGCGATGTAAATGCGGAACAGTTTTTTGCTCATATCTATGTCCAACCGATATTGGGGTCTTTGCCCCTATTTTTAGTCGGCAAATCATAGCAAAACACCAACCGCAAGTCGCAAGAAACAAAAGCAGAAAACCGTCTAATTTACATTTCAAATGCCAAAAAGCCCGGTTTTCTGCCCTATTCTTAAGAGTTGGGATCAACACTCGACCACGTTGACATTGACCGCAAGACCGCCCTGGCTGGTTTCCTTGTACTTGCTTTGCATGTCGAGTCCCGTCTGGCGCATGGTCTCGATCACCTTATCAAGCGACACGGTATGCTGGCCGTCACCGCGCAATGCCAGACGTGCCGCATTGATCGCCTTGACCGCGCCCATGGTGTTGCGTTCGATGCAGGGAACCTGCACCAGACCGCCAATCGGATCGCAGGTCAGGCCAAGGTTATGTTCCATTCCGATCTCGGCAGCGTTTTCGACCTGTTCGGGCGTTCCGCCCAGCACCGCACACAGCGCACCGGCCGCCATTGAACAGGCAACACCGACCTCGCCCTGACAGCCAACTTCGGCCGCGGATATTGAGGCGCGTTTTTTATAGATCGACCCGATGGCCGCCGCGGTCAGAAGGAATTCACGAATTTTGTGCTGATTGGCGTTGGCACCGAACTTTTCGTAATAACGCAGAACGGCGGGAATAACGCCTGCCGCCCCGTTTGTTGGTGCGGTGACAACCCGCCCGCCTGCGGCATTTTCTTCGTTGACGGCAAGGGCATACAGATTGACCCAGTCAATCACCGTCAACGGATCACGCAAGCCAGCTTCGGGCTTTTCGGTCAGTTCCTTGTAAAGGTTCGATGCCCGGCGTTTGACATTCAGGCCACCGGGCAAGATACCGTCAGTGCGGATGCCGCGGTCAATGCAGTTCATCATCGCGTCATGAACGCGATCAACAAAAGCGATGGTTTCATCAGAGCTGCGCCAGCTTTGCTCGTTCTCCATCATGATTTCCGCGATGGAGCGGCCTTCGCGCTTGCAGATTTCCATCAGCTCATCGGCGGACGAAAACGGAAATGGCAAGGTGATGTTATCGCCGGAATATTCCGCACCGTGATCGTCACTGGATACGATAAAGCCACCCCCGACCGAAAAATATTCCTGGGTATGGATTTTCACCCCATCGTGATCAAAGGCGGTAATGCGCATGCCATTGGGATGCTGCGGCAGGGTTTCGGTGAAATGAAACACCAGATTGGTATCGCGGTTAAAGGCAACCGGATACTGCCCGTAAAGCTGCAACTGGCTGGTTTCATCAATCGCCTTCACAGTCGGCACGATATCATCAGGATCGATATTGCGCGGGCGCTTGCCATTCAGGCCCATGATCACCGCGGTATCGGTTGCGTGCCCCTTGCCGGTCAGGGCAAGCGATCCATAAAGATCAACCACAATACTGCCGGTCTTTTGCAAAAGATTGCGCGCCTCAAGCTCAAGGCAGAAACGATACCCCGCGCGCATCGGGCCAACCGTATGCGAACTCGAAGGACCGATACCAATCGTGTAAAGGTCAACAACCGACAGGTTGACGTCATGTTGGGATTTCTTTTGCGATCCCGAAGATGGATCGGTCGCGGGATTTGTCATCAAGGGCCTCCTTCACGGCTCAATAACGCGCTTGTTTTCGCGCTGTTTACGAACCGGTGTTTTTGCCCCCTCTGTCCCTTGACCTGAGATTATCCGCCCTGCCCGATCAAGATCGGCTTGGGGCGTTCATCCTTCGGTGGAAACCTGACCAGCGCTTTCTCCCAGGCGCTTTTTGGTTTCTCTCTCCAGAGCCTCTTCCGTGACGGTCCATCTGCCTGAGAGTGTTTATGAGGCATTGCTCCTTCGGCGCCGCACATCATGCAAATCGCATGATATCCGAACTCTCCCGTCACGGTGCGAGATAACATTTCTGCCACCTCAGAGGTTCACCGTCAGATTGAACACTATCTGCGTCTTTAGACACTGTCAAAAGAACTGGTTTGCATCTGCAAAATTTTCTGCGGCAGATGCTGTTAAGCAACGGTAATCGTGCTAAATTGCCCGGGTAATTGATGTACCTGTCGTGTGCGAAGACTGACCCACCCTGTCCGCATGGCGGGATTGATGGCGAAAGAGCCCGTAAGTCACCATATTTACGGGACATTCAGCCTTTTCCTTTATCTGTGGGGTTTATGAACGTGACTGTATCGAATTCCGTAAAGCGCCCGCGCCCTGTGGTGCTGTGCATTCTGGACGGCTGGGGTTATCGCGAAGAAAGCAAGGACAACGCTGTCGCCCTTGCCAACACGCCTGTCTGGGATGACCTTTACGCCAACAATCCGACCGGGTTCCTCAAGGCCTGCGGTCTGGATGTCGGCCTGCCCGAAGGTCAGATGGGCAACTCGGAAGTCGGTCACATGAACCTGGGTGCTGGCCGTGTGGTCATGCAGGAACTGCCGAAAATTGACGAGGCCGTCAAAACCGGCAGCATCGCCGATACCGACACCGTCAAAAAGATCATCGCCAAACTTTCCGATTCCAAGGGCGTTTGCCATATCGCGGGTCTTCTGTCCGAAGGCGGGGTGCATTCCCATCAGGCCCACATGGCGGCCCTGGCCAAGATCATTGCGAGTGCCGGTGTGCCGGTAAAAATTCACGCCTATCTTGATGGCCGTGATACCGCACCGAAAAGTGCCGCCAAGTTCCTTGAGAAATTCCGCGCCCTGATCGGTGATGCCGATGTTGAAATCGCCACCGTCACCGGCCGTTATTACGCCATGGACCGCGACAACCGTTGGGAACGCGTAAGCCAGGCCTATTTCACCATGGTTCAGGGCAAGAATTACGCCGATGGCCGCAGTGCTGATAGTGCGGAGGCCGCGATTGCCAACTCGTATGAAGCCGGTACGACCGATGAATTTGTTCTGCCGACCGTGATTGGCGATTATGACGGCATGAAGGATGGCGACGGCCTTCTGATGACCAATTTCCGGGCGGATCGCGCACGTGAAATCCTTGCAGCCCTTTGCGCACCGGAATTTGATGGCTTTGATCGCGGCACGCCAGTCAAGTTCGCCGTTCAGGCCGGGATGGTCGAATATTCGTCCGAACATGCGAAATATATGGATGCGATCTATCCGCCGCAGACCCTGCCAAATATCTTTGGCGAAGTGGTTTCCAAGGCGGGTATGAAGCAGCTTCGCATCGCCGAGACCGAGAAATACCCGCATGTGTCGTTCTTCTTTAACGGCGGCGAAGAACAGGTATTCGAGGGCGAGGACCGCATTCTGGTCGCCTCCCCCAAAGTCGCGACCTATGACCTGCAGCCGGAAATGTCGGCACCGGAAGTGACTGAAAAACTGGCCGCCGCCATCAAGTCGGAAAAATACGATACCATCATCCTGAACTTTGCCAACCCGGACATGGTCGGCCATAGCGGCATCCTTGAAGCCGCGATGAAGGCCGCCGAGGCGGTTGATACCTGCCTTGGCAAGGTAATTGACGCGATCAAGTCGGTCGGCGGCGTTGCCTTTGTTACCGCCGATCACGGCAACTGCGAAGTGATGGTCGATCCGGAAACCGGCGAACCGCACACGGCACATACACTTAATCTCGTTCCGACCATCCTTGTTAACGGTCCGGAAGGGGTAACATTGGAAAATGGTCGTTTGGCCGATGTCGCACCGACCTTGCTGCAATTGCTTGGCGTGCCGCAACCGGCGGAAATGACTGGTAAACCCTTGCTTAAGGGCCTGAAACAGAATGACGCGCTTCTTGCGAGCTAAGTTAGCTTATGAGATCGCCCTGCCTGCGCTGATCGCTTTTGCGGTTTTTGCTGCAGGCGGGGCTGCGCCTTCTTTTGCCCAATCGCTGCAAAAGGTTGATCAGCAACTTGATCAACTTGAAAACCAGCTTTCCGAACAGCAAAAACAGGAAGAGTTCCTGTCACGCAAATCACGGGAGCTCTGGACCGAGGAACAAGCCCTTCAGTCCGAGGCGATATCTGTCGCCAGACGCACCCAGCGCCTTGAAACGACGCTGACCGAACTGGAAGATCAGCTCGAAACGCTTGAAGCACGTGAAAAGGTCGCGGCCACCAGCCTTGAAGACAAGGCCGGGCAATATGCCCGTATCCTGATGGCCCTGCAGCGCCTGTCGACCACCCCGCCCGAAGCGGTCATTGCCCTGCCAACATCGCCGCAGGATACGTTGCGTTCGGCAGTGTTGCTTAAGGCCGCCCTGCCCGGTGTCGAACAGCACGCCCGCGATCTGCGCAAGGAACTGGGCGAGATTGCCACACTGCGCGAAGATATTCGCAATCGCCGCAGCGAATTGGCCGCTGCCACCCAGGAATTACAACAAGAACGCGCATCCCTTGCCGCCCTTCTGGATGAAAAGCGCCGCCTGCGCGCCCAGACAGAGGCCGAAGCCGAAGAAGCCGCCAAGGCGGTAAGTCTGCTTGCCGATGAAGCCAAATCGCTGGGCGAACTTTTGCGCAATCTGGAAAATCGTGCCGAAGGGCTGCCACGCCCGCGCGCCCGTCCGGAAGTTCGTGTTGCGACACGTACCGAACCGGATGCAGACACGCTTGGTGCGACAACAATTGCCAAAAACACACCGCCACCGCCGCCCGAAAGCAAATCTGATGCGGGCAAGACCGGTGGCACCGACACAAGTGACGAAGAATTCGCTGTTGGCAGTTCGATCACACTGGCACAAGGCAACCTCCGCATGCCCGCCAGTGGTAAAGTGGTTACACTTTTTGGTGAAAAATCACGCGGCCCGGATGGCTTGACCGTAAACAGATCCAAGGGAATTGAGATCAGCACACGCGCAAATGCGCAGGTTGTCTCACCTTTTGACGGCAAAGTTGTCTTTGCCGGCCCGTTCCGCGGGTATGGCCGGCTCTTGATTATCGAACACGGCGAAGGATACCATAGCCTTATCGCCGGTTTTGATCGGCTGGACAGTGTGGTAGGACAATATCTATTGGCGGGCGAACCTGTTGGTATTATGGGTGAAACTTCGCCAAAACTATATCTGGAGATGCGCCAGAACGGGGAAGCAATCAATCCGCTTCCATGGCTGGCCTCGAAAAACGGCAAGGTAAGTGGATGAAAACCTCACGATTGGCAGTACTCGCACTCGCGACCGGCATGACTATCGGCCTTGCGTCGCCAGTTTTGGCGCAATCTTCAACCTCCTCGGCTGAGACCTATCGGCTGCTCAACCTGTTTGGCGATGTGTTCGAACAGGTCAAAAGCAAATATGTCGAAGAAGTCGATGACAAAAAACTGATCGAAGCGGCCATCAACGGCATGCTGACATCGCTTGATCCGCATTCCTCGTATCTCAACATGGATAATTTCGAGGAAATGCAGGTCGATACCCGCGGCGAATTCGGTGGTCTTGGCATCGAAGTCACCATGGAAGACGGCTTTGTCAAAGTCATCGCGCCGATCTATGACACGCCGGCCGAAAAGGCTGGCCTTCAGCCGGGCGACTTCATTACGCATATCGATGGCACCGCCATTCGCGGCATGACGCTGAATGACGCGGTCGAGATGATGCGCGGCAAGGTCAATACCGACATCGTCCTGACCATCATCCGCAAGGGTGAACAGGCACCGTTCGATGTCACCCTGACCCGCGCAGTGATCAAGATCCAGTCGGTCCGCGCCGAACCGAAAGACGATATCGGCTATATCCGTATCACCAAATTCAACGAACAGACCGCCAGCGGCCTGCAGCGTGCCATTGCCGACATGCGCGAAGAAATCGGCCCTGAAATCAAGGGTCTGGTGATTGACCTGCGCAACAACCCGGGCGGCTTGCTTGATCAGGCGATCTCGGTTTCCGATGCCTTTCTTGATAAGGGTGAAATCGTATCGACCCGTCCGCGTGATACCGAAAACACCGAACGGTACAACGCACGCAGCGGTGACCTCAGCGAAGGTTTGCCGATTGTGGTTCTGATCAATGATGGTTCTGCCTCGGCATCCGAAATCGTCGCCGGCGCCCTTCAGGATCACCGCCGTGCCGTCATCATGGGTACGCGCAGCTTTGGCAAGGGATCGGTCCAGACCATCCTGCCGATGCCCGGAAACGTGGCACTTCGTCTGACCACGGCGCGGTATTACACGCCGTCAGGCAAATCCATTCAGGAAGTCGGCATTGTGCCGGACATCATCGTTCCGCAGGCACGTGTCGAAAGCATCGAGGCGGATACCCGTCGCTCCGAAGCATCGCTTAGTGGCGCCCTTCGTAACGAGGACGAAGGCATCACAGATGCGGAACAGGATGCAAATTCCCGCCGTGACGAGGCCGAACAGCTGGCGATTGATGATTATCAGCTGTCGCGCGCGCTTGACATGATCCGGGGTATTTCGCTGTTTGGCCCGCGTCCGAATGGGTAAGGTTGGACCCGGCATCGTGAGAGACTAGTTGCGCGTGTTCAGGAAAATCCTAAATTCCTTGCCGTTCCGAAAGAAAAAGAACGGTGACATCGACGAGGACATGGCCAGTGATTTGGCCGACGACCTTGGCGACGGGATGACTGACGCCGACGACGAAGACAACGTCGACCTCGATGACCTGCCCTTTAATGAACTGCCGATCGAGGTGCAGTTCAAACGAATGCCAAAGCGGCCGAAATCACGGCGCAGCTGGCTTTCGAAACTGCTGATCATTACCCTGTTCCTGTCGCCATTTTGCGCAACAGCGGTCGCGATGATCCCGGTGCTTGATCCGGAAACCGGCTGGCGGCTGTTTCATGCTGGCGGACCGGAAGCCACGATCACTGTTCCGGGCACCGAACGCGAACTGCAAGAAGAAATCGCGCGCGGTGTTAAGGACATTCAGGATCGCGATCGCGCCGCGATGGAGGCTGCCAATGGTGCAAATGGCCAAGGCCCGTCAGCCGAAGACATTGCCGGCAACCTTGATGGCGTTTCCGACCTGATCGGAACACCGGGCGCAACCGATGGAACCGGTGATGGCGCCCCGACACCAGAAGAACTCGCCGCCCTGATCGAGGAAGAAGGATCGTTTGACGAACCGATCGAACCCGATCCCTTGCGCCCGGCCCCCCTGCCCGGTCTTGACGAGGAAGGCAGTTTTGGCCGCATCCCGCGCATCGGCGATGATGGCACCACGCCGTTTGAAGCCTACAAACGCCCGTTCGAACTGCCCGAAGGCACCCCGGTTGTCGCGGTGATGCTGACCGGTGTTGGCCTGAACGAAGAGCGCACCGACGCGGCCATCAATGATCTGCCGCTTAACATTTCACTGGCGATTTCGCCCTATGCCCGCGATCTGCAAACAGTTGCCCGCGAAGCACGCGCCATGGGCCACGAGGTTTTCCTTGAACTTCCGATGGAACCGGCGGACTTCCCGCTGTCAGACCCCGGACCGCGCGCACTTTTGACATCCCTGTCAGAGGGTGAAAACCTTGTCCGTCTGGAATGGTTGTTGGCACGTTTCCCGGGCTATGCCGGTCTGGTCAGCCTTCAGGGATCAAAATTCGGAAGCCTCGATAGCGCCATTCGCCCGGTGATCGAATTCATTTCGCGTACTGGCCTGATGTATGTCGAAGGCACCGGAAGCGGTGTCGCCAGCTATGGCGCGCAACTGGCGGCAAACGACGGAACACCAAATGCGATCAGCAATGTCATCATCGATGACACACCAAGCCGCCGCCACATCGACAGGCGACTGGCCGAACTGGTCGAAATCGCCAAACGCAATGGCGTTGCCGTCGGGATTGCGCAATCCTATCCGGTGACGATCCAGCGATTGCGCAACTGGGCCTTCCGCCTGAAACGTCAGGGGGTTGTTCTGGTCCCGGTTAGTGCCGTATCAGGCCAGCAGGTCACGCCGCAATCTGCCGACGAGGCAGAGGCCGCCCGCCTTGAAGCCGAAGAACGCGAACGTGAGGTCATGGCCGAACAGGCCGAGCAGGAAGAAGCACTTTCGGAATCTGCCGACCCTGCGGAGCCCGACGAACCCGCCAACACAATCGAGAACTAATGACAGATGCCGGTACCCCGGCCCTGTCAGTCAGGAGCAGTCATGGCAAAGAAGTCCGACACCCCGAACGCAGACAAAGTCACGGCAGATGATCTTCCTTATCGGCCATGCGTCGGTATTGCCCTGTTTAACGCAGACGGATTGGTCTGGATGGGCAACCGTTTCGGGTTTGAAGGCGCCTGGCAATTGCCGCAAGGCGGTATTGATGACGGCGAAACGCCGATTGAAGCCGCCATGCGTGAACTCAAGGAAGAAATCGGCACCGACAAGGCCGAAATCATTTCCGAAACGCCGAACTGGCTGACCTATGATCTGCCCGAACACCTGATTGGCAAGGCGTTCAAGGGCAAGTATCGCGGCCAGAAACAGAAATGGTTCGCCATGCGCTTTACCGGCAAGGACAAACACATCAATATTGATGTCCCGGATCCGGAATTTGACAGTTGGCGCTGGAACGATCTGGCGACCCTGCCGGATCTTATCGTGCCGTTCAAAAGGCCGGTTTATTTACAAATTGCCGCCGAGTTTCATGACATACCGCAAAGAATTCGCGAAAAGGGTCAGGCATAAGACGATGTTTGCGGTTTGATCGCAGTACAGTTTTCGATAAATTTGAATAACAAACATTCGGCTTAGAGGAGTTCCAACATGGGTATGGATCGGTTGATCTTTGGTGTTCTGACCATCGTGGTCGGTCTTTTCGGCCTGTTTTACGCGTCAGGTTCGCAGGACGGTTATTCCTACTTCGTCGGGCTTGCGATGTTCATTGGTGCCGTGCTGTTCATGTTCCATCTGATCAAGGGCCATTATGACCAGCTTGAAGCGTCCGATCACTGATCGCTGTTTTTGATGTGTCGTCGGATTTCTGCGCCCCAACCTCTGGTCTGGGGCGCTTGTTTTTGGCGGCACGTCTCCTCGATGCTTCAAATGACATCCGAAACGCGATAAGACTTTCCCATGAGCAATACACACTGGGATCCTGCCCGTTACGGTTTGTTTGGCAATGAACGCCTGCGACCGGCCATCGATCTGATTTCGCGTTTGCCCAAACCGGCAAGCGGGTTTTCACCGCGTCATATTGTCGACCTGGGCTGTGGCCCGGGTTCGGTAACAGCCATACTTGCCGATGCATATGGTTCAAGCGATCCTGACGGACCGCGTATCACAGGTGTTGATTCGTCTGACGAGATGCTTGAAACCGCGCGCAAGCGGGATGAAAACATCACCTGGCAAAAGGCCGACATCGCCGACTGGCAACCGGACGCGCCCGTTGATCTGCTGTTTTCCAATGCGGCCCTGCACTGGGTGCCCGATCACTCAAAGCTGTTTCCGCGCCTTCTTGAACATCTTCGCCCTGGCGGTATCATCGCCATTCAGGTGCCCAACAATTTCCTGGCACCCAGCCACCAGTTGATCGGCGAAGCCGGGATGGACTGGCGCAAGGAAGTGGCAACCGCGATGCATGCGGCCCGCATCATGCGCCCGGGTGATTATTTCGATGTGCTGACACCTGCATGTGATGAAGTCGACCTTTGGCAAACCCAATATTGCCACGTGCTGACCGGGCCAGACGCGGTCTATAACTGGACCAGTTCAACGATCCTGCGTCCGGTCATGGATGCCCTGCCCGATGATGAAGCGCGCGCAAAATTCACTGCGAAATACAAGGAACGGCTTAATCAGGTCTATCCGTCACGCGATGACGGACGTACCCTGTTTCCGTTCAATCGCCTGTTCATGATCGCCCGCAAGAAGTCCGCCTGACAATCCGAACAAGACATCCCTGACAAGGAGCACCCCATGGCCGATTTTCGCGAACATTTCGTCAAATGCTGTGGCTATGAAGTCCATGTCAGGGCATGGGGAAATCCGGCCAATCGACCGCTTCTGATGATGCACGGGCTGGCGCGTCTTGCCGATGACTTTGATCATGTCGCGCCGCATTTCACCGACAAATACTATGTTCTTTGCCCGTCAATGATCGGGCGGGGATTTTCCGGTTGGGCCAGCGATCCGGACACGGAATACACCGTGCCGTTCTATGTCGCGCAGATGTTTGAACTGCTTGATCATTTCAACATCAATACCTGCGACTGGATCGGCACATCCATGGGTGGCCTCATTGGCCTTTATGCCACAACCGAAGTCGCCGGACGCATCGAACGGCTGGTGCTTAATGACATTGGCCCAGAACTTGATCCTACGGCGGTTGCGCGTATCAAATCCTATGTCGGGGCATCCCCGGAATTTGAAACCATCGACGAGGTCGAACAGCTTGTACGGCTGGTTTATGCCTCCTTCGGGGTGGCCGATGATGCGACATGGGCCTTTTTGGCATCACGTTCCGTACGTCGCCTGCCCAATGGCAATTTCATGATGCATTACGACCCGCAAGTGATGCGCGTTTTTGCCGAACATATTGATAACTTTGATGCCTGGGCCGAATTTGAAGCCCTGCCCTGTCCCGTCATGCTGATCAGTGGCGAACAGTCCGATCTGATTCCGAAATCCATCGTCGATAAAATGAAACAGAAAAAACCACAAATGCCGGTTTTTGCAGTGGCGAACTGCGGGCACGCACCCCACTTAAATGATAAAGCGCAAATCGACGCAATTCGGGACTTTCTGAGCACGAGCACATCCTGACCGGCAATCCCCGGCAAAACACAGGATCAAGTCACGCCGGAAAACCCCGTCCGTCAAGAACCCGATGAAGTTTGCTACGCGCCAAGAACGCAGCAAGGGTTCAACGGTTGTTGGTTGGGACCGACAAAATCAAACCATTCAAGCGTCCGGCAAAGGACGCAGTCTGGCTTTTGCCTCGATTGCTGTGGTTGTTTGATCACCTGTGGGCACAGGCGACATGAAAAAGCTGCATTGGCCAAATTGGGCAAAAAGACACCGGATATGGATATTTCTGACGGCTTTGCTGCATGCGGGTCTGGTTCAGAACCCTTCGGCTTTTGCCCAATCGCTGCAACCTGAACCAACATCGCAAACCGGCATCACGTTGATCCCAGGCGGCAGCGCATTTGGCCCCGGTGGTATTTCATCTTCAAACCCAACCGGCTTTGATCGCAGCTTCACCCCGTCGGCACGCTATGGCCTGACGCTTGGTCCTGATGCGACAGATCCTCACAATCCGGCACAGTACTGGCTTGAATTCGGTGGCACGCCACGTTCTGATCACGGCATGAATGCCCAAATCGGCTTTGGCTATTCACCGTCTCCTGATGTTGGTTTTACCGTCGGACCGTTCGTTGATCTTGATGCCGCGACACCGGGAAATTTTGGTGTTTACCAGACCGATGCATTCGGTATGCAACATCGTGCGCGTTCAAGGTTCGGTTTTACCGGAACAGGTTTGACCAACGATGCCGGACTTGCCGGCTCACTGTCCTACATGCCGCTCGAAGATATCTGGATCGGTCTGCATGGCTCGGTTTCACGTGATTTGACCACAACGAGCCCCAGTGATGGTCTACTTGATGGCATTGATGCCATGTTGGGGCTGACGGCCAGATACCGGATCCAGTTCTGATCATGCGATTGCGCACCGTGTGCCAACGCCCCTGACAATTCCCAATTCGGATGTTGCGCAGCGCTGGCAGTGCTGTATGACTGTTTGAAAGCAAACCAACGGGACATCCAGACACGCATGAGCCATTCGCTCCCTCCTGAACACGCTGTACTTGGACCACCTTTCGATGCCTGCAACGAACTGGCAGCTGCAAAGAATGCCAATCTGTATCGTGCCGCAATGCGCCTTTCGCCCGAACGGCAGCGTTTCTTTCTGGCAGCCTATGCCTCGATGCGTGTGATCGACGATATCGTAGATGACGGGTTCCTTGAACTGCCCGATGCCGAGCGCGATGCCCAACGCGAATTTGTCCTGCAAACCATTCATCAATGGCAAGCACAGGTCATCGCCGCCAAGGCAGATCTGGATAATCCCCTGCCCGAAAACGGCCCTTTGTCGTCTGAGGTCTATCAGGCCCTGCGCCTGACCTTGGGACGCAGCGACCTTCCCGCAGATCCATGGATCGAACTGGCAGATGCGCTTCATCGTGACATCGCCGAAGAACCGATGGACGAATGGGACGATTTTATCGCCTATTGCGAAGGGGCGACCGCGGCACCGGCATCGATTTTTGTCTATCTGTTGTCCGCCCGTTATGACGCAGAGATCGGCTATACGTCGCCACTGACCAATCCGCCGCTCTATCACGCGCGGGACATGGCGATCTTTTGCTATATCATCCACATTCTGCGCGACCTGCCCGAAGACATCAAAGGCCCCGACCGCCTTGTCACCATCCCCTCGGAAGTCCTGATCGCTGCCGACATCACCCTTGGTGAAATCCGCAATGCCATCGGCCAAGGCAAATATAGTGATCTCGATTATCTCGGTAAAATCCTGCTCGAACATGCCTGGGAGCATTTCGAAACCGGGCAAGCCAGATCGGGTGAGTTGCTGTCGGTTCTGGATACGGACGAGGCCGATACCTTATCGCGCCTGTTTACCGTCTATATCGAACTGGGCGGAGCCATGATGGAAAACGGCTATGCAGGTTTCCTGACCGAACGCGATGAAATCATGCAAAGCACGGCCCAGAACAGCCTGCCTGACGTCAAGAAGGACTAGGTTTCCTAAGCGCGCCGCAAAAGAAAACCCCGCCAAGTTGGCGGGGTTTGTTGTTTTGTACTCAAACCAAATGGCTTAGCCGGCGCGAAGGGCCGCCACCCCCGGAAGGGTCTTGCCTTCCAGCCATTCCAGGAACGCACCACCCGCGGTCGAGACATATGAAAATGCCTGATCAGAATCGGCATGGCGCAGGGCCGCAACCGTGTCGCCACCACCTGCAACCGACAAAAGCTTTCCGGCCTTGGTCAGTTCTGCTGCATGCTGGGCGACCGAAACTGTTGCGGTGTCAAAAGGGGTAATTTCAAACGCACCCAACGGGCCGTTCCAGACCAGCGTTTCACAAGTCTCAAGACGCTTGTTCAGATCTTCGATGGTTGCCGGACCGGCATCAAGGATCATGCCCTCTGCGGCGACGTCGTTGATGTCACAAACATCATGCGGCGCATTGGCTGCAAATTCCTTGGCCACCAAACCATCAACCGGCAGGACGATTTCGCAATTGGCGGCTTCGGCCTTTTTGAAAATCTCACGCGCGGTATCAAGCAGGTCATGCTCGCACAGTGACTTGCCAACATTGACACCCTTTGCCGCCAGGAAGGTGTTGGCCATGCCACCGCCAATAACCAGCTGATCGACCTTGGCAACAAGATTGCCCAGAAGATCAAGCTTGGTGGAGATCTTTGCACCGCCAACAATCGCCATCACCGGATGTTTTGGTGCTTCAAGCGCATTGCCAAGCGCTTCAAGCTCAGCCTGCATCAATCGACCGGCATAGGCCGGAAGCGCCCGTGCCAGCCCCTCGGTCGAGGCATGTGCTCGGTGCGCACAGGAAAACGCGTCATTGACATACATATCGCCAAGTTTTGCCAGCTCAGTGACAAAAGCGGGGTCGTTCTTTTCTTCTTCGGCGTGGTAACGCAGGTTTTCCAGAAGGGCGATTTCGCCGTCTTTCAGGCTGTTGACCACGCTTGCCGCTGCGTCACCGATGCAGTCATCCGCAAACTTCACCGGACGGCCAAGCTGCTTGGCAAGGGCATCGGCAACCGGTTTCAGGGTCATTTCCGGGACGCGCGCACCTTTGGGACGACCGAAATGCGTAATCACCACCAGTTTCGCCCCGGCATCCGCCAGTTCGATCAGGCCCGGTACAGTGCGGTCGATACGAGTCGTATCGCCAACAACACCATCCTTCATCGGAACGTTAAGATCAGCGCGCAGCAAAACGCGCTTGCCAGCCACATTGACACCGTCAAGCGTATTGAAGTCAGCCATTATCTGAACCTGCTTTTGAGTTTCACAAAAGACGGGATTGGGTGTCCCGACATGGATTGAACCAAATCCTGATGCGCCTTGTTTTGCCCGATCAACTCACCCGACGCAAGGCCAGATCAAACCGGTCAAAAGACCAATCAGGAAAACCTGATCAATGGTTTCCCAGAAGGGACGCGTGCAAAAAGCCAGAAAAACTGGTCGCGACCGGGCCGGTCATCAACACATGATCATCGGGCAGCCATTCAATGGTCAGTGGCCCGCCATCAAGGATCACTTCGACCTTGCGACCGGTAAGACCACGACGTGCCGCCGCAACCCCAGCTGCACAGGCGCCCGTCCCGCATGCACGGGTCACGCCGACACCGCGTTCCCAAACGCGCATGCGGATCTTGTTTTCATCGATGATGCTGCAAACTTCGATATTGGCGCGTTCCGGGAACATTTCGTGATGTTCAAGCACCGGGCCGAATTTCTCGATATCAATGGACTCGGCGTCATCAACAAAGAAAACACCATGCGGGTTGCCAACATTGACACCCACCGCATCAGAAAGCGGACCGAGTGAAAGCGGAATATGGTTGGTATCGACCGCATCGGACAGCGGAATGTCACGCCAATCCAGTTTGACCTGTCCCATATCAACCGTGACACGGCCATCGGCCAAGCCATTGGCATCCAGCAAACCGACAACGGTTTCAATGATCACGTCTTTGCGGCCAAGTTCGCCCATGACGATATTGGCCACACAGCGGGTCGCATTGCCACACGCCTGAACCTCGCCGCCATCATTGTTGCGGATGCGCATAAAGGCATCGGCCAGATCATCGCGGGCCGGTTCGATAACGATCAACTGATCGCAACCGACCCCGGTCTTGCGATCGGCAATACGGGCAGCGGTCGCGTCATCAAGATCAAGCACAGCGGGATCGCGTCGTCCGTCAAAGACAACGAAATCATTTCCCAAACCATGCATTTTGACAAAAGGAATACCGTTCATACCCGCCTTATAATCCTGATTGCGCAAGGCGTCCACAGTTGGAATTCCCGACAGAGGGGGCGTTTTATCAAACCGGAAAAGGCCAGACTTGGATTGAACTCTAGGCCGTCAAGCGCGGGCTTGCTGGTGCGCAATAGCGCACCTTGCTTGGTGCATATCCGGCCCGGGAAAAATATCCCCTCAGACGTTCATCAAGTTCACCAAGCGAAACATAGACGTTGCTGCAATCATGCACCCGCGCCAAACGGCTCATGGCATCGCGCATCGTATCAAGGACATAGTCGCCCGAAACGATTTCAACCGCCATCACATTGTCGACATGCAAGACAACGCCATCGGTCATGTCATCACGGACATAATACGAAAACAGTCCATGGATATAGCCGCGCTCGTTGGCGATCACGATGATGCCGCGCTCACGTTGCCAGAGGATGTCATCACCGTCGGTGCCTGCACTAACGGACTCCTTATTAACCGGCATGCAATACTGATCGACGAATGCACGCCAACGGTCAAAAGACATGTCGACTTTCAACATCTGAACCAGCGGATATGTCATATCCGCGGTCTGTGCTGTAAGTGGAAGTGACTTATAGGCTTCTGACATGATCCTGCCCTCTGGAATTTAGCAGATCATGCCGCAAATAAATCGGCCCCACCTTGATGTGCATCAACACCTTTTGAGGGTTTGGCGCGCATAAACACAGCCAGTACAGAAGTACCCAGCCGAAGGGCCAATACGTTTCCGCCGATTGAATTTCTGACGGGTTTGCAAGCCGAGATTGACGTAGGTCAATGGCTTTTGGATGAACTGTCCGCATACTCGCCGAACGAATTGGGAAACCTCGCCCGGAATAACGCGCCCTGACTTTCAGACAAGGTGCATTTTGGGTGGGGCTTTTTGTGCAGGTGGACCGAAGATCAAGAAGGTCGTCGGTTCATCGGGACTTTTGAAACTGCCCGAGAGGGTTTTGGGCAGTTCACCCGACCACCTTGAACGGGAGTCAAGCATGAGCCAGGGGAGCATGGCACAGGCAGCATCGCCTTCAGTTGCTGTCAATTATAATATGGACGTTGTGCGCTGGGCCGCACTTGCGACCGTATTTTGGGGAGTAGTCGGATTTTTGGTGGGCGATGTCATTGCATGGCAGCTCGCATTTCCGGTTCTCAATTTTGATACAGAATTTCTGAACTTCGGACGCCTGCGTCCGCTGCACACCTCGGCAGTGATCTTTGCCTTTGGCGGTAACGCGCTTCTGGCAACGTCATTCTATGTCGTGCAGCGCACCTGCCGCGCACCGCTTTATGGCGGTCGCGCACTTCCGGCGTTCGTGTTCTGGGGGTACCAGCTGTTCATCGTGATGGCGGCCATCGGTTATGTTACCGGTGTGACCCAGGGTCGTGAATATGCCGAACCGGAATGGTTCGTTGATATCTGGATCACGATCGTCTGGGTTTGCTATCTGGCAATGTTTGTCGGCACCCTTTTGAAACGTACCGAGCCGCACATTTATGTCGCGAACTGGTTCTATCTGGCCTTTATCGTGACCATTGCGATGCTCCATCTTGGCAACAACCTTGCCATTCCGGTCTCGTTCATGGGCACGAAGTCCTATTCGATGTTCTCGGGCGTACAGGATGCATTGACCCAGTGGTGGTACGGCCATAACGCTGTGGGCTTCTTCCTGACGGCTGGCTTCCTCGGCATGATGTACTACTTCATTCCGAAACGTGCCGAACGTCCGGTTTATTCCTATCGCCTGTCGATCATCCACTTCTGGGCGCTGATCTTCCTGTATATCTGGGCTGGTCCGCACCACCTGCACTACACCGCACTTCCGGATTGGGCACAGACCCTTGGCATGACCTTCTCGATCATGCTGTGGATGCCGTCATGGGGCGGGATGATCAACGGTCTGATGACGCTTTCGGGCGCCTGGGACAAACTGCGCACGGATCCGGTTCTGCGCTTCATGGTGGCGGCTGTCGGTTTCTACGGCATGTCGACCTTCGAAGGCCCGGTCATGTCGATCAAGGCGGTCAACGGCCTGTCGCACTATACCGACTGGACCATTGGTCACGTGCATTCCGGTGCGCTTGGCTGGGTTGCCTTCGTATCGTTCGGTGCGATCTACTTCCTGATCCCGGTCCTTTGGCACCGTGAACGCCTGTATTCGATGCGCCTTGTGGCTCATCACTTCTGGCTCGGTACCATCGGGATCGTTCTTTACATCACCTCGATGTGGGTTTCGGGGATCATGCAGGGCCTGATGTGGCGCGCCTATGACGACCTTGGCTTCCTGCAGTATTCCTTCATCGAAACTGTCGAGGCAATGCATCCCTACTACATCATTCGTGCAACCGGTGGCCTGCTGTTCTTGCTGGGTTCGCTGCTGATGGTCTGGAACATCTACAAGACCATCAAGGGTGACCTCCGTAACGAAGCACCAATCGGCACACCTGCACCCGTTGCAGCCGAATAAGGGGGGAACCAGAGATGCTTCTTAAAAAACACCATATCGTAGAAAAGAACGTCTTCTTTCTGATCCTTGGTATTTTCCTGACCATCATCATCGGCGGTATCGTTGAAATTGTACCGTTGTTCACGATGGAACAGACCATTGAGAAAGTGGAAGGTGTCCGTCCCTATTCGCCACTCGAACAGGCCGGTCGTAACATCTATCTCCGTGAAGGTTGCTATAATTGCCATTCCCAGCAGATCCGTCCGTTCCGTGACGAGGTCGAACGTTATGGCCATTACAGCCTTGCAGCAGAATCGATGTATGACCATCCGTTCCAGTGGGGGTCAAAACGAACCGGTCCGGATCTGGCACGTGTCGGCGGAAAATATTCCAACGCATGGCATGTGGCCCACCTGATTGACCCGCGCGCTGTTGTGCCGGAATCGATCATGCCGGGTTATCCGTTCCTGGCGGAACGCAAACTGAATTTCGATGACGCTCAGGCACATCTCGAGACCCTCAAGATGGTAGGTGTCCCCTACACAGACGAGATGATCGAGGCAGCCAAGGCAGACCTGTATCTGCAGGCCAGCGAGGATGCGGCCTATGACGATGATTTCCTCGCGCGCTATCCGAATGCGGCAACAGGTGACTTTGACGGCAACCCGGCAGAATTGACCGAAATGGATGCGCTTGTTGCGTACCTGCAGGTCCTGGGCCGGATGGTCGACTTCACCACCTACAACCCGCAGATGAACCTGCGCTAATGCAAGGGGATCGTCATGGAATTCTTTACGCAACTCGCTGACTTTTTCCGCCCTCTGTGGGGTCTGTGGCTGATGCTGCTGTTCGGCGCGATTATTGCCTGGGTCATGTGGCCAAGCAAAAAGCGCAACAAGGACATGGAATCGCATGCGCAGATCCCCTTCCGGGATCAGGATTGAGGGGAGAACAGAGCAATGTCGACAAAAGTCGAGAAAGATCAGGTATCCGGCACAGATACCACCGGTCATGAATGGGATGGCATCAAGGAACTGAATACTCCGCTGCCGTCCTGGTGGGTCTATGTCTTCTGGATCACCGTCATCTGGTCTGTTGGTTACTGGGTGGTTTACCCGTCCTGGCCGACTGCCAATGACTATCTCAAAGGTATGTTTGGCACCACCAACCGTACCGAACTGCACGAAACCATGGCCAGTGTTGCGGCCGAACGTGCACCTTACATGGAACGTCTGGCTGCCCTGGATGTATCGGAAATCGCCAATGACAGCGAACTTCTGAACTTCTCCATGGCTGGCGGCAAGGCCGTTTTCGCCGATAACTGCGCACCGTGCCATGGCACCGGTGGTTCGGGTAACCCGGGCTTCCCGTCGCTTCAGGACGATGCGTGGCTTTGGGGCGGGACGCTTGATGCCATCAACCAGACACTGCATGTCGGTGTGCGCTGGGATGCCAATGAAGATACCCGCTTCAATGATATGCCGGCATTTGGGCGTGACGAACTGCTTGAACGCGACCAGATCGAAGATGTGGTTCAATATGTTCTGTCCTTCACGGACCGTGCAACTGACGCCGCTGCGGCTGATCGCGGTGCGGTGGTCTTTGAGGAAAACTGCGCTTCTTGCCACGGTGACGATGCCAAAGGCATTCAGGATCTCGGTGCACCGAACCTGACGGATGCCATCTGGCTCTATGGTGGTTCGAAAGAAACCATCACCGAAACGGTCATGAATTCCCGTCGCGGCGTCATGCCGGCATGGGAAGGCCGTCTGGACGAAGAAACCATCAAAATGCTGACGGTTTATGTCCACTCGCTCGGTGGCGGCCAGTAAGTCCGCATACTAAGTCCGCAGTCCAAGACAACTTTTCCAAAAAGGCCCGTGATTTGTAATCGCGGGCCTTTTTCTTTACCGGGCGGCTCACCCACAACAATTCATACCAATATCGGCTAATAAATTGACATGTGTCATGGTGAGCAAGCCGGGTCTCTCGTATTTTCTGCCTGAGATTTGAATAATTAGAGTTTGCTCTGCAAAGCTGCCAGAAACCCAAGTTCTCCTGACAGACCAACCTTTAAAGCGACTGGCGGGTTCGCCCCGCACAGAGAGCAGTCGCAAGGTTCAGAGCAACAACCAGGTAGCGAACATGGCCATGTCCACTTTGCAGCAACCAGATATCGAACCCAAAAACGTCCCGCACGTCGTCGACGAAGGCGATTATGATGAAGTCCCGCTTTATAAAAAGCGCGACAAAGTCTATCCGAAGCGCGTCTCAGGACGTTTCCGGAATCTGAAGTGGTTTGCGCTGATTGCACTTCTGGCCATTTACTGGGTCGTGCCATGGCTGCGCTGGGACCGTGGGCCAAGCGCACCGGATCAGGCCGTTCTGATCGATATGGATCTGGGGCGTGCCTATTTCTTCTTCATCGAAATCTGGCCGCAGGAAGTCTATTACATCACCGGCATCCTGATCATGGCGGCTGTGGGCTTGTTCCTTGCGACGTCCTTGTTCGGGCGTATCTGGTGCGGCTATGGATGCCCGCAAACGGTTTGGACCGACCTATTCATGTTGGTGGAACGCTATATCCAGGGTGACCGCAACGCGCGTGTCCGCCTCGACAAATCGAAATGGACGCTGGAAAAAATCTGGAAAGTCGGGGCAACACATGTGGCATGGATCGCCATTTCCATGGCGACCGGTGGTGCTTTTGTCCTTTATTTCCACGATGCCCCGACCGTGATGGTCGATATCTTTACCGCCAACGCCACCTTTGGCACTTATGTCACCATCGCATTCCTGACTGGCTCGACCTACCTTCTGGCAGGCTGGGCACGTGAACAGGTTTGCACCTATATGTGCCCTTGGCCGCGCTTCCAGTCCGCCATGCTTGATGATGAAAGCATGATCGTCACCTATGAAAGCTGGCGCGGTGAAACGCGTGGTCCGATCAAACGTAAAAACCTTGTGCGCGGCGAAGTGCCAGAAACCGGTCACTGCATCGACTGCCACGCCTGCGTGAACGTTTGCCCGACCGGCATTGATATCCGCGATGGCCTGCAGCTTGAATGCATTGGCTGTGGGCTGTGCATCGATGCCTGCAACGAGATGATGGACAAGGTCGGATTCCCGCGCGATCTGGTTCGGTTCGACTCGGTCCAGAACTCCCAGCTTCGTTCACAGGGCAAGGCGACCCGCGTGCGCATCATTCGCCCGCGCACAATCTTCTATTCATTGCTGCTGGTGATCATTGCCGTGGTCATGATGTTTGGTCTGGCCAACCGTTCGGTGCTTGAGCTCAATGTTTTGCGGGACCGTAACCCGCTGTTCGTCGCCCTGTCTGATGGTGACGTGCGCAACGGCTATACCCTTAAGGTTCTCAACAAGGAACAGGCAGAAAAAACATATGTTCTGTCGCTTGAAGGGATTGACGCAACTGATTTCCAGATCATCGGCCTGACCCCGAACCAGGACGGCACCTATGATCTGGACGTGGCCCCCGACCGGGTCGGCAGTTTCCGCGTCTTTGTGGCAGCGGATCCCCAAACACTTGATGGTAAATCGACACCATTTGAATTCACGGTGACCGATAAGGAAACCGGCAATACCGAAACATATGATACAGTGTTCGCCGGTCCGGAAAACGACCGCTGATCGCAAAAGCGTTTCAGTTCAGGAGACAAGATATGGCAATGCAGATGACATCACCTTCCACAGATCAGAATGGCCCGCGCAAGTCGGATCGCTGGATTCCGTGGTATTTTGTCGGCGGCTTCGCCGTCATGCTGATTGCCAATATCTCGCTGATCACCTTTTCGATGACCAGCTGGAATGGCCTTGTGACCAAACATGCCTTCGAAGAGGGCAACAACTATAACGCGGCCATTTCCGGTGCTGCCCGTCAGGAAGAACTGGGCTGGCGCAGCAAACTTAGTGTCGATGGTGTCATTGATCAAAACGGCACCATCACCGTCCTGTTCCGCGACAAAGATTCCAACCCGATCACCGGGGCGAAAATGTCTATTGTGATGTCGCGGGCAGACCGTGATGATCTAGATACCACCATCGCGATGGCCGAAATCGCACCGGGTGAATATCGTGCAAGTGCTGCCTTCCCGGTTTATGGTCGTTGGCAATTGCGCACCATCGCCAACGCGATGGGGGATGATTATCAAACTGTCGAGTATGTCGTCGTAAATCCATGAACGTCGCCCTTCAGCCCTGTCGCCATTGCGGCGAGCCGGTGACAGCCATGTCACCTGCCGCACCCGACTTTTGTTGTGCCGGGTGTGCTGGTGCCTTTGAGCTCTTGGGCGAAATGGGACTGACATCCTATTACAACCGACGCGCAATCGATCCCAAGGTCCGGGCCCTTCGCCCGGACGAAGACGAAATCGCAAGCTTTGATTTCACCGAACTGGCCAGCACCGATACCGACGGTCATCATCATCTGAACCTGATGGTCGACGGCATCCATTGCGCTGCCTGTGTCTGGCTGATCGAAACCCTCCTGCAACGAAACAGTGCCGTATTGCAGGCCCGCGTCAATATGACGACACGCCGCCTCCGACTGAGCTGGCAGGGTGAAGTCGCCGATATCGAAGACATCATTCGCCCGGTGATGCAGATGGGCTATCGCCTGATCCCGTTTGATCCAGCCGCCCTTGAACAGGCGACAACATCGCGCAACAAGGAATTGCTGCGCTGTCTGGCGGTTGCCGGGTTTGCGGCGGGCAATGTGATGTTGCTGTCGGTCTCGGTCTGGGCCGGATATTTTCAGGGCATGGGCGGGGCGACCCGCGATCTGTTTCACTGGATATCGGCCCTGATCGCGCTGCCTGCCGCCGCCTATGCCGGATTGCCGTTTTATCGATCCGCCCTTGGGGCCATTCGCAATCGTCGCGTCAATATGGATGTGCCGATCAGTCTGGGCGTCATTCTGGCACTTGGCATGAGCTTGGCACAAACCATTCGCGGCGAACCGCATGCCTATTTCGACAGTGCGATTACCCTTTTGTTCTTTCTGCTGATCGGGCGCTATCTTGATGGTCGCGCACGCGGGCAGGCACGCTCGGCGGCTGAACATCTTCTATCGCTGAATGCCCGCTCGATCACCGTGATTGAACCTGATGGCACGCGGCGTCTGATCGCACCGCAAAAGGCCACACCAGGCATGATCGTTCTGGCTGCGGCCGGTGAACGCATCGGCATCGACGGCAAGGTGATCGACGGCCAGTCCGATGTCGATACCAGCATCATCACCGGTGAAAGCATCCCCGTTCTGACCCGTCCGGGCACCACCGTATTTGCTGGAACAACCAATATTTCCGCCCCGCTTCGTATCGAAGTCACGGCAACCGGTGGCAATACGTTGCTGTCCGAAATCGTGCGTCTGATGGAAAATGCCGAACAGGGCCGTGCCAGATATGTCGCCATTGCTGATCGGGTGGCAAAGGCCTATGCGCCAGTTGTTCATACCCTGTCGCTGGCGACCTTTATCGGCTGGTGGTTGATTGGTGGCATCGGCTGGCAGGATGCGCTGATGAACGCCATCGCGGTTCTGATCATTACCTGCCCCTGCGCGCTGGCGCTTGCGGTTCCCGTTGTTCAGGTCATTGCGACCGGGCGTCTGTTGCGTGCGGGTATTCTTGTCAAATCGGCAACCGCCCTTGAACGACTGACCAAGATCACCGGCATCATTTTCGATAAAACCGGCACATTGACCACGGGCAAACCCGAACTGGTCGGCGAACCACAGCAAGACAAACTGATGCTTGCCGCCGGCATGGCCGCCAACAGCAACCATCCGTTATCCCGCGCACTGGTGCGTGCCGCCGGAAACGTGCCCCCGCAAACCAATGTTACCGAACAAGCAGGTCTCGGCCTGATGATGCAGGGCCCAGCGGGTCCGATCCGGCTTGGCAGTCGTGCTTTCTGCGATGTTGCCGAAAACGCCGATGTACCATCCGATATTACCGGACCGGAATTGTGGCTGTCTGAACCCGGCATTGCCCCGACCCGGTTTGTCTTCCGCGATACGATGCGCAGCGACGCACCCGAAGTGATCGACACCCTGCGCACGCGTGGCTTTGAAATGACCCTGTTGTCAGGTGACCGCGAAAGCACCGTGCGCCAGCTTGCCGAAACACTTGGCATTACCAGCTGGATGGCACGGATGTCGCCAACCGAAAAAGCCAACCATATTCAGGCCCGCGCTGATCGCGGCAACCATGATTTGATGGTCGGCGATGGTATCAACGACGCACCGGCCCTTGCCGCGGCGCATGCGTCAATGTCCCCGGCGACGGCTGCTGAAATTTCGCAAAATGCGGCCGATATCGTGTTTCAGGGTGATCGGCTTGGCGCCGTGATCGAGGCAATTGATGTCGCGCGCAAGGCTGATCGACTTGTCCGTCAAAATTTTGCCCTTTCCTTTGCTTATAACGTGATCACGATCCCGCTGGCGGTATCAGGGTTTGTCACCCCGCTTTTTGCGGCAATCGCCATGTCATCCTCATCCCTGATTGTGATCGCCAATGCCTTGCGTTTACACGCAAAATCGGGCAAGTCTGACGGGGTCGGCATCAAACCGGCGACCACGTTGTCGCAGCAGGCAGGGATATAATGCCATGAGCAACCTCCTTCTCCTGATCCCGATTGCATTGTTTCTGGGGCTTCTTGGCCTTGGGGCCTTCTTGTGGTCGTTGCGTTCCGGGCAGTTTGACGATATGGAAGGTGCGGCAAATCGCATTCTGTTTGATGACGATGACGTCACGCCTCCGGGGAACTCAAAGAAGTTCCATCAAGGCGATAGTTAGAATTGCTTGAAACAGGGCTATCTCATCGGATAGATTTGTTTACAATGCGCCTACCGGGTCACCAGCATCGGAGTCTACGATGGCAGTCCGCCCCCAAATCTGCGAAGCCTGTTCTATCAAGGACTTAACTTTTTGCTCCGCATTGCATGGCGATGAACATGATCAGCTGCGTCAATTGCTTACGCATGCACATTATGACCCGCACACGACGATTTTCCACGAGGCAGAAGACGCAGACTACGTCTTCAACGTCACATCCGGCTCTGTAAAGTTGTATAAATTGCTCGGCGATGGCCGCCGCCAGATCACCGGTTTTCTGTTTGCGGGTGACTTTCTTGGTCTCGCACTGAATGCCAATTACAGCTACACCGCCGAGGCGATTGAACCGGTAACCGCATGTCGGTTCCCGCGCCAGAAGCTGGAAAAACTGTTCGACAAGTTTCCGCATCTTGAAAAACGCATGCTGGGCATGGCGGTCGATGAACTGGCCGCCGCACAGGATCAGATGCTTCTGCTTGGCCGCAAGACCGCCAAGGAAAAGGTCGCATCCTTCCTTCTGATGCTGGCCCGCCGTCAGGAACATCGCGGCGAAAGCAGCGAGACCATCAACGTGCCCATGAGCCGTTCCGACATTGCCGACTATCTGGGTCTGACCATTGAAACCGTGTCACGTACCCTGACCCAGTTGCGCAAGGAAGCAACGATCACGCTCAAGGATAACCGCCATATCGAGGCGGTCGGTCTCGACATGCTTGAAGATCTTGCCGAAGGTCTTTGATTTCTGCGTGCCTGTAATCGGCCAATAGCAATTTAGGACGCTGATCCTTCGAACGATCAGCCAAACTATGCCCAAAATCCCGGTTATTGGCCGAATTGCCTATTTCGCGATTGCAAAAAAGGTTTCCCGATCGCGGTCATGATATTGTAAACATGACCGCACGCTCGACAAAGATCGGGCAGCGAAATCCGGTTGTACCGGGGGAGAAACGTCATGAGTGCCACCAGCAAAAAGATGGGCCGGACCTCCGTCCCAGAACTCCGTGCCCGTAAGGGCAAAGATCCGATTGTCTGCCTGACGGCCTATACCGCGCCGATGGCGCAACGTCTTGATGAACATTGCGACCTGCTTCTGGTCGGTGATTCACTGGGCATGGTTGTTTATGGCATGGAAAGCACGCTTGCCGTGACCGTCGATATGATGGTCAACCATGGCAAGGCCGTGATGCGCGGATCAAAGAATGCCTGTGTTGTTGTTGATCTGCCGTTTGGCAGCTATCAGGAATCCAAGGAACAGGCGTTCCGCACAGCATCCCACATTCTGGCTGAAACCGGCTGTGCCGCCGTCAAGCTTGAAGGCGGTGCCGAACTTGCCGAAACCATCGAATTCCTGTCCATGCGCGGCGTGCCAGTCATGGCCCATATTGGCCTGATGCCCCAACAGGTCAACACCATGGGCGGCTTCAAAAGTCAGGGCCGTGACGAAGAAACCGCACGCAAAACCCTTGCTGATGCCAAGGCGGTTGCCAAGGCCGGTGCCTTTTCGGTTGTCGTCGAAGGCACGGTTGAACCCGTTGCCCGTCAGATCACCGAGGCCATCGACATCCCGACCATTGGCATTGGTGCCTCGGTCGCCTGTGATGGGCAGGTTCTGGTCACCGAAGACATCCTTGGTCTGTTTTCCGACTTCACGCCGAAATTCGTCAAACGCTACGCCAATCTTGGCGATGCGGTATCCGAGGCCGTCGGCCAATACGCCGACGAAGTGCGCACCCGTCAGTTCCCGACGGATGAACATTGCTTTGGGTTAGCGAAAAAAGGTAAGTTGCGCGCGGTCTGATCCAGACCGCCGCGATTTTCTGCAATCTTCGATACGACGAAAACGATGTCCCTTACGACTGTTCACACTGTCGCTGATCTGCGCGCGACTGTTGCCAACTGGCGCGCCGAAGGCCTGCGTGTCGCCCTGGTTCCGACCATGGGCGCGCTTCATGATGGCCATATCAGCCTGACACATCTGGCGCGTGAACATGCAGATCGGGTGATCGTTTCGATTTTCGTCAATCCGACCCAGTTCGCCCCGAACGAGGATTTCGGTGCATATCCCCGCACCCTGCCCGCCGATCAGAAACTGCTCGATAACGCCGGGGTCGAGCTGTGCTTTGCCCCCTCGGTCGAGGAAATGTATCCCGACGGTTTTGCCACCAAGGTCTCTGTGGATGGCGCGATGACCAATGTGCTGTGTGGGGCGGCCCGCCCCGGCCACTTTGATGGCGTGGCACAGGTTGTCACCAAATTGCTGCTCCAGGCCCAGCCAGATTGGGCGATTTTCGGACAGAAAGACTATCAGCAACTGATGGTCATCCGGCGCTTCAGCGCAGATCTGAACATCCCGGTCGAGATCATCGGGGCAAAAATCCTGCGCGAAGATGACGGCCTCGCCATGTCATCGCGCAACCGCTATCTGACGCCGGAAGAACGCGCGATTGCCCCGACGCTCAACAAAGTGCTTGCTGAAATCACCGCCAAGGCCGCCAAGGGCGCCGAACTCGGCCCGCTTCTGGCCAAGGGGCGCGAAGATATCTTGTCTGCCGGGTTTGATCCGATCGATTACCTTGAAGTCCGCAATGCCGATACGCTGGAACTGATCAGTGATACGGTGACAAAACCGGCCCGAATCTTTGTTGCCGCCCGGCTGGGCAAGGCGCGTCTGATTGACAATCACGCGATTGAGCCTGCGTAACTCAGGGCACGAGCCGGGCATTACTGCCGGTTAAACACCCGGGCACAGTGGCGGAATCGCCGATTGCGCGCCAAACAGGATGAAAAGCGCAGAATAACGCGCTTTTGCGCCCGATTGCGCTTGACTCCCACCCCCTGATCCAATAAACCCTCCCCACCAAAGGTCGCCCAAGAGGTGACTCCCCCAGTCCTCGAGTTTCGAGCACTGGGTTTTAGTTTTTTGTGCGCACACGGTGGAAACACCAGCAACACAGACGGGATTTGGAATGTTTGAAGGACTAAGCGATCGCCTTGGCGGGGTTCTCGATAAGCTGCGCAAACGTGGCGCGCTGAAAGAATCCGACGTCAAGGAGGCCATGCGCGAAGTACGCGTCGCCCTGCTTGAGGCGGACGTGGCACTTCCGGTCGTTAAAACCTTTATCTCCAACGCCACCGAACGTGCAGTTGGTGCCGATGTTCTGCGCTCGGTCACGCCGGGCCAGATGGTTGTTAAGATCGTCCATGACGAACTGAAAAACATGCTGGGCGAAGGCGAGGAAATCAATCTCGCTTCCACCCCGCCGGTTCCGATCCTGATGGTCGGTCTGCAGGGTTCGGGTAAAACCACCAGTTCCGCCAAGATCGCGCTGAACCTGACCAAAAAGCGCAACAAGAAAGTCCTTCTGGCATCGCTTGATATCTATCGTCCGGCCGCCCAGCAGCAGCTGAAAGTTCTGGCCGACGATAACGGTCTTGGCATTCTGCCGATCGTCATGGGCGAAAAACCGGTTTCGATTGCCAAACGTGCGATGGATACCGGCCGCAAGGAAGGCTATGACGCGGTCATCCTTGATACCGCCGGTCGTCTGCATATCGACATGGAACTGATGAGCGAAGTCGCCCAGATCCGTGATGCCGTCAACCCGGTCGAGACCCTTCTGGTTACCGATGCGATGACCGGTCAGGACTCGGTCAACGTTGCCAAGGAATTTGCCGACAAGGTCGGCATCACCGGTATCGTTCTAACCCGTGTTGATGGTGATGCGCGCGGTGGTGCCGCCCTTTCGATGCGTCAAATCACCGGTTGCCCGATCAAGATGATCGGTATCGGCGAAAAAATCGACGAGATGGAAGCCTTCCATCCCGATCGTATCGCCAACCGTATTCTTGGCATGGGCGATGTTGTCAGCCTGGTTGAAAAGGCTGCCGAAAACATCAAGGCCGAAGACGCCGAGAAAATGGCCAAGAAGCTGCGCAAGGGTCAGTTTGACCTGAACGACCTTCTGGCACAGCTCAAACAGCTTCAGAAAATGGGTGATCTTTCCGGCATCATGGGGATGCTGCCGGGCATGGGCGCGCTGAAAAAACAGATGTCGCAGACCAAGCTTGATCCCAAACTTCTGACCCACCAGGAAGCGATCATCCTGTCGATGACGCCGAAGGAACGTGAAAACCCGGCCCTGATCAAGGCATCGCGCAAAAAGCGTATTGCCGCTGGCTGTGGCTTGAGCGTTCAGGATGTGAACAAGCTTCTGAAGCAGTACCAGACCATGTCCACCATGATCAAAAAGATGGGCAAGATGGGCAAAAAGGGTTTGTTTGGCGGCATGCCGAAAATGGACCCGGCAATGCTTGAGGGCGGCGATATGCCCGATCTCAACAACTTGCCAAAAGGATTTACCGGTGGCGGGGGCGGTTTGCCGCCCGGGTTACCGGGATTGGGAGGCGGCGGTGGCTTGCCTCCGGGATTCCCGGGGTTCGGCAAAAAGAAATAGCCAAGCCCCCGGTTCTGAAATGGGTTCTTCAAGAATTCCTCTTAGGAACCAAAACCGGCCCACAAAGCCGGATCAAAGACCAAGTGAATAGGCCCCTCGGGGTCATGATTTAGAAGACTACAAACCCAAGCTGAAAGGAACTTATCCGAATGGCTGTCAAGATTCGTCTTTCCCGTGGCGGTGCCAAGAAGCGTCCGTACTACCGTATCGTAGTTGCTGACGTTCGTGCCCCGCGTGACGGCAGCTTCATCGAGCGCGTCGGTACCTATGACCCGATGCTCCCGAAGGATGCTGACAACCGCGTGACCTTCAAAGAAGAGCGCATCAAATACTGGCTGTCCGTTGGCGCACAGCCGACCGATCGTGTTGCACGTTTCCTGGGCAAAGCTGGCCTGGCTGACGCGTTCAAACCGACCGAACAGCCGCAGAAGTCTGCTCCGAAAGCGAAAGCTCAGGAACGTCTTCGTGAGAAAGCTGAGAAAGCCGAAGCTGCTGCTGCCGCTGCTGCGGAAGCCGCTGCCGAAGCAGCAGCACCTGCTGAAGAAGAAGCTGCAGGCGAGTAATCGCTGAACGCACGCTTTGATCAGATACCGGAAACTTGTGAACCGAAATGGCTGATACCCGCAAATCCAAAAACGACGAAGCTTATGTCTGCGTCGGCATGATCACCGCCCCGCACGGGGTGCGTGGTGCCGTGCGCGTCAAAAGCTATACCGTCGATCCGGATAACCTTGTCGGTTACGGCCCGTTGTTCGACGCCAAGGGACGCGTGAAATACAAGCTGTCTCCTGTCGGACATGTCCGCGACCAGTTGATCGCCAAGATCGAAGGTGTGGACGACCGGGACGCCGCCGAACGGCTGCGGGGCACCAAGCTGCATGTACCGCGTGCTGCACTGCCTGACACGGTTGAAGAAGATGAATTCTACCTTGCTGACCTTGTCGGTCTGAAAGCGTTCCACATTGATGGTTCGGTTTTTGGCACCGTACGGGGTGTGGCTGATTTTGGCGCTGGCGACGTAATCGAAGTCGCGCTCGAAGAAGCCAAGAACAAGGTTGTTGTTCTTCCCTTCACCAAGGAAGTCGTGCCCGAGGTCATTCTTTCGGAACGCAAGATGGTGGTAAATCCGCCCGAGGGGCTACTGCAGGATGAGGACGGACCCGGTAATCGTAACCGTCGTCCGAACAAACCCCGCAAGGACTCTCAGGCCGACCGCGATTCTGATGCCGTTGCTGCAGATGCAGTAGGCGCGGAAACCGCGACCGGCAGCGGGAAGGAGGCCTGATCGATGTCTGTGTGGCAGGCAAAAGTTGCAACCCTGTTCCCGGAAATGTTTCCGGGTGTGCTTGGTCAGTCTTTGGCTGGCAAGGCGCTTGAAAACGGGATCTGGTCGCTTGATGTCAAAGACATCCGCGATCATGCAACCGACCGCCACCGCACTGTAGACGACAATCCCTTTGGGGGCGGGGCCGGTATGGTCATGCGCCCGGATATTGTCGACGCCGCCCTGCGTGAATTGCGTGCAGATGCACCGCAATTGCCGCTGATTTATCTCAGCCCGCGGGGAAAAGTGCTGAACCAGAAACGCTGCCGCGAATTGGCAGCAGGCCCGGGTGCCATCCTGCTTTGCGGTCGTTACGAAGGTATCGACCAACGGGTTCTGGATGAACACGAGGCCGAGGAAATCAGCATCGGTGATTACATCCTCATGGGCGGCGAACTGCCGGCCATGGTCCTGATTGAATCGTGCATTCGCCTCATCGAGGGAACGGTCAACAAGACCGAGTCTGTCGACGAGGAAAGCTTTGAAACCGGGTTGCTTGAATATCCGCATTACACGCGCCCGGCCAATTGGAACGGGCGTGACGTGCCGGAGATCTTGCTTTCCGGACATCATGCCAAGGTACAAGCCTGGCGGCATGCTCAGGCAGAAGAAATTACCCGCGCGCGACGCCCGGACCTTTGGGACCGGTACGTGGCAAACGGGAACATCAAAGAGGGTTAAACCATGACCAACATCATCCAGCAGCTCGAGAAAGAGCAGCTCGACAAAATCGTTGCGCAGCGCGAAGTTCCGGAATTCGATGCAGGTGATACCGTCCGTGTACACCTGAAAGTCGTTGAAGGTACCCGTGAGCGTATCCAGCAGTTCGAAGGCGTATGCATTGCGCGTAAGAACCGCGGCCTGAACTCTTCCTTCACCGTGCGTAAAATCGCATCGGGCGAAGGCGTTGAGCGTATCTTCCAGTCGTACTCCCCGGCCATCGACAAAATCGAAGTCGTTCGCCGCGGTGACGTACGTCGCGCGAAACTCTACTACCTTCGTGGCCGTACCGGTAAATCTGCACGTATCGCCGAGCAGACCACCGGCCACAAAGGCAAACTGACCGCCGAAGAACGCAAGAAGAAGTAATTCTTCGCTGTTCTCAGCATCAGAACAAAGACGGGCTCACCTTCGGGTGGGCCCGTTTTCGTTTCCGGTCCCTGGTCAGGGCGAGACCAGAAACCGCCAAATACACTCATTGGTTGCATTATAGCGAATCGCCGGATTTAGCCTCAAAGAATGCAGTCCCGCAGAAATCCGACGATAAATTTATCAGCTTTCATTATATCAGATATCCCTTACCTATATCGTTAAACGCTGATTTGGCTACTCTGGGATGCTGTAAAATGATACACTCTATTTAAAAGTGTGCATGATCCAAAAACACGCGCCCGATACCTTGCGATTTGGAAGGCGGCGTGTATAAAGGCACTCCCGCGGCAAAAACGAACAAACCCGCGTGGTTCTGGATAATAAAATTTCGCAAACCGGATAAAGCCGGTTGCGCCGGAGAAACGTCAAGCCCCACCCGCCGTCAAAAGCAGGTATTGTCGCGATCTTCGTCCCATTCAGAACCGCACCCAGCGGCTTGATCGTTGCTGCTCAAAAGATCGATGTATTATGAGGAGGTCGAGATGGGTCAACCTAAAACCCTTTTTGACAAGATTTGGGAAAGCCATGTGGTCGACACGCAGGATGATGGTACCTGCCTGCTTTATATTGACCGTCATCTCGTCCACGAAGTGACCAGCCCGCAGGCCTTCGAAGGTCTGCGCAATTCAGGCCGCAAAGTGCGCCATCCGGAATTGACGCTCGCCGTGCCGGATCACAACGTTCCGACCTCTGACCGTTCCGAAGGCATCAAGGAAGAAGACAGCCGCATTCAGGTTGAAACCCTTGACCAGAACGCCAAGGATACCGGCATTCACTATTTCCCGATGAACGATCTGCGTCAGGGCATCGTGCACATCGTCGGCCCGGAAGAAGGCTTTACCCTTCCTGGCGTGACCATGGTTTGTGGTGACAGCCACACCTCGACCCACGGCGCATTTGGCGCGCTGGCATTTGGTATCGGTACGTCCGAAGTTGAACACGTTCTGGCCACCCAGACGCTGGTTCAGAAACCGGCCAAAAACATGCTGGTCAAGGTCGAAGGCGATCTGCATCCGGGTGTGACCGCCAAGGACATCACCCTTGCGATCATCGGTCGCATCGGCACTGCCGGTGGTACCGGCTATGTCATCGAATATGCTGGCTCAGCCATCCGTTCGCTGTCGGTTGAAGGCCGCATGACGGTCTGCAACATGTCGATCGAAGGCGGCGCACGCGCTGGCCTGATCGCCCCGGACGAGAAAACCTTTGAATATATCAAGGGCCGCCCGATGGCCCCGAAAGGTGCCGCGTTCGAACAGGCTGTTGAATACTGGAAGACCCTGCCGTCTGACGAAGGCGCACATTACGACAAGATTGTCGAAATCGATGCCGCCGAAATCGTCCCGCAGGTTACCTGGGGCACCAGCCCGGAAGACGTTGTTCCGGTTACCGGCACCGTTCCGTTCCCGTCTGACGGCAAGGATGCCGGCAAGCAAAAGGCCATTGCCCGTTCGCTGGAATATATGGGGCTGACCGCCGGCACCCCGATCGAGGAAATCAAGATCGACCGAGTCTTTATTGGTTCTTGCACCAACGGTCGTATCGAAGACCTGCGTGCTGTTGCCGAAGTCGCCAAGGGTCGCAAGGTTGCCGAAACCGTCAATGCCATGATCGTTCCGGGCTCCGGCCTTGTGAAAGAACAGGCAGAGGCAGAAGGTCTGCATGAGATCTTCATCGAAGCAGGCTTTGACTGGCGCGAACCGGGCTGCTCGATGTGTCTGGCGATGAACCCGGACCGTCTGGCCCCGGGCGAGCGTTGCGCTTCGACCTCGAACCGTAACTTCGAAGGCCGTCAGGGCCGTGGTGGTCGTACCCACCTCGTCAGCCCGGCCATGGCAGCTGCGGCTGCGATCACCGGTCATCTGACCGACATTCGCAAACTCGGTTAAGGAAGGTTCCCCATGGCCGATCACACATTGATCAATTTCCGCGAAAGTGCCCCTCGTCTGGGCCGCGCACCGGTGCTTGAGCACCTCCTGCCGCAACTGACCGGCATCAACCTGCCGGACTTCGTGGCCCAGGAACTCGACGCGACCGAAGAATTGATCGAAGCACTCGGTCTGGCCTGGGAAACTGGAAGCAAGGGATAAGATAATGGAAAAATTCACCAAGCTCACCGGTGTTGCAGCACCACTGCCGATGATCAATGTCGATACCGACATGATCATTCCCAAACAGTTCCTCAAAACCATCAAACGTTCGGGCCTTGGCAAGAACCTGTTTGATGAAATGCGTTACGACGATAACGGCAACGAAATTCCGGATTTCGTTCTGAACAAACCGGCCTATCGCAATGCCAAGATTCTTGTATCGGGTGACAATTTCGGCTGTGGCTCGTCGCGTGAACACGCACCGTGGTCGCTGCTTGATTTCGGTATTCGCTGCGTGATCGCACCAAGCTTTGCCGACATTTTCTATAACAACTGCTTTAAGAACGGCATCCTTCCGATCCGTCTGCCGCAAGAAGATGTCGACAAGCTGATGGCCGACGCCGAACGCGGTGCAAATGCCACCGTCACCGTTGATCTTGAAAATCAGGAAATCACTGGTCCGGATGGCGGCTGCATCAAGTTTGAAGTCGAAGAATTCCGCAAGCATTGCCTGCTGAATGGCCTCGACGACATTGGCCTGACCCTGCAGAAGGCCGATGCCATCAACGATTTCGAAGCCAAGCGCGCTGCATCGCAGCCCTGGCTGTCGCTGTAATTGCAAAAGCGGGCGGCAAACATCGGTTTGCCGCCCGTTTTCTGATCGTTACGGGGTAAGCGGCCCCAAAAATCTGGGAAGGAAGCATTTATGAGCACCACCAAAAAAGTACTGATGCTGCCGGGCGACGGAATTGGCCCGGAAGTCATGCGTCAGGTTCAGCGCGTCATGGACTGGATGGCGAAAAAGCGCAGCGTGAATTTCGAAATCACCGAAGGTCTGATCGGCGGCGCATCAATCGATGCCCATAAAAACCCGCTGACCGACGAAACGCTTGCGGATGCCATGGCAGCCGACGCTGTTCTTCTGGGTGCTGTTGGTGGTCCGAAATGGGACGACATGCCGTTCGACATCAAACCGGAACGTGGCTTGCTCAAAATCCGTAAGGAAATGGGCCTGTTTGCCAACCTGCGTCCGGCACTGGTGTTTGACGCCCTTGTCGGTGCATCAACGCTCAAGGAAGACGTCGTTAAGGGTCTTGATATCATGATCCTGCGTGAACTGACCGGTGGCATCTATTTCGGTCAGCCGCGCGGCATCGAAGAACGCGACGGTGTCCGTCACGGCTTCAACACCCTTGTTTACTCCGAGCCGGAAGTCGAACGCATCGCGCGCGTTGCCTTTGACATGGCAATGAAACGCAATAAGCGCCTGTGCTCTGTCGATAAGGCCAACGTTCTGGAATCCACCGTTCTGTGGCGCGAAGTTGTCGAACGTGTTGCCAAGGACTTCCCGGAAGTCGAACTGAGCCACATGTATGTCGATAACGCTGCCATGCAGCTGGTGCGTAACCCGAAACAGTTTGACGTGATGGTCACCACCAACATGTTTGGCGACATTCTTTCCGATTGTGCCGCCATGCTGACCGGATCGCTTGGTATGCTGCCGTCTGCATCGCTCGGTGCGGCCGATGCAAACGGTGCGCGCAAGGCGCTTTATGAGCCGGTACATGGCTCCGCCCCGGACATCGCCGGTCAGGACATCGCCAACCCGCTGGCAACCATCCTGTCCTTCGCCATGATGCTGCGTTATTCGTTTGACATGGGCGACGATGCCACCCTGATCGAAGATGCCGTACAAAACGTCCTTAAGGGGGGCCTGCGTACTGCGGACATCATGCAGCCGGGCATGGCCAAGGTTTCGACCACGGTTATGGGTGAGTCGCTGATCAGCGAACTCGACAAGCTCGTCTGATCGTTTAAAGCGATCCCGATATTAAAAAGGCCGGATAGTTATCCGGCCTTTTTGCATTAATCGGTGATCTCGATGGCATCGGCAAGAATGCCGGAAAACAGCGCCAGCTTGTCCGGGTTTCGATGAACAAACAGATCGACAATCTTCCCATCACGTTCGGTCGCGCAGAGTGCGGTGGCCACAACGCCGTCCTCGGCCATAAGGATCCAGCATTGATCCTTGATCGTGACACCAAAGATACGCTCGCCCGGGCTGCGCTTGCCCCAGACACCAAGAAAGAACCGCGACACATGATCGGCGCCAAACAGCGGATTTGCCGTCGCCAGTGCCTTGCCGCCACCATCGGAATGCAAAATCACATCAGGTGCCAGCAGATCTAGCAACCGGCCAACGTCACTCGTCCCGATGGCCGTGACAAACGCATCCAGCCGATCCCGATCACAGGCCGTTGCATTCGGTTCGGGCGTCGCATCGCGATCACTGTCGCGCTGCATCTTGCGTCGGGCGCGGAACAGGATCTGACGGGTATTGTTCGGGGTGCGTTCGATCAGGGGGGCGATATCGTCATGCATCCAATCAAAAACTTCATGCAGCACAAGCGCCACACGCTCCACCGGTGCAAGACGTTCAAGCATCAACATATAAGCCTGTCCAAGGCCGTCCTGTTCGATCAGTTGCGTTTCGGCTTTGGGTTGTTCGGGTGGCAACCACGGCTCTGGCAACCAGTGACCGACATAGTTTTCGCGCTGGCGGCGGGCTGATTTCAACACATCAAGGCAGATATTGCTGCACACCCGGACAAGCCAGCCGGTGGCGTCATTGATCGTCTCATGATCCTGATTGCGCCACCGTAGCCAGACATCCTGAACCGCATCTTCGGCATCGGCGTGACTGCCCAACATACGATAAGCCAACGCGGTCAACCGTGCCCTGTGTTGTTCAAAAACCCGATCTGCCACAGATGTCCCACCAAACGCGTGAAGCGATACGGGGAAATCCCGTATCGCTGTGTGTCTCCGATTGTAAGGGGTTTTTGCGCTTCCGTCAGGAAGCTTGCGACGATCATGCAAATTCATGCTGCGCGATGCCCAACCGGTTCCATGCATTCATCGTCGCAATGATGCAGGTCAGCTCCGCAATCTCGGCTTCTTCGAAATGATCAAGAAGCACGCGGTGGCATTTCGAAATCGTGACTTGGCATTCCGCCCGGGTCAGGCATTCGGCCCATGCCAGTGCCGCACGCTCTGCCGCGTTGAACCCTTCGGCACCCTGCCAAACTGGCAACATCGCAAGTTTGACCGGATCCCCGCCATGTTTGGCAAAGCTGTCAGAATGCATCCGAACGCAATAGGCGCAGCCATTGATCTGCGACACCCGACACTCAATAAGGTCACGCAGTACCGGTGCAATCAGCGGGTTTTCGCCAAGCTTGGTGGCAAGGTCGAACTGGGCCTGAAACAGTTTCGGGCTGACTTCATGAAAGGCAAAGCGGGTCATGGCAATTCTCCTTGGTGACACGAGGAATACAGGGGAAAAATTCCCCTCTGCCCACAAGGACGAAACACGGGCGGCCTGTGTTACACGACCCGCCCGCAAAATTCGAAATTTATGAAATCAGCAATCTGGGATTTCAGACGATGCCCGCATCCGCAAGCGCGTGGGCGACATTGTCATGCATCACCCATGTCCAGTCCTCGCCCTCGCTTTGCGTGCCATCAGCAAGGGTGAATATCGCCGCCAGATAATCACTGACATCGGTTTTGCACATCGGAAGGTCTGCTGCGGCCGCGACCTTGGCGGCAAGCCGGCCATACTTCTTATTCCCGATGCGGCATCCGAAATGCCCGACCGTCTCGGCCAGCTTCAGCCCCGTAATCTTGCGCCCCGGCGCTTTGGCATGTGCACGCAGCATATCGCGTTCGCAGCTCGACATTTCGATTTCGGCCAAGGCCCGGACATAGTCCTCAGGTCGTCCGATATGCGGGGCAAGTGCTGTGTCACCGCCTCTGGCGCGGGTCGCGTCATCCCGGGTGATCATTTCAAACATGTCGTTTCCTCCCGACAGAATGACCGGTTTTCCGCTTTTCACATCTGTCGTGCCGGTCCATCACGCGATGTGGCTTGGTTTGAAGGCACGTCTTTGATCTTCTTTGTTTTGATTTTGATTTGCAGTCATGCAGTGCATTTTACCGCAACAGGGTCGCACGGCTCTTTATTGAATATGGGAAGCAGCAAGCAGAAAACAAACAGGGCGGGAAACCATCGCTCCCCGCCCTATATCATTGCGATCCTCAGGCATATTCAAAGCCCGGCTTGGTAAAGACGAACTGGCCGACCCGCATGCCGCCGCCGCCCTCGCCCGCGTCAAAGGCATTGATGCATCCGGCCAGATAGAATTCCCACATGCGTTTGAATTCTTCGTCGTATTTTTCCGGATCAAGCTCATCGGCGACTTTGCGGAACCGATCGCGCCACGCAATCAGCGTCTGGGCATAATTGCGACCGGCATGGAAGTTGGACGCCTCTACCGTCAGGTTGGAATGTTCGGCGGCCTCGATCACTTCATGCACCGCCGGAATGTACCCGCCGGGGAAGATATATTTATCAATCCACGGTGAGGTAAACTCAGCCCGCGGCTTGATGATGGTATGGATCACAGCCCTCCCGCCGGCCTTAAGCAGCTCACTGACCTTTTCGAAATAGGTTTTGAACTGATGGCGACCGACATGTTCAAACATGCCGACCGATACCACGCGGTCATACTTCCCGGCATTGGCATCGGCAAACAGCCGATAATCCAGCAGGTGGTAATCAAGCCCCGCCTTCATATTACCGCCCATCTCGGAGCGCTTTTCCTGCGCCCAGTTATATTGTTCGGTCGAAAGCGTGATGCCATGCACTTCTGCCCCGGTCTCACGATGGATAAAGCGGCTTAACCCGCCCCAGCCACAACCGATATCGACCACGCGCAGACCCGGCTCATTGATCTTGAGCCGCTGGGTGGTCAGGCTCATTTTCCGATGCTGGGCTTCCTCAAGGGTCTGCGCCCCATCATCCCAGAAGGCACATGAATATTGCATCTCCGGATCAAGGAACCGGGTGTAGAGATCATTGCCGATATCATAGTGATGGCGCACGCGGTGTGAGGCGGCCCTGACCGATGTAAACTGCCCGATCTGGAATTTCAGCGCCTGCAGCTTTTCAATAAAGCTGCCAAACCCGCTGGTCGAATGCCCGCCTTCGAAATTAAGACGCAGCACCTTGATCAGGTCCTCCATCTCGCAGTTCACAAGGTCGAACCCGCCATGCATGAAGGCTTCGCCAAAGCCCGGGTCCGGGCTCAGTGCCATTTTAAGTGTGTTGGTCCAGTCCGGAACGGTCATACCCGCCCTCGGTTCTGACCCATCTCCCAGCACGATCTCGTGCTTGTCATCCACACGGAATACCAAAGTCCCGCGCGTGACATGTTCCCGAAAGAAATCGAGAACCTTTTTCTGTGTCCAATCCAAACTCATCGGGTACGTCATTGGCCGTCCTTTTTATAAAAGTCGGGATAGGACCAGGACCCATTAATTTGATTTGAATGGCAGACGTTATATTTGTGAAATCCAAGGAAAATGCCGCAGAGCGGGTTGGCATCCCGCGCAAGGGATTTGACGCCGGAGTTTGCAAATATAACGTCTGTCCTTCGGATTAACCGGATTTGCACGGGCTACTTTGTCGTAAAACCTTGAAGGATGTATATCGTCCTGCGGTTTTCCTCCGCGTATCCGCACAAATCCGGTAAACCATTCAAACCAAATTAATGGGTCCTGGTCCTAGTGATCGCCCCATATGCAGCAATGCCGCATATCTGTAATGAACCCGTGATCAGGATCGTTTTGTCTGGCCGTCCGGAGGATCGTCAGGTGGTCACATCGGTGGCGTGGACGCCAACCAGGCAGAAATTCAGAAATCAACCTGGCAAGATGCAAAACGTTTCTGATTTCAGGTTCGTTACATGAACCCCTTTGGTAATTCTGCCAGATTTTTCTGCGATCTCAAGTAGTAATCATGATCACATTGGCAACGACATGCTTGCGCAATCGCCGAGAAACCCTTACATCTCGCCGCAGATTATCAGACATTACCCAAAGGCATGGTCGCTGCGTCATCCGTTGTCGCACGGGGCTTTCCCGTTCCGGCACCATTTTGATCACCATGCCGACAAGACTGAAAGAGGCACCCTGATGGGCTACAAAATCGCCGTTGTCGGCGCGACCGGAAATGTCGGGCGCGAGATGCTAAACACCCTTGCCGAACGCAAATTCCCGGCAGACGAAATCTTTGCGCTGGCATCGTCGAAATCCATCGGGCGCACCGTGGGCTATGGCGAAGATGACGAGATCAGTGTTCTTGATGCCGCAACCTTTGATTTCTCAAAGGCCGATATCGCCCTGTTCTCGGCCGGTGGTGAAACCGCCAAGAAACTGGCGCCCAAGGCTGCCGAGGCAGGCTGTGTTGTCATCGACAATTCCAGCTATTGGCGCATGGAGCCGGGTGTTCCGCTGGTCGTGCCCGAGGTCAATGGCGATGCGCTGGCCGGATACGCCAAAAAGAACATCATCGCCAACCCGAACTGCTCGACCATTCAGATGGTTCTGGCCCTTAAGCCGCTTCATGACATCGCCACGATCAAACGCATCGTTGTTGCGACCTATCAGTCGGTGTCGGGTGCCGGTCGTGCCGCCATGGACGAGCTGTTTAACCAGACCAAAGGCATCTATGTGAATGATCCGCCCAAGAAGGAGGAATTCACCAAACAGATCGCCTTTAACGTCATCCCGCATATCGACAATTTCATGGATGATGGCGCGACCCGCGAAGAATGGAAAATGTCGGTCGAGACCCGCAAAATTCTTGCGCCGGAAATCGCAGTCCACGCCACCTGCGTGCGCGTTCCGGTCTTTGTCGGCCATGGCGAAGCGGTCAATATCGAGTTTGAAAAACCGATCACGGTCGAAGAAGCCCGCAAGGCGATGAAAAACTTCCCCGGCGTTTCGGTTGTCGATTACCGTCAGGACGAAGGCTATGTCACCCCGCAGGAAGTCCAGGGCGAAGACAATGTCTTTGTCTCGCGCGTGCGTAAGGACCCGACAGTCGCAAACGGCCTGTCGTTGTGGTGTGTTGGCGACAACCTGCGCAAGGGTGCCGCCCTGAATGCAGTTCAGATTGCCGAGAAACTGGTCGCAGAATTCCTGCCGAAGAAATAAGCGATCCCTTGGATCAGCAACAGATTACAACCAAAACCCGCCTGTCATGGGCGGGTTTTGTCGTTCCATATCCCGGCAAGATGCTGGTCAGCGGCAAAAAAAGGCGCTAGGGAAAAAGAAGACAAATTTTCAAAATCAAAAAATACCTGTTCGCCTTTTGGCAACGGATCAAAAAGTCCGGGGAATGAGATGGTCAAACGCACCCGCAAGGAAGCGGCCCGCCTCGATGAAGCAGCCCGCGCTGGCTGGCTTTATTACTGTGCTGGCAACACGCAAGATGAAATCGCCCAGAAGCTTGGCGTGTCACGCCCGACCGCACAGCGTCTGGTATCTGCTGCCGTCAGCGAGGGGCTGGTAAAGGTTCGCCTTGATCACCCGATTGCGCGTTGCATGGAACTGGGCAAGGCGATCTGCGAGACCTATGGCATTGCCGGTTGCGATGTGGTGCCAACCGATCCGGCGGCACCCGATGCGATGTTTGGTATGGCGCAGGCGGCGGCAAACTATCTCGAACGTGCGCTGCATTCCACCGAACCAAAAATCATCGCACTTGGTACGGGGCGCGCCATGCGCGCCATGGTCGATGAAATCGGGCGTATTGATGCCTATCATCACAAGATCGTCTCCCTGGTCGGCACCATTGCCCATGACGGGGCGGCCAGTTTCTATGATGCGGTGACCGATCTTGCCGACCGCACCCGTGCGCCGCATTATCCGCTGCCGATCCCGGTGATCATCGCCGATCCGCAGATGCGCGAACGCATGCAGCAACAGCCCCCGATGGACAATATCCTCAAACTCGCGCGCGAGGCCGACATCCGCTTTATCGGGGTCGGGCATCTGGGCGATGATGCCCCGCTGCATATTGACGGCTTTATCTCGAAAGACGAGCTGGAGTCACTACGCGAAAGTGGCGGCATTGGCGAAGTGATCAGTTGGTCGTTTGATCAGGACGGCAATATCCTTGATCACCCGGTCAATCACTGTGTCACCAGTGCGCCGGCTGTCCAGCCCGCGACCAACACCATTGCGGTCGCCAAGGGTGCGAAAAAAGTCGCCGCGATTCGCGGTGCGATGCGTGGCCAATTGATTTCAACGCTGATTACCGACGAAGCCACTGCGGAAAGTTTGCTGCGCTAGCACGCGGCATTTTTCACCCACACAGCAAATAGTTCTGCGCCCTGCCACCCATATCGGCAGGGCGTTTCTTTGTGCGCCGCAAAAACGATTTTGTTTGACAAGCAATAGCGAAATTGAGTGAATGCTCATTACCTGAACAAATGATCAATGTGGGCAACCGAAGTTGCTCAGCGGGTAAATAGTCCTTTGGGAGGAAATATGAAACGCGTAATGGGAGTAGCGCTTTGTGCGCTGCTGGCAGGCGGTGTTGCACACGCCAATGCCGAAACGAAACTGACCATCGCTACCGTCAACAACGGTGACATGATCCGCATGCAGAAGCTGACGGATGATTTCACCTCCAAGAATCCTGACATTTCCCTTGAGTGGGTCACGCTTGAGGAAAACACCCTGCGTCAGCGCGTTACCACTGACATCGCCACCAAAGGCGGTCAGTATGACGTCATGACCATTGGGACCTACGAAGTGCCGATCTGGGCTGAAAAAGGCTGGCTCGCACCGCTTGATAATCTTGGTTCCGACTATGACGTCGATGACCTGATGCCTGCCATCCGCTCTGCCGTTTCCAACGATGGTCAGCTTTATGCTGCACCGTTCTACGGCGAAAGCTCGATGATGATGTACCGCACCGATCTGTTCGAAGCTGCCGGTATCGAAATCAACGGTCGCCTGACCTGGGACCAGACTCTTGAAATCGCCAAGAAACTCCACAAGCCTGACGAAGGTGTCTATGGCATCTGCCTGCGTGGCAAGGCCGGCTGGGGTGAAAACATGGCGCTGATCACCACCATGGGCAACGCCTTTGGTGCACGCCTGTTCGACGAGAACTGGAACCCGACCTTTGACAGTGCCGAGTGGAAAAATGCCCTCGACATGTACACCAACGTCCTTGGTAACTACGGCCCTCCCGGTGCGACCTCGAACGGCTTTAACGAAAACCTGTCGCTGTTCAACTCCGGCAAATGCGGCATGTGGATTGACGCCACCGTTGCGGCATCCTTCGTGACCAACCCCAAAGAATCCAAAGTTGCAGACAAGGTCGGCTTCACCGAAGCACCGTGCGCTGTAACCTGCACCGGCGCCAACTGGCTCTGGGCATGGAACCTTGGCATTCCGATGGGTTCCCAGAAAGTAGAAGCTGCTCAGAAGTTCATCTCCTGGGCAACCTCGAAAGCCTATCTGGAACTGGTTGCCTCCAAAGAAGGTTGGGCAAACGTACCGCCGGGCACCCGTATGTCGCTTTATGAAAACCCGAAATATCTTGAAGCGGCACCGTTCGCAGACGAGACCCTTCTGGCGATCGACAGCGCTGATCCGATCAACTCGACCCTGGAACCGAAGCCGTATGTTGGTGTTCAGTTCGCTGCAATCCCTGAATTCCAGGGTATCGGCACCACGGTCGGTCAGCAGTTCTCCGCAGCCCTTGCAGGTCAGATGAGTGTTGAAGAGGCCCTTTCGGCCGCTCAGTCCAGCACTGATCGCACCATGCGCAAGGCTGGTTACTACTGATACACTACCCAGACCGGACTTCCGCCCTTGATGCGACGTCCGGTCTGAACCTCCTTGACCTGAGAGAAACTTGGGTGGTGGTTGCAAAACACACCACCCTTTTTTTCCCTTAAAGTCACGGATCGAAACGACAATTTCGGGGAGCACATCATGTCGACACGGGCCTCGACCCTTACCGGGCGTATCATGTCCGCACCGTCGATCATCGTCCTGTTCTTGTGGATGGCCGTCCCGCTGGGCATGACGATTTACTTCTCCTTCCTGCGCTACAACCTGTTGTCGCCGGGAATGGAAGAGTGGATCGGTACACTTAACTACGAATTCTTCCTGACAGATCCGGCATTCTTCGCATCCCTTGCCAATACCCTTTTGCTGGTCGGGTCTGTTCTGGTCATCACGGTGGTGGGTGGCATCCTTCTGGGTCTGATGCTGGATCAGCCGATCTTCGGGCGTGGCATCCTGCGCCTGCTGGTGATTGCACCGTTCTTCATCATGCCGACCGTGAACGCGCTGGTCTGGAAGAACCTTTTGATGGATCCGGTGTCAGGCATGTTTGCCTGGATCGCCAGCCTGTTTGGGTTGCCCGCGATTGACTGGTTTACCAATGCACCGCTGACCTCGATCATCATCATGGTGTCATGGCAATGGTTGCCCTTTGCCGTTTTGATCCTGCTCACAGCCCTGCAATCGCTTGACCGCGATCAAAAAGAAGCCGCCCAGATGGATGGTGCCGGTCCGGTCGCGATCTTCTTCTATATTACGCTTCCGCACCTTAGCCGTGCGATCACAGTGGTCGTTCTGATCGAAACCATCTTCCTGCTTACCGTCTTTGCCGAGATCTTTGTCACCACCGGTGGTGGCCCGGGCCTGGCAACGACCAACATCGCCTTCCTTGTCTATATGCAGGCGCTGTTGCAGTTCGATGTTGGTGGCGCATCTGCCGGCGGCATTGTCGCGGTCATTCTGGCCAATATCGTGGCGATCTTCCTGATCCGCCTCATCGGCAAGAACCTGGACAAATAGGGGCACGACATGGAAAGCAAACAAACACCCCTTGGCTATGTCAGCTTCTCGGTCTTCGCGTGGATCGTGGGTCTTCTGATCTTCTTCCCGATCTTCTGGATGGTGCTGACCAGCTTCAAGACCGAACTCGAAGCGGTGTCCATCCCGCCGAGCTTCATCTCGTTCGACTGGACACTGGAAAACTATGCCGAGGTCCAGCAACGCTCGAACTATTTCAAGTTCGCCATGAACTCGGTGATCCTCGCCGTCGGTTCCACCCTGGTCGGTCTGGTCTTTGCCGTGACCTGCGCATGGGCAATGGCCTTTAACCCGACCAAGCGCACCAAGGACGCCCTTCTGTGGATGCTCTCGACCAAGATGATGCCGCCGGTTGGCGTTCTGGTCCCGATCTATCTGGTGTTCCGCGATTGGGGACTGCTTGATACCCGCTTTGGTCTGATCATGGTTCTGTTCTTGATGAACCTGCCGATCATGGTCTGGATGCTCTACACCTATTTCAAGGAAATCCCGACCGACATCCTCGAAGCGGCCCGCATGGATGGCGCAACCCTGCCCAAGGAAATCATCTTTGTGCTGTTGCCCATGGCGGTTCCCGGTATCGCATCGACCATGCTGCTCAACATCATTCTGGCATGGAACGAAGCCTTCTGGACGCTCAACCTGACAACGTCCGATGCAGCCCCGCTGACAGCTTTCATCGCGTCTTATTCAAGTCCCGAGGGCCTGTTCTGGGCGAAGCTTTCAGCCGCATCGACGCTCGCGGTTGCCCCAATTCTCGTGATTGGCTGGTTCTCTCAGAAACAGCTGGTTCGTGGTCTGACATTCGGCGCGGTCAAGTAACCGCAGCCTGATAGCAATCTGGAAAGAAGGAACACCAAAATGGGTGCTATCCGACTGGAAAAAGTCAAGAAAACCTTCGGCACACTCGATGTTATTCCCGGTGTCGATCTTGATATCAATGACGGTGAATTCGTGGTTTTCGTCGGTCCGTCGGGCTGTGGCAAATCAACGCTTCTGCGACTGATTGCAGGCCTTGAAGACGTCACCGATGGCAAAATCCTGATCAACGGAACCGATGTCGCCAACGAGGCCCCGGCCAAACGTGGCCTGTCCATGGTCTTTCAGTCCTATGCGCTTTACCCGCATATGACCGTCTATAACAACATTGCGTTTGGCCTGAAAATGGCCGGTGAAAGCAAGGAAGTTATCGAAGAGAAAGTCCAGTCTGCGGCCAAGATCCTGAACCTGACCGACTATCTTGAACGTCGTCCGGGCGCACTTTCGGGTGGTCAGCGTCAACGTGTTGCCATTGGCCGTGCGATTGTCCGCAACCCGGCGGCCTTCCTGTTTGACGAACCGCTTTCCAACCTTGATGCGGCGCTGCGTGTGAACATGCGGCTCGAAATCACCGGCCTGCATCAGGAACTGAAAACCACCATGATCTACGTGACCCACGATCAGGTCGAAGCCATGACCATGGCCGACAAGATCGTGGTCCTTCAGGCCGGCCGTGTTGAACAGGTCGGCAAGCCGATGGAACTTTACAACAACCCGACAAACAAGTTTGTCGCGGGCTTTATCGGGTCACCGAAAATGAACTTCCTGGGCGGGGAGCTTGCCAAAAAATACGATTGCCACGAAATCGGCATTCGCCCGGAACACTTCGCGGTCAGCACCGAAAAGGGTGAAATCCCGGCAACCGTCAAGATCGCCGAACACCTTGGTGCCGAAACATATCTTCATGTCGAAGCCGACGGTCTCGGTCCGATGACGGTTCGTGCCACCGGGGAAATCCCGCTTGGCGAACATGACAAGATTTTCCTGACCCCGGAACAGGATCGCATCCATCGCTTTGATGCCCAAGGGCTGGCGCTGGCCAAATCCTGATACGTGCAAAAACCGGATCGCGATGTCCCACAAACATTGCGATCCCGTCTTACCAACCAAGCCACTTGTGAGTCCAAAATGTATCTGAAAAAGTTCGATCTTACGGGCCGTCGGGCCTATGTCACTGGCGGCGGTCGTGCCATCGGCCTGTCCTGCTGCGAAGCACTGGCAGAGGCCGGCGCCCATGTCATCATCGGTGACATCAGCGAAGGTGTTGCCGAAGAAGGCCGCGATTACCTGAAATCCAAAGGTTACTCGGCTGATATCGACATCATGGATGTCACCAACACCGATCAGGTCCGTGCAAGTGCCGAAAAAATGGCCAAGCAGGGCGGCGTTGATATCCTGGTCAACAATGCCGGTATCGCACGTTCGGAAACCCCGGCGGAAACCGTCACCGATGAACATTGGCTCAATGTCATTGACGTCAACCTGAACGGCACCTTCTGGTGCTGCCGTGAATTCGGCAAGCAGATGCTTGAAAAGAAAAACGGCGTCATCGTCAATGTCGGTTCCATGTCCGGCTTCATCGTCAATAAGCCGCAGGAACAGGCCTATTACAACGCCTCCAAGGCAGCGGTCCACCACCTGACCAAGTCGCTGGCGGCCGAATGGGGCAACCGCGGTGTGCGCGTCAATGCCGTCGCACCGACCTATATCGCAACCCCGCTCAATGAATTCGTAAAATCCAAGCCGGAAATGTATGACGCATGGATCAACGGCACCCCGATGGCCCGTCTTGGCCTGACCGAAGAAATCGGATCGGTTGTCCTGTTCCTTGCCTCTGACGCTTCCAGCCTGATGACCGGGTCCATCGTTCTGGCAGATGGGGGTTACACCTGCTGGTAAGGCCAGGTGAAACAATATGACCACATTGTCCTGAAGCTTTTGTGGTCAGCCAGTTCGACGGATAAACGGGGCGCGGATGTGGGACCTGCGCCCCGTTTACCTTACGGGTACACTGGATAGGGTCAGCAGCCATTAATTTGATTTGAATGGCAGACGTTAAATTTGCGAAATCCAAGGAAAAGTCCGCCGAGCGGGTTGGTATCCCGCGCAAGGATTTTGACGCAGGAGTTTGCAAATTTAACGCCTGTCCTAAGGATTAAACGGATTTGCACGGGCTACTTTGTCGCAAAACCTTGAAAGATGCATATCTTCCTGCGGCTTTGCTCCGCGTATCCACACAAATCTGTTTAACCATTTAAACCAAATTAATGGGTGCTGACCCTATATACTTTGAAAAGTCATTGGCGGGCATCACCTCGACCCCGCCCAGTCCCAGAAAGACCGCCAGCCGTTGCAGGTTTTCCATCAACGGCCCGGCAACATCGGCGGCCCTCACATGGTCTTCAAGATGCGCACTCTGCACTCTAAGCACCCCGGCCTGCCGATCTGATTTCAAATCCACCCGGGCAACAAATTCGCCATTTAACATGAATGGCAAAACGTAATAGCCGTATTGGCGTTTCTCGGCGGGAACATAAATCTCGATCCGGTAGTTAAAGCCGAAAATCCGCTCCACCCGATCACGTTCCCACATCACCGGATCAAACGGCACCATCAGGCATGTCGGCTTGGCACGTGACCGCGGATTGACCTTCGGGCACAGATAACCCGGCTGCTTCCATCCTTCGACGTCGGCTTGCAGTAACCGGCCCTCTTCGACCAGTCGCGCCAGACAGGCCTTGGTTTCATCGGTTGGCAAACGGAAATATTTGCGCAGATCAATCTCGGCGGCGACCCCCATGGCGGCAATCCCCTGGCAGATCAGGTCGCACATCGCATCCTGTCGATCCCGTTCGGGTTCGTGTGCCGCGTCGCCAATGATCCGATGCGGCAAATCATATTCGCGCTCAAAACTGCTGCGCCGTTTGCGCGCCATCACCTGTCCGCTCCAGAACAGGTATTCCATCGCGGTTTTGGTGTTCGACCAGCCCCACCATTTCTCGCTGCTACGCCCCTCGGTCTCAAGAGAACTGGCCGCAACCGCGCCCTCTTGGTCAATATGGCGCAGGATGTTGTCAATCAGATCAGGTTGTTCGCGCTGAACCCGCGCGATCCGTCCCCACGTCCCCATGCCCCGTTCGGCATCACGCATCCGCCAACGATAAAGCGGATAATCCTCAACCGGGATCATCGATGCTTCGTGGCCCCAATATTCAAACAGCTTGCGCTGGCGCGCCGTTCCCCAGACCATTTCATCAAGCATCTTCGGGTCATAAACGCCCAACCGCGAAAAGATCGGCATGTAATGGGCCCGTGTCAGGACATTGACACTGTCGACCTGCAACATATTGGTCGCGCGGATGGTTTTAAGGATCTGGCGCTTGGTCACGTCCCGGTCGGGATTGGCGGCAAAGCCCTGCCCGACAAGTGCCAGGTTACGCGCCTGTTTGGCAGATATCGAAACGGTCGGGGACGGGGTGGCAGCACTGTCAATCGGCATCAGGACACACTTGGAAAATCGAACAAAAACAGGTGCATGCTAACACAGGCTCCTGACAATTCTGGCAGGATGATTTTGCGCTCGTTCGCACGGACGAACTTGACCGCGCATCGCCGCCCTCATAGGCTTCAATCCCGATCGCGACAAAAGCGCCCCAACAAACAGGACAGCCCGAATGAGCACCCCGCAAATCATGATTCTGGCCGTGCTGCTTGGCACCGTCGTGCTGTTTTTATGGGGGCGCTGGCGCCATGACATGGTGGCGATGGCATCCCTTCTGGTCTGTGTGGTTCTGGGGTTGGTTCCGACCGACGGGGCCTTTGTCGGATTTGGCCATCCGGCCGTGATTACGGTCGCCTGTATACTGATCTTGTCTTCCGCCCTGCAAAGGTCAGGGGCGGTTGATACCCTGTCGCGTACCGTCCTGCCGCAATCGGCCGGGCCGTTTGTCACCATGGCAGCGCTCAGCCTTCTGGCCGCGATCCTGTCGGCCTTCATGAACAATGTCGGGGCACTAGCGCTTTTGATGCCGATTGCCCTGCAAATCGCCAACAAACAGGACCTGCCGCCAGGCAAAATCCTGATGCCGCTTGCCTTTGGCTCGATCCTTGGCGGCATGACGACGCTTATCGGCACGCCCCCCAACCTGATCGTTTCGGGCTTTCGGGCCGAGGTAAACGGGGCAGGATTTTCGATGTTTGATTACAGCCCGGTCGGCGTTGCCATCGCCCTTGCCGGACTGCTGTTTGTCATTCTGTTGGGCCGTTTTCTGGTGCCAACCCGCGAGCGTGCCGGGGCCGAAGGATTTGAAACCGGATCCTATTTGACCGAGGCCCGCATTACCGAGGGCAGCAAGGCCATCGGCATGTTCATGCGCGAAATCAATGACGAGCTTGAAAAGTCGGACGCGCAGGTGATCGGCCTGATCCGCAACGAACGCCGCATTCCGGCACCAAGCCCCTATCGCGAACTGCAACAGGACGACATCCTGCTGATCGAAGCCGAACCCGAAGGACTGGCAAGTGCCCTTTCCGGCCTTGAGCTGACCCTGGAAGCCGAACTGCGCAGCGAAGAAGCCAACGCCGAACAAAAGGAAGAAGCCAAGGAACAGGTTCGCGCGCAAAAGGCACAAAAGGCAGCCGAAAAATCCGGTGACGCGCCAAAGGCTGACGGCGAAAAGGATGACGCCTCCAAATCTGAGAAAAAGGACTCTGATACAAAGAAAAGAGCCCTTCAGTCCGACGATATCTCCCTGATCGAAGTCGTGGTCCTGCCAAACGCCTCCTTCATCGGGCGATCTGCGGCCGATATCCGCATCCGCAGCCGCTATGGCATCAACTTGCTGGCGCTGTCCCGTCAGGGACAACGTTCGATGTCACGCTTGCGCACCATGAAAATGCAGGCGGGTGACGTGCTTTTGATGCAAGGAACGCCTGCTTCTATTCACGAATTTGGCAATCGCCTGGGCTGCGCGCCGCTGGCCGAACGGTCGCTCAACCTTGGCGATAAGACACAGGCGCTCAAGGCCACCGCCATCATGGCCGTTGCAATTGCGCTTGCGGCCTTTGGCATCCTGCCTGCCGCCATTTCGTTTGCACTTGGCGTGCTTGCCACTTTGCTGGTGGGTGTGGTCTCGCCGCGCACCCTTTATGATGCGGTCGACTGGCCGGTGGTTGTGTTGCTGGCCGCGCTGATCCCGGTCGCCAATGCCATGGAAAGTACCGGCAGTGCCGATCTGATTGCGCGCTTCCTGCTCGATACCGTCGCACAAGGAAGCGCGCCAGTTGCCCTTGCCCTGATCCTTATTGTCACCATGACGCTCTCGGACTTCATGAACAATGCCGCAACCGCCGCCGTCATGTGCCCGATTGCAATTGGCAGCGCCGCCCAACTCGATGCCAGCTCCGACCCGTTCCTGATGGCGGTCGCCATCGGCGCCTCGTGCGCGTTCCTGACCCCCATCGGCCATCAGAACAACACCCTCATCCTCGGCCCCGGCGGCTTCCGCTTCAGCGACTACTGGCGCCTCGGCCTGCCGATTGAAATCATCGTCGTGGCTGTGGGTGTACCGATGTTGCTGTGGGTTTGGCCGCTTTAGCAATCACGGCAGCAAATAAACCACAGGAAAACGCTGTCGAAAATATTTCCTACCAAAACTTATTCCATATAAGGTTGTATTAGATAAACACTCTATAGCCTTTGAGGTTAAGTTGCATGTCAAAGCCGGACTCACTACGCTTAACAGTCGAAATCAAGAACAAACGCCCAGTCCAGTTGCTTGAATTAACTGCATCTTTTTCCGCGTATGCAGAAGAGTACCAACGATTTGCGCAGTCAGCAGGCCACGATACCGCGGGCGAGAATGTACAGCTATATGTTCAGGAAATACGAACAGGTAGCATAATCGCCGACTTCATAAGTCTTGCAGAACAAGCATCAATAATTCTGGAGCATCGAGAAGTTTTAGCTGGCTTTGCCTCTCATCTTAGTGAAATCGCACACCACTATCTAGGCAACAAAAAGATTGAAAATTTCTCCGCTTCAAAACCGCAATTAAAAAACTATCTGAATATTTTCAAGCCCATCGCGAAAGACACAGGCTCCCAAATAAACAACATCGTTCAAGACGGTGGTGTAGTTATTCAACAGTTCAATATAACATCATCTGAAGCAGAGAAGCTGGTCAGAGCCGTTTCATATGATCTCGTTAAAAAGCCAATAGAAGACGAGCAGCGGTTTACCGATGAGGCCCTCACTGTTTACCAAGCACGAGATAATTCTGACTCCGGCAACATGGGCCGTATTGATCGTTTTTCGAGAAAGGCCCTAAAACTTCTGTTTGCTAACGACGAAGTACGTAACGAGGTTATGGAAACAGAAGAAAACGTTTTTCATCTCATCTTTATAGTGGATGGAAAGGTAATAATGTCGGAAAACACCCCAGTCGCTTACCATATTTCAAACGTTGTTGATGCTTTCGTCAAGCCGGAGTAGCTTGCAAAAATACCACGAAAAAAGGGCAGCCGATGGCTGCCCTTTTCAGTTTCAATTTGCTCACATGGCTTAGCTGTCAAAACCAAGGTTCGGCACTTCAAGGCCATTGGCACGACAAGCCGAAATCAGGGTGTTGTTCAGAAGACACGCAATGGTCATCGGGCCGACACCGCCCGGAACCGGGGTGATGGCACCGGCGACTTTGGATGCGGTTTCAAACTCGACATCGCCGACCAGCTTCATTTTGCCTTCAGCGCCTTCAACGCGGTTGATGCCGACATCAATCACGGTGGCACCCGGCGCGATCCAGTCGCCCTTGATCATGTTCGGGCGGCCAACCGCGGCAACCACGATATCGGCACGACGGACTTCTTCGGGAAGGTCGCGGGTACGCGAATGCGCGATCGTGACCGTGCAGCTTTCCTTCAGCAGCAGTTGCGCCATCGGCTTGCCAACGATGTTCGAACGGCCAACCACGACCGCACGTTTGCCCGACAGGTCCCCAAGCGCATCTTTAAGCAACATCAGGCAGCCATACGGCGTGCAAGGCGCGAAACCTTCGCCGCCCGTCGCCAGAGCGCCGGCATTCACAACGTGGAAGCCGTCAACATCCTTGGCCGGGTCGATGGCGGCCAGAATGGCCTGCTCGTTGATGTGCTTGGGCACCGGAAGCTGACAAAGGATGCCATGGACATTTTCATCGGCATTCAGCTTGGCGATCAGGGCCAGCAGGTCTTCTTCGCTGGTTTCCGCCGGGAGCTTGTGCTCATAGGAATTCATGCCGCATTCAAGGGTTTGTTTGCCCTTGTTGCGGACATAGACCTGACTGGCGGGGTCTTCGCCGACCAGAATGACGGCCAGACCCGGTGTTACGCCATGTTCGGTTTTAAGTTTCGATACTTCGGCTGTGATGTCGGTGCGCAGTTTGGCTGCGAATGCCTTGCCGTCGATGATTTTCGCGTCACTCATATGTCTGTCCGCCCCGTGAGTTGGGATATTTTCGCCATCAGCTCTTCGGGATTTCCGTCGATCAGCAGCGTTTTGGTGCGATCAGTTTGCCCGGAAACAATCCTGACCGACGATTTAGGACATTTGGCCGCTTTTGCCAAAAGTTTTATCAGCGCCTGATTGGCCTTGCCGTTTTCCGGCACCGCCGTCACCGATACCTTAAGCCACTGCTGCCCGTCAGTGTCGGCCACCACATCGCCAATCGCGTTCCGCGATGCCTTTGGTGTTAACCGAACAAACAGCCGAACCCCTGATGGCTCGGACCGTAACACGGGCGCGTGATCAGACATTGTCTAAATGAGACATTTTACTAGGCGAAATGAGACATTAGGGTCAGGCCTAATACCCGATAAGCGCCATCCGGACATCGGTCTGGATCAGCATGTTGGCGAACTGCAAAATCAGGATCAGGATGATCGGCGAAATATCAATGCCGCCAAGATCGGGCATGATCCGCCGGATCGGGCGCAATACCGGTTCGGTAACCCGATAGAGGAAATCACCAACCAAATAAACAAACCGGTTGCTGGTATTGATCACGTTGAACGCCACAAGCCATGACAGGATTGCAGATGCAATCAGCATGAAAATGTAGATCCCCACCACAGTGTCAATAAGCCAAAAAATCGCCAGCATCGCCGCTCCTTACAATCGCCGGGCGCACGGATGCTTTGGGCCCGGAAAGATGTTTGCACGCAGCAAAACCTAGTCGGCAATTGCGCCTGACGCAAGCACACAGCGTTGATTTTGCCGCAAATGAGCGCAAGTTTTCATCGCTTTGTGATCATGCTCACCAACCGGCTTGTCAAAACGCCTGCCAGAAACTGTCAGGAGATGTCAGGCGCACCCCGATTACAGCTTGCGAGTTCGCATGCTCCACGGCCAGAATGCGGGCATTCAAGGAGGAAGACACATGCCAAACACTGATCATCAGCACCACCCGCGCTGCGGCTGGGCCCTGAGCCATGCCGACAAGCCGTTCTATGTCGATTATCACGACACGGAATGGGGTGTGCCGGTGCATGATGACCGACATTTCTTTGAAATGCTGATCCTTGAAGGTGCGCAGGCGGGCCTAAGCTGGCTGACCATTCTGGCACGGCGGGATACCTATCGCGCGGCTTATGACAATTTCGATGTGAACAAAGTCGCGGCCTATGACGCGGCCAAGCAGGAAGCCCTTCTGGCCGATCCCGGGATTATTCGAAATAAATTAAAAGTCGCGGCGTCTATTCAAAATGCGCAAACATTCATCGCCATCCAAAAAGAGTTCGGAAGCTTCGATTCTTACATCTGGTCATTTGTAGGAGGAATGCCTGTGATCAATCACTGGAAACGGATGTCAGATGTGCCGGTTTCGACCGACCTCAGCGACAAAATCTCCAAGGATCTGAAAAAACGCGGCATGAAGTTCGTCGGCACCACAATCATCTATTCCTTCCTGCAGGCCACGGGGATCGTAATGGACCACACGACGGATTGTTATCGCTACGCCGAGCTCGCCTAGTTCGGGGCCTGAGTAGAGCCACGCAGCAACAGGCTGGTTTGAAGAGTGATGGTTTTGCCCGGTTCATCGGACAGCGCCATTTCGGCAGCAAGCCTTCCTTTTTCCACCGAATCCTGATGCATGGTGGTGAGTGGCGGGTCGGTGCGTTCGCCAGCGACAATGCCATCAATGCCAATGACCTTGAGATCGCCCGGCACGTTGCGCCCGATGGCACGCGCGGCGTCGATTGCGCCGATGGCAATCACGTCCGACATGGCGAGAATGCCGTTGATTTCGGGATGGTTTGACAGAAGCTCTGTCGTCATTTGCGCACTTTGTTCGGACTGGTTGTCGCATTCGATGTGGACAACATCACTTGCGGCAATTCCGGCGGCCTCAAGCGCCGCGTGATAGCCCGCCAGCCGTTCGCGCACAACCCGGTGGCTGGCCGCGCCCAGACGGTTGGGGCTCATCGGGCCGAAATGATCGTGTTCGGTTGCCTGCAGCGACAGAATAGCGAATTTCGAGGCGCCGCAATCGAGCAAATGCCGGGCCGCATTTTTTGCCGCCGAGAAGTCATCGAGTACCACTGTGCCCGCCGCACCGGCAATGTCGGTATCGATACTGATCAGCGGCTGATTGCGACGCTGGATGGCCGCAATGATATCGTTATTATCGGAATAGCAATGCACCAGAAAGGCATCGACCGCGGCGTTATTGACCGCGGCAATCGCCTGTTCGGGGTTTTCGGCCGAAATGATCATGACATTGACGCCGTGGCGGGCGCATTCGCGCCCGATCCCGCGCAGCAGCTCAATCGCCACCGGATCAGTAAAGGCATATTCAAGATTATCGGGAAATACGACACCCAGCGCCCCCGCCTTGCCGGTGCGCAGCATGCGCGCCATCACATGCGGCCCGCGATAGCCCAGTTCGCGCGCGGCTTCAAAGATGCGTTCGCGGACTTCCGGGCGGACCAGGTCAGGCTTGCCAAACGCATTGGAGGCTGTCCCTTGCGAAACCCCGGCCGCCTTGGCGACATCCAGAAGTTTTACGCGTTTTGCCATGCGTGCCTTATCCCCGAAACTGTCGTGTGTGATCTTTACCCAGTTGAATTGCCGACACTATAGCCAGAACCAGCACGATACTACCAGAACGCATTACCGCGTCAGGACACGATCACTTATCGGCTTTCGGGGCGGGTATTGCGGAAGGTCAGGTTGATCCGCGGTCCGACCTGGCGGGCGGTCTTTGGCAATTGATGCAGCCAGCAATGCTGGGTCGCGCCTGACATGATGAGTGCTGAGTTATGCGGCAAATCGATGCTGAGGCGATCACCGGTTTTCTTGTGGCGGAAATGAAACCGGCGTTCCTGCCCAAATGTCAGGCTGGCAATCACCGGGTTTTCGCCCAGAACTTCCTCGTCATCGGCGTGCCAGGAAACGCTGTCGCGCCCATCGCGATACTGGTTGAGCAGCACGGTGTTAAAGCGCGCCCCTGCCAGTTCTTCGGCCAAGGTGCGTAACGGGGCGACGATAGAGGGAAACGGGCTTGCCGGGTGATACACCCCGCTATAGCGATAGGCGACTTCGCCATACCAGGCGGTCAGACGCGGGACCGGGATTTCCTTGCCATGGAGTTTGGCGATTTCCTGTTGCCAGACGATGTTGCTTTGCAGCCGGGCAAAGGTCTTGTCGGCTTCATCAGCATCCATGATGTCACGCAGCAACAACACTTCGCCGTCAAAGGGCAAAAGATTGCGTGGTGGTTCATTGGCAAACAGATCGCCGGTCATGGTTTTCCCCGGAATGCAGATTGCCAAAGACCTAGGATGAACGGCGGCGAAACTCAAGCCACAGTTTGCTGATATGTGCTTTGCCGCAACAGGTTCTAGCCGTTTACCAACGTCACGCCAGCCTCGTTGGCATAACGTTCGACATCCTCGACACTTAAGCCCGCCGCACTATAGAGATTGATGGTTTCAAGTTCCAGATCGGTTTCTGAATCGGCCAATGATTGCAGCGACGTTGTCAGACTGCGCTGGGAATCGAGCACATCAAGAAAGTCCGACAGGCCCTGCACGTAGCGCACGCGTGACTGTTCAAAGGCATCGCGGTGATATTGCACCGATGCGATCAGGGAATCGCGCTGTGCCACCGCCCCGACATAGCCGTAAATCGCACTTTCGACTTCCTCAATCGCGCTCAGAAGTGTCTGGCGGTAGGTCAGGAAGGCTTGTTCTGCCTCCTCCTCGGCCACCGTGATATTCGCACGCCGTTCGCCACCATCATACAGGGTCGCATCGATCAATGCGCCGATGGCCGCCATGGCGGTGCGGACAATCGGACCGGTGCCATAGCCGGTCACACCAAGGGCCAACGACCCATCAAGCGTCAATTCCGGATACAGCGTTGCGGTTTCCACCCCGATTTGCGAGGTCGCGGAAATCAGCGCCAGCTCGGCCGCGCGCACGTCCGGGCGACGGCGGAGCAAATCGGCCGGGATGCCAATTGGCGGGCTGCTTTGAAATTCGGGCAATGGCGATGCATCCAGCAACAGATCACGATGGGTGCCCGGCTGTGCGCCAACCAGAATCGAAATCGCGTTGATCGACCGGTCAATGGTGGTTTGCAGGATCGGAACCGTCGCCTCAAGATCGGCGACCTCGGCGCGCGCACGCGACAGATCAAGCTCGGACCCCAGCCCGGTTTGCAAACGGACCTGCACGATGTTGCTGGTCTGGCGTTGCAGATCAAGCGAGTCCCGCAAAAGGGCCAGGCGCCGCTGCGCCCCGCGCAGTTCGATATAGTTGCGGATGATGTCGCCGATCATCGTGCGATAGACGTCTTCGCGCAGGTAGACCTGTTGAAGATAATCCGCCTCGGCGACTTCTTCCTCGCGGGTTTGACCGCCCCAGATATCGGCGGTCCATTCCAAATCAATGCCCGCGCCATAGCCAAAATCATCTACCTGGCTGCCGCTGGCGCGGCTGGAGGTCGACCGGCTGGCCGATCCGTTAACCGATGCGCCAACCTGCGGCCCATTGGCCCCGGTAACGCCACGTGCAGTGGCCGCCGCTGCACGGATGCGGCTTATTGCGATCTGAAGATCGATATTGTTTTCGACACCTTCATTAATCAGACCATTTAAAACCGGGTCGGTGGTGCTTTCCCACCAGCGGTCCTGTTTGCTTTGATTGGCGGCAATTACCGGGATTTCCGGGGTGTAGGCCCCGACAAGGTCGAAGTTCGGCGCGGTGTAATCCGGCCCGACAGACTGACAGCCAGCCAGTGCAAGCAAAAGGGCAATTCCCGAAATCGCAGAAATGTGAGGATTATTCATATTATTTCGCACTTCCTTGAAGACCGCCACTTCCGGGCTCCGCCGCGACATGTGATGCCGCCTCGCCATGATCAGGAATGGCTTCGGCGGCGCGCAGTTGCGATTGCAGTTTCTTGCCACCATCGGCACGGGCCGACACCAAGGGCGCTAGCAACAGATAGAGCACCGGGGTCAGGAACAATGTAAAGACGGTGGCAAAGCCAAGACCGCCAAACACCACCCAGCCAATGGCCGCACGCGCCTCTGCCCCGGCACCGGTGCCAAGGACAAGCGGCAAGCCGCCCAGAACGGTGGAAATCATGGTCATCATGATCGGACGCAAACGCACCATCGCGGCATCATGCACGGCATCGCGCACGGATTTCCCGGCATCACGCAACTGATCGGCAAATTCGACAACCAGAATCCCGTTCTTGGCCATCAACCCGACCAGCATCACAAGCCCGATCTGGCTGTAGATATTGATTGAGGTGCCACTCAGCTCCAGCGCATAGATCGCCGCCGCCAAACCAAACGGCACGGTCAACACCACTACAAGCGCGGAGGTAAAGCTTTCGAACTGGGCGGCCAGAACCAACAACACGACAAGGACGGCAATCAGGAAGGTGATCTGTACATCATTGGCGGTTTCACCAAGGGCGGCGGCATTGCCAAGGAACAGGATGCCGACACCGGGTGGCAGCAACTGATCGCCAACCGTGTTCACATCCGCGACCGCCTCGGCCAGGGTATAGCCCGGTGCCAGATTGGCCGAAATGGTGACGGCGCGTTGCTGCCCTTCGCGTTCAAGTTCGGAGGCGACGGCTTCTTCGGTCAAGGTGATGACAGAAGACAGCGGCAGGATGCGACCATTGGTGCCGGTGACAAACAGATTTTCAAGGTCCGACGGGTCATTGATGCTGCCCAACGCACTGCGCAGCTTGATCGGGACGTTCTGGTCATCGACATTGATTTCGGTGACTTCGTATCCTTCGATCATCGCACGCAGCGTGGTATCAAGTTCTTCGATCGGGATACCGAGATCAAAGGCGCGCTTGCGATCAATATTGACCAGAAGCTGCGGTTGGGTGGTTTGATAGGATACCCGAAGGCCGGTGAAGCCGGGATAGTTCGCCTCGATCTCCTGCTGCATGACGCGGGCATTTTCGGCCAGCGTGCGATAGCTTGTCCCGGTCAGGGCAAATTCAAGTCCCTCGCCCGTACCGCCGCGCAAACCCAGACTGTTGGGCTGCCAGACATAGGCCTGCACACCCGGAAGGGCATTCAGATCCCCGCGGATCGACGCGGTAATTTCCTGCTGCGAGCGGGACCGTTCTTCCCACGGTTTTAGCGGGGCGATCACAAGGGCGCGGTTCGGATCCCACAGGCCAACAATGGTGTAGATGTTATAGGCATCCCCCGCCTCGACCACCGGGCGCAGGATGTCTTCAACCGCCTCGACCTGACGGTCCATATAGTCGATGCCGACCCCGTCCGGACCCCGCATGGAAACAAGAATACGTCCGCGATCCTCATCGGGCAGCAATTCCTGCGTAACGTTGGTATAGACGCCAAAGGCAAGCCCACCGGCAACGACACAAATCATTACGGTAATGATCGGGCTGCCAAGGGCGGCTTCGAGAATGCGGCGATAAATCCCGGCGCAGAAGAAGCCGAAACGCTCCAGCATGTTGGGGGCGTCGTCGGCCTTGCCATCATGCGGATCGATATGTTTCAGGCGCGATGCCAGCATCGGACACAGCGACAGTGCGACAAAGGATGACACCACCACCGCAAAGGCCAGCACAAAACCGAATTCACGGAACAGACGCCCCGCCGTGCTTGGCAGGAAAGAAATCGGAACGAACACCGAAATCAGTGTCAGCGTGGTGGCGATCACGGCAAAGAACACTTGGCGCGAGCCGAGCACTGCCGCGGCCATCGACCCAAGCCCCTGATGACGGCGGCGTTGAATGTTTTCAAGCACAACAATCGCGTCATCGACAATCATGCCGGTTGCCAGAACCAGCGCCAAAAGGGTCAGGATGTTGATCGAAAAGCCCATCGCCCAGATGGCGGCAACCGTACCGATCAGGGCAATCGGAATGGTGATGGTCGGGATCAGCGTCGCGGTAAAGGATCTGAGGAACAGATAAAGCACCCCGATCACAATCGCGATGGCAAGACCGAGACTAAAGATTACTTCCCACAGCGCGCCTTCGATAAAGACCGCGTCATCGGAGTTCACGAACACATCAAGATCGTCATATTGCTCGTTGAGGCGTTCAACGACATCGCGCACGCCATTGGAAATCGCAATCGTGTTGGATTGTGCCTGACGGGTAATACTCAGCCCGATCACCGTGCGACCATTCAGTCGCACATAGGATGTTGCATCGTCCGGGCCGTAATAGATATCGGCAACGTCGCCCATCTGGACACCGTCGCGCACCAGCATCTGGTTCAGTCTGTCGACCTCCCAAACGGATGCATCGGCACGAACAAACAATTTCTGATCGGATGATTCAAAACTGCCGGCGGGAATATCAAACTGGGCGGTTCGCAGAAGGTCGGCCACATCCTGAACCGACAGGCCATAACTTGCCATGCGGAGCGGGTCGATGCGCACATGCAAAACGCGTTCGCGATCCCCGTTAACCCCGACCTCGGCCACTCCGGGCACAGACAGCAAGGACGGGCTGATCTGGTCTTCGACGATGTTGGCGAGTTCTTCCTCGGTCAGGCTGTTGCTGACAACCGCAATGCGCATGATCGCACTGGCATCGGCATCGGCCTTGACCACGCGGACGTTTTCCACCCCGTCGGGCAGGCTGCGTTCCGCACGGCTGATGGCTTCGCGGATGTCGCTGGCGGCATCGTTGATTTCAACATCTGGGTAGAATTCGATGCGAATGCGGGCATTGGCTTCTTCGCTTTGCGAACTGATTTCCTTGATGCCACTGACGCGCGATGCCGCACTTTCGATGATCCCGGTGACTTCGGAATCGACCGTTTCCGGCGATGCCCCGTCATAGTCGGCGGTCACGGTGATGGTCGGGCGGTCGACATTGGGCAGTTCGCGAATTTCGACCCCCAGCATCGCGGCAAGACCGGCCAGGATGATCAGCATGGACACCACACTGATCAGAACAGGGCGTCGGATACTGAGTGACGCAAGATCGTTATGATCGTGATTTTCGGTTCCTGTCGTCATGATCAGGACCCCTCGCCAGCGCCTTCGCGGGTGGCAACGCCGCCCGCATCCGACGGCGCATTTTCAGGCGCGGGGTTATCACCGCGAATGGTTGCCGAAACAGTCCGGCCCGGACGCAGACGCAAGACGCCCTCGACCACGACCAGATCACCCTCTTCAATCCCGCCATCCAGAAGGATCCGGCCATTGGTCCGTTTCACAACACGGACGGGAACGCGCGAGACCTTGTCTTCATCGCCGATCCGCCAGACATAGGTGCCTTCATCACCCCACAGGACCGAGATTTCGGCAACAGCGGGGTATTGTTTGCCTTCGATGTCGACATAAACCGCAAAGGACATCCCGGCGAGCAGGCGACTATTGGGGTTTGGCACCCGGGCGCGCACGGCAAAGGTGCGGCTTTCGGGATCGATACGGCTGCCAATAGACTCAACCACACCGGTGAATTCCTCGCCCGGCAGGCTCCAGGTTTCGACCCGGACAGACTGGCCGGGACGGACATTATCAAACCGTGTTTCGGCAACTTCGAAATCGACCAGAATGCTATCGATATTATCAAGCGTTACGATGGCTGTGGAGCTGTCAACACGGTCGCCAGCCTCAACCTGCGGAATGCCGACGATGCCATCAAACGGGGCCAGAATGGTCCGATCGGCCAGATTGACCTCTGCCTGATCAAGGGCAATGCGGGCCTCGGCCAGGGCGGTGCGGGCACTGTCGACTTCGCTTTCGGCAACGGCACCCAGCGGACGGGCCTTTTCATAGCGGGCAAGAAGTTGTTCGGCATCGCGGGCCTGAACAGCAGCAAGATCGCGGGCAAGGCGTTCGCGATCAGAGTCCAGGATGACAAGAACCTGTCCCTCGGTCACCTTGTCACCGGCGCGTACAAGCACATCTGCAACTTCGCCCGACACGGCTGGATAGATCGAAACGCCCAGGGCCGATTTGCCCGTGCCGACCGCTTCGACAACGGTCTTTTCATCCATCAGGCTGGCATATTCGGCAATGACCGGAAGACTGCGTTCGCCGCCACCGCCGCGCTGTGCCGTGCTTGCGGGTTGCGCATCGGGCGCAATTAACGCCGTGATGTCGTCTTTGGCAAAGATATAGGCAGAGGCCGCAACAACAATCAGTGCAACACCTGCGATCAGAAGCGTTGATTTACGCGCCATCACATTGATACTTCCAAGTCGGGCTGACCAAACAACCTTACTGCAAATGACACTGTTCCCGCGCCGGGAAAGTGCCGGTATTTCAATTCAGTACCGAATAGTAGGCTTTATGCTTTTGATGAAATACCGTTGCCCCGAACGATATTGCAACCCGCCAGTGAGAACCACACAAAAAGTGTATCAGAAACGTCGCAGTTTGTATCTTAACTGCTGACAAATCCTGCGTTTTGCGCCGATAGCACTGAGCAAATGCATTAGGCCTGCACACCCTCTATACGGTGTGCAGGCCTTTGTTGTTCAATTTTGAATTTTAGCAGTGAAACGGCGGGCTGATGCCGACAAATCAGGCGGCACCGCGCTGTTGCGTTTGCGGGAAGACCACCAGATTGTCATCGTGCCATCTGGTGGTGTCGTTGGCGTTGTCGTCATCAGCATCTGCGTCTTCGTTGCCTGCCGCGGACGCCACCGCACGGTCAAGGGATGCTGTGAGCTCGGTCACATTGCGGTCAACCTCGTCGGCACGACGATTAAGATCAAGGCTGAGCTTGCGGGTGACTTCGATATCTTCGGATACTGCACCGATGGCAGTCGCAACATTGCGCACCGCATCGCCGGCAAGGGCGATGGCACCGGTAATTTCCTCGGTCTCGCGGCGTTGATGTTCAACATCGCCTGCGACCTCTTCGGAAATCGACATCATCGAACGAACCGTGACCCCGACATCCTCCATCGAGGCAACACAGCGATCGGTAACAGCGCCCATGGCGTTGACATGTTCGGTGATCTGTTCGGTCGCGCGTTCGGTCTGGCTAGCAAGGTTTTTGACCTCTGCCGCGACCACGGCAAAGCCCTTGCCAGCATCCCCCGCACGAGCGGCCTCGATGGTGGCATTCAGAGCCAGCATGTTGGTTTGCCCGGCGATGCCCCGGATCAGGTCGACAATCTGTTCGATGCTGGTGGCAACTTCGCGCAGGTCATCGACGGCCTTTGCCGATTCCTCGGTCGAGCCGACAGCACTTTGCGCGATTTCACGTTGATGTTCGACGCGGTTGGCGATCGAGACGATGGCTTCGCGCAGACGGTTGGCAGCATCGCCGATGGCATTGGAATGCGACTGGCTGTCGTGTGCGGCACTGGTTGCGGTTTCGGTTTGTCCGGTGACGCGTTCGGCGGCGGCCGCGACCTCGACCACGGCTTCGCGCATGCGGGTCACCTGATGATTGACCGATTTGACAAGACCGGTGGTCTCGCCCTCAATCGTTTCGGCCATCGCGCCAAGCGATGCACGTCGTTTTTCTTCCTCGATGCGCTGAAGCGTGATGCGTTCCTCGGCCATTTTTTCGATCTTAAGCGCGTTTTCGCGGAAGATCGCAACGGTCCGTGACATCGCCCCGAATTCATCGCGGCGCTTGATATCGGCAAGCGCGATATCGGTGTCGTTTTCACTGAGCCGCGTCATGTCACCATTTACCCGACGCAGCGGACGCAGGATGCTGATCGCGATGCCAAGGGCAAGGGCGACGGCAATCAGAACCCCGATGGCGGCAACCACGATGTTGGTCAGGGCCGAGTTTTCCGACTGATTATGGGCGGCCTCGACCAGGGCAGTTTGATTGGTCATGGCGTCTGTTCGGATATTCTGAGTGATGGTCTGGACTTCACGGACGGCCGATTTGAAGTCATCCATCGATTGACGGAACCCGGCGATGGAGGCTTCGAGCTGGTTGGCACCCTGTTTTAGCAAGTCATTGTCGCGGATCGCGTAGGAGAAAAGTTTTTTCTCGTTGCGCGTCAGACCGTCAAAGGACGCTTTGATTTCTTCCTGAAGATCGGTCAGGGCCGAGGTCTGCGTGCGGGCGGCATCAAGTGAGTCCGCGGTACGCAGGATCGGGAATTGCAGGGAATTGACGATGGCAGCCAAGTTGGCCGCGCCAAGCTTGTCTGCATATTTCTCGGCGATCACCGGATCGCGTTTGGCGATGAAATCTTCAAGCTGGCTTGCGGATTTGCCAAGCTGATTGGCGCCAAGCAGCATGGTTTCCGATGCCGCCGACAGGTTTTCAGCCCGCAGCACAAGGGGCTCCAGCGTTGCGATGTAATCGGCACTAAGGCTTTCAAGTGCATCTGCGCGATCACTATCGCCGTTTTGACGCAGTTGGGTGACAAGGGTGGCACCGCTTTGCTCGGCCGCCTCGCGCATGGTGGTGATGCCTTCGCGGTCAAGCGGATCAACCGTCTGGGCAAACAACAGAACCTGGTTGGAAAGACGTTCCAGACGCAGTGCATAGTCATTGGCAAGCCCGACCAGACCAGTACTTTTGGCAATGCGGTCTGCATGTGCGCCAAAGCCCAGAAGATATGTTGATGACAGGGCAGACAGGCCAACCAGCAGAACAACCAGAACAAAGAAACCGGCGAAGATGCGCGATCCGATACGAATGCGATCAAGAAACATGGGACATCCAAACAGCAAAATTTACGTTTGGCGCGATTCATACATGTGTGCAGGGCGCGGTTTTGTAACAGTTGGATGAAACCCGCATTTGTCGATCAAACAAGGTGCCGGATGGTCATTTGCGCTGCGCAAAACAACATTCCGGCCACCCGAAAATGTTCATATGAACATCGCATTATACAATTGGCCGAAGGTCATTATCCGTTTCGAAGGGCTTCAAAGCGGCAGATTTCCAAAAATCAACCGCGACTCGACCCTCCGCCGCAAGGTTGCTCGGGCCTCCGGCGATTTTTTTGGAATGATGCCAACTAAAATGTCACGATGACAATATTGTACAAGCTGGCATCCGCCCTTGGCGTTATAATGGCCTTATGAACAGTGCTGCGCGACAGAACACGGCAGCCCAGCGTCGCCAGACGTCATCGCGACCGGCGACCGGCCGCCCCCGCGAGATTGCCCGCCACTGGCGGGCAGCCGACGGCATTGATATGTTCGAAGCCGATTACAAGAATTTCTCTTTCCCAAAACACAGCCACGACTATTACGCGTTTGGCACTGTCCTGAACGGGGCGGAGCGGTTTACGACCCGCGGGACAAATTATGTCGCCGCGCGGGGGCAGCTTTTGATGATGAACCCGATGCAAGTGCATGATGGCAGCCCGGCATCCGATGATGGCTATCAATACCAGATCATGTTCATCGACCCGAAGGTGTTTGGCGATCTGGTGACGGAGCTTTCGCCCAAAAACAGTGGCCTGCCGTTTTTTGGCTCCTGTGTCGTCAACGACCCGGAATTGCATTTGCAACTGCAAGGGCTGCACCGCCTGTTTCGCCCGAATGACGATGGCAGCAACGGCAGCAACAGCTTGTTGGAACGCGACAGTCAGCTTCTATACAGTGCCGCCCGGCTTGCGCTGCGCCATGCCGATGCCCCGCCCTATCTGTATCAGCCGGGGTCAGAGGACAAACGTGTTCGGGCGGTGATTGACTATATGGCGGCACATCTGGATGCCAATATATCGCTTGATGATCTTGCGATGATTACCGGGCTCAGCCGGTTTCATTTGCTGCGCGTGTTCCGGGCGGCAACCGGGCTTCCGCCGCATACCTATTTCAATCATATGCGGTTACGGCGTGCCAAGCGGTTGCTGTTTGACGGGGCGAGCATTGCCGATGCGGCCGCGGCCACCGGCTTTGCCGATCAAAGCCACCTGAACCGGCATTTCAAGGCCATGTGGGGTGTCAGCCCCGGCGCGTTTATCGCAAGTCTTGATCCCTAATCGGGCACAAAATCGACATCGCCTGCCCGTCACACGCTTAGCTTGGGCAGGCGACATCAGTTGTATTTACGCGCCAGCGTCGCGGCGCTTCATCGCATCGACCACCAGACACAGTTCTTCGAACAGGACCTGTGCGGCGATATGGGCGGTGTTGGTGGTGGCATCATATTGCGGGGCGACTTCGACAACATCCGCACCGACAAAATCAAGCCCCTTGAGCCCGCGCAGGATCGCCAATGCCTCGCGCGAGGTAAGGCCACCGACTTCCGGCGTGCCGGTGCCTGGTGCGAAGGACGGATCGAGGCAATCAACATCAAAGGACAGATAAACCGGGCCATCTCCGACCACTTCATGGGCCTTGGCGATTACGGCATCAATGCCCATTTTCGGCACTTCTTCGGCGTGGATCACGGTCATGCCGCTGTCATAGGAGAATTCCCAGACATATTCTGACGCACCGCGAATACCGATCTGGATGGTGCGTTCGGGATCAAGGACGCCATCCATAACCGCTTCACGGAACGGGCCGCCATGATGGAAGCGCGAACCGTCATAGGCACCGCAGGTGTCGCAATGGGCATCAAGATGGATCATGCCAACCGGGCGATCCTTGCCCACCGCCTTCTGGATCGAATAGCTGATCGAATGATCACCGCCGACCGCAATCGGAATGACGCCAGCGCCGACAATCTTGCTGAAGTAGGCCTCGATATCTTCGTGGCAGCTTTCAAGCGAATAGCGGCTGCGGAACGGGACATCGCCAATATCGGCAATGCGCGCCATCGCACCGGGCACCATGCGAAGGACATGTTCATACGGACCGATGCGTTCGATATTACGCACCGCGCGCGGGCCAAGACGGGCACCGGCACGGTTGCTCACCCCAAGATCCATCGGCACCCCGACGAGTGCGATGTCGAGGTCTGCGAAGTTGTCACTTTCGGCATCGGCGGCAAACGGTGCATCAAGGAAAGTCGGCACGCCAGCAAACGGCCATTTGCGCCCGCCACTTTCGGAAAACTGCGATGCTGCCACTTCGCGGAAATGCGGATCAAAGATGTCGGCACCCTTGGCGTTGCCGTATTTTTCACGCAGTTTTGCAAGCTTGTCGTCGGTGAACATGGGACCTCCTGAAGTGGCACATCGGTTCGATACGATCTGAACCAATGGCCGGATGTTTTTGTTGGCCCGATCAGATCAAATTGCGCGGCCGTTAAAAATCACGTATTTCTGAACTTTACTTTGGCAATCCTCAAAGTAATGACCCCTTGCCCATGGACCCCGCCCGATGATCACGGAACAGGCCGATCTCAAGCTTTTGCGCATCTTCCTGACCATCGTCGAGGCCGGGGGTTTTGCCGCGGCGCAAAGTGATCTCAATCTGTCACTTTCAACAATTTCAAGCTATGTCACCGCCCTTGAAACACGGCTGGGGTTCACGCTTTGCAAACGCGGACGGGGTGGTTTTGCCCTGACACGCGAAGGCCAAGTGGTGTTTGAAGAAGCCCACCGGCTGTTCAAATCGGTCGCGCAATATGAAACCAAGATGCGGGCGCTGCGTGACAAGCTGAGCGGCACTCTGACCATCGGGCTTACCGATAATACCATCACCGATCCGGGGGCACGGCGGATCGAAAAGACCATTGCGCGGTTTATGGAACGCGCACCGGATGTGACGCTCAATGTCGTGACTTATCCGCCCAATGACCTGCTGCGCGAAGTGGTGACCGACAATATCCAGATCGGTATTTGCAGCTTCCCAAAGACCGTGCTGGGTCTGCGCTATATCCCGCTTTATGACGAAATCCACCGGTTCTATTGCGGCTCAGACCATCCGCTTTTTGCGCTGGATGATGCGGACATAGATATTGATGAAATCCGGCGTTATCGCCTGATCGGGCGCAAATCCTGGCTGGGTCGGGATTTGAAGGAATTCGCGATTTCCCGCCCGCATGCGACCGTCTCGGACATGGAGGCCGAAGCACGCCTGATCCTGTCAGGCGCCTTTTTGGGCTATTTGCCAGAACATTACGCCAAGCAGTTTGTCGAGGCCGGGCGCATGCGCATGGTGCTGCCGGATCGGTTGAAGGTGAAGGTCACCTTTCAGGCAAGCCTTGATGACAGCAAGCAACCCGATCCGATCACCAAGCTGTTCCTTGATATGCTGATCGCCGATTTCGCCACCGCGCCGGACTAGCCCCTAGGGCCAAAACCGGCACCAACAACCGATAGCAATATCGTCCAATACCGCCTATTTGATATCGGGCAGTATGGCGCCTGAAATGATGGCTCCTCGCCCACCCGTTTACGCCCATGAAAGTGCCGGTCGCCAAAACGAGCCGGCACCAACAACCACAGGAAACGTCGGAAATGTCACGCCCCGGACAGACCGAAAGTCAGACCGAGAACCAGCCCCAAAACCAGCCCCAGAGCCAACCCGAGATCGGGCATTTCGACGCGGACACCATCCGGCGCGGTGCCCTTGCCTGCCTGCCGCTTTTGCCCAGCACCATCATCTTTGGGGCGGTGCTTGGGGTGTTGGCCGCACAGCGTGGATTGTCGCTTGGCGAGCTGTTGTTCATGAGCCTGGCTGTATTTGCCGGATCGGCACAGTTCGTGTCGGTCGATCTTTGGCGCGAAACCATTCCAAGTGCCACCATCATCATCGCAACGGCGGTGATTAATATGCGCTATATCCTGATCGGGGCGTCACTGCGACCGGTGTTTCGCGGTCGACCGCTGTGGGTCAAGGTGACCGGCATGCATATGGTGGCCGATGAAAACTGGGCCGTTTCGATGACGCAAAAGGATTTGGCCAATCCGGGCTTTTTGCTGGGTGGGGGGATTTTCCTGGGCGTGGTTTGGGCGACCGGCAATACGGTGGGTTACCTGCTTGGCGGGGGCATTCCCGACCCGGAAGTTTATGCGCTTGATTTCGCTTTTACCGCCGTCTTTGCCGCGCTGACCATTGGCATGTGGAAGGGCAAGGTTGACCTTTTGCCATGGATTGCCGCCGCAATCGGATCGGTCATCGGCCATTACACCTTGCCCGGCACCTGGTCGATCCTGGCCGGTGCGGGTGCGGGTGTCCTTGTCGCCGCCCTGACTTGGCGCGAAGACATGGATGATGACAGCCTTGAGGCCGAATTTGCCGTTGAAGGCCGCGATGCTTATGGCGCGCCCGAAGGCACAAACGCTGCCAAACCTGTGACGGAGACTGCAATGGAGACGGGCCAATGACCCAATTCCCTGATCTGACAAGTTTCAGCCTTGAAGCCGTTCTGACCATCCTTGGCATGGCGGCGGTGACCTATGGCATGCGTCTGGGTGGGCTTTTGATGGCGGACCGTTTGCCGCAACATGGCCGCTGGGCGCATGTGCTGGAACGCCTGCCCGGTGCGGTTTTGATTTCCGTCTGGGTGCCAAGTGCGCTTTCGGCAGGTGCGATTGGCATTGCCGGGGCAGCCGCCACCGTGATTACCATGGCGCTTGCGCGAAACCTGTTTGCCGCCATGGCCGTGGGGATGGTTCTGGTCGGTGTTGGCCGCTATTTCATCGGCAACTAGACAACCGCCGAAGACCCGCAAAGAAAAAGCCGCCCTCGGATGAAGGCGGCTTTTTGCGTTTGGCTGCGTGCAGTAATTACGCTGCAATCAGGTTCTGTTCGCGGGTGGCCTCGAATTTGAGGTTCGGCCAGTCGCGTTGCGTGGTTTCAAGGTGCCAGGCGTTACGCGCGATGAAGACCAGTGTTTCGTCATGGTCTTCGAACAGCGCGGACTGGTTGGCATCCCGGAATTTCTTGATTTCAAGCGGATCATCGCCCACCACCCAGCGGGCGGCATAGGCAGGCGTCGGTTCGAAATGCACCTTGATGCCGTATTCGGCAGAGATGCGTTCTTTCAGAACCTCGAACTGAAGCTGTCCGACCACGCCAACGATCCAGTCCGCGCCCATCATCGGCTTGAAGACCTGCGATGCGCCTTCTTCGGCGAGCTGTTCAAGCGCGCGCTGAAGGTGCTTGCCCTTGAGCGGATCATCAAGGCGGACTTTCTGGAGCAATTCCGGGGCAAAGGCCGGAACCCCGCGGAAGCGAAGATCTTCGCCCTCGGTCAGGGTATCGCCAATGCGCAGCGTGCCGTGGTTCGGAATACCGATGATATCGCCCGGCCAGGCTTCTTCGGCAATGTCACGTTCATTGGCAAAGAACAGCATCGGGTTATGCACCGCCATCAGTTTGCCGGCGCGCACATGCTTAAGCTTCATGCCGCGTTTGAAATGGCCCGAGCACAGACGAATGAACGCAATGCGGTCACGGTGGTTCGGGTCAATGTTGGCTTGTACCTTGAACACGAAGCCTGCGACCTTTGGCTCCACTGCTTCGACCAGACGCGTTGCCGCTTCTTGCGGGCGCGGGGTAGGTGCGATTTCGCCAATGCCGCGCAACAATTCACGCACGCCAAAGTTATTGACTGCCGACCCAAAGAAGACCGGGGTCAGATGGCCTTCGCGGTAGCTTTGCAAATCAAATGGCGGACAGATTTCGCGCACCATTTCGACTTCTTCGCGCAGCTTTTCCAGAAGGTAATCCGGGATCAGTTCATCAAGCTTTGGATCATCAAGCCCCTTGATCGGAATGGCTTCCTTGACGACGTTGCCGCCTTTTTCCATGAACAGAAGCTGATCATTGACCAGATCATAACAACCATGGAAATCACGGCCCGAGCCAATCGGCCAAGTCACCGGCGACACATCAAGGGCAAGATCCTGTTCGATCTGATCGATCAGTTCGAATGAATCACGGGCTTCACGGTCAAGCTTGTTAACGAACGTCGTGATCGGCACGTCACGCAGACGGCAGACCTCAAACAACTTGCGTGTCTGGGCCTCGATGCCCTTCGCACCGTCAATCACCATGACAGCCGAGTCAACGGCGGTCAGCACGCGATAGGTATCTTCGGAAAAGTCTTCGTGGCCCGGCGTATCAAGCAGGTTGAAGATATTTTCTTCGAACTCGAACGTCATAACCGCAGAGGACACGGAAATACCGCGATCCTGTTCGATCTTCATGAAGTCCGAACGGGCACCCTTTTGTTCCTTTTTCGCCTTCACTGCACCAGCCATCTGTATGGCACCCCCGAAAAGAAGCAGTTTTTCGGTCAGGGTGGTTTTACCCGCATCCGGGTGAGCAATGATAGCGAAGGTACGGCGACGCGATACCTGCTTGTCAATCATCGACATGGTTATCAACTTTAATCCGATATGAATTTCTTGGCGCGCAATGTAGCGATTTTTAACGTCATTGCCACCGTGAAATCATCATATCGGACATGAAGCGGGCGGTTTAACCCAGCCAGGCTTGCGAAATAACGCCAATTGCGAACGAACCGACCAGCGCGTAAACCAGATACAGCGCAACGACCGGCTTTTTGACCAGCGCAAAAACGGCAATCGCCGCCGGGATCGACGACACCCCGCCTGCCACCAGAAACGCCATCGCCGCCCCCGATTGCATGCCCTGCGCAATCAGGCCTTCCATGATTGGAAGGGCGGCATAACCATTCAAATAGGCCGGAACCCCGACAAGGGTGGCAATGGCAATCGGGCCAATCCCGTCCCCACCAAGCAATCCACTCACACTTTCGGCCGGGACATAAGCAACCATGATGCTTTCAAGCAGGAAGGCAAAGGCGATCCATTTGCCCAAAAAGATCATGTTGGCAATGGCGGACGATCTGAACTTTTTGATCCGTTCATCATCGCGCCAGAATTTCCAGACAACCGCCTTGTGCGAACGGACCTTGGCCCCGCCGCAGCCACCATTGCCAACCCCGTCACGCAACGGGTCGGCAAGGAAGCCCCGCGAGCCCAGCCATAGGGTGATAAAACCACCCATCAGACCAAGGCCAATCGCCGAGATCATTTTAATCACCGCAAATTCGGTCCCAAGCGTGCCCGCGGTCAGAACAAACATCGCCGGGTCAATCACGGGCGAGGCCAACCAGAACGCCATGACCGGCGCCAACGGAACCCCCATAGCAAGCAGAGCTGCGATCAGCGGGATCACCCCGCAGGAGCAAAATGGCGACAGCGCCCCAAAGGCGGCCGCGGTAAACACCATCCGCACAGGCCGCCCGGCGAAGGCGCGCGAAATCAGGTTATCGGCCCCGGTTGCCGTCGCATAGGCAGCAATACCGATTGAGAGCACCAGAAAAGGTGCCGTGCCAACAAAGGACTCAGCCGTGAACTGCAAACTTGGGACAAATTGCGGCGCGTCAAAGATAAAGATCGCGGCAAGGATAATGCAGGCTGCCAGCAAAACCCGGTCTGTTTGACGGGCAGAAGTGCCGATGCGGCGCAATTGAAATGTCAGGGCACTCATATCCATATCCCTAGAAAATTAGTTATATTGATCCAAAAAAAAGCCCGACCTAGCAGGCCTTTTCCGTTTCACTGGCGACATCAAGATCGACACCGCTGCAGCATTCATCGGTGATAAAGCCGACAAGATCGCGCATAACATCGAAATCCGCCCGGTTACGGGTTTCGCGCCCCAGTTTTTCCTGTTTGACCAGACCAGCCTGAACCAGGGTGCCCAGATGATGGGAAAGGGTCGATGCCGGAAGGCCAAGCACCCGCCCGATATCGCCAATATTAAGTCCCTCGTCCCCGGCTTTGACCAGCAGACGATAGATTTTCAGACGGGCTTCGTGGCCCAGTGCGGCAAAGGCCGGTGCAATGGTTTTTTCACTCATGCGGTCATTATAACTATATTTCTAGTTATTTAAATACATTTTCTGAAACGCCCGCATCTGGCTGATTCAAATATCCTTTTTGACGTCGCACTTGGGCATGACCACCACTGCAATACAAATGTCACTTGCCAGCGCCAATATATGTCGATATTTCCCGACATATGGAAACAAAACACGCAATCAGCGCCCTTGGCGCCTTGGCACAGGAACACAGACTGGCAGCATTCCGCTTGCTGGTCCGGGCCGGGAATGACGGTATTGCCGCGGGCGAACTGGCCCGGCAGATATCCATTCCGCACAACACCATGTCATCACACCTGACCACACTTAGTCAGGCCGGGCTGATTACCAGCACCCGCGAAGGCCGGTCGATCATTTACCGGATCGTTCCCGATGCCATGCGCGATCTTCTGGGGTTTCTTGCAGATGACTGCTGTCAGGGGCACCCCGAACTGTGCGGGCTGCCAAGCCGTTCTGCCACCGTCGATAAAAAAGGATGCTGCTAGATGGGTATTTTCGAACGTTTTCTGACCATCTGGGTTGCTGTCAGCATCGTGGTCGGCATCGTCTTGGGCGAGATGTTCCCCGGCGTGTTTCAGGCGATTGGCAATCTGACCGTCTATGAGATCAATCTGCCGGTGACGGTTCTGATCTGGTTGATGATTGTGCCAATGTTGATGAAGGTAGATTTTGGTGCGCTTCTCGAAGTCGGTCGGCAATGGCGCGGGATCGGTGTCACGCTTGGTGTGAATTGGCTGATCAAACCGTTTACCATGGCAGCCCTTGGCTGGTTGTTTATCGGCTTTCTGTTCCGCCCGCTTTTGCCCGAGTCACAAATCGAAAGCTATATCGCCGGTCTTATCCTGTTGGGGGCAGCCCCCTGCACGGCGATGGTGTTTGTCTGGTCACACCTGACCAAGGGGGATGCGAACTTTACGCTGACCCAGGTAGCACTTAATGACACGATCATGATCTTTGCCTTTGCGCCGATTGTGGCCTTGTTGCTGGGCATTTCGGCGATCACCATTCCTTGGGAAACGCTGACCATTTCGGTTGTGGCGTTTATCGTTATTCCAGTGATTGTCGGCCAGATCATCCGAAACCGCGTCATGAAAGGCGGGGTCGCGGCATTCAATAGCTTTGATGCCAGGCTTAAACCCGTATCGATGATTGCGTTGCTTAGCACGCTGGTTCTGCTGTTTGCCTTTCAGGGGCAGCAGATCATTGCCCAGCCGATGATCATTGCCCTTCTGGCGGTGCCGATCATTTTGCAGACCTACTTCATCGCCGCCATCGCCTATGTCGCCAACAAGGTGCTGGGTGTGGAGCATAAAATCGCCGCCCCGTCTTCGATGATCGGGGCCTCGAACTTCTTTGAACTGGCTGTGGCGACCGCCATCGGGTTGTTTGGCTTTTCATCGGGGGCGGCCCTTGCCACCGTGGTTGGTGTGCTGGTCGAAGTGCCGGTGATGCTGTCGCTTGTCGCCATTGCCAACCGCACCCGTGGCTGGTTCACTCCATCAAAAATTGCAAACTAACGGAGCCCTGATATGAGCCGCAAAATCCGCATTGGCATCAATGGTTTTGGCCGCATGGGCCGTCTGGTTCTGCGCGCAGGATGGGGTCACCCGGACCTTGAATTTGTCCATATCAACGAAATCAAGGGCGGGGCGGTTACCGCGGCCCACTTGCTGGAATTTGATTCGGTCCATGGCCGCTGGGGTAATGGTGTTGCCTGCATCGATGATTATGTGGTCATCGATCAGACGCACAAGATCAGTTTTAGCGAAAATGCCACCCCCGGCGAGACCGATTGGGTCGGCATGGGATGCGACATTGTTCTGGAATGCACCGGCAAGTTCAAAACGCCCGAGACATTGAAGTCCTATTTTGATCAGGGGGTTAAAAAGGTCATCGTTGCCGCCCCGGTCAAAGAAGGTGCGCTTAATATCGTCTATGGCGTGAATGATGATCTTTATGACCCAACGCAGCATCACCTTTTGACCGCGGCGAGCTGCACGACCAACTGTCTGGCACCGGTGGTCAAGGTCATGCATGAGAAACTTGGCATCGTGCATGGATCGATCACCACCATTCATGATGTGACCAACACCCAGACGATTGTTGATCTGCCGCACAAGGATTTGCGTCGTGCGCGGTCGTGCCTGCAATCGCTTATCCCGACCAGCACCGGCTCGGCGACCGCAATCACGATGATTTACCCGGAACTCAAGGGCAAGCTGAACGGTATTGCCGTGCGTGTCCCGTTGCTGAATGCGTCGCTGACCGATTGTGTCTTTGAAGTCGCAGAAGACACCGATAATGAGACCGTCAATCGCCTGATGCGCGAGGCATCTGAAACCTATCTTGCCGGTATTCTTGGCTATGAAGAACGCCCGCTGGTCAGTGCCGACTACCTTAATGACAGCCGGTCTTCGATTATCGATGCCGGATCAACGATGGTGATCGACAAGCGGCAGGTCAAAATCCTGGCCTGGTATGACAATGAATGGGGATATGTCTGCCGGATGGCGGATTTGGCGGCCAAAGTCGCGCAACACCTGTTGGGGAAATAGCAAAATGTCGGCCGCAATCCGCAACTATGCGCTGGTCACCGGGGCCTATTGGGGCTTTACCCTGACCGACGGGGCGCTTCGTATGTTGGTGCTGTTGCACTTTCATGCGCTGGGCTATTCGGCATTTGAAATCGCGTTGTTGTTCATCCTGTACGAAGTGGCAGGCATCGTCACCAATCTGGTCGGTGGATGGCTGGCCCAGGCACGCGGATTGCGCTTTACCCTTTTTGCCGGGTTGGCATTGCAAATTGCATCGCTGACCGCACTATCATTTACCAACCCCGATTGGCTTCCGGCGATTTCGGTCGCCTATGTCATGGGGCTTCAGGCGGCATCGGGGGTGGCCAAGGATCTGACCAAGATGTCGAGCAAATCGGCGATCAAGGTTTTGGTCCCGGCCCATGCCGAAGGGGCACTTTTCCGCTGGGTCGCACTTTTGACCGGATCGAAGAACGCGCTTAAGGGTGTGGGCTTTTTCATGGGTGGTGCGTTGCTGTCCTGGCTTGGCTTTTCCGGTGCGCTTCTGGCGATGGCAGCGGGCCTTGCGCTGACACTTGTGGCGGTTGCGATATCGCTCGGCTCTGCGATGGCAGGCCCGGCAGGTGCGATGAAGCCGAAATTTCGCGATGTCTTTTCGCGTGATCGCAAGATCAATGTGCTGTCCGCCGCCCGGCTGTTTTTGTTTGGATCGCGCGATATCTGGTTTGTCGTGGGCCTTCCGGTGTTTCTGGCGTCAGAGCTTGGCTGGGGCCATATTGAGGTCGGCAGTTACATGGCGCTTTGGGTGATCGGATATGGCTTTATTCAGGCCATTGCACCGAAGATGCTGCGTGCGAAAACCCGTGAACCCGATGGCCGAACTGCGCAAATCTGGATCGCCGCCCTTATTGCCGTGTCTGCTGCTATTGCCATCGCCATCACACAGAACTTCGCCCCGGAACTTGCCGTTCTGGGTGGGTTGCTGGTGTTCGGGATTGTCTTTGCGATCAATTCATCGCTGCATTCCTACCTGATCCTTGCCTATGCCGAGGGCGACAAGGTCGCTATGAATGTCGGGTTTTATTATATGTCGAACGCCATCGGGCGTTTGACCGGAACGGTGCTTTCGGGGGTGGCCTATCTTTATGGCGGGTTGGTCGGATGCCTTGTGACATCAATCGCGTTTTTAACGCTCGCCTGGGTGATCAGTAGCGCCCTGCCATCGCGCTCAGCAACACCAACGCACGGTTGATTGGAAAAAACTTCCTTCGCAGATGCGGGATAAATACCTGAAAAGACTCATAAAGCGAATTCATGAAACTTTAATCGCGCAAAAAGCCGTGACAAGACACTGCATATAGGGGTACGATTCCAATTAACGGTCAATAACTGGACCGCAGGAGGAGTTCCCGAGTGCCGCGAAAAAGCGTCTTAAACCGAGAATTTTCGCCCCCCGGATCGCACATGCAACATGCTGTGACCGGCGGAAACTCCTACCGCCACTTCCATCGCGAGATGAAAATTGAATGCGCGCCTTTCCATAACGGAATGGCGCGTTTTGCTTTTTTGGCCACTTTGTTGAGGTGATTGTCATGGGTAAGCGCGCAGCACGTCGTCGTAACCGTCCGCAGCAGTCTAATAACAATGTTCATGAACTGTTTGATGAAAACAATGCTGATTGGCACCCGCTTGGCGGGTCGGATCAGACCGGAACAGAACAGAAAGGACAACGCGATCAAAGCTACCGCCGCAACATCCGCCCGAAAAGTGAAAACCAGGCAGCCCTGATGGATGCCATCGACAATTACAATCTGGTCATGGCCCTTGGCCCGGCCGGCACCGGCAAGACCTATATCGCCGTCTCCAAGGCGGTCGAAGCCCTTGATAACGGCGACATCGCCCGCATTGTTCTGGCCCGCCCGGCAGTTGAGGCCGGGGAAAATATCGGCTTCCTGCCAGGCGACGTCGAAGCCAAAATGGCACCGTATCTGCGCCCGCTTTATGATGCGCTCAACGATCGTCTGGGGGCGAAGCGACTTAAGACTTATATCTCCGATGGCACGATCGAAATTGCACCGATCGGCTATATGCGGGGTCGCACGCTCAACAACGCCTTTGTGGTGATCGACGAGGCGCAGAACTGCACATACGGACAGCTTAAGATGCTGGTCACCCGCCTTGGCTGGAACTCCACCATGATCCTGACCGGCGACCCGGACCAGACCGACCTTCTGCCGGAAATGTCGGGTCTTTCGGAAATGTCCGAACGTCTTGAAAATGTCGAGGATGTCGCCTGCGTCCAGCTGCGTGACAAGGACATCGTCCGTCACCCGCTGGTCGCAAGTATGTTGACCGTTCTTTAGGTTTCAACACAGCAAACTGCAAAAACACTGCATAAAACAAAGGCGGGCCCGAAAGGGTCCGCCATTTTTTGTGGTCATCTGTGAAACCGGCTGGCGCCTAGCGCCCCATGGCCGCGACTTCGCCGCCACTGTTATTGACCGGGATGTCGTGCTGCCCGGCACGTTTGGCGCGGCCGGTGTGCCAGAATTCCGGATCCTCGGTATAGCCGCTGAATTCATCAAGATGGATGTCTTCGGGCGGTTCGGGATGGATGGTGATATCGAGATCAGGATATTCGGCACGGATGCTGTCCATCACCTGATGACAGATGGTGTGCGATTCGCGCATCAGCATGCCGCCATCCATGATCAATTCGATCTCGGCAAAGCGATGCACGCCCGATGACCGGGTCCGCAGACGGTGGATACCGATGACATCGGGGTTTTTCATGGTCAGTTCGATGATGCGCTGGCTATCAGATTCGGGTAGTTCCGCATCCATCAAAACCTTGACCGAGGTCCGACCAACCTTGACCGCGGAATACAGCAGGAAGATCGCAACCAGTCCACCAATCGCCGGATCGGCCCAGGCAAGGCCCGACATCCCGCCAAACAGGGCAATCATCACCGCCAGATTGGACAGGATATCGCTGCTGTAATGAAGCGAGTCCGCCTCGACTGCGGCGGAGCCTGAAATCCGCACCGCCTTGCGTTGAAGCAAAACCAGGCCAATGGTCATGATCAGCGAAACGCCCATGATCCAAAGGCCTTCGACGGCAAAGGAAATCGGCATGGGTTCGGTGATGCGCGATGCCGCCTCTGCCAGAACCAGGATCGCAGCCCCAATCATGAAGGCAGACTGGAACAGACCGGCAAGCGGTTCTGCCTTGCCATGGCCAAACCGGTGATCGTAATCCGCCGGACGCCAGGCCGACCGCACCGCCATGAAGTTGATCACAGAGGTACCAACGTCAAGCATGCTATCAATCATCGAAGATAGAAGGCTGACGGAATCGGTCAGAAACCAGCCGACAGCCTTGATCAGGATCAGTGTCGCAGCAATGACAATGGAGGCCGTCGTTGCACGACGCGCCCAAGTCTCTTTCTGTGCTATGTCAATGACGGGACATTGACTCATCAGTTGTCAACCTCTGGCCTACCAATACGCTTACTGACCACCGTTTTATAGCCTGTTTGCGTACAATATGTAATGTCTATTGCCATATTTTCGCCCGTCCTAGGGCAGCAAATAGCGCATATTTGATATTCCGCAAGGTTTCCAAGCCTTTTTAAAGGGATTATATGTCGCATCCGGGCACATAATTGATACTGTAAAGCCTGCTAGGGACGAGAAACGATAATATGATTGTAGAGATCGGACATTACGCGCTGATACTGTCATTGGTGATGGCAGTGGCCCAATCCACCGTACCGTTTCTGGCGGCATCGCGGCGTGACGCCGCACTTCTGGCCGTCGCACCACGGTTGGCTTTGGCATGCTTTGCACTGGTCGCGGCGAGTTTCCTTGCGCTGACCTATGCCTATGTCAGTTCCGACTTCTCGGTCCTTAACGTTCTGGCTAACAGCCACACCTCCAAACCGATGATCTACAAGATCACCGGTGTTTGGGCCAATCACGAAGGATCGATGCTGCTTTGGGTGCTGATCCTGACCCTGTTTGGTGGCGCGGTTGCGGCATTTGGCCGCAATCTTCCGCCTACCCTGCTGGCCCGTGTGCTGGGTGTGATGGGGCTGATCGGGGCTGGCTTTATCCTGTTTATTGTTCTGACCTCGAACCCGTTTGAGCGCGTCTTGAACCCGCCGTTGGATGGGGAAGGCATGAACCCGCTGTTGCAGGACCCGGGCATCGCCATTCATCCGCCGTTCCTTTATCTCGGCTATGTCGGGTTTTCAGTCGCCTTTGCCTTTGCAGTCGCAGCCCTTATTGAAGGCCGGGTTGATCCGGCCTGGGCACGTTGGGTGCGCCCCTGGACACTGGCAGCCTGGGTCTTTTTGACCGCTGGCATCGGGCTTGGTTCCTGGTGGGCCTATTACGAGCTTGGCTGGGGTGGCTGGTGGTTCTGGGACCCGGTCGAAAACGCATCCTTCATGCCATGGCTTGCGGGGACTGCGCTTTTGCATTCGGCCATCGTAGTGGAAAAGCGTGACGCACTGAAAAGCTGGACCATCTTTCTGGCGATCCTGGCGTTTTCCTTCTCGCTTCTGGGGACGTTTCTTGTGCGGTCGGGTGCTCTGACCTCGGTGCATGCCTTTGCCACCGATCCGACGCGCGGGGTGTTTATCCTGTTCCTGCTGTTCATTGCGGTTGGCGGGTCGCTAACACTTTATGCCTGGCGGGCACCGACATTGAAGGGCGGCGGGCTGTTTCAGCCGATTTCGCGCGAAGGGGCGCTTATTTTTAACAATGTCCTTTTGTCGATTGCCGCCGCCATGGTGTTGCTCGGCACGCTTTATCCGTTGCTGCTTGAAACCCTGACTGGCGAGAAAATCTCGGTCGGGGCACCGTTCTTTAATGCGACCTTCGTTCCGATCATCACGCCGGTGATTGTCGCGATGGCTTTTGGGCCATTGATGCCGTGGAAACGTGCCGACCTTCTGGGCGTGTTTAACAAGCTCAAGATCGCCCTTGCGGTTGCCGCCGTTGTCGTGCTGGTGACACTTTGGCTTTCGGGTGGCCCGGCCTTTGCCCTGTTCGGGATGGGGCTTGCAGCCTGGCTGTTTGTCGGATCGATCCTTGAATGGTCGGGCCGGATCAAATTGTTCCGCGAGCCAATTGGCACCAGCCTGCGCCGCATGCGCAATCTGCCGCGCTCGGCCCACGGCACGATGCTGGCCCATGCCGGTGTGGCAATCGTGGTGGCCGGTATCACCGGATCACAGGCCTGGACCGAGGAAGCCGTTCAGTCACTTGCCGTCGGCGAAAGCACCGAACTTGCCGGGCATACCTTTATCCTGTCTGGCATCCGCGAATATCAGGGGCCGAACTATGCCGCCCGCGAAGCGGAAATCACCATCACCACACCGGGCGAACGCACCGTTGTCCTGACACCGGAAAAACGCGTCTATACGGTCGAAGGCATGCCAACCACCGAGGCCGGCATTCAATCAAGCTTCACCGGCGATATCTATGCCGTCATCGGCGATCAGGATGAAAGTGGCAAATGGATCACGCGGTTTTACGTCAAACCGCTGATCCCATGGATGTGGTTTGGCGGGCTTGTCATGGTGTTTGGCGGTTTGATGTCGCTTTCGGATCGTCGTTATCGCATCGGGGCACCAACCCGTTCCCACAAAACTGCCGCCAAAGCAGTGCCCGCAGAATAAGCCAAGGACAGGATACCTAAATAATGACCATCTGGATTGTTCTTGGCGCGATTACCCTGCTGCTTGCGGGGTTCATTCTGTGGCCGATTTTTGGCGGCAGTCGTAAAGCGGCGTCGGATGAGGCAAGCGATGCGCCGTCCGCATCGGAGCTTGAAGATGGCAGCCCGGAAAACGAGCTTTCGCGCGACCTTGCGGTTTATCGTGATCAGCTTTCCGAGATTGACCGTGATATTGAACGCGGGGTTCTAAGCGCCGAGCAGGCCGATGCGACGCGCACCGAAGTTCAGCGTCGTATTCTGGCGGCCGATCAGCGCATCAAAAAGCAACAGCCCACTGACACCATCGCGCAGACATCGGCAAACAAACCCGTCCGGGCCATTGCCGGCGGTTTTATTGTGCTGTTCATTGCAGGCGGGTTCGGGCTTTATCTTGATCTTGGCAATCCGACCATGCCAGACCGCCCGATCACCAGCCGCACCGATGAAATCAATGCCGTGCGCATGGCCCAGACCGCGGATGAAGACCGCCAGTCGGTGCTTAATCGTGCCGTTAGCGATCTGTCGCAAAGGCTTCTGGAAAATCCAGATGATCTGCGGGCTTGGGAATTGCTGGGTGCCAGCCTGATGGCGCTTGGCCGCCCGGAAGAAGCGCAAACCGCGTTTCTTGAAACCGTCAAACGGTCGGGACGCGACGGTGACTATCTGGCCATGTATGCCGAAAGCCTGATCCGCAGCAATAATGGCCAAATCAACACAGCAGCCCGTGGCGTGCTGCGCGAAGCCGAAAAAACCGACAGTACCGATCCGCGCATCCAGTTTTATCTTGGCCTTGCCGATGCACAGGAAGGCAATGTCGGTGCGGCGGTTGATCGCTGGATCGCGCTTGCCAATGGTGCCCCGGGCGATGCCCCGTGGTTGCCGATGGTGGTTGGCCGGATCAATGAAGCCGCCCTTGCCCAGGGGATCGACATTGAAGGACGCCTGAACATTGCCGAAAACAACTCCCCCGGCCCAAGTCAGGAAGACATCGCCGCCGCGCAGGAAATGACACCTGAAGAGCAGCAGCAAATGATCATGTCGATGGTCAATGGATTGGCCGAACGGCTGGAGGCTGAGCCGAACAATCCCGACGGGTGGGCCCGCCTGATGCAGGCCTATATGGTGCTGGGCCGGGAAGACGATGCCAAGGCGGCGTTCGAGAAGGCCAGCACGGTGTTTGCCGACCAGCCGGAGCTGATTGCCCGATTCGACTCGCTGGTACAAGAAATCGGCATCTCGGCGAACTGAGCAGGCATTTATCGGTAATATTGCCGATAAAAATTGTTTTGCAGAAACTCTTTTCCCTGCACTTTTGAACCATTATATCCCATACAGTCGGATAATATCTGCAACTTTACTGAAGTCTTATTGAATTGAACTTCGTGCTGAGGTATGAAATTAAGACTTAAGGATAGATAAGAAATACATCATATATGTGATTCCAAAGAATACCTTTCGATGGTGGGGGCCATCTTTTTCTTTAGGATCAATATATTGACAGGCTCACAAAACAAAAGATCAGGGATGACCATGCGCACCAAAAGCTCATCCCTAAGGATAGCGGATCAGCATGCCGGATCAAAAGAACGGTTCAATAAACAACCTGTTGTTGATTGAAGATAATCCTGGTGATGCGCGCCTGGTGCGCGAAGCACTTCGGGAATTCAAACAACCGGTTGAATTGCATCACGTAAAGGATGCGATGACCGCACTGCAGTTTTTGCAGCAAGATGGTCCGTATCGCAATTCACCGCGCCCACGCCTGATTCTTCTGGATCTCAATATGCCGCGCAAGGATGGCCGCGAAATGTTGCGCGATATCCGCAATGATCCCAATTGCGCATCCATTCCGGTAATCGTTCTGACAACATCCGGTGCCGAGCACGACGTTGATCTGTGCTATGCCGCCGGGGCAAACTGTTATTTGCGCAAACCGGTTGATGTGACAGAATTCATCGAACTGATGAAAATGATCGAATCCTTCTGGCTGGGACTGGCGTTGACCCCCACGCCGTAACCCCCTGCCAGAGAGACTGCCGTGCGCCGCCCGACATCTCTGCTTTTAGCATCCCAGTCCATCCCGACGAGCCTTAGGATTGCGCTGCGTGAATTGCGCAAGCCCGGTATCGGCATTGCCACCCTGTTTGCCACCCTTGTCTTTGCCGCGACCATTCTGGTCCTGACCGTCAGTCTGACCCAGTCGGTTCGCGATGGGTTGCGCCAGTCGGCACAACAGACCATCGGCGGGGATATCTCGCTGCGCCTGTTTCACCGGGCACCGAGGATTGATGAAATTGCTTTCCTTGAAACGCTTGGCACACTCAGCCTGACAATCGAACAAAGGGTGATGGTCCAGCCATCCAATAATCAAACGGCCGTACTTTCCGAACTGAAGGCGGTTGATGCCGCCTATCCGCTTTTTGGTCATCTGGCACTGTCGCCAGACATTCCCCTTTCGGAAGCCCTTGGCACCAGCGATGGCACTCCCGGCATTGTTGTTGGCCCCGAACTGGTTGAAGAGGGCGGGTACAGAGTTGGCGATACTCTTTATCTTGGGGGTCAGCCTTATCAGATCCGCGCGCGCATCGCCGCTGAGCCCGAACGCAAATTCAGGCTATTCTCGCTTGGTCCCCGCGTGATTGTCGGGCTCAACGCGTATCGCAACAGCCCACTTTTGGCACCGGGCAAGCAGGTTTATTGGTATTTGCGGATCAAACTGCCACCGAATAACACGCGATCGCCGGATCAGATTATTGCTGCCATCGAAGGCCGATTTCCAGATAGCGGATGGCGGATTGTCAGTGCCGCGGACGGCGTCCCCGGGCTCGAACGCATCGGGGATTTCGCATCTGCCTTCGTCAGCCTGATGGGAATTGCGATCTTTGCCATCGCGACAAGTGCCATCCGAAATGCCCTGACAGCCGACCTTGCCACGCGACGTCCGCGCTTTGCGACCCTGCGCAGTCTGGGCGCCCGGCCACAGGAAGTTGCCGCCAGCATTATCTGGCAAATGGGACTTATTACTGGCTTCGCCATCCTGATCGCGGTTGTTTTGACTGTAATCGCGGGCGCGGTGCTTGGTCCGTTGTTCGCCGAAATGCTTGGCTTTGACGTACGGCCAACTTTCGAGAATATCCCCATGATTGCGGGCTTTGTTTTCGGCTTTGTTGCCCTTGTTTCTATCAACCCTATCCGCGACGCCAGTGAAGCTTCGCCGGCCTGCCTGTTTCGCCATCAGGATCAACGTGAAACGCAAAGCCCCTTAAAACGCCGTTGGACCAAGCTCATAATCATAAAGGCCCTCATTGCAGGCTGCTTGCTTGGCATTGCCAGTGCCCTGATTGACCTTGGCTGGTTTTCGCTTGTCTTGTTGGCGGTTCTTGTCGGGTGCCAGGTTCTTTTTGTCGGTCTCGGGCGGATAATCCGGGCCATCGCCGGAAGGTTATCAACACCACATCGCCTGTCCCCCACCCTTCGTCTGGCATTGCGCAATATCGCCCGGCCTTCCGCGCCGACCGTGACCATCACCGCGTCCTTTGGTCTGGCGATGGCATGTCTGACCGCTGTTATTCTGTTTGGCAGCTTGGCGGGTCAGCATTTGAAATCGGTGTTGCCGTCCCAGACCCCGAATGTGGTGTTTTTCGATATCCCGCCAACCGCACAAGACGCCTTTCAGGCAGATGTCCTGCGCGCTGATGGTGTTCAAAGCATCACCCAGATGCCGTTTCTGCATGGTCGGGTCACGCATCTGAACGGCGTGCCATTGACGCAGGCCCAAGTACTACGGCGCTATCATTGGTTCCTGCGCGGCGACCGGGGCATGTCATGGACGGATCGTCCGACAGCAAACATGAGCCAAAGCACGCTTACAGATGGCCAGTGGTGGTCCCCAGAGAGCGTTAACGAAGGGCTCGCATCCCTTGACGCCGGTGTCGCACAGGCAATCGGTGCGGCGGTGGCGGACAGCCTGACGGTCAATATCATGGGAAAGCCCCATAACGTCCGCATTGCCAATCTGCGTCAGATTGACTGGACACGGCTTGACCTTGATTTCCCGATTGTGCTGTCGCCAATGTCGCCGGCCTTTGACCATGGGGTGATCAGTGCTGTGCAGCTTAACGATACGATGGATGCAAGGGCATCAATGGCCCCGATCCTTGAGACCCATCGCGATATCCCGGTGATTTTCGTTAACGACGTTCTGGCAAAACTGACCCGCTTGTTTGACGGCGTGGCGGCAGGGCTGCTCGCGATCACCACCCTTGCCACCCTTGGCGCGGTTCTGGTGATTATTTGCGGGCTGATTGCGCTGCGCCAGCGCCAGACAGAGACACTAGCCATGCTGCGCGCCCTTGGTATTCGGCCGCGTCAAATCACCCAAACGGGGGCGCTTGAAACCGGACTGATGGTTACAATCAGTGGACTGGTCGGGCTGATGGCAGGCAGCGGCATTGCAATTATCGCCGCACAGGCCATCGGCACGATTGATCTCGCACAGGTCGCGGCACTCGCCGGACCTATGATCGCAACAGCATTTGGTATGATCGTGGTGCTTGGGTTTGGTGGTGGCTGGATTTTGCAGGCCGCAAGTTTGCGCGCGCAGACAGGTTGGCGCGGTTAGGCCGAATGCCGAAAGCCCCAAAACGACCCAAAGTCAGATCAGACAACAAAAAAGGCCGCCCCATCAGGACGGCCTTTTTTAAATGATTTTCTGAAAGCAGGCTTAGTTGCTCAGGGCCTGGATCTGTGCACGGGCAATGTCGAGCGCGCGCTCGGCATTGGCTTTGTCGTGTGCAGTCTCGGCAGACTTGAGAGCGGCCTGAGCCTCTTCAAGACGGGCCTGTGCTTCGTCAGCTTTCAAATCGGAAACCGGAACCGCTTCTTCTGCCAGAATGGTGCAACGCTCGGGATTAACCTCGGCAACACCGCCAGCAACGAAGATACGTTCGGAAACCTTACCACCTGCATAGATGTCGATGACACCCGGACGAATGGTCGAGATCATCGGCGCATGCTTGGGCAGAACACCAAAATTCCCGTCCGTGCCCGGAACAACGACCATCTCGACCGGCTCGGATTTGAGCAGGGCAGACGGTGAAACAAGTTCCAGTACAGTCGTATCAGTCATGACAATCCTCGCTCCTTAGCCGGAGGGGGACCAAAGCTGCCTTAGGCAGCTTCGGCCATCTTCTTGGCTTTTTCGATGGCTTCTTCGATGGTGCCGACCATGTAGAATGCCTGTTCCGGCATGTGGTCATATTCACCAGCGCAGATCGCTTTGAAAGCCTTGATGGTGTCTTCGAGCTGAACGAACACGCCCGGAGTACCGGTGAAGACTTCTGCAACGTGGAACGGCTGCGAAAGGAAACGCTGGATCTTACGGGCACGTGCCACAACCAGTTTGTCTTCTTCCGAAAGCTCGTCCATGCCGAGGATGGCGATGATGTCCTGCAGACCTTTGTAGGTCTGAAGAACACGCTGAACTTCACGCGCGGTCTCGTAGTGTTCCTGACCAATGACGCCCGGATCCAGAGCACGCGAAGTGGAGTCGAGCGGGTCAACTGCCGGGTAGATGCCGAGCTCGGCAATCTGACGGTTCAGCGTGGTGGTTGCGTCAAGGTGGGCAAACGAGGTTGCCGGTGCCGGGTCAGTCAAGTCATCGGCCGGGACGTAAATTGCCTGAACCGAGGTAATGGAACCTTTTTTGGTCGAGGTAATACGTTCCTGCAGCGCACCCATGTCGGTTGCCAGCGTCGGCTGATAACCCACAGCAGACGGGATACGACCGAGAAGTGCCGACACTTCCGAACCAGCCTGGGTAAAGCGGAAGATGTTATCGACGAAGAACAGAACGTCCTGGCCTTCTTCATCACGGAAGTATTCCGCAAGGGTCAGACCGGTCAGAGCAACACGTGCACGTGCTCCCGGGGGTTCGTTCATCTGGCCATAGACCAGTGCAGCTTTGGATTCGCCTTCCGGGTTGATAACGCCCGATTCCATCATTTCGTGATAGAGGTCGTTACCTTCACGGGTACGTTCACCAACACCAGCAAAGACCGAGTAACCACCGTGGCCTTTTGCCACGTTGTTGATCAGTTCCATGATAAGGACGGTTTTACCAACGCCCGCACCACCGAACAGACCAATTTTACCACCCTTGGTGTACGGCGCGATAAGGTCGATAACCTTAATGCCGGTCACAAGGATTTCGGTTTCGGTGGACTGGTCGATGAAGTCAGGTGCTTCACGGTGGATCGGAGAGGTCTTGGCTGCATTAACCGGACCACGTTCGTCAACCGGCTCACCGATAACGTTCAGAATACGACCAAGGGTTTCCGGACCAACCGGAACCGAGATCGCGTCACCGGTGTCGGTGACTTCCTGACCGCGCTGCAGACCTTCGGTGGTGTCCATTGCGATCGTACGGACCGCATTTTCACCAAGGTGCTGTGCAACTTCAAGAACCAGACGCTGACCGTTGTTGTCAACATGCAGCGCATTCAGAATGGGAGGCAGATCGCCGTCGAATTTAACGTCGACGACGGCGCCCATTACCTGGGAAATTTTCCCCGCCTTCTTGTTCGCCATAGTTATTGTCTCCTGCTCGGACAAAGCTATCCGTTAACTTCCTGCGACCCGCTTACAAAGCCTCGGCGCCGGAAATGATTTCAATCAGTTCATTGGTGATCTGAGCCTGACGTGAGCGGTTGTACTGGATGCTCAGTCGGTCGATCATATCGCCGGCATTGCGGGTTGCGTTATCCATCGCGGACATACGCGCACCGTGTTCAGATGCGCTGCTTTCAAGCATTGCACCGAAAATCTGGACGCCAACGTTACGCGGCAGCAAATCAGCCAGAATGGCTTCTTCGGACGGTTCGTATTCGTAAACCGCAGAAGAACCAGTTGCTTCTTCCTGCTCGTCTGCTTCTTCACCCGTGAACGGGATCAGCTGCTGAGCGGTTGCCACCTGCGAAATCGCGGACACGAACTTGTTGTAGAAGATCGTGCAGACGTCGAATTCGCCTTCGTCGTAAAGCGCCAGAACCTTGTCTGCCACCTCGGTTGCCGAAGAGAAATCAATCCCCTTCTTGCCCTCGATGCCAGTATACCGGGCGACAATATTGTCACCAAATTCACGCTTGAGCGCATCTGCACCCTTGCGGCCAACACAGATCAGCTTCACCGTCTTGCCTTCAGCCTGCAGGGCTTTGGCTTTCAGACGGGTTGCTTTGACGATCGATGCGTTAAAACCACCGCAAAGGCCACGGTCCGCGGTGAAGACGACGAGCAGATGCACATCATCCTTACCGGTACCGGCCAGAAGCTTTGGCGCCCCTTCATTGCTGCCGACGGCAGTTGCAAGACGGCCCAGCATCGTCCCCATGCGTTCAGCATAGGGACGGGCTGCTTCCGCTGCATCCTGTGCACGACGGAGCTTGGAGGCTGCCACCATCTTCATCGCCGAGGTAATCTTCCTCGTCGATTTGACGCTGGCAATGCGCGAGCGCAGATCCTTCAAACTAGCCATTGCGTTTCCTCCTTCGCCTAAGTTTCAGTCTTACGCGAAGGTTTTCGCGAACTTGTCGAGGAACGCTTTAAGCTTGGCTTCGCTGTCATCGGACAGAACTTTCTCAGTGCGGATCGCATCGAGGATATCAGCGCCAGCCGAACGAATTTCGGACAGGTACTGTTCTTCGAAGGCGCGAACCTTGTTCACCGGAATGCTGTCGAGATAGCCTTTAACACCAGCGTAGATCACAACAACCTGCTCTTCGACCTTGAGCGGCGAGTACTGCGGCTGCTTGAGCAGCTCGGTCAGACGTGCGCCACGGGCCAGAAGTTTCTGGGTTGCCGGATCAAGATCCGATGCGAACTGTGCGAATGCTTCCATCTCACGATACTGAGCGAGTTCCAGCTTGATCGAGCCAGCAACCTGCTTCATCGCTTTGATCTGTGCGGACGAACCAACACGCGAAACCGACAGACCAACGTTCACAGCCGGGCGTACGCCTTTGTAGAACAGGTCGGTTTCAAGGAAGATCTGACCGTCGGTGATCGAGATCACGTTGGTCGGAATAAACGCCGAAACGTCGTTACCCTGGGTTTCAATGACCGGAAGTGCGGTCAGCGAGCCAGCGCCGTTTTCGTCATTCATCTTTGCCGCACGTTCCAGCAGACGGGAGTGCAGATAGAAGACGTCACCCGGGAATGCTTCACGTCCCGGCGGGCGGCGAAGCAGCAGCGACATCTGACGATAAGCAACAGCCTGCTTGGACAGATCATCATAGAAGATGGTTGCGTGCATGCCGTTGTCACGGAAGTACTCACCCATTGCGCAAGCAACGAACGGTGCGATGAACTGCATCGGCGCCGGGTCGGATGCGGTCGCAGCAACAATGATGGTGTTTTCCATCGCGCCGCGCTCTTCAAGGACCTTAACAACCTGTGCAACGGTCGAACGTTTCTGACCAACGGCAACATAGATGGAGAACATCTTGTCGCTGTCGGATTTCGCTGCATCGTTCACCGGCTTCTGGTTCAGAATGGTGTCAACGATGATGGCGGTTTTACCGGTCTGACGGTCACCAATGATCAGCTCGCGCTGGCCACGACCAATCGGGATCAGCGAGTCAATCGACTTGATACCGGTCTGTACCGGCTCGTGAACCGATTTACGCGGGATGATGCCCGGTGCCTTGACGTCAGCAAGGCGACGTTCTTTTGCACCCAGTTCGCCTTTGCCGTCGATCGGGTTACCCAGACCGTCAACAACGCGACCAAGAAGTTCTTTACCAACCGGAACGTCAACGATGGCGCCAGTACGTTTAACCTGGTCACCTTCCTTGATCGAACGGTCAGAACCGAAGATCACGACACCAACGTTGTCTTCTTCGAGGTTAAGGGCCATGCCCTTAATGCCACCCGGGAAGTCAACGAGTTCACCAGCCTGGACGTTGTCCAGACCGTAAACACGGGCAATACCGTCACCGACAGACAGAACCTGACCGACTTCGGCAACTTCGGCTTCAGCACCAAAATTGGCAATCTGATCCTTAAGAATAGCGGAGATTTCCGCGGCGCGGATTTCCATCACGCAACCCCTTTCATAGCGAGCTCGAGCTTCTGCAGTTTAGTACGAAGCGAGGCATCAAAAACCCGGGAACCGACCTTGACGACAAGACCGCCAAGAACAGCCGGATCAACTTTAAGGTCCACTTTTACAGTGGCGCCGACAACTTCTTTGAGAGCGCCGGTAACGGCTTCGATTTGCTCTTTTTTCAGCTCGGAAGCCGAGGTCACCTGTGCGGTAACTTCGCCCTTGTGAGCCGAGAGCATGGAAAGGTAGGAATCAATGACATCCGGCAGGGCAAACAGACGACGCTTCTGAGACAGAAGCCCTACGGTCTTCTTGGTCAACTCGGAAACGCCAAGCTTGTCCAGAAGAGCCGCCATCGCCTTGGCCTGCACGTCCCGGGAAATCACGGGACTGCGGAGTACATTCCGGAGGTCATCGCTGGTTGCGATGGCCTGGTCGAGCAATTCAAGATCGCTTTTGACAGCATCAAGCTGGTTGGCCGAGTTGGCCAAGTCAAATAGTGCTGTGGCGTAGCGCCCTTGGAGCCCGGTCGCGGCAGTATTTTGGGACACCGGTGAAAGCCCTCAATTCTGGTTATGAGAACGACTCGGATACGTATAAAAAAATGATCCCCCGAAAGGGTTTCCTTCCGGGAAGCGAGCGTTTGGTATCACATGTCCTTTGAGTGGGCAACCCCCGCGCAAGCGCAATTGCGCCCTCTTTTCCATTCTTTGGCAAAGTTCGGCCAAAACACCCCGAAATCGCCCATTTTTAAGGCAGGCTTACAACTATTTAATAAGATGCCTCTGGTTGGGGATGAGCTCGCAAGGTTAATGAAATCCTGATTCACGCGACGAATCCCCGAATTGCACAGAGTTGGTTTTTATCCTGGCTGCGATTATCGGGATAAACCGATCAAAACTGTAACCAACTTCACACCTGATCGAGACTTGAGGTGGCCCAGTAGAGCCATCTGGTTCCCGGATCATCGAGAGGTATCATCACATTAAATCAAGTGACATCGATGTTTTCAGACGTGTGATCCTGTGCCATCGCCCTTTGATACCCAGGTTCTTGATCGATTGATCGCCATCTTGGCCTGAACTTCCTGATCAAGATCGAGTTCGAACTGATCTGCCAGCCGATACAGCAAAATCAGAACATCGGCGGCTTCTTTGCCGATCTCGCTGACGTCGCGATCCTGAACCGCTTCGCCAAGTTCCTGCATTTCCAGAAGGGCTCGTTCCACGAGTGACGCCGGATCACTGACCGGGCCAAATGTCTGCTCTGCCCAATCGCACATGCTGCGCTGATTTTCAGATGATTCGTTATTACTTTCACAAAGCATTATCAAATTAACTCCTTAAATATAATATGACAGCAGATGCACCTGCGCCGTTTTCAGGACAACAGGAACGACAATGAAGACGCCAACGGCACGAAAACAAAGCTTCCTTGAACAGGGAATTTGCCTTTGTGCAGCAGTGTGCCTGATCCTGTTATCGTGGAAAAGCCCTTCGGCCCGCACCCTTGTGATCGAGGGGCTTGAAGAAGCCCCGCTGAAATGGGTTGGCCATGAAGACCCAATGGGCATTGATATCGACATCATGACCGAGGTGCTACGCACCATGGGAATCCGGGATTATGTGTTCCGTTTTGTCGATAATGGCAGCCGTTTGCTGCATAACGCCCGCAACGGCAACTCGGACATCGTCCTAACGCTTTCGATGAATGACGAGCGCGCCGAATTCCTTCTATATCCCAATGAGGCGCATCTGTTGCTGGATTGGCGATTTGCAATCCGGGCCAAGGACAAAGAAAAAATCCGCTTTGAGGAATTTTCCGATCTCGCACGGATACGGATCGGGGCCGCAGCCGACTATTCCTATACCAGCGCCTTCTGGAATTCCGATCTTGATATCCAGACAGTGGCCCGCAGTGACCTTCTGATCCCGATGTTGCTGCAAAACCGGTTTGATGCGGTACCGGTCAATTACCTCAACACCATTTACGACAGTCTGCAGAATCGCTATCGCAACAAGATCGCCTTTCTGTATCCGCCACTGCGTCGTGCGCCCTATTATAATGTATTCTCCAAGGCGTCTGATTATCCCGACAAGGAAGCGTTCCTGAGCCGGTATGACGAAATCATCCGCGAAATGCGCGAAGATGGCCGGTTGCTTCGTATTTTTGAACGATACCTTGGACCGGACGGGTATGACTGGTGGCAGTCGCAATATTCGCAATGAGCGACACGACGCGAAGCAATCCCAACTACATAAAGCTGTAGGGGTCGATATCGACCTGCACGCGCACACTGCCCGGCGTTTTGACCTTTGACAGCCAGTCATGGATCAGCGCCTGCATCTTGACCGACTTGTCGGCCCGGATCATGAAGCGACGACGATAACGCCCGCGCAAAAGCGACAAAGGTGCGGGTGCCGGGCCCAGCACCATCAGCCCATCACCGCGCGGCGCAACCCGGGCAATCCGCCAGGCGGCCTCATCGACCTCGCTTTCCTTTTTGCCACTTATAATAAGGGCGGCCAGCCGACCGTGTGGTGGCATGCCATGGGTCATGCGTTGCGATAGCTCTACCTCGTTAAAGGCATCACGATCACCAGCGGCAATGGCCTTGATCACGCGGTTGGCCGGATCGGCGGTTTGCAGCATCACCGTACCGGGGCGATCACCACGGCCCGCACGGCCCGCCACCTGGGTTAGCAATTGATAGCTGCGTTCAGCCGCACGTAAATCGCCGCCAGCCAAACCCAGATCGGCGTCAACCACCCCCACAAGCGTCAGCATCGGGAAGTGATAGCCCTTGGCCAAAATCTGGGTGCCAATCAGAAGATCGACTTCGTGATTATGCACGCGATCAATCAGCTGTGCCGCGGCCTTGGGCCCCATGATGTTATCGGATGTCGCGACCTCGACCCGGATATCGGGGAAAGTCTCGACCGCCTCTTCATAAAGGCGTTCCACCCCCGGACCGCAGGGGGCCAGTTTGCCCTCCGCCCCGCAGGACGGGCAGGCATCCGGGGCCTTGGCCTGATAACCGCAATGATGGCATTGCAACTTGCCCCACGCCCGGTGCTCAACCAACCAGGCGGTGCAGTTCGGGCACTGGAACCGATGACCACAGGCGCGACATAGGGTAAGCGGCGCATAACCCCGACGGTTCAGGAACAGCATCGCCTGTTCGCCATTGGCAAAGGTTTCTGCCAGCCGTTTTTTGAGCGTCGGCGTGATCCAGCGATTGCGTTGGGGTTTGTCCTGACGGATATCGATGATCTCGACAGATGGCAACACCGCGACACCATGACGACTGCCAAGTTGAACATGCTGATAGCGCCCGGCTTCAACATTGGCCAGGGTTTCAAGCGATGGGGTCGCAGACGCCAGCACGATGGGAATGTTGCCGAGATGCGCACGTGTTACCGCCATGTCGCGGGCATGATACATCACGCCGTCTTCCTGCTTGAAGGCGTGTTCGTGTTCCTCGTCAACCACGATCAGGCCGAGATTATGATAGGGCAGGAAAAGGGCTGATCGCGCACCAACGACAAGCTTGGCCGATCCATCGGCCACCGCCCGCCAGGTATCACGACGCCTGGCCTGCCCGACTTCGGAATGCCAAAGGGCGGGTTCAACACCGAACCGGTCGCGGAAACGTTGCAGCCACTGGGCGGAAAGTGCGATTTCCGGCAACAGAACCACAACCTGCTTGCCCTGTGCCAGTGCAGCACGGACCGGCTCAAAATAAACTTCTGTCTTGCCCGACCCGGTCACACCATCCAGAAGCGTGCAGGAAAAACCACCGTCATCAAGGCGCGCGCAGAGCGCGTCTGCGGCCTCGTTCTGCTCGGGTGACAAATCCGGTCGCGGAATATCAAGATCAGGTGCCTCAAACGGCGATGGCGGGGTGACCATCAGGCGCTGCACAGCGCCAGCTTCGACCAGCCCCTTGATCACACTCGCCCCGGCACCGGTTTCGCGCAGGATATCGCCCTGCTCCATCGGCGGATGATCACCCAGGAACGCCAGAACGCGTTTGCGCGGCGGCGTCATGCGCAGAGATATCGCGTCAAATTCAGGATTTAGGGTAAATCGAAAGATCGGTTTGGGGGCCTCAAGCGCGTCGGGCACGCTCATCGCCATGCGCAACACCGCCCCTTGCGGCGCCATGGTATAGGCCGATACCCAATCAATGAATTTGCGGGTGACATCTGCCATCGGCGGGGTTGGCAAAACACCGAAAATTTCACGCAGCTTGGCGGGATCGACATCGCGCTTGGCATCGCCCCAGACGACACCACGCTGGGTTTGACGGCCGAGGGGAATTTCAACGAAATCACCGGGTGCAACAGAGATGCCTTCGGGTACCAGATAGTCATAAGGACCTGCCAAAGGCAGCGGCGGCAGGACGCTCACGGTCTGGGCGGTTACCTCAAAGGCCGGATCATTCGCAAACAAATTTCCAGAGGTGGCCTTTGCGGCACGCATATATTATAAACCCCGTGAGGTTGCCCATCAGACCGAGCCGTTTCAAGAACGCCAGACATATGGGCACAGAAACAAACGGTCCCACAGCAAGGATCTGGTTCCGTCATCAGATGATCCAGAACCTAGCAGCTAACCGCATCATTGAACAACAGGTCCTAAACAGGAATTCCAATGAAGTTTTTCATCGATACCGCTGACATCGACGCAATCCGCGAACTGGCCATGTCCGGCCTCGTAGACGGTGTCACCACCAACCCCTCGCTGGTAGCAAAGTCTGGCCGACCGTTTCTCGAACTGATCAAGGAAATTTGTGAAGTTGTTGACGGTCCGGTCAGCGCAGAAGTTGCTGCGACCGACTACGAAACCATGGTTGCCGAAGGCCGCAAGCTTGCCAAAATCGCCGACAATGTCGTCGTCAAGCTGCCGCTGACTGCTGATGGCCTCAAGGCTTGCCGTACCTTCACCGACGAAGGCATTCAGACCAACGTAACGCTTTGCTTCTCGGTTGGTCAGGCCATTCTGGCTGCCAAAGCAGGTGCGACCTATGTTTCGCCGTTCGTTGGCCGCCTGGATGACATTTCCTCGGATGGTATGCAGCTGATTGCTGACATCGTTGACGTCTATGGCAACTACCCGAACTGGACCACCGAAGTGCTTGTTGCTTCGGCACGTGGCCCGCAGCATGTTGTCGACTCGGCCCGTCTGGGTGCTGACGTTGTCACCATCCCGCCGCAGGTTCTGGGTCAGTTGACCAAACACCCGCTGACCGACAAAGGCCTTGAAGCCTTCCTCGCCGATTGGGAAAAAACCGGCCAGTCGATCCTCTGATTTTGGATCGCTGATCGCGACAGATTTATAAAAACCCGCATCGCGCGTGGTTTTTAACATGCATTTAACCCGGCAGCCCGCATTGTGGCAGCCGGGTTTTTTGTTTCTCATTTTTCAAGCCGGAACCGATGGAAAAGACAGCTTTGCGCTCCGACGATGTGGCGGACTATCTTGCCGAACATCCTGAATTCTTCACTACGCGCCCGGACTTGCTTGAAAGTCTTGATTTGCCGATGCGCGAATTGGGCAATGGCGTTGCCGACATGCAGCAATATGTCGTTGCCCGCCTGCGCGATGAACGTGAAAAGCTGCGCGGCGCGACCAGCGAACTGATCAATATTTCCAAATCCAACCTCGAAACCCAAAGCCGCATTCACCGTGCGGTTCTGGCACTTTTGAATGCGCGCGGGTTTGAAACCTTTGTCGAAGCGCTTCAGGACCTTGTGCCAGAACTTCTTGATCTTGATGCCATTGCGCTGTGCTTTGAAGAATGCAAAGAGGCCCCGGTACCAAGTTGTGATGGCCGGGTCCGTCGTCTTGTTGTTGGGGCAGTTGATCAGGTTCTGGGGGACGAGCACGATGTGTGGCTGTTGCCAGATGATGCCGGTGACGAGGCGATCTTTGGCCCGAAGGCATCTGAAATCCGGTCTGCTGCGATTGTGCGCCTGGCACCGTTTTATGGCGATCCGGTCGGGCTTGTTGCCTTTGGCGTCAAGGAGCCGGATTATTTCAGCCCGTCACAGGCCAATGATCTGATCATGTTCCTGGCATCCGTTATCGAATTTGGTGTGCGTCGATGGCTGACCCAAACGGTCTGACCGCCATCACCCTGCCACAGGATGTGCGCGACGCCATTGCCGACTGGCGTGGCTGGCTTGCCAATGAGCGTCGCGCGTCCAACCACACAACCGACAACTATCTGGCCGATCTTTATGCCTTTCTGGGCTTCATCAAGGATCATCTGGGTGACACACCGACGCTTAAGGACCTTTTGCGCCTGAATCCGCGCGATTTTCGAAGCTGGCTGGCACGCCGCAGCATGGATGGCATGGCCAAGACGTCAACCGCGCGTGCGCTATCCTCGTTACGCAATTTCTACCGGTTCCTTGAACGGTCCGGGCGCGGTCAAAACGCCGCCGTGCAGTCGATCCGCAACCCCCGCCTGCCGCAATCAACGCCCAAACCGCTGGCGCCAGATGATGCCATGGCAGTGCTCGAAAATGCCGATGCCTGGCAGGATGAGCCGTGGCTTGGCAAACGCAACCTCGCCCTTTTTACCCTGCTGTATGGTTGCGGTCTCCGTATCTCAGAGGCGCTTGATCTTAATGCCAATCAACGCCCGACCGGGGATTCGATGGTGATCACCGGTAAAGGCAACAAGCAGCGCCTCGTGCCGGTTCTGCCTATCGTGCGCGACGCGATCGAGGATTATGTCCGCATCTGCCCGTTTGCGCCCGATGGTGATGATCCCCTGTTTCTGGGCGCACGCGGCAATCGGCTTGTGGCACAAGTCGCCCAGCGTGAAATGCGCAAGGTCCGCGAACTTCTGAACCTGCCCGATACCGCCACCCCGCATGCGCTGCGCCATTCGTTTGCGACGCACCTTTTGGCCGGCGGTGGTGATTTGCGCACCATTCAGGACTTGCTCGGCCATGCATCGCTTTCAACGACCCAGCGGTATACGGCCGTGGATACCGAACAATTGATGGCGGTCTATAACGGTACCCATCCGCGCGCCCGGCGTTAGACCCCACCGCTAGAACGCTCATCGGAACCGTTTTGCGCGCTCAGGCGTTGGATGCCCAGACACAGCTCCGCGAAAGAGATCCAGTGATGAAGCTATTTCGATCCCGCCGCTTTGACGCCAGCCCGCGCCATCGCCAGATTTACAGCGCCTATGAAATTGCCTATTCGGTCATCGACCTTCTGGCGGCCGTCCTGTTTATCGTCGGCAGTGTGTTGTTTCTTGATGATGCAACGGTCAAGGCCGGGACATGGCTGTTTATCATCGGATCGGTGTTCTTTGCCGGTCGGCCTGCCGTGCGGCTTGCCCGTGAATTGCATCTGGCCGGACTGGGTGACGAGGGGCAACACGACACGACTGAGACGGGTTCTGCCAGCAACCGCGCCGGGTCTTGAAAATCTTTTCGCAAAATTTCGGTTCCTAGCGATCACCTTTCGCCATTAGACTGCGGGCAAACACCTGATATGCCCGGAGGAAAACCATGATATTGCGTTCGAGTGGTCCGTCGCCGTTTGGCCGGAAAGTCAAAATCGTTGCCAAGATGCTTGGCATTTATGACCAGCTGACGGTTGAAGATTCAAACACCAACGACCCGGCAGATACCCTGCGCCAGCAAAACCCGCTGGGTAAAATTCCGATCCTGATCCTTGAGGACGGACGCAAGATTTTTGATAGCCGCGTGATCTGTGAATATCTTGATGCGCAGGTCGTTGGCACCAGCCTGCATCCCACCGAAAGCGACGCACGGTGGGAGGCCCTTACCCTTCAGGCGCTGGGCGACGGCATTGTCGATGCATCCATCCTGCAGGTCTATGAAAGCCGCATGCGCCCGGAAGAAAAACGCCATGGCGATTGGCTGTCCTATCAGGCGGACAAGGTCAAACGATCCCTTGATCATCTGAGTGCCAATGCCCCGTCACTGGAAGGTGACCTGACGATTGGCCATGTCGCGATTGCCTGTGCGCTGGGATATCTTGATCTGCGCTTTGAGGGCAAATGGCGTGAAAGCTATCCGACGCTGGTCACATGGCTTGAAACCTTTGACGCACGCGTCCCGGCCTTTGAGGCCACCAAGTTTGTCGCCTGAGACTGATGCCCCTTGGCGCGATGCTGCTTGCGCCAAAGGCAAAGATTTTAAATCAAGTGCTTAGTCACTAAAAAACAAACCGGAGCCTTTTGCACAATGTCCCGTCTGAACAGCGTTATCCGCCGCCTTCAAGCCCAACGCGATTGCCTGAATGCGGCAGCAGAAATGATCAAGGATCAGGACGGCATCGTGCTTGAAGTCGGGCTTGGTAACGGGCGTACGTTTGATCACCTGCGCGAAATCATGCCGGATCGCGAGATTTTCGTCTTTGACCGGCAAATCGCCGCCCACCCGAAATGCATCCCCGATGATGACCATTTGTTCCTTGGCGATATCTTTGAAACCCTGCCGAAGGCAGTCGAACGTTTCAAAGGCAAGGTCGCACTGGTCCATTCCGATGTCGGCACCGGGGACGAGGCCCTAAATGCCAAGATCGCGTCCTTTATCGGATCGACCCTGCCCCCGGCATTGATCAAGGGTGCAATTGTGGCATCGGATCAGAAAATCGATGTGCCGGGCACGATTGCCGAACCACTGCCCGAAGGCGTTCCAAAAGATCGCTATTTCTTCCGTCGTTATCAGGGCTAATATCGCGCCCAGTTTTGGAATTGGTTCTGCACCCGCAGGGCCCCAGTCAGCATCTTAGGAAATCGTGCCGTGGCCACCGCAAACGCCCCATCGCCCAGTGGAAGTCAATTGTCCGAAGCACAGGACTTTCTGGCCAAATATCGCGATGTCGAGGCCATCGACATCATCCTGACCGACTTTCACGGCATTGGCCGGGGCAAGACGATCCGCCGTCACGAACTTGAGGGTATCTATAAATCCGGGCGCGGCTTGCCGAGCTCCTTGTTCGGGCAGGATGTCAGTGGCGAGGATGTTGATGATTGCGGCCTTGTGCAAACTGGCGGCGGCGGCGATTGCCGGTGCTGGCCAGTGCCGGGCACACTTGGCTATTTGCCCCATACCGGCCGCGGGCAGCTTTTGATTGCCATGTATGAAGAAGACGGCGCGCCGCATGACGTTGATCCGCGCAATGTTTTTGGCGCACAGGTCAAACGGGCTGAAAACCTTGGCTTCTATCCGATGGGCGCGTTCGAACTTGAATTCTATCTGGTCGATCAGACGCCGGATGCCCAGGGCCTGTATCACCCGGCATCCTACGCCATCACCAAACGGCGCAGCAAATTGCGCAATACTATGTCGGTCGATGAAATTGACGAGATGTCACCGCTTTTTGATGCGGTTTATGAGGGTGCCAAGCACCTCGACCTGACGCTGGAAACCCTGATTTCGGAATATGGTCCGGGCCAGTATGAAATGACTATCCGCTATCGCGATCTGATGCGCGCGGCTGATGACGTGATCATTGCCAAACGCCTGATCCGCACCGTGGCGCGGCGTTTTGGCAAGGAAGCCGTCTTTATGCCCAAACCGTTCGGCAATGAAGCCGGATCGGGCATGCATTTGCATCTGTCGCTTGCAGGCCAAGACGGCAATAACCTGTTTGCCGATCAGGCGGATGGATCGTTAAGCCCCTTGATGCTCAATGCGATTGGCGGCATTCGCGGAACGATTGGCGAAACCATGCTGTTGCTGGCCCCATTCATGAATTCCTGGCGACGCTTTGCATCGGCGATGTATTCACCGGCGTCTGATGACTGGGGTGTCGAAAACCGCACGGTTGCATTGCGTGTGCCAGGCACTCCGGGCAAAACGCGCCACTTCGAACACCGTATCGCCGGGGTTGATGCCAACCCCTATCTGGTCGCGGCTGTGACACTGGGTGCTGCCCTTGACGGGATCGAGGGCAAAATTGATCCGGGCAAACCGTGCGAAGATGAAATCGGCGAAGCAAAGGCACCAAACAATCTGCCGCGTCATTGGCTTGAGGCGATTGATCAGTTTGCCGCATCTGATTTCAATAAACGCACGCTCGGCGATCGCTTCCACACCGCGTTTACCAAAATCAAACAGGCCGAATACGAACAGATGGCGCTCAAGGTTTCGGCGGCAGAGTGGGAATATTACGGATTTTCCGTCTGAACCCCTATCTGCGGGGGCGGTGCCGCAGCGATCAGTAACTTAGATCCAAACCAAGGAAGTTGCTGAGTGCCAGAGTGATGCCACCGACGACCAGAAGTGCGAGCACGAAGACGCCGGTGATTTTGGCGCTGGCGCGCAGGACCGCTTGTCTTCCGTACTTTTGACCTTGGTCGTAATGCCACTTGATGGCGAAAAACATCGCGGTCAGCAGTGCGACAACCTTGAACGTACCAAAGGTGATCGGAACCCAATCCATAACAAAGACTTTCATTTGCAGCAGTTATGGATGTTATGGGCGCATCTGGGGCCAAGGCAAACTTCCCATTCTGCAACCCTGTCATGAAACAGCGGTTGGCATTTGGAAGATCGGCCACTGCACGGGAATATCTGGGATTTTCTGAGAAAAGTGCCGTCTGGTCAGATTGCTCTGACCAGGACTATCGGCAGCGCGCAGCGTTAGGAAGCGCGTTTGGCACGGTTGTTTGATTTGCGCGCCGAGAAGGCCACTTGCGGGCGGGCATCCATGGTTTTCTGATCGCGCAGATAAGCGACTTCAAGGTCGCGGGGCTCAACACTGAGAACCCGTGAAGTATCCGGGCGGTCCGAATTCGTATTAAGGTGAATCTGCGTCGAAACCCACTGCCATGTCGGGTATGTCAGCTTTTCATCCTGGGTTTCTTCGGTAATCACCTTATAGGATCCGGCCGGAAGGACTTCTGCAAGGCCACGCATGCTGAACGGACGTGTGAAATTCAGAATTCTCGAAGTGGTACGATTGGTCAAAAAAGGCTCCTTGCGCCGGAATGCGCGTTGGACAGGCCAAACGATCGGGACCATTCCCGCCGTCGGACACTGACTCAGGTTACAGACAGATCAAAGTTTTCGGATTAACAACGGACAAAAGTGCCCAGGCCAATAAAATATTGGAAATTTGAGAATCAAAAAATATTTGCAGCGTCAAGCATATGAATATTTTTGGTTAATTTACAACGTAATTATTTTTTATTTATACGTTCAAATAAAATGGTGAAATTTAATTCGGCAATCAAAGACACCGGATTTATTTATTAATTCAGATAATTCCGTTCCATTTTCTGGCTCAGCAGCCGTCAGCCCCAATCAATATCGGACGTATGCCGCCTATTCCTTGCCATCCCGTCGCAATGGCGATATTCAGGTTTCAAACTGTCATTAACTTGCAATGCCGGGCCCCGCGACTTATCTCCGGCTTGCAAACAGGCGAGATGAGACGACGCCATGAATGAAATGATCACCATTGCCGAGGCTTCTGCTGACGCAATGTCGGAAATGCAGATTGATCCCACCCTTGATCTGGAAGCTGAGATTCAGCGCCTGAAAAAGGAAAAGAACGCGATCATTCTGGCCCATTACTATCAGGATGGGGAAATTCAGGACCTTGCCGACTTCGTTGGCGATAGTCTGGACCTGTCGCGCAAGGCGGCCGAAACCGATGCCGATGTCATCGTGTTCTGTGGCGTGCGCTTCATGGCTGAGGTTGCCAAAATCCTCAGCCCGAACAAGACTGTTTTGCTGCCGGATTCAAAGGCGGGTTGCTCGCTCGAAGATTCGTGTCAGCCCGAACCGTTCCGCAAATTCCGCGAACAGCACCCGGATCACGTATCGATCACCTATATCAACTGCTCGGCCGAGGTGAAGGCTGCGTCTGATATTATTGTGACCTCGTCGAATGCGGCCGAGATCATTGATCAGATCCCGCTCGATAAGCCGATCCTTTGGGCGCCTGACCGCCATCTTGGTTCCTATCTTGCCAAGAAGACCGGTCGCGACATGACGCTTTGGAACGGCTCGTGCATCGTGCATGAACAGTTTTCCGAACGTGAACTGATCCGCCTGAAAACCCAAAACCCGGATGCCAAGATCGCAGCCCACCCGGAATGCCATGACGGTATTCTCAAGCATGCCGATCACATCGGCTCGACCCGTGCGATTCTGGAATATGTGATTAACGGCCCGGATCAGAAATACCTGATCGCGACCGAACCGCACATCATCCACCAAATGGAAAAAGCAGCCCCGCACAAGGAATTCATTCCGGTGCCGGGTGCGGACGGGTCGTGTGCGTGCAACAACTGCCCGTTCATGGAACTCAATACGCTTGAAAAGCTGTATCTGTGTCTGGTCAATAACGGCCCGCAGATCGTCATGCCCGAAGACCTGCGCGTCGCAGCGGTCAAGCCGCTTGAACGCATGCTGGAAATGTCAAAGAACATTCCGGTCAAAAAGGACGACGCGGCGTAAGCCAGCCAACCTCACAGCCCCGCAAATTTTGCGGGGCTGTTTGCCATTCCCCATCAGAATTCAAAGCAGCCCGCCATCATGACCGTCCTGACCCAAGCCGAAATCGCGGAATTCATTGATCGTTCCTTTGCCGAGGATATCGGCACCGGTGACATCACATCGGACAATGTCATCCCCGCCGATGCCCGCCTGCGCGTTGCGCTCGAAACCCGCGAGGATATCGTGGTGGCCGGGCTTGATATCGCCCTTGAATGTTTTCGCAAGCTGGTCCCGGATGCGAAAATCGAAAAGCATTGCGAAGATGGGGATGCTATTGCGGCCAAAGACGTTCTGGCCGTGGTCGAAGGCAATGCGCGCGGCATCCTGACGGCTGAACGCACAGCACTTAACACGCTTCAACATTTGTCCGGCATTGCCACCACAACGCGCAGCTATGTCGCGGCGATGGGTGAAACAAACGCCAAACTGCTTGATACCCGCAAGACCCTGCCGGGTTGGCGCAAACTGGAAAAATACGCAACCCGCATGGGCGGGGCTCAGAACCACCGCATGGGCCTTTATGACGGGGTGATGATCAAGGACAACCACATTGGCGTTGTCGGATCGATCACCAAATGCGTCGAGGCCGCCCGGGCTGCCAACCTGCCCAAGATCGAGGTTGAATGTGACACACTTGATCAGGTTAAAGAAGCCACGGACGCTGGCGCAGACATCATCCTGCTCGATAACATGGGCCCGGATATGTTGCGCGAAGCGGTTGCCATTGTCGCTGGTCGCTGCAAGACTGAGGCATCCGGGGGTGTAAACCTTCAGACCATCGGTGCGATTGCCGCAACCGGGGTCGATTATGTTTCCGTCGGGCGGATTACCCAATCCGCACCGGCCGTTGATATTGGACTTGATGTCGCAATCCTGTGAGGCCACATGCGCGCAAGCAGTCATAGCACCACAGACCCAGCCTTGATCAAGGTGATCGAAACCGCCAACTGGATCTTGCGCGACGGCGAAAACATTTTGTCCGTCCGCAGCCACGGCCGCGACCGGTTCTATTTGCCCGGTGGCAAGATTGATCCCGGCGAAACCGCACGCGAAGCCATCAAACGCGAAATCAAGGAAGAACTCGGCGTCGATCTGATCCCCGGCACGCTCCGCCAGTTGGGCACGTTTGCCGGACAGGGCCACAACCTGCCCGAAGGGTCGATTGTGCGCATGACCTGTTTTACCGGATATTATTGCGGAACCCTTGCACCTGAACGCGAGATCGCCGAACTCAGGTGGCTATCGCCGCGTGAACGCCACCTGATGGCCCCGATGGGGCAAAAGATCACCGCGGCCCTTTTCGATATTTGATCCCCCGATCAACGCTATATCTTCAGTGCGCGATACCTTGCGGTTGCAACCTGCGCCACATGTTCTTGTTATGTTCTGTTTCTTTATGTTAAACAGGATTTGCGATTTTGCACGAAGGGATCAGAACATGACGCAGAACAAAGGGGCATTGTTTCGGGCGCTTCACGAAGAACCTGGTGCATTCATCATTCCCAATCCATGGGATATCGGAACAGCCAGAATTCTTGCCGCACTCGGCTTTCGCGCCTTGGCAACGACAAGTGCGGGCATGGCATTTTCCCTGGGCGTTGCAGAGGGCAAGACATCACCCGAAAATACGTTCAAGCATTGCCAGGCACTGGTTTCGGCCACACCACTTCCCGTCACTGCCGATCTTGAAAAAGGGATGGGCGATAGCCCGGAAAGCGCGGCAGAAACGATTGCGGTCGCAGCGTCAGTCGGCCTGGCGGGCTGTTCGCTTGAAGATCACACGGGGGATCGGGCAAACCCGATCTATGATTTTTCGCTTGCTGTTGAACGCATTCAGGCTGCTGTCGAAGCCCGATCAGCCTTGCCCCATGATTTTGTCCTGACCGCACGGTGCGAGAACTTCCTGTGGGGACGCCCAGACCTTGACGACACGATCAAGCGCCTTCAGGCCTTTGAAAAGGCGGGGGCGGATGTTCTTTATGCGCCGGGCTTGTATGATCTTGAGACGATCCGCACGGTTTGCGCATCGCTGAGCAAACCGGTGAATGTCGTTATGGGCATGCCCGGAAACACGTTCAGTCTGACTGAACTGGCGGACGCGGGCGCAAAAAGGATCAGCGTCGGATCAGCACTTGCCCGCCTTGCCTATGGCGCCTTTGTCAAAGCATCACGTGAAATGATCAATACCGGCACATTCGGATTTTCCGACCAGGCCATGGGCTTTGCAGAGCTTGAAGAATTTTTCACCAAACAACCCCACAAAACCCAATAGCAACAGGCAGATTGAAACATCAGATGGAGCACACGCCCTAGCGCGGTGCATCCCCGTCGGGACTGCCGCCCGCATCGGGAATTTCACGGCCAGGCGCATCGCGATCGCGCGAAACATCCTTGGTCGCAGACGGTGGGGCGGCTTTTTGATCTGCCCCGCCATCGTCGGTGTTCGGGGATGTATCTTCTGCTTTGTCTTCTGACGTTTCAGGTTCCTCAGGCTCGGACTTCTCGATCTTTTTCGGAGCCCCCTTGCCAGCGTCGCGGATGGCATCGGTCAGCTTATCGATATCTCGCAGGTTCAGATCACGCTGCGGGAACGGAATTTCGATGCCTTCATCGCGGAAGCGCTGGACAACTTCAAAGCGGATCGAGCTTGCCACCGCAATCACATCGCCAATATCGCGCAGGAAATAGCGCAGTTCGAAATCAAGCGAACTAGCCCCGAAATCCATGAACACCACCTGCGGTGCCGGATAGGTCAAAATCTCGCGGCGCTTGTCGGCCATTTCCAAAAGGATCTCGCGAACCTTGTCGACATCCGATCCGTAAGACACACCTATCTTGATGATGCCGCGGCCCGAACGCTCCTTAAGCGTCCAGTTCAGAACCCGGTTGGAAATCAGTTCGGAGTTCGGGATGACGACCGAAGACCGATCAAAGGTTTCGATCTCGGTCGCACGCACCCGGATGTCCTTTACAAACCCCTGATCGGCGCCAACGACGATCCAGTCACCGACCTTGATCGGTCGTTCGACCAAAAGGATCAGGCCCGACACAAAGTTGTTCACAATGCTTTGCATGCCAAAACCGATACCGACCGAAATGGCACCGGCGATGATGGCAAGGTTGGACAAATCAAGCCCGGCGGCCGAAACCGCAAGCAAGATGGCAAGACAGATCCCGGCATAACCAAAGATCGCCGAAACCGAATGTTGCAGCCCCTGATCAAGCTTGGTGTTGGGCAGTACCCGCGTGCTCAGCATGCGCTGGAAGAAGCGCATCACCGCCAGCACGATGACAAACATCAAGGCCGCCAGCATGATGGAGCGCAGCGAGAAATGAATGCCGCCAACCTGAATGCCGATAAAGGCCTGCTGAACGGCCAGAATAAGATCAGCCCAGGCAATGTCGGTAAAGATCATCACCGCGACCGGCACGGCGATGGAAAACATCACCACATCAATCAGAACCCGCAGCCAGAAATAAAGCGTGCCATGCACTGCATCGCTGACATTGCTGTCTTCACTGCTTTCCGGGCGCACCAGATAGGTATGCATCAAAGCCCGGCAATAACCGCGCAGCAGCCAGTAACAGGTCAGAAACGCCAGCGCCATCATCAGGTTTTCAAGGATGAAGCGTGCCAGGGCGACATAACCCAGCAGCATCAGCACCGGCATCATGATCGCGATGACTTTCAGGCCACGGCGCGACCGGCGTTCGATCTTTGACCAGATTTCGTGACGGTCGCGTTCGTCGTGCTGCCAGAACACACCAAGTGAACAGACAAACAGCAAAACCGAAATCACCAGTACGTTCGAAATGCTTTGTACAAGCGCGATATCAAGCGACGTTCCGAGCGTCGTAGCACCTTGCAACAGCACCATGTCAAAGGCAAAAATCACCGCCACAGCCAGCGAACAGAACCCGACAACCCGCGCCCCCCTTGGCGTTGTGCCGGAACGCCGCAAAGACGGCGCAAACGGTGAATGCACACTGCGCACCGCGGCCCCGACAAACAACAGGAACAAGGCAGCCGCGAAGCATTGCAGAACAAAATCACCCATCGCACCGCTCAGAAGCGCATCGCGCGATTCAAGTATTCCATAAGCGATCAACAGAGCAATGCCCGGCACCAAGGCGGTAAACAGGAACCGCGTTCCCGATATCAGTGACACGCGATCTTCATCCGGCACAGTGTTCCAACGCGCGGGCATATAGCGCAGCACGACCACCTCGCCGCCAATCAGTGCGGCGATCACGATGAAGGTCAGGAAAACCAGCCCCGGGGCCACCTCGGACAGCTGATCGGCGACGTCCCCTTCAAGTTCAAGGTTGGAATAGCGCGCCTGAACCATGCTGGGCAGCTGGACGATTTCACGCCAGGCTTCAAACCAGACAACCGGATCAAACGGCACATCTACCCGGCCCAGAACACGCCGGGTAAAGCGTTCACGCGCCAGACCTGACAACTGATCAGACAGCTCGCTTGCGCGGAAATTGACCAGTTCAAGCTGTTTGAGCACACCGCCAACACGCGCGATGTCCTGTCCAATACGATCGCGTTCACGGGCGACCTCGGGGACTTCTTCCTCGCCCTCTGCCGGGGGCTCGCCAAGTTTGCCAAGGGCAGCTTCAAACCGCTGCAAACGTTCATCGGCCCGACCGCGCAGCTCGTTAATCGCAAGCTGGATGGTTTCGATCCGGTCGCGGCCATCGGCGATCACGCGCCCGGAAATTTCTTCGCCGGAAATCGATTCTTCAATCGTATCAAGCGTCGCTTCCCAGTCCGCAATGCGGTTCTGGGCATTTTCCAGTTCGATCTTCTGAACAGAGTCAGGGCGCGGTTCGTTAGGCTGTGCTGCCAAACCGAAAGAAACCGTCATTGCAAACAGACAGATTGCAAGACTTGCGATTACCTGACGAACTGATGTCATGCCTGATGATCCATATTGATGCCCGAAGCGCTGCCCGGCTTCCGTTTCTTGAGTGTTTTTCGCGTTTTGTAAACAGGTTGGCCTGATACTTGGTCACAGAACCGAACCCTACACTGAGAACAGTAACGAATCATCTAACGTTTCGTTCCGTTGTCATTGTGACGTGATAATGACCCCGCCCCTGACCTGCATGACCGCAGTCAGCCAAGGAGCCCTGCGATGAGCAAAACCGCGCTGATCAATGCCTTTGAAATTGCCCCGGATGGCACCGCACAACCGGTTGGATGGGACGCCCTGCAATCGGGCCTGCCGCCGATTGCCGAGGGAAATTATCTTTGGGTGCATCTGGACTGGATGGGCGACGGGGTACGCGACTGGCTGATCACGGTTGCCGGCATTGATGCGACCATCACCGATACGCTTTCGACCCGCGGCACGCGTCCAGCGGTGTTTTTCTATGATCCGGGCTATTCGCTTAATCTGCGCGGGGTGAACCTGAACGCGGAAAATGATCCGGCCGATATGATTTCAGTGCGTTTCTGGGTCACAAACAACATGGTGATCACGCTGCGCAACCAGCCGCTCAAGGCGTTTGATGACGTGCGGGCCGCCATTGCCGACCACAAGGCCCCCAACAGCGTTGATGATTTCGTCCTGACCGTGGCCGAACGGCTTGCCTTTCGGGTCGAAAATGTTGTGCGCGGCATGGAAGAAGATGTCGAGGCGATCGAGGACGATCAGGAAACCGTGGCCGAGGGCAAAACCCTTGCGCTGCGCAAACGCGGATCGGACATCCGTCATCGGCTGTCGCGCCTGCGCCGGCATCTGGGACCGCAACGCGATGCACTGGCGCATTATGTCGAACAAAAACCGGTCTGGTCTGACAAGCGGTTCAAACGCCGCGCCCGCGCACTGACCGATAAAACCGTCCGTCTGGTCGAGGAATTTGATTCCCTGCGTGAACGCATTCAGATCGTGAATGAAAACCTGATGGCGCTCGAAAGCGAACAGATGAACCGCACGATGTACTGGCTTACCGTGATTGCCGGTCTGTTCCTGCCGATCAGTTTCGTCACCGGCCTTCTGGGGATCAATGTCGGCGGTGTTCCGGCAACTGACAGCCCGTACGGGTTCCTTGGGGTGTCGATCATTCTGGCGGTGATTACCGCCTTTGAAATCTGGCTGTTTAAAAAGATGCGCCTGATCTGATGGCAGCAATGCAAACCGTCTTGTTGCAATGCGATGCAACTTGGAGCTATGACAATCTCACAGTCCTCATTCCTTTCACTGCATTCGAGATTTGTTGATGACCGACGGCCCGCTTTCACGTTATCGCGCGAAAATCACCGCTGGTGAGCTGTCCCACGATCCGATGCAGGAACTCTGTGCGGAAAAACTCCAAAGCCTGAAAAACGCGCTGATCAACTATGAGCCGTCGACCGGCACAGGTGGCTGGCGCGAACGGTTTGGCCTGACCCGTCGGCGCGATGAACCGACCCCGCCATCAGGACTTTACATTTACGGCGAGGTTGGTCGTGGCAAATCCATGTTGATGGATCTGTTCTATGAAACCATCGACATTGAAAAAAAGCGTCGCGTTCATTTCCATGACTTCATGCAGGATGTGCATGAACGCATGCACCGTTATCGCCAGACGAAGAAAAAAGATGATGCCGATCCGATCCCGCCGATTGCCAAGGACCTTGCAAACGATGCGTGGTTGCTGTGCTTTGACGAGATGCAGGTAACCGACATCACCGATGCCATGATCCTCGGCCGTCTGTTTGAACAGTTGTTTGATCATGGGGTCGTGATTGTCACCACATCGAACCGCGTGCCGGATGATCTGTATAAGGATGGCCTGCAACGCCAGAACTTCCTGCCCTTCATCGACATGATCAAGCAGAAGCTTGATGTGCTGGAACTGGCGAGCCCGACCGATTACCGCATGCGCAATCTGACAGCCGCCGAGGTATTCCTGTATCCGATATCGCGCGAACAGGCATCCAAGCGGATTGACGAGATGTTTGCCACCCTGACCGAAGGCGCCCGCGTCGCGCCCGACAGCCTGACCGTCAAGGGTCGCAAGATCGAAATCAGTGCTGCCGGTGCCGGGGTTGCCAAGTTCAGCTTTGAAGAACTGTGCACCCGTCCGCTGGGTCCGGGGGATTACATCGCGCTGGCGACGCATTTCCACACCATCGTCATCGACTTTATCCCGAAACTGCCGGACTCGCGCCGCGATTGGGCCAAACGGTTCGGTACCCTTATTGATGCGATGTACGAACACAAAACCAAGCTGATCTGTGCGATTGAGTGTGACCCGACCGAGATCTACACCGATGGCGACTATTCGTTCGAATTCCAGCGCACAGTGTCGCGCATGACCGAAATGCGCAGTCAGGAATATCTCGATATGGCGCACCTGACCTGACGGCTTTCAGAACGGCGGGACGGCTGATCAAAACGGTCGTTGTGATCCCACCTGTGACATGCCTTTTTCGGACGCGCTGCCAGCAATAGCGCAGCCTGTGGAAAACGACTCCATCCGGGTCACTTTAAAATCGTCGCAATTATTCGCCATATGAGCGCTTATCATCGCGCGATTCTTGCGTTTGACGCAGGGGAAACGACGCTTCACGCAAAAATCGTCATATATTGGATTTGACGCCCCCGTCCCGACCGCATGGCTGATGGCCGTTTCCTGCAATGCTGCGCCAGTGTAATCCTGTTCATACGCACGAATTCGCAGCAAAGGGGCGCACTGCCTTTCATTTAGGCAGGCCGCAATCGTAAACCAGCTTTGGTTTTGCTGCGCATTAGCCCATGTTCGCATCTGCAACGTGAATGGTTTTTAAGCGTTTAGACCATAGTTGCAATAAACCGCGAAGCGGCGGTTTTCCTCGTAAAAACAGTGGGGTTTCCCCTTGTCATTCGTGGCGATTCAGTTTACGACACTCGGTGTTTACGAACGATTATTTCGCGTTCGCAGGTTTAAATTTTCAATCGCGCTCCCAAGTTGAGTTTCGACCCCCAGGAAGCGCAATAGGGAAGAAGGTAACGGAATGGCCCGCAACAAGATCGCGCTCGTCGGTGCCGGCAATATTGGTGGCACGCTTGCTCACCTCGTCGGTCTCAAAGAGCTTGGCGACGTCGTCCTTTTCGACATCGTTGATGGCATGCCACAGGGCAAGTCGCTTGACATTGCTGAATCCTCCCCCGTCGACATGTTTGATGCCGACCTCAAGGGTACCAGTGACTACAAAGACATCGCAGGCGCTGATGTCGTCATCGTCACCGCCGGTGTTGCTCGCAAGCCGGGCATGAGCCGCGATGACCTGATTGGTATCAACACCAAAGTCATGACCCAGGTTGGTCAGGGCATCAAGGAACACGCTCCGAACGCATTTGTCATCGTCATTACCAACCCGCTTGATGCGATGGTTTGGGTGATGCAGCAGGCAACCGGCTTCGATCCGAAGAAAGTTGTCGGCATGGCTGGCGTTCTGGACTCTGCACGCTTCCGTTACTTCCTCGCAGAAGAATTCAACGTCTCGGTCAAAGACGTTACCGCCTTTGTCCTTGGCGGCCACGGCGATACCATGGTCCCGTCGATCCGTTATTCGACCGTTGCCGGTATCCCGGTTCCGGATCTGATCAAAATGGGCTGGACCACGCAGGAAAAAATCGACGAGATCGTGCAGCGCACCCGTGACGGTGGCGCCGAGATCGTTGCCCTGCTCAAAACCGGTTCTGCTTTCTACGCCCCGGCTGCTTCGGCAATCGCGATGGCGGAAAGCTACCTCAAAGACCAGAAGCGCGTCATGCCGGTTGCTGCTTATCTGAGCGGCGAATACGGTGTTGACGGTCTTTATGTTGGTGTCCCGGTTGTTCTGGGTGCCAACGGTGTAGAACGCATCGTCGAGATCAATCTTGATGAGTCCGAAAAAGCAAACTTCGACAATTCCGTGAACGCTGTTCGCGGCCTCGTCGAAGCTGCAAAGGGCATGCTCTAAGAACGCGAAACGGGCTGGTCAGTGACCGGCCCGTTTTTCAATCATTGTTGTTATTCAAACTTCAATGATCGCGGCCTCTTAACAAAGTCCCTCCCGCTCGTTACAGGGACATTGAAATCCAGATTTCTGACCCACCGGAAATCGTACGGAAGGCAAGAAAGCGACCGAACATGAATATTCATGAGTACCAGGCGAAAGAAATTCTTCGCAAATACGGTGTGACCGTGCCGAACGGCAAGGTTGCATATACCGCTCAGGAAGCCATCGAAGCTGCCCAGTCCCAGGCTGGCCCGGTTTACGTGGTAAAATCCCAGATCCATGCAGGTGGCCGCGGTAAAGGCACCTTCAAGGAAGCCAAGGCAGGTGACAAAGGCGGCGTTCGCGTCGTCAAGAGCCCGGAAGAAGTCGGCACCAATGCCGAACAGATGCTCGGCTCCACGCTGGTTACCCACCAGACCGGCCCGGATGGCAAAGAAGTCAAACGCGTTTACATCGAAGAAGGCTGCGATATCGCACGCGAACTGTATCTTTCGGTTCTCGTCGACCGCGCTTGCTCGCGCGTGATCTTCATGGCATCGACCGAAGGCGGCATGGACATTGAAGAAGTTGCAGAAGCAACCCCGGAAAAGATCGTCACTGTCGAGATCGATCCGGCGGCTGGCTTCTCTGGCTTCCACGGTCGCAAACTGGCGTTTGCACTCGGCCTCGAAGGCAAGCAGGTTTCCAAAGCTGTCAAATTCATGACCGCGATGTACCAGTGCTTCCTCGATACCGATGCTGCCATGGTTGAAATCAACCCGCTGGTTGTTACCGGTGACGGCGACATCATTGCGCTTGATTGCAAAATGAACTTCGACGACAACGCGCTGTTCCGTCATCCGGACATCGAAGAGCTGCGTGACGAAGACGAAGAAAACCCGGCCGAACTCGAAGCTGCAAAACACAGCCTCAACTACATCAAGCTCGATGGCACCATCGGCTGCATGGTCAACGGCGCTGGCCTTGCCATGGCAACCATGGATATCATCAAGCTTTATGGTGGCGCACCGGCTAACTTCCTTGACGTTGGTGGCGGCGCAACCAAAGAACGCGTGACCACCGCCTTCAAGCTGATCCTGTCGGATCCGAATGTCGAAGGCATCCTGGTCAACATCTTTGGTGGCATCATGCGTTGTGACGTGATTGCAGACGGCGTTGTGGCAGCAGCCCGCGAAGTCAGCCTGAACGTCCCGCTGGTCGTTCGCCTTGAAGGTACCAATGTCGAACTTGGCAAGAAGATCCTCGAAGAATCGGGTCTGCCGATTGTTTCGGCTGACAACCTTGCCGATGCCGCCGAGAAGGTGGTCAAAGCTGTGAAGGAGGCCGCGTAACTATGGCTGTTCTCGTCGATAAAAACACCAAAGTTATCTGCCAGGGTTTCACTGGTTCGCAGGGTACTTTCCACAGCGAACAGGCACTGGCATACGGCACCAAAATGGTTGGCGGTGTTACCCCGGGTAAAGGCGGCACCAAGCACCTTGACCTGCCGGTTTTCAACACTGTTGAAGAAGCGGTACATGTCACCGGCGCAAATGCCTCGGTTATCTATGTTCCGCCGCCCTTCGCAGCAGACGCAATTCTTGAAGCCATCGACGCCAAAGTCGAACTGGCTGTCTGCATCACCGAAGGTATTCCGGTTGCTGACATGGTCCGCGTCAAGCGCGCGCTCGACGGTTCGTCGACCCGCCTGATCGGCCCGAACTGCCCGGGTATCATTACCCCGGACGAATGCAAGATCGGCATCATGCCGGGTCACATTCACCGCCGCGGTAAAATCGGTATCGTTTCGCGTTCCGGTACGCTCACCTACGAAGCAGTTGCACAGACCACGGCCGCTGGCCTTGGTCAGTCGACCTGTATCGGTATTGGTGGTGACCCAGTCAACGGCACCAACTTCATCGACTGCCTCGACCTGTTCCTGAAGGATCCGGAAACCGAAGGCATCATCATGATCGGTGAAATCGGCGGCTCGGCCGAGGAAGAAGCATGTGAATTCCTGCAGGCTTCCAAAGTCAAGAAACCGGTTGCCGGCTTCATCGCCGGTGTTACCGCACCTCCGGGTAAACGCATGGGCCATGCCGGTGCGATCATTTCCGGCGGCAAAGGTACGGCCGATGCGAAAATGGAAGCCATGCGCAGTGCTGGCGTTCTTGTTGCCGATTCCCCGGCAAGCCTCGGCTCGACCATGCTGAAGGCTTTGAAGGGCTAATCTGGGTAGTCAGAGGAAAGGCAAGGGGGGGCGTGGTCCTTCTTGGGGACCATGCCTTCCAAGACCACAAATGAAACCTCAAGATCTCGACACGATTCTGAACGAGTCGAACGCAACCTACATCGCTGAACTTTATGCCCGGTATCTGGAAAGCCCGTCTGCGGTTGACCAGAGCTGGGCTGAGTTTTTTGACGGGTTGCAGGACGACGCCTCCGAAATCCTCGCAGAAATGCGCGGGCCGAGCTGGCAGCCACGGGAAACCAAGGTTGTTGGCGGCATGGAGGGATACGACGTCTCACAGGGGCACGCCGAACGCCCGGCCCAGATGGGCTATGCACCGGCACCTCATGCAGCACCCACGGCTGGTCAGGTAGATTCTGATGCCATCCGCGCTGCCGCCAATGATTCCATTCGCGCTCTGATGCTGATCCGCTCCTTCCGGGTACGCGGCCATCTTGAAGCGAACCTGGATCCGCTGGGCCTTGCACCGCGTGAACCGCATCCGGAACTTGATCCGAAGACTTATGGCTTTACCGAAGCCGACATGGATCGTCCGATCTTCATCGCCAATGTTCTTGGCCTTGAAACCGCGACCATCCGTCAGATCGTCTCGCTGGCACGCAAAACCTATTGCGGGTCGATCGGTATCGAATTCATGCATATCCAGGAACCTGAACAGAAATCCTGGATTCAGCAGCGTATCGAAAGCATCGGCAACCAGACGCAGTTCACCACCCGTGGCAAGGAAGCCATCCTTGAGCGCCTGATTGAAGCCGAAGGTTTCGAAAACTATCTTCACACCAAATATGTCGGCACCAAGCGTTTCGGTATTGATGGTGGCGAAGCCCTGATGCCGGCACTTGAACAGATCCTCAAACGTGGTAGCCAGCTTGGCATCCGCGAGGTTGTGTTCGGCATGCCGCACCGTGGTCGTCTTAACGTTCTTGCCAACGTCATGAGCAAGCCGTTCCAGGCGATCTTCTCGGAATTCATGGGCAACCCGTCCAAGCCGGACGACGTGATGGGCTCGGGTGACGTTAAATATCACCTTGGTACTTCCGCCGACCGCGAATTTGACGGCAACGTTGTTCACCTGTCGCTGACGGCAAACCCGTCGCACCTTGAAGCGGTGAACACGGTTGTTCTTGGTAAGGTCCGCGCCAAGCAGGCCCAGCGCAAAGACACCAATCGCGAGCAGGTTATGGGTATCCTCCTGCACGGTGATGCGGCCTTTGCCGGTCAGGGTCTTGTGGCGGAAACCTTCGATCTGTCGCACCTCAAAGGCTACCGTACCGGTGGTACGATCCACTTTGTGGTCAACAACCAGATCGGTTTCACGACCAAACCGACCGATTCCCGTTCTTCGCCTTATTGCTCGGACATTGCCAAGGTCGTTCAGGCTCCGATCCTGCACGTCAATGGCGACGATCCCGAAGCTGTGGTTCATGCGGCCCGCATCGCGACCGAATTCCGTCAGGAATTCAAGCAGGACGTCGTTATCGACATGTTCTGCTATCGCCGCTTTGGCCACAACGAAAGCGACGAGCCGGCATTCACCCAGCCAAAGATGTATGACGTGATCGGCAAACACCCGACCACCAAGGACATCTATGCCCAGCAGCTGGTCAAGGAAGGTCTTCTGAGCGAAGAACGCATCAAGGAACTGGACAAGTCGTTCCAGGACTACCTTGATGAAGAGTTCAAGGCATCGGAAAACTACCGTCCGAACAAAGCTGACTGGCTTGAAGGCAAATGGTCGGGTCTTGCGTCCTCTCATGGTGACGATGCTGACTGGATCGGTAAAACCGGCGTTGAAAACGACCTGTTGCAGGAAGTCGGTCGCGCGCTTTCGACCCCGCCGAGTGACTTTGACATCAACCGCAAAATCCTTCGGCAGTTGAAGGCCAAAGCGAAGATGTTCGAAACCGGCGAAGGTATTGATTGGGCAACCGCCGAGGCCCTGGCATTCGGGACCCTGATGTGCGAAGGCACGCCGGTTCGTCTGTCGGGTCAGGATTGCCAGCGTGGTACGTTCTCGCAGCGTCATGCAAAACTGATCGATCAGACCACCGAAGCAAAATACACCCCGCTCAACAACATCCGTACCGGTCAGGCCGAGCTTGAAGTTCTCAACTCGCCCCTGTCCGAAGCAGGTGTTCTTGGCTTTGAATACGGCATCACCCTTGCAGAACCGCATTCGCTGGTTCTCTGGGAAGCCCAGTTCGGTGATTTTGCCAACGGTGCACAGGTCATCATTGACCAGTTCATCAGCTCGGGCGAAGCCAAATGGCTGCGTATGTCGGGTCTGGTAATGCTGCTGCCGCACGGTTACGAAGGCCAGGGTCCGGAACACAGTTCCGCACGTCTGGAACGTTACTTGCAGCTTTGTGGTGAAAATAACATGCAGGTGGCAAACTGCACGACGCCGGCTAACTATTACCACATCCTGCGCCGTCAGATCCGTCGCTCGTTCCGTAAGCCGCTGATCCTGATGACGCCGAAATCGCTTCTGCGTCACAAACAGTGTGTGTCGAACCTGTCCGACTTTGCGACGGGAACGACATTCCTGCCTGTGATCAGCGAAACCGCTAAGCTGGTTGACGACAAGAAGGTCAAACGCGTCGTTCTGTCGTCGGGCAAGGTCTATTACGATCTGCTTGCCGAGCGCGAAAACCGTGGCATCGAAGATGTTGCGCTTGTGCGTGTCGAACAGCTTTATCCGTGGCCGGAAAAAGAACTGGCAACGGAACTGGCCAAATACCCGAATGCTGATGTCGTCTGGTGTCAGGAAGAATCGGAAAACATGGGTTCCTGGTTCTTTGTTGATCGCCGGATCGAGGCAACGCTTGCCAGCATCAAGCACAAGGCAGGTCGTCCGGTTTATGTCGGTCGCGCAGCATCTGCTTCGCCGGCAACGGGCCTTCTGAAAGCCCACCTGCGCGAGCAGGCTGAGCTGGTCGACGCGGCACTTAGCGTAAAATAACTTTACTGGACGGGCGAGAAATCGCCCGTCCGCCACGTTCATTTAGATTTCATTCGTATGCTGGCAGACCCACACTGCCTGATTGAAAAAACGGTCGAGGAAAAAATGGCGACTGAAGTTAAAGTTCCCGCACTGGGCGAGTCTGTATCTGAAGCCACGGTGGCAAAATGGTACAAAAAAGTCGGTGACGCTGTTGCAGCCGATGAACCAATTGTCGAACTTGAGACCGACAAGGTCACCGTCGAAGTCAACTCCCCGGTTGCTGGCGCAATTGCCGAGCTGGTCGTTGGTGAAGGCGACGAAGTTGAAGTTGGCGCGCTGATCGCGCACATCAACGAAGGTGCCGAAGGCGCCGCTGCTTCTGATGAACCGGCCAAGGAAGAAGCCCCGGCCGCGAAAAAAGAAGAAGCTCCGGCCAAGAAAGAAGAGCCGAAAGCAGCCCCGGCTGCTGCCCCGGCAGAAACGACCGCGTCAAACAGCGATCATCCGCTGGCACCGGCTGTTCGCAAACTGGTCGAAGACAAGAACCTTGATCCGTCCAAAATCCCGGCAACGGGCAAAGACGGCCGCCTGACCAAGGGCGACGTTCTGAACTTCCTCGAAGGCGGCGGATCTGCTTCGCGCGCTGCTGCCGCGGCTCCGAGCGCCCCGGCAGCTCCGAAACCGGAACGTGAACTGCGTGACGGTGAAGAGCGTGTCAAAATGTCCAAGCTGCGCCAGACCATTGCGCGCCGTTTGAAAGAAGCCCAAAACACTGCGGCCATGCTGACCACTTATAACGAAGTGGATATGACCAACCTTCTGGCTTGCCGTAACAAGTACAAAGACGGTTTCGAGAAGAAACATGGTGTGAAGCTTGGCTTCATGTCCTTCTTCATCAAGGCCTGCACCACGGCGCTCAAAGAATGGCCGGCTGTCAATGCCGAGATCGATGGCAACAGCTTCATCTATAAAAACTACTGCGACATCGGCGTTGCCGTTGGTACCCCGCAGGGTCTGGTTGTTCCAGTCATCCGTTCGGCAGAGGAAAAAACCTTTGCGGATCTGGAAAGCACCATTGTCGATTTCGGCAAGCGTGCCCGTGACGGCAAACTGGGCATGGATGAAATGACCGGCGGATCGTTCACCATCTCCAACGGTGGTGTCTTTGGATCCCTTCTGTCATCGCCCATCCTGAACGCGCCGCAGTCCGGTATTCTTGGCATGCACAAGACCCAGATGCGTCCGGTCGCAATCGACGGCAAAGTCGAAATTCGTCCGATGATGTATCTCGCCCTTTCCTATGACCACCGTATCATTGACGGCCGCGAAGCCGTTTCCTTCCTGGTACGCGTCAAGGAATGCATCGAGAACCCGGAACGCATCCTGCTCGATATCTGATCAGACAAAAGGATCAAAGAACTCATGAGTGAGAACTACGACGTTGTCGTGATCGGTGGCGGTCCTGGCGGTTATGTTTGCGCCATCCGCGCCGCACAGCTTGGCCTTAAAGTCGCCTGCGTTGAAAAACGCGGCGCACTTGGCGGTACCTGCCTCAATGTAGGCTGCATTCCGTCCAAGGCCCTGCTGCATTCCTCGCACCTGTTCGAAGAAGCGACCGAGCATTTCGATACCCACGGCATCGAAGTCTCCAAGCCGAAGGTCAACATCGAAAAGATGATGGCCCGCAAGGACAAGGTCGTTGACAGCAATGTCAAAGGCATCGAGTTCCTGTTCAAGAAGAACAAGGTTACCTATGTCAAAGGTGCCGGCGAAATCACCTCGCCGACCTCGGTCAAGGTTGCCCTTCTTGATGGCGGCGAAGAAACCCTGAATGCCAAGAACATCGTCATCGCGACGGGTTCGGAAGTCACCCCGCTGCCGGGTGTCGAAATTGACGAAGAAAAAATCGTCTCCTCGACCGGCGCACTGGTTCTTCCGAAAGTGCCGAAAAAGATGGTTGTCATCGGTGCAGGCGTGATCGGTCTGGAACTAGGTTCCGTCTGGCGTCGTCTGGGTGCCGAAGTTACCGTTGTTGAATATCTTGACCGCATTCTGCCGGGCATGGATGGCGAACTGGTCAAACAGACCCAGCGCATCTTTGCAAAGCAGGGTCTTGACTTCAAACTCGGCCACAAGGTTACCGGTGCCAAGACCACCAAGTCTGGCGTGACCCTGACTGTTGAACCGTCCAAGGGCGGCGATGCAGAAGAGCTTAAAGCCGATGTGGTTCTGGTGGCGATTGGTCGTCGTCCGTACACCAAAGGCCTTGGCCTGGACGCTGTCGGTGTTGAACTCGACGATCGTGGTCGTGTCAAAACCGACGAGCATTTCCAGACCAATGTTGGCGGCATCTTTGCGATTGGCGATACCATCGTCGGTCCGATGCTGGCCCACAAGGCTGAGGAAGACGGCGTTGCCCTGGCAGAAATGTTGGCGGGCGAAGAAGGCCATGTCGATTACGGCAAGGTCCCGGGTGTTGTTTACACCTGGCCGGAAGTTGCCGCTGTTGGCAAAACCGAAGAGCAGCTGAAGGAAGAAGGCGCAGACTACAAAGTCGGCAAATTCCCCTTCACCGCAAACGGTCGCGCCAAGGCAATGGAAAGCACCGAGGGCTTTGTCAAAATCATCGAAGACAAGAAAACGCACCGTGTTGTCGGCGCGCATATTGTCGGCCCGGCGGCGGGCGATTTGATTGCCGAAGTGGTTCTGGCGATGGAATACGGCGCTTCTGCCGAAGACATCGCGCGCACCTGCCACGCCCACCCTGCCCTTGGCGAGTCCGTCAAGGAAGCAGCGCTGGACGCGGACAAACGTGCAATCCACATGTAATTGATCAGTTCTCTGATCTGCAAACGGCCGTCCCATTCACTTGGGGCGGCCGTTTTGTTTTGGCCACCAGAAACGCCTAAGTGCCTACATTTTATGAAGTTTGTGGAATTGTCAGACTTTTGGCAGGTGACGCTGGGGGTCTTTGGGGATTAGTATGACAAAACCTGTTTACTGGCCCGGAGAATGAAAATGGTGCTGTCTGTTGGCGTTGTTGCCCACGACCGTCGCAAACGCGAAATGGCTGACTGGCTGGAAAAACACAAGGATGTATTCGCCAACATGCGCATCTTTGCCACCGGCACCACCGGTCGCGTATTGCAGGAACGGTTTACTGAACTGGATGTCCATCCGCTTAAAAGCGGCCCGTTTGGCGGCGATCAGCAATTGGGTTCGATGATTGCGCACGGCGAATTACAAGCCATGTTCTTTTTTACCGACCCAATGACACCCCAACCCCACGATGTCGATGTCCGCGCCCTGATCCGGCTGGCCAACATGTATGAAGTGCCGATTGCGTGCAATCAAAGCACGGCGGACCTTTTAATCAGCAATCCGAAGTTCGAGGAAATCTGCGAACAATATCGCGACCATTCCCCCGAACAGGTCTTTGCCGATTACAGCAACCGTAAGGTTTAGCCGCCACCCCAAACGGCCCAACAAGACGTTTTCTGCGCCGGAGCGCCCCACACGCCATGCAGCTCGCCTATGATGTCATCGCCGCGATCTTTCCGATCTTTGCCGCCATTCTGGTTGGCGCGGCCTTAAAGCATTTCCTGATTAAAACCGCCGATATCTGGGCCGGGATTGATCGGCTGACCTATTATCTTTTGCTGCCATCGCTTCTGATCGTCGAGATTTATCGCGCCGATTTTTCCAGCGGCCATGCAGGCACCGCCGTTGGTGTCACACTTGCTGCGACACTGGGGCTTTCAGCGGCCCTGCTTTTGCTGCGTCCGGTGATCACGCGGGACACGCCGCTGTTCACATCCATCTTTCAGGGCTCGGTACGTTACAACAGTTATGTCCTGCTGGCGGTTGCCGATGCGCTTTACGGGGCCGAGGGATTGGCGCTTGCCATCATCTTTGTTGCGGTGATGGTGATTGCCACCAACATGCTGGGCGTTGTGGTTCTAAGCGCCTTTAGCAGTGGCAAAAGCAACCTTAAGCGGATCATTGCAGGCGTTCTGAAAAACCCGATCATTATTGCCGCCGGGGCTGGCGCCATCCTGAATGTGAGTAATATTCACGTTCCGTTGCCAATTGAAAATACCGCCGCCCTGTTCAAGACAGCCGCCCTGCCGCTCAGCCTGCTTTCGGTCGGTGCGGGTTTGCGCTTTGTGATGGATAAAAAGGCCGTGGGCGCGATTGCCCTTGCCACCACCATCAAGCTTGCGGTTTTACCGGTTATCACCGGCGTCTGCCTGTATCTTGCCGGTGTCGATGGCATGGTTCTGGCGATGGGGGTTCTTTATGCCGGCATGCCATGTGCGGGCAATGCCTATATCCTGGCGCGCCAACTCAATGGCGACCCGGAAGCAATGGCATCGATCATCACGCTGGAGACGTTACTCTCCGCCTTCAGCGTCGCTGTCATCGCCGGTGTATTGAGCATCAATTGAGCTTGCATGCGCGGCGTATTCGCCGACGTAACCGCACGCTTCGAGCCCCGGGCGCATCAGTTCGGGCGGCGGGGCATCGACAATCACCGGATCGCGGTCGGCATGGAACGGAACGATGATCTGGCGCGATAGCAACATCAGGGTCGGCGGCGCACCAAAGACCGGCGGTTCATCGCCACGGCCATAAAACGGATCGCCAATCACCGGGTGCCCGACATGATCAAGATGCACACGCAACTGATGGGTCCGCCCGGTATGCGGGACAAGCTCCAGCCAGGTGATGTCCTTGCCGTCCGCATCCTTGCCACGGCCCAGCACGGTATATTCAGTTTTTGACGGCTGACCATCTTCATGCACCAGCATGGTCCAGCCGCTTTCATCATTGATCTTGCCAATCGGCGCATCAATAAAGCCATGATCATCTTCCATCGCACCGCGGACCACCGCCCAATAGGACTTGCCGATTTTCTTTTCGGTGAACAGGCGGGTGATCTTTTTTGACGATTTCGGATGACGGCACAGCAACAGACAGCCGGCGGTGTCCCGGTCCAGACGGTGTGCAAGTGTCGGTTCAGGCTGAATGCCGAATTTCAGATCCGGCAGATAGGCATCAACATGAAAATAGGTTTTCGGCCCACCATGCGAGGCCAGCCCGGGTGGCTTGTTCAGAACAATGATGTTTGAATCGCGGTGCAGAACATGCGCGATCAGGTCGTCTGCAATCGGATGGGGCATGGCGTGGCCTTTCATTTCGGGTCCTGGCCCGTGAGCCCCTGCTTACCCCATCAGACCTTTGCGGGCAATGATCATGACGTTTGATCCGCAGATCACGCCAGTGCGTAACAAGAAGGGAGTATTAGTTTTTCAACCTGGCTTTGGTATCAATCATGAAGACATCCATGGCATATCCGGTCAAATCGCTGTTTGGCGCCTGCGCCGTCGCGGGCGGTATCGCGCTGTCTTCCAATGCCTTTGCAGCCGATCCACAATCATCAACGCAGCCCGACGCCACACCCGTCGAGCAAGCGCGCCTTTCCGAGGCGTTCGATGGCCCGGAAACGTGCCGCGAATTTGATGCGATCCGGCGATATGGCAATGAGCTTCGCTTTCAGATCAGGCGCAATGACTCCCCGGTTGGGAGCCATGTTGTGCGGTTCAATCAGGGACGTGATGGCCTGCAGGTGGTTGCCCAAAGCAATATCGATATCAGCTTCTTGGGGTTTAATGCCTACAGCTTTGACTATCGATCCGAAAGCCTGTGGCAGGGTGACCGCCTGGCCGCCCTTTCGGTGCGGGTAGATGATGATGGTGACAAGACAGAGGTGGTCGCCAAACCTGATGCGCAGGGCACACTCGTTGTCAGTGGCCCAGAGGGGGATCAGGCATTGCCAAACGGGATTTTCCCGACCGATCACTGGCATTGCGGTGTCTTGGGCAGCAAAGCGGTTCTTAATACCATTACCGGCAAGTCAAACGCGGTCGAAATCAGCGCAAACGAGCCGGAAACGCTGCAAACAACCAACGGCACGTTGCGCGCCACCCGTTTCACCTATGACGGCGAACTTGAAACCACCGCATGGTATGATGCCGACGGCCGCTGGGTCGGTCTTGCCTTCTCGGCACGCGACGGATCGCAGATCACATATCGTTGCATGAATTGCGCGACGCAAACCGCGCAAAAGGATGAGGAATGAAAAAGCACTTCCAGACCATCTGGATTATCGGGGCGTCTTCAGGGATTGGTGCCGCATTGGCACGCAAACTCCATGAAAACCCGACATCGCCCGCGCAAAAAATCATCATTTCGGCGCGAAATTCCGACAAACTCGATGAACTTGCCGCTGAAATGCCAGGTTTAACCCCGGTTCCGGTCGATATTACCGATACAAATGCGGTGAATGGTGCAATTGCCAAGGTTGAAAAGCAGTTTGGCCTGCCTGACCTGGTTGTTTTGGCAGCTGGTATCTATTCCCCGATGAAGCTGAGTGCGTTTTCAGCCGCCACCATCCGCAGTCACGTCGATACCAATTACATGGGCATCGTCAATTGCCTGGAGCCGCTTTTGAACAAGATGCGCGCGCGCAAATCAGGCGAGATTGCCGTTATGGCATCGGTGGCAGGATATCGCGGCCTGCCCAATGCCGCGGCCTATGGCCCGACAAAGGCTGCCCTGATCAATCTGTGTGAATCGCTGCATACCGAACTGAGCGGCAGTGGCGTTTTGCTGCGTGTGATCAATCCGGGATTTGTAAAAACGCGGCTGACTGACAAGAACGATTTTGAAATGCCCTATCTGCTCGAACCGGAACAGGCCGCTGATTACATCTATCGCGGGCTTTGCGGCAGTGACAAATTCGAGATTGCCTTCCCGCCCCCATTTGTGCGGCAATTGAAGCTGACGCAAATTCTGCCGTATCCGATTTTCTTCAAACTGATGCGTAAGCTGCTCTGATCATGAACAACATCACCGACGCCAAGCGCCAGTTGCTGGCGACTTACGCAGACTATTACGAGAAACTGTCGCTTGAGACGGTTGATCAGTTAAAGGAACTGGTGACAGACGATTTCGTCTTTTGCGACCCGTTCACGACCGTTAGGGGTCCAGACGCCGTTTGTCCCTATCTTGCCAAGGCGTTTACCGATGCGGAGCATCCGCGCTTTATCGTTACCCACCGTGCGATCGATCGGGATCGCGGATTTTTACGCTGGCGCTTTAGTGCGCGGGTAAAGGTGATCGGCAACTGGGAATTTACCGGCATGTCAGAGGTGACGTTTAACGACGATGGCACGCGCCTGGCATCGCATTTTGACCACTGGGATTCCGGCCAGAACTTTTATGCCAAAATCCCGGTACTGCGCTGGTTTATTCAGCGGCTTGCGCGACGCGTTGGGTCTTTGTGAAAAACAGCGTTACTTCGCCGATCTCAAAGCCCCATTTCTTGACCCGTGCCCGGTTGACCAGAACCCCATCGGGTTGCAGGAACATCCAGTCGTCGAACGTCACCCGCCAGGCACCATCACCGACCTTAAGATCCATGTCATAAGACCAGTTCAGGGCATTGCCGTACTGACTGCCAATCGCCTTGCCAACGATATCGTCCGCAAGCCCTTCATAGCTGTGTTCGTCGGTTTTGCTGATTTTCCAGACACGGCGGTCTGTTTCGCCGTCGTCATAGATAAAGTCTTCTTCAAGTGTCAGAACACCATCTTCAACGGTTCCCGTTATTTCGACGGTGAACTGACGACGCAGGGTTCCGAAACGATCTTCGAAAATTCCCCAAGCCCGGCTGTCGCCTTCGAAATAGTCAAACACGTCGAAGCGGGGTTCTTTTTGCGCAAAATCCTGCGGTTTCATCGACCCACATCCGGCTAATAGTACCAAAACACACAGCGCCATGAAGTTCCGCAGCATCGATTTTCTCCTGTCCTGACAATCCCAAGATCAATCATTGCGGCGTGAAAGGCGCCGACGAATGGCAACCTGATGCGTGCTGTCCAACGGAAAGCGCCACATCATCCCGATTGCTCCTGCCTTCAATACGATGGGGATCACCGCATAGATCAAAACCAGCACAACCAATGCGCCAGTTTTTTCCCCTCCTCCGTCGGTCAGGCCAAATGCCCCTAATATCGGAAAGGCAATCCCGGCGGCTAGCGCCATGGCAAGCTTGTTGGTCATGTTCCAAAGGGCAAATAAAAGCCCGGTGCGGCGCACCCCAAACCGGTAACGATCCCAGTCATCGACATCGGCCTGAATGGCGGGTGGCAAAGCCAGATCCGCGCCCAGTGCCGCCCCGGTAACAAGGCATATGACCGCAAAGGCACCGAAATCCCCGGCATCAAGGATCGGCACAAAGGCAAAGGCGACAATCGCCATCACCATGGCAAAACACCAGACGCGGTGCTTGCCAATGCGGCCGGCCATCACAACCCAAAGCGGAATGGCAATGATCGCCGCGGCAAAATAAAGCAGGATCAGAATATTTTCGCTGTCCTGATCAAGTTCGAGGTAATAGCGCACAAACAACGGAAAACACACGGCCGGAAATCCGGCTGCCAGACCATTGATCATCCATGCCGCAAGCAAGCGCATGAAAAGACCATTGTCACGCAGGCTTCGGGCGCCAAGGCGTAAAGTTGCCCAAAGGTTTCTTCTGCCAAAGCTGGATCGGCTTGTGCGTTTATGTTGCGCAACCGGATCGGGTACCTTCCAGACCAGAAGGGCAACAAATACAGCCCCCAGTGTCAGTGTCACGGTGGCAAGGGTTTGAATTTCGGCTGCGCGATCCGGCGCATTGATCAGCACCGGAATGGCCCCGGCCAATACAATCCCGATCAAGCCCGCCCCTTCACGAAGGGCGGTAAGCGTTGTGCGTTTTTTATAATCGCCCGAAAGATCCGCCCCCCAAGCAAGATAGGGCACCTGAAACATCGTCCAGCCGAGAAACAGCACACTTGCCCAGATGAGGAGATATAACGCGCTCGGTTGGGATGGCGGGCTGAACAGATACCAAAGCCCGATACCGGCAATCACCGCCCCGGCACCAGTCCAGATTTTGCGATTGCCGGTCTTGTCGGAAAGCCAACCAACCACGGGGTCGGTCAGCATATCGATCATGCGGACCAGCAACAAAACAACACCCGTGATCGCCAACCCAAGGCCAAGGTCATCGCCATAATAGCTTGGCAACAACACATAGGCCGGAATGGTCGGTACGGCTGCTGCCATCGCCGGTAGCGCGTAAAGAACCGAAATACGGGTGGGGTATTCAGCCTGTCGCATTTTCGCGATGTTCGATCACGAACAGCCCGACATCGATGGAACCCTGATCAAATCCGGTTTCGCAGTAGGCAAGGTAGTATTCCCACATGCGTTTGAAACGCAGATCAAATCCCTGCTTGGCAATGCCATCCCATGCATGCTGGAAGCTGCGCTGCCATTCGGCGAGTGTGCGGGCATAGGATTTGCCGAAAAATTCCGAATGACGCAGTTCAAGCCCGGCGGTATTAACCGCCGCAGAAAGCGCAGTTGGCGATGGTAACATGCCGCCCGGGAAGATGTAGCGTTGAATGAAATCCGCCCCGCGGCGATAGGTTTCAAACCGGTCATCATCAATCGTGATGATTTGCAATACTGCCTTGCCGCCCGGCTTCAGGCGTTTGCGGATCATCTCGAAATAGGTTGGCCAATGTTCTTCACCGACCGCCTCGAACATTTCGATCGAGACAATCTTGTCGTACTGGCCTTCTTCATGGCGGTAATCGCGTAGAACGATTTCGGTTCGGTCGATAAGTCCCTGCATCAAAAGGCGTTCGCGCGCAAAGGCGTGTTGTTCATTCGACAGGGTCAGACCGGTGACATTGCAACGATACTTGCCGGCTGCAAGTTCGGCAAAGCCGCCCCAGCCGCATCCGACTTCCAGCACATCTTCGCCTGATTTCAGTTCGGCAAGTTCGCAAATACGTTCATATTTCGCAGATTGCGCCGCATCCAGGGACATGTCGGGCGCGGTATACAGGCCCGACGAATAGGTCATGCTGGGATCAAGCCAGGCACGATAGAAATCATTGCCGAGGTCATAGTGATAGGCAATGTTGCGCTTTGATCCTTCAAGCGTATTGGCGTTGCGCAGATGTCCGATCCGCGCCACCGTGCGTGCCAGAAATCCTGCCGCCAGACGGGCCCGCACGATCGTTTCATTGTGCATGGCAAAGTGCATCAGATGCGTCAGATCCGGGCTGCTCCAACTGCCATCCATATAGGCCTCGGCAAAGGCAACATCCCCGCCCGTGGCCAGTTTGCGGATCGCCTGCCAGTCATGGATATGGATGGCCGCGCGCAGATTGGTTTCGTGTTCGCCAGAAAAATGCAGGGTGTCGTCATCGGGCAAAACAATGGTCAAACGACCGTAATGTAGATGCGCCAGAACGCGCTTGAGCATCGCCTTTAGAAGGCTGCGGCTGCCGGTCATGCTGCCCAGCATCGGCAGAATGCGGTCACGCAGTGAAAAGGCGGAAACGGATGCATTACGATTGCGGTTTGGCATTGTTTTTATCTCTTCCCTGATTGGGCCGCTGCTGTCCCGGCTTCCAGCACATAGGTTACAGGCTGCTCTGGCGGTGCTGGTCGTTTATGGAATGTCATACCCTTGCGCCAAAGATGGAGCGCCTCCCAGTGGATACCAGCCACGACCTTTAGGGTCATCAGCGGGTATCGAATGAAGGCTCCTAAAAGTTTACGGTCGGAAAGTTCGGTTCGATCACCAACAAAGGCAGCATTCAAAAACAGACCTTTTGCGTCGGTTTCGCGAATGGCAACCGCGACATTTTCATCTGGCATGCGAATGCGGAAATGATAGTCCGCGACCATATCGATGAAGGGTGAGACGTAAAAACCCTTCGCACAGGACTGGCGCAGCACGTTCTTGTCATCAAGTGCGCCTTCGCTGACCGGGATCAGGTAACTGTGCCGATCCCCGAAGGTGTTCGAGACCTCATACAGAACCGCGCCCACCGATCCGTCAGCACGATGGCAGAAATAAACCGAGAGCGGATTGAACACAAAACCTAGCAAGCGCGGATAGCACAACAGCCGTATTTTGTCCGCGCAATCACCAAGCCCGTGATCACTCAGAATTGCCTCCAACCGGGTGCGCAAATCGGTGGCACCCCCATCGGCGTGATCGCGGTCATGGAATGAAAACAGGTTAAAGCGATTGCGACTGAACAGTTTCAATTTGGCGGCAAGACCATCAATCTCGTCGAGATCAAGCAGGAAGGAAAACACCCGATAGCGCAGTTTGTGCTTTTTCGGACGCAAACGATGATGCGTGACCACCCCTTCAAACAGGGCCGATGCCGGTTTTGTCGCAACAGGACGTGTCATGCAGCCTCGCTTGATTGCGAACGGGCGGTTTCGCCAACATGGATACGGCCGCTTTCATTTTCGACATTCCACGGGCGTCGCACATTGCCAAGGGCCTCGGCCACCGCAAGGCCCGATTGAATGCCATCTTCATGGAAGCCATAGCCAAAGTAACTGCCGCAATACCAAAGGTTATCCACTCCCTGGATCGACCAGAGTTCCTTTTGTGCGGCCATTGCGCCCGCATCAAACAGCGGATGATCATACAGGAAGGATCTGATCACACTGCCCTCTGCCGGATGGCGTGGCGGGTTCAAGGTCACGAAAAGCGGCTGCCCCGGATCAAGATGCTGCAGGCGGTTCATCCAGTAGGTCACACAGACTTTCTGTTCGCCGTCATGATCTTCGGCCAAATAGTTCCAGCTTGACCAGACCTTCTCGGTTTTTGGCATCAGGCTGGCGTCATTGTGCAGGATCGCCAGATTGCGCTCGTATTTGAACGCCGAAAGCAGTTCGGCAGTGCGCGGGTCGGGTGTTTCCTGCAACGCCAGCGCCTGATCACCATGGCAGGCCAGAACGACGTGATCATATTCTTCACGCTTGCCATAGCGGTCCTCGACAAACGCGCCACCGGATGCGGTCTTGCCGACCTTGGCAATGGCACGGTCAAGAACCACACCGCCGGAAATCTGTGCTGTCATGCGTTTCACATATTCACGTGATCCACCAACCACGGTGCGCCATTGCGGGCGATCCTTGATCTGCAACAGGCCGTGGTTCTGGCAAAACCGAACGAACGCCGCCAGTGGATAGGCCATCATGGTATCGACCGGCGTCGACCAAATAGCCGCGCCCATCGGCAGCAGATGGTCATTGATAAAGGATTTGGAATAGCCATTGTCGCGCAGGTAATCGCCAAGGCTGATATGCTCAGCCGTGCGATCTTCAAGGGCCGCTGGGGCTTCGCGATAGAAGCGCAGGATATCGCGCACCATTTTCCAGAAGCGCGGACGGAACAGGTTGCGTTTTTGGGCAAACAGAGCGGAAAGATCGCCACCACCGTATTCCAGACCGCCCTCATCCATTGAAGCCGCAAAGGACATGTCTGTCGGGGTTGTTTCAACGCCCAAATGATCAAACAGCGCACAAAGGTTGGGGTAGCATCGGGTGTTATAGACAATGAAACCGGTATCGACCGGGGTTTGCCCGGCATCGACCGTGTTGGAATGACCGCCTGCGCGATCATCCTTTTCATAAAGCGTCACGTTGTGTGACTGGCTCAGCAGCCAGGCAGCAGACAAGCCAGATATTCCAGACCCGACAACGGCGATATTGAGTTTTCCCGGGGTGACAATGTTCATATCGGCGCGGCCCGCTTACTGTTAGTGTGTGACATTATTTATATGAGTACGCGGATCTGTAATTCGCGGATCACTCGGATTATTTTGGATTTGTTTGCCTGAACAGATTGTAAGTGTCTGGTAGGAAACATACATTTTTATTTGATCCGAATGAACGTGGCCGACGTAGGAATTGCATGATGAACACAATTCTGGCGCGGCCCCAACAGGGACCTGAAACAAAAATGAGCGGCACCACACCACGACGCACCGGGCCAGCCGATCCGGTCGAAGCGAAAAGATGTGCCGATTGGATTGTTTCCGTCGCAGCGACACGCGACCGGGAAGCATTTGCGCGATTGTTTGCGCATTTTGCCCCGCGCGTTAAAGCTTACATGTTCCGGTTTGGCGGTAATCCCGAGACCGCCGAGGAAATGGCACAGGAAGCAATGATGCAGGTCTGGCGCAAAGCGCACCTGTTTGATCCTGCGAAGGCAGCCGCCAGTACGTGGATTTTTACCATCGCCAGGAACCTTCGGATTGACCGGTTCCGGCAACGCAAACATATCGAGGTAGATGATTCCGACCCGACTTTGATTGTCGACGAAGATCCGCTGGCAGATGACGTAGTCAATCGCGACCAGGAGGCCGTCCTTGTCAAAGCTGCAATGGAAGAATTACCCGCCGACCAAAAGGTAGTTGTTGAATTGTCGTTTTTCGAAGATTGCTCACACAGTGAAATTGCCGAGCGTCTTGATATCCCGCTGGGAACTGTGAAGTCCCGTTTGCGGCTTGCGCTTGGCAAGTTGCGTGGCGGACTGGAAGGTGTCGCATGAACATTAAGCATCATCCAACCGATCAGACATTGATGGAATATGCCAGTGGTTCGCTGTCGCAAGCGATGGAGCTTCTGGTCGCAACCCACATGACCGTGTGCCCGCATTGCCGGGACAAGGTCAGTGGGTACGAAACCATGGGCGGTGCCGCGCTTGAAACCACGAACAGCATGTCGATGGCGGATCATTCGCTTGATCACGTCATGGCGATGCTTGAACGTGAAACAGCGAACGAAAACATCGTTGCGCAAGAATTGCCGTCATTGCGTCGCGTTGCGGTCGGTGAAAGCATTACCGGCAGCGCCATGAGCGCCCTGCCAAGACCGCTTGCCGATTTGCTGCCTGACGATGTGATGTCGCTTGATGATATTCCTTGGAAATCACTTGCACCGGGCGTGAAGCATTTCCAGCTGAAATCCATCGAAAGCAAGGGCACCGTGCGCCTGATGAAGATCGCGCCGGGTGTTTCGATCCCCGATCACGGGCACCATGGTCATGAAATGACCCTGTTGATCAAAGGATCCTATATCGACGAGATCGGGCGGTTCCGGGCCGGTGACGTGGCAGACCTTGATGATGACGTTGATCATCAACCGATTGCTGATACCGCCGAGGAATGCATCTGCTTGATCGCAACCGATGCGCCAATGAAGTTCAACCGTCTGCTGCCAAAATTGCTGCAGCCATTCTTTGGCATCTGATACCCGTTACCAATGCGTCCCAACGCATCGAGGCCCCGCTGGCAACACGCCTTCGGGGCCTCTTTTCTTTGCAGCGGGTCTATGCGGCGGGCATCAGCCAGCGCATCTGATGGTTTGCGGGCCCAGGCAGTTTGCAGGTTTTCGCAAGCCAGTTTCCGATATCGCCAAGTTGCTGATCAAACTGCCACGGTGGATTGATGACCAGAAGGCCGGTACCACGCATGCGACCCTTGGCACCACCCTGATCAGTAGCAAGTTCGGCACATAGAACGCCACCCGATGCCTTGATCGCGGAAAACGATTTGCGAAGGTCGTCATCAAACCCGTCCAACAGGATCGGGTACCACAGCATGAAAGTCGCGGTTGGCCATTTTTCCCAGGCTTCGCGGATTGCCTTGGCGGCCTTTTGATAATCCTGCTTCACATCATAGCTTGGATCCATCAGAACCAGTCCGCGGCGGATGGCGGGCGGCATCATGGCGACAACACCCTCATAGCCATCGCGTTTGTGCAGATGAATGCGTGCATCACGCTTGACCCTGTGATGAAGCATTTCATGTTCACGCGGATGAAGTTCCATAAGGACCAGTTCATCATCGTCGCGCAGCATATCGCGGATAATAAACGGTGATCCCGGGTAAAACGGACCTTGGTAATCATCGCCTTCGCGTACCCCATAATCGCGACCCTTGGCGACCGGATCAAACGCGGCGACATAGTTTAAGAAATGCTGCAGCATTTCGGGTGCATTGGCACCGTCCTTGGCGCGCGCATAACCGTCTTTCCACTCGCCGGTTTTGGCGGCCTGTTCACTGCCAAGGTCATACCAGCCCGACCCGGCATGGGTATCAACCACACAGAACGGTTTCTTCTTTTTGCGCAAATGTTCAAGCACCAGCCAAAGGGCCGCATGCTTGTGCATGTCGGCAAAATTCCCGGCATGAAAGCCGTGCAGGTAACTTAGCATGGCGGCTATCCTTTCTTCGGGCGCGAACGGTGACGTGCAGGTTTATACCCGCCCTTGCGCTGACCTTTGCCCGCCTTTGCGCCTTCACGCGCGATACTGGCTTTGTCGTCGGTATTGGGCGCGTTGGTACCATCGGGCAACTGATTGCGGCGCGGCGGTTTGGCCGATCCGGGGGATAGCCTTCGATGGGTCGCAGGCGATGCATCGACCTCGATCACCTTCCATTCGCCCGGTGCGAGACCGTCGAGCGTCCAATCCCCGATGGCATGCCGGATCAATCGCAAAGTCGGAAACCCGACGGCGGCGGTCATGCGACGTACCTGGCGATTTTTGCCCTCGGTAATGGTCAGTTCGATCCAGCTTGTCGGGATCGCCTTGCGATAGCGGACCGGCGGATCACGTTCCCAAAGCCCGGCCGGTTCATCGATCCGCCGGACCTTGGCGGGCAAGGTCATGCCGTCTTTAAGCTCTACTCCGCGGCGCAGGGCATCAAGTGCGGCGTCAGTGGGTTCACCGTCAACCTGCACCAGATAGGTTTTGGGTTTCTTGAATTTCGGATGGGCGATCTGTGCGTTCAGCGGCCCGTTATCGGTCAGAAGCAACAAACCCTCGCTATCGCGATCAAGCCTGCCGGCGGCATAAACGCCGGGCAGATCGATATAGTCGGCCAAGGTCTCCCGACCGTTTTCACGGTCGGTGAACTGCGTCAAAACGCCATAGGGTTTGTTAAACAGAATCAGTTGCGCCATGGCGCGCATAAAACCAGCTTTGACGAGGCTGTCAACTCAGTTCAGCCCCTAATCGCGGATGAGATATTCCATGGTGGTGACCACGCGCACGGTCTTGTTGATCTGGTTGGCTTCCATCATGTTGGGTGCGCCATCGGCGGCCAGTATCTGAAACAGGCCCTGTGTCGCGCGGCGAATACCGCCCAGTTCACCACCGGAATCCGCGGCAAATTGCTGGGCTGCTTCGCGGGCATTGGCGGTGGCCGCCGCGATCATTTCCGGCTTGATGTCATTAAGACCGGTGAACAGATAACTCGGCCCCGGGTTATAGCCCTGCCCGCCCAGAACAACACCGCCCTGCAACAATTTGCCGATATCCTGAGATGCGGCAACCACCGCATCAACATCATCGGTGCGGACCTGAATGGTCTGATTGACGATATAGCGACTTTCAATCGGCCCGGACCGATAGGACTGGGCAAGCTGATCGGTTACCTGAAGGTTTTGCAGCTCGGTCGCTTCGCGTCCTATGCCGTGGCTGGCAAGAAATTCAAACAATGTGTTGGTATCGGCATCAATCTTGGCCTGTGCATTTTGCAGCACATCATCAGTCGCAACATAGGTAATCGGCCAGACGGCCTTGTCGGCCTTTACATCGCGTTCGGCCAGTCCCTTGACCGTGACATAGCGATCAAGGGCACGCATATTTTCAATGCCGGTCCCGACCAGCCAGCCCGATGCGGCCAGTCCTACGGCGACAACGATTGCCGCGACAACTTTGGCAAATCCCGATGATTGCGACATGATGCAGTTCCCCTGTCCGGTTTCGGGCGATATCGCAAACATGATATCACACTGTATGATTTTCACTGTATTGCGCTGAAAAACGGCGATTGCGGGGCAGCTTGTGATGCGAACTGCCAACACCGGCACTCTGAAATCGAAATGCTTTGAATGCATTCAAAAACTATCGCATTCACCATTCGGGCGTGGTAAAACCCGGCCCAATCAATCATGCCAAATGCCACAAGAGGTCAACCATGCTGCGTTCTAAAATCAATGCCTGTATCGAGCATGCCAAGGAACTTTATGCATCCATCGCATTCAAACTGCCGGAATGGGCCCATTACAGCCCGGCGCAATGGGAAGCCGAACCTGATCTGGCAAAATGGTGCCGCGACCATCAGATGGGCTGGGATGTCACCGATTACGGCGAAGGCAATTTTGAAAAGCGCGGCCTGATCCTGTTTTGCCTGCGCAACGGCATCCTGCGCCAGCCGGGCGAAGTGCCCTATGCCGAGAAAATCATGATCGTTGGTGAGAATCAGGAATGCCCGTGGCATTACCACAAGGTCAAAATGGAAGACATCATTGTACGTGGCGGCGGCAATCTGGTGATCGAGCTGTGCAACCTGACCGAAGATGGCCAGATGGACCGCAAAAATGAAGTCCGTGTCCGCACCGACGGCAAACTCAATATCCTGCCCGCTGGTGGCAAGGTTGTTCTGGAACCGGGTCAAAGTGTGACCCTGCCGCGCACGCTGATCCACCGCTTCTATGGCGAAGAGGGCAAGGGTCCGGTGATCGTCGGTGAAGTTTCGCAGGTCAATGATGATCTGACCGACAACTACTTCTTTGATTGTGATGCGCGCTTTACCAAGATCGAAGAAGACGTCGCACCGATCCACCCGCTGTGGAACGAACTGCCAAGCAGCTAAGCGACTGCAAAAACCCGGATATCAAAAAAGGCCCTGCAGCAATCCTGCAGGGCTTTTTCGTATGTGACTTGAATTTTCCGGGTTACTCGGCTGGCGGCAGGTCTTCCTTTTTGCCGAGAATCTGGGTGAATTCCGGCATGTCGCGGAGCGGTTCGAATTCTTCCTCGACCCAGGCGGGCTGGCGCATGGTATCGGACAATTCAACAGCACGTTGCAGGTCAGCAAGGGCTGCTTCCTTGAAACCAAGGCCAGCATTGGCACAGGCACGCTGATAATAACCGTTGGCGTTTTCGGGGGCCTCGGCCAAGAGCCGATTGCACAGGCTAAGTGCCCAGTCACGATCCCCGAGTTGCAAGGCAGCATCGGCCTTGTAGGCCATGACTTCCGGATCACCCGGTGCAAGTTCGAGGATCTTGTCATAGGTTTCGATCTTTGCCCGCGGATTGCTGAGCTGGTTGGCTTGCAGCCACAGGGCATGAATGGTCTGGGTGCGTTCGATCTCGTGCTGATGTTCGTTGATCAGTTTGGATTTCAACAGCAGTTCGTTTTCAAGCGAGGTGAGACGCCCTTCGAATTCCTGGGAAAGGCGTTGCAGTTCGGTATTGGCCAGATTGCGCACGCTTGATTTCAATTCGCGCAGAGACTGCCATCCCAGCATGGTCAGAAGTGCACCGACGGCCGCCACGAAATAGAAGAAATAGGTCACGGTGTTCGATGAATAGGAAATCGCCTTGTCGATGGCCTCAAGCTGCCGGTTAACGACCTCGCGCAGCAATTCGGCACGCATGCCCTGCATTTCCGTACGCAGGTTTTTCAACTCATCAAGCACATAGCGTTCCATCAGAGGCGGCATGTTGGACCGTTCCTCGGCCGACAGGGGACGGTAATCGATCGACGGAACATCGGTCGTACTGTCGGTGACCTGACCATTGACCGTCGTCTGGTCCGTTGAACCGCTGGTCTGGGCGTTTGCAACGTCACCTGACAAAACAAAGCCCAACGCCACCACGACAGCAGCCATCAAAGCCGATAGTTTCTGCATCTTGTTATCCCGTTTTCTTTTCCGGATCGAAGCCGTTTCCTGACAAAGGCAGACTAGGGCGCAGACGTGAACAAACCAATAAAACTACAACTGCTGCGCTCTGTACGCGCATGTGGGAAAGCTGATATACTGCGTGTGCGAAATGCGCAGCCCAGACTTAAAGAAGTGCCTTTACATCCGACGATATCACTCCTTCAGGTTCCCAGGAATGCCTCAGCAAGAACAATACCGGCAGCGGTCATACGCGCTGTCGCGCGAAGCGCTGGAATTGATCAATGAATTGGGTTTGAGTGCAAACCCGATCAATTATGCTGTGTTCTTTGCCTATGTCGAAAAATCAAACGATGACCTTGTTGCGCTGATTGATATTCTGCGCGGCAACAAGCGTGCGTTGGATGATGTCAAATGCCACGAGCTTTATCAGCGGTTTATCGAGCCCAGTCGGGCAGAGCTTCTGCGTGAAACCATGTCCCATGATATGCACCGGCAGGTTTCCGATCTGATTGATCGACTGGCAAAAGGCAAGGACGTCATCAGCACTGCCGAACTCAGGAATGCCGCCCACGATCTTTTGGGGATGGAAAACCGTGCCAACGCGCAACAAAGTGCTAAAGGCGAGAACGATGCCGATCCGGCGCCGGTCGAGGTTACCCAGTTGCTTCTTGATCTTGAGGAAATGAAACGCGAAGCCCACACAGACGGGCTCACGGGGATTGCCAACCGCAAGGCCTTTGACGAAAGCCTCCGCGACGCAGCAATGACAACGATGGAACGGGGTGAGCCCCTGAGCATCCTTTTGATCGACATTGATCATTTCAAACGGGTCAACGACAAACATGGTCATCAAGCTGGCGACCAAGTCATCAGGACATTGGCCAAGACCCTGCAGCAGAATGTCAAAGGACGCGACACCACCGCGCGCTATGGCGGTGAGGAGTTTGCCGTCGTTCTTCCGGCCACGACGCTTGCGGACGCCATGCGGGTCGCGGAAAACATTCGCGCATCAATCGAGTCTCTTCATGTGAGAAGTTTCAACCGCAACGAAGATCTGGGCCGAATCACGGCATCTGTCGGGGTTGCGACGTATCGGCTTGGTGAACCCCTGACCCGCGTGATAGATCGTGCCGACCAGGCGCTTTATCTTGCCAAGGCGAATGGTCGAAACTGTGTGATGAACCAGAATGACCTTCTGACCCAGCCGATCAATCGCGCAGAAAGCGCATAAGCGCCCCCATCACAATTGACCTGTTTTATCATGTGAAATCAAAAATCGCCTGGATCACGGGGGATTTGATGATTTAAATCAAACCTTTCGCATATGCGTTTGCATAGGATGTTGCCGAAACTTATGGCGACATAATTCTACTGCAGGCAATTGATGAGCGCGTACGGGTTTAATCACAGAACAGCTCAACAGCACAGCAACGCTGCCCACAAACTGATGGAAGAGTTGGGTGTGGTTTCGCATCCGGACAATTTCCAGCTGTTTTTTACCTATGTCGCGCATACGAACTTCGATCTTTGCCGCACGATCGACATTCTGCGCAGCAACCATCGTGAATTTGACGAAGCACAGTGCGAAGAGCTCCATACCCGTTTCTTCAGCGACAAGCGCGAAAACGAAATCATCGAACGCATTTCAAACGACTTGCGCGCACAGTTGGGCAGCATCCTTGATACCGTGAACAAGGTCGGCGTCGACACCCGGAAATACAAAAAGGCGCTTGATCACTTTTGCTCCTATGTCGGGGACAAGAACCGCAACCTCAGTAATCTTGAACAGGCACTTCATACCCTTCTGGGTGCCACCCGCGAGATGGAGGGCGTCAACCGCAGCCTTGAAAGCCGGTTGACGAACAGTTCGTCGGAAATCAACCGTCTGCGCGAAGATATGGAAAATCTGAAACGCGAAGCCATGACCGACGGGCTGACCGGCATTGCCAATCGCAAGGCATTCGATATGCAACTGCGCGATGGCATGATGCATGCCATGGAAGACGGTCAACCGCTTTGCCTTTTGCTTCTTGATATTGATCACTTCAAAAAGTTCAACGACACCTATGGACATCAGGTCGGTGATCAGGTGATCCGGTTGATGGCAGAATCGCTGAAACGCAATATCAAAGGCCAGGATACTGCCGCGCGCTATGGCGGCGAGGAATTCGCAATCATCCTGCCAAGCACATCGCTTGGCAATGCCGTGTTGTTTGGCAACAAGCTGCGTCAATATATCGAAAGCCACAAGGTCGTGACCAAAAGCGGCAAGACGATCATCAGCAAGGCGACGGCGTCAATCGGGGTGGCTGAATTCCGGCCCGGCGAACCGGCCGCCAAACTGATCGAGCGGGCCGACAGGGCGCTTTACTTCGCCAAGGAAAACGGCCGCAATCAGGTTGCAAGCGAACAACAGATTGAACAATCCAAAACCACCAACAAACGCGGGGACTTAAAACCCCCGAGTTCCAGAGGCATTGCCGCCGAATAGGTATTTGCGCCACTGGCACTGACAAGGCCACGTTTTCCACGTATAAGCAGGTCCGAAATTCACATGAATGGGTCTGACGGGCTTGAAAAATATTGATGTTCTTGTCATCGGGGCGGGTGCGGCCGGCCTGATGTGCGCGATTGAAGCAGGAAAACGCGGAAGAACCGTCGTGGTGGTTGATCATTCGACCAAACCGGCGGAAAAAATTCGTATTTCCGGTGGTGGGCGCTGCAACTTTACCAATATCCATACCAGCCCGGAAAACTTCATTTCCGAAAACAAGCGGTTCTGTGTTTCAGCGCTTAAACGCTATACCCAGCAAGATTTCATTGATCTGGTGAACCGGCACAATATCGCCTGGCATGAAAAGACACTCGGCCAGCTTTTCTGCGATGAATCGTCCTTTCAGATCATCGATATGTTGCTTGATGAATGCGATGCCGCCGATGTGACGATCAAGCTAAATACCGAGATTTCCAACATCATCAAACGCGATGATGATGGCTTTGACGTCACCACGCGCACCGGCGCGCAATGGACCTGCTCATCGCTGGTTGTCGCATGTGGCGGCCTGTCGATCCCGAAAATCGGTGCTACCGGCTTTGGCTATCAGATCGCACGTCAGTTCGGCATTAATGTCATTCCGACCCGTGCCGCACTTGTGCCGTTTGTTTTTGATCCGGATCTGCGTGCACGTACTGGCGAACTTTCGGGCATATCCGTTGATGCCATCGTTCAATGTAACAAAAAGCAATTCCGCGAAGGATTGCTGTTCACCCACCGTGGCCTTTCCGGCCCGTCGATCCTGCAGATTTCATCCTATTGGAACGAGGGCGACAGCATTACGGTGAACCTCAACCCGGAAGAAGATGCGTTCGATCTTTTGAAAACCGCCAAGGGTGAAAACCCGAAACAGGCGGTTCACACGGTTCTGTCACGCATCTTGCCAAACCGCCTTGCCCAGATGATTGCGTCCACCCATGGCCTTGATCGCCCGATTGGAGAAACCGGTGACAAGGCACTGCGCAAATTGGCGATGGATGTCAATCAATGGGCCCTGACACCAAGCGGCACCGAGGGGTATCGAACGGCCGAGGTCACGGTTGGTGGGGTCGACACCAATGCCCTGTCATCGAAAACCATGGAAGCCCGTGATGTGCCCGGCCTTTATTTCATTGGCGAAGTGGTTGATGTCACGGGCCATCTTGGCGGCTTCAATTTCCAGTGGGCATGGTCATCGGGCTGGTCTGCCGGACAGGTGGTTTAAACTCCCTTCCGAACCCGCCTGATGCACTGATTGAATTCAGTGCGGGAACAAACAAGAAAACCAATCGTTTGAGTTGTAAGCGCGGTGCAGATACCGCAGCAACAAATGTGAGGTTGGAACATGCTTGAATATGGTGGAATTATCGGACTTCTCGTCCTGATTGCCGATATCTGGGCAATCGTGAATATCATGGGCAGCGGTGCAAGCACCGGTGCAAAAGTATTGTGGACAGTACTTGTTGTTGTCCTGCCGGTCCTTGGCCTGATTATCTGGTTCTTTGCTGGCCCGCGCAGCGGACGCGCGACCGCTTAAAACCGGTTAAATCATTTCCCTCAATGACGAAAAAGGCCGACAGGAAACTGTCGGCTTTTTTCGTGGTTCTAAACACCCGCAGCAAAAATCACCGCACCCCCAAGTGCAACCATCCCGATCCGTTGCCAAACAGGTCTGGGGGCGATCAGGCCATATGAAATGGCCGTCAAACCCACCGCGACCTTAATCCCGGCGATGATCGCCCAAACCGGATCGCTGCCAAGTTCAATCAGCGTGCTGTTGGCAATCATCGCCAGTGGCACGATATAAAGCCCGATACCAAGCGCCATTGCCGTTCCGGCGACCTTGAGCCAGTTTTCCTCGACCATGCCTGCGGCAATGAACACCGCCCCGCAAACCGGCGGCGTAATTGTCGATAAAAGCGCAAACCAGAACACAAACAGATGCGCCTGAAGCGGTTCAAGCCCGAGCTCTATCAACGCGGGCCCGGCAACCGAAACACAAATCACATAGGCCGCCGTGGTCGGAACTTCCATACCAAGGATCAGACAGGCGAGTGCGGTCAGCAAAAGCGCTGGCCACAACATGCCACCCGATCCGGAAATCAGTAGCGAGGTGATCTTCACACCAAGTCCGGTCAGGCCGAGAACGCCGATAACGATCGACGCGCACAAGATGATCGAACCGATCATTGCCACCTGACGTCCGGCATTAAGGCAGACATCGGCAAATCGTTGTTTGCTGCGCGGTAAATCAACCGTCAGATCCGCATCAAGCAACAGCAATGCTGCCCCCGCCAAAAGCGCCAGACAGGCGGCATATTGTGGTGTGTAACCACCGCCAAACATGCCCCAAAGCAAAATGGTAAATGGCACCAGGAAGAAGGCCGATGTGATTACAACCGAACGCAGGTTCGGGCGATCTTCCTTTGGCACACCGGGAAGGTCATAACGCATGGCAAAGGCATTGATGCCAACCCAGACGGCAAGGAAGTAAAGGACGGCCGGCAAGATGGCGGCAACCATGATATCGACATAAGGCTTGCCGGTAAGTTCCACCATGACAAACGCCCCTGCCCCCATCAGTGGTGGCATGATCTGCCCACCACTGGATGCCACGGCCTCAACCGCAGCCGCCAGACGTTTGGGGTAACCAAGCTTGGTCATGGCAGGCAGGGTGATTGCCCCGGTCGAGGCCACGTTCGCAGATGCAGACCCCGATATCGAGCCAAACAGCGCGGACGACACGACTGAAACCTTCGCCGCCCCGCCCTTAAGCCGACCGGCGGCCGCACCTGCGACATTCATAAATCCCTGACCGGCTTCGCCGCCATTCAGAACCGCCCCGAAAATAACGAAGATCGCCACGATATTGACCGACACGCCCGTCAGGCTGCCCCAAAGGCCGCCCTCTGCGATGGTCAGGGTGCCCAGCATGCTTTCAACTGGCAACCCGGCATGGCCAAACTCGCCCGGAATATATTGGCCAAACAGCGCATAAAGCAGTGCAATTGCCGCCACCGTCGGCAACGGCCAGCCAATTGCCCGACGTGCCATTTCAAGCACAATCAGCAATAACGCCGCTGCCAGCACGATCTGGCTATTTCCCATCAGGAAACCGTATTGGTCGCCAAGCGTCTGATGATTGGCAACGATCCAACCACACCCGATCAGACCAATCAGCGTCAGGATGATGCCAGAGATTTTCTGTGCGCGGGTTTTGGCAACAAAAATCAACGCCCAAGGCAGGGCAAGCGCCATATGGATCGGGCGGCTAACAAGATTGGGAACCAATCCTGAAAAAATCAGCCACAGGTGAAAGGCAATTGAAACGGCGCCAAGGGCGATCCAGAAGGGACGAGTGGTGGCTGACATAATCTAAATGGCTTGTTTGACAAGAAACGACCCGGCAAAACTGCCGGGCCTTGAACATGTTATCTGATCAGCACTTAGCGCTGATCGTCGCGGATGGAGAACCCGACTTCGTCATAGTAACGCAGTGCACCGGGATGCATTTTGCCCGTGATGTTGGCAAGCATTTCCGGGCTGACACCATTCCACCAAGAAGAGCTTTCACCCATTTTCGCCTTCTGCTCCCAGAAGGTTTTGGTCAGCGCATAGGCCGTATCGGCATCCATCTGGGTGGTGGCAAAGGCAACAACCGAAAGCGATGCGGTGGTGATGTCTTCTTCCTGACCGTTATAGGTCCCGGCCGGAATGACGGTTTTGTCACGCTTGGTCTCGGCAAGCTGGTCTTCGGACAGCGACAGAACAATGACATCGGTTCCTGCCGCGGCCTCGATCACGTTCGGCGCTGGCCAGGAGCCCGCGGTCACGAAACCATCGATCTGACCGTTTTTAAGGGCGGCAACCGCATTGGAAAGTTCGGCATCCGCCAGATCGACCTTGCCTTCAAGACCAAACAGCTGAAGATATTTTTCACCTTCGCGCGCGCCAAAGGATCCCTTGCCAAGCAGGATGGTCTTGCCCTCGAGATCGGCAAAGCTGGTCGCACCGGAATCAGCACGCATCACGAAATGCATGGTCAGCGACGGGATCGGGAACAGGGCGCGGACTTCGGCAAACTTTTCGGTCGGACGTCCGTCAAACGGGCCTTTGCCGTTCTGTGCCAGGCTTACGAGACCGGGCGGGGAGGTGAAGACATAATTGCCCGGACGCACCATGGCTTCCATGACGTTCTGAACCGAACCCTGGCTTTCCTCTACGGTGACGATGATATCACCATCGGTGCCGGTTTTCATTGCCTCGGCAAACTGGGCGGCCATCTGGTAATAGGATGACGCGGCCTTGGCCGATTTCAGGGTGACGCGGGTTTCAGCCTGCGCGGCATTCGCCACGGACAAGGCCATCATACCGGCGGCAATCACACCGAGTGTGCGCAAAATTTTCAAGGTTTCCTCCCCTTGTATGGTCGGTTCATCAGTTGGCTTGAATGCCGATTATCATCAATGAACCTGAAGTCTGGTGGCGAAACGCAAAATCCAACCCCGGATCGCGGGAATTTTGGCAAATTGCGTCTGATTTCGGTCCATAGAAAGCATCAACACCCCCAAGGTCAAGCTGCTTGTGCGATTTTCACCGAACAAAGCCTGCTTAGGCGCCAAGTAAAGCCGCTTTACACATATCAGTTGCGCGAAACCGGCACTATGCGCGTGGGCCAAGCGGGATTAAAGAAGGTTCATAATTTTTGCGGAACTTCTTGTGCGCCGTGGTGTTAAACACAAAATGCACTATTCCCCTTGTGTACCAAGGGCTTGTAAGGATTGACACGGTCGATCCCCTTGCCGCAGGGTGCCTGCCTGATTGAAACTCAAACGAGGATGCCATGCCGCGTTCGCCGGTCGCCCTTATTATTGCACTGTCTGCAACGCTGTTCGCCGCGTTTGCGCTGAATAGTGGGGCATCTCTGCAATCATCGCTGCTTGCACTGCGTGCATCCGCCGAGGGATTTGCGCCGGTCTATACCGGTATCATCATGGCATCCTATTATATCGGGTTCGTTGCCGGCATCATCTGGGGGGCGAGCCTTGTCAACCGGGTCGGCCACATCCGGACGTTTGCCGCACTGGCATCGGCCGCGTCGGCCATCACACTTTTACATGCCGTTCTGGTTGATCCGATTACCTGGTCGCTGTTTCGCATCATGACCGGCTTGTGCGTTTCGGGCCTGTATCTGGTGATTGAAAGCTGGCTGAACGCGCAGGCGGACAATACATCGCGCGGTGGGACGATTGCGATTTACATGACGGTTTCGCTTGGCGGGCTGGCGATTGGTCAGCTGTTGCTCAATGGTGCCCCAGTTAGCAGTTTCGAGCTGTTTACGGTGGCTTCTGTCCTGCTGTCGCTGTCGCTTGTTCCGCTTGCCCTGACCCGTCAGCCACCGCCGTCTGCGGTCAGCGGTGAACGCATGACATTCCGCCGTCTTTACAAGATTTCGCCGCTGGGCTTCGTTGCCGCATCGGGTGCAGGTGTGCTTTCGGGGGCGGTTTATGGTGTCGGGCCGGTTTTCGCGGCTGACCTCGGACTTGCGACCAATGAGATCGCCTATTTCATGTTCTTCGTCATTCTGGGCGGCATGATCATGCAATTTCCGATCGGCAAGATTTCGGACATGGTGCCGCGCCAATATGTGATGATTTTCGTTCTGACCGGGCTTGCGATCTGTGGATTTTTCCCGCTGGTTGCGCCGGATCTTGTCCGCGACAATCTGACAGTCTGGGGCGGGATCACGGGCGTGTTCATCATGCCGGTTTACGGCCTGGCTGTGGCTTATGTGAATGACTATCTTGAGCCGGAGGATATTGTTCCTGCGTCTGGTGGTCTTCTGATCATTTATGGCGGGTCTGCTGCGTTTGGTCCAATTCTGGGATCCAGTGCAATCGGTTATTTCGGCCCATGGGCCTTGCCGGTCCTGTTTTCAATCGTTGGCATTTGCGTTGCGAGCTTTGCAACGTACCGCGCTGGCTTTGGCCGTCGTATCTCGATCGAGGAACAGGGTCAGTTCGTTGCCGTGCCCCGCACCACGCCAATGGCGTTTGAGCTGTCACCGATTACGGACGACATCAGTCTCAATGACGAAGACGACAGCAAAGAGCCAGATAATGAAACAAAACCAATGGACCCCCATGATCTGCAAGATGTGCTGACCCCGGATGGCACGGCACATCCCGACGACATTGGACAGGTGCCACCAGCAGACAGCGACGGCACGACAGATCCGAATGCAGACAAGAAGATGTGAATGTCTGTCGATTGGGGCAGAATGATCAGGCTTCCATAATGCGGAAAACATCCCGCAATTTTGAAACCGGCTGTGGACCCGGGCCTGCTTCAACCCATATGTTGTGAACCAACGATAGGCGAGTTGCCTTTGCCGCGCTTTATGTGTTCGTCGGCAAAGCCATATTAATCGCCCGAAACAGTTCCAAGTCTGGTGAGAGAAAACATGACCCAACGCATCCAAGAAGGCGGACTTCAGATTGCAAAAGTGCTGCACGATCTGGTGGCCAACGAAGTCATTCCGGGAACCGGGATCAGTTCCGATCAGTTCTGGGCATCCTTTGAAAAGCTCGTCACTGAACTTGGACCACGCAACAAGGCGCTGCTGGCAAAGCGCGATGAATTGCAGGCCAAGATCGACCACTGGCATCTGTCGCGTCAAGACCAGCCACGCGACCCGGCTGCCTACAAGGAATTCCTGACCGAGATCGGTTATCTGCTGCCAGAAGGCGATGATTTCTATATCACCACCACCCATGTCGATCCGGAGATTGGCCGGGTGGCGGGTCCGCAGCTTGTCGTGCCGGTGATGAATGCGCGTTATGCGCTTAATGCGGCCAATGCGCGCTGGGGCAGCCTGTATGATGCGCTGTATGGCACCGATGTCATCGACGAAGCCGACGGCAAGGAAAAGACCAAGTCATTCAATCCGAAACGCGGTGCTGCGGTTGTGGCTTATGCCGCGAACTTCCTTGATGAAGCCGCCCCGCTTGCAACCGGCAAACATGCCGATGCCACAAAATACGAAGTGCGCGAAGACGCATCAGGCTGGTGGACGCTGGTTGTCACCCTGTCTGATGGCAGCGAAACCGCACTTGAGCTGCCCTCCCAGTTCATCGGGTATAACGAAAAGGACGGCAAGCTGACCGATGTCTTGCTGCGCCGTCATAGCCTACATATCGAAATCCATATCGACCCGACGCATCCGATTGGCAAGGAACATGCCGCGGGCGTGTGCGATGTCATCCTGGAATCCGCGGTCAGCACCATTCAGGATTGCGAAGATTCGATTGCCGCCGTGGATGCCGAAGACAAGACCGTTGCCTATCGCAACTGGCTTGGCCTGATGAAAGGCACGCTTGAGGAAAAATTCGAGAAAGGTGGCAAAACGATCACCCGCCGCCTGAACCCGGACCGGACCTATCAGGGCTTTGACGGGACTGAAGTTGTCCTGCCGGGCCGCAGCCTGATGCTGATCCGTAATGTTGGTCACCTGATGACCACGGATGCGGTGCTTGATGCCAATGGCGACGAAGTCCCGGAAGGCTTCCTTGACGCCATGGTTACCAGCCTGATCGCCAAGCATGACGTGATCGGCAATAACGAACTTTCGAACTCCCGCCATGGCAGCGTCTATATCGTGAAGCCGAAAATGCACGGCCCCGAAGAAGTCACGCTGACCAACGATCTGTTTGCCTTTGTCGAAAAGGCGATTGATCTGCCCGAACATACCCTTAAGGTCGGCATCATGGATGAGGAACGCCGCACGACGGTCAACCTCAAGGAATGCATCCGTGCCGCCAAGGACCGTGTGGTCTTTATCAATACCGGCTTCCTTGACCGTACCGGTGATGAAATCCATACCAGCATGGAAGCCGGCCCCATGGTCCGCAAGGAAGCGATGAAAGACCAGTACTGGATCGCGGCCTATGAAAACTGGAACGTTGATATCGGTCTTGAATGCGGCATGAAGGGCGTTGCCCAGATCGGCAAGGGCATGTGGGCCAAACCGGACCGCATGGCCGAAATGATGGAAGCCAAGATCGGCCATCCCAAGGCCGGTGCAAAATGCGCCTGGGTTCCGTCACCGACCGCGGCAACCCTGCACGCCATCCACTATCACCAGGTTGATGTCCGTGCGGTTCAGGACGAGATTGGCAAACGCGAACGCGCAAGCCTTGATGACATTCTGGCGATCCCGCGTCTGGGTGACATCAAACCGATGCCAAGCGAAATCCAGGAAGAACTTGATAACAATGCCCAAGGCATTCTGGGTTATGTTGTGCGCTGGATCGATAGCGGGATCGGCTGTTCCAAGGTGCCAGACATCAATGATGTCGGCCTGATGGAAGACCGAGCGACGCTGCGTATTTCAAGCCAGCATATCGCCAACTGGCTCCATCATGGCCTGTGCAGCGAAGAACAGGTAATGGAAACCATGAAACGCATGGCCGCCGTCGTCGACAAACAGAATGCCGGTGACCCGACCTATCGCAACATGGCCCCGAATTTCGATGACAGCATCGCCTTTGCGGCGGCCTGTGATCTGGTGTTCAAGGGTCGCGAACAGCCGAACGGCTACACTGAACCGGTCCTGCATGCGCGCCGTCGCGAAGCCAAGGCAAAATACGGTTCGTAACCGCAACACCGCACTTCAAACACACACAAAACAAAAGCTGCCCGACACATTCGGGCGGCTTTTATGTTGCAATAAATGCTGCAGCATAGACTGCAACATTTTTACTGGGGATCAATTCCCCAGCGTCATGATTTCATAGCCCTTTTCGGTGACAACAAGGGTGTGCTCGTACTGCACGGTTGCGTCACCGGTATCGGCATACAGGGTCCAGCCATCTTCGCTATCAAGCGCCCATTTCGCGCCACGTGACAGAAACGGTTCAATGGTAATCACTTGCCCCTTTTTAAGAGCACGGCGTTCCTTAGGGTCATCCCAGGTCGGGATGGTGTGGGGATGTTCATGCAGCGACTTGCCAATACCGTGGCTGGCAAGATTGCGGATCAGGGTATAGCCACCCTTGCGGGCGAACATTTCGATCTTAAGCCCGATCTCGCGGATAGGCGCCTTGTCACGCACCACCTTGATGCCCGCCCACATGGCTTTCTTGCCGTCTTCGCAAAGCTTGGCGATTTCGGGCTTTGCCGTGCCGCAGATGAAGCTGGCCCCGGTATCGGAAAAATAGCCATCAAGCGATGCCGAAACATCGATATTGACCAGATCGCCATCGGCGAGAACCAGATCACCGGGAATACCGTGCGCGACCGCGTCATTGACACTGATACAGGTCGCGCCGGGGAACTTGTATTCGCTTTCCGGGGCGGACACCGCACCGGCATCCTCAAGAACCTTGCGGCCGATATCATCAAGCTCGGCGGTGGTGATGCCCGGGACGATGGCCGCCCCCATGACATCGCGCGCACGGGCACAGATTCGCCCGATCTTGCGCAATTGTTCGAGTTCTTTTTCAGATGAAATTGTCATGAAATGCTTATTGCGATGCCCTGAGACAAAGTCAAGAAAACCCGCATCTCATGCCAGCGACGACTTGCTGCCGGACGGCTCACCATCATCAGAAGCAAGCACATAACAGTTCTTGCCGCGCGCCTTGGCGGCATAAAGGGCATCATCTGCCTGATCAAGAAGCACATCGATGGTCTTGCCTTGCACCGGACAAAGGGCAATGCCGATGCTCATATGAATGGAAACGCGATTGCCGCCGGTAATGAAGGGCATCTGGATGTCGTTCAATATCCGTTCGGCCAACATTGTGGCTTCGCCCTCGCCACTCGTTCCGACATGGCACACCACCACCATCTCATCACCACCCAGACGCACAACCAGATCGCCACCGCGCACACAACGGCGCAACCGTTTTGCGACCTCGCGCAGGACATCATCGCCAGCTGAGTGACCGAACTTGTCATTGATCGGTTTAAAGTCATCAAGATCAAGCATCATGACCGCAAGCTGGGTCTTGTGGCGATCAGCATGGGCAAGGGCATGTTCGAAATAGACATCAAGTGCCAGACGGTTACCAAGCCCGGTCAGGTTATCGTGATGGGCAATGTGTTCCATCTGGCCAAGGGCCGCGTCCTTTTCCGTCAGTTTGGCCAGCAAGGCATTGAGGCTGTTTGACAGGATCTTGATTTCTCTTGCGCCATCAAAGTCGGGCAGACGTTCAATTTCGCCACGTTTCATCGCCTCGATCGAACGGGCCATCTTGCCGATCGGTCCGACAAAGAAACCAGCCCCCCACCATGCAATCACGCTGGAGATGATACTTAACGCCAAGCCCCACGCCATGATGTCACGGCGCAGGACATAAACCGGCTCAAGCGCCTCTTCGACGGGCTGACGCACCAGGATTGACCAGTTCAGACCGGCATAATCAAGATGACCATCGGCCGGGGCATAGCCCGTCAGATATTCTGCGCCATCCGGCCACGTGCTGATCTTCCATCCGATATTGTTGCGCTGTGCCTGCTGCAGAGCATCAAGTTCAAGCGATGACCCGACCATCGCGCCATCCGCCCCCAAAAGAACGGTGCCATCGGCTGATACGACAAATATATCCACATCCCGATGGATCCCCTGCCCGGCAAAAAGGGTTTTACGGACATTATCGGCCCATTCCCAACTCAGATGGGTGGCAAATACACCGGTGAACTGATCATTTTTATTGAATAGCGGAACGGCAATATCGACAAACTGGATCGGCTCCCCGTTATATAGCGGGAATTTTTCAGCCAGCAATTTCGCATCGTGAACATCGCCGATGAACTGTCCGTTCTTGCCATACTGATAAACCGGGCGCTGCGCGATATTGGCCCCGAGCAACAAGTCATTCGTCGACGCAACCACCGTCCCGTCGCGATCAAGCACGCCTATCCAGGTGAAGATTGGAATTTCGCGGCTTAGGCGATTGACGATACTGGAAATCTGTTGGGTATCTTCGAGCTCTTGCAGGACAGAGAGCGTGCTTAGGACCGAAACCTCGCCACGGTGGGTCCACATGGTACGGTCAAGTTCATCAGCCATCTGACGGGCAATATCAGAAACGCCCAGACCAATCTGCTTTTGCAGATCTGCACCGGATCGCTTTCCGACCACAAAGCTCATCAGGACAGTCAGTCCGACCAGCAGCAGCGCTGTTGCCAGAGCTACTTGAACGCGGATTCCGACCTGCAACAACTTGTTCAAGGCTGATCCTCTCACTCTCTATCACCGGGGTCTTTTTGTTGTTTTTGAAACCCTCAGCAGCGGTTGTTTTACCACACCGCTTTTATGGACGTGAATATAAGAATCAGCAGACGGCATTTTAAGTAGGTGTTTCAACAAAAATGCGGCAACCGCGAAAGGCGATCACCGCATTATCACTATAGCTTTACGCGCTGCTAGATATCGAAAAACACGGTTTCGCCATCACCCTGCAAGACGATGTCAAACCGGTAGACCGGGATCGATCCACTGTCATCACGATCAGCAATCAGGGTCTTGCGACGGGTTTTCTGTTCGATCAGGTTCAGAACAGGATCAGCCGCATTCGCATCTTGTTCATCGGCGAAATACATCCGGGTATTCAGCCCGATATTGATGCCCCGTGCCACGATCCAAAAGTTGATATGCGGCGCCATGTCTTTGCCATTGCGACCGGAAACCACGCCTGGCTTGATTGTTTCAAAGCGATAGACGGCGGTATCGAAATCTGTTCCCGTCCGGCCCCAGCCGCGGAAATCCTCATCGATTTTGCCAGAATTCTGATGGTCAAGTTCGTGGTTGTAGCGCCCGTCTGCATTGGCCTGCCAGATTTCAAGCAGCGCATCACGCAGTGGCGTTCCGGTACCGTCAATCACCCGTCCTTCGATGATGATCCGTTCCCCACGGGTGTTTTCATCGGCCAGTACGTTGGTGAAATTGTTTTCAAAAATGTCAAAACCGGCCAGACTGGGAATGAGCCCAATATGCACGTATGGGCCCGCCGTCTGGGAAGCGGTTTCTTTGAGATAATCAAGGCTTTGCACCATGGATCAGTTTCCTTCCAGACGATTTTCAAACAGGGTTGAACGACGGCCGCGCAGAACGATGTCGAACTTGTAGGCAATGGTATCAAGCGGCACCGAGCCCTTCAGATCAATCGGCGCAATCAGGCGGTTGATCGCATCTTCGTCCGGGATGACATGCACAATCGGACATTCCTTGATCAATGGATCGCCTTCGAAATACATCTGGGTGATCAGGCGCTGGGCAAAGCCGGATCCGAAGACCGAAAAATGAATGTGGGCCGGACGCCAGCTATTGACGTAGTTGCGCCACGGATACGGACCCGGCTTGATAGTGCGGAAAAAGTAGTAACCTTTTTCATCGGTCAGCGCGCGGCCACAGCCGCCAAAGTTCGGATCGATCGGCGCAAGATAGGTATCTTTCTTGTGGCGATAGCGTCCGCCGGCATTGGCCTGCCAGAATTCGACCAGCGTATTGGGCACCGGACGGTTGTTTTCATCCAGAACCCGCCCATGCACGATGATACGTTCGCCAATCGGATCGCCATCCTTGGCATAGTTTCGGATCAAATCGTTATCAAGCGGACCCAGTTCGTTCTGACCGAAGACCGGACCGGTAATTTCCGACAAGGATCCTTGCAGCGACAACAGCGACTGGCGCGGGGAACGCGCAACCGATGTTTTGTAGATCGGGGTGTAGCCTGCTGGCTGCAGCGTTCTGTCACGCTGATAGAATTCCATGATTTTTCCTCCGCAGATGATGCTCCGGACTGTTGAATGTCCGCGTTAAACGCATCCTGCGTGGCCAATTGCATAAAATAAATGCATCATTTATCATCTTATTCATGAGCAATTTTGATCATTTGGAACTGGACGGCCATGCGCTGCGTCTGTTTCTGGCCGTTCTTGAAGAAGGGTCGGTCACGGCTGCCGCCGAACGGCTTGGCGTGACGCAATCGGCGGTCAGTCATAACTTGACCAAATTGCGCCGGATCATGCGCGATCCGCTTTTCACCAAATCCGGGCGCGGGATCGTGGCAACTGCGCATGCACAAAACCTGGCCGAACAGGCGCGGTTTCTTCTTGATCAGATGCAGGCCTTTGCCAGTGGTGCGCATTTCGAACCCGATGGCGCATCCATGAGCCTGACCATTGCCGCCAACGATCTGCAGCGTGATCTGTTGTTGCCGACGCTGTTTCGCAATCTGGAAGGCGCGCTTGCCAATATCCGGATGACGGTGGTGCCGTCCCTTCTGCCCGGACCGGCCTTGTTGCGCGAAAATCATTGCGATCTTCTGATTTCGCCGCGGCCACCCGAAGGTGTTGATATCGTGCAAAAGCGTCTTCTGACCGATCATTACATGGTGTTTTATGATCCGGAGATGCGCGACGCCCCGCAAAGCGATGACGATTATCTGTCCGCACGCCATATCACGGTGCGCTATGGCAATAATCGCACGCTTGAGTTTGACGATATGCTTGAAAATCAGGGTGTTAAACGCAACATCGTTTTGCGGGTACCGAACTTTACCGCCATTGCCGAATTCCTGCGTGGAAGCAATATGATCGCAACCTTGCCTAGCCTTCTGCAAAAACATGCGCTGCGTGATTTTGCCCGTGCGCCGATGCCGCTCGCAGGCCTTAAGAAAGGCACGCTTGATCTTCCTATTTTCATGTGTTGGCACCAACGCTATCAGCACGATCCATCGCATCTCTGGCTGCGTGAACAGCTTGAAGATGTTGCAGCAGCCAGATTGCGCATGCCGATAGAACATCCCGTTTCGCAACCCACAGATCACGGGCAGGCCCCGCAAAGGACATCATGACGATTACTGAAATCATCTATTGGCTTGAACTGGCGGGGGTCGCCGTTTTTGCGATTACCGGCGCGCTTGAGGCATCCCGTCGTCAGATGGACATGGTCGGATTTGTCCTGATTGCGACCTTTACCGGTATTGGCGGCGGCACTGTGCGCGATGTCATTACCGGGGCAACACCGGTTTTCTGGATACGCGATACCACCTGGCTTGTGACCTGCATCGGGGCTGCCGTCATCACCTACTTCACCGCCCATCTTGTCGAACGACGTTATGTTGCTTTGCTGTGGCTGGATGCACTGGGACTGGCAATGTTCGGGGTCACTGGGGCGGCCATCGGCCTTAATCTGGGGGTATCCCCGTTGGTCGCAATCGTTCTGGGCATGATCACCGCCACCTTTGGCGGCATGGTGCGTGACGTGGTCTGTAACGAAATCCCGCTGATCCTGCGCCCGGAGATTTATATCACCTGTGCGCTGGTCGGTGCAGGGATCTATGTGATTGGCACAGCGATCCTTGATTTGCCGCGCGGGCCGATTGCCGTGATTGCGTTCTTTGCCTCATTCCTGATGCGGGCATGTGCGATCAAGTTCAAGCTAAGCTTCCCGGTCTACAGGGCCCGTCCGGGTCGGGAATACTAGGGCAGCACACCCGCTACCCATTCCCTACTCGACGATCAACTGAACCCGGTCGCTTGAAAAGGCGGTGACACCGTATTCGATTGGCGCACCGGCTGAATCAACATCGACACTTTCCGTCGAAATCACCGGTCGATTGCGCGCCTGTTTAAGCAGGTTGGCCACACGTGATGACGGAAGCGTTGCCGAAATGCGCGTGGTCTTTCGTGTGTAGTCATCAATCCCAAAGCGCTTGAAGGCCTCCGTAAGCGATTTGGTTTCGACAAATATCTCGACAATTCCGTCAAAGCGCGCGGCAGGAAGATAACTTGTCGCAACCGCAAGCGGGACGCCATCGGCCTCGGATACCGAAAACAGTTCAATCACCCGCGTGCCCGGTTTGACATCCAGGAACTGCGCGATGGTCGAATTGGCTTTGAGGACCTCGGACGAGATCAGGCGTTTGTCGGGCAAGCGATGGCGGCCCGATACGATCTGCGAAAACCGGGTTTTCGAACCAAGCGGGTAGTCAAGGATCTGTTCCTGAACAAAGGCGCCGCGCCCCTGTTCGACACGGACAACATTGGAATCGACAAGTGCGGCCATGGCACGGCGCACCGTATGACGATTCACCCCAAAGCGCCGGACCAATTCCATCTCGGTCGGCATCTTTTCGCCGGGTGTGAAAACGCCCTCCGAAATATCAGCCAGAAGCTGCTTTTCTATTTGCTTCCAAATAGATAGGCCTGGTTCCCAATCCATTGCATTCCCCGTTCACAAAACTTTCACCGCAAGACCTTTGCCTTCGGTGCTGGATCGTCTTATAACGTCAATAGGTATAGACGTCTAGACAAATTTTGAATTTGTCGACATAAGTTGAAAAGGGATCAATTTGATGACGGCGCACCCCGCCCCGAATGCCCGGACAGATCAAAACCGGAATGCAGACACCCCCACCGATCCGCATATTGCCGCGCGCCAAAGATGGATGTCGGTTTTGGCCCGCACACCGCGCGCCCGCCTTGAAACCGAATGGTCGGAAAACCACGGTAGTGAAAGTTGGACGCACCTGCGCGAACCGCAAATCGGCATGGTGATGGTCCGCGGCCGTGCTGGTGGCGCCGGACAGCGTTTCAACCTTGGCGAAATGACGGTGACGCGTTGTGCCGTCACACTGTCTGACGGCACGGTCGGGCATTCCTACGTCAAGGGACGTGATCGCATTCAGGCGCAATATGCCGCCCTGTTTGATGCGGTGATGCTCCGCGACGGATCGGCAAGCGATTTCATCGACACCCTGGCCGCCGAACAGGCCGCAGCCAAACGCGATCATGCGCGCAAGGTTGCCGCCACCAAAGTTGATTTCTTCACCCTTGTCCGCGGAGAAGACGAATGACGCCCCAACCCCAATCCCCCCCCGCCCAGACAAGTGACTTGTTGCCCGGTTTTGACCATGCGGCATTTGATTCAAACGCTGTTTTCCGCGCCCTGCTTGATGCGATGTCGCGGCCCGGTCGCATTTATGATTTGCCGGTCAGTGTTTCCGCGCCCGATGGCCTGAACAAAGCCGCCACCGCAACGCTTCTTGCCATGGCCGATATGGATACGACCATCTGGCTGTCACCAAGTTGCGCGACCAAGGCCGCAGGCGATCATTTGAAATTCCATTGTGGTTGCCCGATCAGCACGGATGTCAAACAGGCCGATTTTGCAATTGCGCGCATTTCCGATGATCTGTCCTTCGTCACAGACCTTGCCGTCGGCAATGCGGAATATCCTGATCAATCGGCAACCCTGATCCTGATGGTCGATGAGATTTCAGATCGCCCGTCCATGACCCTGAAGGGGCCGGGCATCAAGGATACGCACAGCCTTTGCATCAAGGCGCTTCCTGAAAGCTTCCACGCATGGCGCGCAGAAAACCATCACCTGTTTCCCTGCGGTGTTGATGTGATTTTCGCAAGCGAAACCCAGATCGCCGCCCTGTCGCGAACCACCCGGATCGAGGTCATTTAATCATGTATGTTGCAGTAAAAGGTGGCGAACGCGCCATCAACAATGCGCACAAGCTTCTGGCCGAGCAGCGCCGCGGCGACAAGACCATTGCCGAGATCGAAACCGATCAGATCGAACAGCAACTGTCGCTATCCGTCACCCGCGTCATGGCCGAAGGGTCGCTTTATGATCGCGATCTGGCCGCCCTTGCCATCAAGCAGGCCCGTGGTGATTTGATCGAGGCGATCTTTTTGATGCGGGCCTATCGCACGACTTTACCGCGTTTTGCCTTTTCCAAGCCGATCAAAACCGCCGAAATGGACGTATCGCGTCGCATTTCGGCAACCTTCAAGGACTTGCCCGGCGGACAGATCCTGGGCCCGACCTTTGACTACACCCATCGCCTGCTGGATTTCACCCTGATGGCCAACGGCGAAGCACCGACCGAGGCACCGAGTGGTGAAAATCCGATCGATGAGACCATGCCGCGCGTTCTGGATGACATCCTGAACTATGAAGGTCTTATTCAGGATGAACCGGTTCCGGTCGATGAAAACGCCCCGGTCGCCGATCTGACCCGCGAGCCGGTTAAATTCCCGGCCGGGCGCGACTTGCGTTTGCAGAACCTGTCACGCGGTGATGAGGGATTTGTTCTGGCACTCGGTTATTCCACACAGCGCGGCTATGCCAACAGCCATGCCTTTGTCGGTGAGATCCGCTATGGCACCGTTTCGGTCGAGATCGAGCCAGAAGAACTCGGCTTTGCGATTGATATCGGTGACATCGAACTGACCGAGTGCGAGACGGTCAACAAGTTCAAGGGATCAAAAACCAAGCTGCCGCAATTTACCCGTGGCTATGGTCTTGTGTTTGGCCAGAACGAACGCAAAGCCATTTCGATGGCCCTGGTCGATCGTGCCATGCGCGCCAATGAAATGGGCGAACAGATCATGGGCCCGGCACAGGACAGCGAGTTCGTGATGGAACATAGCGACAATGTTCAGTCCACCGGCTTTGTCGAACATATCAAGCTGCCACACTATGTCGATTTCCAGGGCGAACTTGAGCTGGTGCGTCGCATGCGCGCCGAGGTCGAGGAACGTCTGGCGAAAGCCGAAGCTGAGAATGGCACATCCCAACCCGAGGCCGCGGAGTAATCCCATGGAACAGACTGTCAAAAATCCGGCCGACGGGGCACCGGACTATAATTTTGCCTATCTTGACGAACAGACCAAACGCATGATCCGTCGCGCCCTGCTTAAGGCCGTGGCGATTCCGGGCTATCAGGTCCCGTTTGCCGGACGCGAAATGCCGATGCCCTATGGCTGGGGCACAGGGGGCGTTCAGGTGACAGCCGCCGTAATCGGCCCGAATGATACGCTTAAGGTCATTGATCAGGGGGCGGATGACACCACCAACGCGGTTTCCATCCGGCAGTTCTTTGCCAAGACAGCACAGGTGGCCACCACGGAAAAGACCGCCGAGGCATCGATCATTCAGACCCGCCACCGCATCCCGGAAAAGGAACTGCGCGAGGATCAGGTTCTTGTTTATCAGGTGCCGATCCCCGAACCGCTTCGCTTCCTTGAGCCGCGCGAAACCGAAACGCGCAAGATGCATGCGCTTGAAGAATACGGGCTGATGCATGTGAAGCTTTATGAAGACATCTCACGTCATGGTCATATCGCGACGACCTATGCCTATCCGGTGATGGTCGATGATCGCTATGTGATGGACCCGTCCCCGACGCCAAAGTTCGACAATCCGAAAATGAACAATATGGCGGCCCTTCAGCTTTTCGGGGCTGGTCGCGAAAAGCGCATTTATGCCCTGCCGCCCTACACCAAGGTCAAAAGCCTCGATTTCGAGGATCATCCGTTCGAAGTCCAGACCTGGGAAGATGAATGCGGCATGTGCGGTGCGCGCGACAGTTACCTTGATGAAGTCATCCTCGATGATCAGGGGAACCGGATGTTTGTCTGCTCAGACACCGATTACTGCGCGGAACGACAAGAAGCCGGCCATCGCGGCCCGCAACATCATGACCAACCCCTAGGTAGCGCAGATCGCGGAAAGGCAGCAGAATAATGACCCAAATGAACGAACCGCTTCTGCGCGTGGATAACCTGACCATGATGTATGGCGACCGGGTTGGCTGCAAGGATGTCAGCTTTGAACTCCGCCCCGGTGAAGTGCTTGGCATTGTGGGTGAATCAGGATCTGGCAAGTCCACTTTGCTGCGCAGCATTTCCGCCCAGCAGGAACCGACCAACGGGACGGTTGAATATCAGACCCGCATTGATGGCGTGCGCGATGTCTATCAGATGTCCGAAGCACAGCGTCGCCTTTTGATGCGCACCGACTGGGCGTTTGTCCATCAGAACCCGCGTGATGGATTGCGCATGAATGTCAGTGCCGGGGCCAATATTGGCGAACGGCTGATGGCGATCGGTGATCGTCATTATGGCAACATCCGCAGCAATGCGGACAGCTGGCTTGGCAAGGTTGAAATCGCGTCAGAGCGCCTTGATGACCTGCCCTCAACCTTTTCGGGCGGCATGCAGCAACGCTTGCAGATTGCCCGCAACCTCGTAACCAGCCCGCGCCTCGTCTTTATGGACGAACCCACGGGTGGGCTTGATGTTTCTGTTCAGGCCAGATTGCTCGATCTGCTGCGCGGGCTGGTTCACGACCTTAATCTTGCGGTGATTATCGTCACCCACGATCTGGCAGTCGCCCGACTTCTTTCGCACCGGCTGATGGTGATGCAACAAGGTAAGGTCATTGAACATGGCCTGACCGATCAGGTTCTTGATGACCCGCAGCATCCCTATACGCAGCTGCTTGTTTCTTCCATTCTGCAAAACTGACCGGGGCGAAGAAAATGTCTGAAATGCTTCATGCTCAAAACGTCGCCAAAAGCTTTACCCTGCATACTCAGGGCAGCGTGACCATCCCGGTTTTTGAGGGCGTTGAATTCATGCTTTCGGCTGGTGAATGCATCGCGCTGACCGGTGAATCCGGATCGGGGAAAAGTACATTCATGCGCATGCTTTATGCCAATTACACATGCTCTCAAGGGTCCATCAAGGTGCTCCATGATGGCGACTGGCTTGATATCACCACCGCCAGCCCGCATTCGATACTGGAAATCCGCAAGCGCACGCTGGGCTATGTTTCGCAGTTCCTGCGCGTGATCCCGCGTGTGCCGACCCTTGATATCGTTGCCGAACCGCTGGTGGCCCTTGGCACGGATCGCAAGACCGCCACTGACAAGGCACGCGATCTTTTGACCCGTCTACGCATACCGGAACGTCTATGGCAGCTTTCGCCGCTGACCTTTTCGGGTGGGGAACAACAACGTGTGAATATTGCGCGCGGCTTTATTGCCGATTATCCGATCATGCTACTTGATGAACCGACCGCATCGCTTGACGCCCAAAATCGCGCCACAGTTCTGGCGCTGATTGAAGAAGCCAAAAGCCGTGGGGCGGCGATTGCCGGCATTTTCCATGACCATGAAACCCGTGATGCCGTCTGCACCGGGTCGTTTGATGTGACTTCGTTTAAAGTTGGGGCCAATGACTGAACAGATTTTTACCAATGCCAAGCTCGTTCTGGCCAACGAAGTCATTGATGGCGCCGTGCAGGTCAAGGACGGCAAGATCAGCGATATTTCCGATCGTCCATCGAACCTGCCAGGGGCAGAGGACATGGGTGGCGATTACCTGATGCCGGGCCTGGTCGAGTTGCATACCGACAACCTCGACAAGCACCTGACCCCGCGCCCGAAGACACGCTGGCCAGCAACAGCCGCCGTTGTTGCCCATGACAACCAGGTTGCCAGTGCCGGGATCACCACCGTGTTTGATGCGGTATCCATCGGTGACGTCAATGAAGGGTCGGAACGCATTGTCAGACTGATTGAATCGGTCAATGCCCTTGAACACGCGCTGGAAAATGCATTGCTGCGCGCCGATCACAAGCTCCATCTGCGCTGCGAAACATCCTTCCCGGGCATGGTCGAGGCCCTTGGTCAATTGATCGACCTGCCTCTGGTCAGCATGCTTTCGGTGATGGATCACACACCGGGTCAGCGCCAGTTCGTCAGCCTTGATGCCTACTACACCTACTATCAGGGCAAATACGGCCTGAACGACGAGGAAATGCGCAAATTCATCGCCACCCGCCGTCGCGATGCCGAGCTTTATTCCGAAAAGCACCGCCGTCATGTGGTCGAACAGGCCCATGCGAAGGGCCTTGCACTCGCCAGCCACGATGACGCAACCGCCGAGCACGTCGCCGAGGCGGTTGCAGACAAAATGACCGTGGCTGAATTCCCCACCACGCTTGAAGCCGCCAAGGCATCCCATGAAGGTGGACTTGGTGTGATGATGGGGGGCCCGAACCTTGTGCGCGGAGGATCGCATAGCGGCAATGTTGCTGCCGGTGATTTGGCAAAGCACGGCTATCTCGACATCATATCAAGCGACTATGTCCCGCACAGCCTTTTGCACGGCGCGATGAAGCTGTTTGACGAGTTCGAAGGTTACGATCTGCCACGCGCCATTCGCACCGTGTCGCTTAATCCGGCGACCCAGGTCGGGCTCGATGATCGCGGCGAGATTGCGGTTGGCAAACGTGGTGATCTGATCCATGTACATCATTCCCCGCACCATCCGATTGTACGCGGCGTCTGGCGCGAAGGCGTGCGGGTGTCATGACCGGCGCGCCTGCACATAATTGCAGATCAGGATACGGACTTCTGGTCCTTGTCGTTGGCCCAAGTGGTGTTGGCAAGGACACCCTTCTCGATGCAGCGCGCGAAAGACTTGCCCAAGACAAGCAATTCTGCTTTCCACGGCGCTGCATCACCCGCCCGGCCGGATCGGTTGGAGAAACACACATCCCCGTCCGGCCCGAAGATTTCGGACAAATGGCACGTCAGGGAGCGTTCCTGCTGAGCTGGATGGCCCATGATCTGGGATACGGCATCCCGCGCCATGTTCTTGGCGAGGTCGAGGCAGGCAAAACCGTCATCGTCAATGTATCGCGCAGCGTCATTTCAGATGCCTGTGCCCTTGTCGGGCAAAACAACGTCCGGGTGATCAGCATCCGCGCCAGCAGCGAGGCATTGCGCAAACGGCTTGAAGCCCGCGGGCGCGAAGATGCCCTTGATATCGAACGTCGGCTTGCACGCGCATCCGCCTATCAGGTTGAGGGCGATCATGTTGTTCATGTTGACAACGATGCCGATCTTGAAACCGGCATCGCGCGCTTCATCCACGCAATTGAAATGCCACAACCAATTGCAAACCGCGCCTGAGGCTCTTTCAGCCATCCAAAAATGCTGCACCTTAAAAGCGCAGCATTTTTATCCTGCCAATGAGAAACGTTTCACCAGTTTGAACGGCTTCTGATCCCCCGGATCACCAAACAGACAGACTTCGCGGACAGTAAATGGGTTCTGACACAGCGGTGCGACCAAGCCTGAAAGTGCCGCTTTGAGGGGATCGATCTGATCGTCTGACAGCTTGTTGGTCAATGTCAGATGGAAGCGGAATTCTTCCATGACATAGGGATAGCCCCAGCGCACAAGATAGGCTTCCTGCCGATCCGTCAGACCGCTAGCACGGCGCTTGTTCATTGCCGCTTCGTCTTCGGGCTGGCGAAAATCATCGAGTTCGCGCACCAGTGTTGCCGCAAGGGCGGCCAGATCTGCGACCGGTTCGGTCGGAACAAGTGCCAGAAAACGACCAATCGCCTTTAAGACCAGATGTCCGCACGTTACCGGTGCAGTCGTTTTGCAAAGTCGCGAAACGGTGGTTTCCAGATCGCCACGATCCATGCCGCGTGGCAGTGCAAATGGCGGTTTCAGAGTACCATGAAAACCATAGCGACTTGGCGACGTCGTTGCCGCCACAATCTCGGCTTCCGTCAAGCCCGCAACAGTTGGACGAGCCAACTGGTTTCCGGTTTCCGGATCCCGCCCCAGCCAGGCATTGCCAAACTGCCCCAACGCGCTTTGCGGTTCTGGCGCATAATAAAGCGCGTAGCGTTGATATTGGTCGGTCATGAGTGAACTCTGGAAACGGGTGACGCGGCAAGAAATGCCAAAGGTCAGTAGCTTAACCTTCGGCATCCATCAAATCATTGGGAAATATTGATCGGTTAAACCGTATCGTATTTCAGGCAAAAGTCACGCACCGGAAGCGTTCGAAAATCCTGCAATCTTTCGCGTAGCATTTCATGCGACCAATCCCACCAGCGAATACGCAGAAGCGCATCGACGATGTCTGCCTCGAACCGGGGGCGCAGGGGGACTGCCGGAATACCTGTCACAATCGTGTAGGGCGGGACATCCTTGGTCACCACCGCACCCGATCCCACGACAGAACCGATGCCGATGGTTACACCACCCTGCACAATCGCGCCGTGCCCGATCCAGACATCATGTTCCAGACGCACGCGTTTTTCGCGACGCCAGTCAAAGAACGCCGGATCATCTTCGCCCAGTTCATAGGCGCCGGAGCGATACTGGAAATGATGCATCGACGCCCGATCCATCGGATGCTGTCCCGGGTTGATCCGGGTATGGGCAGCGATGTTCACGAACTTGCCGATATCGGAATAGATGATTTCGCTGTCATTCACGACATAGGAATAGTCATCCATTTTCGTTTCGCGCATCGAGGTACGTGCACCGACTTCGGTCCAGATCCCCATTTCGCAATCAACGACAATCGCTGTTTGGTCAATCGTGGGCTGTTCCGACAATGCCTTCATTGCCGGTTTGGCCTGCGTAATGTTGAAAGCCATGATCAGGTCACCAGTTTACGCAGACGCTGGGACACCATATCAAGCAGGCTGACCGAAATAATGATGATGATCATGACGGCGGCTGTTTCCGCGTAATAGAAGCCACGGATATATTCCCACAGCACCATGCCGATACCACCGGCCCCGACAATGCCCAGCACAGTCGCCGAACGCACATTGCTCTCGAAACGATAGAGCGAATAGGAAATCCACAACGGCAAGACCTGCGGGATCACGCCAAAGATGACTTCCTGAAGCGCATTGGCCCCCGTTGCACGAATGCCTTCGACCGGTTCGGGATCAATTGCTTCGACTGCCTCGGAAAACAGTTTGGCCAGAACGCCCGTGGTGTGAATCCAAAGGGCCAGGACACCGGCAAACGGGCCAAGCCCGACCGCAACAACGAACAACATGGCAAAGACCATTTCGTTGATCGCGCGGAAGGAATCCATCAGGCGACGGACCGGCTGATAGACCCAGACAGGGACGATATTTTCAGAAGAAAGAATGCCAAACGGGATCGAGCAAACGATTGAAAGCGCTGTGCCCCAGATCGCAATCTGGATGGTGATCCACATTTCTGCGACATACATCTTCCACATCAGGAAGTCGGGCGGGAAGAAGCCCTCGGCGAAGTCGACCATGTTGCCGCTGTTTTCAAACAGCGCCATCGGGCGCATATCTGCCCCCTCCCACGACATGGCCAGAAGTCCAAGGATGATCGCCCAAAGCAGGAAGCTTGATGCCGACCGCTTAAGGTCACGCGGCGGAAGCTCCGTTGCGACAGATGATGTCGAAGAAATGCTGCTGTTCATCGTTCAAATCCCGGAATTAAAAGCAAACAGGGAGCGCACCTTTGATGCACTCCCTGTCGAAAAGTCGGTTACTGGTAGGCAACCAGGATGTCGAGTTCAGCAAGTTTCTTGTCGATCTCGGCAACACGTTCTGCTTTTTCTTCAGCAGAAAGCTCTTCGGTGTTCTGGATTTTCAGCTTGTCCTTGAACAGGGCCAGCTGACGGATCGGGTAAAGCTGCGCGTTCGAGCTTTCCATGAAAAGACCCATGCCATCGGAGTTGTTGGCAAGAACTTCCTTGGCGCTTTCAACATCACCGAAACGACCGTAACCAAGAAAGAATGCCTTGATTTCGGATTTCAGTTCGCGCGACAGGTCTTTACGGTAAACCATCGGGTCAGACGGGATCAGCGGCGAGGTCCAGATGACTTTGACCTTGTCCGTGATTTCCGGCTTGTTCATTTTGGTACGGCCAAGCTGCTCGGAGTTGTTGGCAGCAACATCAACCTGCTTGTTGGCAGTCGCCATCAGGTTGGTTTCGTGGTTGGCGTTACGAACGGTCTTGAAGCATTCCTTCGGGTCAACGCCGTTTTTCGCGAAGACATAATAGGACGGAACCAGGAAGCCCGAGGTCGAGTTCGGATCACCGATACCGAAGTTCAGCGAACCATCACATTTCAGCATGTCTTCAAGGGTTTTGACCTTGTCGTTATCAGCCTGGGTGATGATGTGGGAGTAGTAACCGTTCGAACCATCGGATTTGGAGGTCTGAACGAAGACTTCGCCACCGGCGCGGTCAACAGCTTCCATTGCCGACTTGTTACCAAACCAGCCAACGTGAACCTTGCCAAAACGCATGCCTTCGATGATGCCGGCATAATCCGGTGCAAAGAATGCCTCGACGTCTTTGCCAAGTGCTTCTTCCATGTCATCGATCAGCGGCTGCCACTGAGCTTTGAGGTTGGAAGTAGATTCTGTCGAAATGATACCGAAAACGATGGTTTCCGGATCCTGTTCGAGTGGCTTGAATTCAACATCGGCCTTGGCAACGACGGATGCCAGCATCGTGGCCGCAAATGCTGCGGATGCGATTGTCTTAACGTTCATAAGAAGTCCCCTGTCAGAATAGATTTCGACATGTTTCGAGAAGGTAAGGCAGTCATGACAACTGGCCCGGCTAGCTTGTTGCGACAGCCAGGTCCTTTTCTGCGATGGGCCGTGTAACGGGCTCTGCGGCCTTTGCCGCACCATCGGCAAAAAGTTCGGAAGAATGTTCGCCGTAAAGTTCCTGAAGGAATTGCGGCGTCAGTTCGCTTGACGGTCCGTCAAAAACAACTTCACCATCGCGCATGGCGATGGTGCGTTTGCAGTAGTCTTTTGCGTAATCAACCTGATGAAGCGATACGATGACGGTGACGTTGTCTTCGCGGTTTACGCGATCAAGCGTGTTCATCACCTTGCGGGACGATGCCGGATCAAGCGATGCAATCGGCTCGTCAGCAAGAATAAGTCGAGCACCCTGGGTAATGGTGCGCGCAATCGCCGCGCGCTGTTGCTGACCACCCGAGAGGTTACGTGCCTTTTTCGACGCATGGGCATCAATGCCAACACGATGAAGCGCACTCATGGCGCGCATCTTTTCGGTTTTGGTAAACAGACCAAGCGACCCGCGCCATGCCGGCACACGGCCCAAAAGCCCCATCAGGACGTTGGTCAGAACCGAAAGACGGCTAACCAGATTGAATTGCTGGAAGACAACACCAATCTCGGAGCGCACCTTGCGGGCACCGCGTGAAATCTTGCCATTTTCCTGAATGGTTTCGCCAAACACCACGATCTTGCCGCCATCGCGATCACCGCGCAGCAAACCGGCAATATGACGGATCAGTGTGGATTTACCCGAACCCGATGCGCCAATCAGCGCCACCATCTCGCCTTCCCGCACCTGCAGTTTGACGCCGCTAAGCGCACGCTTGTCGCGGGTAAAGCTTTTGTTCAGTCCAGAGATATCTACAACCAGCATCAAAAGAGTCGCCTGAATGTGTTTCGCTGGAAGAAGAAGCTACGCACAAACCGCGACTCTACGGTGACACTGATGTTACAGTTCGATGATTACGCAGAGCATATTGCCCCGACAACAATTAAACTTGTCTATACATCAAGAATTCATCGAAGTATTCACCGGTAATTCCGAAATTATTTCTGTAACATTTTCAAAATTGTCAGCAAGCATTTGTCTGATGAATGTCCAATTTTAAAACTACAGAACAGTCAAACATTCGGCATCAACGATTTTGACACCGAGATAGACGGACCAATCGCGAAATTTATTTAATTTGACTGATGGTCTCCATGACGTCGTCTTCGATCTCAAGCCCCTCCGCTTCGGCAAGTGCGCGTGCCTGCTTGCCGCGACGCCCCGGCAAACGAACACCTTCTTCTGCGGCAATCTCGTTGGCAATATAGGCGAGGTGATCCATTACACCGACACCGCCGGTTGCCTTGGGATCAATGGCAATGATCAGTTGTCCAAGCGCAGGCGGTGCGCCTTTGTCATCAAAAAGTGACGAAGACTGGTGACCGAACTGTGCACCGGTAAGACCAGCCGCAAGAAGTTCCACCATCATGGCAAGTGCCGCCCCCTTGACCCCACCTGCCGGGATCATCGTGCCATCAATGGCTTTGACCGCATCGGTGGTCGGATTGCCATCCACATCAAGCGCCCAGTCATCGGGAATGGCGACGCCCTTTTGCTTGGCAGCCATGATCTTGCCGCGCGCGACCTTTGAAAGCGCAAGGTCGATGATGATCGGATCACCGGCATCCCCGACCGGTACGCCAAAAGCAATCGGGTTTGTGCCAAACATCGGGCGCCGCCCATTCCATGCCGCCATGGCCGCCGGGGCATTGGCAAACATCATCGCCGCCAATCCCTTTTCCGCCAGACGTTCGACCGTAAGACCCATCACCCCCGCATGATGCGATCTGTGGATTGCGGCAATCGCAATCCCCTGGGTGCGGGCCATGTCGGGCAAGTGATCCATCATCAGATCCAGTGCCGGATAGGCAAATCCATGCTGCGCATCAATGCGCAAAACGCCAGGTGTCGGCTTTTCAAAGATCGGGCTGATCATGCCATCAACCTTGCCGACCTTTGCCTGCGCGCTATAGGCCGGCACGCGACGAAAACCGTGTCCCCCTTGTCCGGATGCCTCGGCCGTCACAAGTGCAGTTGCGACCGAGGCCGCATTGTCTGCCCGCACATTGCAGCGCATCAAAGTTTCGCACACAAGTGCGTGGGCATCTTTCACGGAAATCTTCATCGTCAGGTAACCTTGATTTTCAAAGTGGGGCTTTGGAACCGGGAAACGGGCGCAAGGATAATGCGCCTGCAGGATCCGTAACATAGCCACAAGCCATCCCTGCGCGCAAAGCTGTTTTGGTTGCGACCAGAAGCGCCTTTGGCGCCAACGACTTTCAAAATATGATACCATCACCAGAATTTGCGAATGACAGGATCGCGCGGGGGCCGCGCAAGCATTACAGGAATTCAGATATGCGTCAGGTTAAACACAGGATCGTCTTGCCTTTGGCGTTGGTTGCGTTGGCATCACTTGCAGCCTGCAGCACCGCATCCACAGGCAACATGACACCGGATTGGGGAAGTGTAACTGATCAGGAATGGCAACTGGTGCAGGTCATTGATGGCAACAGCACCCTGTCGCCGACCCCGCCTGTCATGGCGACCGCGACATTTTCCAGCGACGGCATGGTGTCGGGCAATGCAGGCTGCAATCAGTATTCCGGCAGTTACGAACAGGCGGGATCGTCACTGGGTGTCGCGCAGCTCGTCATGACACGAAAGATGTGCATCGCCGACAACGCCATGCAGATCGAAAATGCCTTTAGCGGCGCATTCGTCTTGGTCAGTAGCTGGGATTTTGTTGATGGGCGTCTTGTTCTCAAGGACAATGACGACAACATGGTTATCGAGCTGACGGGCGCCGCGCAATAAGCACATCGGCATTGCTCACATACCACCAGACGCAACATGCTTGCGCGAAATGAAAAAGGGGCACCAGTTGGCGCCCCTTTTCTTTGACCAGGTATCATTACCGCCAAACGGCGAGATACGCATATGTCGATATTCTAGTCCTTGCTGACCGTCGCCTCGGAATTGGCACCGACGGCCTTGGGTTCGGTCCGCAGACCCTGGATGATCGAATAGCAGGCCATCAGAAGGACAATCGCAAACGGGAAGCCGGTCGAAACCGCCATCGCCTGCAAGGATCCAAGACCACCGCCAAGCAGCAATGCAATCGCAACAAGACCTTCGAAGGTGCACCAGAACACGCGCTGCGGGACCGGTGCGTCGACCTTGCCGCCTGCGGTGATGGTATCAATCACAAGCGAGCCAGAGTCAGACGAGGTCACGAAGAACACGATCACCAGAACAATCCCGATAAAGGACGTGATGGCTTGCAGCGGAAGCTGATCGAGCATGGTGAACAGTTTGATCGGCAGACCTGCTTCGGCAATCGCCGTCACGCCTTCGGTTACCATATGCACCGCGGTGCCGCCAAAGGCCGTCATCCACAGAACACACACCAGCGACGGAATAATCAGAACGCAGGTGATGAATTCACGCACGGTACGACCACGCGAAACACGCGCAATGAACATGCCGACAAACGGTGACCAGGAAATCCACCACGCCCAATAGAAGGACGTCCAGCCCTGGCTGAAGTTGGCGTCTTCACGACCGACCGGGTTTGAAAGTGCCGGAAGATATTGCGCATATGACAGCAGGCTGGAGAAGAAACCAGTGATGATTTCCATTGTCGGACCAACCAGAACCACAAACAGCAACAGAAGTGCTGCAAGGATCATGTTGATTTCCGACAGACGCTTCACCCCGGCATCAAGACCCGCCAGCACCGAAATAAGTGCAACACCGGTAATCCCGACAATCAGGAAAACCTTCGATGTATCGGAAACCGAAATGCCAAACAGGTAATCAAGCCCGGCATTGGCCTGTTCCGCCCCGAAACCAAGCGAAGTTGCAAGACCAAACAGGGTAGCGAACACCGCCAGAATATCAATCAGGTGACCGGTCCAGCCCCACACACGTTCACCAAAGATCGGATAGAAGATCGAACGAATGGTCAGCGGCAGGCCCTTGTTAAAGGAAAACAGTGCCAGTGCCAGTGCGACAGTGGCATAGATCGCCCATGGGTGAAGACCCCAGTGGAAGATGGTCGCAGCCATGCCAAGATCAAATGCAGCATCGGCATCACCGGCGGCCGCACCAAGCGGCGCCCAGTCGGTACGAAGACCATCTTCACCGACAGCAATTCCACCCATCGAGGATGTGAAGTGCGAAATCGGTTCTGACACGCCATAGAACATAAGACCGATGCCCATGCCGGCAGCAAACAGCATGGCAAACCAGCCCGCATAGGAATAATCCGGTGTTGCATCCGCACCGCCAAGGCGCACACGGCCGAGCGGCGAGACAATCAGAAACAGACACAACACGACAAATACGTTGGCAGCAGACAGGAAGAACCAGTCAAGCGACGATGTCAGCCAACCACGCAGGTCGTTGAACATCGGCCCGACACTTTCCTGAAAAGCCAGGGTGAGAAAGACGAATGCAACAATTGCAAGACCCGAAATCAGAAAGACCGGGTTATGGACATCCAGTCCAAATGGCCCGATCTCTGCTTGGATATTGTCTTGCCCGATTTCATATTCTGTATCAATCGGGTTCGCTGCACCGTCCGGGCTTTCAATGCCCGTGTCAGCTTCAGACCCCATTTGAAACTCCCTAGGTTAAATGAATATATAGCTACCCCTAGCCGTAAAGGTTCGTCCGTATCCCCTAACGCACGAGGAATACAGAAAGATCCGAGTGTGACGCGACATATCCGCCATGAGACGCAAAAATGTGGTCGGCAATACCGGGCACGTGCGATGCCATGACGATGACGTCGGCACCAAGCTCGTCGGCCTTGGCGACAAGTTCCTTGCTGAGATCCACTGCCGGATCATGCGAAATATGCGCGACCGCCTTGGTGCTTACACCATGCTTGGACGCCAGATCCTCGGCGAAAGCCTGAAGTTTCTGTTCAAATTCCTTTGGCGTATGCGCCACAGATGACGGCGTATTGGTACCGACACCTAGAAGGCTTATCTCGGCCTTGTAATGCTTGGCTAGATCGACCGCCGTTTTAATTGCTTTATCCAATTTTTCAACGTGGGCCAAATCGACAGGCACGAGCATCTTCTGATACATTCATTCCTCCGTTATGTGCACCACCCCTGAAGTCCGTGGTTTCACGAAATATCAGGGCAGCGAAAAGAACCTAACATTGACGGTACGCAAAATCAAAAACGGGCTTTCGAAAGTGCGCACAAGCAATGCTGCAATATTTGCCGTAAAATTCCAGCACACCGTTTGACAGTACTCGTCGTCGAAAATTGACCTGACCACATTGGGAAACTGCGCCTAAAGTCGAATCGCCAAATGATTATTTTTCAGGTTTCCAAACAGAACATCCGGTGCCTTTAAGCGAATTTTCGATGTTCGAACTTGAAAATTTTAAAAAATTTTTCTCGCTCTAAATCGGCCTATCCAAGCCATCAGCTTTCCCACCCGTAAACCCCTTAATTGGCAAGGCGTTTCTTGGCAAATTCCATCGGATTTCTATTCTATTTTTCAGAGAGTTTCACATGGTGAAACTCTATCCCCGGATGCCGAAAAATCGCACGGCCATGCGCACTTGGCTTGATGAAGCCCCCAAACTCGTGTCACGATGTGCGCGATTTGTGCACTGTCTGTCCCACACAACATGTGCCTCCAGATCAGAACACCATAAGTTCTGAATGGACATATTTGCTGGATCCGTCTTGTGAAAGGCAGGCATCCATGGCCGTGCACATACCCGAAAGGGAAAATTATTGTGGCCAACGGGGGAGTTGATCAACTGCGCAATAACGGTGCCATGGCGCAACAGCACATCTTCATGCTGCATGCCCGTTTGTGTCTGAACGACACCCCAACCTGCACAACCAAGCACAACCAAATCGCGGGTAGGATCTGCCACACCATTAAAATAATTCAGCAAAATCAAAAGCATCAGAGAAGGAACAGGGATGACTGACCCTATCAAGTATTTCGCGTCACGCGTCACAGCATCTGAAATGAACCGTCGTGAATTCATCGGCCGTTCGATGGCCGCCGGCCTGACCCTTGCCGCCGCCACAAGCCTCTATGGCAAGGCCGCCATGGCACAGGAACCAAAGCGCGGCGGGCATCTGAAACTTGGCCTTCAGGGCGGGGCTTCGACCGACGTTATTGATCCGGCAAAATCCTCTTCGCAATTCACCTTTGCCATGAACCGTAACTGGGGTGACACCCTGGTTGAATCGCACCCGACCAGCGGCCTTGCCGTCCCATCGCTTGCAGAATCCTGGGAACCGAATGCCGACGCATCGGTCTGGACGTTCAAAATCCGTAAGGGTGTCGAGTTCCATGACGGCTCCGAACTGACCATCGACGATGTTGTCAAAACCCTGAACCGCCACACCGACGAAAAGTCCGAGTCCGGCGCACTGGGTGTTCTGGGCTCGATCAAAGGCATCGAAAACAAGGGCGGCGATCTTGTTCTGACGCTTTCGGAAGGCAACGCTGATCTTCCGCTGCTGCTGAGCGACTATCACCTCGTGATCCAGCCGGGTGGCGGTTATGACAACCCGAATGCCGGTATCGGTACCGGTCCGTTCAAGATCGACAACTTCGAAGCCGGTGTACGCGCAACCTTCGTTAAAAACGAAAACGACTGGCGCACCGATCGCGGCTTTGTTGATTCTGTCGAAATGATCGTGATGAACGATGCCACCGCACGTATGGCAGCCCTGTCATCGGGTCAGGTTCACTTCATCAACCGCGTTGATCCGAAGACCGTTGGCCTTCTGAAACGTGCACCGAATGTCGAAATTCAGACCACTTCGGGCCGTGGCCACTATGTCTTCATCATGCATTGCAACACCGCACCGTTTGACAATAACGACCTGCGTCTGGCGCTGAAATACGCGATGGACCGTGAAACCATGGTCGAAAAGATCCTTGGCGGTTACGGCAAGGTCGGCAACGACTTCCCGATCAACGAAACCTATGCCCTGTTCCCGGAAGGCATCGAACAGCGTTCCTATGACCCGGACAAGGCGGCCTTCCACTTCAAGAAGTCCGGCCATGACGGTTCGGTTCTGCTGCGCACGTCTGACGTTGCCTTCCCGGGTGCTGTCGATGCGGCGGTTCTCTATCAGGAAACCGCGAAAAAAGCCGGGATCGATATCGAAATCAAGCGCGAGCCGGGTGACGGTTACTGGTCAAACGTCTGGAACGTTCAGCCGTTCTCAACCTCTTACTGGGGTGGTCGTCCGACCCAGGACCAGATGTATTCGACGGCCTATCTGTCGAGTGCTGACTGGAACGACACCCGCTTCTTCAACACCGACTTCGACAAGATCCTTCTCGAAGCGCGTGCTGAACTTGATCAGGCCAAGCGTAAGGAAATGTATCACGACATGGCACTGATGGTCCGTGACACCGGTGGTCTTATCCTGCCGATGTTCAATGACTTCGTGAACGCAACCACGACCAACGTTTCCGGATTTGTCGATGACATCGGGAACGACATGTCGAACGGTTATGTTGCGACGCGTCTGTGGATCAACAGCTAATCAACCGGGATGCATTGCATCCCGATGATTGAAGACTTGCGGGATCACGGTTGGTTTGACCGTGGTCCCCGTCTTGTTGTTCGCCTGTTTGTTTGACACATGGTCTGATCGAAATTTCCAGATGGAGGCAAATGATCCTTTGCCGTCCCACCCGTCTTGAATTTCCGTTCAGGCCATTAAGGGGGAGTATGTGTTCATGGCCAATCCCTTGGCCGGCGTACGAGCCACGCGACACAGACTGAAAGAAACCCATCCGTTATCGGTGTTGATTGCCGAACGTCTGGGTTTGAGTTTGTTGTTGCTCTGGGCTGTATCAATTCTGATTTTTGCCGGAGTCGAAGCCCTTCCGGGCGATTTTGCCGAAACCTATCTTGGTCAGTCTGCAACACCGCAGGCGATTGCCAATATCCGCGCTGACCTTGGCCTGGATCGCCCGATTACCACGCGCTATTTCGAATGGCTTGGCGGCGTTGTTCAAGGCGACTTTGGCAACAGTTGGGCAAGCGGTGCGCCGGTGACCGAACAAATCACCAAACGCCTTGGCAACTCGCTGTTTCTTGCGTTCTTCGCGGCGGCGATTTCGGTCCCGCTTGCGGTCGGGCTTGGCATGGTCGCGGTTCACTATCGCAACCGTATTCCTGATCGCGTGATCAACGTTCTGTCGCTTGCCGCGATCTCCCTGCCGGAATTCTTCATCGGCTATATCCTGATTGTGTTCTTTGCCGTTCAGATGGGGGTCGCGACCTTCCCGTCCACGGTCTATGACAATATGAGCTGGTCAGAACGACTGGCCGCCATTGCCCTGCCGACGGCAACACTGGTGATGGTGGTACTCGCACATATGATGCGCATGACCCGTGCGGCCATTATCAGTGTGATGTCATCGGCCTACATGGAAACGGCCGAGCTGAAAGGCCTTGGCGCCTTCAAGGCGATCGTCAAACACGCGGCTCCGAATGCCATTGCCCCGATTGTTAACGTTGTTGCCCTTAACCTTGCCTATCTGGTGGTCGGTGTTGTCGTGGTCGAGGTTGTCTTCGTCTATCCCGGTATGGGCCAGTATATGGTTGATGCTGTGACGGTACGTGACATGCCCGTTGTGCAGGCCTGTGGGCTTATCTTTGCGGCGGTATATATCCTGCTCAATATGGTGGCCGATATCGTCGCTATTGTCGCCAATCCGAGACTGAGGCATCCGCGATGAGATTACGTGAAATCCCGCTGACCGCCTGGATCGGAATTCTGGGCATTCTGTTTGCTTTTGGCTGTGCTGTCTTTGCCCCGCTCATCGCGCCCTATGGGGAACGCGAAATTGTTGCGGGTGTTTGGGAACCGGCCAGTGATCTTTATCTTCTGGGCACCGATAACCTGGGTCGTGATCTTCTGTCACGGCTGATTTACGGTGCACAGACAACCCTGTTTGTGTCGCTTGCGGCATCGATCCTGTCGTTTTCAATCGGCATTTTCCTGAGCTTTACGGCCGCTGTTTCCGGCGGCCCGATTGATCAGGGACTGTCGCGCCTGAACGATCTGATGATGTCGATCCCGACCCTGATTTTTGCCCTGGTGGTGCTGGCGGTCCTGCCGCAAAACATCTTCATCCTGATTGCCGTGATGGCCATTCTCGACTCAACGCGTGTTTATCGTCTGGGCCGTGCGGTGGCTCTTGATGTTGCGGTGATGGAATTTGTCGAGGCCGCCAAACTGCGGGGTGAAGGCCGGATGTGGATCATCTTCCGTGAAATTCTGCCTAATACACTTTCGCCGCTTCTGGCGGAATTCGGGCTGCGTTTCGCGTTTTCGATCCTCTTCCTGTCGACACTTTCCTTCCTGGGTCTTGGCATTCAACCACCCGCCGCCGACTGGGGTGGCATGGTCAAGGACAACAAGGACGGCATCATCTTTGGCATTCAGGCTGCCCTTATTCCGGGTGGCGCGATTGCGGCCCTTGCCGTCTGTGTCAACATGGTTGTCGACTGGTTGCTGAAACGTACTTCCAGCCTGAAAGGAGGCCGCGGCGATGTCTGATCTTTTATCGGTACGCGATCTGCGCATTGGCGCGACCATCTTCCCGCCGGGTGAAGCCCCGATGGATATCGAAATTGTCCATGGTGTGTCCTTTGATTTGCAAAAGGGCAAGGTCCTTGGCCTGATCGGGGAATCCGGTGCGGGTAAATCCACCATCGGCCTTGCGGCACTGGCCTATGGCCGGGGTGGTGTGCGCATCACCGGCGGTGAAGTCCTGCTTGATGGCCAGGACATCCTGCCGCTTGATAAAAAGGGGATCCGCAAGATCCGTGGGGCCCGTGTCTGTTACGTAGCCCAATCGGCTGCGGCATCGTTTAACCCGGCGCACAAACTGGGCGATCAGGTGATTGAAGCCACGGTCGAACACGGCCTGATGAGCCGGGATGAGGCCCGCAAACGGGCCGACTATCTGTTTGAAATTCTGGGTCTTCCTGACCCCAAGAATTTCGGCAACCGGTTCCCGCATCAGGTATCGGGCGGCCAGTTGCAGCGTGCCATGACCGCCATGGCACTGTGTTCCAAACCGGAACTGATTGTCTTTGACGAACCGACCACCGCCCTTGACGTGACCACCCAGATTGATGTTCTGGCCGCGATCAAGAATGCGATTGAAATGACCGGCACCGCCGCCCTTTACATCACCCATGATCTGGCCGTTGTCGCCCAGATTTCCGATGACATCATGGTTCTGCGCAATGGTGAAACCGTCGAATATGGCCCGGTCCAGCAGATCATTGAAAACCCGCGTCAGGAATATACCAAGGCGCTTGTCAATGTGCGTCAGACCAAACAGACCGAAGCCCGTGACCAGTCCGATGCGTTGCTGAAAGTTGAAAACATTTCGGCGGCCTATGGCAACGGGGTTCAGGTTCTTCATGACGTATCGCTGCATGTGCCGCGTGGCCAGACACTGGCTGTGGTGGGGGAATCCGGTTCGGGTAAATCGACACTGGCCCGCGTCATCACCGGTTTGCTGCCCCCATTCCAGGGCAGCGTCACATTCGGTGACGAGGAACTGTCCAACGCCCAAAAGGACCGGTCACGCGATCATTTGCGACGTATCCAGTTGATCTATCAAATGGCGGATACCGCGATGAACCCGCGCCAGACCGTCGGGCAGATCATCGGTCGTCCGTTGCAATTCTATTTCGGCAAGCGTGGTGCGGAACGCAAAAAGGAAGTCATCAAACTTCTTGATGAAATCGAGATGGGCGAAGCCTTCTATGACCGCTATCCGGCCGAACTTTCCGGTGGGCAAAAGCAACGTGTGGCGATCGCGCGTGCCCTGGCCGCACAGCCAGAACTGATCCTGTGTGACGAGCCGACCTCGGCCCTTGATCCGCTGGTGGCCGAAGGCATTCTTGACCTGCTTTTACGTCTGCAGAAAGAACGTCAGGTGTCCTATCTGTTCATCACCCATGACATCGCAATTGTGCGCGCAATTGCCGATTCTGTTGCGGTGATGCTGCAGGGCAAGCTGGTCGATTTCGGCCCACGCTCCGAGGTCCTGAACCCGCCATTTGACGATTACACCGACCTTCTTTTGAAGTCGGTGCCGGAAATGGAACTCGGCTGGCTGGAAAAAGTTCTGGCCACGCGCAAAATGGAAAGTGCCGGTCACTAAAAACCGTGCGAAAACAAAAAAAGGCGGCCCGGATCATGGGCCGCCTTTTTGAGTAAGCCCCACATAACCACTCCAAAGGACCACGCCCCAATATGTCCGACCGAAATTTCACCGTTATTGAAAACACCTTTATCACCATCGCAGACGGCACCCGATTGGCTGCCCGCATGTGGATGCCCGAAAATGCTGAAAACGACCCGGTTCCGGCGGTGTTTGAATTTCTGCCCTATCGCAAGGGCGATGGGACCTGTGCACGTGATGAGTCGACCTATCCCGAATTTGCCAAGGCCGGCATTGCCGGCGTGCGGATTGATATTCGCGGATCGGGTGAATCAGACGGTGTGATTGACGGAGAATATACCGAACTTGAACTGGCCAATGCGTGTGAGCTGATTGCATGGATTGCAGATCAGCCGTGGTGTAACGGATCGGTCGGTATGATGGGGATTTCCTGGGGCGGATTTAACTGCCTGCAGGTTGCTGCTCTTAATCCGCCTGCGCTCAAGGCGGTGATTTCCATCGCATCAACGGTCGACCGCTATAACGACGATATTCATTACAAAAATGGCTGTCATTTGGGTGCACAACTGTCATGGGCCGGCACAATGCTCGCCTATCAGTCACGCTCACCTGACCCGGCATTGGTGGGTGATGACTGGCGGGCAATGTGGCTGCACCGCCTGAAGGAAGAACCGTTCTTTTTGGAAGAATGGCTTCAACACCAGACCCGCGATGAATTCTGGAAGCATGCCTCGATCTGCGAGGATTTTGATGCCGTCAAAATCCCGTCGATGGTTCTGGCCGGATGGGCTGATGGCTATCGCAACACGCCAATGCGCGCGATTGAAGGCATGCCCGATCGCGCGAAGGCCCTGATCGGCCCGTGGGTACATAAATACCCGCATTTCGCCTGGCCAAAGCCGCGTGCCGACTTCACGGGCGAAGCCATCAAATGGTGGAACAAGTGGCTGCGGGGTGATGATAACGGCATCGACGAGCTGCCGCAGATGCGCGCCTATATCCTTGATGGCCCCAAACCGGCCCCGCACCGCGATTTTGATCCGGGCTTCTGGATCGCCAAGGACACATGGACGCAGCCCGAAACCAAGACCGTCTATGTCAATGACGGCAGGCTCGCCTTCGAGGCAGGTGACGAAAGTGCCCCTGCTGCAGACATCTATTTGAAATCACCACTCGATACCGGAACCGCATCGGGCGAATATTTCACGCTGAAACCCGATGCCGAAATGGCCATTGATCAGCGTCCGGATGACGCCGGATCACTGGTCTTTGAAACCGCACCGCTAGAGGCCGAGATTGACCTTCTGGGCCGTCCGGTTTTGCGTCTTGATGTCGAATGCGATGCAGACTGGTCGAACCTGTGCGCACGTCTGGTCGATGTGCATCCTGATGGTACGGCAACCCGCGTATCGTTCGGGGTTCTGAACCTTGCCCATCGTGATCTTGAAGCCAATTATAACGATCCCAAACCGATGCCGCGCGGTCAGAAAGTCACCGTCACGCTTGTGCTTGATGCCTGCGGCTATCGTCTCAAGCTGGGTCACCGCATGCGGCTTGCACTGTCGACATCCTATTGGCCGATGATCCTGCCAGCACCCTTTGACGCGGGACTGACTGTATCACCATCTTCTATTGCTTTTGATCTGCCGTTGCTCGGCGCGCACGAGAAGATTGAGGTCAAGGAACCGGACAATCCCGATCCGCTGCCGAAATATATCGAACACAAACCGGGCCGGACAGAACGGAGTGTTCAACGCAATCTGACGCATAACGAAACCCGCTATCGCATCTATGAAGATACCGGTCTTCATGAACATCCTGATTCGCGCCTGTCGACCCGACAAGTGCGCAGCGAAACCTGGACGATCAATCCGCTTGATCCGACTTCGGTTAAGGGTGAAGCGGCCTGGACCTGTGATCTGGAACGTGATGACTGGTCGGTGCGAACTGATTGCCACGCGGAACTGACATGTGACCGCGACAATTGGTATCTGTCGGCCTGGGTGATTGGCTATGAGGGCAGTGAACAGGTTTTTGAAAAGACTTGGGAAAAGACCATTCCCCGAAACTTCATGTAACCATCTGCACGAAAAAGGGCCGGTTATCCGGCCCTTTTCTTATAATTGGTCGATCATGGTGCGAACAGCATCGCGCAAAACTCAGAACTTCAGATCAAGCGTGATCAGAATATCAGCGCTGCGTGTGGCCGGATCGCCGGAGAAATCCAGTTTGCTGGAAAATCTTTCATCAAGGTCGGTCAGCGTTGCGCCAGCGGATATTTCAGGTGTCCCGCTATCAGACAGGCTGGTACCGACATAAGGCGACGCCGTTCCGGCAAAGCTTCCGTCCCGACCGCTAAACGAAATGCCATAAGCAACCAAACCGCTCAGCGTATATTCGCTGTAGTCATCACGCCCGACCACGCGGGAGCCCTCGACTGCCCCCGACAGACCTGTCCCGACCGAGGCAAACCGCACACCACCGCCAAGGTCAAAGGCCCCAGCATCGCCGTTGGTCTGGTCGGTAAAATCGTGAATATAGCCCGCTTTCACATATGGGGTCAGAGATGTCTCGCTTATCTGGAAAGAATAAGCCAGCTCGGCATTCGGCTTTAACTGAACGGTATTAACTGCGGATTCCTCGACCCGGTTGCCGTCACTTTCGGTGTAGGCAGCAAGCGTATTTCGCGACGTCAACGCACCAAGCCCACCTGTCACGCGGAGCGGGCTATCTGCGATCGGCTGGAAAGTTTGGCGGACATCGACCTGCATATACCAGCTCTGGCTGTCAGTATTGCCTGTCACGCTTGTATTGCGGCTCTTGGTCACATCGCCAAACGCATAGCCCGCGATGGCAGAGAAGATTAGATTATCGGATGGCGTGTAGATGACATAGGGGGAAAGGCTCCAGGTATCCTCGTCATACGTGCCGGTTTCAAAGGTCGTCGTAATATCTGTCTGGGCATAGCCAACAGACAGACCAGCTACGAGTGCGGGCGACAACCGGTAGTCTGCACCAAGATTATATCCCCAGACGCTGCCATCGAACCGATTGTCTTCGTTTGTTTTGTTGCGTGTGTTCTCGACATCGGTAAAGGACCCGTGACCCCAAAGCGTAATCGGACTTTCGCCTGATATGAAAGTGCGTTGTCCAATTCCATCCGTCGGTGTATCCGATGTTTCTGCTGCAGACAGAACGCGCGACGTATCAAAGGATGCAAGCATCGCCAGTCCGCGTACGGTTGTTCCGTTAGTGCGCGTTTTCTTTTCCATCGGATCATCGAACAAGCTCGAAGAAGCAAAGCCGAATTGCTGTGTCGACGGGGCATTGGCTGGCACCGTTCCAACGGATGGGCCAGCTGCCACATTTGCCACGCGCGACCCAAAATTCTGTCCGATGATCACGGATTGAGACCGCGTCACTGAACCCTGAACCGCGCGCCGGGCCGCGGCCGAGCTCTCCGAGGACGCCGCGTCAGTAGTCGTGATTGTGACCGATCCGCTATTGTAGGTGAAATTGTTTCCAAAGCCGCCGGCGAGGGTATAGGAGAGGGTCATTCGGATCGTCGACCCGTTTTCACCGTCAATTAAAACCGTCGCCGTTTCGGTGCCGTCTGCTGACCGGTTGCTAGAGCAGTTGGCACCTGCTGCGGCGGTAAAGCTCCCCATGGAACAGCCTTTATGCGCCGTATCACTATGCGCTGCACCTGTACCGATTCGGAACTGTTCTGGACCGCCGATCTGATTGAAGAAGACGATATCGAATTGGGCGCTGCTGGGTGAAATCGTATTTGCTGTCAGGGTGCAGGTGCCCGCACTGTGATCGTATTGCAGAGTGTTCGGCTGAGAGGGATTAAACCCCGCCACCGAACAGGTGATTGTCGTCGTTGCCGCAAATCCGTCACGCCAATCACCGATCATAACGCTGCAAAAGACGGTCATCGCCAAAAGCAGCGATGATTGCAGTTTCGCAAATTTGATCATGCAGGTCCCCCCGAACCATTACGCACCCAAACTGCTTAATCGCAGACAAAACTGAGTTGCATAAGAATCTTATAAACTCAAAGTTTTATTGGGATCAACATCTTATCGGTCATAACGAACGACGCGCGGTTCCCGCACGCGCAAACTGTCCGCCCTGTATCGCTTCTTTTTGATCGGGTATGCATCTTCGGCCCAAGATGGTGTAATCGGCCTGTTAGGGGGTTTCCAGCATGTCCGAAATGGCTTTGCACAGATGCCCGAATGCTGCTTTCGCCCCCGGGCTCATATGCCTGGCCCGCAGCCAGCCATGGATCATTTGCGGCTCTTCACGGTATTGAACGGAAATGCCCGCACGGGCAAGGCGGGCGGTATATTCGCGCCCATCATCGCGCAGCGGATCAAAATAGGCCGCCGTGATAAAGGTTGGTGGAAGCCCACGCAGATCATCAACAGAAAGCGCATGGGCAAACGGATCATCCATCGGTGCCTTCAGCACATCACGATAGTAAATCACGTCATCGGTGCTTAAGCCCGGCGCATTGGCCATCTGGCCATAGCTTGGCCAGTTCAAGTCACCGCCAAGGGCCGGATAGATCAATGCCTGCCCCAAGACGCGGTTACCAAAGCCTTCTTCACGGGCCCGAACCGCGATCCCGGCGGCCAGCATGCCACCCGCACTGTCGCCCACCAGCACAATCTTCTTGCCCGATGCCAGGATGCTTTGGGTCACCCGATGGCAATCTTCGTGCTGGGCGGGCCAGATATGTTCCGGCGCAAGACGGTAATCAATTGCGATCAGTTCGGCTTTTGCCGCCTCGGATATTTCCGCACAAATCGCATCGTGGCTGTCGCGCGAACCAACTACAAAGCCACCGCCATGCATATAGACGATCTTGTGGTTTGATGTGCAATCGGCCGGGCGGTAATGGCGCACCGGTATATCGGCAATCACGTCATCTTCGACCTGCATGCCTTCGGGATGCGGAAAGGCAAATTCAGCACAGAGCGCATCGTACCAGCTGCGTTGCTGTTCGATTGATGCCGCCACCGCGTCGGGCGGATAGAACCCGTCGCATTTGGCGATAAAGGCACGAATGCCTTCTTCCTCTGGCATCGGGTCATAGGTCACTTCGGGGGAAACCTGATCGGAATTGGCCATCAACGGATCCTTGGTCAAAGACGTGATAGATCAACCTAACGCGGATGCCCCCGCAGTTAAAGACTGCAGGGGCATCACACAGCGTTATTGTGAACTGGTTCCACGCAAAACGGATCGTACGTTTAGACTAACCGATTGCACGACCAAGCTGATCTGGCTTGGGCAGGCTTGCATGACGTTTTGCCATTTCTGCCAAATTGGTTGCCACCACGCCACCAGGCTCGGATGTGCGACGGGTTTTAAGGTCCACATGCAACAACATGGTCTCAATCGTTGCCGCAACCGCACCCTCATCATTGAGCAGGCGATGGAAAAGATGAAGTTTCTTGCCTTCGCCCTTGATCAGTTGGGTGGTCACACGGATATGGTCGCCTGCACTGATTTCGTGCAGGTAGCAGACATGGGTTTCAACCGTGAAATAGCTGCCCCCACTGGCAATATAATTTGCATCCGCCCCGACCAATTCCATGAAGCGGTCGCTTGCCTGTGAACTGACCTCAACATAATGGGCTTCGTTCATATGCCCGTTATAATCCGTCCAGCTTTGCGGGATCTGGCGATCACCGGTTACCGGAAGATCGTTGATCGGCATCGGTTCGGGAAGCGACGCTTCGTGATCATTGATCGTGCCGCCGGCACCACTGCCCGATTTCTTAAGCGCACGCATCATGCCAACAAGGTTGTCATCGCGCAGGCGTTCAAGGTCACGGATGCTCATATGACCGGACTGATCATCTGATTGCTGCGCAATACGCGCGGTCAATTCCGGGGTCAGTTCCGGCACATCCATCAGTTTCGTCCACGGCCATTTAAGGGCCGGTCCAAACTGCCCGATGAAATGTTCCATCCCGGCCTCGCCCCCCGCAATGCGATAGGTTTCAAACAAGCCCATCTGGGCCCAGCGAAGGCCAAAGCCATACCGGATGGCGTCATCAATTTCCTCGGTCGTCGCGACCTCGTCATGAACAAGCCACAGCCCTTCGCGCCAGACAGCCTCAAGCAAACGGTCGGCAATATGCGCATCAATTTCCTTGCGCACGACAAGTGGCTTCAGCCCGACAGAGCGCAACACGTCACAGCCGGCTTCAAGCGTCGCAGCGTCGGTCGCGGCAGACGGCACGACTTCGATCAAGGGCAGCAAATAAACCGGGTTGAATGGATGCGCGACAACGATCTGTTCGGGTTTGATTGATCCTTGCTGCAACTCGCTTGGCTTAAAGCCCGACGTCGATGACCCGATCAGGCAATCCGACGGGGCATGGGCCTGAATTTGTGCAAGGATCTTGTGCTTAAGCGCAAGTTGCTCCGGCACGCTTTCCTGAATCCATTCCGCCCCAGACACGGCCTTTGCCATATCGTCATGGAAGGTCAGTTTGCCCTCGTCTGGCAAGGAGCGATCATAAAGTGCGGGCAAGCTTCGGCGTGCGTTTGCCAGAACTTCGTTGATCTTGCGTTCGGCCTGCGGATCCGGATCGAAAACCGCCACATCCCAGCCATTTAGCAAAAACCGCGCGACCCAGCCGCCACCAATGACACCACCGCCAATGATGGCGGCCTTTTTGTTTGAGCTCGTGGACATTAGCGTGGCTCCCGCTTGGTCAGGCCAAGCTTCTTGCGGACCGCATCCGGGCCAATCACGGTGGCACCCATGCCCTCAACAATACCAACCGCGCGTTCAACCAGCTGGGCATTGGTGGCAAGCACCCCTTTCGACAGGTAGATATTGTCTTCCAGACCTACCCGAACATTGCCCCCGGCCAGAACCGATGCCGCAACATAGGGCATCTGATCGCGCCCGATGGAAAAGGCCGACCAATTCCAGTCGGACGGTACATTATTCACCATCGCCATAAAGGTATTAAGGTCATTTGGCGCACCCCACGGAATGCCCATGCAAAGCTGCACCAGCGCCGGGCTTTCAAGAATGCCTTCGGACACCAGTTGTTTGGCAAACCACAGATGGCCGGTATCAAACGCCTCGATCTCGGGCTTGACGCCAAGGTCGGTCATCATCTGTCCCATGGCGCGCAGCATGCCCGGCGTGTTGGTCATGACATAATCGGCCTCGGCAAAGTTCATGGTGCCGCAATCAAGGGTGCAAATCTCGGGCAGGCAATCAGCAATATGCGCCATCCGCTCGGACGCGCCGATCATATCGGTCGCGCCTTCATTGACCGGAAGCGGTGCCTCGGTCGAGCCAAAGACGATATCGCCACCCATGCCAGCGGTCAGGTTCAGAACAACATCGACATCGGCTGCCCGCACCCGTTCGGTCAGTTCGCGGTAATATTTCAAATCACGTGACGATGCCCCGGTTTCGGGATCACGCACATGGCAATGCACCACGGCCGCCCCGGCCTTGGCCGCGTCAATTGCGCTATTGGCGATCTGTTCGGGGGATCTTGGCACATGCGGGGATTTGTCCTGCGTGCCGCCTGAACCGGTCACGGCGGCGGTAATGAAGACTTCCTTGTTCATCGAAAGCGGCATGATGGCCTCACTGTTTTTGCAATCATTCTCTGCCATCAGGATATCTCGATTGCCGATATTGATTTTACATATTCCGTCATTTACTTTTCTGATCATGCCACACCCGCATCACCGATTTGTCTTTGTCCTGTTTGACGGTTTTTCCAATCTGGTTCTGGCCAGTGCGCTGGAACCGTTACGCGCGGCCGCAGGTCTTCCAAACGGGCTACAAATCAGCTGGGATATCTGCACGATCGATGGATCACCGGCGACCAGTTCCAGTGATCTTGTCATCACGCCGAAGGCAGCCCTCAATGCCATCCCTGACCCGACACATATCGATTATCTTGTGGTGATTTCGGGTTATGACATGCGGCATCATTTGTCGTCGCGCACCCGTGCCCGCCTGCAAAATGCTGCGCAACATGCGCGCACGGTGATTGGTGTCGATACCGCCGCCTGGTTGCTGGCATCGTGCAACATGTTGGCGGGAAAATCGGCAACCATCCATTGGCAGGAACTTGATCAGTTCCGTGAACAGTTCCCCGATGTCACCGTATTGACTGATCGCTTTGTCGAAGACGGCAAGATGATCACATCCGGGGGTGCTTCAACCGTCATGGAAATGATGCTGCACATCCTTGCGCGGCAATATGGGCCAGCGGTTGCCTTTGATGTCAGCAATCTGTTTGTCTATGACGCCCGCCATCAGAGGCACGGCGACCCCAATATATCAGCACGCGGCGCAGACCGATTGCACGGTCCGGGCGCGGATCATGTCCGGCGTGCGGTTGCCGAAATGATCGCCCATATCGAAACGCCGGTTGCGCTTAAATCCATTGCGACCCACGCCGGGTGTTCCCTGCGCAGTCTGGATCGCGCCTTTCAGGACAATTTGCAGATGGCACCGGGGAAGTATTATCAAATGCTGCGTCTTGGCCGGGCCCGTGATCTGGCACGATCCACCGACATGAAGCTTGCCGACATCGCGCTTCAAACCGGGTTCAAAAGCCACGCGGCACTCAGCCGGGCCTATGCGCAGGCCTTTGGCACGACATTACGCGCGATGCGCAGCAAACGTCGACCTGCTGCCGCCGTAGGCACATAACAGACCATGTTACAGCCGGATTGACTCAACACTGTCCTTCAAAAGCTGTGCACTTTTTTCAAGGCCGTCACGCTCTGCACTGACAAGCTCAGGCATCAGATCGGTCTCAATCCCTTGCGCCCCGACCACGCGGGGAATGGACAGGGCAACATCCTTGACCCCGACAATTTCGTGTGTCACACACGATACGGTCAGAACGTCATGCTGATCCTGTGCAATCGCCTTGATGATCCGCGCCAATCCGGCCCCGATCCCGTAATAGGTCGCCCCTTTGCCCTTGATGATTTTATAGGCCGCGTTGCGCACGCCATCATCAATGGTGGCACGCACATGCTCTGTAATCGGAGAACCAACTTGGGCAGCAATATCGGCCAGTGAAAGCGATCCCACCTTGGCGTTCGACCAGGCCAGAACTTCGCTGTCGCCATGTTCGCCAAGGACATAGGCATGAACCGATTGCGGCGAAATGCCCAGATGCCGCCCCAAAAGACTGCGGAAACGGGCAGTATCAAGGATCGTCCCCGAACCGATCACGCGGTTGGCAGGCAGCCCGGAAATCCGTTGCGTAATTTGGGTCATGATATCAACCGGGTTCGACGCAATCAGGAGAATTGCGTCAGGCGCCACAGCAAGAACATTGCCGACCACGTCCTTGAAAACGGCGGCGTTTCGTTCCAGCAAAGCCAGCCTGCTTTCACCGGGTTTCTGACTGACCCCGGCGGCAAGGATGATCACCGATGCCCCGGCAAGACCGACATAATCAGCCGCCTCGACAATTGTTGAGGATAGAAAGGGCACTGCGTGCGCAATGTCTTCGGCTTGGGCGACGGCCAGATCGTGGTTCTGATCAACCAGAACCACCGAACTTGCGAGTCCCATGACGGCAAGCGCATAGCCCGCCGAACTTCCGACCATTCCGGCCCCGACAATGCCGACTTTCATCACCCGAATCCCCAATTTTCACGGTCTGTTGTCATGATGATGCCATTGCGGTCGATTGACGTCAAAAAAAGCGAGGAAAACTGCTGTTGCACATTGAAATTTCTCCAGACAAAGGCCACCTAGCCGGTATCGTGTGCCCGACAAAGATAACTGCGTCGCAAAACTACTGCCCAATTGACTTATGCTTTCTCCCTTAGCGACCTCATTTAGAAATAGATTTTCTGATCGCTCACTCTTTACCGTGGGCGTGCCAAAGAGCAGGTTACCTGCCGGCGGAGTAGAGGGAGACTTTGGGTGCAACTGACGGCCCGCAAACCGGCACGTACATTGTACGTGAAACCATGTTCGTATTCGCTTTTGGGTGCGAATACCAATCGTGCCAACCACCATGGTTTTGCGGCAAACGGTTTCCTGCGTTCAGCACCATCACATTTTGTGCGGATGCAAAACTGTCAGTTACCTCGGCTATACCAACTTTCTCGCGCGCAGATAGCCACTGAAGACGTCCAGGAAATAAGCCCGAGGCCGGAAACAACCGGTTTCAATTGTCTGTACACCGACGAATGTGATCGGTGATATGCTTACGCCCTGATGCAAACGGCTAGCCATGCACAGGATTCCATCCAGATACCATTGAGAGAAGCCGAGGTATCCGACCATGCATTCTTCTGACATTCAAAAACTCGTCGCCCGCCGCCAGACATTCAAAAGCCTTGAAGCGCCGTTCTACAGCGATCAGGACATTCTGGATCTGGATATGGAAGCGATCTTTGGCCAGCACTGGATCTTTGTTGGCGTAGAGCCGGAACTGCCCGAGCCGGGCGATTGCATCACGGTTGAGATCGGCGGGGCCTCGATCCTGATCCTGCGTGGCGATGATATGGGCATTCGTGCCTTCCATAACGTTTGCCGTCACCGCGGTGCGAAACTGATCGACGAACGCCAAACCACAATTGGCAATATCGTCTGCCGTTATCATGGCTGGACCTACAACGAGGATGGCGACCTTATCCTTGCTGAGCACATGGGATCGGGCTTTGACAAATCCTGTCATGGTCTCAAATCGGTTCATGTGCGTTCCATTGCAGGCCTGATCTTTATCTGTCTTGCCAAGGATGCGCCTGCCGATATCGAGGAAATGGCCAAGGTCATGGAACCCTATCTTGCACCGCATGACATTGCCAATTGCAAGGTGGCCCACGTTTCCGAACTGATCGAGGAAGGAAACTGGAAGCTGACCATGGAAAACAACCGCGAGTGCTATCACTGCGAAGGCAACCATCCGCAGTTGACCGTGCCGCTGTCAGAATTCGGTTTCGGTTTCTCACCTGATGAACTTGATCAGCGCCGCTCCGAAGACGTTGCGAAATATACCCAGACCATCGCCAATGATCATGCCCGCTGGGAAGCATGCGGTCTGCCGTCTGCCGAACAGGATCAATTGTCGAGCGTGACTGGTTTCCGCACCATGCGCCTGCCGCTGATGCGTGAAGGGGAATCACACACCCTTGATACAAAATCGGCCTCCAAGAAACTGCTTGGCAATTTCACCGATGCCAAACTTGGCGGGCTCAGCTTCTGGACACATCCGAACTCATGGCACCACTTCATGGCTGATCATGTCGTGACCTTCTCTGTCCTGCCGCTGGCACCGAACAAAACGCTGGTCCGGACCACCTGGCTGGTTCACAAGGACGCGCATGAGAACGAGGATTACACGCTTGATAACCTCACCCATGTGTGGAACATGACCAACCAGCAGGATGCAGACCTTGTGCGTCTTGCCCAGATTGGCAGCGAACAACCTGCATACGAACCGGGCCCCTATTCCAAGTTTACCGAACCGCATGTCGAAGCATTCTGTGACTGGTATATCAAGCGTCTGGAAGATCACTTCGCAACGACCAAAGCCGGGATTGCCGCAGAATGACCGACAAGAATACCACCGACAGCAACAAGGGCGATCAGGCCCCGGTCGAAGAAATTCTGACCGAAGTTACCCGGGTCCCGCTTTGGGACCCGGAAAATGACGACGTCCTTGTTTGCCGTCAGGTGCGTCAGGAAACGCACGACGTAAAGACCTTTGTCTTTTCCGCACGTGAACCGCGCGCGTTTCGTTTCTACCCCGGCCAGTTCATGACGTTCGAACTGCCGGTCGATGGCATGATTACCCGTTGTTACACGATCTCGGCTTCGGCAGCGCGTCCATACCGTCTTGAAATTACGGTCAAACGGGTTCCGGGTGGCCCGGGGTCGAACTGGCTGCATGACAACATGCTTCCGGGCAAGGAAATCAACGTTTCCGGTCCGGGCGGCGAATTCACTACTGATGCCACGGGCGAAGAAAAGCTGTTGTTCATTTCGGCTGGCAGCGGCATCACACCGATGATGTCGATGACACGTACCGCCTGTGACCTGTCCGAACCGACCGACCTTCATTTCGTTCATGCGGCACGTACGCCGTCTGATCTGATTTTCCGTGACGAGCTTGCCCTGCTGGCTGCACAGAACCCGACCCTGAAGGTGGCACTGACGTGCGACAGCGCGTCTGCCAGCCATCAGTGGACCGGGTATACCGGCCGCCTGAGCCTGCCCATGCTGTCGCTGATGTCGCCCGACTTCAAGGATCGCAAGGTATTTTGCTGCGGCCCTGCCCGCTTCATGGAGGGTGTGCGTCACATGCTCGAAGAAGCTGGCTTCGACATGGGCAAGTACTACGAGGAAAGCTTTGATTTCGGCGCCGAAACTGCGGGCACGTTCGAAGAACACGCCTCCGTCGCACCAGAAATCAGCGAGCAAACCTTCCGCGTCAGCTTCAGCAAGACCGGCCACGTGGTTGAATGCAGCCCGGGTATGACCATTCTGTCGGCCGCCAAGGAAGCCGGCCTGATGCCGATGTCATCCTGTCAGCGTGGCATTTGCGGCACCTGCAAATCCAAACTGGTTTCCGGTGAAGTCGACATGAACCATGGTGGCGGTATCCGTCAGCGCGAAATTGATCAGGGCAAGATCCTGATTTGCTGCTCGACCCCGCTTTCCGATGTCGAGGTCGAGATGTGATATCTCTGCGATCTTAATCGCACCAATTCAAACGCCCTGCTTGCCATCACAGTAAGCAGGGCGTTTTCGTTTCTTATGCGCCGGCCTCAAGCTGCGGTGCGTCTTCGACCATCGCACTTGTGGCCAGTGAATCCGGGATCGGGCGACGCAGGGCCTGTGGTGTACAACCATAACGACGGCGGAACATCCGGCTAAGGTGCGAAGAATCACAAAAGCCGCAATCAACTGCTATCTGGGCGACAGACTTGTCGCTTTTTTCGATCAGGTGCTGGGCCAGATCAAGCCGGATATTAAGGAACGCCACCTGGGGCGATGTATCCAAAGCCATCCTGAAATGCCGTTCGATCTGGCGTTTGCTGTTGCCCATGCGACGCGCAATTTCCTGCACGGAAATCGGCATATCGATATTTTGCTGCATGATCAAAAGTGCGCGCTGCACGATCTGATCCTGCGTTTTCAAATCCAGTGGAATGCCCGGCTGTGGCTTTTCCGCCTGAAGCGCATCATCAATGATCATGATATGCAGGCTTTTGTTCGCCTGTGCTCGCCCGACATGCTTATCGACCAGATAGGCCGCCAGATGTGCTGAGCTAACCCCGCCAGAACAAGTCAACCGGTCACGGTCGACCACAAAAATCTGCTCGGTAACCGGATCAAGCCCTTCGAACTGCTCGACCACTTCGGAATGATGGAACCAACTTACACAGCAACGATACCCGTCAAGAAGCCCGGCCTCATGCAGCATAAAGACCCCGGTGCAAACACCGACAAGCGGCACCCCGGCTTCGGCCGCCTCATGCAGGAATTTCTGATAGGCGGGGCTCAGCTTTTCGGCGTCATCCATCAGCCCGCCAACAACCACGATATAATTGAACCGCCGTGGATCGCCCAAGCGTTCCTTGGGCTGCACCGCGATCCCGCTACTTGATGTGATCGGGTCCATCGTGTCCGACAAAACCGTCCATTTACACAGGATCGGACGACTGCGATCACCTTCGTCTGCTGCAAGGCGCAAAACATCGACAAAGTTGGCAAAGGCGCACAACGTAAAGCGTTTTGCGAGGATAAAACCGACGGTTAAACGCGGTGCAGTCTGGGCACGTGCTTCAGGCTTCTTGAGCATCGGTTCCTCCGATACAGACAAGGTTACCGGCTTTGTCGTAGCGGTAATCTCACTTTGACGCAAACATTCTATTTTTTGGCGCAAAAAGTCGCCAGATTACTTTTCATGATACCGAAGGGTATGTCGGCTAAGCAAGAGAAACACAGGGTCACGGCAGAATCAACAATCGGATTGCGATCAGGATGCCAAAATCGGCAAACAGTACATTCGCGCCCCGAAACGATCGCCAGAAACCTGTCAAAATTGCCCCGACCCCGGAAACTCGGCATCCAGAATTGCACCACGCTCAATATCGCCTCCGGTAGTGTCGCATCGCGTAACGCTTCCAGTCTTTGAAACTTAAATCGGGTTGCTGCAATAGGCACCCACCCCGGACCAAAAACTTGTTTGATCCGGATTTCGTCAGAGAGGGAAATGATGAAGGTTCTCGTACCGGTCAAACGGGTCGTCGACTACAACGTGAAAATCCGCGTCAAGGCGGACGGTTCCGGTGTCGACCTTGCCAATGTCAAAATGTCGATGAACCCCTTCGACGAGATCGCGGTTGAAGAAGCCATTCGCCTTAAGGAATCCGGTCAGGCTGACGAAATCGTCGCCGTTTCGATTGGTCCGGCACAGGCACAGGAAACCCTGCGCACCGCCCTTGCCATGGGTGCTGATCGCGCGATCCTGGTCACGGTTGATGGTCCGGTTGAGCCGCTTGACGTCGCAAAAATCCTCAAAGGTGTTGTGAACGCCGAGGAACCCGGCCTTGTCATTCTGGGCAAACAGGCGATTGACGACGATGCCAACCAGACCGGGCAGATGCTTTCGGCCCTGCTTGGCTGGTCACAGGCAACTTTCGCCTCCAAGCTGGAACTCTCAGCTGATCACGCCAAGGTAACCCGCGAGGTGGATGGCGGTCTTCAGGCCATCAGCGTCAGCCTGCCGGCAATTGTCACCGCCGACCTTCGCCTCAACGAGCCGCGCTATGCGTCGCTTCCCAATATCATGAAGGCAAAGAAAAAGCCGCTTGATAGCAAAACCGCCGCTGACTTTGGCGTTACCGTTGCCCCGCGTCTGCGCCTGATCCGGGTTGAAGAACCGGCAACGCGCAAGGCGGGCATCAAGGTTGCCGATGTTGCCGAACTCACCGACAAACTCAAGAATGAAGCTGGCGTCATCTGACCCAGGCGGAGATTGAAATCATGGCTATTCTTCTTTTTGCCGAACACGATAACGCCACCTTGTCCGAACAGACCGCAAAGGCCCTGAGTGCTGCAACCCAGATCGGCGGCGACATTGATATTCTCGTCGCGGGTGCTAGCGTTGGTGCCGTTGCCGAACAGGCATCCAAGCTTTCTGGTATTCGCAGTGTTCTGGTTGCCGATAGCGACGCACTGGCAAACCATCTTGCCGAAAATGCTGCTGACCTGATCGTCTCGCTTGCGGGTGACTATGACACCATCGTTGCCGCGGCTACGGCGAACGGCAAAAACATCCTGCCGCGCGTTGCTGCCCTGCTTGATGTCATGCAGGTGTCCGAGGTCATGGAAGTTGTCGACGCCGATACTTTCAAACGCCCGATATATGCCGGCAACGCCATCGAAGTGGTGCAAAGCACAGGCGCCAAGAAAGTGCTCACCATCCGCACCTCAAGCTTTGGCGCGGCCGAGGCCGGCGAAAGCACCGCCGAAATCAAGCCGGTTGATGCCGGAAGTGCAAATAGCGGCAAATCTTCCTTCCTTGAAAACATTCTGTCGGAAAATGATCGGCCGGAACTGGGTTCTGCCAAGATTATTGTTTCCGGTGGCCGTGCCCTTGGTTCGGAAGACAAGTTCAAATCCGTCATCACGCCACTGGCCGACAAACTTGGTGCTGCTGTTGGTGCATCGCGTGCGGCTGTCGATGCGGGCTATGCCCCTAATGACCTTCAGGTTGGTCAGACGGGTAAAGTCGTTGCACCCGACCTATATATCGCATGTGGTATTTCCGGTGCGATCCAGCATTTGGCGGGTATGAAAGATTCCAAGATCATCGTTGCCATTAATACCGATGAAGAAGCGCCGATCTTCCAGGTCGCAGATTACGGCATTGTCGGTGATCTGTTTGAAATCCTGCCGCAGCTGGAAAACCAGCTTTAACATTCAACACGAGACATCAAGACGGAACCAAACCAGTGAATGATACCTCTTATATCCTTCGTGTTGCCTGTGATGATCAGCCGGGCATCGTTGCGACCGTTACCTCTGCTCTGGCCACGCGCGGTGCCAATATCGCCGAGTCCAACCAGTTCTGGGACCGCCACACCAACAAGTTCTTCCTGCGTGTTGCGATCATCACACCGGCAGATATCGACAAGGAATCTGTTGCCCTGTCGCTGAACCCGGCGGTGGATCGTTTTAACCTGAAGCTCAAGATTGATGAAGTTGCACGCCGTCCGAGAATCATCATCATGGTTTCGAAATTTGACCATGCGATGCTGCACCTTCTTTACCAAATCAAGGTCGGCTGGCTCGACGCCGAAGTTGCGGCTATCGTTTCGAACCACGAAGATGCCCGCAAGGTCGCCGATCAGGAAGGCATTCCCTTCTACCACTGGCCGGTGAACAAGGAAAACAAGGCTGAACAGGAAGCCAAGCTTGCTGACCTGATCAAGGAAACCAAGTCTGAACTGGTGGTCCTTGCGCGCTACATGCAGGTCCTGACCAACGAGCTTTCCAGCCAGTTCTATGGCATGATCATCAACATTCACCACTCGTTCCTGCCAAGCTTCAAGGGGGCAAAGCCCTATCATCAGGCTTACGAGCGCGGGGTGAAACTGATCGGGGCGACCGCACACTATGTCACGCCGGATCTTGATGAAGGCCCGATCATTGAACAGGAAACCGAACGTGTGAACCACGCCATGTCCGCAGACGATTTCGTCGCGGCTGGCCGCGATATCGAATCCCGGGTTCTCGCCCGCGCCGTCAAATACCATCTTGAAGGCAGGGTGATGCTTAACGATCACCGAACGGTTGTCTTCACTTTGTAGTAAACTTCGCAAAGGGGCCGGCTTTGACCGGTCCCTGACGCGTTTTCGCCATGCCGAGCACTGACAAACATCTCGGAAAGAAGGATTGAGAGAAATGAGCGCATTTCCAAGCAAGGCCAAAGTCGTCATCGTCGGTCTCGGGGGTATTGTTGGTTCCTCGGTGGCGCATCACCTGATCGAAAATGGCTGGGATGATATTGTCGGCATCGACAAATCGGGCATTCCGACAGATATCGGCTCGACGGCACACGCATCCGACTTCTGCTATGCCACCAGCCATGATCAGCTGACCACCTGGACCACCATGTATTCCATGGATTTCTATGAAAAGATGGGCCATTACGCGCGCATCGGTGGTCTGGAAGTCGCACGTGTTGGTGATCACGAACGCATGGGCGAACTCAAACGCCGCGTTGACTCCGGCAAGGCATTTGGCACCAACGTCAAAATCATTTCGGCCGCTGAGGCCAAGGAAAAATTCCCGCTTCTCGAAGAAGACCAGATCATGGGTGCGATGTGGGACCCGGATGCCGGTCTTGTTATTCCGCGCTCCCAAACCGTTGCTGGCAAACTGATCGATCAGGGCGTTGCATCTGGCAAGCTCAAGATCTTCTCCAACACCTCGGCGCTTGAACTGATCACCGAAGATGGCCGCATCAAGGGTGTCGTCACCGAACGCGGCACGATCCATGCCGATTATGTTGTTGTCTGTGCGGGTCTCTGGGGCCGTCTGATCGCGGAAATGGCCGGCGAAGACCTTCCCGTCATGCCGGTTGATCATCCGCTGACCTTCTTCGGGCCGTACAACCAGTTCGAAGGCACCGGTGTTGAAATCGGTTATCCGTTGCTGCGTGACCAGGGCAACTCGGCCTATATGCGCGACACCGGCGACCCCAAAAGCACTGAGGGTGGCCAGATCGAATGGGGTTACTACTATGAGGAAAACCCGCGTCTGGTCCATCCGCGCGACATCCTTGAAAAGGATCAGGCACGTCTGTCCCCGTCGCAGCGCGACCTTGAGCTTGAAGACGTCATGGAACCGCTTGAACGCGCCATGGAACTGACCCCGATCCTGACCGAGCTTGGCTTTAACGAAAGCCACTCGTTCAACGGCCTGTTGCAGTCCTCGGCCGACGGCGGCCCATCGATGGGTGAAAGCCAGAACCTGCGTGGCCTTTGGTATGCGGTTGGCATCTGGATTAAAGACGGACCGGGCATGGGCAAACTGATTGCCGACTGGATGACCCATGGCCGCACGCACATCGACCACGCCTCGGTCGATTTCTCGCGCTTTAACAAGTTCCAGCTGAATGAACAGTATATCCACGACCGTTGCTATGAAACGGCAAAAAAGATCTACAACCCGCCGGTCCACCCGCGCGAGCCGTTCGCCAATGCCCGTGGTATTCGTCGTTCGCCGTTCTACGAGCGCGAAGTCGAACTTGGCGGTTACTTCATGGAACTGGGCGGCTGGGAACGTGCACATGGCTATGCCGCCAACGAGCACCTGCTTGAAAAATACGCCGATCGCGTGCCGGTCCGTGAACATGAATGGGACAACCGCCACTTCTGGCGCGTATCGAACGCAGAACAACTGGCCATGAGCGACGATTGCGGCATCATCAACCTGTCGCATTTCCACATGACCGACATTTCCGGCCCCGATCACGTCGAACTGATGGAATGGCTTTGTGCTGCGAAGATCGGTGGGGATGCCAATATCGGCAAGGGTATCTATACCCACATGCTTGATGACGAAGGCATGGTGCGTGCCGACTTCACCGTTTTCCGCATGGAAGACCGCTGCCGTCTCGTCAATGGTGCCGATGCTGGCCCGCGTGACCTGACCTATATGCGCCGCACCGCCCAGGATAAGGGTTGGGATGTCACGATCACCGATGTGACCGAAGATTTCACCACCATCGGCATCTGGGGTCCGAACGCGCGTGAAAACCTTAAAAAGGTTGTCGAAGACCCCGAGGCGCTCAATGTGGAAAACTTCCCGTTTGCCGCCATCCGTCAGATCAAGATTGCCGGCAAGACCGTCTCGGCCTTCCGCATTTCCTACGTCGGCGAACAGGGCTGGGAACTTCACATGCGTTATGAAGACGGCCTGGCTGTCTGGGATGCGTTGCGCGGCATTGGCGTTCTGGCCGTCGGTGTTGAAACCTATGCCAACTCACGCCGTCTGGAAAAGTCACTGCGCCTGCAGAACGCAGACCTGCACACCCAGTACAACCTGCTTGAAGCCGACCTTGCCCGCCCCAAGGTCAAGGAAGCCGACTTCCGCGGCAAGGCAAAGCATGTCGAATATCGCGAACGCGATCATCAACCGGCCATGCTCTGCACGCTGATCATGACCGATAACGTTGATGCCAGTGGTGTTGCCCGTTATCCGGTCGGGCGTCTGCCGGTAATGGATCCGGAAACTGGCAAAACCCTGATTGATGAATTGGGCCGTCGTTCCTTCACCACCTCGATCGCCTTTGGTCCAAGCATCGGCAAAAACATCGCCCTTGCCTACCTGCCATGGGACTATTGCCAAGAAGGTCGCAGACTCAACGTGTCTTATATGGACGAGATCTATCCGGTCGAAGTTTACGGCATCGGCTACAAACCGATCTACGATCCGGAAAACCTTAAGCCGCGCAGCTAAATCGCGTACGCGCCATACGAACAGAAAAGGGCGGGGAAATTCCCGCCCTTTTTTCATATTCGAACCGATCAAGGCTTAACAACCGGCTGAACAGACCCCGGCGCTGTCGAATTCCATGGTCTTGCCACTCAACGGAACATGGGCTGGAACACTCACTGCGTTGATAAAGGCCTCTGTCCGGGTGCCGGAACGCACATTACCGCCATCCGTTGCCCATTCATTGGCGTGCGATGGAATAACCGATGCCGGCATGATCAGGTTATTGATCACATAGGCGGCTTCTGTCGGGCCGGTGGTGTAGGTATCACCGATATTCATCACCACCAGCTTCGCACCGTAATGACCGCGCACCACAGCATCCTGTTCGGCCGTGATGCCGGTATCACCTGACAGATAGACGGACAACCCGTTCGAGAACGTCAGGACATAACCGGTCGGCGGCCCCGCATACGCCGTCACCCCGGAAGATTTAAGCATCTCGCCCAACGGCCCACCCAGGAAGTCTCCAGACACACCGTTGCTGTGCACCGCCGGAACCGTGGTGATGCTCACACCACCGACCATACGCGAAGCCCCGAAACGCACCAGAACGGACTTGTCCGGATCACCCCCGATACTTTCAAGTTTACGTCCCAGAATACCGGGCATTTCGCTACCGGTTACGATCAGCGCATCCTTGGCATGTGCAATCTGAACCGTGTTCGACACGGACCGGACATCAACCGGGAAGGATGGCTTGCCGCATTCCGTTGCATTCACCGCCTCGATATGACGGTCACCAAGGTGGTCCCCATGCATATGGCTAAGCAATACCGCATCAATCTCGCCCAATCGCGCGTCGTATGGCCCGGCCACCGTTCGACCGGTGTCGTAAAGAATACGGGTACCATCCGGATCTTCGAAAATCATCGCCCGGTCAAGCGGGCAGAACTCGCCATCAACCGCGCCAAGCGGGGTCACTTTAACAGTCTGGGCCTTCGCCGATGCACCGATGACCAATGCTGCGGTAATCAACCCCGCAGCAAATCCACCCCATTTTCCACGCGTCTTCATGATCTGTCCTCCACTGTTTCATCACATTGAGTTTTGATCCGCTGACTTTAATACGTGCAAATAGGGCATCGGATTTGCGCCCTGCACCCGACCGACACGATCCTAACATAATTCGCCTTGCAACCTGGCATTGTTCAGCGGAAGACGGTGGCGGCCCAAGACTGACTCTCCGGGCAATAAAAAACCCTGCCGCCGAAGGGGGCAGGGTTTTTTTATTGGTTGCGGGGGCAGGATTAGCGCTCGCTTTGCTCGCTCAGCTCCGGCCTATGGCCTACGCAAAGAACCTGCAAACAGGCATAGGCCTGTTTGCGATGTTCCAATCCATATGCACCCGATAATCGAACATTAAAAAAGCCCGCCACAAGGGCGAGCTTTATTAATGTTGGTTGCGGGGGCAGGATTTGAACCTGCGACCTTCAGGTTATGAGCCTGACGAGCTACCGGGCTGCTCCA